>JBBRYI010000009.1:0-168738 GCA_038237805.1 Chthoniobacterales bacterium | reverse complement strand
CATGGAAGTTGCTTGTAGCCGAAGCCGGCGCGCCAACCCGCAAGGGAGGCAGTCGATTACGCTATGAGCAGTAACTGGGATGAAGTCGTAACAAGGTAGCCGTAGGGGAACCTGCGGCTGGATCACCTCCTTTCTAAGGAGAAATTCATTCCCGAATTCGTTCGGGGATTGATTAGGTCGACGGCTAACCCGGAGTTCTTCGGGATTCCGACATGCCGTTAAGACCTCGATAACGAAAGAAATCGAGGCTCAGAGAAACGACGGATAGCGCACAATTCAGTCTTTGCTAGATAATTGCTGGTATCGACAAAATGCCGGATGGCCGAAATGCCATCCGGCATTTTCTTTTTTGGTGTGGATTGAAAAGGTGGATCGAGCAGTCCCTTGCTCGATGTTAATTATTTGGCGCAGAAGGCGCATTATTTAGCATCGCCCGCGGAGCGGCCGATCCACCTTGCAGCTTTCAAACGCGTTATTCAGAATCGCACGCGTGCTTTATCGCGGCTTCCCCTCCAAACTGCATCACGATGTCCCGTCCTGGGTCGAAGACGGCGCGCTCTTTCACATCCGCCTCGCTGTTGATCGGCAATGCGAGCAGCGACCATTAACCGAGCCATTGCTTGCGCAATCAATTCTTGAGTCAGCAAAGCTCTATCAAGGAAAGCAGCGCTGGCACATCACGTTGTTCGTGTTACTGCCGGATCATTTACACGCACTGCTGTCCTTTGCGCGCCATCGCTCGATGAGTCAGGTGATTGGCGACTGGAAACGTTTTCATGCTCGCAAGCACGCCGTGAAGTGGCAGGAGGGCTATTTCGATCATCGATTACGCGATGCCGAGCGAGGCGAACAGCTGTCGGAGAAGATGAATTACATCCGCCAAAATCCCGTTGTTGCTGGTCTATGCCGGAAAGCCGAAGAGTGGTCATGGATCATCGATCCCTTTGCCTAGGTGGATCGAGCAGTCCCTTGCTCGATGCCGACAATGGCGACCGATGGCCGCGTTGAATTAGCATCGCCCGCGGAGCGGCCGATCCACCACAAGAAGCTACTGGTTTCTTACCCGAACAACGACCGCGGCGACATCGCCGATCTCAATTGCCGCATCATAAAACTCGGCGCCGGAAATTTGAGATAGAAAAACGAGCTTATCACCGAGTTTCGCTACTTTGCCGCCGATTTTCTCACCGGACTTCAAACGAAGCTCAAGAGTTTGGCCGACGTTCCTCTCCAGGATGTCGTGTATAGAATCACTTATTCGCAGATCAATTTTACCTTGCGCGAAAAGATTAACGCAACTCAGACATAAAACGGCTAATACAGGCAACAATGGTTTCATAATCACCTTTCTGACTAATGCGGTCGGAACTTTCCAGTTATTTTCTGCTTAGGTTAACCAGGAACAGGAACAAACGTGTTGGCTTCCGGTTTGCATTCCGCATCCCGCATTCTACAATCCGCATTCTACGCGGGGGGCATAGCTCAGTTGGTAGAGCGCCAGCTTTGCAAGCTGGAAGTCAGGGGTTCGAATCCCCTTGCCTCCATTTCAAAGGCAATGGAGCGGAGATGAGAATCGACGGTTCGACCGGTGGGGCGCGTTACGCGCAAGGGTTGTAAGCGAAGCTCTCAAACTGGAGCCAACGCGCAACGTTGGATAATCTCCTTGCCTCCACCATCTCGTAGATTGCTCGATAACGTCGTACGTCACAAAAGAAAATAGTTAGCGCTTCCAGTTTTTGAAATACAATTGTGCGTTAGCGCACATTAATACTAAGTTGCGGACAGACAACGCCATGGGAACGCCTGTCTTAATGCGATCGGGCTCTACGGCGGATCGCCGTCGGAGAGGAAATTAGACTTATGCCAAATTCTCAGAGGAAGCTCCGTTTTCGAAATCGCATCCTGAAGAGGTTGCCTCAATCCACATTGAGGCGTTTAGGCCCGCACATGAAGGTGATCGATCTCGCCCAGGGCGACTCGCTCTACCAGCCTAACGAACAATTGAAGTACGTTTATTTTCCCGAACGAGGGGTGGCTGCGATCTTGAATATTCTTGAAGATGGAACGGAAAGCGAGATAGCAACGGTCGGCAATGAGGGCGTAGTGGGACTGCCTGCATTCTTCGGCGCGGCGACGAGCTCGAGGAGAGCCCTCTACCAGATAAGCGGGACCGCCGTTCGAGTGAATGCGGCGGCGGTCCGGCAGGAGACGCGCAAAAATGGCGCGTTGGCCAAAACACTGCGCCTGTATAGCCAGGCTCTCTTCACACAACTCGCGCAGCAAACCACTTGCAACCGGCTACACACGATTAAACAACGCTGCTGTTGCTGGCTTCTATTCACCCACGATCGCGTCGATGGCGATGAATTCGGTCTCACGCACGAGTTTTTGTCAGAAATGCTCGGCGCTCGACGTGCTGGAGTGACGGTTATTGCCGGCGCCTTGCAGCGAGCGGGCATTATTCAAAATCAGCGTGGTCGCGTCACTATTCGTAACCGTGCAAAACTCGAGAAGACGGCTTGCGAGTGTTACCGAATGATACGAGCGGAATTCAATCGCTTGTTGGGCTGAGGTTTACCCTTTTTAGATCGCTCAATCCAGAAAACGGTAGGACGGGTTTCGTCCGCGAATGAAAGGGTGCAACGTGTCGGGATTCGTTCTTACTCGGCTGGTCGTGGAATCAGGTCCAAGGGTTGCCGCAGCAACCTCGTAACTTCCGCAGCCCGACGTCTTTCGAACAAGTGTAGTGACCACCACCGCGCCGATCGCAACGACCTTCGTTTGTCCGGTAGCGTACCAAACGTCTACCCCGAGATTATGCGGGCAAGTCTGCCCGGGAATTGAAGGCGTCGAAATAAAAACGGTCAGGGTACAATTTTTCTACATCCATTGTGAGTGCGAGCGGCGTTTGGCTGCTGTGTACGGTTTAGTACCAAATCAAAAAACAAAAAGCCAAGTCTTAAACAAGAAAGAATTAATTCATGAATGCAGCTATCCTGGAACAACAATTAAAAGAACAGAGCGGAACCAGCCGCCGGCAGGCGCTAAAGCGTCTCGGAATCGGCGCTGTAACTTTATCGGGGTTGGGTTTTCTCGCGAAACGCACCCAAGCCGTGATCGGGCCGGACGTAACTCCCGTTTCCTCAACGGATTCAGACGTTGTGCAGTTCGCCTTGAATCTTGAATATCTCGAGGCACAATACTATTCCTATGGGTTAACGGGCCACGGCATCGACGCGTCCCTTTTGACGGGCAGCGGCATGCAGGGCAACGTGCGAATTAAGGCGAACCCGAAAGTTAATTTCACGACTCCGGCATTTCGCCAATACGCGGCGGAGATCGCAACCGACGAACGATTGCACGTGAGCTATCTTCGTGACGTTCTCACGTTCGTAGGCGTGCAACCCGTGGCGCAGCCGTCAATTAATCTGCTGGAAAGTTTCAATGCCCTGGCGCAAGCCGCAGGAATCGGTACATCGTTCGACCCCTTCGCCAATGAAACCAACTTTCTGCTTGGGGCCTTCATCTTCGAGGACGTCGGCGTAACTGCATACGTTGGCGCAGCGGGGGTGATACAAAATCCGCAAATCCTGGCATATGCTGGCGCCAGGCTTCTGGGAACTGAGGCATATCACGCCTCACTCATTCGTACCACGATTTTCTCCGAGCTGGGATCGACAGGTATCGCGATAGCCAAGAAAATTTCGGATCTACGCGATGTTCTTGATGGCCCGGGCGATGACGATCAACCTCTGCTCGCTAGGGATGGCAGTGCCAACATCGTACCGACGGACGGAGCCGGTCGTGTCTTCGGCCGAACCACCCGCCAGGTGTTGAACATAGTTTACTTCACGCCCAACGCGCACGCGGGAGGCTTCTTCCCGAACGGATTGAACGGCGCGATCAGTTAATTGATTGCGCGAACAGAAACAAAAGTAGTCCATGGTATGATTGGCCGGTCTGGCTCGTGAACGCGAATCAGTGGTAGAAATCGGCGTGGTCGGATTGGGTGGATTGGCGCGAGGATCTATGCCCGCGATAGATGAGTTTTCGCCATAGTTGAGCGCCTGTCATCAGCAACGAGTTGGTGGCAGGCGCTTGCAACTGGCACATCAAATAGAACCGCCACCCGTAAGAGTAAGCGGGTGTCGAAGAAATTTGAGGTGGGATAAGTTCTGCCTTTGTCGCGCGTGGGATAGGAGTGAAAGGACTGGGCAGAACCGCACATCGTCGCGAGATGCAGTAGCTATCCCTTTAACCACGTTCCTTTAACTGGTTGTCTTTAGCTCGAAGGCGATCGCAGCGTAAAACAAATTCTGCCGTCTGATGGCACTGGTTTCAGCGGCCCATGCAGTTCAAGCGACCGCTCTTTGCGGTGAGATCTGACTGCGGGCTGGCGCGACCTCGATAAGCTGGAGGAATTTTTTCCTTGAGCTACGAGTCTCGGGCACGGGCTCAGGCTGGCACCGGATTCGGTCGTTGTTCCCCGCTCCTGGAACGCAGCGCGTGTTTTACGAAATTATTGCCCAGCTCCCACATCGGTCCAGGGAATTTGCGGCACTCACTTAATGTTGAATCGAGAGCGTTTACAAACATGTCGACCTCGCGTTCGCCAATGATGAGCGGCGGGAGAATCTTGATTACATCCATGGCATGGCCGGCGACCTGCGTGAGAATGCGATGTTTCGCAAGGAGCTGCGATACGACCATCTGCGCGAACAGGACCTTATCGACCTTGTGTAGGAGCTTCCACGCCATCCTCAGTTTAAACTCGTTAGGTTCATGAAACTCAATCGCGATCATGAGGCCTTTGCCGCGGACTTCTTTAATGAAGGAATGTTTCGCCCGCAGAGCATCGACGCGTTCCATCAGCATTGCGCCCATCTTCGCAGAGTTCCCAAGGAGGTTCTCGTTATCAATAACGTCAAGAGAGGCAAGCCCGCATGCCATGGCCAGATTGTTGCGGCCGAATGTCGTCGAGTGCACCACGCAGCGATCCATGCGGCTGAAGGTCTTCTGGTAAACCTCACGTCGTGCGACGATCGCACCGCATGGCACATAGCCACCGCTGAGGGTTTTCGCGAGGGTAATGATATCAGGCTCCAGATCCCAATGTTGAAAACCAAACATTTTTCCGGTGCGACCAAGCCCGGTCTGCACTTCGTCGGAGATCAGTAATGTTCCATACCTTCGACAAAGCTCCTGCGCGCGAACGAAGAAATCGGTTTTAGGAAACTTACATCCCTTGCCTTGCACGGGTTCGATGACGAACGCAGCAACGTCTCGCTTGGAAAGTTCGCGTTCGAGCGAAGCGATATCATCGAGAGCAATGCGCGTGTCGAAGCCTTCCATTAACTTGCCGAAACCCTCAGTAAAACTTTCGCAGCCCATAAGCGAAAGCGAACCGAGGCTTAACCCGTGAAATGCATTTTCGAGTGAAAGCACACGCGGTCTGTTTGTCGCGGCCCGCGCAAATTTCAACGCACCTTCCATGGCCTCAGTTCCAGAATTACAAAGGAATACGGCATCGAGATGCGGCGGCGTGCGTTTCGTGATTGCTTCCGCGAGCAGCCCGCTCAAGAGCGAGCAATCCATCTGCACCATGTTCGGCAGATCGAGATCGAGCACGTCGCGAATTGCTTTGTTCACGGCGGGATGGTTGCGGCCTATGTTGAATACACTGTAGCCGCTGAGGAAATCGAGATAGGGATTGTTATCCATATCGTAGAGATATGCGCCTTCCGCGCGCGCATAGACTTTATCGAAGCCGATCACGCGTTGCGCAGCAACGAGCGTGCGGTTGAGGTGGCGATGGTGCAGCTCGTAATTCTCGCCGAGCCGAGCAGCCACGGTTTCCTTCAGGTCAAAAGCCATGGGCAATGTTCTGCGAATTGGGCTCGGAACGCAAATGAGGGTGCCACCATGCGTCATTACGAGCGAAGTAAGGAACTTCACGAACGATCGTGAGATCCTTCGCTTCGCTCAGGATGACCAACATTACCATGTGAGGGTCGGAAGCTTTCGTTCGATTGAGAAAAAAAAAGCCGCAGGATTCACGCGGAATCCTGCGACTCTGAAATGTGGGAGCGGCCTTAGTGCCGCGACGATCGGAGCATTGAGGCTCCTCCCACTTTAATCGTCGTCGACAACGACGCGACTAACAACGCGGGTCTCGCCAGCCCCGTCATAATAGACGTGGACGCGCGCCCCGGGCTTGATCATCTCTTCCTTGATCTCGCGACCGGCTTTGTTCACGTAGCGAACCGTTTTGCCAAGGGCGTAGCTGATTGGGTCAGCCGCCGTCGTTTTCACGACGATCGTTTTTCCCGGTGTAAACGTACTGACCGTTCCGTCGGTCGACGTTGTCGTCGTTGTGGTTTCACTCGACCCCGTCACCGGATTGGTGCTGGTCGATTGCGTGGTGGTTGTACCCGTTTGCGCAAAGGCCAGTGGGGCGATAAGCGCGCATGCTAATGTGACGATTGTCTTTTTCATCATGTATCCTCCGTTTGTGTTTGATTAGGACCGCTTCCTCCGAGGAAGTGGCGGCCGAAACAACATCGGCCGTAGAATTTTCGACCGCCGACGCAGGAAAAATATTCAATTAATTTACGGTAGGGCGCGACGGCTCGTCGCGCCGACAATTCTGAAAGGTTTTCGTCACATCACTCGTTCCCTGATTGAATTCGTCGGCCGGACGAGCCGTCCGGCCCTACCAATTTGAGGAGAGGCCGACATCAGTTAACGTGCGCAATCCATGACAGTGGAACCTGAAGTCACAGCTGAACTCGTACGCAAGCACGGGCTCACGCCGGAGGAGTTCGAACGGATCAAGAAAATTCTCGGACGCGAACCAAACTTCACCGAGCTCGGAATTTTTTCCGTGATGTGGAGCGAGCATTGTTCCTACAAAAATTCGCGTAAAGAGCTGAAGAAATTTCCCACCAGCGGAGCGAACATTCTGGTGAAGGCAGGAGAAGAAAACGCGGGCGTTGTCGATATCGGCGATGGCTGGGCAATCGCCTTCAAGATAGAAAGTCACAATCACCCGAGCGCGATCGAGCCATTTCAGGGTGCTGCTACGGGCGTTGGCGGAATCATTCGTGACATTTTTACGATGGGTGCGCGTCCGGAATTTCTACTTAACTCGCTGCGGTTTGGGCCCATCGTTTGCGGTGATGACGAAGCGCAGATGAAAGCGAATCGTCGTCTGTTTGCCGGCGTAGTGGCTGGAATCGCGCACTACGGAAATTGCATCGGCGTGCCGACAATCGGTGGCGAAATTTATTTCGACAAAAGTTTCGAGGGCAATCCGCTGGTGAATGTATTTTGTCTTGGCGTTTTGAGGCACGAGCAACTTGCCCGCGGCGCGGCGCGAGGGGTTGGCAATCCGGTATTTTATGTTGGCGCGGAAACAGGACGCGACGGTCTTGCCGGCGCAGCGTTCGCTTCGCGCGAACTGACCGAAGAATCGCGCGAAGATCGACCAGCGGTGCAAGTAGGCGATCCGTTCAAGGAAAAGCTTTTGCTCGAAGCGTGTCTCGAGTTGTTGACGCGGGATGCTGTGGCCGGAATTCAAGATATGGGAGCGGCTGGCCTCACCTGCTCGACCTGCGAAACGGCAAGTCGCGGCGGCACCGGAATCGAGATCGACCTGGCCAAAGTTCCCAAACGCGAATCGGGGATGACGCCGTATGAGATCCTGTTGAGTGAATCGCAGGAGCGCATGCTCATCATTGCAAAGCGCGGCCGGGAAAATGTTGTGCGCGAAGTTTTCGAAAAATGGGATGTGACCTGCGCCGAGATCGGGCGCGTGACGGACGACGGCATGATGCGCGTGCGCAACAACGGAACAGTCGCGGCGGAGATTCCGGCGAAACCATTGGCAGAGGAAGCGCCGCTCTACTCGCGCGAAGCAAGAAAACCAACCACAGAGGACACGGAGAGCACAGAGGAAGAGTTATTAAAGAAAATCTCTGTGCCCTCCGTGTCCTCTGTGGTCGAATCGCTCCGGCAACTTCTTCGCGCGCCATCGATCGCATCAAAAAACTGGGTCTATCGACAATTCGATCACATGGTCCGCACTGGCACGGTCGTTTGGCCGGGATCTGATGCGGCTGTTTTTCGCGTACGTGAAGCGAATAAGGTTCTCGCCGCGACGACCGATTGCAACTCGCTCTACTGCCGACTCGATCCGCGCGAAGGCGCCCGCATCGCCGTCGCGGAGGCGGCGCGTAATCTTACGTGCTCCGGCGCGAAACCGCTCGCCGTGACGGACAATTTGAATTTCGGAAACCCCTACAAACCGGAGATTTTCTGGCAACTGCGCGAAGCGGTCGAGGGTGCAGCGGAAGTCTGCCGCGCGTTCGGCACACCGGTCACCGGCGGCAACGTCTCTTTATATAATGAAAGCCCAGCGGGAGCGGTCGATCCGACCCCAACGATCGCGATGGTAGGCTTGATCGAGGACGAGCGACACATCACAACGCAATTTTTCAAAGTTGCCGGTGACGAAATCTTGCTTATCGGAGAACTTGGCGATGAGCTTGGTGCGTCGCATTATTTGAAGGTTTGTCATGGACGAAAAGAAGGGCTGCCGCCGCGACTGAATATCGAACTGGAGTTGGCCGTGCAAAATGCAACGCGCGATTTGATTCGCGCTGGCCTGGTCAAAAGCGCGCATGATTGCGCCGAAGGCGGACTCGCGGTCGCGATCGCAGAATCCTGCTTTAATCCTGATCACTTGTTAGGCGCGGAGGTCAATCTCGATGTAGAGGCGGCCGTGCCGGCCGCACCATCGAATAATGCGGGCGACACGCCCGCCTCTACACCTTTGCGAGCTGACCAAATTCTCTTCAACGAAGGCCAATCACGCGTCGTCATTTCGCTCACACCTGAAAATGAGGCCACTGCCATCAGCTTGCTCAAGGAACGCAAAATCCCATTTCAACCTTTGGGTACAGTCGGAGGTGACACTCTTTCAATTCGCGCCGGTCGCCAATTATTCTCCTGGCCAATCAGAGAAATCTATGACGATTGGTACAATTCGATCCGAAACATCATCGAGGATTCGCAGCGGGCGCCAGAATCAGTATAATATACCGTGAGCGAGTCCTCACCCTACCCGACACACGAATGCGGTATCTTCGCGGTATTCGGCCATCCGAATGCGGCGGTGTTGACGTACTATGGACTCTTCGCGCTGCAGCATCGCGGCCAGGAGAGCGCCGGCATCGTGACAAGCAACGGCCCCGGATCAACATTCCAGCTTCACCGCGACATGGGTCTCGTCTCCCAAGTGTTCGGCGCAGATGAGTTGGAAAAATTGAAAGGCACGCGCGCGCTCGGGCACACCCGTTATTCGACCACCGGCTCAAGCACACTGAAAAATGCACAGCCGTTCGTGGTCGATTGCTTTCGCGGGCAAATGGCAATTGGACATAACGGCAATCTTATTAACGCCGACCTTTTGCGCGACGAGCTGGAACGCAAAGGTTCCATTTTTCAAACCACGGCTGATAGCGAAATCATTCTGCATTTGCTGGCTAAGCCCGCGGACAACGGCGCCAGCGTTTTGAGCGCATTGCGTCGGGTCGAGGGTGCGTTCTCGCTTATTATTATGAGCGAACGCGAAATTATAGGCGTGCGCGATCCCTTCGGCTTCCGTCCCCTCTCGCTCGGGAAACTCGATGGAGCTTACGTGCTCGCTTCTGAAACGTGCGCCTTCGATTTGATCCACGCCGAATTCATTCGCGAAGTGGAGCCGGGCGAAGTGCTCATCATCAGCGAGGATGGAATTCGATCGGAATGGCCCTTTCGCGATGAACAACATGCGTTCTGCATGTTCGAGTATGTTTATTTTGCGCGGCCGGACAGCATCATCGGCGGTATCAACGTCGCGAAAGTGCGCACAGAAATGGGCCGCGAACTTGCACGAAAGTTTCCGGTCGAAGCGGACATTGTTGTGCCGGTGCCGGATTCGGGGAACTACGCGGCGCTTGGTTTCGCCCACGAGCTAAACATTCCTTACGAGCACGCATTTGTGCGCAATCACTACATCGGCCGCACCTTTTTGCAGCCGAGCCAGCTCATTCGCGATTTCGACGTGCGGGTAAAATTGAATTTGATCAAGGAAGCTGTGGAAGGGAAACGCGTGGTGGTGATCGATGATTCCATCGTGCGCGGCACGACTGCGCGCGCGCGCGTAGTTAATCTGCGCGAGGCGGGCGCCAAAGAGGTTCATATGCGGGTGAGCTGTCCGCCGCATCGTTTTGCGTGTCACTACGGAATCGATTTTCCCGATCCGGAAAAGTTGATTGCGAATCAACTTCCGATGGAAAAGATCTGCGAGTACCTGGGGGTCGATAGTCTCGGCTATTTGGATGTCGAAGGAATGGTGCGCGCGACGGGAAAACCGGTGAATGAATTTTGTTTGGCGTGTTTTACGGGCAATTATCCCCTCCCCGTCGATCCCGCGCTCGATAAGTTCATCATGGAGAAACGAGAGTCCCGCGCCAAAGCGCTCGCGGCAGACCGGGCCCATCCGACGCTGTTCGCCGATCTCAAATAATGACAACAAAGGTAGGGGCGATTAACCCTAATCGCCCGGGCGGTTCGGTGAACCGCCCCTACCAGGCCCGCAAGAAAAAAGCTTACGCGCGCGCTGGGGTGGATGTTGACCTCGGCAATCGCCTTAAGAGCAAAATCCAGCGACTCGTTAGGCAAACGCACGGGCTGGAAGTTTTAGGCAAGGTCGGTGGCTTTGGCGGATTGTTCGCGCCAGATTTCTCCGGCATGCGCGAGCCTGTATTGGTCGCGAGCGTCGATGGCGTCGGCACCAAATTAAAGATCGCGTTCGCGATGAATCGGCACGACACGGTTGGCGCCGATCTGGTAAACCATTGCGTTAACGACATCGCCGTCCTCGGGGCGCGGCCGCTGTTTTTTCTCGATTACATCGGCGCGGAAAGACTGGAGCCACGTGTGTTCGATCAACTATTGCGCGGTTTTACCAAGGCCTGTCGCGCCGCCGATTGTGCATTGATCGGTGGAGAAACGGCGCAGATGCCTGGAATGTATCGCAAAGGCGAATACGATCTAGCCGGTTGCATCGTCGGCGTCGTCGATCGCGCGAAAATAATCGATGGCAATCGGATCCGACCGGCTGACGTCATCCTCGGACTTGCGTCGAATGGTCTGCATACCAATGGCTATTCGCTCGCGCGCAAGATCCTTTTCGAGAAGATGCGGTTGAAGCCGAACTCGCGTATCACGGGCCTAACGAGTCCAATCTCGGAAGAGTTGCTGCGCACGCACAAGAATTATCAACCGGTGCTCGCCAAAGTTCCGAATGGAAGGATCAAGGGTCTCGCGCATATCACAGGCGGAGGATTGATTGATAATATTCCGCGCGTTCTGCCGAAAAATTGCGATGCCATCATCGAGACGAAGAGATGGCGCGTTCCTAAAATTTTCCAGATCTTGCAAGAGCATGGAGGTGTCGATCGCCGCGAAATGTTTCAGGTTTTCAACATGGGGATCGGGATGGTAGCGATCGTGGCGACGCGCGATGCGGAATCGGTGGCGCGGCAGCTCAATGCCAAACGAATTGGACGAATTGAACGCGGTTCGGGGAAAACAGTTCTTCTGTAGGGGCGGTCTGCGACCGTCGCATTCATAAGGAGGACGCCTTATCATTCGCAAAGAATTTGCGACGGTCATAGACCGCCGCTACAGAAATCAAGATGGAAACGCGCCAGCTCGGAAAAACCGATATGCATGTTTCCGTACTCGGCTTCGGCGCCTCCGAGATTGGATTTGAAGACGCCGACCAGCAGACGGTCGACACGCTTTTACGCAGCGCGCTCGATGCCGGATTAAATGTCATCGATACCGGCGAATGTTATCGCGATAGCGAGGAGATGATTGGGCGCGCGGTAAGCGATCGACGCGATGACTACTATCTTTTCACCAAGTGCGGTCACCCGCATGGGGTCGAGAGCGGCGCGAATTGGTCGCAGGATTCGCTTCTGGGAAGTATTCAGCGCAGCTTGCAACGACTTCAAACCGACCGCCTCGACATCGTGCATCTGCATGGTTGTGACGAAACTGTTTTGCGCAAAGGAGAAGCAATATCTGCATTGCAGACCGCACGAGAGCGCGGGTATACGCGCTACATCGGCTACAGTGGCGATGGACATGCCGCGCACTACGCTGTCGAGTGCGGCGCGTTCGATTCGCTGCAAACTTCAATCAGCATCGCCGACCAGGAAGCTCTCGAAATGGTCCTGCCTTTGGCTCGCGAACGTGGGATGGGCGTGATCGCGAAGCGACCAGTCGCAAACGTTGCATGGAAGACAAACCATAAACCGACGAGTGGTTATCACCTCGAGTATTGGGAGCGGTTGCGGAAACTCAATTACCCTTTCTTGCAGACGTCGAACCTGGATAAAGCGGTCTCAGTTGCTTTGCGCTTCACGCTTGCTGTTCCCGGCGTGCATCTCGCGATCGTTGGCACGACAAAGCCGGAACGCTGGAAACAAAATGCGGCTCTGCTTGAAGCCGGGCCTTTAAAGCACGAACTGTTTCAGGAAATCCGCGACCGATGGTGCGATGTGGCGCCGAAAACGTGGATCGGTCAAACCTGAGCTATGCGACAACGTAAACTTGGACGCGGCGGACCTCTCGTCTCAGCGCTCGGTCTCGGCTGCATGGGCATGTCGGATTTCTACAGCGGCCGCGATGACGAAGAATCGATCGCGACGTTGCATCGCGCGCTCGACCTGGGCATCACCTTCTTCGACACGGCCGATATGTATGGGCCCTTCATCAATGAGGAGCTTGTCGGTCGCGCGCTGAAAGGACATCGCGGCGGAATTATTCTGGCAACGAAATTCGGAATCGTGCGCGACTCACACAACCCGGATGTGCGTAGCATAAGTGGGAAGCCTGATTACGTTCGGCAAGCTTGTGAAGCGAGCTTGCGCCGCCTCGATGTTGAAGTCATCGACATCTACTATCAGCATCGCGTCGATCCCGAAACGCCGATTGAAGAAACCGTCGGTGCGATGGGTGAGCTGGTGCGCGAAGGAAAGGTCCGTTATCTGGGCCTGTCGGAAGCAGGTCCGGAAACAATTCGCCGCGCACATGCGGTGCATCCCATTACCGCATTGCAGTCCGAGTATTCTTTGTGGTCGCGCGATCCCGAGGACGCTTGTCTTGCGCTATGCCGTGAGCTCGGCATTGGTCTGGTCCCTTATAGTCCGCTCGGTCGCGGATTTCTCACCGGACAAATCAAGCGCTACGAAGATTTGGCAATGGACGATTACCGGCGCCAATCGCCGCGTTTCCAAGGCGAAAACTTCGGGCGCAATCTGGAACTGGTAGAACGAGTTTCTGAAATCGCTCGACAGAAAAAGTGCACCGTTGCGCAACTTGCGCTCGCGTGGGTCCTGGCCCAAGGCGAAGACATTGTCCCCATCCCCGGAACCAAGCATCGCAAGTATCTGTGGGAAAATATCGGCGCACTCGATGTCTGCCTAACGAGTGAAGACATGGCGCGACTGGATGAAGTGGCGCCGCACGGTGCGGCTGCGGGGATGCGTTATCCCGAAGCGGCGATGCAAATGGTCAATCGCTGATTAGATCTTAATAGCGACCGAACCCTACCCGCTTAGTTCGACCAAGCGGGTAGATCAAAGGTTATTCAGAACTCTCCGGGAAGCAGCAGTGAGCTACTTCCTGCTTTGCGCTCTACGCCGCGCCGCCCAGCGAGCCTTCATCGCTTCGGATAGCTTACGACGGCCTTCTGCGGTCAAGCCGCCTTTCTTGCGGGATTTGGTGGAACCAGCGCCGGCACTTTTGCCGCCTCTGCGTTTGGCCCAACGCGCTCTCGCCGCTGCGGAAAGCTTCGCCCGAGTAGCTGCCGACATGGAACGTCTCCGCCGCCCACCGCCTTTCGAAGAAGGGGAAGAAGAAGAACGCGCGCTCGAGCCACCGGCTCCAGTACCGAAGATACCAGAGAGGCGTTTTTCCAACGATTGAATTTGTGTACGGATTGAGATTGCTTCTTTAAGTTTGTTTAAGGACAAGTCCATGCGGCTGTAATAGACCATCTGGTTATAACTGCAAACTAAATAAGCTTAGTTACTTATTTTTCATTGACCCTATTCTTCCTTCAAAAAAATAGGAACTTTCGTGAATTAGGCTAGGTACGCAACAAGGTGCAACCGTTTATGCTTTCACGAACGATTATGGAACGTATATGCAAGCAATCAAATCACTGGCCACGTATCTAATTGCAACCGGACTCACAATTTTCTTGTCTCCTGCTCACCACGCTTTTGGTGGGACTGCCGTAGGCGAGATTCTGCCTTTGGGCGACTCCATCACAGATGGAGTCGGTGGGACTGGAGGCGGTTACCGCGCGCGATTGCATTTACTTCTGAGTAACGCTGGCGATTTATTTAACATTATCGGTTCCGCAATGAACAATTCGACGGCTTCACTGACTTCCAGCGGACAACATTATCACGAAGGTCATAGCGGTTATCGCATCGATCAGATCGAAGGAAACCTAACCGGGTTGGTTTCCTCCGCGCCAACGTCCGATAGCAGTAATGGCGGACATTGGCTCGACGGGGGTTATGACACCGGACGGCCGATGATTTTCCCAGACCTCGTTCTCCTGCACATCGGAACCAACGATGCCTCGCAAGGTCGGACGGCCGCGCAAATGCAAAGTTTGCTGCAAAGCCTGCTCGCAACAATAAAAAACAGTCGGCCTAATGCTCAGGTCATCGTAGCGAGCCTCATTCCGCGAACTGACAATGCCAATCTCGAAGCTACTCAGATGGCCTATAACAACGGTGTTGCCTCAATCGTGGCAGCCCAAGGAGCGAATTTTCATTTTCTCGATATGCACGCTGTTCTTAACGCTGGCGACCTGGCCGACGGCCTGCATCCTAATCAGGCAGGGTACGATAAAATGGCTAATGCCTGGGCGGGTGCACTCCACGCAGTCGCGGCGGCAGAGCCTTTAAGTGTGGCAACCGCAGCATCCCGCAAAACGCATGGGCCCGCTGGGGATTTCGACGTTGACTTGCCACTGACCGGTGTGTCCGGCGTCGAATGCCGCGACGGGGGCGACGCCGGCAGCCATACGCTTCTATTCACCTTTACCAATAACGTTACCAGCGGCAGCGCGGTTATATCCGCAGGTAACGGAAGCGTGTTAGGAAGCCCTACATTTGCGGGCAACGTTATGAACGTCAATTTGACCGGAGTTGGTGATGGGCAAGAGATCATGGTTACCTTGAACAGTGTGAGGGACGCGTACTCCCATGTTCTTCCCAGCACGTCGGTGAAAATGAATGTGCTTCTCGCGGATACGACGGGGAACAAGGTTGTGAACTCGACCGATATCGCGCACACCAAAAACCAGTCTGGGGCAAATATAGACGCGGATAATTTTCGGCAGGATGTGACCGGTGACGGTTCGATCAACAGCACCGACGTCTCGGTTGTGAACAACCAGTCGGGTAATGCTATTCCCTGAAGTCACGTTCGTGGCGCGGACGTGGCAGTAATGTGGAAATTTCCGTTGCCCTCGGCGAAAATGCCTTCAATCTACGAGGAGTAACGGGGCGGTTAGCTCAGTGGTAGAGCGGCTGGTTTACACCCAGTAGGTCGGGGGTTCGAAACCCTCACCGCCCACGTTTCGATACGCCGGCAACATTCGATATTCTCCTTTGCCTAACGAGTCGCTTTGGTAACAACCGCGTTACCTTTGCCCGATGGTTTACGCTATTGCGCGGTCGTACGATCCGCTATGAAAACGAAACAAATAACTCATGGAATCGGAGCGGCACTCGCTGGTGCTGCGCTTACCTTATTAATCAGCGCTAATGTTAGTGAAGCCGGTGGACACGGCGGGGGCGGCGGCCACGGCGGCGGTGGACATGGCGCATTCTCGATGGCGGGCATGGGCGGCAGCCAGTTTAGCGGAGGCATTGGACGCGGAGCGACTACCATGTCCCAACTCCGCGGCGCGGATAATCGCGGCGTTCCGCGTGGACGCAGCCTCGACGACCGCCTCCGTCGCAACGCAAATGATGGTCGCGGTATTCGCCGCGGACGTGGTGCAGACGATGCGGCTAATCACAACGCAAACGACAATCGCGGCCTTCGTCGCGGACGTGGAGCAGATGATCCGGCCAATCATGATCTGAATGATGACCCGCGGTCAGAACAATCAGGCCGCTGACGACAACAACCGCTGACGACAACAACCGTCGCCGACGCGGTCGCGGCAGATAATACTGACGACTTGTTAGGCTAACCCACATCCTCACCCTCCTCTGAAAAGATAAGGCTTCCCTCTCCCGCTGGGAGAGGGTTGGGTGAGGGATTCTTAGTCAGCGTCAATCGACCTGTTTTCGAGTAACTGCTTCTTTTCCGCGTCCGATAGTTTGCTTTTTTTAATCCAGATTTTCGATTCGTCTGGATTCCGCTTCATCCATTCGGCTGCGATTACCTTTGTCAGGCGTGTACGCGCTTCGCGGTCCTGCATTGTGATGACCCAGTTCAAGGCCAGCTCCTGATTTGTTCTTGCTATTGTTGTAGCGTAGCCACGAATTGCCGAATCACGCGCCTTGCCTTGGAATGAGCCGATCCATTTCTCGGTCGCGGCCGAATTCTTGAAGGCCCATACGCTGGCAACGACTCCAATCGCTTCCTCACCTTCCTTGCGGGCCAAACCTTTCGACCACGCGCCGGCCGCTTCTGGCTCGCGTAAGGCCCAGACTTCTGCAATTCCCAGTCGCGTCCGCCGCCGTAACCTTTCTTCTTTTATCCATTCGACCCATTGCGCAGCAATGCGAGGATCCTGCTCAGCCATCGCGCCGGACATAAAGCCGGCAACTTCTCGCTCGTTAGGCGTTCGCGCATGAGCGCTGACATATGTAGCAGCGGCCTTTGCATCTTTGCGCCACCAACCCAAAATAACAGCTCGGACAGCGACCAAATTTTCCGGCTGCTGTTTTTTCTGAAACCAATCCAAAGCAGCCAGCGGCGCAGCGGCTCCCCAATTGGCTGCAACCGTGTTCGTGGTTGTGAGCAGATCGCCGTCGCCCGCCTTCGGCTTTGCCAACCGTTTCGCCGCATCTGGATAAACCTCCGCCAGGAATTGCGCAGCCGCCGCCGGATCAGCCTGACTCCACTTCGCGATTGCAACACCGAGAAGACGTTCCTTCTGTTCCGCCGGAAGCAGCGCGCCGTGAAATTCTTTTATCGATTGCGCGATTGTTTTCGCCGCTTCCCGTGTCGCCCCGTAACAGATGGCCTCCACCGCTACTCGGCGCGTGTCAGCCGTCGGGAATTTTTTCGCACTCTCAATCGCCTTTGTCGTATCTATCGTCGACCACGCCATGAAGAACGCATTGATTTTCGCATTTGAAGGACCAGCTGCCGGAAGAGTGCGAAATTGTTCGGCGAATTTTTCGCGCTCGTCTGGCGTAAGGGCCGACAAAAGCTGGCGGCGTTGATCAAGGGGAATCGAGAAGATGGTGTCGACGTCGAGCTTCTGCGGAACTGGGGACGGAGATTGAGCAGGCGCGGCCTCCCCTAGACTAAAGCGCGCTGCAAAAAAAAGAGTTGTTGCGACCCAAGAGATGGTTCGTTTGAAAAAATTCACGGGCGCAGAATCTAAATGCGATTCTTCCACCTTCAATCGACTGCGCGAGCATTTGCCCACAAGACTCGACTCGCGACTAGAACCAATACACAAGGCACCCGCGATTGCTGAGTATATGAAGTTTTGCATTTTTCTCTTGTGCTTGTTTTCCCTTGCCCTATCTGCCGTGGCTTCGGGTTTGCAGGAGGTCGCCAGTTTTCCTAACCAGCAAGTGACCGGTGTCGCCGTGTCCAAATCCGGGCGCGTCTTCGTAAATTTTCCTGATTGGTCGGACGGTCACACGATTTCGGTCGCCGAAGTCATAAATGGAAAAGCAAAACCGTATCCAAATGAAACCTGGAACACGCCCGGCCCGGCATCGACCCATTTTATCTGTGTGCAAAGTGTTTATGTGGATGCGGAGGACAGCCTTTGGATTCTCGATCCGGCCGCGCCCAAGATGCAGGAAATTGTGAAAGACGGACCGAAGCTGGTGAAGGTCGATCTTAAGACTAACAAGTCAGTCCAGATCATCCCATTCGAAGAGGATGTCGCCCCGAAGAAGAGTTACCTGAACGACGTTCGTGTCGATACTAACGCAGCGGTTGCGTTCATAACTGATTCTGGACTGGGTGCGATCGTAGTGGTGGACCTGAAAAGCGGAAAAGCAAGGCGCGTTTTGCAGGATCACGAATCGACCAAAGCCGAGTCTGGCGTTAAACTCGTCGTCGATGGCCGGGAATTAATTGATCAACAGAAAAAGACTGCACCGCAGATCAATTCGGACGGGATCGCGCTCGATCTGAAGAATGATTATCTCTACTACCACGCGCTCACGGGCCACACGCTTTACCGGATCAAAACGCAGTATCTGAAGGATGTGAATCTTTCGAAGAGCGATCTCGAATCGAAAGTTGAGAACGTGGGCAGCACACCTGCGCCCGATGGGATGCTCGAATCTCCGGACGGCAGTATTTATCTCACGGCGATCGAGCAAAACGCGATTGTGCATTTCGATCCCGCAATAAAAGAAAACAGCACTGTGGTGGAGGATAAGCGCCTGAGCTGGCCTGATACCATGAGCTGGGGGCCGGGTCAGACGATTTACGTCACTTCGTCGCAAATTCAAAACATGCCGCGCTTCAACCGCGGACGCAGCGCTCGAGTCCAGCCGTATAAGGTGTGGAAATTCAGCCCGGTAACGCGCTAACGCTTCGCGAGGACAAGTCTAAGAACGCGCTTGACCAGTTAGCAGAAAATTCAGACGATCCGACCCGGCAAGCACCCTGCGATTTATGGATAGACTTATCGCTTCACTTTCTGCAGCGGCCGCTCTGTTCTTCCTCTGCACAATCCCGTCAGACGCGGGCACTCTTACTCTTGATCCGGGTCAACCGAGCTTCAATCCTGCCGCCGTGTTCTCGAACAACACAATAACGGCCCAAGTCGTCGGCGGTAATCTGGTCCAGATCTTCGGTAATACCGATATCGTAACCGGTGAAGGCAGCTCGGCGACTATCGGTGTGACCGGCAGTTTTTCAGGTAGCACGGGAGACATTTTTTCCTTCTTTTACAATTTCTCGGTTAATCTTAACAGCAGCGTTCCAGTGCAGGTAACACTGCAAGGCACGGCGAACACGCAGTTCGGACCTCTCTCGGTCAATGACACTTTCACTCTCATGCAGGGAATGCATGACTACACCGGAATGAAGGAAACCAGCCCCGCGCCAGTGGGGCTTAGTGGCACCTACAGCGGGACTATTACATTTGATTTCCTCAGTCCGACCTCTCAAAAATTTGCACAGTCAAAGCCGAGGGGACTCGCGAACTTCCTTACGCTATCCATTCCCCAGAACGGCCTGGATTTCCAAGTCGCGCCGACCGCTATTCCGGAGCCGTCAACCTTTGCACTCGCGGCGTTCGGTTTTAGCGGACTGTTGCTGGCGTTGAAACGCCGCCGTTTGGCCTAACGAGTCAAGGCGAAGTCGTCTTAGCCTCGCACGCGTCCGCCAGTTCGCGGTTTTTTTGACGTGCGTCTTGAAACAGCATGTCATTCGTACACGATACGAAGATGCCGCCACCATTTTCCGTGTGAGTAGAAGCGACGCGCGCTTCGGTCACCGATCGCACGGCGTCTTCGATTCTACCTTCGCGAATCGCGACTGCAGCATTCGTCATTAGCCAGTCCAAGGAAAGTGAGCCTGCCTTTCCTTTCTCCTCGATTTCAGCTTTGAGCTTTGCATTCTCTCCGCCTTCCAACCGGGCGATCCGCACTTTGAATTGACACACCGTTGCGTCCTGCTCGTTGCGCGCGCGATGTCCGGCCTGCTCATAGCGCGCGATCGCCTCGAGAGGATGATGATCCATGCGCAACGCCTCCGCCCAGTAGTAATAATAGTCTGGCGTGAACGGCTCCGCCGTTGCAGCCGCTTCAAAAAATCGTTCCGCTGTGGCCAGATCGCGGTGGCGTATGGCAATCAAACCGCGCAGGTAATTCGCGGCATCAATGTTCTCGCCGAAAGCCAGAGCCCGCTCCAGAAGTTTATCCGCAGAATCAAAATCGCCGCGGTCGTAAGCCATTTTACCGGTACGAAAGAGAATGCCACGGTATTTGATATCTTTGTGTTTGGCCGCAATCAAGCGCTCGGCTGCGTCGCGCCAGCGGCTTTCATGTTCGAAGGCGAGTGCTTGCTCGATCAGTTCGTTTGCCGAGACGCCGGGAAATTTGTCGGGAGCTTTCTCTGTCAGTTTCGGTTTGTTTTTCGCCATCCAGAGATAGCGCCAGTAGTCGAACTTTTTGCCGACATAGAACGTCAAGGCGAGTGCGAAAATCGCCCCGATGATAAGAGCAGCGTGCTGCATTTCGATCGCACGCGACGATTTATCATCCGGTCTTCTGAACGCAGCATGTGGTGCGGCTGTGCGCTCTTCGCTCTCCGGTCCGCGTTCCGATGATATTTCTCCGGAATGCTCTTTCGCCGGCGCTTCTGGCTCGCGTGTTTCGCGGCGTTGGCGCGCAGACGGCACTGTTGTCTCATTTGCAGGAGCAGGTTCATCGATTTCTTTTCCCGCTTCCACGCGTTCGTGCAAGGGACGCGGTTTTCCAAGAAGGCGCCGCTGTTCCGCGGTCAGCGTCCGCGGACGAGAGCGACGCACGCGATCCGACTTCGATGGATCTTCGCCGATCGACGCAGCTTGCTCGTCAGGCTCTTGCTCGGGCATAAATTACAAGAAACGGTGGGATCGGCTAGACCATATGCCTAACGAGACAGAAGGAACTTTCGATTGCACCAAATCTTTCGCCAATGCGATCGCCAGATTTGGAGGATCGCGCTTCTTTACATTTCACAAAAAACATTACTCGTTAGGCACCCGGCTCCTCAGCGATTTTGATCACAATCTTTCCGCGTGTGTGATGTGTCGCGGCTTGTTCCTGCGCTTTCACCACCTCGGTAAGTGGAAACACCTGTGAGACTACGGCCTTGATCTTTTTCGCGTCGATCAGCTTGGTAATCTCAGCAAGCTCATTCGCATCCGGTTTTACTCCAATCGATGCTCCGCGGATCGCGTGTTTATCAAGCTCGGCTTGATCAGGTCTGGAAACGAGCGTTGCAATGAATCCGCCTTTCTTTACTACACCATAAGAGCGAGCGAGCGTGTCTTTCCCGACCGAGTCGAGCACAACATCCACGTCCTTGGCCACGTCTTCGAATTTCGTTTTTGTGTAATCAATGGCCACATCCGCTCCGAGTTCCTTGAGCAAATCCTGATTCTTCGTCGATGCCGTCGCGATCACTTTCGCCCCACGCGCTTTGGCAATTTGAATCGCGAAACTTCCCACCCCGCCCGAGCCTCCATGAATGAGAACGGTTTGGCCCGCGCTCAACCTGGCGTTGTCGACCAGTGCCTGCCATGCCGTCAACGCCACTAAAGGAACGGCGGCGGAATCGGTAAAATTGAGCGACTTCGGTTTTGCAGTAGCTTCTCCTTCGGTCACAACCGCGTACTCCGCATAGCCGCCGCCCCAAAGAGGATAAGCGTAAACGTTGTCGCCAACTTTGAGCTTCGTCACGCTCGCGCCGGTTTTTTCCACGATGCCCGCGACGTCGTATCCGGGAATGAGCGGTAGCTTCGTCCCGAAAAATTTTGCATAAGTTCCCTCGCGAATCATCGCATCCACCGGATTCACTCCTGCAGCAATCACGCGAATGAGCGCTTCGTTTTCTTTGGGCTCGGGCCGCGGCCATTCTTCATATTTTAATACCCCCGGTCCACCGTATTGATGGATCACTATTGCCTTCATTGTCGGCTTCTCCGATTTCGGCGAGCCGAGGCCGGAAAAAATCGGCGCCGCGCTCAGACAAACTACAAGGAGTCTTCTCGAAATTCTCATAACGCGTAGCGTGCCGCTTAAACGTAAACAGAAGCGAGCCAAAAATCCTTCTCTGACGTAAGCTCGTCGCATGAAGTCAAAGATTACGATCGGCATTCTCGTCTTCGAAGAAGCAGAGGAGTTGGATTTTGTCGGACCGTACGAGGTCTTCGGCATGGCGGCGGAGTTTGGCGAACCGTGTCGTGCGGTTGTGATCGCGGAAACTGACGCCGCAGTTCGTTGTGCGCATGGTCTGCGCGTTCTGCCTGATTGCACCATCAAAAACGCGCCGGATCTCGATCTCTTGTTTGTGCCTGGAGGACGCGGCGCCCGCCTGCACGCGCGCAATAATCCCAAGATTCTGGAATTCGTTAGGCAACAGAAAAGCGCCGTCGCATCCGTTTGCACCGGCGCGATGGTGCTCGCGGCCGCCGGCGTTTTAGACGGAATGGAAGCGACGACACATTGCGCGCACTACGATCAGTTACGCGAATTCAAACAGGTCCAGGTCCGCGAAGATGTGCGCTTCGTTATGCACGAGAGCATTGCCACATCCGCCGGCGTTACCGCGGGAATCGATCTATCGCTTGCTTTCGTCGCGCAATTTTTTGGCGAGACCCTGGCCGAAAGAATTGCGAAAAATCTCGAGTGGGAGAGCAGCCATTGGAGATCACGGGAAGAGTCGCGCCGCGTTTGATAAAAATAAGCCGCCCCGGAAATAAATCCGAAGCGGCTTCCCTTGTTACCCTATTGTTCTTCGACGAAATGATCCCTGCCTTGTTCGATCGAGATTAATTCGCCGGACGTCCAGTCGCTTGCAGGCTGTTAAAGTCGGCCAGGAATTGCGGCTCGAGTGCCGAACCGTCCGCCTTGCGTGTGATGACAAGGAACTGATCGCGCGCAATCCCGCCATTGCGTGGATCCTTGATTACCGGGCAAATGCTGTAGTGCAACACGTCCGTCAACGGCCGCGTGCGTTCGTGACGTAACCTTTCTTGAACAGGTTATCGAGATCACTCGCGTTCGCGATGATTGGCGTGCCGTCTAAATCACGCCCGGTCTTGCCCGCAATGTCGTTGAGCGTCTTCTGTCCATCCGCCGTATTTAAGGCCGCACTCGTGTAGCTCACCCAGACGTGGGTCCACAAGCCGAGCGGATCATTGCTGAAATAACCATTACGCATGTCGAGCATAACCGATTGACGCAAGGGCGCCGAGCCCCAGCGGATCGGTGCCTTGCCGCGGGAAACGTATTCGATAAATGAATCGGCGATTTGCCGCGCACGCTGGCCCGCCGCATTGCCGGTGAAGCCGTTGATACTGAAGCCACCGAGAACGGTAAAAAAGAATTCGTTCCCGCTCGCATCGTAATTCGGCAACGTCAGAAGTGCGCGGACGTTCCGTTGAAAGGGAAAGTTCGGAGTGTCAGTGGCAGCAAGTGGCCCGGGCTGGCGCCGGCCGTCGATGGCTGTTGGGTTAATTCCATTCTGCAAGTAGTAGGCGTCAGTAAAATCGTAGAGCCGATCCTGGACACCGGCCTTCGATAATGATGGCGTTGCCAAGAGCGCGATCGCCACGAGTGATAAGAGTTTCTTCATAGCCGACCACTAACCGAGCGCTCGCCTGCTTGCTACCTAACCAATGGTAACTCGATTGTTACTTTTGCCTCGGGCAGGTTTTTGAGGCAGGGCGAATGCCTAACGAGTGTCAGAACATCACGATTGCCTTGTAACCTCGACATGCAACAATCCCTCGTTCCTGATTTTCTGATGCGAAGTTTATTTCACGCGATTTCCCTTTGCGCGCTGCTTCTCCTTAGCGCCGGATGCGACAAGGAGGAAACTGCGCCACCGATGGCTGAGACGCGGTCATCAATCGCACCCATCAATTCTCCGCCCGCAACCACGGACCAGAACCAGGACATCTGCGCATTGTTGACGAAAACGGAAATTCAATGGGTCCAAAGTTCGCCCATTCGAGAAGCCAAGAGCAACGTCCGCGCGGACGGCGGGCTTCGCATCGCACAATGTTTCTACACCGCCCAGGATTACAGCAAATCGGTCGTTCTCTCGACCACGCAAACGGATTTCAACCAGCCGAAGCCGCAACGCAATCTGAAGCAGCTATGGGACAAAACTTTTCACCGCGAGTTCAAAGCAAAGAAAGAGGATGAAGAGGAAACGAAACGCCAAGGCGGAGGGGAAGAGCACGAGTTTCCGCCACCGAAAAAAATCACCGGACTCGGTGAAGAAGCCTTCTGGAGCAGCGGATCGCTTTATGTTTTTACAAAAGATTCTTTCATTCGCATCGCGATTGGCGGGCCGGACTCGGAAGAGATCAAGATTGCGAGATTGAAAACGCTCGCGGAGAAAGTAATCGCGCGCTTCTAGCGTCTCGTTGTCTCTTCCTCACCGAGGAGGTTTGCGACCGTGAGACGCTGCGCGGGCGGCTCGAGTGCCGCGACGAACTCCTGGAAGCGATCGGAAAAAAGATTGTGGCGCAGATTCCAGTAATGATTCAGCCCTGGCGAATCGAGATAATGTAAGTAGAGATTTCGCCAACCGCGCCAGACCTGCTCCTCCATTAATCCGTAGATGTAATGGAAATGAATCGTCTCCATTGCTTTGAGGAATTGGAACGCCACATGAAAAAAACGCGCCTTTTCATCCGGCGTGAGGGAGCTGAGATCTTCCAGACCTTTGCGCCAGAGCGTTCCCACCTCGGGATTTTCCGCAAAGGGTCGTGTCACTTCGCGTAGCGCCGTGCTCGCGGCATCTTGTGCGGCAAGTTTTGTGATACGCGTGCTGCGATGGACCTGGACCGCGAGATACAGAAGCGATCCGATGACACCGAGCGAGCTAATCAGCTGCGCAATTGCATTGACCGCTTCCCAATTCACAATTGGTTTATAGCACGACTTGGTCAATCCGCCGATGTTGGCGAACAGTTTAATAATGACACACCTCTTCTGCCGCTGACGACAGCGGCAGCTACTACAAGCATGACGCTTTCAATCGGCGGTCTTCACCACGTCACCGCGATCGCGACCGATCCGCAACGAAATCTCGATTTTTATGTCGGATTGCTCGGGCTGCGCTTGGTTAAGCGTACCGTTAATTTCGATGACCCTGGTTCGTATCACTTTTATTTTGGCGACGCACACGGGACACCTGGAACTATTCTTACTTTTTTTCCCTGGCTGGGCGCGCGCCGCGGCATTCGTGGGACCGGTCAAATCGAAGCGACCGCGCTCGCAATTTCACCAAACTCGGTCGCTTACTGGTTAGGCCGGTTAAAGGATCAGCATGTTGCGGCAGAGAAGGAAGCGATCGTTTTGGTGAAGAAGTTATTCGCTTTACAGATCCCGACGGGCTCTTGCTCGAATTGGTAGCCACGAATTCCAGCCTTGCGGGAGAGCCTTGGATTCATAGCTCTGTTCCGCGGGAACATTCGATCCGCGGATTTCACAGCGTTTCCTCAGCGCTTGAAGGTTACGAGCGCACAGCAAAACTTTTGACTGAAACTTTTGGTTATCGATTCGTCGAGCAATCAGGCGATTTGCTCTGCATGCCGGAACGTCAGCCGGGAAATATCGCGGCGGGGACGGTTCATCATATCGCTTTCCGTGCGCGAAACGACGACGAGCAACGCGAATGGCGCGAGCATCTCATTGAACTGGGCTACAACGTCAGTCCGGTGATGGATCGCACCTACTTTCACTCAATTTATTTTCGTGAACCGGGTGGCGTATTGTTTGAGATCGCGACAGATCCACCGGGTTTTACATTGGACGAAAATCTCGACGAACTCGGCGCCCACCTGCGCGTGCCGCCATGGCTTGAATCTGCACGCGCGGAGATCGAGAAAATATTGCCGCCTATTCGCGTGCTGGGAAAACAATGAAGCGAGCGTTAGATTTCGTACACGAGTTCGTGCCCGGAAATTCCAAACGCACATTGCTGCTCCTACATGGCACCGGTGGAGACGAGCACGATCTCGTTCCACTGGGCCGCCATCTTGATCCCGACGCGGCGATACTCAGCCCGCGCGGCAAAGTGTTGGAAAATGGAATGCCGCGGTTCTTCCGAAGACTGGCGGAAGGCGTGTTCGATCTGGAAGATTTGCAGCGACGCACTCATGAACTGGCCGATTTCATTCTCGCAGCAGCAGAAGATTACAGATTCGAGATCGATAAGATTATCGCCGTCGGTTTCTCGAACGGAGCAAACATCGCGGCCAGCTTGTTGTTGCTTCGTCCGGAAATTTTGCGCGCTGCTATTCTCTTGCGCGCGATGGTGCCTCTAGTACCCGATCCGCTTCCGAAATTGACCGGTACCCGTCTTCTCATTTCTGCAGGCAATCAGGATCCAATCGTGCCGACATCAGAAACCGAGAATCTGGCAAGTCTATTACGCGACTGCGGCGCAGACGTAACCGTGCGTTTTGCAAATGCCGACCACGGCTTGAGCGATGCCGATGTGCAAAATGCGCGCGCCTGGCTGGAAGACAATTCGAATGGACCCATACGCCAAGCCTAACGAGCGAAAGGTTGGCGCGCATCGTCCGAAAATTTCGCATCTGCCACGCGATGCCGACACCCGGACAAAGCAACAACGACAAGCGGAAAAGCAAGCTGTCGCCGCAGTACGGCGCGCTATTAAAAAATCAGCGCGTCGCGATTTAAAACGAGAGCTCTTATCCGAAATGGAGAGCGGCGAATAAGCGCTCCGCTTGTCCAGTGGCCGCCGATTTCGTCAGGCCGATTTCTTGGTCGCAATTTTTGCGCTGCCAAAAAAGGTGGCATTCTCATCCACCACCAGACGCGGCGCTTCGATATCGCCGCGCAGAGTGCAACCGGCTTGGAGCTCACAACGCTCGCTCGCCGTAATGTTGCCATCGACTGTTCCCAGGACCGTGACTGCTTTTACTCTGACCTCGCCGCGGATGCGGGCCTGCTTTCCGATTGTGAGCACGCCGGGCGAATCGATCGAGCCCTCGACCTCACCGTCAATCAACAGTTCGTTCTGAAATTTCACCGACCCTTTGATTGAAACTCCACTAGAGAGTAGGCCGCCCGAGCGCGCCGGAGCTGCGGGAGTTATTGGGCGGCTAGGCAATGGCGGAGCGGCCGCTGGTCTTGTTGGTTCCGCCGCGGGTTGCACAGGTTCAGGCTTCCGATTTGATGTAAACATTTGCATGCTTTGACTCCGCCAGATTTCCGTTTTGTAAAGCTGATCTTATGCCGAGGTCGTACATAATCCGCTATGCCGACATTTCTAGACGAAGAACAAGTGCGACAACATTTGCGCATGGATCAATTGATTCCCGCGATGGAGAAAGCCCTCATTGATTTCTCCGTCGGCAAGGTAACTCAACCGGTCCGGTCCGTTATTTCCGTTGACCCTCCGGGCGGGTTTTTCGGGCTAATGCCGGCGTTGGCGGATGGTCTTGGAGTGAAAATTGTCACCTTCTATCCGCCGAATGCGGATCGTGGCATACCGACACACATGGCCACAATTTTTCTGGTCGATCCGCAGACGGGTGCACCACTCGCCGTGATGGACGGGAGATTGGTCACGGAAATGAGGACAGCCGCGGTCTCAGCTGTGGCGACGAAACTTCTTGCACCGGAAGATGCGCGCGTCCTCGCCATCCTCGGGAGCGGCGTTCAGGCACGCAGTCACAGTGAAGCGTTGGGACTCGTTGGACATTTCGAAGAAGTGCGCGTCTGGAGCCGTGCGCAGGATCACGCGGAAAAATTCGCCGAAGAAATCGGAGGCAAAGCGATGTCGGCCGAGGCCGCGGTAAAAGGCGCCGATGTGGTCGTCGTGGCAACAAGCTCGACCACTCCAGTCTTACAAGGCTCGTGGCTAAAGCCAGGTTCTCATGTCAACGCCGTGGGCGCATGCCGGCCCGATTGGCGCGAACTCGATGACAACGCGATGGCGAACGTTGTCTTTGTCGATTCGAAAGAGGGCGCGATGAAGGAATCGGGTGATGTCATGCTTTCCGGCGCAAAAATTTACGCCGAACTCGGCGAAGCACTCGCCGGAAAAGTCGAAGCGCGGCGGCATGAAACGACAATCTTCAAGTCGTTAGGCATGGCCGTGGAAGACATCGCGGCAGCAATGCTGGTTTATCGATCGGCAACCGCAACGAACCAGAATTAATCAAAACCGAGCACAGGGTGAGGGACATAAGGTTCCTCGAGCTGCTCTATTTCACCATTCGACAGCGTCACATCGAGCGCTGCCACCGCGTCTCCCAAATGATGCGGTTTGGTTGCCCCGATTATGGGCGCGGTCATGTACGCTTTTGTCAACATCCATGCCAGTGCCACCTGTGCCGGCGGAATGCCACGAGTCTTCGCGATCTCGTTTACGCGATCGACAACCAGGCGATCCGCTTCTTCCGTGTTGGCGTACATTTTATTGCCGAAATCGTCTGCGCTTGCGCGCTGCGTCTTGTCCTTCTCGCTCCACGGTCTCGTTAGGCGACCACGCGCCAACGGACTCCATGGGATCACACCGATCTGTTGATCCAGACAAAGCGGCATCATTTCCCGTTCTTCCTCGCGATAAAGCAGGTTGTAATGGTTTTGCATCGAGACAAAGCGCGTCCAACCGTGGAGATCAGCAAGATAGAGTGCCTTCGCGAATTGCCACGCGTACATCGAGGACGCGCCGATGTAACGCACCTTGCCCGTATTGATGAGATCGTGCAGCGCTTCCAGCGTTTCTTCGATCGGCGTTTTATAATCCCAGCGGTGAATCTGATAGAGATCGACATAGTCGGTGCCGAGTCGTCGTAAGCTGTCGTCGATCGCCGCAAAGATCGCCGTGCGAGAAAGTCCACCCAAGTTTGATCCGTCGCTCATTGGAAAGAACACTTTCGTCGCCAGGACAATTTCCTCGCGCTTCGCAAAATCACGCAGAGCGCGTCCGACGATTTCCTCACTCGTGCCATCGGAATAGACATTGGCCGTATCGAAAAAATTGATCCCAAGATCGAGCGCCTGCTTGATGAAAGGCCGGCTTTTCTCCTCATCAAGCGACCAGCGATGCGTGCCACGTTTTGGTACGCCATAGCTCATGCAACCGAGCGCTATACGCGAGACCTTGAGGTCGCTCTTTCCGAGTTGGACGTACTTCATCTATTAAAACAACGCCCCCGGGCGACTCACCTCAGCGGCCATATTTTTTCAAAAGTTCGCGCACGCGCTCATGTGGCAAAGCATCGACGTGATGATTGTCACGCCCAGTCATGTCGTGATTGTCGACGAGCGCGTTGACGATTGCTTCTTCGGTCGCCTGCACAACCCCGGCAAAAATCGGATCGAGCAGATCGTTCGGAATTGTCTCAACCGCATGCGTGAGCTTGTCGGGGTTTGCCGCGTCTGGGTTCGCCGTTGAAAAGGCGATGAACAAATCGCCGGAACCATTTCCGGAAACACTTCCCGTGCGCGCGAGCCCGAGCGATGCACGGCGCGCGAGTCGTCTCAATTGATGCGGAAGCAATGGCGCATCAGTCGCAATGACGATGATGATGGAACCGCTTTCCTCTTTGTAAACTTCGCCCGGAATTTCCTTGCCGACTGGGACGCCGGCGATGGTGAGTTGCGGTCGACGACCGCAATTCGCCTGCACAAATACGCCGATAGTAAACGAACGCGCCGGTGCATTCTTATCCTGTTTCAGATCGACCTTGCGTGAGGCGGTTCCGTTTCCGCCTTTGAATTCGTAACAAATCATGCCGGTCCCGCCGCCCAGACTCCCCTCCTCGATGGCGCCGCCATGCGCGGTATCGAGTGCGTTGAAAACATGCTCGGGCTTGATGTGAAAACCGTTAATATCGTTGAGCCATCCGTCCCACGTTTCGGCGACAACGGGCAAGCTCCACCAGTAACCGGTCTTGTCGGCCGCGCCGCGCTTGATTCGCCATGCGATCGAGGCATCGCGCGCGACGCCGACACTATGCGTGTTCGTGATGATAACCGGGCCCTCGAGAAATCCACTCTCCTCCACCCACGCTGTGCCGGTCATCTCGCCGTTGCCATTGAGACTGAAGGTGCCCGCATAAACGGGATCATTCAGTGAATCATGACCGCGCGGGATAATCGCAGTAACACCGGTCCGCACCGGACCTTTTCCCACATCAGTTTTGCCGTCCCCACTAATCAAAGTCGTGTACCCAACCTCAACGCCGGCGACATCGGTAATGGCGTTAAATTTTCCCGGCGCTCCATCGAAAGGTATCCCGAGATCGCGCGCGCGGACGACTTTGGTTTGCGGCGGCGGCGGGATTGGCTGGCGCGCATTGGCGACGGTTATGAAAACGAATAGGACAACGAGAAAAACGTTGCGCAACGAGGTGTTCATTTGGGAATCAAACGTTCAACGTTCAACGCTCAATTAAGTTAAGGGCGGCCATACTTCTGCATGAGGTGATCGATGTAAGCGCTGTAGCGTTCTGCCAGTGCTGCGCTCTCAATGAAAAGAATATTCTCGGCGTTGAACTGCGCGCTGCGCGAGAAATTATATGAGCCAGTGATGACCGTGTCATCGATCACGAGAACTTTGTTGTGCATGAAGTCGTGGCGGCCTGTCGGCGAATACGGCGTCGAATTTTTCCCGACAATTCCCGCGCGCGCCACGATCTCCTGCACCGCGCTGATCTTCCATCGATTCTGCGGCACGTCCTGCCATTGACGGTAAACATCGGTCATCTGCGTGCGATCGTAGATTCCATCAACCTTTACTTGTCCCTGCCGCAATAAATCTGCGAGCGCGCCGATGAGCGTTCCGGAATTGATGAGCAAACTGCAAATGCGAACACGACGACGCGCGGCATGCACGCGTTTCGCGATTTCACCATCGATCGCCAGGCCGCAGCCCGGAGAAAACATCACGCGCAACGTCGCAGGCGCGCCGCTAAAAGTCGTCGAGACAGCAACAGTCTGGATATCGCCTGTATTCTCGAAATTCTCTTTCTCCCAAAGTTGTTCGAAATCCCGTGCGTAGTAACCGGCGAGTGTCGGGGACTCGATTGTGACAACATTATTTTCCATGAGCGTAAACGCGTTGTCCGTGAGATTGAGCGAGCCTGTCCAGACTGCCGCGCGGTCGCGCACGATAAACTTTTGATGCATTAACTTCATTCCCGCAATGCGTCGCCATGGATACCCTAACGACTGCACGAACGCGCTGGTGCCCGGCGGCGCCGGATCCTGACCGCTCGCCAGATTAGGATGCACCGGTTTGTCGCCGTCGAAACAAATTCGTATTTGCACGCCCGCCGTCGCACGTTCACGCAATTCCGTCATGAGCTGATTCTTCAACGGGTCACTCAACCGCATATCATAAAGCGCAAAATCCAGACTTGCTTTGGCGCCTCGCAGATAGGCCGTCAGCCGCGCCATGACTGCGTCCGCGTCTTGTTCCCCCTCGGCGAGGTAGAAAACCGAGAACTCCGATTCACCACTCGCAGTCACATATGGATGCACAAAACGTAGGCGATTTCGAGTTGGTCATTTCACGACAACTGAAGCAATCTTTCGGAGTTTGTGAATCGTTTATATTTCGGCGACAATCTGAAATGGCTTTCTGATCGCAAAGAATTTCCCGATGAAAGCGTCGACCTTGTTTATCTCGATCCGCCGTTTAATTCCAACGCCGATTACAACGTTCTGTTTCGCGAACCGAGCGGTGCAGTAAGCCAGGCGCAATTCCACGCCTTCACTGATACATGGAGCTGGGCCGACGCCGCCGACACCTATCATCACTTCATCGACAACTGCTCGAACGTCACCGCGGTCGAGTTGATGGAAGCGCTGCACAGCTTCCTCAAACATTCGCCAATGATGGCGTATCTCGCCATGATGGCCCCGCGGCTCGTCGAACTTCATCGCGTGCTGAAATCAACCGGCAGCCTCTATCTCCATTGTGACCCGACGGCGAGTCATTATCTACGAATGTTGCTCGATGGAATTTTCGGCGCTAAGAACTTCCGCAACGAAATATCTTGGAAGCGATCGCAGCCTAAGAGTCATACCACTGTAAACTTTCCAAATTGCCGCGACGTCATCTTCCGGTACAAAGGGCGAAGCAGTGACGTTCAACAAAGTGTATGGCGAACATGATCCCGATTACCTCGAAAAGTTTTATCGCTTCACAGACCAAGACGGCCGCAGGTATCGACTCGGCGATATCACGAACCCGAACAAAAACCGACCCAATCTCACCTACGATTTTTTGGGAGTTAAACGGGTCTGGCGTTGGACAAAAGATCGAGCAGAAGGCGTATGAGGAAGGAAAAATTCATCAGTCGAAGCCAGGGACCGTTCCGCAAGAAAAGCGATATCTCGACGAGATGGAGGGACAACCAATCTCAGACAATTGGGATGATATTGAGCACCTGCACGGGGGTCTGCGGCCAAACTTCGTCAGTGAAAGCTTGGGTTATCCAACACAAAAGCCGCAAGCGTTGCTTGAGCGAATCATCAGCGCATCAAGCAATCCCGGCGATGTGGTTCTCGATCCATTCTGCGGATGCGGCACGACGATTCACGCGGCGCAAAAGTTAGATCGCCAATGGATCGGAATCGATATCACCTATCTCGCGATCAATTTGATCAAGCGCCGATTGAAAGATGCATTCGGTGAAGAGATCGAATTCGAAGAGAAAGGTCAGCCGACAGATTTCGGCGGCGCGAAGCAACTGGCCGAAAACGACAAGTTCCAATTCCAACATTGGGCGTTGTCGCTCATTGGCGCGCGCCCGTTAAAAGAAGGCAAAGGCGCGGATCGTGGCGTCGATGGGCTTCTTTACTATTATGAAACGGAGCGGAAAGACGTGCCGAAGAACCGGACGAGAGAAGATGCGCCGCTAAGAAGAGAGGAAGCGCATCGAGAGAAGATCATCGTGCAGATAAAAGGCGGTGGCGTGAATCGTGGTGACGTCGCCACCTTATTAGGCGACGTCGAAAATCAGAAGGCAGCCGGCGGCGTTCTCATCACGCTGGAGAAAGCGAGCAAACAAATGCGGACGGAGGCGGTCGATGCCGGACGCTACACATCAAAACTCTGGCACGACAAAGATTATCCAAAAATTCAGATTCTCACTGTGGAAGGCTTGCTCGACGGCACCGAACGCGTCGACGCGCCGCCACAGCTGAATCCATTTGCGATGGCCGCGCGCGAATCCGCGCGTGAGAAACAGACGGAGATGTTGTAACCATGCCGCTGTTTCAAATCGAAAACGAAATACAGATCGACCGCGGACGGATCTTCGCGTTGGCGCTCGTTTTTTATTTTCGCTCTGGACGACACCGCATAGATTAGCGGCGTGAGTTATCAGGTTTTCGCGCGAAAGTATCGACCCCAGACGTTCGATGATCTTGTGGGCCAAAATCATGTCTCGCAAACGTTGAAGAATGCGGTCGAACAAAACCGTCTCGCGCACGCCTATCTTTTCGTCGGACCGCGCGGCGTCGGGAAAACTTCTACCGCGCGCATTCTGGCAAAAGCGCTCAACTGCCTTAACAGCCCTGGCCCAACGGTGACGCCGTGCGGAGTTTGCGATAACTGCAAGGAAATTGCCGCCGGAAACAGTCTCGACGTCATCGAGATTGACGGCGCGAGCAATAACAGCGTGGAAGACGTGCGCGAATTGCGCGACAACGTGCGTTACGCGCCCGCAAAAGGTCGCTACAAAATTTATCTCATCGACGAAGTGCACATGCTTTCGTCGGCTGCCTTCAACGCGCTACTCAAAACGCTGGAGGAACCGCCGCCGCATGTGAAATTTATTTTCGCGACGACGGAGCCGCAAAAAGTTTTGCCGACAATTTTGAGTCGTTGTCAGCGCTTCGATCTGCATCGCATTTCGGCGAAATTAATCGCCAATCATCTGCAATACATCGCGAAGCAGGAAAAAATTACGCTCGAACCGGCGGCCGCACACGCCATCGCGCGCGGCGCGGAAGGCGGATTGCGCGATGCGGAATCGATGCTGGATCAACTGGTCGCATTTTGCGGCGATCCAATCAGCGAAGCCGATGTGCTGAAAGTCTTCGGATTCACGAGCGAACAAACTGTTGCTGATCTAACGGAGAAGATTTTGCGCAGCGCTACCGCGGAAGCGATCGAGCTCGTGCACGAACAGTGCGAATCCGGCAAGGACATGATGAAATTAATGTCCGATCTCATTTCGTACTTGCGCGACCTGCTTGTTTTTAAAGTGAAGCCGGAGGCGCTGGCGGATGATGCGAATCCCGAATTGCAGAAATCGCTCGAAACCGAGAGTGCAGCGATCGAGACCGATCGATTGCTGGAGTTGATCGACCAATTCGCTGCCGCGGAAGGCCGCATGAAATGGGCGCCGAATAAGAAGCTTCATTTCGAAGTGGCAGTGATCAAAGCCATCCAGACGCTCAGTCAGGTGACGTTGAATGAAGTGATCGAAAATCTCTCGGCCTTGCGCGATGGAAAAGTTGTAGCTGGCGTCGCTGACGCCGGAAAGTCTGCTGTAGCTTGCGTCGCTGACGCCGGCAAAACCGCGGTCACCGACCGCGGCTACAGCAAACCTGCCGCGCCTAACGAAAGCACATCGCTAAACGTCGATGAGATGTGGCACAAACTCGCGGAGAAGATTCCCGCGCAGAAGCGGTTTCTGAAAACTTTGATCGATTCCACCCGCGGAATCGGTACGGAAGGGCGCACGTTTCTCATTGGTTATCCACCCGAACAAAAGTCGATGATCGAAACTCTGGCGACGGATAACAATCGTCGTTTTCTGGAATCGCTCCTGAAAGAAATCAGCGGAAACGATTGGAAAGTGAAGTTTGTGATGAAGGAAGGTTTGCCAAGTGCGCCGGTGGTAAATGAATCAGCGCCGCCAACAAAAAAACAAAGCCAGGCCGAAACTTTTAAAGACGACCCGCTCATTCAAGAGGCGCTCGAAATTTTCAAGGGCGAAATCAAATCCTGAGGACGATCGCGACGCATGAACATTAATAAGTTGATGAAGCAAGCTCAGAAGATGCAGGAGCAGATGGCGAAAACGCAGGCTGAACTGGAAGAGAAGACGGTGGAAGTGCAAGCCGGCGGCGGCAAGGTCACGGTCGTGGCGAATGGCGCCGGCGATGTCGTCTCGATCAAAATCGCGAAAGAGATTGTCGATCCGGAAGACATCGAGATTTTGGAAGATCTCGTTCTGAGCGGCGTGCAGCAGGCGATCGAACAAGGCAAGGCGCTGGCGCAATCGGAGATGACTAAAATTACCGGGGGGATGGGATTGCCGCCGGGTTTGGTATAAAACGCTGGCTACAACGAAACTGTCATGCGCTGGTGCTTTTCGAAGACGCAAACCGTGTTTACTCCTAACGAGTTCATTTCTTCCTCGAGTCGCTCGTAATTTTCACCGAGCTGCACGTGCGAGTGCGCGTCGGAAGCAGTCGTAAATGGGATTTCTTTCGCACGTGCGAGTTCGATGATTCGATCGTTCGGGTAGAGTTCCTTTACCGGTTTGCGCCAACCGGCGGTGGAAAGTTCGATCGCAAGATTGCGCGAGTGGATGAAATCGAGCGTTTCGCCCGCGAGCAATTCAATATCGGCCTTCGGGCGATGGCCATGAATCTTAATCAGGTCCAAATGTGCGAGACAATCAACCAGCCCAGTCGCGGCGATTTCGCGCACACGACGAAAGTAATCCGAGTAAATAGCGTCGATATCGCGATCGACGAATTGCGATGCGCCGGCCGGCACACTGTCGAACATCTGATCGTCGCGGTCGAGGTAATGAACGGAACCGAGAACAAAATCGAGCCGCTCCCAATTTTGTTCGACCCACTTGCGTCCCGATGTTGAAGTTTGCGGATCGTTGTCCAGCTCGATCCCGGCGCGAATATTAAGATCGGGATTCGCGACGCGCAGTTTATCGATTTCATCGAAATCAATTCCTTCGTGATATCGATCGTGATCGGTGAAGGCGATTTCGGTGAGGCCGATTTTGCGCGCATGATCGGCCCAAGGTTGCAGCAACGCCTGTGTGTAAGGTTGCACCCGATGTCCCTGTGGATGCATGTGGTAGTCGGCGAAGAGGCGAAGAGCCATCGACAGGCTTTATACGATGTAGAGGCGGCTGTGTCAGCCGCCCAACCAAACGTCATGCGCTTGGCACAAGCGCCTCTACATTAAGGCGCAGTCAGAAATTTCTGCCGGATGCGCAGATCGGGATAACGCGGAAAAAAAATATCCGCAATGAAAACAGTGTTGGGTGTGAGGTCGCGCGTCGCGATCTTCTCATTGTATTCGATGTGTTCCTCCGGGTTGATCAGGATGGTGGCCGCCTTGTCAGCGAAGGCGTGATTATCCGACCATTTCGTCAGCACGCGCTCGGTCGAGCTGAGAAGATAAATCTCAATCCGTTGCTCGTTAGGGAATTGCAGATCGATCGGCTTCTTTGCCTGATTAGTCAAAGTCACTTTGACATCGAGCAAGCGCACTTCCGACAATTTCACGGGTTGCGGTGAGAGCTCGAGGCGCATGGTTAAACCGCGCAAGCGCGCATCGTTATATTCCGGCAAGCGTTTCCCACTGTTGAACGGATGGAGCATGCGGCCGAACCAGCCGCGTTTCGGAGGCGCGTTTGTCGTGCCTTGCGCGTGCGCATTCGCACCGAGCGAAAGCAACATAAGGAGTAACGCGGCTACGTATTTCATTCGGCGCTTAATCAGCAAACGTTGCAAATCCTGTCAAACTGTTTATCAATCGCGCATGAAGACGGTTTTCGCCGCCGCTCTTTGCGCTGTGCTCTTCGCGGCCTCTGCTTTCGCGAAGGAACGGCATTGCACTTTGCGCGTTCATGCGGAAGCGAATGCTAATGACGGCACCGTCTTTTCGACCGCGATTCGATCGCAGTTTTCCGGGAAAAATGTCGCAATCGAAAAGACGCCGAGCCTTTCCGAGCGTGATGTGGTGGCGTTTCGACCCTATCAGGCGCCAGACGGAACTTACGGCGTTCTTTTGCAATTTGATGATCACGGGAAGTTGGCGCTGGATGCATTGAGCATCGAACGACGCGGGAGTTTTCTTTTTATTTTCGTGAACGGCCGGGCGCTGACGGAGCTGCAAGTCGACCGGCGCGTCTCGGACGGAAAAATTTATCTGCCCTCGGGATTGAGTTCGAGCGACGTCGAACTCATGCGCAAAGACTGGCGCATTATCGGCGAGCGCAAGAAGTAAGACATCATGCGTGCGGTGGCGATTGCGCTCGTGCTTTTGATCAGCGCGCAGCCTTCGTCCGCACAAGACCAGAAGCCGCACCTGGAGCTGGCGTTGCCGACAAATAATGACGCTCTCTTTCGCGGTGACGGAGCGGCGTTCTATCAAGTGATCGCGCGCGATTTTCAAGGGGTGGAATCAACGCCGTGGGAAGGCGGACAATATGGATTTGTGCGTGATCCGATCGAAACGCCTGCTGGAATTATCTACAAACGTTTTCACGAAGGCATCGATATCCGGCCACTTTATCGCGACGCCCATGGCGAACCGCTCGATGAAGTGCGCGCCATTGCCGATGGAAAAGTCGTGCACACGAATCTCGTTTCCGGATTCTCGAACTACGGACGGTTCGTCGTGATCGAACATGAGTGGGACGAAGCGAAGTATTACAGCTTATACGCGCATCTCAATTCGATCGCGGTGCAGCCCGGCCAGCACGTGCAGCGTGGGGAGCGGCTGGGTGTAATGGGCCACACCGGGACCGGAATCGATCAGGGGCGCGCGCACGTGCATCTGGAATTGAATCTGATGCTGAGCCGCGAATTTGAATCGTGGTACAACGTTTATTTCAGGAACGATCCGAATCGGCACGGACTTTACAACGGCTTGAACCTCGCGGGCATCGACATCGCGCGATTGTATCTGGCGCTGCGCAAGCAGCCGTCGCTGACGATTCCTGATTTTCTGGCGCAGGAAACAATCTTCTACAAAGTAACATTGCCCGACTCGAAGCACCTCGATTTGCTGAAACAGTATCCGTGGCTGTTGCGATCGGCGGCATCGGACCACCCGAAGTCCTGGGAGATTTCCTTCGCGCAATCGGGTGTGCCGTTGAAGGTCGAGCCAAGCTCAAAGGCAGTCACGCAACCCGAGCTGACGTATTTCAAAAGAAGCAGCGCCCGTTACTGGGATCTGACGCGTGGAACTCTCACTGGCCGCGGCGATCACGCTTCGTTAAGCGACAGCGGCCGGCAGTGGATGCGGCTTCTTATTTATCCAGATTGAATGACAACGAGCGCGAGAATGTCTTATGCTTGTTCGAGCTGAATAACATGATTAGTCGACGAAAATTTCTTGGCTTTAGTCTCCTCGCATTGCCCGCCGTCGCTGGGATCGATGCGAAATGGATCGAGCCATCTTTGTTGCGCGTGAGAAATCTTAAATTGCAAGGCGGCAAAACTGCGCGTTTCATTCATTTTTCTGATTTTCATTACAAAGGCGACGCGCAATTTGCGGCGCACGTCGTCGAGACGATCAATGACCTTGCGCCGGACTTTGTTTGTTTCACCGGCGATTTGATCGAAGATCGCTCCTTTGTCAGTGAAGCGCTTGGATTCGTTAGGCAAATAAAAGCGCCCGTCTATGGCATACCGGGTAATCACGACTACTCGACGCAGGCTCCCTTTGCGGAATATGAGGAAGCTTTTGCATCCACTGGTGGAGGATGGTTGCCCGCGCGGAATGTCACTTTGCCAAAACACGATCTGCAACTCGTCGGCATGGGCATTACCGGGTTCGACATGCACTCAACAACGAACGCCAGCCGGCGAATACTATTGATGCATTATCCTGCCGTTGCAGATCAGCTGGGAGATCAACGCTTCGATCTGATTCTGGCCGGCCATTCGCATGGCGGCCAGGTGCGGCTGCCGTTTGTCGGCGCGATAATTCTTCCGCCAGCGGTTGGAAACTACGACCTCGGCTACTATGAAACTCCGGCCGGGCCGCTTTTTGTTAACGCCGGGATTGGAACCTACATTGTTCCATGGCGCTTCAATTGTCCGCCCGAACTCACGCTCATCACGATTTGATTCAATTGGAGGGACGCGCGCTGTCGCTTCCCATTATCTCGCGCGGACACCGCGGCGCGGCGCCGTCCATTAACACGAAGTCGGAATGCGTTGCGCGAGTGCGACTGCATGCGGAATCGCGCCCAGAACAAAACCTAAACATTCGACCGCGCCACTCGGCTTACCTGGAAGGGCAATGACGAGCGCACGATCCACGACGGCGGCAAGGCTTCGCGATAAGATTCCATTCGGGGTGATTTTTCGCGATTCGCTCCGCATCGTTTCACCAAAACCCGGAAGCTCGACACGCATCACGGCGCGGATTGCTTCGGGCGTGACGTCGCGCTCTGCGATCCCCGTTCCGCCAGTCGTAAGAATAAGACCGCAGCCCTGACTTGCGAAGGAACACAGCGTTTCCTGAATTCGTTCGGTATGATCGGGGACGACGGCTTCGCAAAGCACCGACCACCCAGCTTTTTCCGACGCATCTTTTAAGGCGGGTCCGCCCAGATCCTTATATTCGCCCGAGTCAGCGCGGTCAGAAATCGTAATAATGCCGACGACTATAATCATGTATTAGATGTGTCTTAGATCAGCGCGGAATGTATTAGATTAGTAACTTACCTCGAAAGAGAGGCCCTCACCCCAACCCTCTCCCCGAGGGAGAGGGAGTCGCTTCTTCCTGAGAGAGAAGGTTAGGATGAGGGTCCTGTTTCGTCTTCTCGAGAAGGCAGATATCCAGGATTCGCATCTCTTTGTCTACCGCCTTGCACATGTCATAGATGGTAAGTAAAGAGACAGCCACTCCGGTTAATGCTTCCATTTCCACACCGGTTTGCGCCGTCGTGCGAGCAGTGCAGCTCGCTTCCAGCCCGTCGGAGAAGGGGGCGAGCGTCACCTCGACATGACTTAGGTCCAGATGATGGCAAAGCGGAATGAGCTGCGAAGTTTGTTTCGCCGCTTGAATGCCTGCGACACGCGCGACGGTGAAAACGTTCCCTTTGGCGATACGATCTTGCGAAATCAACTCCATCGTTTCTCGACGCAGACGAATGCGGCCTGACGCGGTAGCAACACGGGTACTCAACGGCTTACCCGACACGTCGACCATTTGCGCGCCGCCGTCGGACGCGATGTGCGTGAGTCGATCCATATTCAGCCGCCTATCGCGACCATTTTGCGATCGGGCTGATAGTTGTTGCGGAAGTCGTGCTGTTCGGGTTTTCGCTCGACCACATCGAGAAAGAATTGGCGCAACTCCGCATCACTCGCGCCAGCGCGCAACGGTTTCATGATGTCGAATTCCAAATAACTGCCGAGGCACGGTCGCAATTTCCCATCGCACGTCAGTCGCAATTTATTGCAGCTCTCGCAGAAATGCAGATTCGTCATCGCGCCGATGAAACCGACGCGTTGCTCGCGGCCGGGAATTTGATAGTAAGTTGCAGGACCGTTTGTTCGAAACTCGGGAGCGGGCAGCAATGCGCCGTATCGCGCCTCGAGTACGCGTTTGGCGGCGTTGATCGGAAAAAAATTATCTTCACGCAGGACTTCGCTCGTGCTCACCGGCATGAGCTCAATGAAGCGCAAAATCAGTCCGCGCTCAGCCGCAAACTCGATCAAGGAAACGAGCTGGTCTTCGTTCCGACCGCGCATGAGCACGGCATTGAGTTTGATCTGCTCGAATCCTGCATCAATTGCCGCGGAAATTCCTTGTAAAACTTGCGGAAGAAAATCGCGACCTGTCGTAGCCGCATAAAATTCACGATCGAGCGTATCGAGCGAAATGTTAACCGATCGCACACCTGCATTTCGCAAAGCCGTCGCCATCGGCATTCCCTCACCCGCGTCACGCGCCAAGAGCGTTCCATTGGTGGAAACGCCGATGTCTCGGATGCCGTCGATTGCAGGGATCTCGCGCACGAAATCCAGAATCCCACGACGCGTGAGCGGTTCGCCGCCCGTGATTCGGACTTTCGTCACGCCAAGCTCAGCTCCGATGCGAATGATGCGCAATGTTTCTTCGAAGGAAAGGATGTCGGCGCGCGGAAGCCACTCCTGCAATTCGCGTGGCATACAATAATGGCAGCGCTCGTTGCAACGATCGGTGATCGACACACGCAGATAGGAAATGCGATGACCGAAACGATCTTCCATAATGGAATATTAGCGGTGAGCCATGACGAAGCAAGGGAGCGACGTTTTCGGTACGTCCAGTTGACCAGACAGGGCGCGATTGTATCATTAGATATGAAGCGTCGTATTTTTTCTCGGGCGCTGACGGTAAGCGCTGCGTTGACTGTATTATTCCTGGCTGGCTGCGCCACGATCGAAAATCGAATCTCGGAACATCCCGACATTTACAATAGTCTCTCGCCGACGGATCAGGCTCTCGTTAGGCAAGGGCGCATTCGCGAAGGAATGAATATGGACGCGGTCTGGCTGGCGTGGGGTTCGCCGGAGCAAAAAGGCTTCGGCCGTTATCATGGAAAGTCGACGGAGACTTGGATCTACCGCGCGTATTACAGTGAATACGACCCATACTACGGCGGCTTCGGATACGGTGGATATGGATACGGCGGCTTTGGCTACGGCGGATACGGCTACGGTGGTTTTGGGGGCGGAGGCGTTTTCGTGGGAGGACGCCATGGACATCGGCGCTTTGTCGCGATTTACGATCCGTTCTACGATCCGTTCTTTTACCCGCGATTCCGACAAGTGAGCTACCCTTATAAGACAGTCACCTTCGCGAATGGCCGTGTGATTGCCTACCAGGGGTACACTCCGCCGCGAGGTTACTGAAGCCACCGGCTTGCTGCCGGCTCAGCAAGAACGTACAACGTTTAGATGGCCTACAGCTCCTTCTCGCAATTCGTTGAGGCGCTGGAGCGGGCGGGCGAGCTGAATCGCGTTTCGGTTCCAGTCGATACCGATCTGGCCATCAGTGAATGGGCCGACCGCGAGATGAAATCGCCCGGCGGCGGCAAGGCGTTGCTCTTTGAACAGCCCGTCGTCGACGGGAAAACTGCGAAGTTCCCAGTCGCAATTAACACGATGGGATCGCAGCGCCGGATGGCGATCGCGTTGCAACGCGAAAGTATCGACGACCTCGCGCAGGAAATTCAATTAATCCTGAAGGCAAAGCCACCGACCGATATTCGTGAAGGTTGGAGTTTGTTAAAACAGGGAATTCATCTTTTGCATGCGCGTCCGAAGCATTCAAAGGAAGGCGCGTGTCAGGAAGTCGTTTATCGTTTCGAGGGAAATGGGAGGAATTTTTCCCTGAGCGATCTGCCGATTCTCAAATGCTGGCCAAAAGATGGTGGACGTTTCATCACGCTGCCGAACGTGCACACCAAAGATCCCGACAGCGGTGCGCGCAATCTCGGGATGTACCGCATGCAAATTTACGATGAGCGAACAACCGGAATGCATTGGCAGATCCACAAGGTCGGGGCGCGTCATGGCCGGCGTTATTATGAGCGCGGTGAACGCATGCCAGTGGCGGTAACGCTCGGGGGCGATCCTGCTTACACTTTTGCCGCGACCGCTCCGCTGCCGGATGGTTTGGACGAAATTCTCTTCGCGGGGTTTTTGCGGCGGAAATCAGTCGACCTGGTTCCGTGTAAAACGATCGACCTCGAGGTACCGGCTGATGTTGACTTTGTCCTCGAAGGTTATGTCCAACCGGGGGAGATGCGGCCGGAAGGCCCATTTGGCGATCACACCGGTTATTATACCGCGATCGAAGATTACCCGGTCTTTCATCTCACCGCGATCACGCATCGGCGCGATCCAATTTATCCGACAACAATCGTAGGCGTTCCGCCGATGGAAGATTTCTATCTCGGGTCCGCGAGCGTTCGCATTTTCCTGCCGGTTTTTAAGATGAACTTTCCGGAGCTCGTCGATATGGCGTTGCCGGCAGAAGGCGTTTTCCACAATCTCGTTTTCGTCAGCATCCGAAAGCAATACCCCTATCAAGCGTTCAAGGTCATGCATGGATTGTGGGGGATGGGACAAATGATGTTCAGCAAATACATCATTGTCCTGGATGAGGACTGCGACGTACATAACACAAGCGAAGTGCTCTTTCGTTTGTGCGCGAATACCGATCCGGAGCGCGACAGCACCATCATCAGAAATCCGAGCGATTCGCTCGATCATGCACCGAGCACGCAAAACATCGGATCGCACATGGGCCTTGACGCGACGCGCAAACTCGCTGGCGAAGGTTATCCGCGCGCATGGCCGGAGATTGTCCGCATGGATGAAGAAGTGCAGCGTGTAGTCGATGCGCTGCGAAAGAAAACGGGCTGACCTTTCGATCAGCCCGTCATCTTGAATTAATTTCGCCGTTATTTACGGCTTGCGGAAAATTCCACCTGTGGAAGGATCGCGCACGAGTTCGCCATGAGGAATGCCGCGCACATCAACAATGTTGTGGGGCGGATACGGGCTGTAGACAAAACCCGGCCGGCCGGCGCGTCTCCCATAAGGATAATACCCTGTCGGACGGCCTTCGTAGTAACCGCGTTCGTCGGCCTCCACCGCGGAGCCGATCAACGCGCCAGTAAGCGCCCCAATTCCGGCCCCGACAGCCGCGCCGCGGACGCGGCCAGTGGCCGCGCCGCCGATGATGGCGCCGGTAGCGGCACCAAAGCCAGCTCCCTGACCTGTCGGAGTGTCACAGGAACTGAGTGCAAATGAGAAAAAGAGAACGCTGCAAACCGACGCGAGAAAATATTTGTTCAACATCATGGTGTTAAGGATTCGTAGTTCAATCAACAGACGGACGTTGCGCCAAATAATTCAACATTTTCAAGAGCTGCCTGGAAATGTGAAGAAGCTTCACCGGTTTGCTTAATTCATAATGCCGATCAAACACGCGAAAGTTGTCTGCCTTCATGCGTTGCAAGAGAGAAAAATAAATCGCGGACATTATTTCAGCCGCCACCATCGAACGACGATCCTCATCCGGAAGCAAATTGCGCGCACTCGCAAAAAATTGCTCGGCCCGATCGGCCTCAAATCGCATCAGCTTTAAAAAATGTTCATCGCGAACGTGGGCACGTAACGCTTCGGATGAATATCCAAAGCGGGCGAGATCCTCTTGCGGCAAATAGATTCGGCCGTTTGCCAGGTCCTTGCCAACGTCGCGTAGAATATTCGTCATTTGCAAAGCCAGGCCGAGCTGAACGGCGTACTCGCGGCAGTTGACATTGCGATAGCCGAAAATCTCGATGCTGACGAGGCCGACCGCGCTGGCGACGCGATAACAGTAGACCCGCAATTCCTCGAAGGTCGCGTAATGGGAGATGGTCAGGTCCATTTCCACGCCGGCGATGATCTCTTCCAGCATTTCCGGAGCGAGCCGGTATTTCGCGATCACTGTCCGGATTTCGCGGGCGACGGACGACTCGTTAGGCTGTGCGCTTCGTAAGCTTGCGCGCCAGCCAGACAGTTGCCGAGTTTTTTCATGGAGCGGTATTTGCGGATCGTCGGCGATGTCGTCGATCAACCGGCAAAATGCATAGAACGTCGTGATGTCGCGACGTCGCTCGCGACCGAGCGCGATGAAGGCGAGCGCGAGATTAGATTTGCTTTGCCGGGTGATTTTTTCCGCGTTCAAAAACGAATCCAGGTTTCCTGATTCACCCGACCGGTCTCACATTGCCGGAAGAGACAAACCCAACTGGCCAACAGCCAGCCGGTGACGAAGCCGCGCGTGACGACGTAAATTAGCTTCCACATCAACAGAGCCGAGACGCGATCGGCGATCGCGCCGCGAACAATCGCATCAGCCGCAGTAAGGAGAAAGAAGTGCAGGCCACAAATGAGCAGGAACCAGCCAAAGCGACCCGCGTTCCGCTGTAGGAATAACAAGTGCGCTCGAATGGCTTCGCCCAGATTTTCGTTGTGCAGGACGAGCGAAACCTGGACGGAACAGAACGCGATAATGAAGCAGCTCATGATCGCGCGTTGCAGCGGCAGATAATCGAGGATGTCGGGCAGGTTCATGAAATAAGCGAGAAGCAGTGGTAATCGCACAACCAAAATGCCGATAAGCAGGACAGTTCCCGCCCATTTCAACACATAACTGAAACGGCGCATGGCGAACTTAAAGAGCGCTCCTTCGCTGAAGCTAAGTCCCTTGATCCAGGCGAAGCAGACGGTGATCAAATAGACCTGGATGTAAACGCCGAACAAATATTCGAAAATGAATGCGACGGTGTCGATAAGCGCAGACGCTTGCAGAAATTTCGCCGCGGAGACAGCAACGCCCCAATGTGGCAAACGCCAAAAAATAATTGGTTTGAGCACCGTCGCCACTGCCGCCACAAGCACGACGATATAAATCGGAACACTCCAGAAGCGGTAACGCCGCCAAAGCGCGCGAAGGAATGAGCCGTGCAAACCGCGCCAGTTGACCGCGAGTAGGATGGCGGCAATAACAGAAAGCGGATAAGTGGTGGTCGCGTTATCGAAGATGCCGGCCACGCCCTCAAGAGCCGGCAGTGGAATTTCCCGCCACACCTCGATCAGGCGCGGCCAGTGCCAGCCGAGGAGTGAGACGATCTGGTTAAAATCGAGATCAGTCTCGTTGTGAATCGGGGTAAAGGTCGCGAATTGAAAAACCGAGTAGGCAAAACCGAGGAGGGCGAAGGTAAGCCAAACGCGGCTGAACCTCGAGATGCAGCGCAGACCGTCGCGGAGTGCGAGCCGGATCGGGTTACCGAACAAGACCAGGACGTACCCGAGGCAAAGCCCGACCCATGGATATACTCGCGACGCAGTCGAGAGCATGACAAAAGTGCCTAACGAATAATACCCCAGTGCCGGTTGAATGGCCAGTAAACCAGAAGACCGCGACCGACGAGGTTCTCTTCCGGGACCGGCCCCCAATAGCGGCTGTCGTAACTATTGTAACTGTTATCGCCCATCGCAAAATAGCGGTGTTCGGGAACGGTATACGTTTCGCTCGGCTTGGAGAGATAGTCGCGCCCGAGCGAGTAGCCTCGATAAGGCGGCTTCGCCGACATGACGCGGCGGAATCCGGTGCCCTGAGCAAGCTTTCCATTAATGTAAAGCAAAGGGGGGTCGATGCGGAGCGGATCCCCCGGCGTTCCAGCCAATCGTTTGATGAAAAACGGCGCTCCGGTCTCGGGATCGTCAGGAATACCGAAGATATGGTTGGTGCGGAAAACGAAAACATCGCCGTGATGCGGCTTAACGAAGTTGTAACTGAACTTATCGACAAAAACCTGGTCGCCGGTATCGATCGCGCCACGGGCAATTACATCGCCGCGATGATATGCATTGCCCGCGGTTACGTGAAAATCAGCGCGTAACGTTTCCGGTGGCGCGTACACCAAAAGGTTTTGGTGCGTGCAGATGATGCGCGAAAAGGTAAAGAAGAACGCAAATTTCTTCGGCAGGATCTGCACGATTTGATCGTCCTCCTTTGAGACGACGTTAATGTAATTGCGACCGAGGATAAAGTACTCTGCCACCTGCCGAAGCATGTTTGGCGCAGGAGCAACGTCGGGATGGCCGATAATTCCATTGAGCGTCGGCTGCATCGAACCGGTGGGAATTTTAAATGGCTGCAAAAAATAGGAGCGGATCCCGACGGCCACGATGATGGCAACGAGAATGACTTCGCAATTTTCCCGCCAATGTGTTTCCCACGTCACGGGCGTCTGGGCGGCCAGTTGCGCGTCCAATCGCTCCATTTCTTCCCGGATGGCGCGCTCGTTGCGCTTGTCGACCGCAGCCTGCAGTTTGTCTATTTGTGTCTGCAAATCGGCCAGGGTGGCGTCGCCAAGAAGGTCTTTGCGATAATGCAAGAGTTTGCGGGCGTGGCGCAGGAGCAGTTTGCTGTGCTTGATGTAACGCGGTGTGAACATGCGATTTTGCCTAACGAGTTATAACTTTGCCATTTCGAGCGAAACGAAGTGAAGTCGAGGAATTTCTCATCATAGCAAGAGATGTCTCGACTCGCTCGACAGGACAACGGAGAAAGAGCGTCTCACTGCGCCTTCAGCACCTCGATGAATGCTTCCTGCGGTATGTTTATCTTTCCAATACTCTTCATCCGTTTTTTTCCTTCTTTCTGCTTCTCCAGTAGTTTGCGCTTACGGGTGATATCACCGCCGTAGCATTTTGCAGTCACATTTTTGCGTAGCGCGGAAACACTTTCGCGCGCGATGATCTTTCCGCCAATCGCTGCCTGAATCGCCACCTGATAAAGCTGGCGTGGAATCACTTCCTTTAGTTTCGCCGCCAATTGCCGGCCGCGCGCGTCTGCCCGGTCGCGATGCACAATGGTGGAGAAGGCATCGACTGGTTCGCCATTTACGAGAAGATCGAGCTTCACCAATTTCGCGGCGCGATATCCTGCATGCTCGTAATCCATCGAACCGTAGCCACGCGTGATGCTCTTAATCTTGTCGTTAAAATCGACCAGGATTTCGTTGAGTGGTAACTCGCAATGAAGCATGACACGTCGCGTGTCGAGGGATTCGGTGTGGTCCATCAAGCCGCGCTTTTCCAGAATTAATTGCAGGATGTCGCCAATGTTCTCGTTCGGGCACAAGACGTACGCTTTTACGATTGGCTCGCGAATTTCTTCGATCGTGCTGGGATCGGGCAGATGCGCGGGATTATCGATGAGCACAATTTCCCCCCGCGTCGAAACGACTTCGTAAATGACGCTCGGAGACGTCGCGATAATGTCCATGTCGTATTCGCGCCGCAGTCGTTCCTGAATGATCTCCATGTGGAGCAGACCAAGAAAACCGCAGCGAAATCCGAAACCAAGTGCGACCGAACTTTCCGGTTGATAAACAAAAGCGGAATCGTTGAGCCGCAGTTTGCCAATGGCTGTTTTGAGATGCTCAAAGTCGCCGGTATTGATGGGATAGATCCCGCTGAAGACCATGGGATGAATCTCCTGGAAGCCAGGGAGCGGTTCGCGCGCTGGATTGCGCTGATCGGTAACCGTATCGCCGATTTTTAATTCGGGCGTGCTTTTGATATTGGCGATGAAATAACCGACGTCGCCGGCGTTTAATCGCGCTTGTGGATACATCTTCGGCGTGAACACACCTACTTCCTTGATCTCATAACGCGCATCGTTCCGCATTAACTTGATCGCCTGATCCGATTCCATTTTTCCCGAGACGACTCGCACGTAGCCGACCACGCCGCGGTAAGCGTCGAACACCGAATCGAAGACGAGCGCACGCAAAGTTTCATCGGGCGGCTTCTCCGGCGCTGGAATGCGGTGCACGATCGCTTCGAGAATTTCCTCGATCCCGATTCCCATCTTCGCACTCGCCTCGATCGCTTCTTCGGAGGGAATCGCAAGAATCTCTTCCAACTGCCGATGCACCGAGGCAACGTCCGCGTTCGGCAAATCGATCTTGTTGATGACGGGAACGATGGTGAGCCCTTGTTTGTGCGCGAGATGCACGTTTGCCACTGTCTGCGCTTCGACGCCTTGCGCTGCATCAACGATCAGGAGCGCTCCTTCGCACGCCGCGAGTGAGCGCGAAACTTCATAGGCGAAATCAACATGTCCGGGCGTATCGAGCAGATTTAATCGATAATTTACGCCTGAGTTTGCGCGATATTTCATCGCCACCGGATGCGCTTTGATCGTGATCCCGCGTTCCCGTTCCAGATCCATGGAATCGAGGAGTTGATCCTGTTTATCGCGCTCGTGGATTGTGCCCGTGCGCTCGAGCAAACGATCCGACAGGGTCGTCTTACCGTGATCGATGTGCGCGATGATGCAGAAGTTGCGGGTCAGCTCAATCGACATGAAGCGGCACTATGCGGGCGCGCACTGGAGAGGTCAATCGAAGGGGAAAGGTTGCGAGAGGAGATTGTGCCTGCTAGAAACGCACGATGCCACGCATGATTTTGCGCTCCGCTGAAACGGGACCGACCACTCATGAATTGACGGATGAAACGATCACGATCGGTCGATCGCCGGACAACATGATCGTTCTCGATGATGCGTCCGTTTCCGGGCGTCACGCGCAGCTGCAGCGAAGCGAAGACATTTATCGACTGAAAGATCTCGGTTCGACAAATGGAACGCGCGTGAACGGTGAAACGATTACTGAAGTCACACTGCGCGTCGGAGATCGGCTTCGATTTGGAAAAGTCGAGGCGCGGTTCGGGGCAGATGTAAGTGGAGGTGTGCAACCTTTGCCCGAACCCACTGCGATCGAGGCAAAACCCGCGGAAACGAGCGTCCGCCCGGACGATTTTGCTAATGCATCGCCATTCCCGCGTCGCAAAGACGAGAAAGATCCAATCCGAACGGCCATTCTAGCTGTCGCGGCCGTGGCGGTGCTCGCCTTTCTCGCTAGCATGATTGCCGTGCTTCTGATGCACGCGCCGGTTCTTTAACGATTCATCGGTAAGCCGCATATTCTGCACGAAGCGATCGCGGATTTGCACCAGCCTCGCGCAACGCGCGCAGACTCAGGGAAGCATGACGTTTGGCGAGCCGATTGCCTAACGAATCCGAGATTAAGGGCGTATGGTAAAACTGCGGCGACGTAAGATCGAGCGCTCGATAAAGCAGAAGCTGGCGAAAAGTTGAGGTGACCAGATCGGCGCCACGTACGACTTCGCTAATGTGCATCGCGGCGTCATCTACGACGACGGCCAGCTGATATGCAGGCACGTCGTCTCCTCGCCAAACAACGAAATCTCCAAAGTCCTTACCGGCCACGGCGCATTGCCGGCCCAGATGTTGATCGAGAAATTCCACGGGGGAACCATCCGGAACACGAAAGCGCCAATTCACGCCCGTTGTAGCTGCCGCCGTCACTGGCGGCAGGGTCGCGCGTTCTGCCGCCGAGACGGCGGCAGCTACACTCGACCGGCATGTTCCGGGATAAATCGGTTCTTCGCTTTCAGAATGCGGCGCTCCTGTTGCATTCAGGACATCGCGTCGGGAACAGGTACATGGATAAATAAATCCGTCAGTGCGCAAATTTTTCCACGCGGCAAGATACCGGTCGCGCCGCTCGCTTTGCAGATAGGGACCAAATTCACCGCCAACGTCCGGCCCCTCATTCCATTCCAATCCAAACCAGCGAAGATCTTCGTAAATCGCCTGGTGAAACTCCGATCGACAGCGATCGGGATCGAGATCCTCGATGCGCAGAACGAGCACGCCGTTGTTTTTTCGAGCGCGCTCTTGCGCGCACCAGAAAGTCATGGCGTGACCGAGATGCAGATAGCCAGTTGGAGAGGGAGCAAGGCGGCCGCGATATTTTGTTTCTCTCATTCCGAGCGGAATTTCCGAAAGGAAACGCAGTCGAGGAATCTCTTATTCCAGGCGAAATGTGACAACACCGGAGATCGGTGAGAGATGTCTCGACTTCGCTCGACATGACAGAAAGTGAAAATCGTCGCCTGGTCCTCTTCGATATTGATAGCACCCTGATCAACACCGGCGGCGCCGGTGTACAGGCATTGAAGCTCGCGACCAAAAAACGCTTCGGAATAGATGACGACTTGAGCGGGATCGAAATCGCGGGTCGAACAGATTCTGGAATCGTCCGTCAAATTCTGGCCAAGCATGAAACACAACCTACCGATGAGGAACTACGTCGCTTTTTCGACACCTACATCGAGCTTTTGGCGCGGCAACTTGCGATTACCGAGGGCCACGTCCTGCCGGGAATTGGCGAGCTACTCGAGCGCCTCGAATCGCGGCCGCATATTACGCTGGGTCTTCTTACCGGAAACCTCGCCCGCGGGGCACAGTTAAAGCTGAAGCATTATGGGCTATGGAAATATTTCCCCTTCGGGGCGTTTGCCGATGATCACCACGATCGTAATGAACTCGGGATCGTCGCTTCTGCTCGCGCCTTGGAACATACGGGACGACGGTTCGCTCCCTCATCAGTCGATGTTATCGGTGACACCGAACACGACATCGCATGCGGAAAGGCAATCGGAGCGCGCACCATCGCGGTCGCGACCGGATCTCGTCCGCGTGAAATATTGGCCAGGTCCGAACCAGATTTTCTCTTCGACGACTTTAGCCAGACCAATGACGTCATCGCGGAACTCGGATGGTGAGAATTGACGATTGCCCGCAGAATGACATCTTCCCCGAATCCCAGCCTCGAAATGAGCCAGAAAAATAGCAAGGATCACGTTCTTCCACTCGACGGCGAAATCGATTTGCACGTTTCGCCGCGCATTTCCGCTTCGCTCGGCGCGATGATCGAAGAGAAGCCGAAACAGATCGTGGTCGATCTAACTAAGGTTAGTTACATCGATAGCTCTGGTCTGGCGGTTTTGATTGAAGGAATGCAAAACGTGGAAGCGTACGGCGGAAAATTCGCGCTCGTCGGTTTGCAGGCGAGCGTGCGGCCGATTTTTGAAATCGCGCGGCTCGATCAGGTCTTCCGCATTTTCCCGGATACGGACGCCGCGCTCGCGGCGACCTGAAGCAGTAAAGCGAGTGTTTGTTCGACATTTTTCGAGATGTCGAACTGCGAAGCGCGCGCAATAATTTCCGGTCGTGCTTTTTCACGTGCAGCTTCATCGCACCAAAATTTAATCGCATCGCTTAAGGCGGCTGTATTGGTGGCGCGATCCACGATCGATCCGTGCACGCCATCTTCGATGATTTCGCTGAAGCCATTGTCGCGTGTTGTGATAACCGGAAGACCTGAGGCGAGCGCTTCAAGACAGGCATTAGAAAACGGATCGTAAAATGTCGGTAAAATAAAAATGTCGGCCGCGGCATAGAGCGCGGGCATGTCGCCAACGACGCCGAGAAATTGAACATTCGCTGCCTTAAACTTTCGCTCTTCGCCGCGACCGGCCACGAGCAGACGTAATTTCAACTCGCTGCATGCTGCGATCGCTTCGTGCAAGCCTTTGCGCTCCCAACCCGAACCGGCGAAAAGCAGCGCAACGTCCTCCTCACCTAGATTCAGCGCACGGCGTTGCTCGAATCGGCGAACTTCGGTGTGGGAAAAAATTTCCGACGGAACACCTGTGTAAATGAGATCGATCCGCTCCGCGGGATAATCGTAAAATTCGATGATTTCGTTTTTTGCCATTTGCGAGTTTGCGATCACGCGGTCCGCGCCTCGTTTCTGGAATAAGGCTTCTTCCAAACGCAGAATTTCGGGATGCTTGCGGTTGAACAGGGTCGTGAATCTGCGCAGCGGACCGAACAGTTTTGCGCGGCGCGCCAGCCAGGCGCGATGCACGCCGTCGCCCGCGCGATAGATATTGCAGCGCCAGACTCGCTCCAAGCTCATGAGTGCATCGCATCCCGCTGCGCGCCACGCTCTTTCCAATTCGTTCGCGAACGCGAGAGGCGAATCGCCACGTAGCGGAGTCAATTTTCCAAACGTCCACTCCTCTGCCGGCCACTCTTGCGTCGTAAAAAGCTCGACGGCATGAGCTGCGGAGTGAACGCCGCGCGCCAAACGCTTCAAATAGTTTTCTGCGCCGCCACTTGGAGAAAAGCCGCGACGCACAAATCCGATCTTCATTTCTCGTTAGTCATCGCAAAACGTTAGGGCTTGGCCTTTACCTTGCCGAGGTTCGCCATAATAATTGTAATCCGATGCCCGGCGAAATTATAAATGCCCCCGCGCAAACAGGGACGACGCGCCCCAGCTTGCGAGTCCTCCCGCGCAATCTTCTTTATTCCATTTTCGCGCGCATTGGCGGGTCAGGTCTGGACACCGACGCTTTCGAAGCGTTACGCGCCTCTTACCGCGGCGGCTTCCTCGGGAAAGCGGTCGCATACGATGATCGACAATCAGAAATTCCGGCTGCGCTCATTCACTCGTTGCGCTGGCATCCGGTGCGTCTTCTTTCGTTTCTCGACAGCCCTTATTATTACGGCGCGAAAAAGCGATATCTCGATTGGATTGCATCGCGGCAACTCGCCACCGGTCGCTACGATCTATTTCATAGCTGGTCGGGTGATTGCCTGCAATCCCTGCGCGTGACGCGCAAGCTAGGCATTCCATCGATCATCGAAATTCCCACCTGGCATCGCGACCGCGGCAAAATCCAGCGCGACCAGCTTGCCCCCGCGTCTACTCCGCCTTTGCCGCGGCTGCGGCAATGGAAGGAAGACCTTTTGCTCGATCGCAAACGTTTCCTCGAGGAATACGATCTGGCGGATCTGATCGTTGTGCTTTCGGAAACGGCCGCGGAAACATTTCGCGTGCAAGGTTTCCCCGACGAGAAATTGTTCTATCTCCCACGCGGCGTTGACGTCGATCGCTTCAGGCCGGGGAAGCGTCCGGAAATTTTTCGCGCAATTTTTTCCGGCGCACTCATCGAACGCAAAGGCATTCATCATCTGCTCGAAGCGTGGCAGCGGCTCAATCTGCCTAATGCCGAGCTTTGGCTGGTCGGCTCGGTGCATGATGAGGCCAAACCTCATCTGAAAAAATTCTGGCGGGACAACATTCGCGTCCTCGGTTTTGCACAGAATCCGGAACAATATTTAAGCCAAAGCACGGTCCACGTTTTCCCATCGCAGTGTGAGGGCAGCGCCAAGGTCACCTATGAAGCGGCGGCGTGCGGTTTACCGCAGATCACCACGCGCGAATCGGGCGATGTCGTAGTCGACGGGGTGGAAGGGATAATCATTCCGCCAGGGAATGTTACTGCTCTGGCGGATGCGATTCGGCATTTTTATGATCATCCTGAGATCGTTGAACGAATGGGCATCGCAGCCAGAAAGCGTGTCGTGGAGAATTTCACCTGGGATCATTTCCGTGAGCGACTACTCGGCGCTTACGAGTTGGCAATGACCCGATGACAGATGCCCTGTAGCGGCGGTCTCTGACTGTCGCATAATTTGCTCTGGATAAGTGCGACTGTCAGAGACGGCGGCTACAGAAGAAAAAATCGTGAAGATCCTGCTCATCCAACTGAAACGAATTGGCGATCTTGTTCTGACCGTCCCGGCCATAACCGCGTTACGCGCAAATTTTCCCGACGCTACAATTCATTTCGCTATCTCACATTCGTGCCGGGAACTGGCGCCAGCGATTCCCGGAGTAGATCGTTTTTTGGTCGTTAGGAGCTGGATGCACGCCCATCACTGGCTCGCAATCCTAACGAGTCGTTACGACTTCTGTTTGGATTTCACGAGAACGGATCGCTCGGCATTTCTCGCTTTCGCTTCGCGAGCAAAGAGAAAAATTACTTACGAACGAACGAAAGCGCGATCCAAGTGGCGGCCGCTTGTGTATGATGAGTTTGTCGACTCCTCGGTGCGCGATAAGCACACCATCGATCACCACCTCGCCTTCCTCGCGCCGCTCGGAATCAGAAACGCTGCGGGAGATTTGCATCTGGATCTTCCCAGAAGCGCGATCGAGAAGGCGGAGAAAATTTTGTCCAGCACGAAGACCGAAAGTCCGTTTGTTATCTTTCACCCAGGTTCGGCCAGAGCGGAGAAATTTTGGGAACCGGAACGATGGGCCGAGATTACTAATTACTGGAGTGACCGGCGCGGGCATGCCGTTTTGACGAGCGGCGGTTCTTCTTTCGAGAAAACGCACATCGCGGAAATTAAAAAGTATTTGCGCGCACCAATCGTCGACCTTTCCGGTAAAATCGATTTGCTCACTTTAACCGCACTCATCGCGAAAGCAGCGCTCCTTGTGGGGGTCGACTCAGCGCCGACGCATCTTGCCGCTGCCGTACAGACCCCGCAGGTCGTTCTTTACGGACCGACGAATCCATTTCATTGGCGGCCGCGCTCGAGTCCTGCTGTAATCTTACAGGGCAGGATCGATGGAGCGGTGACCAATTTTTCTCCCGATCAACGACGGGGCGCAATGAACCAAATCTCGACGCAGCAGGTAATCGATGCTATGGATTCGCTGCTGTCGGCTCCGGCAGCGGCCCCCATTTCATGAGCGAGCCGAAACTAAAACCAAAGAAGCTTACATTCTGGCAGACGCTGCATGCCGCGTCCGGTCCATACCGCCGTTTGTTCGGATATGTGAAGCCGTATCGAGGGCGATTCATTGTCGGCCTCGCATTCGGTTTTGCATTCGGCGCCGTCAGCGCGCTTCTCCCGCTCGTCCTCTCGCGCGTGACCGGTTTCATTTTTCACGGCGCAGCGCCGAACCCAATGGCGTTGAAAACGCATCCCGACATGCTGGACGCGGGCCCGAAAATCAACAACATCCTGATCGTCTGTCTCGCCATCCCGGTGGTAATGACCCTGCGCAGCCTCTGCTCCTTCGCCAACGGCTATTACATGAATTGGGTGAGCATGAAGGTTGTGTCCGACATTCGCGTTCAGCTTTTCACGAAAATCGTGAACAGCTCGATGGATTTCTTTAATCGCATGCGGTCCGGGCTTCTCATCTCGCGCGTCACAAACGACACCCGCGGCATGCAGGCCGCGCTCAGCACCGTGAGCAGCGATATTTTCAAGCAGCCGATCACGATTATCGGTGGAGTCATCGTTCTGCTCTACATGGATTGGAGATTTACGGTCGTCAGTCTGATTCTTTTTCCAATCTGCCTTCTGCCGCTGCGCATTTATGGAAAGCGCGCACGCAAAGCGGTCCAGGGTGAGCAGGAGGAAATGGGACAGATGGTCGTGACCATGCAGGAAACATTTCTCGGCATCCGCGTGATCAAATCGTTTACGCGCGAAGAACATCAGCAGAAATCGTTTTTGCGCAGTAACCAACTCCAGTTCCGCAACGCCATGCGCATGATCAAAGCGATGGAAGCGGTTAGTCCTCTGGTCGAAGTGATCGCCGCGCTCGGTGTCGGGTTTGCTCTGCTTTACGTCTATGCCGCGAATCTGAGCGCCGGTCGTTTCTTTGGTCTGTTTTCCGGCATTTTTATTCTTTACGAGCCGGTGAAGACGCTGAGCCGAATTCACATCGTGATGCAGCGTTCGATCACTGCCACGACCGAGATCTTCAAGATTCTCGATTCCGAGCCAAACGTGAAGGATGCGCCCGATGCAATTGCTTTGCCTCTCCGGCGAGCGCAGCTCGACTTTCAGAATGTCAGCTTCCGTTATGCGGGAGGTAGCACCGACGCGGTCAAGAACCTCAGCCTACGCATCGAGGCGGGAAAAAGTTACGCTCTTGTGGGAGCGAGCGGCGCGGGCAAATCGAGTATTCTTTCTTTGATTCTACGATTGTACGATCCCACGAGCGGCGCCGTGCTCATCGACGGCCACGATTTACGAAAGGTCACGCAACGATCGGTGCGGGAATCGATCGGTCTCGTCACGCAAGAGACTTTCCTGTTCCACGACACCATCTTTAAAAACATTCAGTTTGGAAAACTCGACGCCACCGACGAAGAAATTTACACTGCTGCCCGCACCGCCTACGCGCATGACTTTATAATAGCGCAACCGAAAGGATACCAAACGGTGATCGGCGATAAGGGTTGCCTGCTTTCCGGCGGACAACAGCAGCGGCTCGCGATCGCGCGGGCGCTTCTGAAAAATGCGCCCATCCTTCTTCTGGATGAGGCGACATCCGCGCTCGATTCCGAATCGGAACAACAGATTCAACTTGCTTTGGAAAAACTCGCCGCGGGAAAAACCGTTATCGCCATCGCGCATCGGCTTTCGACGATTCTTTCCGCCGATCAAATCGTGGTCATGGATAAGGGCCGAATCAAAGAGATCGGCACACACAGGGAATTACTCGGCAAGTCTGGTTACTATCGGCGACTTTACGACATGCAATTTAAGGGGCACATCGACGAGCCCGCTCCGGAGATTCTCGTCGAAGCTGTCAGCTAGCTTCGAACAGCGGCGTTACCAATCGCATCCAGGAATCTCTTTTCGATCTCCGCGAATTCAGAGTCGTTCAGGACCGGCTCTAGCTGCATGGTTGCTGGAGGATCTGGCAATTGAATCCACGAACGACAACCGGCATAAGACCTCTCGTTAGGCAATATCCAGCTCTGGACGAGCCGAAAGACCCTGATAAATGCGACGTGAATCCCAGGAGAACGAGGATCATCAAAGCGATCTCGCACGACTGATTGTTTTAAAACATGAAAATTCTCGAGAGCTTCGGCAGTTCCCCACGAGTCAATCCGACGCCCATGCTCCATTCTCGCAAAGAATCGAATCTCGATTTGGAATTCGTTAGCTTGTGGAACTATCGCATCAACCAGGCGTGATTTTTCAATCTGTTCGTGAAAGAACGTCGGAAAAAGGAAAAATTCCGGATGGCGAAAGGCAAAACCATCGCGGTTTTCCGCGATCCCGCCCTTGCGTAAAATAACAGTCTGTTTGCCGTCGCCCAAAGCCCGGCAAACGATCGCCCACTCCTTGAAACCGATACTTTTCATTTCGCCGGCTCCAAACTAGCGTCCCCGAGATGCCCTTCAAGATCGACCTCCACACCCACACCTTTTTTTCGGGCGATGGAGTTTCGAGTCCGGAACAAAACATTGCCTCCGCGCGCGAGAAAGGTCTCCACGGTTTCGCCATTACCGATCACAATACTTGCGAGGCAATCACCTATCTTCTCGATCAGGGATTGATGCGAGAAGACGGCAGGCCGGTCGATGATTTCCTCATCATTCCCGGCGTTGAAGTAACGACAGCGGAAGGTCATTTGCTCTGCATCGGTGCAACCTTGCCAACGCCGGCGAAGTTGAAAGGCAAACCGGCGCGCGAAGTAGTTGAGTTCATTCACGATCGCGGCGGCCTCGCGATTCCGCCGCATCCATACGATCTTTTCCGTGCGGGCATTCGTTTCACCACCCTGGAAAGTTTGCCGGTCGATGCGATCGAGGTTTTCAACGCTGCAACAACATTGCGTCGTTACAATCGCTACGCGTTCAAATATGCGCAGGTGCGCAAGCTCCCCATGACGGCAGCGAGCGACGCGCACCATTATGCCGCTATTGGCACCGCCTATACGATTTTGAACACGGACGATTTCTCGGTCAAAGGCGTTCTCGATCAGATCGTCAAAGGCACCGAACTCAATCAGCATTACATGACGCCGAAGGATAGCCTGCGCAAAACCTGGAACAATTGGATGCGCCTGCGCCGACGTAAGAAGTTACCGGCAGCGGCAGCGAAATTCGAAAACGGCGGGGAAAACGACGAACCGCACTGACAAGCTATCTGGGGAGCGCACGCGCCCTCGCGTGCGGGCCATGGCGCCCTCGACATGGCAAAGTTTTTTCTTAGAACATCGAATCTCTTGGGGCGATTCACTTGTTTCGGCGGGGCGCCGAAAACCGGCACACGAGGGCGCGTGCGATCCCCCGATTCAACGCGACATTGATCATGAAGCGGTCCCTTCTCCCACTGGGAGAAGGTTAGGATGAGGGCTTCGACCGCTTGTCCGGCGACAACAATTTTCGGAGTGCACCCGCATCGGTTACCGGCGCTTTACAGGTAAAATTTTCGCAGACGTAAGCCGCAGCTTTCCCGCCCACCTGCTTCATGGCACGAATTGCTTCCAGTTTTTCGCCGAGATACTTCTGACCTTCGCCCTGGTCTGCCAGGACGAGCGTCGCGCTCGGAAGATAATGAGCGCGCACTTCCGCCAGGAGTTTCTTCGTGTCGGCCTTTTCTTTTTCTCCTGCGATCACGATTTGCTGCCGCTTGCCTAACGAGTAATCGAAAGCGACCAGCATTTGCGGGAGCGCGGTCGGCGCGCGGCTAAGGATTTCGCCAAAAGCATTGATTGTTTTCTCTCCTTCTTCCCGGTATTCCTTCGCCTCGCGGAGCTGCGCTAATCGCAGCAGATTGAGCGCAGCGATGGAATTGGGCGAAGGCTCCGCGCCATCGTTATCCTCCTTCATTCGCAGCAACACACTGTTGTCGTCACCGCTGGTGCTGAAGTAACCGCCGTTCTTTTGATCGAGAAAGATCCGATCCTGGGTTTGCTGCAATTCGATGGCAAACTTCAACCAACGCACATTGAAACCGGCTTCGTAGAGATCGAGTAACCCCTGAACGACAAATGCATAATCCTCTGCAAAACCGGCGACTGTTCCTTTGCCCTCGCGAAAATTTCGCACCAGCGTCTTGCGCGATTCGTCATATAAATTAGTGCGAATGAATTCCGCGGCGCGGTTGGCCGACTGCAAATAGGCCGCATCATCGAGAACACGCGCCGCTCGCGCGAACGCGGAGATCATCAATCCGTTCCACGCTGTGATGATCTTGTCGTCAAGATGAGGCCGCGGACGTTTTGCGCGAAGTGCGAACAGGATCTCCCGAGCAACCTTCAAAGAGTCGCTAATTTCATCTTCGCTCTTACCGAATTTTTTCGATGTCTCAGCGATGGAGTGGCGCTCAAGCAAAATGTTTTTGCCGCGGAACTCGCCCTGCGGATCGCTGCCGGGAGGCGTGTTCCCCTCCTCTTCCACGCCATAATGAAAATGAAAAATGTCGGCATGTTCGCCTAATGAGTCATCGATCTCCTTTTTCGTCCAAACATAAAAGGCACCCTCAGCGTGTTCCGGTTTGCCATGTACGAGCAGACTGTCCGCATCTTCCGCGGAAAAAAAGCCGCCTTCTTTTGCAGTCATGTCGCGCCGGACGTAATCGAGGATGTCACGTGCGACCTTTTCAAACTCCGGATCATGCGTGATCTGAAACGCATCGAGATACGCCACCGCGAGCTGCGCCTGGTCGTATAACATTTTTTCGAAATGCGGGACGTGCCACAACGCATCGACCGAGTAACGATGAAAGCCGCCACCGAGATGATCGTGTATCCCGCCTGCCGCCATTTTGCGCAGCGTTTGCAGGTTCATCTCCAAAGCGTGTTTGCCGGTGGAAGATTCGCTCCCGTTTCGCGCGTAGACGCGGAAAAGAAAATTCAGAGTGGCGGGTCGGGGAAATTTTGGCGCGCTACTGAAGCCGCCCTCATGCGCATCATAAGCGCGTGACAATTGCTCATATGCCGTACCCAAAATTTTTGGATCGGGAGCGTCGCCCTGCTTTGCCGACATGCTTCCTGCTTCCCGCAAGGCCGCAATGATTTTGACGCCTTGTTCCGCGATCTTCGCGTGGTCCTGTTTCCACGTCGCCGCGATTCGCTCGAGCACCCTTGGAAATCCTGGCTGTCCGTAGCGATCTTCTGGAGGAAAATAAGTTCCGCCAACGAATGGTTGCAGATCCGGGGTCAACCAAACACTCATCGGCCAGCCGCCACCCCCCGTCGTCGCCTGCACAAAGGTCATGTAGACGCGATCCACATCCGGTCGTTCCTCGCGGTCGACTTTGATGTTCACAAATTCCCGATTCATGATCTTCGCCGTCTCGGAATTTTCGAAAGATTCGTGCGCCATGACGTGGCACCAGTGGCAAGTGGAGTAACCGATCGAGAGAAAGATTGGTTTATTCTCCTTTCGCGCTTTCGCGAAGGCTTCCTCGCCCCAAGCAAACCAATCGACTGGATTGTGCGCGTGCTGAAGAAGGTAAGGCGATTTCTCGCGGGCCAGGCGATTAGTATGTTGCGAAACTTCCGCCGCGTGTTCAGCAGCCATAGGAATAGGCGTCACGCAGCATCATTCTTGTCATTCCGAGCCAAGTCGAGGAATCTCTCGCCTGGATACCAATGAGAGATTCTCGGTCCGAGTCGGACTGGCACATCGCTCGATAGGACAAGACTATGGACGCGCCGCATCTGATATCGCTTTTCCTTGCCGTCGGAGTCATCGCGTTTCTCTATTCGTCGGTCGGTCACGCTGGAGCGTCTGGCTACATCGCGGTAATGGCGCTGTGGGGACTTGCTCCGACTGTCATCAGACCAACAGCGCTTATATTAAATATTCTTGTGGCGTCAATCGGCGCCTTCCAGTTTTGGAAAGCGGGATATTTTTCGTGGAAATTGTTTTGGCCTTTCGCGCTACTTTCAGTCCCGTCGGCTTATCTCGGCGGGTATCTGCAAGTGCCGGCAGCGATCTTAAAAATCCTGATCGGTGTCGTGCTGATTTTCTCTGCCGTGCGACTGATTCTTCGTCGCGGTGATCCGCCGGAAGCTAATCCTCCCGCCCACCCTGTGGCTTTCGGCGTCGGAGGAGTCATCGGATTTCTCTCGGGCCTGACCGGTACTGGCGGCGGAATATTCCTCACTCCAACGTTGCTATTTTTTCACTGGGCAAAGATTCGGCAAGCGGCAGCCGTCTCCGCGTTGTTCATTTTAGTGAACTCGATTTCCGGACTGGTGGGATATTTCAGCGCGAAGCATTTCGTTCCCGCACTCGGTTTCACGCTCGCACCCGCCGTAATAATTTGCGGCGCTCTCGGTTCTTACTTTGGCAGCCGGCGTTTCCCTGTCCGCACCATCTCGCTTTTGCTTGCGACTGTTCTCATCATCGCGGGCGTGAAGTTAATTTTCACGGGATGACTTCTTCTGTAGCGGCGGTCTGTGACCGTCGCACTCTTAAGAACGGCGCATCGCGTTTATCCGGAAAAAATGCGACGGTCGCAGACCGCCGCTACAATTTAAGCTCTAGTTGCGGCGCGGTTTGCGGCGACCAAGGATTTTCTTTGTAACCAGAGCGCAGAATTTCTTCGGCATAACTCTGGAGCATTTCGCGAAACCTCGTTACCTGAAACGCGTGCCACATGGGGCCGTAATCGGCGAGGTTTTTCAGCGCGAGGCGAAAAAGACGCACCGCTGGTTGCAAACGTCGCCCGTGTTTCGGATGCGTCGGATGCTCAAACTGCTTCTTTAAATGAACGAATGCGCCGGCCGCTTGAATCAATCCCTTAAAATATCGCGCGTCATCCGTCGTCGTCTCGAGCCAGATATGTTCGAGCACATCATGCGCTTGATAGTAATCCTGTTCGTTCCACAGACGAAAATACGCCCGATAAAAACCGTTCTCCGCCACAGTGTTGGAACCGCTTTTGCCATCGAGCATTTCCACCATTTGCGAAATCCGCTCGCCTTTAGTCATGGGTAGTTTTACTTTCATCGTGGCTGAGATGATCGGCAAACGAGCATGCTGGAGTTTTTCGGAGGGCACGTGGTTGCGACGCAACCGCTACCGTAGCGAAGAATGACGGCAGGCGTTCTCACTTTTCTCCTGCTCGCGATCGGGGTCTTGATATTTTGCTCCGCGCTTTTTTCCGGCCTCGAGACCGCGCTTTTTTCCCTGAAGCCGCACCAACTGCGCAGATTGGAAGAGCATCATCCGTCGCTTTCCAAATTCCTGCAGTTGTTTCGAGAAAACCCGAGACACGTGCTCAACGTTCTCCTTCTCGGCGACGTTCTCGTGAACGTGCCGCTTGTTTTGCTCAGTTTGTTTTTTGTCTGGGAAGGACCGCTCGCTAATCGTGTCCCGCAATGGCTCGTCGCCCTCGCGATTTTCGCCATCATCGTTCTGGTGTGCGATCTCATTCCGAAATTGCTCGCCCTTTCTGCTCCTTATCGTCTCTCCGCCATCGGGGTCGTGACGCTGAAGATGATGATTCCCTTGCTGGATCGGGTCGGCAGAAGCGTAGAAACAATTAGTTCAGCCGTGGTCGAGCGCATTACGCCCAAACATCTGCGCACTCGTCATCGCCTGACCGATGAAGAGCTCGAAACGCTGGTCGAGATTGGAGAGGAGGAAGGCTCGCTCCAGGAAGCCGAGGGCGAAATGATTCAGGAGATCATCAAGCTCGGCGACAAAACCGCCAAGGATTGCATGACGCCACGAGTCGATACCTTTGTCCTGCCTGATGACCTAACGAATGACCAGGTGATTGCGCAATTAAAAGAAAAGCGTCATCACCGCGTCCCCGTTTACACGGATACGCCCGATCAAATCGTCGGAATCATGGATGTAAAATCGTTTTTGATCGATTCGTCCGAGCACTATACCGAGACCCTCATCAATCCTTCGTTCGTTCCGGAGACGATGCGCGCAATGGATTTGCTGCGCGGATTTCTTTCCCGTCCGCAGGGCCTCGCCGTCGTCGTCGACGAATATGGTGGCACCGAGGGAATCATAACGCTTTCGGATATCGTCGAGGAAATCATCAGCGACGCGGCGCCGCGCGCTGACGCCGAACTTTACATCGAACCGCTCGCGGGCGGGCGTTTCATCGTCAGTGGAAATGCCCGGCTCGACGATCTGAGTGAGCATCTAGGATTTGAAATCGAGGCGGATGGGATTGACACCATTGGCGGTTTCGTTTTCACCCGGCTCGGTTATCTCCCGGCATCGGGAGCGCAATTGGAATTACCGCGGCTGGCCATTACGGTGCGGCGGGCGAGCCGAAAACGAATCGAAGAAATTCTTCTCGAAAAAACAACCTGCACGGTCGAGGCGGAAGGAAACGGCGCATCATGACTGCGTGGCTGGCCATTTTTGCGTGCTGGATGGTTTCGTTCTTGTTCGCCGGTATTGAAGCGGGCCTTCTTGCAATGGACCCTGTGCGTCTGCGCGCACAAGCCAAGCACGGACAACACGCCGCGCTCCGTCTTGAGCGCTTGTTGAATCATCCGGAGCGTTTGTTGGTCACGGTGCTTCTTGTCACGAACATGGCCGATATTCTCGCTCTCATTCTGCTGACTCGCCAGCTCGTGCGCACTTTCGGTAACGGTGGATTTTTCATTGCGCTACTTGTCGCTCTTCCGATTTACATTTTTGTCCTCGGCGTTCTGCCGAAATCGCTCTTTCGGCGATTTCCATTTCGCGCGCTCCTGATGCTGGGTGGCTTGCTTCAAATTGTATCGACGCTGCTCTGGCCGATCCTGGAATTGGGGAGCCAGTTTGGCCGGCTCTTCCTCCCAAAAAGAAAATCTGAACGCGGACGTTTGTTTGCGGCGCGCGAAGAATGGAAACAGATCACGACCCAAAGCGAACAGGAAGGTTCGCTCACCACGACGGAGCGCCTCATGATTCATAACGTCGTCGATTTCACGATGGTGAAGGCGCGCGATGTCATGGTCCCGCTTCCCAAAATGGTCACGATCGAACCGAACACGCCGGTAGAAAAAATTCTGCAGCTCAGCGCAAGCACGCAGATCGATCGACTTCCTGTCGTTTCAAAAAACGGCGAAGCGATCGGTCTCGTCAACGTCTCCGATATTTTGTTCGATCAGACTCGATTGCCCGTCGAGAAATACATTCGCCGCATCGTGACCGCGCGAGAGGAAGAGCCCGCGTATCGTCTCATTCAGCGATTGCGCGCCGCGCGGCTTGGTCTTGCGGCGGTCGTCAATGCACAAAGAAAATTGACCGGCATCGTGACGTCGGAAGAATTGATCAAACGTCTCGTTTCAGCTGCGCCGGTGCCGATGGCAGGCAACGCGCCGGCGCCGCGATAGTCGCTTCTCTCTGGCGAAACATTGGCGAATTAGAGCGTCGCAATTCGTCGCTAAAAATTGACAACGCTCCGGCAGCGGATTTTTCCGCGCTGTGTTAGACATCGCAGCGATGAAAATAAAAATCGCGTTTTTCGCCGCGTTCCTGATCTGCGTCTGCATAGCTCGTGCGGACGAAGCGATTTTCGCGTGGACCTACACGACCGATCTTTTGCCGAAAGGGCGTTGGGAATTTGAGCAATGGGCGACAGCGCGATGGGAGAAGGAACACGGCACCTACAACGTTTTCGATTTCCGCGAAGAGATCGAGTACGGACTGACCGATAATTTTCAGGTCTCGCTTTACCTCAATCATCATTACATCAACGCGCGCGACAGCATCGCGGCGGAAGATCCTGCTCGCCCCGGTCGTCGCCTGCCGGGGGCGTTTGAAACCGGCGGAGAAGATGTGCACGCCGGTCACGATCCTTCGATTCCCTTCGAGAGCTATCATTTCGAATCGGTTTCTCTCGAGTTCATCTACCGCTTGTTGAGTCCCTATAAGAGTCCGGTCGGTCTGGCGCTCTATTTCGAACCCGCCGTCGGCGATCAGGATAAAGAATTAGAATGGAAGCTTCTGCTGCAGAAAAATTGGTTTGAAGACCGGCTCGTCTGGGCGCTCAACGTTAATTACGAACTCGAATACGAAAAGAATGGCGAGGGCGGCTACGATCGCGATGGAATGTTTGAATGGTTCACCGGACTTTCCTACCGCTTCGTTCCCAACTGGTCAGCCGGTTTTGAAATCTGGAACCATCACGAATTTGCCGATGCCACCGTCCATGAGCATTCCGCTTACTTTCTCGGACCTACTTTGCACTATGGCGCAAAACGCTGGTGGGCCACGCTCGGATTTCTTCATCAACTCCCGATTGGCCAGGCCTTCAGTCGAGACAATAAGGAATTCGCTGCGAACGACGGATATATTTTTGGCGACGAACATGAGAAATATTATGTCCGGCTAAAAGTCGGATTTAATTTCTAAGCGGCAGTGAGATCGTCTTTCAGTTTCATCGCGCTACCTGTCAGCGCACTGATCGCTCCAGCGGCTTTCGCCGTGCAATACCTGAGTGTGGACCAGGCACAGCAAGCGATTTTTCCCGGCAAAAGATTTTCAGCTGCGCCGGTCAAACTGACTCCCGCTCAACGCAGCGCGATTGAAAAGAAGAGTCGCGTGCGCGTGCTTCACGACGAACAACAAGTCTGGCGCGTGAGTGGCGGCGGATGGTTCATTGTCGATGAGGTTGTCGGTAAGCACGACTTCATCACGTATGCGCTCGGATTGACGACTGATGGTTCGGTCAAACAAATCGAAGTGATGGAATATCGCGAGACTTACGGTTACGAAATCCGAGACGAGAAATGGCGCGCACAATTCGTTGGCAAGACAGGGAATGCAACGCTCAAGCTCGATGACGATATCAGGAACATCAGCGGCGCGACTTTGAGTTGTCGCCACGTCACCGACGGAGTGAAACGCCTGCTCGCATTCTATGAAGTCGCATTGCGTTGAACTACGCCGCGCGCGTCCGCTCCTCGGCACGATTGTCGATGTGCAGGCGCGGGCGCGCGATGAGATCGCCGCTGCGCGCGAAATCGAAGCTGCTTTTGCGGCCGTCGCGCGCGTCTGTCGCCTGATGAGTTTCCATGATGCTGACAGCGATGTTTCACGCATGAATCGTGAAGCATTTCAACGATCGGTCAGCGTCAATCAATGGACGTGGCGCGTCCTGCAAGCGGCGCAGGGATTTGCGCGCGAAAGCGATGGCGCGTTCGATATCACGATCGGGCGCTTGCTTGCGACGTGGGGTTATCTTCCGTGTCAAAGACCTCGTCGCAATTCAACTTCAAATAACGGTCATCCCGAGCGAAAGCGAGGGACCTCGCAAACCACCTCACGCGTAATTCGTGAGGTCCTTCGCTGCGCTCAGGATGACCGTCGGGGGTGGTGCGATATTGTGCTGAAGAAAAACTGTGCGATTCGCTTTCGCCACCGCCTAACGATCGATCTTGGTGGGATCGCAAAAGGGTTCGCGGGTTGATTGCGCGGTTGAGGCGTTAAAGAAAGCGGGCGTGCAAGCCAGTATCGTCAACGCCGGGGGCGATCTGCGCGCTTTCGGCTTACGCGAAGAAACGGTGCGCGTTCGACATCCGCTCGAGCCCGGTCGCGCCGCCGGCATCCTAACTTTAAAAAATCGCGCAGTCGCAACGTCCGCGATTTATTTCAGCCGGAAAAAACACCGCGCGCACATCCACAGCGCATTAATCAACGGGCAGAGCCGGGAGTCGATTGTCGACGATGTCAGCATCAGCGTCGCCGCTGACAATTGCATGACCGCCGACGCACTGACAAAAATTGTGTTCGTACTACGTGAACGCGCCGAACCGATTCTGCTGCGACACGCCGCCGATGCCATCATACTCGAGTGCGATCGCGCTCCGCAGCGACTCCCTACCTGATGCGCCCGGATTCAATCAGGCTTAGCCGCCGACATAAAACTGCTTTTTACACTGTCATTGCCGCGGTGTTCGCGAGCGGCGCTTTTTGGACGTGGCTGCATTATTTTGCGCATGGCGAGAACGATTTCGTCGCTTCGCCCACCGAAACATGGACGCTTACCATCCATGGGTTGTTTGCTGCAGCCTCGCTTTTGCTCATCGGATCATTGGTTCCACTACATGTGAAGTTCGCCTGGCGCGCGAACCGCAATCGTTTCAACGGCATATTTTTCGCTTCAATTGTCGCGCTTCTCATTCTCACGGGATACGGCCTCTATTACATCGGCAACGAACGTTTGCGTTCATGGACGAGTTGGTCACACCTCATCGTGGGGCACGCGTTGCCGCTTCTTCTCATCCTCCACATCTGGCGCGGACGCGCGAGTCGAAACGAGAAACGTTCGCAGCATCATTCGCGGGCAGCGCGAAATATTCTCGTTAAATAGCTACGCAGGCTCGCGCTGTCGAATCCATTGCTACGGAACGCAACATAACCGTCCGGCCTAACGAGTATGACGCCCCCTTCCAGCACATGGTAAAGGGAATGAGTGTTGCCGCTAATGTCGGATAAATCGCCCGGCACCTTGCCATCTGGACCCCGCCTGATCTGACGCACGCAAATCAAATCGCCTAACGAATCCGCGAGCTCGTGCCGGAATGCTTCGGATTCGTTGTTCGGTGATGCACCGAGAAAAATGAGCAGGATGTGGCGGGGTTCGCGGAAAAGCTTGAACAACCGGCACGCTTTTCCGTTTTCATCGCGCAGTTCCGCGTCGGGTGCGCGCTCGCCCGCGCGCGGTTTGCCCGAGCCGTGATTTTCCACGATCGGACTCGATCGATAGTTGACCTCTATTTCCGCGAGGCGATCCGCAATTTTTCCCTCGAGAAAATCGACACCGCTCAGCACAGGGAGAAGAAGGTCACGCACAGTTTTTACGAGGGCATTCTTTGCCGTCGCCATCCGAGTGATGCGATCGGTGAGATTGAGAACTCCGCGCGCGACCGGTTCGCGTTCGACATGATAGCTCCCGAGTAATTGTGCGGGGGCTCGATCGTTAACAACGAGCGCAAGTTTCCACGCGAGATTGAACGCGTCCTGAATTCCGGTGTTCATCCCCTGTCCGCCCGCGGGGCTGTGAATGTGCGCAGAATCGCCCGCGAGGAAAACGCGTAGTTTTCGAAACTGGGAGACGATGCGGTGCGAGATGTGAAAGCGCGAAATCCAGATCGGATCGCTCAAGCGAAGATCGGGCGGGCCGCGCCGCTCCGCGATCGCCTGAATTTCTTCAAAGGTAAAATCAGGAAGATCCTGCTCTCGCGATTCAACGGGAATGTTCGCAATGATGCGGCTGTATTCGGAATTGAAAGCTATGATGGCAAAGATGCCTTCATTGGAAAAAAAGAGATTGGCTGCCTCTTTGGAAACAGCTCCTTCGACTTTCACATCAGCGAGCACGAAGCTTTCGTCGTAAGGCGCGCCGGCGAACTCCATCTCGAGCAAGTGTCTCGTCGCGCTGTGCGCGCCATCGCAACCAAGCATCCAGGGTGATTCGACGGTTTCTTCGCGGCCGATTGCATCGCGAATGACTGCGCGCACAACGTCGTCCGTTTGCGCGAGACCAACAAGTTCGCGGCTGCGCTCGACTGACACTCCGAAGCTTTCGAGACGCTCGATCAGTATTCGCTCCGTTTCCGACTGCGGCAAACTCAGAACGAACGGATAAGGACTCTGGATGGCGCTCAGCTCAATTCCTGCAATCTGCTCGGCTCGATTATGAATACGGATACCGCGGAGGCGCAAACCAGCGTTCAACATCGGCTCCGCCACACCCATCATCTCAAAAACTTCAAGAGTGCGCGGAAAGATTGCGAGCGCCCGGGAGGTTTGCGAACGTTTCACTGCTTTATCGATGATGCGGCACCGCACACCGTGGCGCGCCAGCTCACATGCCATGGTCAAACCAACAGGTCCTGCGCCAACAACAAGCAGCGGCGATTCGGTCGACATAAGCCAATCTACCGCTTCTCGCTCAAACGATAAGCCGTGGTGATGATCGCGATGTGAGAAAAGGCTTGCGGAAAATTTCCGAGCTGACGCTTTGCCGCAGGATCATATTCCTCGGAGAGCAAACCGAGATCGTTACGCAGGGCCAGAAGCCGCTCGAAAAATGCGCGCGCTTTTTCCTTTTCCCCCATCCAATGCAAACACGATGCGAACCAGAATGAACACGGCAGAAATGCGCCATCTCGGCCGGGCAAACCATCCACATTTTCTTCCTCAGGACGATAACGCAAAATAAAACCGTCTTCGAGCAAATCGCGTTCGACCACTTCGATTGTGCTGCGCATGCGTTCATCATCCGGCGGAAGGAAGCCGGTGAGCGGGGCGAGCAGAACACTCGCATCCATCGCATCCGAACCGTAAAATTGGGTGAACGCTTTTTTCCTGGCGTTGTAGCCGCGTTCGCAAACTTCCGCGTGAATCTGATCCCGGGTCTGTTTCCAACGCTCGAGATGCCCGTCTGCGTTGAAGCCGAACTCCTCGACCATTCGCACACCGCGCTCGAACGCGAGCCACGCCATGACTTTGGAATGCGTGAAGTGGCGACGCGGACCGCGCACTTCCCAAATGCCTTCATCCGGTTCCATCCATTTTGTTTCCAAAAAATTCAGGAGGGAAACTTGCAGGCGCCAATCAGCCTCACTGATTTCTAACCCTGCGCGACTCGCTTCGTAGATCGCGCCGAGAATTTCGCCGTAAACATCGAGCTGAAATTGAGTGCTGGCCGCGTTGCCGATGCGCACCGGACGTGAGTTTTCGTATCCGCTCAACCACGGAATCTCGAACTCTGCGATGCGGCGCTCGCCGCGCACGCCATACAGTATTTGCATCTGCGACGCGGCGCCCGCGATGGCCCGAAGCAGCCATTCGCGCCATGCTTTCGCTTCGTCATGGTATCCTCCCTGGCTCAAGGCGAAGAGTGTGAAGGTCGCGTCGCGCAGCCAGCAGTAACGATAATCCCAATTGCGAACGCCGCCGATTTCTTCCGGCAACGACGTCGTCGGCGCCGCAACGATGCCGCCGGTCGGCGCGTAAGTCAGGCCCTTTAGAACAATGAGCGAGCGCAGGATCGCTTCGGACCACTGCCCGCGCTGCTCACAACGCTTCGACCATTCCGTCCAATACTTTTCCGTATCGCACAGAGCGTGCTCCGCGTGCACAGGTTTCGGCGGTTTCGAATGCGAAGCGAACCACGTCAGAACAAAAGGAACGCGCTCGCCTTCCTTCACCGAAAACTCGGCGACCGTGGCCATATCTTCGCCTTGAGTTTCGATCGACGTGCGCAAAATCAATCCGTCCGGGCCCGCGATCGCTTCGAGGCCGCCATGAGCTTGACGTACCCAGGGAATGATCTGGCCGTAATCGAAGCGAATGATGAGTTGCATTCGCATCTCGACGCTGCCGCGCAGGCCTTCGATGATGCGAATGAGATCGGGATTTTCTCCACGCGGCGGCATAAAATCGATTAAGCGCACCACGCCACTGGCCGTTTCAATTTCGGTTTCGAGAATTAATGTATCGCCGCGATAGCGTCGGCGAGTCGCTGTGATTTCCTCGTTAGGCCAAAATCTCCAATGGCCATTTTTCGCTTCACCTAACAAGGAGGCAAAACATGCGCCGGAATCGAAGCGCGGAAGACAAAGCCAATCGACACAACCATCGCGACTGACAAGCGCCCCCGTCTGGGTATCGCTGAGGAAGGCGTAATCTTCGATCTTGGTCATCGAGAACTAAGCAGCGTTGGTCGCCGCCAATTTTTCGATTTTATCTCTTGTTAGGCGAAAAATCGTCCACTCCTCATTCGGCGCAGCGCCGAGCGTGCGATAAAACTTAATCGCCGGCTCGTTCCAATCGAGCACCGCCCACTCCATGCGCCCGCAGCCCCGCTCTGCCGCAATCTTAGCGAGATGCACTAGAAGGGCGCGGCCGTAACCTTTACCGCGCGCGTCCGGCCTAACGAATAAATCTTCCAGGTAAAGTCCGGGGCGCCCGAGCCAGGTCGAAAAGTTGTGAAAAAAAACGGTGAAACCAACGGGAGTTTCACCTTCCAACGCCAGGACAACTTCGGCAGAGGGTCGTTTGCCGAAAAGAACCTCGCGTAGGCTATCTTCAGTCGCTACAACGTCGTTTGGCGCGCGTTCGTACTCGGCGAGATCGCGAATGAGCTGCAAAATTATCGGCACATCTTCAATCGTGCTCCCTCGGATTCGAAAGTTGTCCTGCATATTATTGTCGGCCGGATTTAATTCAGTTTATAAATTGCGTCTTCCGGCGTGCGCGCAATCTCCTTCGACGTTCGCGCAAGATGTTCGGCGAACCCGGGGTAATAATCCAGCCACCAACGCGTGCGGAAAGGAAAAACCAAATAGGACGCGCCACGCTCTCGCAACCCTTCGAGGTTGGCGATCGCCTCCGAATCGTCGATTGGCGGGCCTTGCCAGATGCCGTTCGCCTCGAGGAAGTGCCAACCTCTGCGATGCGCGTAATAGAGGAGCGTGGGATCGCCGCCGTCGGCCGCAATCAAGCGGGCGTCATCTGGTGTGATTTTGCGCAGACGCAATGCGAGATCGTAAAGATCGGATGAAGCAGGAGTGTAAAATGCACGGGCATAATTAAAGGAGAGGACGGCAAGAACCAGAACGATGAGCGCGGTCAGGAATTGCCTAACGAATGGTTGGTGAACCCGCATTTCGACTTCGTCACAAAATATGGCGGCGAATACGGCCGCGATGGGGACCAGCGGCAGCTGATACCACGGATGGCGATTTCCATAACCAAGGAAAAAAACGAACGCGACCATGGCGCCGAACCACCAGTGAAAAACACGCCCATATTTTGCGCGCGGCAGAATGAGAACGCCCGCGAGCGCGAGCAATGAAATCAGCGGAGTCAGGCTGCGGGTGACGACGCGCCAGAAAATTTCGGCGTACCATTTAAGATTCATCATCTCAAAACCGCCGGCACCGAAGAAATGATATGGATAATAGTGGGTCGCAATCTGCCGGGCATGCCAATACCAAATCGCAGCGGGCAAGATCGCGATCGACGCCGAAATCCAAAGCCGCTTTTGCCTAACGAGCGATATTCCATAGCGTTCCCAGCTCAAGTAAAGCATCGGAAGCCCGATGATCGCGTTCGTTCCCTTGATCAGAATCGCGAGACTAAGAGCGATCGACGCGATCGCATAACTCCACCGATCATCGTCCGCCAGCGAGCGCAGGAAGAAATAGATTCCGGCGAGGGATAAACAGAGCGACGGCACGTCTGGTATAAATGCGCGGCTCGCCACGATGCTCAGTGGCGCGAAGCTGTAGAAAACGAGCGCCCACAATGCGATCGATTCGTTAAAAATCCGTCGGACCAGGAGATAGAAAATCGGCAGCGATACCGCAAAAAAAAGAACGGATTCGAACCGCCCGATCCATTCATGCACACCGGTAAATTTGTATACGAGCGCAACAACGAAGGGCAGAATGGGAAATTCTGTTCCGACGTAACCGGGTGCATTTCCGGCCCAATCGATTTGCGGATAGGCGAAACGAAAACCGTTCTCGAGGAAATTCCGCGCGATAGCGGCGACATCGCTCTCGCGCCAACTCCAGTTATCGATGAACGGCTGCGTAATCGCGATGAGTCGCACGGCAATCGCACTAAGACCGATGAACCACGCGAGGCGCGCTGCTGTCATGTTTGTTCCCGCCACGAAACGCGTCTTGACAAACGCGCCCTTCAAAGTCAATCGAGTACCAGCGCGCCTGTGCGAAAAAAAGGGTTCTCGCCATGAACACGAAAACGCTCGCCCACCTCATGAGGTTTCTTCGTCTTTACATTTTTGTTCTGGCGATTTGTGGCTTGGTGGGTGGCGCAGCCCGCGCGCAGGACGCACCATCGAGCATCGAAGTTGTCGATTATTCCAAGCTCTTGCCGCTTTTACCTGATGCGCCGTCGGGTTGGACCGCTGACAAGCCTGAGGGCTCAACCGACGATGCAGGCGGTTTTGCTCTGACCACGGCACACCGCGATTACAAAAGAGGCGAAGCCGATAACGCGCCGATCACATCGATTAGCATTCTCGACTCGGCGGCTAATCCCGATTATGTCGCCTCCACGACAGCGGCGTGGAAGGAGAACAGCTCAACGCCGGAGGGCTACGCCAAGCCAGTTACGATCGATGGAAATCCGGGATTCGAAGCCTACGAGAACGACAAAAAGCACGGCACGCTTTGGGTGATGGTGGCGAAACGTTATTTCGTGCAAATCGAAACGCAGGGACTCGACGCGAAAGAATTGCAGGAATGGGTGAAACGCATGGATCTAAAGAAACTCGCGGAGATTAAATGATCTGTAGCGGCGGTCTATGACGGTCGCTAGAAAAGGGCGAAGCGCGCAGTAAAATTCTCCAAGCCCAGCTTGTCATTCCGAGCGAAGTCGAGGAATCTCTCCTGTTTTTCCGTGAGCGACGAACGCAAAACACCTGAACAGCGCGCACAGATGACGGACATCGAACGTCTTCGTCATTCGACCGCGCATATACTTGCCACCGCCATTTTGAAACTTTGGCCGGACGCGCAATTCGCTGCCGGCCCGCCGGTCGAAAACGGATTCTATTACGACGTCGAGCTGCCGCACCGAATCTCGCCCGAAGACTTCGAGAAGATCGAGGCGGAGATGAAGAAGGAAATCAAAGCAAACCATCTGTTCGAACGTGTGGAAGTTTCCCGCGACGAAGCGTTAGCGATGGCGAAGCGCGGCGAGTTGGGCGCACTTGGCACGCGAGGTGAGCCGTCTAAATTCAAACTCGGCATCATCGAGAACATTCCGCCTATCGAATCGATTTCGCTCTATCGCAACGGCGAATTTCTCGATCTTTGTGCCGGACCGCACGTCATGCGCACGGGGAACATCGGTGCGTTTCGCCTAACGAATGTGGCGAGCGCATATTACAAAGGCGACGAAAAGAATCCGCAACTTCAACGCATTTACGGCACGGCGTTCAAAAACAAAACGCAGCTCGACGAATACTTCGCCATGCTGGAGGAAGCGAAGAAGCGCGACCACCGAAAACTCGGCAAAGAACTCGAGCTATTCACCTTCGACGAAGACGTCGGTCCCGGTCTTCCTCTCTGGCTTCCGCGCGGCGCCGCAATCATCGAAGAACTCGAGAAGCTGGCAAAGGAAACGGAGTTTGCCGCAGGTTATGTGCGCGTGAGAACGCCGAATATAGCGCGAGGCAAACTTTATGAGATTAGTGGCCATCTCCCGTACTATGCCGACTCTATGTTCCCGCCAATGGAACTTGAAGACAGGCTTCCGAGCGTGTCTCGACCGCCAGGCTTCCAGCATGCCGAACAACACGACCGGCAGGATGCCGGCCAGCCGAGCCAGGCGAGAAGCCTGACCTCCGACCGCTATTACCTCAAGGCGATGAATTGCCCGCACCATCACAAACTCTATGGTGCGCTACCGCGGAGTTATCGCGACTTACCGCTGCGACTTGCGGAATATGGCTTCTGCCATCGCTACGAGCAAAGCGGCGAGCTATTTGGCCTCATGCGCGTGCGCTCACTGCAGATGAACGATGCCCACATCTATTGCACGCCAGAGCAGTTTGAGAGCGAGTTCAACGCAGTCAATCAAATGTATCTCCGCTACTTCAAACTCTTCGGCATCGACAAATACGTCATGCGTTTCTCCACGCACGATCCGGCCAAGCTTGGACAAAAGTTTGTCGACGAACCCGAGCTCTGGAAACAAACGGAAGCGATGACGCGCAACGTTCTTAAGAGTTCAGGAATTAACTTTATCGAAGTGCCTAACGAGGCGGCGTTTTACGGACCAAAGATCGATGTGCAAGCATGGAGCGCAATCGGTCGCGAATTTTCCATTGCGACCAACCAAGTCGACTTTGCTCAAACGCGGCGATTCAATCTCGTTTATAAAGATCGAGATAACACGGAGAAGACGCCGCTGTGCATTCATCGCGCGCCGCTTGGCACGCACGAACGTTTCATTGGTTTCTTGATCGAGCATTACGCCGGCAATTTCCCGCTCTGGTTATCGCCCGAACAGGTGCGGATTTTGCCGATCGGCGATGAACCGGCGCTGCTTGATTATTCGCGAGCAATTCTCAACGAACTTCGCGCGCATCAAGTCCGTGCCGAAATCGACGAGAGCACCGACAAGATCAACGGTAAAATTCAACGCGCTGAACAAATGAAAGTGCACACCATGCTCGTCATTGGAAAACGCGACATGGAAGCAAACGCCGTCAGTGTGCGCGTCCATGGCAAAGGCAATCTCGGTCCGAAGCCGCGCGGCGAGGTAACCGCGCAGATACTGGAGCAAATCCGGACGCGCGCAGCGTGAGTTCTTCCAAACTGACGCCACAGCAGAAACAGATGTTCAAAGACTTAAGGTCTGCAAGCCGGCTAAACAAAAGCAATTTGCGAAGGATAAACCGAGCTGGCCAATTCGCTGATTTTTCTGGTCATCAACCCACCCCGGGTGATAGGCAGGGCGCAACATGAACAGAAATATTTTCTACATCATCGGAGTCATCGTCGTTATCGTAATCGTCCTCAAAGTTCTCGGGCTGTTTTAATCCGGCGACTCTGGCGACGGTCAGCGGAAAAGCGTTGGGCCCTCACAAGTTTGCGAGGTAAGGTTCCAGAAATGAAACACCTCGCGCTCTAGGAGGCGAGGTGTTCCGTGTTTCTAAGAATGCGCTTTACGATTTCGGGGCCGAAGCCTCGCTTACGGTGCTGATATCCTCCGCACCGGCGTTCTTAAAGATCTCCTCCGCGCGATCGACATCATCACCGTCATCGGTGTGAACCGCGACGAGATAGTTTCCTTTGCGGAGTTTCTCGTCGTAGCGCTTTGCTTCGATCTCTGGAATTCCGAGGCCGATCAGACCCCCGACGACTCCGCCGGTTGTTGCACCAACCGCGGCTCCGCTAAGCGCTGCCATGATCGGACCCGCTGCGATAAAAGGACCCACGCCCGGAATAGCGAGAGCGCCGATACCGGCGAGCAAACCAATCACGCCGCCGGCGACTCCGCCCGTCGCCGCACCAGTGGTGGCGCCTTCAGGAGCTTTGGTTGCTTTGACGTGACCAACGTCACGCGTGCCGCCCGTGTCGGGCATAAGGACGGAAATTTCCGATGCGGCGAAACCCTGGGCCTGCAGACCCTCGACGATTTGTTCCGCCTGACCGTGTGTTGTTGCGATACCGAATACTGATTTTGACATAAGGATTATTTCTTTCGATTGAGTGGAGGTTGTAAACTTACTTCGCCGCTTTGATTTCCAGCTGATTGTCGATTTTGGCGTTTCCAGCGGCACCCTTGGCAAGCTGGTCAATCCTGGACTTTTCATCGGCGCTCTTGACTGGGCCACGGAGTGTGACCTGGCCGCCGGCAGTGATGATTTTGACATTCTTCGCGGTCATGGAAAGCGAGCTGTCTTTCATGAGCGCTTTCCGAATGGCCTGTGTTGTCTTCAAATCTCCGCGGCTATTGGACTGATCACCCGAGGTCTTTGTCTGGCCGGATCGGTCGCGTTGATTTTTTGCGGTGTTGTCGGCGGTGGCTTTGTTTTCATCGGCAGCCATTGCCGTGAGGCTTACGGAGATAATTGAGGCTAACGCCAGGAATGTTCGTTTCATGTCTTCTTTCGTTTTGGTTTTAATGCCGAGTCGGCATGAAGGATCGTGCGCGGAGCAGGCGGGAGCCTTGTTTATTTAGACAAATCGTTGCACAGCCTTGGTGATAAAATCCGTGAGACTTCAACGTTTTCACGCGCCCGTCTCTCGCGTTTGACCCGTTCGATCCGGGAATTTTCAGGTCGATCAGCCTCGACTTACCGCCGTTGGAACGGGCCATGCTACCTAACGAATCGGCATGCTCAGCCCGGGAAACATTATCGCGTCCACGCGCGAGGATCGGAACTCAACCACGCAGGTTGGTGGAGCGTTCTGTCACGTTCCACCGGTCTAGAGGTATGCCATCCGCTCACGGGGTTAAGGCCCGGCGCACACGCGACCGGAGCAGAAAGAAATATCCGCCCCCGGCGAAGAAGGTGTTGCCGGAACTGGTGGGTGCTCGCGGCGTAAGCCCGCTCGGAGTTGCGCAGCAGGCTTTGGCGCAAATTCGCGAGTCGATCGTTATTACCGATACCGAAATGAAGGAGCCCGGGCCAAGCATTGTTTATGTCAACAAAGCGTTCACAAAACTCACCGGTTACCTGCCGAAAGAGGTGATCGGGAAAAATCCGGGAATATTAGAGGGACCTAATACAAAATTATGCACAGTCGAACGCTTGCGAACACACCTGGAAAAAGGCAGGCCGTTTGAAGGGGAAGACATTGGTTATCGCAAGAATGGCTCGGAATTTTGCGTGGACTGGTACGTCGAGCCGTTACGCGATGAAAAAGGCCGGATCGCATATTTTGTCGTCGTTCAGCGCGATGTGACCAACCAGCGACGCCGCGAAACGGAGCGATTGCGCGCGCAACGGCTGGAAGGAATCGGGTTGCTCGCGCGCAGTATCGCGCACGACGTGAATAACGTTCTGACTCCTATCCTTATGGGTAGCGATCTGCTCGATCGAAGAATTAACGACCCGGACACGACTCAGCTCGTAGCCATGCTCGACCGGTCAGCCGATCGCGGCGCAGGCTTGGTGAAACAGCTTCTTACTCTCGCGCGCGGATTAACCGCAACTGGAAAGGCATTGGCGCGTGACGGCGGCGGTCGTTCCGTTCTCATCGTTGATGACGAAATCGCGATCACCGAAATCATAAAAGAGATTCTTGCCAGTGCCGGTTATGCAGTGACGACAGCCGCCTCGACCAGCGAAGGTCTCAATCGCGCGGACGAGACGGAACCGGAAGCGATCCTGCTGGCGTTGCGGATAGCGCGTTCGATGAACAATGCGCTTTTGCTTGAATTGCGCGCGCGCTTTCCGGAGACGGCACTCATTGTCATGAGCGAGCTGCCGCGCGATGAAATTCCGGACATCGTGGAAAAGACCAGCGCTGTTTTGCAAAAACCGTTCACAGTCGAAAATCTTCTCGTCGCCGTGCATGATGTCCTCGTTCCCACCGTGATTGGGGATTGATTGATCGCGCTCGTTAGGCGCATCACTCTTCTGCTCGCGCAAATGGATGACCGCCGAGTTTGCGGCTTAATGCGTCGCCGATTTCCGAAATGATCTCGATCTTGGTCGGATGGTAGAATTCGGCGTCCTCCAGTTGAAAGTCGGTGTGCTCATGATCGATCGCGTAGGCGGGAAGATGAATCAGATTGCTCGCGTCGTTACAAAGCAATCCCGCGCTCATTAGAAGTCCGCTTTTTGCGTCAGCGGAAAATTCTCCGAATCCGAAATCGTCGCCGGCGAGATGAAGTTTGCCGATATCTCGACTCTCCGCCGAGGCGCTGACGAGATGATGATGACCGGCCTTTCGCGCTGCGCTTGGCTTAAAGCCGGCAAAAGCAAATTCCGGATCGGAAAAAACAACCTGAATGTTTGAGCGCTTCGTCCATTTACGGCCGCCTTCCTTGACCGCGTTTTCCGCCGCGATCCCCGCTTCAATGTGCGCATGATGCACGACCATGCGCTTCCCGACGACATCGCCCGCGCCAAAAATGTGATCGTGTTCTGCGACGCGCATGTCGTCGCCGATCTCGAGACATCCCTCTTTCACCGAAATTCCGGCTGCTTCCAGTCCCAGACCATCGACCGCAGGGCTGCGTCCCGCCGCGAGCAGCACTTTTTCGCACGCGATCGATTCCGTTTCGCCAGCGCCTTCGATTACGAGTTCAAAGAAGCCGTCTTGCCTCTGCGAAACCTGTGCGACCTTTCGCGCAGTAAGAACACGAACGCCTTCGCCTTCGTAAATCGACGCCAGGCGCTCACCAAATTTCGCTGGAAATTCCGCCAGCACGCGCCCCCTCGCCAGAAGCGTAACTTCGCAACCGAGCCGTGCATAGCGCAGAGAAAACTCGAGACCGATCGGGCCCGCGCCCATAACGACAAGCGATTTCGGAATGCGCGTGTTGTGCAGAATTTCGTCGCTCGTCCAAATGCCGTCGGCCGTCCGATCCAGTCCTTTGATTTTCGGAAAGTTCGTGGCCGAGCCATTGGCAATGATCGCGGCATCGAAATGATAACGTTTTCCTTCGCTCTCCAGTTCGTGTGGATGGACGAAGTGCGCGTTCGCGCGAATGATTTGGAATTTATCTCCGGCGCGTTCGCGAATTTCCGCATCGCGATACGCGCGAAAATTTTCGATCTCACCATCTTTCCAGCGCACGATCTGCGCGAGATACTCGTTAGGCTGAAGCGGTTCCACTTTCAGCCAGCCATGTTGCCGCGCATGATGCATCGCGTCGATCGGCTCGAAGATCGCCTTCGACGGCATGCAGCCGGCGTTGATGCAAAGTGATGCGTGATCGGCGTGGTCGCCCATGAAAAACAGAACATGCGCTCCGAGATCGGCCACAGTTCGCGCCGCTGTGAATCCGGCCGAGCCACCACCAATCACTGCGATCGTTTTCGGTTTTTGCATGATCAGTTCAGATTTTTCCGCCCTCCTCGGCGTGCACTAGATGACAGCGATGAAAACGGGTCACGTCAATACGACCGTACCATTTCCGAAAAACACAGAGGGTTGGGAACTATTCCTCTCCTTGAGGGAGAGGATCAAGGTGAGGGTCCACGTTTTCCGCGAAGACTGAGGCCCTCACCCTACCCTCTCCCGGTGGGAGAGGGAATTCACGCTTTCAAGTCGTTTTAGCTCAATCCCGACGAATCGGACTTGAGGCGCGCGGTGAAAGCGACACAGTCGATTGCTTCTTAACGCATGTATCGCAAACAACATTCGTTTCCATGAAAACCATCGTACTTCTCATTCTTTCCAACATTTTCATGAACCTCGCCTGGTACGCGCACCTGACGTTTCGTAACACGGCGCTTTCAGTGGCGATCCTGGCGAGTTGGGGAATCGCGCTTTTCGAATACATCTTTCAAGTGCCTGCCAATCGAATTGGTTCGTATCAATGGACCGTGCCGCAACTCAAGATTTTGCAGGAATGCATCACCCTCGTTGTCTTTACCATCTTGGCCTTCGTCCTCTTTCGCGCGCCGATCCGCTGGAATTACTGCGTTTCCTACGCGCTCATCATGGGGGCGGTTTACTTTGCCTTTAAATTCTAATAGCGGCCGCTATCCGTTCGCCATCCAATGATTCAAGCTGTGATTTTTGATCTGGACGGAACGCTCGTCGATTCCAACGAGCTGCATGTGGCTTCCTGGGAGCGAGCGTTTCGTCATTTCGGAAAACGTTTTTCGCTGGAGCAACTTCGACAGCATATCGGCAAAGGCTCCGATCAATATCTGCCGGAGTTTTTGAATGAAGAGGAAATGAAACGCTTCGGGAAGGAACTGGATGAATATCGTTCTGAGCTTTTCACGAAGGAATATCTTCCACGCGTGAAACCATTTCCCAAAGTGCGCGAACTTTTCGAACGGATAAAGAGCGACGACAAACGCATCGCGCTCGCTACTTCGAGCAAGACATCAGAAAGCAAAATTTACAAAAAATTGTTGCAGATCGAGGACCTTATCGACGCGGAAACCAACGCAGACGACGCCGATAAATCCAAGCCCTGCCCGGACATCTTCGAAGCTGCGTTGCACAAACTCGACGACCCGCCGCCTAACGAGGCAATCGTTGTCGGCGACACGCGTTACGATGTGGAAGCGGCGTTAAAGGTGGGGCTTAAAACGATTGGCCTGCTTTGCGGTGGCAGCTCCGAGGAGAGACTGCGCAGTGCTGGTGCGATTGCGCTTTATCCCGACCCGGCCGATCTCCTCGATCACTACGACAGCTCGCCGATTGTGACTTTGTAAAACAATCCTGCTTGGGTCTTACGGGAGTCGACTGTCACTCCCGCAAACCGTAACCGAATTATCGGGTTAGCCGGTGAATTTCGAAAACCTCTCCGTTGATCCCATCCGCAACGCGTTTACAAAGATCCGGCAAACCGCGAGGCGGGCTGGTCTCAAGAAAGTGAGCGACCAAAGGATGTTTGAAACCATGGCGTGGTCGATCTTCACTCACCGGAGCTGTTACGACCACAGAAACGGCATAGCCAGCATTACGGCCCTTCTTCGCTTCCAGATTCACCGCGATAATTCTGATTTGGTAATCAAAACCGCTGCCCACAATATCTACCCCGCGCTGCAAAAGTTCGTTGGTCAGATAACCGATGATTTTACTTTTGACATCCTCCGGCCCCGCTACGCCAAGAGAGACTCGCACTCTTTCCGCACCTCGAGCATCCGTTGCCAATAAAACAACGCACAAACAGACCGCTACCATTGCTAATCGCCGGAAATTAAAACTGAACATTGGTCGAGATGATATGCAGGTACTCTCCTCCGGCAATGTTTCATCATGCTTCCAAGCCCGCACCCCGGTCCCGAAAGCGGGATAGTTGCATCCCGATTTCGCCATGCGTTGGCCCGTGGCAAAGCGCGCTTTGCATTTGCAAATCGCTTTTTTACGAGGGAGAAAGGATTTCGCGGCGTGTTCTGGCACCTGCGGTGCTAAGAGTTCCAGTCGTCGCTTAACGACAGAAATATCGCATGGATAATTTGCTGCAGGATTTGCGTTATGCCTTCCGGATGCTTTTTAAAAGTCCGGGCTTCACTCTGCTGGCGATCATTACGCTCGCGCTCGGTATCGGCGCGAACACCGCCATCTTCAGTGTGATTTACGCTGTCCTGCTCAAGCCCATGCCATATCCGCAACCCGAGCAGCTTCTTTTAATTCGCGAAAGAGTTCTCGGTTTGTTCGAAACCGGTTCGGTCTCGTATCCGAATTATCTGGATTGGCGCGCGGCGCAGCGTTCCTGCACCGACATTGCGATGTATCGCGGGCAAGGCTTCAACCTCGGGGCTCAGGGTGAAGGCGAACCGGAACGAGTCCGCGGTGTGCGCACAACGGCAAACTTTCTTTCCGTCCTCAATCTGAAACCGCAAATTGGCCGCGTCTTTACGGAAGCCGAAGACCAGCCGGGCGCGCCGCGTGTCGCGATGATCGGCGATCGATTGTGGCGCCAACGATTTGGCGCGAGCGCGACGGTGCTGGGACGCCGCGTCACGCTCGATGGTGTTCCGACGGAAATCGTTGGGGTGCTGCCGCCGCAAATGCAGTTGGCGCGCGAGTCGCAAATGTTCGCACCGCTCGCCGACATGCGCGCCGATCCAAATATTCTCGAGCGCGGAAATCATCCCGGATTTCGCGTGCTCGGCCGGCTGAAAGATGGCGTGACGCTGGAACAGGCGCGCACGGATTTCGACACCATCACGCGCAACCTGGAGAAACAATATCCTGACAACAACACCGGCCGGCGCGTGACGATGGACACGTTGCTCGAAAGTAGCGTGGGAGATTACCGCAGCAATCTTTACGTGCTCTTCGGCGCAGTCGCGTGCGTCCTCTTGATCGCGTGCGCAAATGTCGCCGGTCTTTTGCTCGCGCGCGGAACCGCGCGACAACGCGAGCTCGGCGTCCGCGCGGCGTTGGGCGCAAGCCGCCTGCGCCTAACGATGCAACTTGTCACTGAAAGCGTCATTCTCGCTTTCGTCGGCGCCGCTGCCGGCGTTCTTCTATCGGTTTGGGGACTCGATCTTATTGTAGCGTTGAGCCCGGCGAACGAGCTCCGTTTCCACAACATTCACATTAACGTCCCGGCGCTTGTTTTTACCGCTTGTGTCGCAACCTTCGCGGGTCTCATCGCTGGTGTTTGGCCAGCATGGCGTGTCGCCGGCTCAGCGACGCCCGCTTTGGCTTTACGCGAAGGAGGTCGCGGCAGTAGCGACGGGGCTGATCGCCAGCGTTTGCGCGCGGGACTTGTCGTCGCGCAGATCGCGCTTGCTCTTGTGCTGTTGAGCGGCGCAGGTCTGCTTTTGAAAAGTTTTCGTGAGGTGAATCGGCTCGCTTACGGATTCAATCCTGAACAATTGCTGGAAATGTCCATTGCGCTGCCGAAAGCGCGCTACGGCGACGACGCGAAAGTCGTGCAATTTTTCCGGCTCGTTTTGGAACGCGTGCGTGCGTTACCGGGAGTACTGAACGCGACATCCGCCGAAAACATTCCATTCGATGGCGACGAATGGGATTCGACTTTTCATATAACCGGGCAGCCGAAGGAGCCACTGGGTAAGGAACCTTCCGCGCAGGTGAGCATCATTTCGTCCGATTATTTCAAGACGATAGGGATTCCGCTTCTGCGCGGTCGCGCTTTTGGTCCGGAAGATCAACCCGGAAAAAATTGGTCGATCATCATCGACGATTCGTTCGCTCGCCGCTTTTTTCCCGGGCAGGATCCAATCGGCAAACACATTGACAACAATCAGACGCTGGAAAAAAATCCGCCGCCGCTAACGATTGCAGGTGTTGTGGGACGGGTGCGAACCGAGGATCCGAGCGACGCATTTGAGAAACTCAACATGCCGCAAATGTATTTTCTCACCGAGCAATTGGCCCAGCGTGAACAAATCTTGCTCGTTCGCGCCGCATCGGGCGATCTCTAACGACATGGCTTCGCGTCGCTTGACCATGACCCTGGTCGGCGTCTTCGCAGGGCTCGCGCTAACGCTTGCGGCGATTGGCTTGTTTGGAGTAATGGCGTTACGCGTCACGCAACGCACGCGCGAGATCGGCATTCGTCTGGCTCTTGGTGCGCAACGGCCGGATGTATTTCGTCTCGTAATCGGAAATGGACTCAAGCTCGCCGCGATTGGTGTCGCTGTCGGGCTCGTCGCTTCGTTTGGATTAACACGATTGTTGGCGGGATTACTTTTCGGCGTTGGGACGGGCGATCCGTTGACGTTCTTGTTCGTTGTGATTCTGCTCGGCTGCGTGGCGTTGCTGGCGAATTATCTCCCGGCTCGGCGCGCAACGAAAGTAGATCCTATTGTCGCTTTACAGAAAGATTAACCACGGCGATTCGTCGAAAACGGTGGCCTGGAGACCGCCGCTCATTGTTTGCGAATCGATTTACAAATGTGAAACCGAAATTTTTATGCTTCCCAATCATTCTCGCACTGGCGTGCACGACGATTTCCGCGCAGGAAACGAACGCCGACAAAGACATTCAGAAAAAGGAAGCGGCGCTTGAACGGCAAAAACTGGAACTTGAAAAAAAGAGTCTCGAGTTGCAGCAGAATGAGCTCGACCTGCAAAAGGCCAAGCAGGATTTGCAGTATCAGGAGACCGGGAAATCGCTGAGCATTAATCTTTCCGGCGATGTCCTCTTCGATTACGACAAGGCAACATTGAAATCCGCAGCCGAAGAAGCGCTCAAGAAAGTTTCGGTTGTCCTTTCCCAATTTCCCGAAAGCGTCGTGATCGTGGAAGGGTACACCGATGCGAAGGGGAAAAAATCGGTCAACATGGAGCTTTCACGTGAACGAGCGACAGTGGTGAAGGATTGGCTGGTAAAAAATGGCGGCGTGGCCTCCGCGAATATTTCGGCCAAAGGTTTCGGCGAAGACAATCCCGTCGCACCAAATGCAAATTCTGATGGATCGGATGATCCAATTGGTCGCGCGAAAAATCGTCGCGTTACAATCATCGTCGAAAAACCATCCGCAACGCCGGCTCCGTAGCGGCGAAAATTGGGGCTCTTGACCTTTGGGGGCAAAACTGCTGTCCTCTGCAAGCGCAACACTTGGGCCAAGACCAAATCAGGAGGGGAGCCGCCGGCGCAAATCCGAATGGCAAAAATCGACACGTTAAATTCGCCTAACGAGTTTTCCGACATCGTAAGTGCACAATTTGCACGCAAACATCTAACCTGGTGCCAGCGATGAAAACTAACAACCAAATCGACGAGAGAAGGCGACCGGAACTTACGGTTCGCGGCCTCATTGTTGGAGTGATTATCACGCTGGTCTTCACGGCTGCGAACGTCTACTTCGGCCTCAAAGCCGGCCTGACTTTTTCGACATCGATTCCGGCGGCGGTGATTTCGATGGCGATCCTTCGCAGTTTCCGCAATGCGACCGTTCAGGAAAACAACATCGTGCAGACGGTTGCCTCAGCGGCGGGCACACTTTCGTCGATCATCTTTGTCCTGCCGGGTTTGATCATGATCGGCTGGTGGACCGGATTTCCCTTCTGGATCTCGTTCTTAATCTGCGCACTCGGCGGAATTCTCGGCGTGATGTATTCGATTCCGCTTCGGCGCGCGTTAGTCACGAACTCCGACCTGCCGTATCCCGAAGGCGTCGCGTGCGCCGAAGTCCTCAAGGTCGGTAGCGGCGGCGATCAGAAGAATGCTGACGAAGTCGAACACGGGCGCTCCGGTCTGCTCGCGGTGGTATGGGGATCAATCGTAGCGGCGCTGTTTGCGATCGTCGTTGCGACGCAAGTGTTCGGGTCGGATGTGGCGCAGACCTTCCGCATCGGTAGGCGCGGCGCAGTCAGCGGTTATGATTTCTCGCTTTCGTTTGCGCTGCTCGCCATCGGTCACCTGTGTGGACTGTCTGTCGGTATCGCTATGCTTATTGGCGCCTGCATTGGCTGGGGTTGGCTGGTGCCGCACTTCGCGGCGCTCACCGGCGACCTAACGACTGCTGCCGGCGCACTCGCGCAAAGCACTTGGAGTCACAAGGTGCGCTTCATCGGCGCCGGGACGATTGGCGTTTCCGCAATTTGGACACTGCTGAAGCTGGTAAAACCTGTCGCGAGCGGTCTGGCCGGCGCGATGGCCGCTTCGCGGGCGCGCAAAGCTGGCAAAGCAGACACGTTGCCGATCACCGAACGCGACATTCCGATCGGCATCGTCGGTCTCGTTACACTCGCTTGCATGTTGCCGATTGGTTGGGTGCTGGGCTACTTCGCAAACCAGAGCGGCCTCGGCGCGCACATGACAACTCTCGTGATCGGCGGCGTCTTCTATGTCTTTCTGATGAGCTTCTTTGTTTCGGCGGTCTGCGGCTACATGGCGGGACTGATCGGTTCATCCAACAGCCCACTCTCGGGCATTGGCATTCTCGTTGTGATTGGCGCTGCGTTGCTGCTTGTGCTCGGGATAAAACCTTATGTGGGGCCGGAAGCGACCAAGGCGCTCATGGCGTTTGCCCTTTTCACCACTGCGGTGATTTTCAACGTGGCGGCGATCGCGAACAACAATCTGCAAGATTTGAAGACAGGCCAACTAGTCGATGCGACTCCGTGGAAGCAGCAGGTTGCGCTCATCATCGGTGTTCTCGCCGGGGCCGTCGTGATTCCGCCGGTGCTCAACCTGGTTAATCAGGCGTATGGTTTCGTCGGCGCGCCGGGTGCGGAATTGCGTCCGAATCCGTTACCGGCACCTCAGGCAGGACTGATCTCGTCGCTCGCGCAAGGCGTCATCGCCGCGGACATCGATTGGAGTTTGATCCGGATGGGCGCCTATATCGGCATCGCCATTATTGTGCTCGACGCCATTCTCGCACGCTTCACGAAACACATGCGCGTGCCTCCGCTGGCCGTGGGGCTCGGAATTTATCTGCCCACCGCGAGCACCCTCATGATCGTAGTCGGCACGATCGTCGGCTGGTTCTTCGACCGAGGCGCCGATCGCACGCGGAATCCGGAAGGAACGAAGCAACTCGGCGTGTTGCTCGCGTCCGGTTTGATCGTCGGCGAAAGTACCATCGGTGTGGTCATCTCCGCGATCGTCGTCTTCTCCGGCGTAGCCGCACCGCTCGCGCTCGTCGGCGCGGGATACGAGACTGCTGGGAAAATCATTGGCGGCGTCGCCTTCACCGCGACCGCGTTCGTGCTTTATCGATGGGTCCTGGGAATGGCGTCGAAGCGGTCCGCGTGAAACGCTGATGCTTACTTCTGGGGAGCGCACGCGCCTCGCGTGCAGATGCCGGCGCCTCGCCGGCATGAACTTTTCTGCCCGGCGGAGACAAAGTGCGTTTTGGCGAGGGCGCCAAAACCAGCACGCGAGGGCGCGTGCGCTCCCCAGCCCATTACTCACGCTGCAGGTGATACACGCCACTCGTTAGGCCGCCGCCATGCCCACATCGCGACCGGTTAATCCGCCTAACGAGTTCCCGGACATTGTTGGTTTGCAACCGGTGAACCCGATCCTCGCCAGCTTCCGTCCTTTCATTCCGCCGCACGCGCGGCTGCGCGAGCTGACGCCGTTGCCCCTCATCATCGGCACGCTGCTCGGGATGGTCTTCGGCGCGTCATCGCTTTATCTCGTGCTCAAAGTCGGACTGACGGTGAGTGCGTCGATTCCGGTCGCCGTGATCTCGATCACGATCTTCCGCGTCCTTTCCAAGCTGGGTCTGCGCGACTCGACTGTGCTCGAGAACAACATCGTGCAGACCGCGGGCTCGGCCGGCGAATCAATCGCCTTCGGTCTCGGCGTGACCATGCCCGCGATTATGATTCTCGGGTTCGATCTCGAAATCACGCGTGTCATGCTGGTCGCGATTCTTGGCGGACTGATTGGAATCCTGATGATGATTCCGCTGCGCCGTGCACTCATCGTGCAGCAGCACGGTTACTTAAAGTACCCCGAGGGAACCGCGTGCGCGGAAGTGTTGAAGGCCGCGGCGTCGCCTGAATCGCGCGATGCCGCGCATGCCGGTGATGCAGTGGCGCGCGCCGCAGCGGACGAAGCGGTCAGCGACGGTAAAATCATCATCGGCGGCTTCGCGATCGGCTTCATCTACTACGGCCTGCAGCAGATTTTCAAAATTATGAAGGAAGTGCCCGAGAAAGTCTTTGGAAAGCCATTCGAAGGCGCGTCCATTTCGCTCGAGAACAATCCCGCGCTGCTCGGTGTCGGCTACATCATCGGTCCACGCATCGCCTCGCTCATGATGGGCGGAGGTGTCTTGTCGTATCTCGTGCTCATTCCGGCGATCAAATATTTCGGCTCCGCCGGAACACTACCGCTCGCACCGGGAACTGCGCACACCATTGCGGACATGTCCGTCGCCCAAATCCAGAAGGGTTACATTCTTTACATCGGCGCCGGTGCAGTCGCCGCGGCCGGTATCATCAGTCTCTTCCGTTCGCTGCCGCTCATCTGGCACGGATTGAAAGGCGGACTCGCAGACCTGCGCAGTTCCGGTGTCGCCCGCGAAGACGTGCCGCGCACGGATCAGGACCTCTCGATGAAATGGGTGATCGGCGGGATCATCGCCTTGCTCATCGTTATCATGATCGCGCCGCAATTGAATTTGCGATTTAACTTGTTAGGCGCGGTTCTCATCATCGCCTTTGGTTTCCTCTTCGTGACCGTTTCATCGCGCCTTACCGGCGAAGTCGGCTCATCATCCTGTCCGACCTCAGGCATGATGATCGCGACACTGTTGCTGACGTGTCTCATTTTCCTCATCATCGGTTGGACGGCGCCGCCTTACTTTGTCACCGCGCTCTCGATCGGCGGTATCGTCTGCATCGCGTCGTCGAACGGCGGAACAATTTCGCAGGATCTGAAGACCGGTTTCCTCGTCGGCTCGACGCCGAAGTCTCAACAGATCGCGATCCTGATCGGCACGCTCGCGTCCTGCATTATCCTCGGTCCGATCCTGCTGAAGCTGAATCAATCCGGCACCGTTTACGTTCCCGTCGCCGGCAACAAGGATTTCGCTTTCCCGTCGAGCTTCCATGCCAATTCGGCCGATTACCTGAAAGACAGCAACGGCCAGCCAAAACGCGAGCGTTTATCCGGCGCGCAAGCGGGCGCCGATCCTAACGAGTATTTCGTCTACCACAAAACGAACACCGATAACGGGCCCGCCGGTCGTTACCTCGTGAACAACGACGGCGCGCCGGTTTATCTCGCCGATCCCGGGATCAACGGCATCTACGACAAACGCCCCGACGGCTCGAGCGTGCAGAAATTCACCGCGCCGAAAGCGACGCTCGTTTCCTACATCATCAAAGGAATCCTGGGCGGACAATTGCCGTGGGGCTTGGTCTTGTTAGGCGTTTTTATCGCGATCGTGCTCGAACTTTGCGGAGTTTCCGCGCTCGCTTTCGCGGTCGGTGTTTATTTGCCAATCTCCACCTCGGCGCCGGTCTACATGGGCGGGATGGTGCGCTGGCTTGTCGACAAATACACGCGCCGAAAACATGCCAGCGGTGCTCTGATTGAAGATGAGTTGGTCGCGGAAGGCGACAAGAGCAACGGCGTCTTGCTTTCCTCCGGCTATATCGCTGGCGGCACGCTAGCGGGTGTCGTCTTTGCCTTCTTCGCTATCCCGATGAAAGACCGGCTCGACGCTTTCGAGAAATGGGCGACCGCGCACAATCCGTTCTTCGAAGGCCCGTCCTCCGATTGGCTGGCTATGATTCCCTTCGTCGCACTCTGCGTTCTGCTTTATCTTGTCGGTCGCGACGTTTTACTTGCTCAGAAAGCGAAGCGATCCACGTCTGGGTAGCGCGGGTGTCCCGCCCGTGGTTGCGAGCGTCTCGCTCGTAACGTTAATCATTGGAAACGGAGCGTGACGCTCCGTTAGGCGGACGAGACATCCGCCCTACCCAGATTTTTTTTGCGCCACGCCAGATAGACAGGAATACCGGTGAGCACTATCAACACGCCTATTCCTGACGTTGTCGGCGCGAGCCACGCGAGATCGATGATTAACAATCCAGCGATCGCGATGTAAATTAGCGGCACAATGGGATAACCCCATGTGCGATACGGACGTTCGGCCGCCGGCACCTTTCTTCGCAGCACGATGACCGCGCCGACCATCAGCACATAAAAGACCAGATCAGCGGAGACGATGTACTCGAGCAGTTGCGTGTAGACATTTCCAAAGGACGTCGAGCCGGTCGTTGGATTGGTGACGACGGTGCGCGGCAGAGTGAGAAACGCGGCCCAGACGCCTTGAGTTGCAAGCGCGATCGCAGGAGCGTGATGTTTGTTCGTTGTGGACGCGCCGCGGAAAAAAAGTGCATCACGCGCCATCGCATAATACACGCGCGCGCCGGCCAGGATGAGACCGTTGTTACAACCAAAAGTTGAAATCATGATGGCAACTGCCATCGCGATTGTTCCGGGTGCACCAAGGACTGCACGCATGGCGGCCACGGCTACGCGATTTTGCGGCGCGTTTTGGATTTGTGGGAATGAGAGCGTCGCGAGATAGGCCACATTCGCGAGCACGTATAGCGTGACGACAATGGCGCAGCCGGCGAGCAGCGCGCGTGGCAGATTTTTTCCCGGATCGCGCACTTCGCTTCCGGTAAAGGTCACATTGTTCCAGGCCGATTGAGCGAAGAGCGGGCCGACCATCGCTTTGCCGAGAAGAACTGCGATGGCGAGGGCGCCCGCGAGTGCGAGACCAGGCTGCGCGATCTGCGGGTTCCAGCCATTCGCTCGCGGATTCCACCAATCAGCCGAAAGCGCAGCGCAAGCGGGTTTCCAGCCTAACGAAAGACCAATTACGATCAACGCGAGCAGTGCAGCGGTTTTAGCAAAGGTGAAAACATTCTGGACGAGTTTTCCGAGCTCGAGACCCCGCGTGTTTGTCCAGCTCAATAACAAAATCAGCAGCACGGCGACGAGTTGTTCGGTGGAAAGGCTCAGGGCATATCCGGTCCCGACTCGGATTGGTGCGATAAGATAATTCTCGGTTGCGATTGCCGGCGCGAGAACACCAAGAAACTTTGCGAAAGCCACCGCAACGGCCGCAATCGTTCCTGTTTGGATGACGAGAAATACCGCCCAGCCATAAAGAAATCCAACTGATGGGCCGTAAGCCTCGCGAAGAAAAACATAAGGTCCGCCAGCGCGCGGCATCATCGCCGCCAATTCCGCGCAACAAAGTGCGCCCGTAATGGTAAGCACGCCCGCGATGATCCACGTCATCAACAGCCAACCCGGTGCGCCGATCAAACGCGACGATTCTGCCGAGACGATGAAAATTCCGGACCCGACCATCGAGCCAACCACGATCATTGTGGCATCGAGCAACCCGAGGCCCTGGACGAGCTGCGCTTCTTCACGACGCTCGTTCATGAGCGTCCCGGGGCTGCGATCATGACTTCTTCAGAGGTCAGACGCGCACGCAATTTTTGCACAAATTCCACGGCTTCCGGATTGTCGCCGTGCACGCAAATGGTTTCGGCAGCGACTGAAACATCAGCGCCGTCGATCGCGCGCACCTTCTGTTCCTTTAACATCCGAATAACGCGTTCTGCCGCCTCGACTGGATCACGCACAAACGCATCCGGCGACGAGCGCGAGACGAGTGAACCATCCGGCATGTAATTGCGATCCGCGAAAACTTCGCGCGCGGTCTGCAATCCCCGTTCTTTGGCGACGCGCTCGAAAACACTTCCGGGCGGAACGAACAAGATCAACTTCGGATCGAGCGCGATGACAGCGTTAACAATCACCTCCGCAAGCGAACGATCGCGCGCCGCCATATTATAAAGAGCGCCATGCGCCTTCACGTGGTTCATCTCCGTCCCAGCCGCGCGCGCGAGCGCTTGAAACGCGCCGAGCTGGTACATCACGACCGACGAAATTTCGTCTAATGGCAATGCCATCTCGGTGCGGCCGAAGTTGGCTCGATCAGGAAAACTTGGATGTGCACCGACCGCAACTTCGAGTTCGTGCGCCGCGCGGATTGACGCAGAAATCAATGTCGGGTCGCCGGCATGAAATCCACAGGCGATGCTGGCCGAACTGACGAATTCGAGAATGTCTTCATCGTGACCGGCCCCCTCCCCCAGGTCTGCGTTGAGATCGACACAGAGGCTCATGAAGTTTTGAGATCAAGGCCGATTCGAAACCGATCGAGATCACGTTCGCGCTGGAGCAAAAGCGAATGCGCTTCGCTTATCGATGTTTCTTGAAACCGAACTTCATCGCCGGTGCGAAGTTGCGCCACGATCGGCAGGTCAACTGTGATCACGTGCGCGATCTTGGGATAACCGCCGATGGTTTGGCAATCCCCAGACAAGAGGATCGGTTTTCCACTGGGCGGCACTTGAATGGTTCCGGGCACAACGGCCTCCGACAAAAGATCACTCGCCTCAATTCGTTTCAGTTCCGGACCATCGAGACGAACGCCCATCCGATCGACTTCCGGTGTAACGGTGAATTTTCCGCTCATTAAGGCTTCTTGCGTGGAAGTATTGAAGCGGTCCCAATCAGCGCCGCGAGTAAGGCGGAGTTTTGGGTAACGCGTGGCCGTGCTAATCCATTCGCGTGGCGCACTCCAACTCGACAGACGCTTCTCGCGCATTGTCTTCATGTGAGCACGCGCTGGCGCCGTCACCTCGCCCAGCGGCAGATCGTCTCCGTCGTGTAATGCGCGACCATTGAAACCGCCGAATGCAGCACGCATATCCGTCGATCGACTTCCGAGTACAAACGGAACATCGATGCCACCCGAAATCGCAAGCCACATGCGACAGCCGATTTGGGGCGCACCGGTCACGAGCTCGTCACCAGCGCGAACGAGAAAAGCGTGGCCAGCCGAAATCTTGTCCTGACCGATCTGCACTGGGAACGCACCGCCGCACCACGCAATCACGCGCTCGTCGGTGAATCGAATTCGAAAATTGCCGAGCGTCACTTCGATTAGCGCCGCCGTGACGTCGTTACTGACAAGCAGATTTGCCACGCGCGCAGCAAACGGATCCAAGGCGCCGCCGCTTCCGACGCCAATCCTGCGATGACCAAAACGCCCGGGATCCTGCACACTCGCCAGCGGTCCGGCCCGGAGAATTTGCGTAATCATTTGCCTAACGAGTCGAACTCTGCGCGGGTGATCGAGTGAAAACGAACGCGATCGCCGGCGCTCAGCAGCGCCGGGGGATCGCGCTGCAGGTCAAACATTCGCAGTGCCGTACGGCCGATGACGTTCCAGCCGCCCGGGGAACGGATCGGATAGACTCCAGTCTGGATCCCTCCAATTGCGACTGAACCTGCCGGCACTGCTGTGCGCGGCGCTTCACGTCGCGGCGTCGCGAGCTTCTGATCAAGTCCACTCAAGAAGCCAAAGCCAGGCGTGAAGCCTACACACGCCACGCGGTACTCGGGCGCGGTGTGAAGCTGTATTAATTCTTTGATCGAGATGGCGGCACGTTGCGCGACTTCATCGAGATCGAGACCAAACTCCTGTTCATAGCAAACAGGTATTTCAACCAGGCGTGATTCGATCTTTTTTTGTTTTCGTTTTGAGCCCTTCTGCAACGCGCCTTGAATTTTCGCTGTTAACCAATCGACTAGGTTCCCAACCGGCGCACCCGCTTCAACGACCCGCCCCGGATCGAAGAACACGGCAATTGTTGCATAGGACAAAGTGAGATCGACCACGCCTGAAATTTGTGCGGCTTCCAATCGCTGCAGCGCACCGAGTATGTTTTCGAAAGATCGCGGCGCCAATTTCTCCAGATCATCGCCCAGACGAATTAGCAACGCCGAATCTCCAAGCGGGATGAATTCCACTATTTGGATTTCTGTGTGGATGGATTTTCGGAAACAGCCGCGGCCACGTCTTTCACAGATTCCTTTATCTCACCGACGGCTGGGTGCACCTGCCGAATCATGTCATGCTCGGCTTGGGACAACCGTTCGATGCGCGTGGTCATCTCGTGCAGTTCCTTCAACATCGTTTCCTGCCGTGAAGAAAGCCGATGCATCCACCAGAAACAGACGCCCCAGCACCCCATGCCGAGCCATCCCAACAAAAGCCCGGTCGTTTGCAGGTTGCCCATAAGCCGCAAGCATATTATTCGAGATCGTGATCTGGACAACGGTTGCCGGCGTGAATCTTATTTGCGCTCTTCTCGCCTATTCTTTCCTGGCCTACGCATTGGCGCGAATGTACTGGAACGGGCGCGGAACAGCGCTGGTCTTGTTCGCCATCATCCTCTGCTCCCAAGCATGGATCGTTTCACAACTAATCAAGACATATGTCTTTGAGACGAACGCGGTGCTCTACTGGGTTTGGTTCGCCGATTGGATGGTCTCCGCATTCAGCATCATTCTGCTGATCTATGCGCTCAAAGACACTTCACGCGATCGAATGGATGCGGCGCGTCTGGACGGATGTGGACAATTCCGGATTTACTGGCATGTCGTGCTGCCACTTGTCAGAGGGACGATGTTGCTTCTCGCTATTCTTCTTTTGATGGCGACTGTCGGCGAACTTCTCGCACGAGGGTTGGAATATCTTCAAGGGCAAGCGCTTCACGTCGTGACAAGTCTGCCCTTCTTAATCGTCAGCTCGGCTATTACGACGATACCGCTGATCGCCATTTTCCTTGTCGCGAGAAAAATGGTTCGGTCTCGAGAACTTTGCGATCGGCCCTAGTGCGCAGCGCTCGCGACGATTTCGATATCGACTCCAACTTTGTCGCTGATCATCGAAACGCCCTCAAGCGTCTTACCGAATTGCGTTCCAAATTCGCGACGACTTAACGGCTCAGTCGTCACCTGCCAGCGCGTTGTTTGTTCTCCGTTCTTCGTGAGCAATTTCACGTGCAGGGTGATTGGCCTGGTCACGCCATGCATGGTGAAGTCACCGAGGATATCGCCTGCATCGGGACCTGTCTGCTTTACGCTCCGGCTTTTGAATGTGATTTCCGGAAATTTTGGTGCATTGAAAAATTCCGGACCGCTTAAATGCGCATCGCGCTTTGCAATGCCGGTATCGATGCTCTTCACCTGAATCGTCGCGGTCACGGATGATTTCTCCGGATGCTCACGATCGACTTCGATCGTGCCGCCAAATTGTTTAAAGCGACCAGTCACCGTGGTGACGGCCTGGTGCACTTTGAAACCGATTCGCGAATGAGTTGGATCGATCTGAAAGGTGTCGCTGGCCGAAGTCGTAGCGATCGGCGCGACACAAGCCAGTATCAAAGACAAAATTCGAATCCCGTTCATCGGAGCGACTTTCTCTTCGCCATCGTCAAGGTCAACGCATTAATTGCAACTCTGCCCTGTCCTTTGGTCATTCCGAGCAAAGCGAGGAATCCCACGAGCTTTGATTTCGTGAGGTCCTTCGCTACGCTCAGGATGACAGATGTGGGCCACTTATACTTTGTGACCCGCCCTTGATTTTAACGCTTTCAGAAGCGGTGTGCGCGATAGCGGTAAGCGACCAAATAGATTTCCAAGTGCAAAGGCGGGATCATTCTTCAGCATCCTTGCATCGTGCACGCCGGTGATTTGCGCGAGCTCTGTCTCGAAATGCGCGACAGCTCTCGCCGTCGGGTCGTTTTCGTTGAGGTAGCCAAATGCTCGGCGCAAGAGCGCAAAAAGTTCCGGCTCGTGATGATCGGATTCGGTGCAGATCTCAATTAACTCCACGAAGTAGGCCGCGGTCTGGGTGCGAAGATGATGCTTCCGGATTCCACCGAAAGGATTGCGCAGCGCGATTTCCGTCAACGTATGCAGATTGGATTTACGGCTGCGCGCGATTTGAATCTCCGCCTCGAAAAACAGATCGAGCTTGCCGGCAAACGGACTCCTGGCGCGGCGCGCGCCTTTGGCCACCGTCTGGACACAGCCTAACGACTCTGTGCACCACGATACAATCAGACTCGTGTCGCTCAGCTTTCGCTTGCGCAATAAGATCGCAGCCGTTGTCTCCATCGCTCCGATCTTACGCGTGACTTGCGCTCTGTCATTTCAGGCGGGCAGTTGTAGCTGGCGCTGTCTTCAGCGGCAGAAGCCTGAATATTAACTCCCATTCTGCCGCCGTGACGGCGGCAGCTGAAGACTGTGCGGCGAAGGCCGCAGAAGAAAATCTGCTACATCCAGACCACATCGAAGCAGCGAAAGACTCTCGTTATGCCAGCCCAGCGCAACGACGCTCAGTCAATTGCCACAGGTCATTCGTTGATGGAAAAATCTTCAGAATCGGACAACACTGAGATAATGGAGAAACGCAAGATCGGTTCGCTCGACGTCACGGTCTTGGGATTGGGTTGCAATAATTTCGGTTGGCGCATCGACGCCAGCGCCACAAAAAAAGTCGTCGATGCCGCGCTTGATGCGGGCATCAATTTCTTCGATACGGCCGATATTTACGGTAAGGGACAAAGTGAAGAATTTCTTGGCCGTGCTCTCGGCTCGCGTCGTGATCAAATTTTTGTCGCGACGAAGTTCGGGATGGAAATGGACAAGAAGCGAAAAGGCGCGAAGCCGAAATATGTGATGGAAGCATTGGATGCGAGTCTGCATCGGCTCGGCACCGATTGGATCGATCTTTATCAACTACATCAACCGGATCCGGAGACGCAAATTGGCGAGACTCTCTACGCGCTCAACGAAGCAGTGCGTGCGGGCAAAGTTCGCGAGATCGGTTGTTCCAATTTCAGCGTCGCACAACTGCGGGAAGCAGAAGTCGCGGCGATGAACGGCGCGCATTTCGTTAGCGTCCAAAACGAGTTCAGCCTCTTTCACCGCGAACCGGAGAAGGATATTTTGATTGATTGCGAGCACGCCGGGATTGCGTTTCTGCCCTATTTCCCGCTCGCGAGCGGCCTGCTTACCGGCAAATATCGCAAAGGACAGCGACCGCCCGAAGGGAGCAGAGCAAGTGACGGGTTTGGCCCAAAGGTCGTGACGCGAAAGAACCTCGACATCGTGGAAAGGCTAATCGACTTCGCGCAATCTCATAACCACACCATTCTCGAGCTGGCGTTCGGCTGGTTACTCGCGCACAAGCCTGTTGCTTCGGTCATCGCCGGCGCAAGCAAGCCCGAACAGGTAAAGATAAACGTCAGTGAAGCCACCGGTTGGAAACTAACGGCAGAGCACATGGCCGAGATCGACAAAATCGTTCCGCCTCTGGCTTAAAGCATTAGATATTTCTCGTTAGGCAAAAAAAGACTGATCATCCCGAGCGTAGCGAAGGACCTCGCAAACTAACCTTGCGACCTCATGAATGGGGAGTGGATAATCGAGATCTGAATTGCACAGTTCGTAATTCGAGTGACGCGTGCTGGAATGAGGGGTTCCTCGCTTCGCTCGGAATGATAGTTAACTAACCGGCAATCAATTCACTGAACTTTGCCAGATCGATGTTACCACCCGAGACGACTGCGACGATCGGTCCTTTGCCAGCTTTCCCAGTCAGCGCTGCCGCAAGCGGTAAAGCTCCCGCGCCTTCAGAAATAATGCGCACCTTCTCCGCCATGAGTCGCATTGCTCTTTTTGTCTCGTCGAGACTCACGACAATATAGCCATCGACCAATGGCTCCATTCGTTCCCACATGCGCGGGAAGATGCTTTGACCGCCGGCACCATCGACGAACGAATACTGCCAGTCCTTGAAGACTTGCGGCGAACCTTTCGCAAAGGATAAGGCTGCAGGCGCGGCGGTCTCCGGTTCCGCGCCCCATACTTTGATCTCAGGCCTTAGAGCTTTGATGCCGGCAGCTACACCGGAGATAAGACCGCCGCCTCCAATGCTAGCAATGACTGCTTCCGTTTCGGGAGCGTCTTCCAGGATTTCGAGGCCCATCGTTGCATGTCCGGTGATAAAATTGTGGTCGTCGAAGGGATGGACAAAGGTTGCTTCGATTCCGGGAAAGGAACGATCTTCGAGAGCTTTCCAAGCGACCTCAAAGGGCACGGGGATTAGCTTCGCGCCGAGGGCGCGCATTCGCTCGATTTTGGATTTGGGCGCAGTCTCGATAACCACAACAGTGGACGGCACACCAGCCTTGCGCGCGGCATAAGCTACACCTTGTCCGGCATTACCTGCGCTTATCGTCCACACGCCCTTCTTCCGTTCTGCCTCAGAGAGCATCGCGACGGCGTTGGCGGCGCCGCGCAGTTTGTAGGCATTAATCGGCTGCAGGTTTTCGAGCTTGAGACGAATGTCAGGGTAATCGGGACCGATCTCCAGGCGAATAAGCGGCGTGCGAATAATCGTACCAGCAATGCGTTCACGCGCTTCCCGTATTTCGCTCAATTCGATGGGGCGGACAGGCTGGAGCGTCGCGGACATTGTTAGTTCTTTTATAGCAGGCCACGTATTCGCGCCAGCGACTTTTCTGCTTGTTGGGAGGAATCGAGTTCGGGAAAACGAATGCGACGGTCGGAGACCGCCGCTACAGTGAAGACATGGCAGGATATATTATTGTCGAAATCGATATCACCGATCCAATTGGTTACGAGGAATACAAGAAGTTAGCGGGAGCGACGGTAGAGAAGTATGGCGGCAGATATATCGTGCGCGGTGGCGCGGCTGAAGCGCTGGAAGGCGACTGGAACCCAAAGCGCATCGTTATTTTGCAATTCGAGAGCGTGGCGCGGGCAAAGGAATGGCTGAACTGCGAAGAATATCGGGAACCGCGCAAGATGCGGCACCGCACGGCGAGGAGCAAAATGATCGTGGTTGAAGGCGTCGACTAACCGAGAGGCGGAAATGCTAGTGTATTCTTCAGGGCGAAGAGCCGTTCGGCTTCCGCATCTTCTCCAAGCTTTCGCTTAACCCTTCCCGAGCCAACTCGAGCTTCGGATCGAGGGCAAGCGCGTTAGTAAAACTTTCAATTGCACGCTCAGGCTGATTGAAAAAGGAAAAGTAACGTCCGCGATTGACGAGCATGGTTTTGTAAACTGGCAATAGCTTGAGGCTCACTACATCGTCCGGTTCAAACTTCACTGTTCCGTCAGCGAGCCCGCGCGTTTGCAAAGAAAGCGGACCCGGATCGCGAAAACCTCGATCTTTCTCCAGCTTGAAGATAAGACCATGCGGCACAAGCTGGTATTGCTTGCTCAGCCACTGAGCTAGTTCCTTCTCTTCCGGTTCTGTTTGAAACAGAATGTCATTAGTAACATAAGCAGGCGCGACTTCGTTTTCCTTCGTTACGAAAGAGACAATCATATTTTGGAATTTCGATGCGATCCTCTGCGTAAGATTCGTGTCATTGGCGTAGGATTTCGGATCGTTATTCCATTGTCTTAGCTCCGCGACAAAGCTGTTCACTTTGTCATGCGATCGCTCAATCAAGTCAGGATAGGCGCGGTTGAGATAATCAAAGTACCACAAACGTCTAAGCAGGTTAATATCCACAACCTTTACATCAGGACGCAGGTGTTCGATTTCACGGGCGTAAAGCATGGGAGAAGCGACCTGCCAGTCTAGCGTCAGTAACAGACCACCGCGCTCCATCGACCCGAGGATATTTTCCACGTAATCATGGGCTATAAAATAGTGGCGGCGATTATCAAAAGGCCAGTTAGATGCAAGCGCAGCTCCGGGCGCGAGCAAAATGAGAACTGCTGTCACTAGGGACAGCGCAATTGGCGATTCTCGTTTAACGAAACGCAGGCTGAGCAACGTCCGTAAACCGAAAGCGCTGGCGATAGCCAACGCGATAAAGGCTGGCAGATAATACGCGTCCTTGTCTTCTGCAATAAAGTAACTGACACCATAGGCGACGTCGCTTATTACTATCAAAGCAAGAAACCAGAAGGTCGCTCTATCCCGTTTAAGTAGATCCGCGAAACCGACAATGGCCAGGCCCAGCGCTACCGGGAACCACCACGGGCCAAACTCACGAAGAAGGAGCTTGCCGAATTCGATTAGTTGGTTCCCGGCTACCTTTGCGTCGAACGATAAGAACACCTGGTATTGTTTGCCCGTGATATGCGCCCAAATCGCCTGGAGCGAATGCGGGTCACCCCAGTTTATTATTGGCGCCCGGGAAGCAGAAATCGGCAGGTAGCTATAAACAGCAATCAGCGCCGCGAATGATAAAACCGCAGCGTACAAAAACCGCCTACTTACGAAAAATTGCGGACCTTGTGTTGTCCAAACAAGCAGCGCTAGTGCAGGCAACATCAATGCGACCGTCACATGATGAACACCCAGCGCCAGTCCGAAGACTCCCGCCGCGAGGTAAAGCAACCAGTCATGGTCACGGATGATAGGAGGTCGCTTTGAAGCAGTCCTTCTGTCAGTGTCCATTATCCTTCGACGCCAGTTAATCATGAGCCAAAAGATAACTGCGATGAGTAGCGCGTTGAGCGTATATACTTCAGCGATCGTCGCGTAAGACCACAGCGTCCGCGAAAAGGCCATGAGCAAGCCGGCGGCAAATGCAGGAAGAAGAGTTATGAAGGAAGAATTAACGGCAGGAGGCAGCCGCTTCGTTTGAGCTCCTCTTTTCTTTTTTAGCTTTCGCTGGCCCTCAACGCAGACACGAGTTTTAAAAAACTCTGCAATCACCAGCGTAATAAGCGCCGCGGCCAGCGCGGCGAAAAGCGCTGAAGCGAAGTGGATCCGCTGCGCGATGTTTCCAATGGGAACAAGCGACGCTAAGTGGGTTAGGACCATGTAAAGCGGAAAACCTGGCGGATGCGGCACGCCGAGAAAATGCGCTGCGACAATTAATTCGCCGCTATCTACGAGCGTAACGGTCGGCGCCAGCGTGAAAGTATATAGCAGAAGCGAAACGAAGAAGACCGCGCCCGAATAAAAAAACTCGGGCTTGAGGAGCTGCTTCAAAACGCTGGGTTCCAAGTCAGGTTGAGCGCGTCAATCTGCCAGGGTCCACGGCTGGGAGAGATCGAGATATCCAAGTAGACGGGTCGCGCGGGAAAGTTGATTTCAGCGCGGAAGGAGCCATGCGGCTCAAAGAAGTAAGAGCTGAAAGTAACCTTGCCGGTGATGTTGATTCGTTTGTTAGGAGCACCTAACTCTCCAAGGTGCGTCAGGATTCGTTCGCGGAAGGAAGGTGGCATTTCGACCTCCGCTCGAGAGGAAAGATTTAGATCGATGAAACGCGCGTCCCTTTGTAAGGCAATGTGCTCCGCTATTTCGCGCGCGTAAGCCCAGCCTTCTTTTTCGGAATTGTGGCGACTGGAGTAAAGATACCAGCCGGCCCCGCCGAGGATGGCGAGCATAACGATGACTAAAACAAGACCCTCGCCTTTGTCGCCGACGTGACTGGCGCGTTTTATCATCTGGACCGAACCAACCATACGTTAAGCGAAATTAGCACGGGCCTAAGGCTACATCGCCGTCTGTAAATTTCCGAGTTGTAAAGCACACATAGATTTGTGCACGGTGTCTGAAAACCGTATCCGTGAAAAACAAACCGATCGCATCAATTCTGTTTACAGTTGCATTAATTTCCAGCGCAAATTGCCAAACGTCCGCGGCTGCCGATACGAGTAACCGCGATTTGGAGATACTAGCTGCGGATTTCTGGACCTGGCGCGCGAAATACGCGCCATTCACCGCGGACGATGTAAACCGAATCGAGCGCCCGGGCGGGATGCGCGATTGGTCGCGAGCCAGCATCGACAAATACCACGTGGAGTTGGCTGAGTTTGAAGCGCGATGGAAAAAAATCGAGAGCAGCCGATGGCCGATTCCGAAACAAGTTGATTATCGGCTGATCGGTTCCGCTTTGTCCCGGGTGCGCTGGGAACTCGACATCAATCCACGGTGGAGACGCGATCCCAACTTTTACATTGAGCAGACGGTCACGCCATTAGTCGAAGTATTGACTATTCCGGCGCCCTACGACGAAGGACGTAGCCGCGAGATCGTCGCGCGCATCAAAAATATTCCGGCTATTTTGCAGGAAGGCGAAGCGAACCTCGTTAGGCCGCCGTCGCCGTTTGCCAGTGTTGCAATTCAAGCGCTTGAAAATATCCGACCACGTCTGCGTGAAATGGCGAGCGCGTTGATCAGATCGACAACGCTGAAGCAAGACGAGTTAAACGGAGCGACAGATCGCGCCTCGGACGCGCTCGAACACTTTCGGCAAAAATTGCAGGAGTGGTTGCCGTCGCTGCCTAACGAAACCGCACTCGGCCGCGATGCTTACATCTTCTTTCTCAAAAACGTCGCACTCTATCCCTGGTCTCCAGAAGAAATTTTGGCGATGGGCCGACAAGAATGGAATCGCGCGGTTGCATTCGAGACCTACGAGAAAGAGCGCAATCGCAACGTCCCTCCACTTTCATTGGTAAAAGATACTGACGGCTGGATAAAAGACACCGCGGCAAAGGAATCGGAGATTCGCAAGTTTCTTGACCAACACGGCATACTCACCGTTCCCGATTGGGTGCAACACTACACGTTTCGGCCGATGCCCGGGTATTTACACGCGCTCGAAGGATTCGGGGAATTGGACGACTTCACTTCGCCGTCGCGTTTAAAAGAAGACTGCATCCGCTATCTCGATCCGCCCTCACCCAATCTCGGTTATTTCTGGCGCGCGACCGCGCAGGATCCGCGACCGATCACCGTGCACGAAGGAATTCCAGGTCACTATTTTCAACTTTGTCTTTCCTGGAAACACGAAGACACGATCCGTCGTCATTATTACGATTCGGGTGCGAACGAAGGAATCGGCTTCTATGCCGAGGAAATGATGTTGCAGGCCGGATTGTTCGATGACAGTCCGCACACGCGCGAGATCATTTATAATTTCATGCGTCTGCGTGCACTGCGCGTGGAAGTGGACGTGAAACTCGCGCTCGGCGAATTCACGCTCGACCAGGCTGCGAAATATCTCGAGCAAAAAGTCCCGATGGACTCAGCCACCGCGCGCCAGGAAGCAATCGCTTTCTCCACCGGTCCGGGCCAGGCGATCACGTATCAGATCGGTAAACTGCAAATCACAAATTTTCTTGCCGAAGCGCGAATGCAGCAGGGAGAGAAATTTAGCCTCCGCGCCTTCCACGATTTTGTTTGGAAAAACGGCAACGTCCCGATCGTGTTGCAGCGGTGGGAGTATCTGGGCGAGCGCGACAAAGTGCGTGATCTTGCATCTCGGTGAAAACTGCGCGACTCAACTATCGTTAACGCAATATTCACGACATGTCGGATGTCCCGCTTAAAGCTTACGCCGCCATTCAGAAATCATTTTCTGCGGACATCGGCGGTGCAGATAACCGGAAGCGCATCGGTGAAATTTACGAGGCTTGCCTGAGTTTTCTCGCAAACGCGGATCGCGAACCGCTTCACTCGCGAATTCCAGGAAAGGAATATTTCGCATTCCGGCTTGGAGATCGCTTTTCGCGAGCGGTCAACGCGAAGCAGTTCGTACCAGATGACCGCCAGTGGAAAACGTTCGCTACGGCCGCGGTGAAGCGCGATCTAAGCCGCTTCACGCCAGAGAAGCTCACGAACCTGATTTATACAGTTGCAATCAGCTTTTGCTGTTACATCGATTTGACGAAACAGCGCGATCAGAAAACGCCGGGAACATTCCTCGAATATTTGATCAGTCATTTGTTCGCTTGGCGCCTTCGCGTCAATCCGACGACGCGCATCCAAGTGCTGAACTTGGATATGGATACGCAGCTGCCAACCGACTTCATTTTCAATCTCGGTAAGGATCGCCCAAAATTTCATCTGCCGATTAAAGCTTCAACCCGAGAACGTGTCATCCAGGTCTGGGCACATCAGCGCGTTCTCGATGGTGTCTTCGGCACCGGTAGATTTCTTGGCACGCCGGTAATCCTCGCCGAAACGAAGACCGATGCAGTTAAGCGAGAAGTGATTGAGATTTGTCTGCCGGAGCAATGGCGCATCTACCAGATGCACATCGCGCAACTAAAACGAATTTACTATCTCGACGTCCCGACTACTTACGAGAAGTTGAACGACGTGTTTCCTCCAATAGTCGTAAAGTCGTTTGGTCACTTCTTTTTCGAGGCCGATACGTTGTCGGCGTAGGCTTTCGGAATACCAGAAAATAGGAATGGTTTTTCCGCGCGTGCACTTGCTTTAGAATTCGGCTGACGCCGGGTTTGTTGCGCCGCACAAGAACGAACAGATCTTCCACGACAAACCCGATGTCACTCAGCTCATTTATGATCTCGACATGTGTGAGTCGCTGCTTGTTCGCGCAAACTTCATCCTGACATTTGGCAATCAGAACTCCGCCAGCGCGAAGTACTCGGTGGGCTTCCCTTGCACCGCGAAAATAAAGATCGAGAACAGCTTCGTGATACTTTTTCTCCGAAGTCGAAGCGCCGTTATTGACGTAATACAGTTCGAAGTTCTGATGATTCTGGTGTGCCGTACCCCCGGGGGTGTGCATGTAAGGAGGATCAAAAACAACACAGTCGAACGAAGCGTTCTCGTACGGTAACGCGCGACAGTCGATCCCCAGCTTAATGTCCGATGGTCGAACTTTGTACGCGCCCTTCTCGACTTTCTTCCAGAAGACGCCTTGTCCAAATGTTACGTCCGCAATCTTCGAGCCTCTCGGCACGTATAACTTCAGCACGTTCGGGAACACTTCGTCGTTAGTTCCAGTGAACGCGGAAAAGACGAGGTCATTCGTCGCGATCCCGCGCGCGACACGGCTTGTCTTTTTCGGTTTAACTGGAGTTGCGCTGGGCGCGGACATTGTTTCGGGGGCCCTTTCTTCTTGGCGCGCCATTCTTGACGCGTTCCTGCAAAGTCTTGACGATCCAATCGTGCAGCGACATTCCATCATCGATCGAGGCATGTTTCAATTCTCGATGAAGCTCTTCCGGCAGCTGAACGGGAAAGGTCTTAGTCATCTAAGTGAACTTAGTCGCCTGAGTTTGCTTTGTCGACTTATTTTTCTTCGCAATCGTCAGCGAGGCCAACTACGGCTTTTCTTCGGCCGCTCGCAGCCGAGCATCAAATTCCGCGTTTTCTCGGGCCTGACGTTGTTTAAGCACGAAACTCGACTGCACAAATCGACGGCCGGGCAGATTTTCCGCGAGTTGAGCTATGATGTGATACGTCCGGGTACGTTGCTCAGCGTCGAGGCAACCGTCGAAGAAATGTCGGACACCTTCGAACTTTTCGGGCTTGGCTCGGGCATGCTCCGCGATTGCGATCAATAAGTTCTCAATGTCGCTTCCGGTGGCACCATTTCTCACAGGAGCTTCTAGTTCGCGAATCTCCTCCAGTTCATTCTCAGCGTTTTTTCGAATTCCGGTCGTCGAAAGGCTCCCGTGCGGCGACCGTCGTCGTCGATATAGCCCGCGATCAATACGAGAGATTCGGTAGATGATCGGATAGCACCGCGTGCAATAGCCGTGACACTTGTGAAAGCGGTGAATAGTTCGGCATGATTTGCAACCATCGCAATCAGTAGCCCACAGATGTCGTGCTCTCACACGCGTAATGATTCACGCGTGAAAGCTGCATGTCTAATCGACGATCTCTAGGCCCATCTGGCGGGCGGTGCCGGCAATGATCCTGAAGGCCGCTTCGTCGTTGCGCGAATTCAAATCCTTGGCCTTCGTTTTCACGATGTCCATGACTTGCTTGCGCGTGACTTTGCCGACTTTGGTTTTGTTAGGCTCTTTTGAACCGGCGGCAATGTTGGCCGCCTTCTTCAACAGGATCGCGGCCGGCGGCGATTTGGTGATGAAGGTGAAACTCTTGTCTTTGAAGACAGTGATGACGACTGGGAGAATGTCGCCGGCCTGTTTCTGAGTGGCGGCGTTAAATTCTTTGCAGAACGCCATGATGTTGACGCCGCGCGGTCCGAGCGCGGTGCCGACGGGCGGCGCCGGATTCGCCTGTCCGGCCGGAATCTGCAATTTAATTTCTGCTACTTTTTCTTTTGCCATGGTTCGTTAGGGAAATTGATTGTCGATCTTGTACTTGTCGATCTTAGCCGCGTTCTACCTGCCAATATTCCAGTTCGACAGGCGTGGCGCGCCCAAAGATCGTAACCGATACACGAAGCTTGCCGCGCTCCGGATCGATCTCCTCGACGATTCCATTCTGATTTTGGAAAGGTCCGTCTGCAACCTTGACCGTCTCGCCGACTTCGAAGCTGACCTTCGGTTTCACCTTTTCTTCGCGCTCTTTCATTTGCGCGAGCATGTTGTCGACTTCCGATTGTCGCATCGGGATCGGTTTGTCTTTCGTCCCGGCAAATCCAATCACACCGGGCGTGTCGCGAATGAAATACCAGGTGCGACCGACGAGCTGATTGTTCTCATCGAGCAAATGCATGTTCACAATGAGGTAGCCGGGGAAAAACTTTCGCGTCGTCTCGCTTTTCTTTCCCTTTTTGATTTCCGAAACGCGCTCGGTCGGGACGAGGACTTCAAAAATTACGTCACTCATCTCTTCGGTCTTGACGCGTTTCTCGATATTTTCGCGCACTTTGTTTTCCTGACCGGAAAGCACATGCACGACGAACCACTGATCTTTTGCGGAGAGGGTTTGCGGCATAATTAATGAAAACGAGTGAAGTAATGCACCACGTTCACGAGGATGAAATCAAAGAGCGCAACGTAACCGCCCAGGAGCAACATCGCGATGAGGACGACAAGGGTGGAATCGGTCAGCTCCTTATAGCGACGGAAGCCGCGTTCTTTCGGGTCCCACGGCCAGGAGGCTTTTTGCAGCTCTACCTTTACTTCGCTAAGAAAGCTTTTGGTTTTGCCGATCATTTTTCTTCTCTTTTAACAACACGCCAGGAGGGACTCGAACCCCCAACCGACGGTTTTGGAGACCGCAACTCTACCAATTGAGCTACTGGCGTAAGTTCTGGTGCGCAGTCGAACTCTAGTCGTTAATTTCACTTACGCGACCAGCGCCGACGGTTTTACCGCCTTCGCGAATAGCGAAGCGGATTGTCTTTTCCATCGCGATCGGTGTGATCAATTCCACTTCGACCGCCACGTTGTCGCCCGGCATAACCATCTCAACGCCGTCCGGCAATTTCACCGTGCCGGTCACGTCCGTGGTCCGGAAATAAAATTGTGGCCGGTAGTTGGTGAAGAATGGCGTGTGACGGCCACCCTCCTCTTTGCTCAGTACATAAACCTCCGCTTTGAATTTCTTGTGCGGTTTAATTGTACCCGGCTTGGCAATGACTTGTCCGCGCTCGACGTCTTCCTTCTTCGTTCCGCGCAGGAGCACGCCGACATTGTCGCCCGCACGCGCTTCGTCGAGAAGCTTGCGGAACATTTCGATGTCCGTTGCTGTCGTCTTCGCCGTATCTTTGATGCCGACGATTTCGACTTCCTCCATTTTCTTAAGCACGCCGCGCTCGACACGACCAGTCGCAACGGTGCCGCGACCTTCGATGTTGAACACGTCTTCCACCGGCATAAGGAACGGTTGATCGATCGGCCGATCCGGCACGGGGATGTAATCATCCACCGCCGACACGAGCGCGAGAATTTGTTTCTCCTGCTCGGCGTCGCCGTTGAGCGCTTTGAGCGCGCTACCTTTGACGATTGGAATTTTGTCTCCGGGAAATTCGTATTGCGTGAGCAGATCGCGCACTTCCATCTCGACGAGGTCGAGCAATTCCGGATCGTCGACCATGTCGACTTTGTTCAGAAAAACGACGATCGCCGGCACGCCGACCTGACGCGCGAGCAGAATATGTTCGCGAGTTTGTGGCATCGGACCGTCCGCCGCACTGACGACGAGAATCGCACCGTCCATTTGCGCAGCACCGGTGATCATGTTCTTGACGTAGTCCGCGTGACCGGGGCAATCGACGTGCGCGTAGTGGCGCTTGTCGCTCTGATATTCCACGTGCGCGGTGTTGATCGTAATGCCGCGCTCTTTTTCTTCGGGCGCGTTATCGATCGAATCGTATGCGCGCACTTCCGCCATGCCTTTCTTGGCGAGTACGCTGGTGATCGCGGCCGTCAGCGTTGTTTTGCCGTGGTCCACGTGTCCGATTGTGCCGACATTAATATGCGGCTTGTCGCGTTTAAATGCTTCCTTTGCCATAACTGGGTCTCTTTTTAATTTACTCTCTGGCCGGTCGCGCGCTCGCTCTGGAGCCCATGACCGGGATTGAACCGGTGACCTCGTCCTTACCAAGGACGTGCTCTACCAACTGAGCTACATGGGCACGACCGGTTTCGCTCTCCACTACAGAAGGAAAAATCCCAGAGCCGCTTCAAACCTTGCAATTTGAACGACCATGGGACCGTCTCGTTCCCCGCAAAAAGCAGTGCGCAAGCTACCAGCGCGCGCCCGAGTGTCAAAGAAATTTCTTGCCCTGTCAGCCTGAAGCGCCGTTAAAAACCGGCTATCGAATGCGCCTTGAATTCTCGTCCACGGGCAGAGGGCGGCGCCGCATAGCCATGATGACGATGATTACAATCAAGATGATGAGAATCAAGATGCCGGCGCCGATAGTAAGCGGACTCATTACGCTCTTCGGAGTTGGTGTCGGTTTCGCGGCAACGGTCGGAGCGGGCGGTGGCGCGTTCCGTTGTGCCAGTTGCGACTTCGCATAGAGCAAACGCTGCGGCGTCTCCGTGTCGTTAGGATTCACCTTCATCGCCTGTTCGTAATCGGCGATCGCTTTTTCGTACTGCCCAAGAAACGTGTAAGTGTAACCGCGGCGCGCCCATGTCTCGCCGTCGTTCGGGTTGATCTCGAGCGACTTCGAGTAATCCGCGACCGCGGCATCGTAATTGCGCAAACTTCGATTCGCCAGGCCGCGGCGCTCGTAGCTGACGGCATCCTTGGGATCCAGCTCGATGGCTTTATTAAAATCCTCCAGCGCTTTGCCGTAATCAAACTTCCCGATATCGGCGAATCCGCGATTGCGGAAAAACGCCGCCTCTTTCGGACGCAACTCGATCGCTTTATCGAGATCGCCCAGAGCGGGATCGAACTGCTTCTGCATCACCAGGGTCTGGCCGCGTTCGAAATAGGCCACGGCATCTTTCGGATCGAGCTCGATGGCTTTCGTATAATCGGCGACCGCTTCCTGCAGTTTTTGCGCGGCGCGATAGACATTGCCGCGGTTGATGTAATTGGTCGCGCTGCCTTTGGCAGCAATCGCCTGGTTCAATTCAGCGATCGCCGGATCGAATTGGCCCTGGCTCGCCAACTCTTGCGCCTTTTTTACATGGCCGCCTGGATCGCCACCGCCGCCGCTGCTTTTCGGCGCCGCGCCGGCTTCATTAAAGGCAAACAGGATCGACGCGATCGCGATGATTGTCGTTGTTCGGTTCATAATTTCTCCTCCGATCCTTTCATTTCTGAGCGATGAATCGCTTGTAGGCGAGCAAATTAAAATGCTCAATCACCTCCGCATCATGGTCTCGAATCGAGCAACCGTAAAAAAGATCACGCCGACCATGCTCTCGACCGGATACGCCGCGGTTTTCGCGACGATCTTTATCTGGTCGACGCCCTCCCTCTTTCAATTCTATCTCAACCGCTACTACGACCCGTGGGCGCAAAATTTTTTCCGCTACAGCGTCGCATGCCTGGCGGTTGCGCCGTTCGTCATCCGGCAGTTTCGCACGCGCGGACCGAAAATCTCGCTGCGTTTGGTTGGCATCTGTCTCGTGCCGACCTTGCCGAATGTGGTCCACCAGGTCACGCAGGTGTTCGCTCTCTTTTACATGGGGCCAGGTGTCTACGCGATCTTCACCCGCACATCCGTCATCATCACTGCACTGCTCGCGCTCGCATTTTTTCCCGAGGAACGCTGGATCATTCGCCAATGGCAATTCCAAATGGGAACGCTACTCGGCCTCCTCGGCGCAGTTGGCGTTTTTTGGTTTCAAGCACGATGGGAAACTGGCGGCGTACCGCTCCGCGGTTTAGGCATTGCATTCACCGCCACATTTTGCTGGGCCCTCTACGGCGTGCTCGTGAAACGTCCATCCGCGCGACTCGGCTCGGTCCGCAGTTTTGGTTTGATCAGTCTGTTGACTTCGACGCTGCTGTTGCCGCTGACGCTTGCTTTCGGGAAAATTTCCACACCGCTGCACGTCGAATTGCACGTCAATATTGTGCTGATCATTTCCGCAGTTCTCTGCATCAGCATTGCGCACGTGCTTTACTACATCGCCATTCGCGAAATCGGCGTAGCGCTCTCGCAAACACTGCAGCTGCTGTGTCCGATCGGCGCGCTCATCCTTTCCGCGTTGATTTTTGGCGAACGCCTAACGACTGCTCAATTTTGCAGCGCAGCAGTTCTTCTTCTCGGCGCTTTCCTCGCCATGCGGGTGAAGCCAGTCGCCACCACAGAGACAGCCGAAAATCTTTAGCTACTCCGATTCGGCGGGACCGAAAGGTATTGCACGAACAGCTCGGAACCGGCGTATAAGCAATACCAAAGCCCGCTTTTTTTCATTGCGCCCGGCTCACACTCTTCCAAATTCGCGCTCGATGCAGATCGCGCCCTATTTGCAGTCCCGACAAAAAGAAATTGATCGCGCCCTCGACCGTTACCTGCCAAAGGCGAACGTTCCGCCCGCCACCATTCACAAGGCGATGCGCTACAGTTTGTTCGCCGGCGGCAAGCGCCTGCGACCGATTCTTTGCCTGGCCGCGAACGAAGCGAGCGGCGGAAAAACCAAAAACGCTCTTCCCCTCGCCTGCGCGCTCGAGTGCATTCACACCTACTCGTTGGTTCACGACGATCTTCCCAGCATGGACAACGACGATTTCCGCCGCGGTAGAGCGACGTGTCACAAAGTTTTCGGTGACGGAATCGCGGTGCTGACCGGTGATGCGCTCCTGACGATGGCGTTTGAAATTGCAGCGCAAGCGCGGGAATCGCGCCGTTATGATTTGCGCAAAATGCTTCGCGAACTTTCGAACGCGGCGAGCAGTCGAAAACTGATCGCGGGTCAGGTGGCTGATCTGGAAGCGGAAGGCAGGAAAGTCACGCGAGCGCAACTCCGTTATATTCACGAAAATAAAACCGCCGCGATTTTGACAACGTCAGTTCGTCTCGGTGCCATGAGCGCAAATGCGACTGAAAAACAACTCGCCGCCATCACGGAATTTGGTCGCGCGCTCGGACTCGCCTTTCAAGTGATCGACGACATTCTCGACCTCACACAAACTTCGGAGAAGCTCGGCAAAAGCGCGGGCAAGGACATCGCCGCGCACAAGGCAACGTACCCTTCCGTAATCGGTTTGGAAAAATCGCGCGCAGAAGCGCAACGCCTAACGAAAAAAGCGCTTTCCGTACTGAATTTATTCGGTAAAAAAGCAGAACCTCTGCGCGCGCTCGCAAATCATCTACTCGAGCGCGATTATTGATTGGGTGGCGCACGCGTCTCGCGTGATGGTTTCGGCGTCTCGCCGAAACAATCTTCTCGAATCCGAATCGCAGATAGTAATCGAACGCAGAAGAGAAGTTCGCGATGGCGGGACGGCATCGCCAGCACGCGAGACGCGTGCGCTACCCAGAACCGACCAATGCCAGATTTGGGTCGATATCTTCGTCAACGGGCGAAGTGAAGCCGGCTTGCAACCTGAGCAACGCAACAAACGCAATCATGGCGGCGTTGTCCGTGCAGAGTTCAGGCTTTGCGCTGACAAATTTCAAGCCTGCTTCTTCGCACGCGCTGCGCATTCGTTCGCGCAATTCACGATTGCAGCTTACGCCACCACTGAGGGTAACTGTTTTAGCGGGAACTTCGCGTGCTGCGCGCAAAGTCTTTTGCACAAGCACATCGGTAACGGCGCGCTGAAACGACGCGCAAAGATCCGCGACCACGCGGTCATCCTGAGCGACAGCGAAGGACCTCTCGATATCAGCTGATAGTTTGCGAGATCCCTCGCTCTCGCTCGGGATGACAGGGAGTGGAACGCTAAGTCCCAACTTCGGCAGCAAATAACGCACCGCTGTTTTCAATCCGCTGAAACTGAAATTGTGATCGCGCGAATCGAGCATACTCCGCGGCAAATCGAAGCGAGTCGCATCACCGTCACGCGCGCGTCGTTCGATCTCCGGTCCGCCGGGATAACTGAGGCCCAACATTTTCGCGACCTTGTCGAACGCTTCGCCCGCAGCGTCATCGACTGTGCGACCCATTACGCGGTAATCATTCACGCCCCGCACTTCGACGAGAAGTGTGTGGCCGCCGCTAACGACGAGCGAGACGTTCGGTTCGACGTCCCCTCCGAAAAATGGCGAGAGCAGATGACCTTCGAGATGATTGATTCCGAGATAGGGTTTCCTCTGGCCCAGGGCGAGGCCTTTGGCGACCGAGGCGCCAATCATGAGAGAACTCGCGAGGCCCGGCCCCGCGGTGGCAGCAAACGCGGCGACATCGCCTAACGAAACGCCGGCTGTATGCAACGCGCGCTTAAGCAAACGCGGCGCGTGGATGAGATGATTTCGCGATGCCACTTCCGGAACGACGCCGCCATAGCGCTCGTGCTCCTTGATCTGCGATGCGACTTCGCTCGCGAGTAATTCGCGGTCGCGCAAAATCGCGATCGCAGTTTCGTCGCAGGAGGTTTCGATCGCCAAGATTGTCATGGAGCGAAGTCGAGACATCTCTCACCGTTATAATGTCTCGAGCTGCCAACCAGCAGTAAGAGATTCCTCGACTGCGCTCGGAATGACAGAAAACAAAAACGTAACTTACTTCTTCGCCGCTTCTGCTTTTGGCGATGCTTGCTCGGCGTAAATCATCACGCCTTTGAGCGAATCAATCGCGCGCATCATTTGCGGATCTTTTGTCTTAATGATGTTCTTCTCGTCCTCGGGCTTCAAATTGTCCGCGCTCCGCATCGAGAAAAGCAAACGCTCCTGTTCGGCCGTCATCGGCACGCGAATATTCGGCACGACGCCATTGCCTTGAATCACCTGCTTGCTGGGGGTGTAATACTTCGCGGTTGTAAAACGTAGAGCCGATCCGTCCGGCAACTGCATTACGTTTTGCACCGACCCTTTTCCAAAGGTGGTTTCGCCAACGAGAACCGCGCGCCGTAAATCCTTGAGCGCGCCGGAAACAATTTCAGAACCGCTGGCGCTCCCTTCATTGACGAGGACAGCGAGTGGAAAACGCGGCCGCTCCTTCGCGGTAACGGAGGTCGAATAATCGTGTTGCTGTGAAGAAGTGCGTCCTTGTGTGGAAACCACTTTCGTTCCCGGCGGCAAAAATTGCGCGCAGACATCAACCGCGCTGTTGAGTAATCCGCCCGGGTTATTTCGCAGATCGAGCACGAGCGCTTGCATCCCCTGCTTCTGCAACCCGTCGAGCGCCCTCGCTAATTCCTCCGCTGTCGGCTCGTTGAATTGCACGAGACGAATGTACCCGATCTTGAATTGTCCGGTCAGTTCGGGGTCGAGCAGTTTGCTGCTCTTCACGCTCTGCACTTTGATTTCCGTGCGCTCGAGCGGGTAATCTTTAATCTCTTTCGTCGAGGGCCGCAGAATCGTGAGCGTAATTTTCTGACCCGGCTGGCCACGCAAAACGTTAACCGCGTCCTGCAATTCCATCTTCTCAGTCGAGCTGCCGTTGATCTTTAAAATTTCATCGCCGGAAATGATGCCAGCCCTGGCCGCAGGTGTGCCTTCCATCGGCGAGACGACGGTGAGCAATCCATTTTTAACTGAGACTTCTATGCCGAGACCATTGAAGCGACTGCGCGTGTCGTCCTGCATGTCCTTGAAATCGTCCGGATCCATGAACCCGCTGTGCGGATCGAGCGAAGCCAGCATGCCTTTCATCGCGGCATAAATGAGGTCGTGATAACTGACTTTGTTGCCGTCGACATAATCCTGGCGGATCAACTGGATCGCTTTCGCGAAAATCGAAATCTGCGCGTAGCCGCTGTCGTCGTCTGCGTCCGCCGCCTGCGCTGCATGGAAATGCGCGCCGGAAAAAATCATGCCGGCAATCACCCCGACCATCGCGCCCAGAAATAAACGCCGTTTCATATGAATGAGGAACGATCATCGCGCATACGGAAATTTTTGGCAACGGACAAACCGTCAGCTAAGGTCCGGTCGCTTCTGAAACTTCGCCTCATGAAACTATCACGATTCGTTGCGAGCACCTTGCTGGCTCTGCTCTCGCTCGCCCATAACGTTCACGCCCAAAATAACGACACCGAATTCACCGGCGTGTCCGAAGAATTTATAAAGGGATACCTTGCCGCTCGCCCTCTCGAAGCGGTCGCTCTCGGTTTCCACGAATTTGACGGCAGAATCAGCGATTACACGCGGCTTTCGATCGATGCGGAACTATCGCGTCTGAAACGGTTCGACGATCGGCTCAAGAAATTCGATCTCACGAAACTAAACGCACGCAACTCCATCGATCTGCGCATTCTGCAGGCGGCAATCAATCGGGAATTGTCTGTCATTCAGGATCTCGCTGTCTTCGAGCGCAATCCGATGACCTATGCGGACGCGATCGACCTGAATATCTACATCTCCCGCAAGTTTGCACCGCTCGAAGATCGCGTGCGCAGCATCATTGCCATCGAAGCGCAGGCCCCCAACATCATGATCGCGGGCAAAACCAATCTTGCCGATGTTTTGCCCAAACCCTACGTCGAGCTCGCAATCCAAATCGCGCGCGGCGCGGCACATTTTCTCCAGAAAGATCTGGTCGAAGCGATCAAGGATTTGAAGGACGAGAAGTTGGTGGCCGCATTTAGCAGCTCGAATCGCAAAGCCGCAGCGGCGTTGAATGATTACGCGAGCTGGCTGGAGCGAGAAAAATTACCGAAAGCAACGGCCGACTTTGCGCTCGGTGAAGAAAAATATCAGCGCATGCTGGCGGAAACCGAATTTGTCGATCTGCCGCCTGCGAAAATTCTCGAGATCGGGTTGCAGAAACTAAAAGAGGAACAGGACATTTTCGCCGAGGCCGCCAGGCAGATCGATCCCAGCAAGCCGGCGATTGAAGTTTTCAAGCAGATTCAAAAGGAGCATCCCACCGCGCAGACTTTGCTTCCCGAGGTTACAAAAAATCTGGAGCAGATTCGGAAATACGTGATCGAGCATAAGCTCGTCAAAATTCCTTCCGATGTTCGCGCGCAGGTGAAAGAAACGCCGGCCTATCGTCGCGCGACGACGTTTGCCTCGATGGACACGCCCGGACCGTTCGAGAAGAAAGGAACTGAGGCTTTTTACTATGTCACGCCGGTGGAGAGCGAGTGGCCCGAAGCGCAAAAGAACGAATGGCTAACGGCGTTTAACTATTACACGACCGACGTGGTGACAATTCATGAAACCTATCCCGGACATTACGTGCAGTTTCTTCATCTCAACGCCTCATCCGCTACGAAGCTCGAGAAAATTTTCGGCAGTTACGCCTTTATCGAAGGCTGGGCACATTACTGTGAGAAAATGCTGCTCGATGAAGGGTACGGCAGCGTGAAGAAAGAAAAACTGAGCGACGACGAAATGAAGCGCGCGGCGAAATATCGCATGGCCCAAGCCGATGAAGCGTTGCTTCGATTTTGCCGTCTGTGCGTTTCGATCAAGTTGCACACGCAGAAAATGTCAGTCGATGAGGCGACCAAGTTTTTCCAGGACAACTGCTATTATGAAGCGAAGCCCGCACGTTCGGAAGCGATGCGCGGAACGTTCGATCCTGGTTACCTGAATTACACGTTAGGCAAACTCCAAATTTTGAAACTGCGCGATGATTACAAGGCGCAGGAGGGCGACGCGTTTTCGCTCCAGAAATTCCACAATGAAATTCTCGATCACGGCATGCCGCAGATTCGTTTGCTCCGCGAAATTCTGCTGAAAGATAAATCGAAGTGGAGTGAAGTGCTGTAATCGGATTTGGGTAGCGCGGGCGTCTCGCCCGTGTTGCTCCGCGTCTCGCGGAGCAAATATTAGTCGCCGGGGCGCATATTTTTTTAGATGCCGGACGAGACATCCGGCAGAACGCGCGAGACGCGCGCCCTACCCTTCGTTTTCATCCGGTGAGAGCAACTCCCGCAACAACGGTTGCGGATTTGAAGGCAGCTCTTCCACATCGCGCAGCTTTTTCGTGAGCGCGCGCGAACGCACATCAACATCTTCCATCTTGCGCGCAGCCTGATCGAGTTTGTCCCTTACCGCCGATAACGCTTCGCCAAATTTTCCAAACTCCGTTTTCACTCCCGCGAGCAAATTCCACACTTCGCTCGAACGCTTCTGGATCGCTAGCGTGCGAAATCCCATCTGTAAACTGTTGAGCAGCGCCGCCAGTGTTGTCGGTCCCGCAAAAACCACGCGACAATCACGCTGCGCTTGTTCGACCAAGCCGACACGTCGGATCGCTTCCGCGTAGAGTCCTTCCGTTGGCAAAAACATGATCGCGAAATCTGTTGTCTTCGGCGGGTTGATATATTTCGCGCATATGTCTTTCGCGCCGCGTTTCAACTCTGTCTCGAGACTTTTCAGCGCAGCATCAATCGTCGCCACATCCCCTTTTTCCTGCGCGCCGACGAGACGCTGATAATCTTCCGTCGGAAACTTCGCGTCGATGGGCAGCCAGACCGGCGCGCCATTCTCATCTCCCGGCAACTTAATCGCGAAATCAACATGCTCGCCGCTATCGGCGCGCACTTTGACGTTGCGCGCGAATTGATCGGACGTGAGCACTTGTTCGAGCAACGCGCCCAGTTGCACTTCGCCCCAGCCGCCGCGCGTTTTCACGTTGCTCAAAACTTTTTGCAACCCGCCAACATCGCTCGCGAGTTGTTGCATCGCGCCGAGGCCTTGATGCACCTGCTCCAATCGATCGCTCACGAGCTTGAACGATTCTCCGAGCCGTTTCTCAAGCGTCCCCTGCAATTTTTCGTCCACCGTCGCGCGCATTTTGTCGATCTGTTCGGAATTGTCTTCCTGCAGTTGCTTTAAACGCAGATCGACAATCGAACGCACGCTTTCGAGAGACGCGGTCAGCTCACCGCGTTGCGTCTTTGCGGCCGTCGCATTTTCTTCGCGACCGCGCGACATCTCCTCGCGCAACATCCGCTCCGCGCGCTCCTGCGCACGATCGAGTAATTCCAAACGCTGTAACAGTTCGGATTCGCCCGAGCGATTGCGCCGCGTCAAAAAGAAAAAGCAGCCGGCCACTGCGGCGCCGACAACAAGGCCAGCTACAAGGTAAAGGTACGCGTCCGTCATTCTGTCCTGTCGAGCGATATGCGAGTCCGGCTCGGACCGAGACATCTCTCATCGCTGAACAGCAAGAGATTCCTCGACTTCGCTGGGAATGACAAGAAGCAGCGTTAAAACCGCAACTTTACTCCCCCATATGCCGCGCGACCGAGCGCCGGAAAGCCAAAAACTTCCGAATAGTGTTCGTTCATTAAATTATCGATCCGACCGAAGACGGAAAAATGTGAATTGATTTCATACTCGGCGGCGAAATTCACGAATGAGTAATCTTCAATATCGAAGTTCGGTGCACCAAAGCTCAATTCCTCACGCGCATTAACGAACTTCGCTTCGGCGGTGGTGCGCAATTTCTTGCACCACAGATACGAAGCCGAAATGTAAACTTCGTTGCGCGGGCGTCGCGGCAGCCGTGCGCCTTGCGGCTGTGAAATGTCGGCCACGGAAGTTTTTTCTGCATCGAGATACGTGTAGCTGGCCGAGAAAGTGAGATCGTCAATCGGAGTGGCGTGCATCTCAAACTCCAGACCTTGCGTGCGCGCCGCGCCGAGGTTCAGCGTGTCGAACAGCCCGTTAAATCCAATGATGTTCGACAAATTATTGTGGAAATACGTCGCGCCGATGCGCACGCGATCGTCGCAAAACCGATGCTCGATTCCCGCGTCGAAACCGCGGTCGCGTTCCGGCTCAAGTCCAAAATTGTTTCCGAAGATTTTATCCTGACTGCTCGGTGGACTAAAACCGGTCGCGTAACTTGCGTGCAACGTCGTGTCGGTCGGCTTAATGAAATAACTGCCGGCGAAACGATACGTCCAAATATCGCCGAACTGATTGAAATGATCGAAGCGGCCGCCGGCAACGAGATTCAAACCATCGATCGGCATCACACTCGCTTGCAAAAAACCGGCAGTCTCGTCGGTGTGATCGCTGATAAATCTCGGCTGCGGTCCGAACGCTTGCGAAACGAACGGACGTTCCTGCCCGGCGTTGACGCGATTATAAAAAAATCCACTCGTCAAAGTTAGCCACGACGCCGGCCGCAAATCGTTTTGATAATCGATCGTCGTCCGCTCGAACAACGCGCGCGTCGGTCCGACGAAACCGTCCTCGTTCGGATCGTTGAGCTGCCGCTCGTGATCGTAGCTGAAAATAAATTTGTGTTCCCACCAATCGACGGGCTTGAAATCAAGGTGTGGCGCGACCAGCCACTTCTCGGTGAGAAAATTGTCGAGCGGCTTGGGAGCGAAGATGCTGTTTGGATTGCCGGTATCGGCGTTGGAATAGAGAAACAAACTGCTGATGCGCAACCGATCGTTAGGCGACCAACCGACATTCGCGATTCCGCTGCTGAGTCTGTATTCATTATTCGAGCGAGCGTTGTCGGTATCGAGGCGACTCATGCCTAACGAATAATCCAACTGCTGCCACGATCCGGAACTCTGCAACGCTTCGCGAAAAGTGCCGTAGGTTCCGCCTTCTGCACTCGCCTCGACGGTCGGCGTGCCGCTTCCCTGCTTCGTGAAAATTTGAATCACGCCCGCAAGCGCCCGCGAACCGTAGAGCGTACTTTGCGGTCCACGCACGATTTCTATTCGACTAATGTTATCCGTGGTGAGGGTGGCAAAGTCGAATGCGCCGAACAGCCCTTGATTAATCGGAATGCCATCAAGCAGGACCTGCGTGTGCTCGCTTCGCAGGCCGCGCGTGAACACAGTTGTGAGTTGACCAGCTGTTCCTGTTTGCACAACGGACAGACCAGGCACCTCGCGCAACGCATCCGCAACGCGTTCGATTTGTTTTTGCTCCAAATCTTCCGCGGGAATGAGAGTGATCGTGGCCGGTGAATTTTTTTTCGGAATCGGAATTCGCGTCGCGCTGACGACGACCTGCGTGTTTTCTGTTTCCGCCGGAGCCGGCGTAGACACCGCATCCTGGCCGCGACCGATAATTGGCGCGGACACCAACAAACTAACTGACAACGTCCAACCAAGTGAACGATTTCGCATAACAAGTTTCCTCCATTTATTGAGAGGCGGACTTGTCGCCGAGGCGTATCGTCCACGACTCTCATTCTTCTTTTTGCGAAGAAGTTTTTTCACGCCGTCCGCACACGCGGCGGCACGAATGAGGTGGAGCGGGCAAATATTCTGGCTCCTGGCTTGCGGCGCCTAACGAGTAGGCGCACACCTTCTTCCCGCCTTCACCCCCGAAAGCTTTCGAGGATTGGCCCTGGGAAGTCGTATCCAGTTACAGCAGCGCAACTGCTCCCGATTCACACGGGATTTCTTGCGCCGATCCACTGATCAAACTCGCAAAGAACTGCGGCCAGAAGTAGCGGCTTGCGCTTCGCCGTTCAAGATTTATTTAGTCAATCGCAGGTTTGCTCTTCCCGCCGTGCCTTCATCCGATCCACATCTCAATCTTCTTATCACCGGTGGCGCCGGCTTCATCGGCTCAAACCTCGCGCTCGCGCTGCAGGAAAAGTTTCCGCAAAGCCGGCTCACAGTGATTGACGATTTTCGCTCGGGAGATTTCAAGAATCTCGAAGGATATCGCGGTGATTTTATCGCGCACGATTTGGCGAAGCTCGATTGGCACGAGCAGTTCGGGGACGAAAAGTTCGACTCCATCTTTCATCTTGGCTCGATTACCGACACGACGCTGCACGATCAATTCGTCCAGGTGCATGACAATGTGGAGAGTTTTAGACGACTCCTGCGTTTCGCGCAGCCAACCAAGACCCGCGTAATTTACGCATCATCGGCTTCCACCTACGGCGCGGCGAGGGAGGCGAGTATGGAATCAAACGGGGCGGCGCCCGCGAACGTCTACGCTTTTTCCAAGGTGATCATGGACAACCTGGCGCGGCGCGCGGCGGAGGAGAATCGCGACTGGATCATCATCGGTTTGCGTTACTTTAACGTCTACGGCCCGCGCGAGGCGCACAAGGGTGTGCCTGCGAGCATGATTTATCATCTCGCGAATCAGATGAAAGCGGGACAGCGGCCGCGCATTTTCAAACATGGCGAGCAGAAGCGCGATTTTGTTTACGTGAAAGACATCGTCGATGGGAGCATTCGCATGCTCGAAGCGAAACAAAGCGGAATTTACAATCTTGGATGTGGCCAGGCCCGCTCATTTAATGAGTTGATCGATATTTTGAATCGTTCGTTAGGCACAAATTTCGAGGCTGATTACATCGAGAATCCGCACGCGCATTACCAAGATTTTACGCAGGCGGATTTGAGCAATGTGCGCAACGCGATCGGTTATGAGCCACAATATTCTCTCGAACGCGGTGTGGCCGATTACATGAAGTGGTTGTATCCGGAGGATGCGAAATAATCGGGCGCGATTCAACGCGTTGTCTGCTGAGCGAAGCGAAGGGATCCCGCAAAAGGTCATTGATGACACCGGTTATTTGCGTAATCCAAATCCGCAGGCGAAGTCCCTCACTCCGTTCGGGATGACAAGACAAAGAATATGAAGCCGAAAAAATCCGACCTACTCGTTGAAGTTGTCGAACACATCGACATCAAGGAACACAACGTCGTTCCCCTCGTGGAAGCGATGAGCAAGATGGCGTTTTCGGCGCGGGACCTCGGGCGCGCAGCGCAAATTTACGATCAGATGCTGCGCGACGAAGATTGCGCGATCATTCTCTGTCTCGCCGGTTCGCTTTTTTCCGCGGGTCTCAAGAACGTCGTCGTGGATCTCGTTAGGCACAATATGGTCGACGCGATCGTTTCCACCGGCGCCATCATCGTCGATCAAGACTTTTTCGAAGCGCTCGGGTTCAAACACTACAAGGGCGATATTTTCATGAGCGACGACATCCTGCGGCGCCTCGCCATCGATCGCATTTACGACACCTACATTGATGAAGATCAACTGCGTATCTGCGACTCCACGACCGGCGAGATCGCAGGCAAACTTCCGCCGCGTCCGCATTCATCGCGCGAGTTCATCAAAGCGATGGGCGAATATCTGACGACGCATGCGAAGAACAAGGACTCGGTCGTGCTCGCCGCTTACGAAAAAGATGTGCCGATTTTTTGCCCGGCATTTAGCGATTGCAGCGCGGGGTTTGGCTTGATTCATCATCAATACAAAAATCCGGACAAACATCTGAGTATCGATTCAGCGAAAGATTTTCTGGAGCTGACGAAGGTCAAAATCGAATCCAAGCAAAGCGGTCTTCTCATGATCGGCGGCGGCGTTCCGAAAAACTTTGCGCAGGATACTGTCGTCGCGGGCGACTATCTCGGCTTCGAGGTCGGGATGCACAAATACGCCGTGCAAATCACGGTCGCGGACGATCGCGACGGCGCGCTTTCGGGTTCGACGCTGAAAGAAGCGAACTCATGGGGGAAAGTCGATCTCGGCGCGGAGCAGATGGTTTATGCCGAAGCGACGCTGGGATTACCACTCGTTGCGGGATACGCCTATCACAAAGGCGGCTGGAAAAATCGACCGGCACGCGCGTTCGCGAAGCTGTTCGACAAGTAAGCGTGCGCTACCCGTCCCAGAAGAATGTTGTCGGACGTTTGATTTCCGGCGGAAGACTCTTGTGCACGGGACAATTGAGACCCGTTTGTTCGAGAACTTCACGATGCGGCGAACTCGCCGGCAGCGGAATGTGAACTTCTGAGGGCAAGCCAACAATTCGGCGCGGCGCCTCTTTCGACATCTCTTTCATCACCGACACAGTCATGCCACGGAGATTCACACCGAGCTCCTCTGCTTTCAGCCCCATCGTGGTGCTGATGCAGGTCCCGAGCGCCGTAGCGACTAAATCGGTCGGCGAAAACGCCTCGCCTTTTCCTTTGTTATCGGTCGGTGCATCGGTTGCTATCTTCGATTGCGAAGGTCCGTGTGTCGCCGAGCAGTGCAGTTCGCCGTCGTAGCGAATGGAAATGTTGACCATGCGATGAAGATGCGATGTGTTTCCGGTCTTGTCACCCCCAGGCGAAGCCGACAATTCTGCTTTTCTCGGGCCTCATTGTAATCTCGTCTCCTGCTTCGTTCCCACCAGCCCGGAAGCGGGTCCCTAATGGCATATTAGATGCTTAGGATGTATGGTGGTTTTGTATCGACAAAGAAACCTCCCCGGCAGGGATTCGGCTACGTCACGCGCCTGCGTTGTTGCAACTGAGGGATTCACCCTCGCAGAGCTGGTCGTGGCGACCGGCATCATTGGACTGGTCGCGCTGAGCTCGATCTTCGGGATACTGGATGCAAACCGCTTTGCAGCACTCCAGCGGCTTAAAACTTCGGCCAAAGCGGCTTGCCAGGAACGGATCGATCAGGCGCTAACTACGCCGTACAGCCCGCCAGATGCCCTTCCCGCGCTCTTCCTCTCCGGGGCAAGCATTCCAGCGCCTAATGGAAGTCCGGATCGCGGAACCCAAACCATCGCACCGGAGCCTTTCAAGCTCTATGTCGATCAGAACGATACCGACGACACCGAGAATGTAGTTCCAGCAACAAGAACGACGCGGGTCTCACTGTCTGATGCCACGCTCGGGTTGGTGCGCGTGTGGGTTCGTGTCGATTACAGCTTTCGCGGTAAAATGTATTCCTACGAAATGTACGTCGTGCGGGCGGCCGATTAAGGCTTCATGAGAAAGCGTTTCAAACAAACACCTTTTCGCGCACCGGGCTTTACGCTTGTGGAAATGCTCGTTGCAATGGGCGTCTCCTCTGTCGTCGGGCTCGTTCTGTTTGCCGTGCTCCAGGCTGCTTCGGTTCTGCTGGCAAAGAACACCGGTATCAACATGACCCATGGTAATGCACGACTCGGGAACGAAAAATTGCTGGCGCTGGTGCACTCGGCGGTGGCCTCACCCGTTCTGGTCGACTCTTCCCTCAACCCGGTGTCCGGGGACGGACCAGCTGCGGGCATTACCTTTTTGCATCTCGCCTCCAGTCTAACATACACAAACGTGAACAACGTCGGCGCCAGCGCCACCAGCATGATTCTGCGCCGAGCCGCCGGCATGCCTGCACCCCAACCAGGCGATGTTCTGATAATGGTCGGTACTGACAACGTTAGCTTTGCTATCACTAACATCATAGGCCTCCAGGCGAATATCGCCGCGGTGACAGCAATCAACTCCACCGATTATACGATAAGCTTCACGAATGCTATCGGCACCTACTGCAGCCCACCGGCTACTAGTGGCGTTGTCCTAATCGCCGCTGCCAGATTATTCCTGCTCAATAAGACGGCCTGCGTTGCGGCGCAGAAGGCGAGTGTTGTCGAGAATGGGATCACTCTTATACGATCTGAGTTACGGTTCGCCAATAACGCCGCCACTTACAACGCTTCTAATCGAGCTACCTATCAAGTCCTAGCGGAACTCGTCCAGACGGGCGGAGCGCAGCCGCTCCCATTTCGTTACACCACGACGGATCGTCGCTGGGTCGACGTCGATCTGCGCGTCGAAAGCCCGAACTACAACCAGCGCAAGCTTGGCACTACCAACACGTTTTTTGACTTGAAGGAATCCATTGCCTACCGCTCCGCGGTGATTGTGCAAACCACCCAGTAAACAAACTCTCAACAGATTATGAAATACCAACAACATTTCCGCGCCGGCTCGGGCTTAGTCGTTGCCCTGATTGTTCTCGTCACCATCGTCACCTTGGTGGGATTCGCGCTCAACCTTACGTCCAACTTTTCGCGCCAGGCGAGTCGGCAGCGGACTGTTTTACACGCCCAGACCGCCGCGGAGAGCGCGGTCGAATACATCTACGCCACTTGGAAAAAGGCAATCAAGACCAACGCCTATGCACCAGTGGTGACCGCCACATTTGCCTTGCCCTCGACACTTCACCCAGCTCTGGCAGCCTCACCTGCGACGGGCACTGGCATCTCGCCTGTCTTCGCTCCCTGGCCTCTTACATTTCCAGCGAACGTAACCTACACCACGACCAATCAATTCGGGACAACCACCGGGAGCCCGACAAAGGTGAAGGTGTGGAATGTGCCTGGCTATCCAGGCTGGAGCGGAAATTCTTACTTCTACAAAGCCGAGGCTTCCGTCACGGCAGCGGGGAATATACGCCAAGGTATAAGGCGTTACCTACAGCTAACTGCCGTCCCCTTATTCCAAGCCGCCATTTTCTACGAAGACAATCTGGAGATTCATCCCGGGCCTTCCATGACAATCTCTGGATTGGTCCATACCAACAGCGATCTCGAGGCACTCGCCTACACTAGCCTCAAGTTCCTCAACGACGTTTCTTATGTCGGACAGTATCGCGAAACCGCGCCAGGCAATTGGTCCGGCACCGGTTCTGGCAGCGGATATGGCAGTCCTACCGAAAAACCTTTTTGGCAGGACGACCAACAGTCAGACACGAGCGCGGCAAAGCAGACGCAGTTGAAACAAGTGGACAGGATGGAGCCTTTAGGCAGCCGACCAGCCCAGGTTTTTAACACTACCGATACCAATCCCAATAACGACGGCTTTCACGAACTCATCGAGCGGCCCAACGGGAGTTATTCGGACCCGCCGGAAATCGCTACGATGCGTTTGTACAATAAGGCGTCGCTGAAGATCGAGGTGGATTCGTCCAAAGATCCGGCCACCACTGCCTATCTGAAAGTTTCCAATTCTAGCAACGTCACCTACGCCAGCACATCCGCCGTTTATCAACAAGTAAGGGCGGCGATCGTCGGAAGCACAAGCATGTACGATCAGCGAGAGACCACCAATGTGAACGTGACATCCCTGGATATGGGTAAGTTCAACGACGTCATCGCAACTATGGGGGGCAACTACAATGGGGTAGTTTACATTACCGATGTTTCCACTGATGCGGCCAAAGATGCGGTTCGGCTCCTCAACGGAAGAGTTTTAGCCGATGACATCACGGTCGCGACCGATGAAGGGATGTATATCCAGGGCGATTTCAATACAGGCGGCTCCGCCGCGACCGATGTCCCAAGCAACGGAACGACACCTGGCGCTGATCATGTTGTCCCGGGCTACACCGAGAAATCGGTAGCAGTAGCCGCTGACGCCGTGACGGTCCTTTCCAACAACTGGAATGATACGAACGCTGCCAGCACCCTTACGGCAAGGGTGGCAACCAACACCACGGTCAACGCCGGCATGATCACAGGCAACGTCCCCACCGATTACAATGGCAGCGGCAATCCTTCCGGCGGTGTGCATAACCTCCCGCGATTTCTCGAGATGTGGCTTAATCCTAGCAACGGTTGGCAGGAATCGAACTTCACCTACTACGGCTCGATGATTCAGCTTTTTAAGAGCACGTCATTCACCGGGTTATGGTACACGAACAATACCTACTGGCCGCCGAACCGTATCTGGAATTTCGACGACTTGTTTCTGACTAACCCGCCGAAAGGCAGCGTCCAGGCAACTCAGTTGTCGCGCGGGAGATGGGAACGGTTTTGAGATGCGACTCCGTATTTCTCGTTTTATGAAAAAGATATTTTTCGCTTGTCTCACTTTTCTTCCCATTGGCGCCGTGCTCGCGCTGGATTTCACGCCACGTTACGCGGAATCGGTACAGGACGGTTACCCGGTAAAGCGCCTTTACTTTTCCGACCGAGATCAAAGGATTTATCTTTCCGTTCCCAATACCTGGCGGGTTAGCGGCAATGGTCAGCGCGGCACATTCATTCCGGAAAATCTCAGTCAGGCTTCTGTGCTTCTTGAAAATTCACCCTTTAACGCGAAGAACTCGTTTGATGGCGAAGGCCTCGAGCTCTATCGCAAGGCCGCGTTCGGTCTTGTGCCTGCGGGCGCCAGCACCATCCAAGTCGACTACGAAAAAACAAACGCGGTGCCGATCAATGGGTGGAGCAGCTTTGAAATGGCCTTTAGTTACAATTTTTACGGCCAGAGCTTTCGAAGGAGTGTGTGCTTTATCAATATCGACAAGGAAAAACAGGTTCGATTTAGTGTCGAAGGACACAAAGATTATTTCGACAAATTGTCCCAACAGGCGCGCGCCACTCTGGCGTCATGGTTTGCGCCGTCGCCTGAACTGGAAGCGGTGCTACAGCGCGTTTCTGCGGGAAGAAAATAACGCGCCACAGCTATTCCGGCGACAGAATTGCCCTCTCCTGAATCTTGTAGGGGTGCTGTGCGAATTCGGTTCGAAAAACACTCGTTAGGCCGCGATTGTGCAAAATATTCATATCGGTATCGTGCTTTTTGTAGTCGTCGTTCTCCCACGCTTCACTCCACCAGCAGAAACCGATAACGGCGGGCCAGCGGCCGGAGAACAGATCTTCCAGCGCCGACTTTGCCCACGTATCCGCGCTCACTTCGCGGTTGTGCAGATCGCAGCCAAACTCCGCGATCACAATCGGCTTCCCAGGCGCCAGTTTCGTTAGGAGTGAATAGGTTTCGCGCATTTTGAAACGCAGGCTTTCCGTTCCATCGGGTGTCGCGGGTGTGAGCGGGCCGTAGGCGCTGAGCCCGATCCAGTCGCAATAGGCATCACCTGGGTAATAATTCTCCAGCCGATTCCATTTCGCTTCCGGCGAATCGAACCAATTCACGTGCCAAACCCATTGCAGGTTATCGGCCTCTACGGCGCGCATGACGTCAGCGATATGACGATAGGCCGCGATGTAGTGTGCCGGCCCCGCTTTTGCGCCACCATTCCATTTTCCATTCCAGGCAAACCAATCGCCGTTCGGCTCCATTCCCCACTCGACCAAAATCGGCGAGCCAAATGCTTTCGCGTCGCGCGCCCAGGCGCGAAGATCGTTGTCAAACTCACCGCCAATGATCCTCGCGAGAGTAAAGGTATTTTCCCTATGATTCTGTTCCAGATCTGATCGCAACATGAGCCGGACATAGGGGATTTTTTCCAAGTCGCGAATCCAGTTGCACATTGCCGCGGGAAATTTTCGCGATTCAAACCAGTTGTCGGAAAAGAAAACCCACGCCGTTTTTTTGCCGACCGCGTCCTCGTATCGCGTCACGTCGCTGGCGGTAACGTCATGTTCGTTCAGGGCAGGACCGTCGTAGAAAAATCCATGATAAAGTTTTCCGGCCGGCGGAGGCGCAATCGGCGCCGCGCTCACGCAAGCAATGCAAAATGTGCCAATTAAAAATCGGCAGCATATGGACATTCTCACGCCCGCATTGTAGCGGCGGTCTCTGACCGTCGCACTTTTTGCACAAGGTGACGCCTCTGCCGCTGAGACAGCGGCAGCTACAACAGGAAAGTGCGACGGTCGGAGACCGCCGCTACAAAACAAGCGTCGACTATTTTTTGCGGGAGTCGCGCAGGTTGCGCACGCGGTCGTGCGCCAGTTTCACTTTATTGTATTGACGGGAAACCGTTTCGCGCAGCGGCGATGAGAGATCCGCGTCCATCGCCTTTTTGTATTCGCTCACTGCAGAATCTTCACCGCGCTCGCATTCGGCGAGAATGGCATGATCATCCCCGCTCGTCACAGCGGCCTTCAGGTTTATCCACGCGCGGTGCATCGAACCAGCAACGCTGCTGCTGTCTTCCGGATCGGATTCACCAAGGTCTCGTATCTGCTCCTGGAGCTCGCCCGCAAACCGGGACCGCTCGATTGCGAATTCGTTGAAGAGCGATTTCAATTCCGCATCCTTGACCGCCTCCGCCGCCTGCCGAAAGCCTTCCTGTCCGTCTTTGAGCGTCTCGATCAAACTGTTAACCGTCGAAATGATTTCTTTTTTTTGTGCCATATACAAATGAATCGCAGGACGGCGTGTTTTTGCGTTGCCGGCTTTTTCGGGAAGTTGCGACCCGTCGATTCGGCCTTAGCCTTTAGGATGGAAAAAAATATCTCAGGCAAAGATCTGACAAAGGAAGCGCCGCGCAGTCCACGGACACGCGTTGGAGGTTATGCAATTCTCGGGCGCACGCTGGACAAATGTCGCGCGCTTATTGCCGGCAACATCGGCGAATATCATTTCGATTGTCCGCTCGATAACATGCTCTTCGGCTTCAAGGGCGTGAAGGGCGACGACTTCAAAGCAGAAGTGGAGAAGGGCGCCGGCGATAGCGAAATGGCGAAATGGCTCGATACGCACGGTGAAAAGAAAACGCCGGAAGAAGTGAAGCGCTGGGCGGACGAAATGGAGGAGGCGAACCCTCTCTACAACAATCCGGAAAAGCGGGATTACTATATCGAAGAGACTAAAAAGCTCGGACTCGACCCGGCAACGACCCCACTTTTTGACTGGCTCGATGCCGACGATAAGGCGAGCTATTCGATGGCGGAAGCTTCGCGCTAATTCGCAGGCGCCGCTTTAAAACACATTCTCTGCTCTTAAATGGCGGCACGTGCGGCTAACGCGTGCCGCTGTTTGAACAAAAGCCGCAAAGCGATTTCAAATAACCAATCGAAAGATTGGAAAACTTGAATCCAAACCAGTCGTCCACCTCATCAACTAATTGAAGTGATGAAAAAAATACTCGCCCTCTTCTGTTCTGTTGCCGCGATCAGTATGGTTTCGGCTCAAGAGTCGACTCCATCGTCCAGCGCCATCCCGCCGAAGATTCCGGTACGCGATTTTTTCAGGAATCCTGAGAGCCGAGGGTACCTGCTCTCGCCAGACGGAAAAACTTTGTCCTACCTCGCGCCTTGGGAATCCCGCATGAACATTTGGATTCGTCCGACCGCCGGCGGCGAACCAAAACGGATCACCTCGGAAAAGGATCGCGATATCCGCGAGTATTTCTGGAAGGGAAATCAGTTTGTTATTTATGCGCAGGACAATAAGGGCGACGAAAATTTTCATCTTTTCCGCGTCGATTTGAAAAACGGCGAGATCAAAGATCTGACGCCGTTCCCGAAAGTGCGCTCCGAATTGATCGATGATCTGGAAGACAATTCACCAACCGACGTTCTGGTGACGCTGAACAAGCGCAATGCTGAGATCTTCGACGCCGTGCGAGTCAACGTGACAAATGGCGAAATGAAGGTGGCCGCAGAAAATCCTGGCCACGTCGACCATTGGGTGACCGATCACAAAGGCCGCATTCTGGCGGCGACCGAAACTGATGGCGTGAACGCGACGTTGCTAACGCGACCGGACGAAAAGGCGCCATTTAAGAAAGTGCTGACGACAAGTTTCCGGGAACATCTTTCGCCGCAGTTCTTCACCTTCGACAACAAGGAACTTTACGTTGCCTCGAACATTGGCCGGGACAAACAAGCGATCGTGAAAGTCGATCCGGCAACGGCGAAGGAAACGGCAATGATTTATGAAAACCCGGAAGTCGATGTGGACGGGCTTGCTTTTTCCAAGAAGCGAAAAGTTCTCACCTACATCGCTTACACCACTTGGAAAGAGGAGCGGAAATATCTCGATCCGGAGACGGAGAAAATGTTCGTGACACTCGAGCAAAAACTCCCCGGTTATCAGATCGATGGTGCCGGAAACGATCACGACGAGAATCAATTCATCATCTCGGCAACGAATGATCGCACGCCGGGATCTCGCTATTTGTTGAACGTCAAAACGGGTGAGCTGACGAAACTCGCGGAGGTGGCGCCATGGTTGAAGGCCGATCAACTGGCGCCGATGAAACCGATTGAATACAAAAGCCGCGACGGCCTTACGATTCATGGCTATCTCACTTTGCCGGTCGAACGTGAGGCGAAGAATTTGCCGGTGGTGGTGAATCCACACGGTGGCCCGTGGGGGCGGGACGATTGGGGTTACAATCCGGAAGTGCAATTTCTCGCGAATCGCGGCTACGCGGTTTTTCAGATGAACTTCCGCGGATCGACGGGCTACGGGCGCAAATTCTGGGAAGCCTCCTTCAAGCAATGGGGCAAAACGATGCAGGACGACATCACCGATGGCGTCCAGTGGTTGGTCAAAGAAGGGATCGCCGATCCGAAACGGGTGGCGATTTACGGCGGCAGTTATGGCGGTTACGCGACGCTCGCCGGTGTTACGTTCACGCCTGATCTTTACGCGGCCGCGGTCGACTACGTCGGCGTGGCGAATCTGTTTACTTTTATGAACACGATTCCGCCTTACTGGAAACCGTTCCTCGATATGTTCCACGAAATGGTGGGCGATCCGAAGAAGGACAAGGAGCTTTTCACCGCCACATCGCCAGTGATGCACGCGGACAAAATCAAGACGCCGTTATTCGTCGCGCAAGGTGCGCAGGATCCGCGCGTCAACAAAAACGAATCGGATCAAATGGTGGAAGCACTGCGCAAAAAGGGCGTGGACGTGGAATACATGGTGAAAGACAACGAAGGGCACGGATTTCACAACGAGGAAAACAAGTTCGCCTTTTACGAGGCGATGGAAAAATTCCTCGACGCCCATTTGCATCCGGCAACAGCGGAACGCTCGAGCGCAGGCGCGAGTTCGCGATAGCTCCGATCTGGGAAGCGCACGCGCCTCGCGTGCCGACGACGGCACCTCGCCGTCCTCACAGCGTGAAGCCGATCAAAACAGCGAACAATTAACATTCCGCGGAGCCGGTCGAAAAGTTCGTTGCGGCGAGGCGCCGCAACCAGCACGCGAGGCGCGTGCGCTCCCCAGCAAATCACGGCTCGATTGGCGGGAAAACGTTTTCCGTTTCGCCGACGTCGATCCCTCGAGCCAAATTACTATTACGAATGCCGTAAAAGAAATAAATGAGCAAGCCGAGGGCGAGCCAGATGAAAAACCGAACCCAGGTGAGGACGGGGAGGCTTAGCATGAGGACACAGCAAAACACGACGCCCAGGATGGGGAACAACGGAACCATCGGCACGCGGAAAGGTCGTGCTCGCGTGGCATCGGTCCGGCGCAAAATAATCACGCCAATACAAACGAGAGAGAAAGCGAAAAGTGTCCCGATGTTCGTTAGGTCGGCGAGCGATCCGATATCGGTGAGCATGGCGACGGTGCCCACCGCGATACCGGTCCAGATGGTCGTGATATAAGGCGTGCGAAAACGTGAATGAATGCGCGCAAAATATTCCGGAAGTAAGCCATCGCGCGCCATGGCCATGAAAATACGCGGTTGTCCCAACTGGAATACAAGCAGGACTGAAGTCATGCCCGCGAGCGCGCCCGCACTGACTAACGCTTGCGCCCAGGGTCTGCCCGTGAACGCCGTCGCGACCGCGGCGGAGTCGCCCAAGTAAGCGGTGTATTTTTTTACTCCGGTAAGTACTCCTGACATCAGCACGTAGAGCAGCGTGCAGATGATAAGGCTGGCGATCATTCCAATCGGAAGATCGCGTTGCGGATTTTTTGTTTCCTCCGCCGTGGTCGAAACGGCATCAAAACCGATAAAAGCGAAGAAGACAATGGCCGCGCCGCTCAGCACGCCGCCAAATCCGCTCGGCATAAACGGATGCCAGTTTGTGGGGTTGACCAGAAATGCGCCAAAAGAAATGAAGAACACGACGACCGCGACTTTTGTCACGACGATCCACGTGTTGGCTTTTGCGCTTTCGCGGATGCCGTAGATGAGGAGGACGGTCACGGCCGCGACAATGAGAAACGCCGGTATGTTGAGCGCGATCGAATGTCCGGCGATGACGGGCAACGTTGTCGACGAAAAATCCTGCAAGGCGTCACCACCTTTGGCGATGACATCGAGCGCTGTTTTGTGGTCGGTAATCGCCCAAAGCGGGAACTTTAATCCGAAAAGACTACCGCAAAGTTTGACGAAATAACCGGACCAACCAACTGCCACGGCCATATTGCCGACGGCGTATTCCAGGATGAGATCCCAGCCAATGATCCACGCGACGATCTCGCCGAGCGTGGCGTAGGAATAGGTGTAAGCGGAACCGGAAACCGGGATCATCGACGCGAGCTCCGCGTAGCAGAGCGCGGCAAAGCCGCAGGCGACGGCCGCGATAACAAATGAAAACACCACGGCTGGTCCAGCGCCGGGCCGACCGAGCACGATCGGCGCATGCGTGATCCAGGATTGAACGAAATTAATTACCGGCGTCGTCATTTGCGAAGCGGTCGATATGGCGCGCTCGCCCGCGGCCGCTGTGCCTGTGAGAGCGAAAATCCCTGAGCCGATGATCGCGCCAATGCCGAGGCAAGTGAGATCGAAAGCGGTAAGGGATCGCTTCAACTTCCGCTCCGGCGCGGCCGCCTCGCGCATGAGCAACTCGGGACTCTTAGTTCGGAATAGGCTCATGATTTTGACTCGTTAGGCATGATGTGAGTAGCGTGGCATCCCGGTACGATCGGGGTCAAGGTTTAGTTCGTGCCATGCGATGAAGGCGCGCGTATTGGCCTGACTTAAGCTCCCAGTCTGGACATGATGCCGGCGTTAAGTTTTTCGAATCTCATGGGCGGACTGATCTTCGGATCAATCGGGTTTGTCGCCTTTATTTACGGGAAACGCATGAACATCTGGCGAGCGATGTTTATCGGCATCGCGCTTATGGTCTTTCCCTACTTTGTCGAAGATACGACGTGGCTTTATGCGATGGGTATTTTCGGGACGGCTCTGCTCTTTTTCCAAGGCAACTAACTCGGTTGCGCAGGGAGTTCCCGATTAACAGTGCGGGATATTTGCGAGGTCCCTCGCTGAAGCTCGGGATAACAGATTTTTTTTAGCGCGCCGCTGCGACTTTTCAATAAAGTCGACCGCGTAATGTCCGATGATACAACGTCGTTGATCGTAGGCGACGCGATGGCGGCCGAGATGGAACAATATCCGCGCCGACGCTGGGGTTGGCGCAAGAAAAAGGAACGACCGGCGTTGACGCAATGCGAAAATTGTGGCGCCGCGTTGACGGGACGGTATTGCGCGCAGTGTGGTCAGGCTGCGGTCGATTATCATCGCTCCTTCGGCACGCTTGTGGCGGATGCGGCCGACGCATTTCTCAATCTCGATGAACGATTCTTAAAAACGTTTGCGCTCCTTTTATTCAAACCTTGGCGCCTAACGAATGAATTTCTGGCCGGACGCCGGCAACGCTATGTCCATCCTTTGCGACTCTATTTGCTCGCGAGCGTTGCTTTTTTCTTCGTCATTCGCGGAATCGAACATTTTCACCCGATTCATAAGGGACAAGGCATCGTCATCGACGGGGACACCAAAAAGGCCAAGAGGCCGGCGGCTCCATCTCCATCGTCGAATCCGTCGGCTCCCTCACCATCGCCCAATCTGGCTCCAACTCCGTCGCCCGATCCGTTAGCTCCCTCACCATCGCCCAATCCGTCGACTAAGCCCAAATTGGCCGCCGACGACGGAATGTCATTTCCATTCGCCCACGACGCCGAAGACGATCAACCGAAGTCGGGCTTTGACGCCTGGGTAACGAATCGCTTCCGGGAAAAGATCGGGCCGACGGGCGATCGCGGAGATGTTTTTCTCAAAGCGGTCATCGATAACATCGGCCCAATGGTTTTGTGCTGTATTCCTATTTTCGCGCTTGTTCTAAAGATTCTCTACGTCTTCAAGCGTCGCTATTATATCGAACACCTGGTTTTCGCACTGCACACCCACGCGTTTGTCTTTCTCTCCACGCTGGTAATCATCGGCATCGGATTCTTGCTCAGTTGGAAAATTCCGCCCCTCACACCAATCGTTTGCACATTCCTTGGAATCACGGTGGTGATCGAACTGCTCTTCGCGATTCGCCGCGTTTATCGGCAAAATTGGTTTGCCACGCTTTTCAAATTTGCGCTCGGCAGCGCCATTTATCTTTGTCTTCTCGTAATTGCTTTTGGCATCACAGCCTTTCTCACTTTGCTGCTGCCATGAAGCGTTTCGCCTTTCCGTCTCTCCTCATGGCGTGTTTGCTCACCTGCCGCGCGACAGAGTTTCAACAACGCATTGCGTTCGAGCGCGAAGATTTCGTCTGCATCGCCAATCGGGACGGCACTGATGCAAAGAAAGTTGCGGCCGGTAGTTTCCCAGCGCTATCTCCCGACGGCAGGCGCGTCGTTTTCACGACGACGGAAAAGACCGGCAACATTTACCTTCGCCGCATCGCCGTCGCTGATGTGGCCAGCGGCATCACAAATCTCTTCAAAGAAATCCCGAGCGAGAACGTTTATTACGCGACCTGGGCACCGGACGGTAAACGGATCCTCTTCACTCTGCGCGTTAAAGACGTTTGGGATCTTGGGATGATCGATGCGGATGGAACAAACTTTCACACGATCAAGAAAGGCGCCCAAAATAAGACAACGCTTTACTCGCCCGCCTGGGCGCGCGACGGCGAATCGATTTTCTGTCAGGACATGACGAATATTTACCGGCTCGACCTTAAAGGCGCAGTCCTAACTCAGTGGAAAGTCGAAACCGTCGTTCCGAATGGAAACATGAGCGGCGATGGAAGAATCACCGTTTCACCCGATGGAAAACGACTGCTGCTGGGGATCGATATGGGTGAGGAACAGGATCGCAAAGATTGGGACGGCCCGCCGCCGGCATTGTGGTCCTTCGATCTTGCGACGCAAAAAGCGACGCGCGTCACACCGAAAAAAATCTTCGGATGGGACGGCTGCTGGCTCGATAACGACAACATTCTCTTTCTCAGCCAGGATGCGAACGAGCAGGAGCCGTCAATCTATCGCATGTCGTTAGGCAAAAACGGCAAGGACCGCAAACTGGTGATCAAGCACGGACGCATGCCGAGCGCGTCGCAATAATTCCGTAGATTCAGCTGCCGATCAGCTCGCGAGCGCGCGCCAAAGCTTCTTCGATTTTCGCCGGGTCGTTGCCCGCACCGCGCGCATTTTCGGGCCGCCCACCGCCTTTGCCGCCCACGATGGGGGCAACTTCATGGATCAACTTATTCGCTGGAATCTTGGAAATGAGCTCTGTCGGAACCGAAGCGATAAGCGCAACTGCTCCATCAACCGCGCCCGCCAAAAAAATTGGACCGGTGAATTTTGTTTTGAGCGCGTCAGCTACCGCTTGCAATAATTTCCCGTCACTATCGGGAACCTGAGATACTAATGAGGTCTTCCCGACGTGCGATTCCGCCAACTCCTTCGCGATCGCAGCTGCGCGACTTCGCACATTCACTTCAGTCGCCTTCGCATTCTGCTTTTCCCAATCCCGGGCTTCGATCAAAAGTTTTTCCAGATGCGCTGTGCGCGCGTCGATTTGTTGCAGCATTACATTCGTTTCGCCGTCATTCGAAAATGCCGGCAGCGGCGCGATGTCAGATTTCTTGCGCGCAAGCGTATGGTATTTTTCCTCCTGCCGTTTCGACTCGTTCGTCGCCCACTCCTTCGCTGCGGCGCCCGCCACCGCTTCAATTCTTCGAATACCGGCCGCGATCGCCTCTTCGCGCACGATGCGAAACGCACCGATCTCGCCTGTCGCGCGCACATGCGTGCCGCCGCACAGCTCCATCGAATAACCGTTCAACTCGTTAGGCCCGCCTCCGATCTGCACCACACGCACAACATCGCCGTACTTGTCGCCAAAGAACTGCTGAATATCGGAACGCTTCTTCGCTTCCGCGTACGGAACTTCCGTCCATGAGACCGGCGCGTTTTCCACCACCTTGTCGTTCACCAGTTTTTCCAAATCGCGCACCTGTTTCTTCGTCAGCGCGGCGCTGGAGAAATCGAACGTCAACTTTTCCGGCCCAACGTAACTTCCCTTCTGCACCGCATCCCGACTAACGAGTTCGTGCAGCGCCCAATGCAAAATATGCGTGACCGTATGATGGCGCTCGGTCGCGCGGCGTCGGATCGCGTCGACACGATAGCGCATCGGTACACCTCCTTCAGGACCAAATGAATCCGGCGTGGCAATTCTTAAAACGTGCACACCGCCGGGACTTCGTAGTGTATTCACCACGCGAACCTGCTCACCGTCCGTCGTCTCAACGACTCCTGTATCACCGACTTGGCCGCCCATTTCTGCATAAAAAGGTGTTACTTCAACAAACATTCGATCCCCTTCGATAATGTACTGACCACCCTCAGATTCGAGATTGTCATACCCGACAAAGCGAGTAGCTCCCCAGAAGCCATGTACGTTTTCGAGTTGTATCGTCTCCCTTTTCTGTGCGGCGCGCGCGCGCGCACGCTGTTCGGCCATTAATCTCTCGAAACCATCAACATCAACCTTCAGTCCACATTCCCGCGCCATGAGCTGAGTAAGGTCCAGCGGAAATCCTTGTTCATCATAAAGTCGAAACGCAAATGGTCCGGAAATTTCCTGCGGTGATCGCGAAACTTCGCTTTCAAAAAGTGCGATTCCTTTGTCGAGCGTCTTGTTAAACGATTCTTCTTCGCGTTTGATCGTCTCTTTGATTCGTGACCGATTCTTAGGCACCTCGGGAAATGTGTCGCCCATTGTTTGAGCGACGATGTCAACAAGCTTGAAGAAGAATGGTTCATGAAATCCTAAGGTGCGACCATAGCGCACGGCACGACGCAGGATTCGGCGCAAGACATAACCGCGTCCTTCATTTGAGGGGACAATTCCATCTGCAATTGCGAACGTTAGCGTGCGGATATGATCGGCGATCACGCGAAACGCGATGTCGATTTTTTCTTGTTCGCTTTCGGCCGCGCTTCCGTGCTTCGGCAGCGTCGATGTGTATTTTTTCCCGCTTAGTTTTTCTAACTCATCGAAGATTGGGCGAAAGACGTCGGTCTCGTAGTTTGAAATCGTGCCCGTAAAATCAGTAAAGCTTTTCGTGCCTTGAATGATCGCGGTGGCGCGCTCGAAACCCATGCCGGTATCGACATGGCGCTGCGGTAACGGCGTGAATTTGCCGTCGGCATCGGCGTTGAATTGGATGAAGACCAAATTCCAAATTTCGATACAGCGCGGATCGTCTTTGTTCACGAGCGTGCCGCGTGTGTCGCCGTCAGGCGTAAGATCGACGTGCAGTTCGGAACACGGACCACACGGGCCGGTATCGCCCATCATCCAGAAATTATCCTTCTTGTTTCCGTTCACGATGTGAATGGCGGGATCGAGATCGGCTTCGCGAAACAAACGCGCCCAATGATCATATGCTTCCTGGTCGAACTCGCTCGGTTCGTTAGGCCCGGGCTTATAAACGGTCGCGTAGAGGCGCGGCGGCGGAAGCCCCCAGCGCCTAACGATTAATTCCCATGCCCATTCGATTGCTTCTTTCTTGAAATAATCGCCAAAGCTCCAGTTGCCGAGCATCTCGAAAAAGGTGTGGTGATAAGTGTCGAGCCCGACATCTTCGAGATCGTTGTGCTTGCCACCCGCGCGAATGCATTTTTGCGTGTCGGCAACACGCGGCGGATTCCACTGCGGTTTTTGTTGCCCGAGAAAGATCGGCACGAACTGGTTCATGCCCGCATTGGTAAAAAGCAGATTCGGCGCGTCCGGCAGAAGCGATGACGACGGCACAATGCTGTGCTTTTTCTCGCGAAAGAAATCGAGAAAGGATTGTCGGATTTGCGCGGAAGTCATCGCGCGCAACTTAGCGTGAATCGCGCACTTTTACAGAGTGCGGCCCCATTTACGGTTCTCCCGAGCGACGCGAGGGACCTCACAAGTGCAATCCGCATTTTCCGCGAAGCGAACCCGTCGCTCGAAAAAGTGAGGTCCCTCGCATTCGCTCGGGATGACAACGCATATATCGGCGCCCACCCCAAAGTGCCTGCGATCGGTCTGGCGCCGCCCGGCGTCAAAAAAAATTATCCCTTCTCTTCGTCCAACTTCGCTTTGACGGCGGCTTCTATTTCTTCGTAGAGCGCGGGATCGTTCTTGAGCGCCTCTTTTCCGGCGTCGCGTCCCTGCGCCAGCTGCGTGCCCTTGTAGTTCAACCAGGAACCGCGTTTCTCGATGATCTGTTTTTCGAGCGCGAGATCGAGTAACGCACCTGTCGAAGAAATTCCTTCGTTATACATGATGTCGAACTCCGCTTCTGTGAACGGCGGCGCAACTTTGTTCTTCACGATTTTCACCCGCGTGCGATTTCCCGTGACGACGCCATCGGTCTGCTTGATCGCACCGATACGACGAATATCCACGCGCACACTTGCGTAAAATTTCAACGCTTTGCCGCCCGGCGTAGTTTCTGGATTGCCAAACATCACGCCAATTTTTTCGCGGATCTGATTTGTGAAAATGCAGCACGTGCGCGCTTTCGAAATGAGCGAGGTGAGCTTGCGCAATGCGGCACTCATTAAACGAGCCTGCGCGCCAACGGTGACGTCACCGATCTCGCCTTCGAGTTCCGCTTTCGTCACCAGCGCCGCGACCGAATCGATGACGACGACATCGAGTGCATTCGAGCGAATGAGCGTTTCGCAAATCCGGAGCGCTTCTTCGCCGGAATTAGGCTGCGACACAAGCAGGTCATCCAAATTAACACCGAGCCTCCGCGCGTATTGGGGATCGAGCGCATGCTCAACGTCGATGAATGCTGCGAGACCTCCGCGTTTCTGGGCTTGTGCAATCACGGTCAACGTCAGCGTCGTCTTTCCGGATGATTCCGGCCCGAAAACTTCAACGACGCGTCCGCGCGGAAAGCCGCCCACGCCCAGCGCGCGATCGATCAAAATATTTCCAGTGGGTATAACGTCGATGTCGACGATTTGATCGTCGCCGAGCCGCATGATCGCGCCATCGCCGTAATCTTTTGCGATCTGCTGAATAGCGAGATCGAGATTTTTGTTGCGTGCAGCCGTGACTTTATCGACGGCAGGTTTCTCTTCGGTTTTGGTGGGCATAGGAACGCTATCTAAGTAAGTCGCCTCGCGTGTATCGCCAAGAAGAAAAGCGGATTTATATTCGTTGCGATGATCGACATTGATAAGGCCGAATTTTTTATGCGCGCGGCATTAGCCGAAGCGAAGAAGGGATTGGGACAAACCAGTCCAAACCCGGCGGTGGGAGCCGTTCTCGTGGCGAATGGAAAGATTCTGGCGCGCGGTCATCATCGGCAGGCCGGCCTTCGCCATGCGGAGATTGAATGCTTGGCGCAACTGCGTGGCGCAGTGCCGAAAAACGCAGAACTGTACGTCACCCTCGAGCCCTGTTCGACGGCCGGGCGGACGCCCCCATGCACTGAAGCAATCGTCGCCGCAGGAGTCAGGCGAATTGTCATCGGTGCGACCGATCCAAATCCGCGACACGCCGGACGCGGAATCACGGAATTGCAGAAGGCGGGAGTGCAGGTGCGCGATGGTGTGTTGGGCGAGGATTGCACAATGCTAAACGAAAGTTTCAACAAATGGATTCAGACGCGAGAACCATTTGTCATTGCAAAGTGCGGCATGAGCCTCGACGGACGATTGACGCGGCGGCCTAACGAGTCGCGCTGGTTAACCGGCGCGGCGGCGCGACACCATGCTCACGCGCTGCGCGCTCAGGTGGATGCAATCCTGATCGGCGCAGAAACACTGCGACGCGACGATCCGAGACTGACGGTTCGCGGCACGAAAAGAACGCGGCAACCGTGGCGTGTAGTTCTTACCCGTTCCGGTAAACTGCCGCGGACGGCAAAACTCTTCGCAGATCGCCATGCTGATCGCACACTCGTTTACAACAACCAATCTCTCACGGCTGTGCTGAAGAAGTTGGGAGAAAGGGAGATTACGAGCGTGCTGATTGAGGGAGGCGGACAAATCCTGTCACAGGCACTCGAAGCGCGGTTGATCGACAAGGTTCAGATTTATTTAGCGCCAATTCTGACGGGTGGACCGGTCCTTGCGTTTGCCGGCAAAGGCGCGGGTTCGGCCAAAGAGGCCATGCATCTCACAAAAGTGTGTTACCAACAGCTCGACGGAAACGTCTGCATTAGTGGATACCCAAACGACACAATGGATAAACGCGAATAATTTAAAAAAAGTTGCGTCTGACTTATTATTGAAGAAACGTAAACTTAACTAGGGGAGGTGGAACAAATGAAAAAACTTCTTTTGATTGCGTTGGTGGCAGGTGGATTTGCTTTTGCGGCGGCGCCGCGGACGGAGGCACGAACCTTCGTTTCGGTAGGAATCGGGTTTCCGGTTGGCTTCGGATATTATGGCGGATGCGGTTATCCGGGGTACGGTTATGGATATTCGGGCTATTACCCTTACGGATATTATCGGCCCTACTATTCAGGGGTTGGATACCGTTATTATAGCGGCCGGCCCTACTACCGGCATCGCGGCCACAGGGTTTATTACGCCCGCCGGGGTCGGTGGTAACACCGAGAGCAACACACCAAAAAATTTGAGCTGATCGCAACCGCGTTCAGCTCATTTTTTTGCGCTAGGTTTCGGCCGCTTCGAGGAAACCTTCGAGTTGCCGAATACGCGTCGGATGCCGCATCTTGCGCAACGCTTTCGCCTCGATTTGCCGAATCCGTTCGCGCGTTACGCGAAATTGCCGGCCGACCTCTTCGAGGGTGCGACTGTAGCCATCCACCAAGCCAAAACGTTGTTCGAGGACCTGGCGCTCGCGCTCGGTCAAAGTCTCGAGCACGTCCCTGATTTTCTCCTTCAACAAGACGATCGCCGTCATATCGCTCGGATTCTCCGCGCCCTTGTCTTCGATAAAGTCACCGAAATTCGTCTCCTCGCTTTCGCCCACCGGCGATTGCAGCGATATCGGTTGCTGCGCCATTTTCAAAACCGCGCGCACCCGATCGACGGGCAGCAATATTTCTTCCGCCACTTCTTCCGGAGTCGGTTCCCGTCCGTATTCCTGCACGAGCTGCTTTTGCACCCGCATGAGCTTGTTGATCGTCTCGATCATGTGCACGGGAATGCGAATCGTGCGGGCTTGATCGGCAATCGAACGCGTAATCGCCTGCCGGATCCACCATGTAGCGTAAGTGGAAAATTTGTAACCGCGGCGGTACTCAAATTTTTCCACCGCTTTCATCAATCCCATGTTGCCTTCCTGGATGAGATCAAGAAAGGACAGGCCGCGGTTCGTGTATTTTTTTGCAATCGAAATGACGAGCCGCAAATTCGCCTCCACCATTTCGGTTTTGGCGCGAAGCGCTTTGCGCAACCAACCTTTGAGCGTCTGATACTGCTCCGAATATTCGTCCACGCTCAGCCACAGCGCGGTCTCCAATTCGCGCACTTTGACACCGGCGGCGGCGCTGGCGCCGTTCCCGCGTGGGCGCTTGCTCCCCTCCGCCTGCGCCACTCCGATGACGCGAAAATGCTCATCCGCCAAATGAACAAATTCTTCAGTTACCTTCTGTTTGAAGTAGAATTTTGGATAAAGCTTTTGCAACGAATTGACGCCTTTTTGAAACTGCTTTGCCTTCTTCGAGTCGCGTTTGGCCGATCCCTTCAAAAGCTGCGCGTATTGCTGCGTAAGACCTTCACCGAGTTTCTCCACCTGTTTGCAAAGGCGCGGCAACATTTTCATGTAGCGCTCGCGGCTCTCAATTTTCTTATCCAGAATTACGCGATCAAATCGCTCGCGGCCCTCCGTCAATTTGTCCGCTAGATCGAGATGCGCGCGGGCGATAAAGCCAAAGCGGTGGATATGGCGTTGCACCATTACCTCCGCTTCCTCGATGCGCTTGGAAATTTCCACTTCCTGCTCGCGCGTAAGCAACGGGACCTGCCCCATCTGCCTGAGATACATGCGCACCGGGTCGTCGAGAATGTCGAGCTTGGCTTCCGGCTTGCCTTCTTCTTCTTCCTCTTCCGTGTCTTTCTTCCCGTCCTTGTAACGATCGACCTCGGAAGCTTCGATGATATCGATCTCCATTCGGCGCAGCCGCGTCAGAATGGCATCGAGCTCATCCGCATTGGTCACGTTCTCGGGTAACGCTTCGTTGAGATCGTCGAAGGTGAGATAGCCTTGTTCCTTCGCCAGTTTGATTAACTCGCGAATCCGCACCTGCACATCGGCGACCGATTGCGCCGCCCACGCCGGCGCCTGTTCATCCAGAGTTTTCACTTTCGGCGCATTGCGTTTTGACTTTTCACGGCGTGGCTCGACAACTTTGGCAGAGCGAGTCTTGTGCCGAGGCGGACGACCGCGCGGCTTCGAAAGCTTTATGCGCGCCGGCCGAACACCGCGTTTCTGTTTCGGCGGCTTCTTAGAATTTCTCAGCGTTCTTCTTTTTCGTTTAGAATCCAAGGGTTATGATATTGAGGAATCGGTGAAGCTATTCCCTTCCCTTTTCATGGCTTCTTACCCCGTAATCGACGACTAATCGAGGATACGGGCCGGCGAAAGCTGGGAAACGTCGCGGAGCTGTTCTTGCAGGTCAAGAATTTCTTTCTGTAAATGCAGGACTTCTCCAGGGGTCATTTGCGGCAGTTTCATGCGGTCCTTCGCGGCCTGCAGTTCACGGCGCAAACTCGCCTGGCGCAAGCCGGTCCACCAGTCCTGAGCCACGGTCAGCGCGTTCGCGGGCTTCTTTTGCATAAGCCATGAAGAAACAAGCGCTTCCTCAGCCGGCGATAGTTGCGCCATGAAGGCATTCAACGAGGCCGGTTCGTTAGGCTGAATTGTCGACTCAAGAATGCGCGCAAAAAGATCTGTATCCGGAGTTTGTTCCAGAACCTCCCGCCAATCTTGCGCGAGCAAAAACTCCCGCGCTTCCTCATCTCGTAAAGCAAGCAGGCACAACATCGCGATCTCATGCCGGGGCACAGCGGCGGCGGAAGGTCTTGACTCTTTTGAGGTCCCGAAACGTTCGCGCGGCGGTTGAGGAATGAGGGTTTCGAATTCCGCGGCGGGCACACCCAGTCGCGCGCTTGCCTTGCTCACCACTTCACCGCGCATGAACGAGTCCTGCACTCGACCGACGACCTGCGCCAGGGTCCGAGCCAGCTGCATTCTTGCGCCTAACGAGTTGAGATTTTGCTTCGCTGTTTCGTGTTCGATCCAGTAATCGAAAAAGTCCTCGGCGTTTCGAACGCGCTTTTCGAATTCTTCGCGTCCCTTCTCCCGAATAAGCGAATCGGGATCCTGACCTGCCGGCATTTCCGCCACGCGAATGACGAGATCATTTTGCAAAAGCACATCGAGCGAGCGTTCCGCTGCTTTTTGTCCAGCGACGTCGGCATCGAAACAGAGGACGACTTCGCTCACGAAACGTTTCAGGATCCGCGCTTGTTGTTCCGTGAAAGCGGTTCCCTGCGGCGCGACTACATTTGTGATTCCCGCTTCGAAAAGCGTGATCAAATCGAGCTGGCCCTCGCAAACAATCGCGCAGTTGGCCTCAATCAATCCGCGTTTCGTTTTGTGCAGACCGAAAAGAATATTCCCCTTTCGGAAAAGCGGCGTTTCCGGGGAATTCAGATACTTTGCGGTCTCCGCGTTTTTTTCCAGCACCCGGCCACTGAACGCGATCACTTCACCGACATCGTTGCAGATCGGGAACATGATTCGGCCGCGGAAACGATCGTAAACTTCCCCATCGGTGCGCGTCTCATCGCGCAGTTTCACCAAACCGCTTTGTAAAATTTGCGCACGACGATAACCACGATCGAGCGCCCATTTTAAAAACGCATCCCAGCTATCGGGCGCAAAACCGATTTGCCAGTTGCCAGCGATCTTGCGATCGATCCCACGTTCTTTCAGATAACCGCGCGCTGGTTCTCCAAAGTCTTTCTTGAGCAAGTTTTGCTGAAACCATTCCGTTGCTTCCGCATGCAGCTTTAATAAAGTCCGCCGCGTTTCGTGCTGACGATCATCCTGACCGCCCTCGGCGCCGCGCTCTTCAATCACCGGAATTCCGGCCCGCGCCGCGAGTTTACGTACAGCCGAAGGAAAATCGATATGCTCGTAATCCATGACGAAACGGAAAACGCTTCCACCGACGCCACAGCCGAAGCAGTGAAAAGTTTGCCGGCTCGCACTGACCGTAAAAGATGGAGTTTTTTCCTGATGAAACGGACAGAGCGCCTTGAAATTGGTGCCGGCACGCTTGAGCGGAAAATACGAGCCGATCACCTCCACGATGTCATTGGCGGCGGCGATTTGCTCGATGTTTTGTGGTGGGATCATGCCCATGGACGTTTCACTTTTCGCTCGTTTGCAGCCGAGCGCGATGCAAAACTACCGGAGAAATGAAAATTATTCGTTTCGCTTTATTTCTGCTCATTTGCGCCGCGGCGGCAAACGCAAGCGCCGCGCGAGATATCATTCGTCAGGGGGAAACGGTGATCGTTCCCATGCGCGGGGAAGTTTCGCCCTCGCTCGTTCTTTTCATCCGGCGCGCGACCAAGGCCGCAGAAACTGCCGGTGCCAGCGCGATTATTTTCGAGATGAACACGTATGGCGGCCGGCTCGATAGTGCAGAGGAAATCACCGGGATACTTAATCACGCCACGATTCCCACTTACACTTTCATCAATACAAATGCTGGGTCCGCAGGTGCGTTGATCGCGCTCGCAACCAAACATATTTACATGTCGCCAGTAAGCGCGATTGGCGCTGCCGCTCCCGTGCTTTCCACAGGTGAAGACCTTCCACCGACTGCGCGCGACAAAACGATTTCCTATTGGTCGGCGCTCATGCGCGGTTCCGCCACGCGCAACGGCCACAATCCGGATATTGCCGAAGCGTTTATCAATAAAGATAAGGAAGTAAAAATCGGCGATCGCGTCATTCACCCGAAAGGTTCGCTGCTTACTCTCAACGCGCAGGATGCAACCGAACAAATCAACGGCAAGCCCGTGCTGGCCGACGGCGTTGCCGATTCTATTCAAGATCTGATGCGCAAAGCCGGTCTCAAAGGTCAACAGGTCGCGCTCGACCCGAGCGGATTTGAGCAACTGGCATTTTGGATAACGGCGCTCGCGCCATTATTGTTGCTCGGCGGTATCATCGGCGCATATCTCGAATTCAAAATTCCGGGGGCAAGTCTGCCTGGAATTTTTGCCGCGGTCTGCTTCACCCTCTTTTTCCTCGGGCATTATCTGGCTGGCCTCGCCGGCTGGGAGGTCGTTGCGCTTTTTGTCCTCGGTCTGGTTTTGCTCATGATCGAAATTCTTTTCTTCGCGCACTCCACGATCGTCTTCGGCGTAGTCGGCGTTTTTCTGATGCTCGGTTCCTTGCTCTGGGCGATGACGGATCGCTATCCGGGACAAACGTTTTTTCCAACTGGCCGCATGCTCGCGATGCCGCTGCTCAATCTTTCGCTCGCGATCGTGGCGGCCTGGATTGTGATCGCGGCCCTCGCCCGTTTTCTACCGAAGACAAGTGTGTATCGCCGCTTCGCGCTCATGAGTGCGAACCCACCTGGACCTTCTCTCTCCGGTGCACCCCGCGAATTTGTCACGCCGCTGGCAGTTTCTCCGGGAATGCGCGGCATTGCCGTCACGACCTTGCGTCCAAGCGGCAAGGCGCGTTTTGAAAATCATGTCGTCGATGTCGTGACAGAGGGCGACTTCATCGCGCCGGAAACTCCGATCAGCGTCGTGCAAGCCGACGGCATGCGCGTGGTGGTGAAAGCCGTCGCCTAACGAGTAATCCGGAAATGAGCGCGATACATCATTTCACGTTATTTCTCACCACCGGAATACTTCTGAATCTGACCCCGGGGCCGGACACCGCTTACATTTTAGGACGCAGCATCGTGCAAGGCCGCCGCGCGGGGATTGCATCCGCGCTTGGTATCAGCATCGGCAGCATCGGCCACACTGTTGCTGCGGCGCTCGGACTTTCCGCGTTTCTAGCTGCTTCGGCCCTGGCTTTTACAATCGTAAAATTTGTTGGCGGCGCCTACCTGATTTATCTCGGTGTGCGGATGATTCTGAGCCGCGCAGGCGAGCTACATGTCCCATCGCATTTTCGCAGCGGCGAAACCACGGCAGCTTTTCGTCAGGGCATCATCACCAATTTACTGAATCCGAAGGTCGCACTTTTCTTCCTCGCGTTCCTGCCGCAATTCATCGATCCGGCGTCCCCGATGAAGATTCCCGCTTTCATCGCGCTCGGTTTAACCTTCGTCACGACAGGAACGATTTGGTGTTTGATCCTTGCCTGGTTCGCCTCGGCATTCAGTGAGCGATTGCGCGGCAGCACGACAGTCGCAAACGTTTTGAATCGCACCGTCGGTTCGCTCCTTCGTTTTTCTCGGACTGCGCCTGGCGACCTCGTCGCGCTGACTCTTGGATTGGGGGCGCACGCGCCTTGCGTGCTGGTTTCGGCGCCCCGCCGAAACGAACTTAGTTCAGAATCAACCGCTTGGAAAATCAAGGATGTACAAAAGCTCGCGATGGCGAGGGCGCCATCACCAGCCCGCGAGGCGCGTGCGGTCCCCGGATTTTTTGGGAATCCTTCGCTATCCGCCGGCAACGACGCGAATAAATTCAACGCGGTCTCCGGCGGCAAGCGACTTGTTAGGCCATTCGTGCCGATGAAGCGCGAGCCCGTTGTGCTCGATCAGCACTGCCTGCGGCGGCAAATCGAAACGGGAAACCAGTTCCTCGATCGTGCTCGCTCCACGCGTCTCGGTGTGTTCGCCATTCAATGAAATCGTCATACGCTCGACAAAACCTGGTCCCAATCCTTCCAGACCGGTTCATATCCCCGCTTGCGCAAGAGGTTCGCAATCTCACCCGCCGAACGATCGTCGCTAATCTCAAACTGACCGGTCGCAATTTTATCCGCGCCGTTATGAAATTCCGGCGCCACGATCCGACCGCGGACGGTGAGATGAAGATCGTCTCTACCCTGATTTGTGTAGCCGCCAGGTTCGGTGTGGCTGCCAGCGCTCATCAAGGTCACGCCTAACGAGACAAGAGTGTCGCGGAGCGATTCCGTTTCTCGCGTGCTCAAGACGATGCCGACCTGCGGAAAAGTAATGCGCAACGCGCAAATGAGCTGAGCAAGTTCGCGATCGCTCATCTTATAGCGCGCCTGGAATTCGCCGGCGGCGGGACGAAGACGCGGCAGGCTCACACTGATTTGTGCCTGCCAGCAACGCTTCAGCAAATAATCGACATGCGCTGCGAGCGCTATGGCCTCTTCCTGCCAGGGGGAGAGACCGATCAAAGCCCCGATACCCAAACGCCGAAATCCCGCCGCATAACCGCGCTCCGCACAATCGAGTCGCCAGTTGAAGTCACGTTTTGGCCCGGAGGTATGCATCTCCGCATAAATCTCGCGATTGTACGTTTCCTGATAAACGACGAGTCCTTCGGCGCCGGCTTGAACGATCGGAACATAATCCGCCGTTTCCATCGGCCCGACTTCAATCGAGATGGAAGAAAACTCCGGCGCCAGCGCACGCACGCAATCAGCGAGATAATTTTGGCTAACGAATTTCGGATGCTCTCCGGCGACGAGCAGGATTTGGCGAAACCCTTCCCGCGCGAGATGACGTGCTTCGGCCCGCACCTGTTTGAGATCGAGCGTCACGCGCAGAATCGGATTATCGCGGGAGAAGCCGCAATAACGGCAATTGTTGACGCACTCGTTGGAAAGATAAAGCGGCGCGAACAGTCGCATCGTGCGTCCGAAATTTTGCAAAGTGAGAGCGTGTGCGCGCTGCGCCATCTCTTCCAGGGCGGCGTCTGACTTCGGCGCTAGCAAGCCCTCGAAGCGCTGCAAGAGCGGTGACTTCTTCAGCGACAGACCGTCAAGTATTTCGGCAAACGACATGACGCATTAATTTCGCGCGCGCGAAGCCACATGCAACTGTCGCCGCCCCGCTTCATTCCTCGAATAAAAAACGCCGGGAACACAATTGCGCTCCCGGCGTTACAAACAACAGATGTGTAAAATTAAAACGCGAAGTTTATTCCCGTTCGAACCATCCCAAAATTATTGTTGTGTCCGTCGATAACGTTCCAATTGAAGTCGTGAATGATTCCGATGTGAGGAGTTATCCGAATCTCGAGGCCGCCGCCGAATTGACCGACCGCTTTCGAATCGGCCTCGTGAAAGGTTCGAAAGAAATCGGGTTGATCCTCTTCTCCGTGCAACTCAATCTCGCTTCCGTTGAAAATGACTCCGCCGCCCGCATAGACATAGGGTGCAAAACGCGAAGACGGGATCGGATAACGCAGCGTTAAGGTTCCGAGGGCCGAGCCTACCGTGTCACGCGCGTTGAGGCCGTAGCCTTCCACGCCGATGCCGAAATAGCGGGCAAAGAAATATTTGATATCTGCGCCTCCGCCCCACATATGATCGACCGCGAGATAACGATCGTCCGGCCAATCGGTTCCGGTAAAAGCGTAGCTACCCCACAAGGAAGCGTTCCATTCCTGGTTTGCATACCAATCACAGAACGGCTGCGGCGTGGCGCTCTGTTTAGTATCCTTGCTGGAATAGGATTCGCTGCCGGCGAAGGCCGCCGAAGCCGCAATCGTAGCGGCCACAAGTAACAGAACCAGTTTTTTCACGATGTTTCTAACGGGGTTAAGTACGTTCTCCCGGAACTCAAATGTCGTTTCTGACTGAATTCCCGGATGTCGGCGACTCTTGCATAACCTTGCAATTTAGCAAACTTCGCAAAGCTTCATGCTTTCAATTCCGCACCGGAATTGGCATCGGTAATGGTGAATTTTTCCTGATGATAAGCAGGATCGCCGCGAAACAAGAGTCGCCCGGCGTAGCGCCGCTCCATTTCGATCAATAATTCCTCATCTTCCTGTTTCAGCCGCTTTAAAACCTCCGGATTCACGATCACGCGAATCTCGTGCACGCTGTCCTGATATTTGCGCATGATCGCATTCAACGTTCGGTGCAATTCCACGCTCGTCGTCATCGGCGTTTTGACCAGACCGCGGCCCGTACAGTAGGGACAATTTTCATAAATGGAATCGCTCAGACTTTCCTGTGCGCGCTGCCGAGTCATCTCCATCAAACCAAGCGCCGAGAGCGGAAGCACATGGGTCCGGGCCTTATCGCGTTTCAATCGCTCTCTCATTAAATTGTAAACCATCTGCTGATCCCGGCGGCTCTTCATGTCGATGAAGTCGCCAATGATCAAACCCCCGATGTTGCGGAGCCGGAGCTGACGCGCGATTTCATCCGCCGCCTCCAGGTTTGTTTGCAGAATCGTTTTCTCGACATCGCGTCCGCCTTTGTTGCGGCCCGTATTGACATCGACCGCCACGAGCGCCTCCGTTTCATCGATGACAATGTAGCCGCCGCACTTGAGCCAGACCTGGCGATGAAATGCGTCGTCGATTTGTTTCTGCACGCCGAAAGTTTCGAAGATCGGCGTGGCGCCGTCGTAAAAATGAATGCGGTTGCGTGCGCGTCGTGAGATTTGCCCAACCATTTCGCCCATGCGCTCCGACGCGGCTCGATCGTCAACCAACACTTCGTCGATTTCCTCAGTCAAAAAATCGCGCACGGTGCGCTCGACCAGATCCGGTTCTTCAAATAGCCGCACTGGCGCCGGATCCTCCTGGATTTTTCGCTCGATGCGTCCCCACTGCTCGAGAAGAAAACCGAGATCGCGTACGAAATAGCGCGCCCGTTGCCCTTCACCGACTGTGCGAATGATCACGCCGACACCTTCGGGAATATCGAGTTGCCGCAGAATTTTGCGGAGACGCGTCCGTTCCTTTGGATCTTCGATCTTGCGTGAAATACCGCTTCGATCGCTGTATGGCATCAAGACCAAATAGCGGCCGGCAAAGCTCAAGTTCGTCGTGACGCGCGGGCCTTTTGTGCCGATGGGTCCCTTTGTTACTTGCACGATCACATCGGAACCAACCGGATAAATATTCGGAATGTCTTTGGGCGTTATTCGTTTTTTCGGCCGACGCTTTTCCGGCCGGTCGATCTCTTCGATTCCACTGTCGAGCGCTGCCGGAATTGCGTCCCAGAAATGCAGGAACGCATTTTTTTCGAAGCCGATGTCGACGAACATCGCCTTCAAACCCATCTCGATGTTTTTAACTTTCCCTTTGTAAACGCTGCCGACGATGTTGCGCGAGCTGTTGCGCTCGACGTTGTATTCTTCCAATCGGCCGCCTTCGAGCAACGCCACTCGGCGCTCGAGTTTTTCCACGCTCACGACAAGCTTGTTGCCGGTTTTGCGCGATGAAAGTCCTAGAATTTTTTTCACTTTGTCCATCATAAATTTGCAAGGGGGTAGCGCTCAGATTTGAAATTGATGTGTCTAATTTCATTTCGAAGCGCGGTTTAAAATGATCTGTGTGGCCGCCGATTTGCCGGCGGTTGTTGTTGCGGCGGGGGCTGCGGCGGCCGTTTGATTCCAAAAAGCCTTTGGAAAAAATTGCGTGGCGGCGTCGCCTGTGGCGCAACCGCTTGAGCGCGCGCCACGCGTGGCGCGCGACGTTGGGGAACTTTACCTTGTGCATCCGCTTCCGGCTCGACATCGGGGTCGGCTCCGGCCGGCGCCATTTGCGCATCTGCGTTCTGCGACGGATCGGCGTTCTCTTCATCTTCGCTGCCGATATTTGGACCCGCGTCTTTGTAGTCGACGGCCGCGACCATTTGAAATGGATTCTGCTTGTGCGCCGGAGCGAGCCAGGCCAGTTGTGGTTCGAATTTTCCTTCGTCCATGGCGAGCGTTCGCTCGAGAATTCGCGTCGCGATTGGTCCGGCGACTGAGCCACCGTGTTCGCCGCCCTGCACCATTACGGCCACGACGTATCTCGGATTGTCATAGGGAGCGAAACAACAAAACCACGCGATCGTGTCTTTCTTTCCATTCAGCGCCGCCTGGGCGGTTCCGGTTTTCCCGGCCACAATCACGTTCTTCAATCGCGCGCGCCCGCCCGTCCCGCCATCTTCATTTACAACCTTCCACAATCCACGCCTAACGAGTTCAATTTGATCAGCCGAAAAATCGTTGCGCAGATCCGCGTGCACTTTCGGGTTTTTGGGGACGGCGATCTTGCCTTCGCGATTCAGTGTTGGGCTGCCGTCTTGGTTTAAAACTCGATCGACCAACCGTGGATAGTAAGAAATGCCGCCATTCGCAACCGTTGCGTAAGCCATCGCCATTTGCAGCGGCGAGCAGAGATCGTAGCCCTGGCCGATGGAAACATTCGCCGTGTACGCCTGCGACCATTTTTCGCGTGGGCTGTGGATCGACATCCACTCCGGACCGGGCATGACGCCGGCTTGTTCACCCGTTAAATGGATGCCCGATTCTTTTCCCAATCCCAACATGTCGCCGGTCGCGTCGATGGAATCGATGCCGGCCGCGTTGCCATATTGATAGAAAAAGGAATCGCACGAAACTTTGATGGCATCGGAAAGTCCGAGCGTTCCGTGGCCGCTGCCCTTCTCCGCGATCCAGCAATGGAAATAATGATCGCCGTAGGTAACACCGCCGCTGCAATTGTAGCGGGCGTTCGCCAGTTGCTTTCGTAAACCGGCCAGCGAAGTGACGATCTTAAATGTCGATCCGGGCGGAAACGCACTGACGGCGCGATTGATGAGCGGGTTGGCTTCGTCTTTGCGCAACACTTCCCAGTCCTTCGCTTTGATGCTGGGCACAAAAGTGTTTGGATCGAACGACGGCACGGAAACCATCGCGAGAATGTTGCCGTTGTTCGGATCGACGACGACCGCGGCGGCGCGACCGACCGCGCGGATCGCTTCCTCCGCGATCGATTGAATGCGCGCGTCGAGCGTGAGATAAACGTTCGCGCCCTGCTGGGGCGGTTCTTCGCGAACGACGCCATCGATCACACCTTTCGCATTACGCCGCAAAACGCGTTTGCCGGGCGTGCCGCGAAGAAATTCATCCATCGTTTTCTCGACGTTGGATTTTCCTTCGACATCACCTTGATAAAAAGTGAACTGCCTCGCTTCCTCCTTGTTTGTTTCATCCGGAGCGCCGACATAGCCAAGCAGATGCGCGCCGAGCGCACCGTAAACGTAGGAACGCACCGGTTTGATCGCGATATCCACGCCGGGGAGGCCGACATCGTGTTCGGAGAAACGAGCCATCGTCTGAAAATCAATGTCCTTGATGTAGGAGTACGGGACTTCCGTGTTCGTGCGATAATGCCGTTGTAGTTGACTCGCGTTGTAGTCACGCGCCAAATGCAAATCGTCCAGGCGCGGAACAATCCCGTCGTTCACAATCTTCACGATATCGGGCTCCCGCAGATCTTTCGGCATGCCGTTAATCGTGCCGCGATATTCAGTGATCGGCGGCGTCCCCACACGCTGCCGATATCCCTTCACCATTTCCGGGAGATAAAAATCGACTTCGTAACTCGCTCGATTTTGCACGAGCGCGATCCCGTTGCGGTCGCGAATTTCGCCACGAATCGAAGGGATGCGAACACTCGCTTCAGAACTGCCGCGAATTTTCGCTGTCCACTCCGGCCCGTGCGCCACTTGCACCAGCCAAAGTTTGAAGACCAGGGCGCCGAGGCCGAGCAACATCAGCAACGCGAGTGCCTGAATACGCAGACGTGGATTCATCCGGCGTCGGTTCATGGATATTGTTCCTCCGGAAGATACGGCGCCGCCGTGGCGCGACCGAGCCAATGCAGCATCCAAAAGATGAGCGGAGCCATCAACATGGCAATGAGACCGGGTCCACCGATTTGCCACCACACTTCACGCGTGAAGAAAATCGAACCGCGTCGAAAACTAATTATGAGATATTGCACGAGCAGAATAATGGAAGTGCAGACGCCGCTCAAAACGCAGTGAACTTCCCAGCGGCCTCGCGCAAAGAGCGGCCTGAGGCCATGCATGATTCCAGCGAGCACAGCGTAAAGGATTATTGACCATCCAAAGGCTATTTCAACCCGTGACCCCACCACCTGCACGGTAAGCGCGTCGAGAAGGAGACCCGCCCAGAAGGCGAGCGCGAGGACGAGCCAGAGGGGCAGCGCCATCGCGCCGTAAAAAACAATCACCGGCACGACGTAAATGTGCGCGCCATACATCCAATCCAACGCGGGCAAAAATAATTCGATCACCTGCGCCACGAGCACGAGAAAGAGCATCAGGAAAAAGAAAATCATTTGTGCCCCGTCACGACGAAGACGTCCTCCAGGCGCGCGAAATCGACGGCCGGCGCCAGCCGCGCCTGCGCATCGAGTTCGCGCACACGAAATGTTTGCACTGTGCCGACGAGCAACCCAGAGGGGAAAACTCCTCCCACGCCCGAGGTGTAGGTTTTCTGTCCCGCCTTTAAGTCGGCTTGTTTAGAAAGAAAATTCAGATTCAACATTGGCGCAATTGCGCCCGCGACACGTTCCCCCGTCACTATTCCCTGCTCGCGCGTGCCCTCCACAGTCGCAGCGACACGGCAATTTTCATCTGACACCAAGAGAACCACAGAAATGTTTGCGCTGACGGCGGTGGTTTTTCCCACCAATCCTTCATCGGTCAGCACCGGCATGTCCGGTTCAACACCATCCTCACGTCCGCGATTAATTGTAACCGTGCGCCACCAGGTCGCCGAGTCACGTGTTATGATTTGTGCCGGCACCAATTTAAATTCCGAACGCTGCCGATAATTGAGCGCGTGCCGCAGCCGATTCACTTCGCGCTCCACATCGCGCAAAGCTTCATTGGTCGCGCGCAATGAGCGGTTTTCCACGCGCAACGATCCGTTCTCCCGCTCCAAATCTTCGAGCGATTTCAAACCGCTGCGCATGGACGTGATTTGTTTTTCCAAACCTGACCCGCTCGTCAGAAACGGCGCAATTATCCGGTAAAATCCCGATTGCAATTTGCGCGTGCTGTCCGGGCCGAAGCTCAACAAGTATCCAACCGCAATCACGAAAATTATGAGAGCGACCATGCTTGTGCGGCTCATTGCGAAAGCGGAAATAAAAAGAGCGAGTTCACCAGATTGCTACCTTTCCGCAATCTGGTTTCCGCTCTCCGGTTTCGTTACCGCCACGTGCGATCCGAAGAGGCCACTTGACGCAAAAATTTAATTTCATTGAGGCATTTGCCGGTTCCTTCCGCGACCGCGCTAAGCGGATCTTCCGCGACATGGACAGGCAACCCAGTCTCCTCGCTCAAAAGTTTATCGAATCCGCGTAGCAACGCGCCACCGCCGGCCAGGACCAATCCGCGATCTACCAAATCGGCGGACAATTCCGGCGGACAACGCTCGAGCGTAATCCGCACCGAATCGACAATGGTGGAGATCGGTTCGAGCAACGCTTCCCTCACTTCCTGCGAAGTGACCATGAGCGTTTTCGGCAACCCCGCCACCAGGTCGCGGCCTTTCACTTCCATCGTCGTTTCTTTTTCCGTCGGATAGGCCGAGCCGATTTTTATTTTGATTTCTTCGGCCGTGCGTTCACCGATCATCAGATTGTAAGCGCGTTTCATATATTGAACGATCGCTTCATCCAGCTCATCGCCCGCCACGCGCACGCTTCGACTGAAAACAATTCCCGACAGCGAGATCAACGCAACTTCGGTGGTACCGCCGCCGATATCGATGATCATGTTCCCGGCCGGATCCTGCACCGGTAACCCGACACCGATCGCCGCAGCCATCGGTTCTTCGATTAAATAAACTTCACGCGCGCCCGCGTGTGTAGCCGATTCGCGCACCGCGCGTTTTTCCACTTCGGTAATCCCGGATGGAACCGCAATCACAACACGCGGTCTCGCGCGCACCCGACGGCCATGCACTTTGGCAATGAAATGGCGCAACATCGCTTCCGTCACTTCAAAATCCGCGATCACGCCATCCTTCAACGGGCGAACCGCAACAATGTTGGCCGGCGTACGGCCGAGCATGCGTTTGGCTTCATCGCCAACGGCGAGCACTCGTGAAGTCCCCGCTTGCACCGCGACCACGGACGGCTCACGCAAGACAATGCCCTGATCTTTAACATAGACGAGCGTATTGGCCGTACCGAGATCGATACCAATGTCGCTGGATAACCAGCCGAAAAGTCCGTCAAACATGAAAATATTTACCAGTTAATCGCGCATTCCAGTCTGCCGAAGGCGCACCTTGATTGGTTATAGCAGCATTCGTGCGCCGCTAGCGCGATTCCACCGGCTGAAATCGGGTAACAACTAGGAACGGACGCTCTTCTCGTCAAGTGCAGGTTCGTTGTTGGACGTTCGAGGCGGGATGTTCCATGTTCGTTCTCGATGTCCAAAATTCTTATCGCGCCCTCTATTTTAGCGGCTGATTTCTCGGAGCTGGCCGAAGAAACCCGCCGCGTGGAAGCAGCTGGCGCGGATTGGATTCATCTCGACATTATGGATGGACATTTCGTCGATAATATTTCTTTTGGTCCCGCTGTCGTCGCGACGGTGCGCAAGCATACAAAACTTCCGCTCGATGTTCATCTCATGATCGAACATCCCGATCATTACGCGCCGCGTTTTGTGGAAGCGGGTGCAAACTCGATCACGGTCCACGTTGAAGCAGAAGCGAAACATGATGTCGGAAAAACTTTGCGCGCAATTCGAGATGCGGGATGTCGCGCCGGCTTATCGTTGAATCCAGCGACGCCGTTTGAAGCGGTGGAGACTTACCTAACGAGTATTGATTTGCTTCTCGTGATGGCGGTGCATCCAGGCTTTGGCGGACAGGCATTTCGTCCAGAGATGATGGAAAAAGTGAAACGCGCGCACGCATGGCGGCTTTCGCAAAATGCTGCGGTTGATATTGAGGTCGATGGTGGCATCAACGCTGAGACGGCGAAGCCATCAATCGCGAATGGCGCAAACGTTCTTGTCGCCGGCACATCAATCTTTCGCGCGACCGATTACCGAGAAGCGATCGCCTCGCTGCGCTCGGGATGACAACAGAGAGCGCGTCCTCCTCTTACCGAGCCGCCACTAGCGGCTCGGCAACGGCCTCCGTTTCGGCCATCACTTCGTCGGTCTGCGTCACGCGCACGACTTCTTCCACGGTAGTCATTCCTTGCGCCACCCGTCGCCAGCCATCCTGACGCAACGTGGTCATGCCATCCAAAATGGCGCGCTGCTTCATCTCCGAACCCGTCGCTTTGCGAATCACCAATCGACGCAACGGCTCGGTCACCACGCAGATTTCATAAATCGCCATGCGTCCGCGATAGCCAGTTTGCCGGCAATTATCGCAGCCTTGCCCGCGATAATATTTGAAGTCGGCCGACACAATCGCACCGATTTCATTCAGATAATCCACCGGGTAACCGACCGGCGCTTTGCAATCCTGACAAATCGTGCGCACCAGACGTTGCGCGATGAACGCCTTCACCACCGATGCGAGCAGGAATGGTTCGACGTCCATATCGAGCAATCGCGTGATTCCACCGACGGCGTCGTTTGTGTGCAACGTGCTGAAGACAAGGTGGCCGGTCATGGCCGCGCGAATTGAAATGTCAGCTGTCTCGATGTCACGAATTTCGCCGACCATTACTACGTTCGGATCCTGCCGCAAAATGTGACGCAGGCCTTTGGCGAAAGTGAGATCGATCTCCGGTTTCACATCGATCTGAGAAACGCCTGGTAAACGATATTCCACCGGTTCTTCGATCGTAATGATGCGACGCTGCACCGAATTGATGCTGCTGAGAAAACAATAAAGCGAAGTCGATTTGCCGCAGCCGGTAGGTCCGGTGATGAGAATAATTCCGTTCGGCTGCGCCAGAAGATTGCGCACGATCCGCTCCTGTTTCTCACTGAGATCGAGCCGATCGAAGCCGAATTGCTGCTCGGTCCGGGTAAGCAAACGCAAACTGATGGATTCACCATTCACGGTCGGAATGGTCGAGACACGCACGTCGATGGTCTGTTCGTGCGATTGCAAATTGATGCGACCATCCTGCGGCAAGCGCCGCTCGGCGATGTCCATGTGCGCCATCACTTTCAGTCGTGAAATGATGGCCGATTGCAGCACGCGCAATTGCGGCGGCACCGCCACTTCATGCAAAATGCCGTCGATGCGATAACGAATGCGCAAATCGTTTTCGAGCGGCTCAACATGAATATCGGTCGCCCGCTCGACGATCGCTTCGCGAATGATTTGATTCACGAACTTCACCACGGACGCTTCCGGATCGTCCGCGTTCAGATCCGTGCTCGTCTCAACATCCTGCAACGCTTCGAACGAGCGATTCGTTTTTAGAATTTCGTCGAACGTTTCTGCGCCCACGCCGTAAAGCGTTTTCATCGCGCGCAGAATCTGACCACGGGGCACGAGCACCCACTCGGCCGGTTTCTTTAGAAGCTGCGAGGCGAGCTGGCGACCGACGGAGTTAAACAGATCGTAGGTCGCGAGCACGATCGAGTTCTCCTTCGATTCGATCGGCAGAATGTGATGTTGGAAAACGAAACGGCTCGGCAGCAGCGAAAGGGTTTGGCGATCGATATTCTTCGCCTCGATCGAAAAGACCGGAACGTTGAAATGATTTCCAATGGTGGTGAGAAACCGTTGCTCATCGACCTTGCCGGAATCGAGCACGTGGGCTGTCCACGAATCGCCATTCAAGTGCGTCGCGAGTTGCATCGCTTCTTCCTGCGATGACACACCGCTCGCCAGAAGCAGATCAACCAGTGATTGGCTGGCAGCGTAATTCATATCTGCACTTCTTCTACGGCAAGAACAATGCCCGGCGAACAGGAACGGTTAATGTCCCAGTCACACGCATCGAATAATTTTTCTGTAGTCGCGCGATTGCATCACTAACCAAAGGCGTAAAAACTCCGTCAATTTCCCCGCAATAATAACCCAAGCGACGCAAAGCAGCTTGGAGCGCGCCAACGTAAGCCGGTTGTGACGTGAGAGCAGCGCCCGACTGCAAATAGTATAATGGACGCCAGGTATAGCGGGACTCGAAGTCAGCCGAATTCAGCCACGGGCCTTGATGAAACTTTCCATAATCATCCCTACCAGCGAGGGAATCCGTCGAATGAAACAGCGGATCATCCGAACCCCACGCTGTCGCGGCTACGAAGCTCGCTGCTAGAACAAATATTACAGCGCAAATCCGGTTCATCGGAACGACATCATTAATCACCCTGCGGGAAATCTGGAGCAGGCAGTTGCACTTGTTTGTCGCCGAGCGATGACTTCGTCTGCTTTTGGTCTCCAACCTTTGGACAATCAATGCAATCTTCCTGATCAATTTCCGGTCCAAAATGCGTCTTATCCTCGGTTTTCTGACGAAGCCGATGTTGATCAAGCGGCGTCAAAGTTACTTCCGGTCGCATCAACACGATCAATTCACGGCGCGTCTTGGACTTAATCGTATCCCGGAACAAAGCCCCGATTACAGGAAGACGGCCCAAAATAGGGTAACCGCTTTGGCTTCTCCGCTTCTCATCGGTAATCAATCCGCCCAAAACGATCGTAGAACCGTTCGGTGCGGAGACACTCGTTTTGATATAACGCGTGGCAATCGTGGGAATCTGATTCCCATCGACCGTCACGCTGTCCGCTACGCTGTCAAGTTTCTGCAAAATTTCCAGCGACACCTCCTTCTCTGAGTTTATCAGCGGAACAACCTCGAGCTGCAGTGCGACCTTCTTAAATTGAATGTTCGATTGTTGCGCCAGACCGGTGTTGATGATTCCGCCACCGGTAGCGGATTGAATCGTGTTAACCGGAACAGGAATCTCCGTGCCCGATGCAATTATCGCCTTCTTATTGTTACTCGTGAAGACCATCGGACGGGAGATAGTTCTAAACCGGCCCGTTGAATCGAGAGCGCGAACAATTGCCGAAAGAGTATTCCCGGCCGCCACGTAAGCCGTTGCGCCGCCCGGCAGCGTGGAGAATGCGGGAAATGTGATTAAGCTCGCTGGATCAATAATAGGTGGACCACCAGCGCTTGGCAGGTTTACCGACCCGCCGCCAACGCCGACGTCATGTCCCAAATTGTTCTTTTTGAATTGCAGGAAATAATCAACGCCAAATTCTTCGGAATTATTCAAGGTCAGTTCGCCGATCACAGTGCTGAGCGCAACCTGCGGGGCTTTGACGTCCATTTGATCCAAAATTTTCGACACCTTCACAACGACTTCTCGATTCCCAAGCACGATGATCGCGTTCGCACGTTGATCGGCGATGATCTTGGCGTTGCCGACCGTTACAGCTTTTGGTGTAGTATCGACCGGCTGGGTCGAGAGCTCTTCGGAAACATTGAGACTGCTGCCAGTGCCGGAATCGTTACTGCCGGTGTAAGGATTTGAGGATGAAGTCGAACTCGTGCGCCGCTGGTTTTGTTGTTGTTGTTGTGGGTTCTGATTACCCCCAGCACCCGCTTCAGCACCCTGTTGATTTTCTCCCGGTTCGGTTAATGACTGGACAAGGACGGGCAACACATCGCTCGCGGAGATGTAGCGCAGTGCGCGCGTGACCGGCTTCGCAAAATCAACGTTCGCATCGAACTCCGCGATCAGTTTGCGCACAAACGGCATGTTAACGGGTCGCGTGATGACGTGAATGCGATTGGTCCGGATGTCGGCGGCGATCTTAATTTTGCCGACGACAACGGACTCTTCGGAGAGCCCGATCAACGCGCCGACATCGCTATCACCTTGGACCGGTTGTTGCGGAACGGGAACGATGGGACGAATGGCGCGTGGACCCCCGGGAAAACCGGGAGCGGTCGTCGTCGTGGCGCCCTGGTTTCCTTTCTCGAAAATATCCTTGAGCATGTCGACGACTTTGGTGGCGTCCGCACGTTCGAGTTTGATGAACTCGCTTACCACTTCCGCGGGCGCGACGTCGATCTGATCGATGATGCGGACCAACGTGCGAATCACGCTGGAATTTTCCGTGACCAGGATGCTCGACGATTTCGGGAGCGCGAGAAACGAAGTGTACGGTTGCGGCGGCGAAAGATATTGCCCCAGGACCTGCTGCAATTCCTGCGGATCGGCGTAACGCAGTTTAAAAAGATAGCTGATGACGTGATCGCCCTCGGGAATATCTGCTTCGTCCGAAATGATGGGGACGCCGGCGGTGCGCGGATTTTTTCCGGTGCCGATGACCTTTACGATGTCGCCTTCCGCGGGCACAAGGGAGAAACCGTTGAGAAGCAGATTCATCTCGATGATGCGGATGGCTTCATCGTGGGTGACCGGTTTGGCGATGAAGATGTTGACCTTGCCGACAACGTTGTTGTCCATGATCAACTTTTTGCCGGTCAGCTCTTCGTAATAGCGCAGCACATCGACGACGTCGCTATTTGGAAACTGCAGTCGCACAGCCGTCTCCGCCGTCGGCTCGGGAGAAACCGCCGGATTAGGATTAGCAACTCGAGGCGGGGGCGTGGGCCGCTGGCGCTGGCCAACCGCGACGGGCGTCCCCGGAGGGACCTGCGAGAACGTGGAAGCGCACGTCAAAAGGCAAAAACCCGCAATGCACGAGAAGCGGAACACGGTGATATCTAGTGGTTCGAGGGAGTTGGGTCAACTTGCTTCGCCTTTTTACGCTGGTAACGCATCAGGTGGAAGCACTTTTGTGGCAAAATTCCTGGGCCGGATTTAATCGACGGGACTCGGGGCCGCGGATAAGTAATTGAATTATGTTCCGGCAAATTTTTTGTGGATGCATTTTATTTCTCCTGGTTGCTGTTTCAACCGGTGCCGAAACACACGATAAATTAGCGACCGACATTCGTGCTGTCATGGACGCGCAAGAAGCGGCATGGAATCGCGGTGATATTGATGGCTTCATGAGTGGTTACGCGCGCTCGCGCACAACCGTTTTTGTTTCCGGCGATACGATTACGCGCGGATGGCAAACCGTGCGCGATCGCTACAAGAAAAAATACGCGACTACGAAACAGATGGGCGGGCTCACATTTTCCGATCTCGAGATTACTGTTCTGGGTTCCGACTCCGCCGTGGTTCTGGGCCGTTGGGAGCTAAAACGAAAAAGCGATCGTCCACATGGTCGCTTCACCTTGGTTTTTCGGCGTACACGGGATGGCTGGCGCATTGTTCACGATCACACATCGTGAATTCAGGACGCGTGTAATCGCGCGAGCAACTTCTCGTGAATGCGATCGAATCCGCCATTGCTGAAAATCGCAACGATGTCGTTCTCCTGAACCATCGGCACTAAACGCTCGATGATTGCTTCCGCGTTTTTTTCGTAGAACGCTGGTCGGCCGGATTTCGCGATCGCTTCCACTACCCCTTCCGGATTCAAGCGTTCGCCCTCCGGAATTTGATCGAGCCTCGCCACCTCGGAAATGAAAACTCCGTCCGCGAGACTGAGAGCATCCGGCAGTTGCTGCTGAAATACCGCGCGGCGCGTGGTGTTCGAACGCGGTTCGAAAACGGCCCAAATCCTCTGGCCCGGGTAGCGGTGCCGTAACGCGTGCATCGTCTGCGTAATCGCGGTCGGATGATGTCCAAAATCGTCAATCACCTTTACGCCGCGCGCTTCGCCGCGCACTTCCTGTCGGCGCGCGATTCCCTCAAATTTTTTAAGCGCCGTCTGGATCTTCTCGTTAGGCACCTGATAAAACCTGGCAGCGGAAATTGCCATCGCGGCATTGCGCACGTTGAACTCGCCGATCAACGGCAATTCGAACTGCTCTTCTCCAAGAGTGAAACGCGAGCCTTCCGCTGAATAGGTGACGTCGCGAATTCGATGTGCGCAATTCGGCGAAAAGCCGACCTCGACCAGCGCCGCCAGACAATTTTGCGCGACCTCGACGCAATTCGGATCGTCACCGTTGAGCAGAACCATTCCATTTTGCGGGACGATGTTGATCAGTCGCCGAAAGCTCAGTTTGATCTCGTCCAGATCGCGAAAAATGTCCGCGTGATCGAACTCGATGTTGTTCACGACAAGGAGCTCAGGGAGGTAATGAATGAACTTCGAACGCTTATCGAAAAACGCCGTGTCGTATTCGTCTCCTTCGATCACGAAATGTTTCGAATCGTTAAAGAGCGCGCCCCGCCCGAGATTTTTCGGAATGCCGCCAATCATGTAGCTGGGTTTGAGCCCCGCGCTCGTTAGGATCCACGCGAGCAATGCGGTGGTAGTAGTTTTGCCGTGCGTGCCGGTGACGACAAGATTATGCCGGCCCCGCAGAAAGAACTGCTTCAGCGTTTCCGGCAGCGAGAGGTAATAAAGTTTCCGGTTTAGGACTGCTTCCAATTCCGGATTGCCGCGCGTGATCGCGTTGCCAATAACGACGACATCAACTTTTGCCGGAATATTTTCCGCCCGGTAGCCCTGGTTCAACGCGACGCCACGTTTCTCCAAAAACGTCGACATCGGTGGATAGATATTTTCGTCCGAGCCAGTGACGACGAATCCACGTTCGCGCAATGCGCTCGCCACTGATCCCATCGCGGTTCCGCCGATCCCCAGGAAATGAAAGTGGCGCGCAGTTTCCGTCACGCGGGATTCTTTACTCCGCGATCAGGAGTTTCGCCAGCGGGCAAACACCCCTTTCTGTCATTCCGAGCGGAGCGAAGCGTGGTCGAGGAATCTCACACTCTCCCCAGTAGAGTAAGAGATGTCTCGACTTGGCTCGACATGACAAGAATCACTTCTGTTTGAAAACTTCCACTGCATTCCACGCCTCGTTAGGCGGCTCCTTTTGATATCCAATCGCACGATCATAATAAGTACTCGCCAGCACATCTTCGGGATAAAGTTTTAAGAACTGCGCAAAGAGATCGCCCGCATTCGCAAAATCGCGCATTCGGAATTTTTGAAAACCTTCTTCGTACATTGCCAGTGCACGCAGCCAATTCTCATCGAACGGCGGGTCGCGTGGACCGAGAAGCGCGGAAATCTCCGCCGGTTCCGTTTTTCCTTTCACCTGCACGCGCGCGACGCTGCGGACATAAAACTCATCACGAACCAGTTCGGTCGCACTCGGTCCGAGCAAAATATCGACGCCGTAGGTACGCGTCAGGCTTTCGAGGCGGGAAGCGAGATTGACGGCATCACCGATGACCGTTGGATCTGCTTTTTGTTGCGAACCAATGTTTCCGACAAGGACATCGCCTTGATTAATTCCGATGCCGATCGCAAACGGCACAATCCCTTCGGCGAACCACCTCTGGTTCAGGGTCCAGAGTTCCCGCCGCATGGCCAGGGCAGCCCTGGCGGCTGACTTCGCGTCTTCAGCCCGGCCACGGCTGCGCACATTTCCCCATACCGCCATCACCGCATCGCCAATAAATTTGTCGAGCGTGCCGCCGTTATCGAAAACAGCTTCTGTCATACGGCTGAGATATTCGTTCAATTGCCTAACGAGTGCTTCCGGATCGGCGTTTTCCGTGAGAGCGGTAAATCCCACGACGTCGGAAAACAAAATCGTCGCCGGAATGCGAACGCCGCGCAGACTGCTGTAGAAGCTGCCGGGATTATCGAGAATTTCTTTGACCAGATTTTTCGAAACGTAGCGCTCGAGCGTGCGGCGGGTGCGAAGTTTTTCGACCCGCTCAATCATATATTCGAGGCCTAACGACAAGAGTCCGCTCAGGAGAAATGCGCCCAGCACTGGCACCGTAAACACGAATACGCCCGCTCGATCGTAAGCAATTCGGGCCACGACCAGATACACGGCGGTAACACCGAGAAGTGTGAGGATGCAAATGAAAGGACGGCGGACGAAAGCAATGAGGGCCCAGGCAAAGACTCCGGAGGCGCCAAGCAGCGCGTAATCGGTCGTGAGCGTTGTCGATCGTAAAAACTCCTGCTGCATCGCGGCGCCCATGGTCTGCAAATGCAAAACTGGCCCCGGCATGTCCGGTCTCATCGGCGTGACGACAAAGTCGTGCGCAATTTGCGAGGCGGCGCCGATGAGAACCACCTTGTTTTGAAAGAAAGAGCCGTTCTTGTAATTGGCGCGCCACAATTTCGGATCGAAGATTTCGTAAAGCGACCGCGCTTCGTAGGCGTCATTCCCGCTGAAGCGGATTAAGTGCGCGCGCTGATCGCGCGGAATGTCCTTTGCATGTCCGAGTTTTTCGAGAGCACGCGCAGCAAATGATTCAAAAACGTCTTCACCCGGAAAGGGAGCGAGCCCTGCCAGTTGACGATCCGAGATTGTGAAGTTTGCTGCGCGCACTTTGCCATCAGTGGGGTCCGGCCAAAAATTGGTGTATCCGATGCGATCATCGGCGATCGCAGGCGGCGCAATCAACTTCTCGTTAGGCGTGACAATTTGATCGGAAGGCGACACGTCCACGTCTGCCTTGGCAGCGGATGAAGCAACGTTGGCGCCGAGGACGACACGATCGTGATATTTTTCCAATGCGTCATGAAACGCCGGGTCGCCCTCGTTAGGCGGATTAAAGACGAAATCGAACATGACCAGGCGCGTCCCGGCGGCGAAAAGCTTATCGAGCAAAATCGCCCAAACTTCGCGCGACCAGGGAAATTGCTTCGCCGTCATCAACTGAAACGCGCGATTGTTCGCCAACTCTTCCGGCGCGAGCGGCGGCATCTCGAGTGTGCTCTGATCGATCCCGAGAAAAACGAAATCGTCGCGCGTAGCCGTCTTGCGACCTTCGCGGCGCAGCAAGTCTTCAAAACTTTGCTCGCCGCGCCACGGAATCGAGAGAAACGGCGCCGTTGGAAAAAAATGCCCAAGCAGCATCAAGACGGTCCAGAAGGCGCAGATCGCGGCGAGAATCAAAATTCGGTGCCGGCTAAGAAAATGCATCGCGTCGAGCTTAGAAAAGAGACCGCGTCCGGCCAATAGGCTTTTTTTCTGTTTGTCGAAGCGGGCTCTACGGCTATTATTCCGGCCGCTGCGCAATCGCGGCGATTTTCTGCCCACCTGGCGATTCATTACGATACGCCTAATCAGCGAGTGAGGTCGGGCAGAATTAAAACGAAACGAACAACTCGCTGAAAGAGGAGCTCCGTAAATTTCGGAGTAAAACAAAATGCCAAGAGCAACCAATGCTCCCGCCAGCCGGGAGCGCCGTAAACGCGTCGTCAAATCCGCGAAAGGTTATCGCGGACGTAGATCGAAACTTTTTCGCTACGCCAAAGACGCGACGATGAAAGGCAAGTATTGGGCGTATCGCGATCGCAAAACGCGCAAACGCACTTTCCGTTATCTTTGGATCCAACGTTTGAATGCCGCAGTTCGCGCGCAAGGACTCACCTACAGCCGATTCGCTGAAGGAATAAAAGCCGCGGGCATCGGACTCGATCGTAAGATTCTTTCGGATCTCGCGATCACCGATGAGACCGCCTTCAAGGGAATTGTCGAGCAGGTGAAAGCAGCGCTCGAGAACAAAACAAAATCGAAGAAGGCGGCCTAACGAATCGATTCTGTAGCGGCGATCTCTGACCGTCGCACTTTCTCGGGAAATATTTGCGACGATCGGAGATCGCCGCTACAAACGCTGAGACGATGTCTCATCCATTGGAAGAATTGCGCGACGCCGCCTTGCGTGAAATCGCGGCCGCGCCTAACGAACAAGCGCTCGACACGGTTCGTGTGAAGTATCTCGGTCGCAGCGGCACCATTTCCGCCTGGGGCGAGCAGATGAAATCGCTCGGGAAAGAAGAACGCCCGATTGTCGGCAAGCTGCTGAATGAGGCGCGCACTTCAGTCTGCGCTGCAATTGAAGAGAGCGCGAAGAAGTTGCAGGACGCCAAGGAGGCTTCTGCACTCGCGAACGTCGATGTTTCATTGCCGGGAACGCGCGCAGAGTTGGGCAGCCTTCATCCCCTCACGCAAATGCTCGATCGTGCGATTCAGATTTTTCGGCGAATGGGTTTCGCGCTCGCGGATGGACCTGACATCGAAGATGAATGGCATTGTTTCGATGCGCTCAATACCGCGCCGGATCATCCAGCGCGAAACGAGCAGGATACTTTTTATTTACCCGATGGCCGCCTGCTGCGCACACACACTTCGACGGTGCAAATTCGCGCGATGCAGGCCGCGCCCCCGCCGATCCGCATCATCGCGCCCGGCGCGGCCTATCGGCGCGATGAAGTGGATGCGACGCACAGCGCGCAATTTCATCAGATCGAAGGATTATATGTAGATGAAAATGTGAGTGTCGCCGATTTGAAAGGGACGCTGGAATTTTTGATGCACAAACTCTTCGGCCCGGACACAGCCGTGCGTTTTCGCCCCCATTATTTTCCGTTTACGGAACCGAGTTTTGAAATCGATGTGAAATCAAAAGCACTCAAGGGCGGCGAGCAGTGGATCGAAGTCTGCGGTTCGGGCATGGTGCATCCGGCCCTCTTTGAAGAAGTGAATCGTGCGCGCGGCGACACCGCATATGATACCGAGAAGTGGACCGGATTTGCCTTCGGTCTCGGGATGGATCGGCTGGCCATGATTTTGTTCGGCATTCCCGATATCCGATTTTTTGCGCAGAACGATCTGCGGTTTTTAAAACAGTTTGCGTGACGAAAACGAAACCCACAACGCTCGTCATCCTGAGCGAAGCGAAGGACCTCGCATCAGGTCCTCCGCATTCGAGAGGTCCCTCGCTTCGCTCGGGATGACAAGCGACAAAGAATGAGATTTTCCGTTAACTGGTTGCGTGAGTTCGTCGAGTTGCCGGCAAGCGTTGATGAGCTGGCAGAGTTACTTACGCTCGCGGGTGTCGAGATCGAGAGGATCGAAAAACGCGGCGCGAACTTCGACCACGTCGTCGTCGCGCAGATCACCGCGTCATCTCAGCATCCGAATGCCGATCGATTGACCGTCTGCACCGTGGACGACGGCAGCGGCCAGCCGCGGCGAATCGTTTGCGGCGCGAAAAATTACAAGGTGGGTGACAAGGTACCCCTCGCTCTGCCCGGCGCGGTGTTGCCTAACGACTTGAAGATTGGCGCGAACAAACTGCGCGGAGTCGAGTCGCAAGGAATGCTTTGCAGCGGAAGGGAACTCGGTTTGTCCGAGGATGCCGCTGGTTTGTTGATTTTGCCTAACGAATCAAAAATCGGGGCGGCAATCGGAACGCTGTTTCCGGAGGACACGATCCTGGATGTCGAGATCACGCCGAATCGCGGTGACCTGTTAAGTCATTACGGACTCGCGCGGGAAATTGCCGCGCTGAGCGACAATGTTGTAGCTGCCGCTGTCCTCAGCGGCAGACTGCCGCCAGAGACGGCGGCAGCTACAACGGCGGCGGCACCTACATCGGTAAGGATTGCGGCGCTGCGGGAATGCCCTTTTTTTTCCGCGCGCAGAATCGAGAACGTAACTGTTGGCCCGAGTCCGGAATGGTTGCGTGTGAGAATCGAAGCGATCGGCATTCGATCGATTAATAACATCGTGGACATCTCAAATGTTGTGATGCTCGAACTCGGCCAACCGACGCACGCGTTCGACGCGGACAAGTTGAGAGGCGGGATCGAGGTCCGGGTCGCACACGATGGAGAAGAATTCCTCGCGCTCGACGGAAGAACCTACTCCCTAACGAATCGCGATCTTGTCATCGCGGATTCCGAGCGCGCCGTGGGAATCGGCGGCGTCATGGGCGGTGAAGAAACGGGAGTGACGGAATCGACGCGAAACGTTTTACTCGAGGCAGCGTACTTTTTACCAGCAACCGTCCGTCGCACTGCGCGCACGCTCGGTCTGCCGAGCGACGCGAGTTATCGTTTTGAGCGTGGCGTGGATCCCGAAATGGTGTTGCCGGCCTCCGCGCGCGCAGCGGAATTAATGCGCGAACTTGCCGGCGGAAAACCAGCCAACGAAATCGCGACGGCTGGCAAAATTCTTCCCAACATTCCGGACGTGCGGCTGGATTACGCAAAATGCGATCAGCTTCTCGGAATCACCATCGCGCCGGCGACCGCAGATTCGATCCTGAAACGCTTCGGTTGTAAAAAAGGCAAAAGCTCGAAGAAGACCTCGAGCTGGAGCGTTCCGAGTTATCGCCGCGATTTGGCGCGCGATGTGGATTTGATCGAAGAAATTGTTCGCGCCTACGGGGTCGATAAAATTTCCGGAACAGATCGAAGCCGTTTCACCACAACGAGCGAGGCCGACCGGACGTTTGATTTTGAAGCAACGATTCGGCAGCGCATGGTCGCGCGCGGGATTTCAGAAGTGCGGACCGCGACTCTGATTCCGCGCGCAGCAAAAGGCGGCGCTTTTGCAGAGCAAACTCTCGAACTACGCAACCCGCTGAGTGAGGATCACGTAATGTTGCGACCGAGCCTGCTTCCCGGCCTGATGGGAGTAATCGCGCGCAACATTCGCGGCGGCGCCGAAAGCATTCGGCTTTTCGAGCTGGGACGAGTTTTTCATCCGGCGAATGGAAATGAAGAACGTCGGCTCGCCCTCGCTTTCACCGGTCGAATAGAGAGCGCACCAAATTGGCGGAGTGCGGCGAGACGCAAGCTGGATTTTTTCGATGCAAAAGGAGCCCTTGATGCGATAACAGCGCATGTGTTGTTGCGCCCGATGAAACATCCGGATCTTGCGTTGGCGGGGGAAATTGCCATCGGCGAGAAAGTCCTCGGCGAAATCGGTCAACTTTCGGCCAGGCATGCATCGGCTTTAGGTGCGGAGAGCGCGGTGTTCATTGCGGAATTAAACTTAGATGCGCTCCGGGAAATGCGCAGTCGCACGAAAGTCTTTCGTGAGTTGGAAAAATTTCCGGCGATCACACGTGATGTCGCGATGATCGTTCCTGAATCGACGACGCACGCCGAGATTCTTCGTGTGATTCAAGCTGGGAAGGAATCATTGCTCGAACGCGTGGAGCTGTTCGATCTTTTCAGCGGAAATCAAACGGAAAATTTCGGCGCGAATCGCAAATCGCTTGCATACACGTTGACATATCGCGACAAAAATCGGACACTAACAAGCGACGAAGTAACTGTGGTCCACGCGAGGATTCGTGAACGGTTAAAGCGGGAACTCGAGGCGGAACTGCGGGAATAGTTCTTTCACAGTCGAATGAGAGTTGCCCGTTGAGGGTTGAGAGTTTCAAAGACCTACTTGCGTCTTCTTTCAATCCTCAATCGGCGACTTTCAAAAATTTACCCTGCGATGTTCGAGATTACAGGTGTGATTCCCGAACCGATATTTGATTGACTAAGGAGGCTTGGTCGCAGTGGAGAAGATGACATGCCTTAATTGGAAGTCAGACGCTCTCGCGACGGTTATCCGCCCGTT
>JBBRYI010000008.1:0-180637 GCA_038237805.1 Chthoniobacterales bacterium | reverse complement strand
GTTTCACCACCAAACCATCTAACCAAGCGCTGCAGCCAACCGCTGGCCGCCTTTCACGCCCCGAATCACATTATGAAAACACCTCCATTCCAATTGACGTTCGCTCCCGCCAGCGGTAGCTGAGCTCCGTCTCGTTAGGTCATGCACACCGCACTTAGCGATTACACCGGTTTTTCCTTTCGCCGGTTCTCCAAGCTGCTTAGCCGAGCGCTTGAAGCGCTGATCTTGCCAGCCTGCGTTGTCAATTTGCTATGGGTGTTTTTCTTTCACCATTACACTAGCGCCGAAATTGTGTTCCAAGAGTGCATTCAGCTTCTGCTGGCTCTTTTTCTTATCGTGCAGCTAGGGCGGTTATTCGTCGACTGGCTTGGGGCTCTATTTGGACTGGGCAGAGCCCTCGTTTACCTGATACTGTCGTCGTTTATGTATCTTTAGCGGAACGCATAAGGAGAGTGAAACGATCTAACCAAGCGATGGAGCCGACCGCGAGCCGTCGTACTATCCAGCTTCCCATGATTTCAATTCCTCAATCCGCAGCCACCCGCGCCCTCGCTCGCGGCAGCTCATCTTGTTCTCGTTAGATGGTGAAGCCGCTTCTTCTGTCGGCCAGCATTGTGGCGGCGCTGCTCTGTCTTTCATTTTCCCTCGTGGCGAGCCCGAGCTATCTACTGCTCGTTTCAGTCGCGTTGGTTTTCGCTGCCATTCATTTCCTGACCGGCGCGTTATTTCTCAGACGCACACATTCGAGGGCGGGTGTTTATGCGGAGGCGTCCGCTATCGTCTACACGTTAGGCCAAAGCAGGGGAGTGACTGCCATTGCGAAGATTGCCGGCGGGCTAGTGCTGCTCCGTATGTGACTTGGTGTAGCGTTCCCAGCAAGGCGATAGAGCTTCTGAGCGGTGCACTGCGTAGAGTCTCATATGCAGACCGATTACGCTCGTTCGCCTCTTGTTGTGGCACGCCTCTGTTTATCCAGGACGAAGTCAGTTCTGAATGGATTGACGTGACAGTAGCGTCGCTCGATGATCCTAAGACCTTTCACCCGAAGGTCGCGATATGGACAGAAGACAAACTCCCGTGGGTAAAGCTCGATCCGAGTCGACGTGCTTTTCGCCGGAGCAGAGATGAAAACGCCTAACCAGGCGCCGCAGCCAACGACTCTATGGCGTTGCGTTCTGATGTTAATTATAGCTAGTATACTCGACATGCAGCGATGTGCGCCTGCCAGAGTCGTGGCTGATCTTGGGTCTCGTTAGGTAACTGGAAAAAGGCTCTTATTATGCGGACTGTGAAGAAGATTCTGCGAGAACTGGGAACTGCAACAAGACTGCACCGGCTGAGCCAGGCGATCCGAGATTGGATGCAGGGCACGCCCGATGGCCTGCCAATCCCACCCGCACAGCTGCGGCATTTGGTTTCTGGGGATCCGAATGATTCCAGGTCTAGTTTTTTCGACATGGGAAGCCATTGTGCGCGACGCATAGTAGAGGCCCTGAAAAAGACTAACGTGGATATCGACAGCTTTGACGCCATTCTGGATTTCGGCTGCGGGTGTGGCCGCACTATCCGGCATTTCCGGACTTTAAGAAAAGCGAAGCTATACGGCACAGACTACAACGTGAAGCTTATTGATTGGTGCGATCGTAACCTGCCTTTCGGGCGGTTTCGCATGAATGAGCTATATCCGCCCTTGGTTTACCCAGGAGAGGCCTTTGATCTCGTCTACGCATTTTCTGTTTTCACTCATCTGCCCGAGTCGCTCCAGTTTTCATGGATGAAAGAACTCTCGCGTGTGCTTAAGCCTGGTGGATATCTGGTCATATCCACTCTTCCGCTGGAGATGTTGGCCGAAGGCCAGCGAACAGGCCAGATGGTCGTTTGCAACGAGAGCGAAGCCGGAGCGAACGCTTGCCTGGTGTATCACGCGTTCGACTATGTAGTGGAGAAGCTGGCGAAAGGGTTTGAAGTCGTCGAGTTCAAAAAAGGCAGGGGGGGTGGACAAGACTTTTATCTTTTGAGGAAGCTAACGGATGGTGACACGACTCACTCTGGTGCCCGACCAAACATTTCGTCCGACACCGGCCGGTGTATATGACTAGATTATTGGTTGCCAGTTATCTGTTCCGAGGAAGAACGCTCGCGCTCGCCAGCGCTGGTTGATCTTGTGTCTCGTTAGACCTCATGCACTGTGTAGATTGGCAAATCATGGATGACATTCCGATGCTAGGCATCCACGAGATAGCGTTCGAGGTCCAAGATCTCGAACGGTCCATAGCCTTTTATCGCGACACCCTCGGGCTGCCATTATTTTCGCGTGGCCCGCAGCAAGCCTGGTTTCGCATTGGGATGCAGCGTTTGGCGCTTTTTGCGCGCGACAGACCAGGTAGCGGACAGCATTTCGCGCTGTTGATTCCACCCGAGAAGATAGAGCGGGCGCGTGAGGCGCTGGTGGCTGATGGTTTTCCAGAAGAAACGATGCAGCAGGACGACGGCTTGTCGATTTACGTGCGCGATCCTGATGGGAACAAGATTGAATTGTATGGTAAGCGCACAAAGGCCTGACCATTCGATGAGCCAACACGAGCGTGAATTTCACGAATCCGTGCTCAAGAAAGCCGCGTTCCCGCTGAATATTCTCGACCAGCAAATAAACGATTATATCCGACGCGGGAAAGAGTAGCTTGTTGCGAGATCCCATGATTACTGGTGCGCATTCGATCATTTATAGCTCGAACGCAGAGGCTGACCGCGCCTTCTTGCGCGATGTGCTCAAGCTCACGAATGTCGATGTCGGTGATGGATGGCTCATCTTCGGATTGCCGCCGGGGGAGGTTGCGGTGCATCCATCGGAACAAAATGATGTGCATGAGTTCTATTTGATGTGCGACGACGTAAATGCATTCGTTACCGAGCTGAAGAAACACGACATTGCTTTCGACCCGGTGCAGGACCAGGGCTACGGAATACTAACGAAACTGACACTGCCGGGCGGCGGCAAGCTCGGTGTTTATCAGCCGCGCCATGCGCGACCGAAGCCAATGAACCCGCAGACGCGAACTGAAACTTAAAGGATGCGATCTAGCTAACGAGTAAAGATTATGAAGCGCGATATCGAATTGATTCGTTTGATTTTGTTACGAGAAGAAACAGGATCGCCGCCATCAGAGCTTGCGGGTTATGACGCGGCGGCAATCGCCTACAACATTGTGCTGGCGATCGAAGCGGGGCTACTTCGCGGACAGATTTATCATGAGGGCGGATCTCCGATAGCCATACCTATCGTGACCGGCATTGCCTGGGCTGGTCACGATTTCCTCGATGCGACGCGCGACCCGCGGATCTGGAAGAAGGCTCGTAATCGCGCCCTGGCCTTGGGAACCTCGTGGGATCTCTTGCGCGAGTATATCGATGACCAGGCCAGACAGCGATTAGAGTTGCGGAGACGTTAGGCTTATGTGGCGCATGTCGCTGCCATGGTGGGAATTCATTCTGCGGGGGCTCATTATATATGTGTTCCTTATCGTTCTGCTTCGCCTAACGGGTAAGCGGCAAGTCGGACAGATGGCTCCGTTCGATCTGGTCCTGCTCCTCGTTTTGAGTAACGCAGTGCAAAACGCCATGAACGGTGGCGATAACTCAATCCTCGGCGGCATTGTTTCGGCGGTGACACTTGTCGCCGCAAACTGGCTAGTAGGGTCTTGACTTATCGCAACAAAAGGATGGAAGCCCTGGTCGAAGGAAGGCCGGAGGTGCTCATCCACAACGGGAAGCTCTTTGAGGAAGCATTGCAGCACGCCAAGATGACTCGACACGAATTGATGAATGCGTTGCGCGAGGAAGGGTGCAGCACCATCGACGATGTGCACGCGGCGTTGCTTGAGAATGACGGCACGATCAGCGTCATTGCGAAGATAAAGTACCGAAACCGGTATTACTTTCCGCCCTGCACGGAAAGTTCCCAGCGATATCCGTCGCGATCGTGAAACCAAAGGCCCATATTCTTTGAGCCGGGTGCTTCAGGACCTATTTCATGGCCGGGATCTTCCAGTTTGATCTTGTGCTTCTTAAAATGTGTCAGCGCTTTTCGCAGCGCCGCCATGTTCGGAAGATGGAAGGACATGTGATCGATCGTCTTCGGACGCGGCTTACCTTTGAACAACGCGATCGTTACATTTTTGTTCCCGACTGCCACGCCGTCATCGAATTCGAATTGTTTCTTTAATCCCAGCGCTCTTTCGAACCACTTCGCACTTTTCTGCGGGTTGCGTACCGCCAGGCCAAAGTGACCGACCACTCCCAGGGTAAATGGAGTTTTCATGAAATTATCAGGTCACGATGTTTCTCCGCTGTACGTCGCCAACGCCTCTCGTTAGGGCGCAAATGTACGGGCAGGCGTAGGTGAAGGCCGGGAAGCTTCGGGAATTTCCTCCACGACTTCCCTTTTATCGTGCGCGCAAGAAACGAAAAACGGGGCGAGTACCATGATAGCAAAAAGAAATAGAAGTATCCTTTTCATAGATGAATGGGCATCCGGCTCCTTTACGGAAAACCGGGATGGCAATCAAGTATCGTGTGGAGCGCCCCGGTTGCTCGCCAATTTATTCGGCGCGCAACGCAATGATGGGATTGACCCGCGTGGCCCGTCGCGCCGGCACAAAACAGGACGCGGCTGCCACGGCGCTTAAGAGTGCCGCGACCGAACAGTAAATTAAGGGATCGAGCGCGTTCACTTTAAAAAGAATGTTTTGCAAGGCGGCGGCGGCGAGAACACCGAGGAGCAGCGCAGCGGCACCCACGCCTAGAAAAAGTCCGATCCCCAACTGCCACGCACCTTGCGTCATCACGAGACGCAGAATTCGGCGTGCATCCGCACCAAGCGCCATGCGAATTCCAAATTCCTGCGTTCGTTGGTTAACCGAAAAACTCATGACGCCGTAAAGTCCGACGGCGGACAGCACCACGGCTGCGACTCCAAAAATCGTAAACAAGTTGGCGCTGATTCGATTGACCCCGAGGATTTCATCGTGCAATCGGGCGGGTGTTCCGCCGAAATATGTGGGCAGATTGGCATCGAGCTGCGCAACTGCTTTGCCAAGCGGCGCGGCCAAACTTTCCGCGCTCTGTCCCGGGTGCGGACGGACCACCATGGTGACGAACTGGGGCGAGGGTGGCACGCCGAGGATTGGAACGTAGAACCCGGAATTGTCCGTTTGCTGATTAAACGGACCTTGCATCAGCGTGTCAGGGACGACGCCGACTACTGTGCGCCACGGTTGAGGCTGCGCCGGATTAAAAATGCGCACGCGCCGGCCTAACGGGTTGTCATGTCCGAAATATTTCTGCGCAAATCCGGTGCTCACAATCGCGACCGGCTGCTTTGTGTCGTTATCATCAAGAGTAAAGTCGCGCCCTTGGAGAATCTTTAGGCCGATCGTTGCGAAGTAACCATCGGAGACAAACTCAAAGTTCCCTTGCGGCCGATCGCGATCTGTCACGTACGTTTGGCCGTCAACTTCGTATTGACCGAACCCGCCGAAGGTCATGCGGAAGCGGCCGGTGAAAGCAGCGCTCTCGAAAGCAGGATTGCTGCGCAGGCCGCGCAAGGCTCGAACGAAAAATTGTTCCCGCGCTTCCGTGGTAGGGTAATCGCCCTCCATCAACGCAACGCGCGCGGAGTAAACACCATTTTCGTCGTAGCCGTAATGCTGAGTGGTTTGGTTGCGGATCGATTTGATCTGCAGCGCCGCCGCAATAAGGAGAGAAGCGGTTAGCGCAATCTGTCCCACCACCAGCACACGCGTAATTACATTGACCAAGCGACTGCTGTTGCCGCGGCCGCCTTCCTTCATCATTTCAGCGGCGTTGGCGCGCGCACTGACTAACGCTGGAACCAAACCGGAAACGACCGTTGCCACCAAAACAATAGCGAGCGTAAAAAGGAGAACCGGTCCATCGATAGTGAAGGATACCCAGTAAGGCAATGGAAAGGGCAAGGCGTTGGTCGCGCGAATAAGCAAACCGACAGCCCATTGCGCCATCAACACGCCGATAACTGCTCCCATGATTGCGACGAGCAGGCTCTCAGTCATCATCTGCCTAACGAGTCGCCACCGCGTCGCACCGAGCGCGCCTCGTATCGCAAGTTCTTTAGCGCGCAGAGCTGCACGGCCAAATTGCATGTTCATCACGTTCACGCAGGCGATGAGTAAGACGATGATGACCGCCCCGAGCATGGCAAAGACGGTTTGGCGCAACTGCGGACCGGTGAAGGTATTGATGAGCGGCTGCACGTTTGCAGAAATCAATTGCCCATTTGTCTTCGGATTGTCTTTTGCCATGCGTTTGGCGAGGCCAACGAATTCGGCGTTTACCTGGTCGAGACTTACATTGGGTTTGAGCCGGCCCATAACCCCGGGGCCCACGCTGGAAGGATCACCGCGCGGCTTGATCGGGAATTCGTTGTAAAGCGGAACCCAAAGTTGTTCGGAGATGGGAAATTTAAAATTTGGCGGCATCACACCGATGATGGTGGCAGCGCGTCCGTTGATCCTGATGGCCTGTCCAACAATGTTGGGATCGCCATTGAAATCGCGCTCCCAGATTTCGTGACCGAGGATTGCGACCTTTTCTGTGCCGGGCTTGTTGTCCTCGGCGGTAAAGTCGCGGCCCATGATTGGCGAGACGCCGATTATTTTGAAGAAATCCTCCGTCACATAACCACCGGTATAGCGCTGGGGATTGTTGTGGTAAGACACATTGATGGTCGAACCATTCAGGAATGCGGCCATTTGCGAAAACGACTGCTGTGCGGCCCGCATATCCTCGTAATCTTGGTCGGACGGAATGTTGCCGGCGCCGAAATTGTTATTTTGTGGAGTCGCCTGCGGATCGATCAGGCCGACGCTCATCAACTGTTCCGGATGCGGAAACGAAAATCCGCGCAGAACGAATGCGTTGACGACAGTAAATTGCGTAGTGACACCGCAGATGCCAAGAGCGAGGACGAGGACGGAGAGAAAACAAAATGTTTTCTCCTTGATCAGAACGCGGAGCCCGATGCGAACATCTTGGAAGAAGGATTCGAAAAACATAAGCGTGGTGGGTTAATGGATAACGAGAAGCGGCAACGGAAGCATCACTCGCAAAATCTTAACGATGAGATGTGCGAGGTGAGTCATTTGGATTCAAAAGTTTCGCGAGCGACGCGTGCCCGCTATTGCAAAGCGCGTGCCGCGCATGGCAGACCAACGCAATCTTCACCAAGCGAAGCCATTACAAGTCTTCACCGTTTGCAGCTCCTGGGGAAAAAGTTCAATTGCGGGATTTTATTGTCCCGGCTGTGGGATAACTCGACGTGTAGTTAGGCGGGATTTCGCAACGTCGCCTTGTAGCTGCCGCCGTCACCGGCGGCAGACGGATTGGCGTGATTTTGCAAAAGAACTGCCGCTGAGACAGCGGCAGCTACAACAACAGCGGCAGCTACAACAATCGCGGCAGCTACAACCCGACGCTTTCGGCGCTACAACTCGATTGTTTCGCCGATTTTCGGCAAAAGTAATTCCTTGCCTGCGGCGCGCGCCGCCTTGAGCGCGGCCCCATGATCGATTTTGATCGGCGGAAATGTGTCGTAGTGCACACCGACAATTTTCGACGCGCCGACAAACTCCGCTGCACGCAAAGCGTCCTCGATTCCCATCGTGAAAAAACCGCCTATGGGAAGGACCGCGAAATCTAATTTCGTTTGCTCGCCAATTAACTTCATGTCGTAGGTAAGCGCGGTATCGCCGGAATAGTAAAAGTTTCCATCGCGGGTCTCGACGACGAAGCCGCAGGGATTCCCGCCGTAACTATCGTCCGGCATCGAGCTGCTGTGAATCGCCGCGGTCAATTTCACCCGGCCAAAATCGGTCGTTACCGCGCCGCCGTGATTCATCGATTGCATATTTTTTACACCCTTCTTTTCAAACCACGAGCCGACTTCAAAAGGTGCGATGACCGATGCTTCGGTGCGCTTGGCGATCTCGGCGACATCGGCGACGTGGTCCCCGTGTCCATGCGACACAAGAATAAAGTCTGCCTCGATTTTTTTCACATCAATCTCCTTCGCAAGCGGATTGGGTGAAATGAAGGGATCGAACAAAAGTTTCTTGCCGCCCGCTTCGATTCCAAAACAGGCGTGGCCGTAATAACTAAACTTCATGAATCCGAAGTTCTGAAGCAGTGCGACGAAGTCAAATTCGGTCGCACCCCCGCAATCGACCGCGCAGTTGCGTTTATTAAAAAGCGCAAGTTGCGCGGGAGATGAGGGAACTTATTTCAGCGAACTCGTGGTCGTCCGCGCGCTGGATCTTCCCCTGTCGATCGCCGGTAAACTGGCCAATCCCACACTGGAATTGCGCAACGCAAACGGCGTCTTACTCGCTTTGAACGATCACTGGCGCTCAAGTCAACAAGCAGAAATACAAGCGACCACGATTCCGCCGCCTAACGACTTGGAATCAGCGATCCTCCAAACATTGCCCGCTGCATCATACACCGCGATCGTTCGCGGGGTTGGTGCGAGCACGGGCATCGCATTGATCGAAGTTTACGCGCTGAAGTAAAACGGGTGGGGAGCGCAGGCCGCCCGCCTGCTGTATTCGGCAACTTGCCGAATGCAATTTTTCGAAGCGACGTGTCGTCGCGTCTATCCGAATCTTGCGCAACATTCAGGCGTGGAAGAAGAATCAAAGCCGCGTGGGATCATTCATCTCGACATGGATTGCTTTTACGCGGCCATCGAGGTTCGCGATCGTCCGGAGTTGCGCGGAAAACCGGTCGGAGTCGGAGGATCGCGCGACCGGCGCGGCGTCTTGACGACGTGTAATTATGAAGCGCGCAAGTTTGGCGTGCGCTCGGCCATGCCGACATTCATAGCGCTGCAACGTTGTCCGAAATTGATCGTGCTGCCGACGCGCTTCGACGTTTATCGGCACGAAGCCGTGGTGATTCGAGGAATTTTGCAACGCTTCACACCACTGGTCGAACCCCTCTCCCTCGATGAAGCATATCTCGACGTGAGCGCGCATCCGGGCGCGCCTGGTCCGCTAGCCCAGGTGATTCGCGAGATGATTTTTCGCAAAACCAAACTGACGTCATCGGCCGGAATCGGGCCGAATAAACTCGTCGCGAAAATTGCAAGCGAGATTAAAAAGCCGAACGGACAGTTCGAAGTCACGCCCGAAGAAATTCCCGACTTCATGGCGGAATTGCCGGTGCGCAAACTATGGGGAATCGGCGATGTCACGGAACAGAAACTCGAACAACTTGGTGTGAAGACATGCGGAGATTTACAGCGCTTTTCCCGCGTGGAATTGCAAGAGCGGTTCGGAAAGTTTGGACTCGAGTTGTTCGATCTTTCACGCGGAATTGATCATCGGCCAGTCGAACCGGACCGTGAGCGTAAATCGCTGAGCAACGAGGAAACTTTCGCCACAGACCTCCACTCGTTAGGCGATTGCGAGACGAAATTGAGCGAATTATTTGGAGAATTGATGGCGGAACTTGCGCAAAAGGAACCGACGCGAACGGTAACGAAAATTTTCGTGAAATTGAAGTTTGCCGATTTCACCCGCACGACGGTCGAGCGTGCTGGACCTACGCCGACTTTGGAAAATTTTCGCATGCTTCTGATCGAAGCATTCGGACGCACGGGCAAAAACGTGCGATTGATGGGAGTGAGCGTGCGCTTCGCCGAAGTTGCGCCGCCCGATGAGGTGCAGCTCAAATTGCTATGATTTGGTAGCTGCCGCCGTTGTTGTAGCTGCCGCCGTCCTCGGCGGCAGAATAGGTGGACCCGATTGCGAAATTCATTTCTACAACACGCCTCTACCTCTTTGTCTATTTGATTTTCAGCTTCACCGTTTCAACGAGTGTTTCATCGAGATAGAATTCGACGCGATAGTTTCCGGGCGCCCATCCATCGTCAGGCCGCGACAGCGTAAACATTCCGTGCCCATCCGGTGCGCTCGCCCTCGCGACGGCCTCGTCAATCTTGTAATTGGGCGGCGCGATATCGCCCACATCTTCCGCGATCCAAACGGCGCGCACTTTGGCGCCTGCGCGCAATGAAACGCCCTGCCAGCGCGCGTAAAGGTTTTGCGTGGCGCCGGAAAATTCTGTTTGGAATTCACCGATTGGTTGACTGGAAACACCGACCAAAAGTTTTTTCAACGCCACTTCCGCTTTCGCAGCGGTCGTCGGCAATCTCGCTAATTCCAATGTCCGGCGATGAAGCAAGTCTCCAGTCGGAGAACGCAAGGTTGCGATTTCTTTGACGAATCCCGTTCCGGTAACGAACCAGCGATCGATCACCACCGATATCGGCATTGACTCTTCGCAGTGCAGGCGAAATGCCTGGAAGTCTCCCGCGGGCACGGAAACTTTTTCGGTATCGGCAACAGTGAAATGTTGATGCACGCGTACGTCCGCAATCTCCTCGATGCACTCCCAACTCGCGCCTTTCGTCAGTTTCACCGGGACGATGACTTGCGGTGAAATGAATCCAATCATTTTGCCATCTTTGCCGGTGTGCGCGAACGAACTGAGGCCGCTTTGATCCACCGCCACGAGTTCCGTTTTCGTTACGATGTCGCCGGCAAACGTGTCCAATTTCAACAGCTCCTTTCCTGCAAACTGCTGCGTTCCGTTGATCCGATAACGAATCTGCGATTGGATCGGAGTGCTCCCTCCGCCGGATTCTTCCGTTGCATCATACTCCCAGGTTGTTCCTTGTGTCGTCGGAATGAGCGGCGCGCCTGAAGCCGGGATGATGATAAAAAGAAGCGCGATTGCGAAATTGAATTTTCTCATGCCTCAAAGAAACCGGAGTCTACGGGGCTCGAACCCGCAACCTCCGCCGTGACAGGGCGGCGCTCTAACCAATTGAGCTAAGACTCCTCGGGAAAAAGCGATTGTAGAGGCAGCTTTCCTCACCCGCAACTCTCTAGCTTGTCGGAAGTGTGGGAGGGACCTCGGTGTCCCGACTGGCGCGGTACTAAGGCCGCTCCCACATTAGGACGCTGCTTGAACATTTCCGCGCCAACGGCGTCGAACTTCGAAAGCTTTCGCGAGCCAGCGTTGCGGAAATTGCGCGCGAAAGTTATAATCAGTTGCGGCGGGATATAATGGGGAAAACGATGAGTGACGAACACGGCGAAGAATCTACGAACCTTCATCACGAATCGAATGAATTTAAGCTAAGTCTTCTCGAGGCGTTCGACCGCATACTCGCTTCCGTGCCCATCGGCGATCCGGTGCGCGAGGAATTGTTTGCCCTGCGCCCCGAAATTATTCGGCACGAAGAGACGATCGCCGAGGCAGGTCACATGATCGAGAAGCTGGAGGAAGTCCTCAAGAAGGTAACTTCGCCCGCGAATCGCATCGGGACATTTCTTGGAAGTCCGTCACGCGACACTGCGCATATCGTCGTGGGCGGATCCGATTATTATTGCAACGTCGATCCGCGCATTCCGATTTCGAAGTTAAAAAAAGGGACGCGCGTTTTGGTGAACGAAGCCTACGTCATCGTCGGCGATCTCGGATACGAAACGGCTGGGCCGGTGACAAAAGTCACCGAGGTCATCGGGACCGACCGGCTGCGCGTCGGCAGCGAACATGGATTGCAGTCGGTGGTTTTGGAGCGCTCGTCGGAACTGGCGAAGGCTCCGCTGAAGAATGGCGACGACGTTCGCGTCGATTCCAGCTATCGCATGGCCCTTGAAGTTCTTCCGCGGCCGGAATCGCGTGAGCATTATCTCGACAGCGTTCCGGAATTGCCGTGGGAAAAAGTCGGTGGCCAGGAGGAAGCGTTGCAGGCGATCAAAGACGCGATCGAACTGCCGCTGTTGCACGAGGAACTTTTCAAGAAATTTCAGCACGCTACGCCGAAAGGATTTCTTCTGCATGGCCCGCCCGGCTGCGGCAAGACGCTCATCGGCAAAGCGACCGCTTACAATTTGACGAAGCAGTTGCGCGAGAAATCCGGCGAAGAAATGAAAGAATATTTCATGCACGTGAAAGGCCCGGAGATTCTCAACATGTGGGTGGGGGAATCGGAGCGCATCGTCCGCGATATTTTTTCTACTGCACGGGAGAAACGGCGCGAAGGTTTCCTCCCATTCCTCTTCATCGACGAAGCGGAAAGTATTCTCGGGACGCGTCGCGCTTCGCGTTACTCAAATATTCTTTCCACACTCGTCCCGATGTTCTGTTCCGAGATGGACGGCATCGATTCATTGCACGATGTCGTCATCATCCTCGCTTCCAATCGTGCCGACCTCATTGATCCCGCAATTCTGCGTCCGGGCCGCATCGATCGGAAAATCAAAGTGAACCGGCCGAACAAAGCGGGCGCCCGCGAAATTTATCGCATCTACCTTACGCCCGATCTTCCGTATGACGGTGCGCTCGCGAAAGAAGCCGACAATATCGGCGAAGCGCTCAATCGATTGATCGATCGTTTCCTTGATTGGCAATTCGCGCGTCGGGAAGAAAATAAATTCCTCGAAGTGACTTTGCGTAGTGGCCGCAAAGAAACGCTTTACCGCGGCGATTTGCTCAGCGGCGCTATTATCGCTTCGATTGTCGAGCGCGCTAAAGCCATCGCGATAAAGCGCGCTATTGCGACAAAACAGGAAGAAGGCATTCGCGAAAACGATCTCCAACTCTCCTTCATCGCTGAGTTCACTGAGAACGATATCTTCCCGCCCACGGACATCACGGAGGATTGGTTGAAGCTGATCGATTACGATCCGGAAAACGTCGTGAAGATTGCGCCCGTTCGTGCGCTGAAGGCCGCACGTGCGCCGAGCGCCGTTATCTAATCCGGCGAGCGCGACAGCCCGTCGCCGTATTGTACTTTAGCGACTGGCATCCGAGGAATTCACTTCGAGGCGACGAGTTTCTGGAACCGCGCATCATTTCGCAGCGGATCGAACATCGGATCGAGTCGGAGTAGCGCGGGAGTAAGCGGTACGTTTAAAGCCCATGCCCCGGCTCCCGGTATTGAAAGCACTTTCTCTAAAGCGGCGATGGCGCGATCGGATTCTCCTGCCTGCGCGGCAACGCGTGCGACAATCTCGATGGGAATTGAGCCGTCCATCGCATCTTTGCCTATAGGGTTGGCAGCCATGGCGCGTTCGGCGAAAGTTAATGCAGTAGTTTTGTCGCCGAGGCCCATGTAGGTCAGTGCGAGATCTCCTATTAAAATATAATTCTCCGGCTGTTGCTTGAGGAAGCTCTCCAATTCGGTGCGTGTTCGTTGCCAGGTTCCCTGCGCACCCACATGGTCGCCGGAGAGTTCCTGCGCCCAGCCTAACCAGTAACGTAATTCGCTATTAAGATAACCCAGTGTGGGATCAGGGTTCGCAAGAATTTCCTTTAGCCGAGGTATGACCGAGCCAGGGCGACGCTCCAGGATCGCTTGGTAAACTTGTGCTTCCAAAACGAAAGGGTCGTTCGTCGCGGGATGGAGCGGAGCGAGCAGCGTAGCTGCCCGCGGCAGATCACCTTCGGCTTGTGCAATCAGCGCCTCTTCCGCAAGAGTGCCCGGATCGTTGGGTGTGATATTGAGGACCTGCTCCAGTTTTTGGAGCGCTTCCGGAAAGCGACCGAGGAAGATGTAGGAAAACGCGTGTTGTGTTAACAGCGAAACATTACGGGGATCGACCTGCTCGGCTCGGTTAAAGTAAACCTCGCTCTTGTCCCACTCACCATGTCTGCGTGTGACATAGGCTAGCGCTTCAGGGATCTGACTGCTATTCGGCAAGAGCTGCCATGCCTGCTGAAAATAACGCACGGCAGTGTCGTAATCCCGTAAGCACCCGTAATGGTACCATCCCTTGGCATGTAGCGCTTCAGCCAGATTTGGTTGAAGATCAAGTGCCGTGTCCGCCGCATGGCGCGCCTCTTCGCGCAGAGTTGGCGTTGGTTGAAGAAACAGCATTACATAACCGACCGCATCCACTTGTGAGAGCAACGCCCAGGCAAGCGCAAATTTTGGATCTAATCTCACCGCTTTTCGCAAGTAGGTCTGCGCGCTAATCTGATCGGCCGGGCTTAGTCCCGTCTTAAGGCTATAAGAGAGACCACGCAGGTAGGCGTCATAAGCCTCGGGATTATCTGTCGCCTTGGCGGCAATGATTTGCTCTTCGCGGCCGGTGAGGTGAACGCGGAGTTGATCGGCGATCGCTTTTGCCACTTCGGTCTCAACAGAAAATATATCGGTTAGTTTGCGATCGAAAGTCTCGGCCCAAACATGTGAATCATTGGCCGCACTGATCAGCTGTACGTTTACGCGCACTTTGTCTCCGCTTTTTTGCACGCTACCCTCGAGGATGTTCGCTACCCCAAGCTGCCCTGCTATCTCGGGCAGGTTGTCCGGCGCGCTCTTGTAATTTTGCGTGGACGTACGCGAGATTACCTTCAGATCGGCAATCTTCGACAAACGGGTGAAAATTTCGTCTTGGATGCCCTCAGCAAAGTAAGCGTTGGCTTTATCTTCACTGCGATTTTCAAACGGCAGAACCGCAATGCTCTTCTCTGGAGCCGTAACCGATCGTGTATTCTCTTTATTGGATCCGACCAACTGTGTCTTTCGCTCATATAGGTATAGTGCCAGCGCGCCGACTACGAGAGCAGTTCCAATCAGGATGCCCAGAATCCATCGTCTAAGGCGGGTTTTCGAAACAGCATCGTGATCTCCTTTGGCCTTTGCGAGCGCGGCGAATTTCGCCGGCACTTCAGGATTGCCGAGTTCCTCGGTGTAGAGATTAACCACGTGAAGGCGCACGCCGTGTTTCACTTCGCATTCGCCCAACTCGTGCAAATGCGAATGCCATTGTGGGTATTGCTCAAGGTCATCGGCCACATGTTGGGAGAGAAGAATATGTCCAGCGTCGCCGCAACTCATCACCCGTTGCGCTACGTTAACTCCGGCACCGGTGATATTGAGGCGCTCGTTCACATCAGTTACTTCAGTGACCGGACCGCTATGAATGCCCATACGCACACGCAATTGCGGATGAGCTTTCAATTTCCTGCTCAACTCAAGGGCGCATTGCACTGGCGTTTCGGGACTATCGCGAAAAACCAAAGCCATACCATCCCCGGTCGCTAAACGCAGGAGTTTGCCTTGCGCTTCCGCGATGCGAAATCGATCCGCCTCACGCACAAGGGCGGTCAGCTCCCGAAGCAATTCAATCTGCTCGTTAATCAGCAGCTTCGAGTAACCGACGATGTCGATGAAGAGAACGTGCGCAATCTCCAGTTCAATCCTTTTTTCTACTTCGTCTAGCATGACTCAGTGATTGGGAAAATACTATCAGCGGTCCGGCCCGCGTCGATAAGATATCACGGAAGATGGGTTGACGCTGATCGACTTACGATCGCGAAACGGCGTCAAGATCGCTCCTTGTGTGCTCTCAAAGGTGCGCTAGTTAATTATTCGTTAGGTATTAAGCTATAGTCGCGTCTCTGCAGAACGCGTTTGATCAAGCAGCCGGGTCGGGCCAATGCCTGATTGAACGTTCATTGATAACGCCCTGCGAACGGCTAATGAGATGGGGAGACCGATAAAGAACATGTGAACGAAGAGTCCTGTCGATGTAGCGAGCAGCGGAAAAGTAACCTTACGCGGAAAAGCGGAAAGTGGCAGGACCAGCAGGTTCATGAACGCGTAGATCGCGAGACCATAAAGAATACCGAAGAGAAACGCGCGATGAGTAAGTAACGGTATTGCCCTGGCAGCGAGGTAGAAGAGCGTTGCAGCCAGCAACGCGATGAAGAAGTGAAGAACGAGACCGAGGGCAGCAGTCGTTAGGCCTCCATTGAAAGCCTGCGCGCCGAGCAGACCGCTCGCAACGGATTGCAGGAGGCGCATCGCCGAAACGCCGCGGAAAGCCGAGAAAACAATCGCATACGTGATATCGCACGCTCCCGCGATCGCGCCGCCGATTAGAATCGCAGAGACTGCAGAAAGCCGGCGCATCGCCATTACTTCCCGTCGTAGGCTCGTTGCAGCGCGGCCATATCGAGTTTCTTCATTGGCATTATTGCATGCATCACGCGTTCGAATCCGGCCGCATCCCTGGCCCACTCGGCGATCTTCGCCGGCACGACCTGCCAGGAAAGGCCGTATTTATCCGTAAGCCAACCGCATTGCACTTCTTCTCCGCCATCCGATGTGAGCTTTTGCCAATAATAATCGATCTCCTCCTGCGTTTCGCAGTTGATGACAAACGATACCGCTTCGGTGAATTTGAAACGCGGTCCGCCATTCAAGGCTGCGAACTCCTGTCCGTTCAACTCAAAGGCTACCGTCATGATCGAACCTTTTCTGTCCCACGGGTTCTTCGCCGGTGTAGTAGGTTTTTTCTTTGATCTTAGAATTCTTGAAGACGGAGACATAGAACTTCGCCGCCTCTTCCGCCTGGTTATCGAACCACAAAAATGGAGTAATCCCTTGCATTGCTCACAGTCTCTGCGACGAGGCGGCACGCAAGAAGAAGAAGCGCTCGCAAAAAATCGTCATTTCTCCGCTCCGCGCCATCTAATTACTTGAATCCCACGGTCGGATCACACTTAATCAGGAAGGATGAGCGCTTCGTCCTCAACCGGATCGAGAGTTTCGCTTGCCACGTGGATCGGTCTTTTTATTTCGCTCTTTGGGATATTAGTTGTCCGCTGGGCGGTTGCTGGCTTCTATCCGCTGCTTAGCTTTACCGCCTTTTTCTGGAAAGAATCGCTAATCTGGCTTTGCGTTGTCGCGCTCTTCCTCATCATTCGGAAGGGTGAACGTATGCCCTTTAGCTCCATCAATCTCGGCACTGCGCCCATAAAGAGTTCGATCTTGTGGGGTGGAATTCTCACTCTGCTCTGCGGAGCGGTTGGCGCTGTCGTTGTTAACCTCACGCATTTTAAAGGTGGCGAGATGGGACAAGCATTGTCGAAGCTTCCGCTCTGGTTTGCCTTTCTTGTCGTTCTACGAGCGGGCGTGGTGGAGGAACTGTTTTACCGTGGCTACGCTATCGAACGGCTTCAGCTCCTTGGCCTGAACCGTTATTGGGCAGGTATCATCCCGTTGTTAGTCTTCGGCTTCGCTCATATAACCAATGGCTGGGCTAATGTCATCCTCGCCATAGCTCTTGGTGCAGTCTTGATGGTCGTTTATCTCTGGCGCCGCGATCTGGTCGCGAACATGATCGGCCATTTCCTCGTCGATTTCATTTCTGTCGTCCTGCCGCAGTTATTTCATAAGTAACAGCGGCAGCTTGGGGCTATCGGATCGGTTCTCGTTAGGTATCGGCGGGATCTACTTAAATCCAGCGCCCCACTTCCCGTTTTAGCACGAGATATTGCTCGCCGAATTTCGCTTCGAGATACCTCTCTTCGCGTAGGATGACGCCATAATTCAGAATCAACGCGAGCGGAATCACGAACAGGAGCGTGAGCCAATCGTTGAGAAAAAAGCCTAGTGCCAGTTGAAGGAGACAGAGCGCCAGATACATCGGATTACGCGTGAACTTGAAAGGCCCGCTCCGCACAATTGTTAGGGCCGGCTTGGCCGGGTCGACATTTGTTCCGGCTCCCTTCATCACGCGCAAAGCCCAGAGCGCCAGCGAAGGCGCGATCACAACGAAAATAATTCCTAACGACAAAGAGAGCCTGTGTCTCGCGATCATGCGGCATGGGAAAACAAAATGGAGAAGCGCGCTCATCACTGCACTAACCAGCCAGATGAGCGGCGGGAATGCGATAACTCCAGGATTATCTTTTGCAGTTGTCGAATCCATCGGGCAACCATTCACTCAGGGCGCGGAATGCGTCTTCTTGAAACCGTCTTCGTAGCCGTGTTCGAAGGCAAGGTCCCAGGCCATCTGTTCCCCCGAGCCTTGCCGCTTGAAGTATTGCTGGGCCATCATGTTCAAGTCGGTGGCGGTAGGTAACTTTGCGCCGGGCCCTGCCTCCTCTCCCGCTTTTTCCCCGATGAAATAAGCGGAACGTTCCTCACTCGTTGTGCCGTGCTTTGCACGTTCGGTATAGAACGCGGTTACACCGCACACAAGAAATGCCGCAACCGCCATCAGGACAAAGAATCGCACCGGTTTGAATTGTCTGGCCATATACAACGAGCGAAGCAAAAGCGCGGGTGCGTGACAAGCTTACCGTTTTACTTCCGTCCCGTTCGCTTATGAGGCGACAATGCGATGGTAGCTCTCGGGGTCAGTAGCACCTTCGGTGACAATGACCAGCGCGCGCGTGTTCTCATCAATCTCAAGAGCCTCCCGGTTACGCGGGCTTTCAGCGCCGATGAGCAGTTCGAACAGCCCAGCTAATCCTGCTGCCCCGGTTTCGCCCGCGACAATACCTGCGCGGGCAAGAGCGCGCATCGCTTCGCGCGCTCGCTCGTCTGAAATGGCGATAAAGGCGTCGATACCTCGAGACACGATCGGCCACGCAAGCATCGACGGTCGACCGCAATTCAATCCGGCCATGATCGAATCATGCGGACCGGGCACGGTGACAATTTCGCGTGCTTCCATTGAAGCTAACGCGCACGCCGCGTGGAGCGGCTCGACGCTCAGGATTTTCGGCTGTCTGTCGAATCTGGTCTGCCGATAATGCCTAACGACTGCGGCAGCGAGCGCACCAACCCCAAACTGGATTGCAATCAGTTTAGGATTTGATTCGCTCCGTTTGGCCAACTCGTCATCGATCTCCGACATGATGGTGGAGTAACCTTCCGCAACCCAGCCCGGAATTTCCTCGTAGCCCGGCCAGGATGTGTCTGAAATAACCACACAACTTGCGCTCGCGTCTTCTGCCGCGCGGACGACCGCATTGTCATAGGTGCCATTCACTACTTCGACTCGCGCGCCTTCGCTGGCGATCGCATCAATGCGTGCCGATGCCGTCCCGGCCGGAACATAAATCCGCGCTTCAAATCCGAAGAGCGCTGCGACATGTGCGATAGCGCGCCCGTGATTGCCGTCTGTCGCAGTGGTAAGTGTAATTGGTCGCAACGGAGCGAGCTTCTCGGTTAGCTCATCAATGGTTCGCCACGGTTCGAGCGACTGACCGAGGCGAGTTTCCAAAGCGCGATAAACCGCCCAGGAAGCGCCCAGAATTTTAAAAGCGGGTAACGCGAGGCGATGCGATTCGTCCTTGATCAAGAGCTGTCCGATGCCGAGCGTGCGCGCGAGTTCGGGTACGTCGATCAGGGGTGTTGTGGCATAGGTCGGCAGTCGTTGGTGAAACGCAAGCGGCTCGGAAAGGGGCGGCGCAGATTTGGCCGCCAGCCTGTCCACATCCCTATTGAGAAAGAAGCGCGTTGGATTTATTTGGTTCATCGCCAGGGGAACTTCACGCACGTCGTTTCCAGCGCACGCGAAATCCATTGCAGCATAGAAGCTTTTCTTCCTTTTCTGTGTCTTACCGGTTCAGACGCGATGAGCCTCTCGCTTTTCTGCACGAGTGAGCGATTTTTACCGATGGCTTCGTTTCATCAGGAACTATCGAAGAATCAAAAAATGCGGTCCAAGGCGAAGGAAGAACCTTCTGCAGGCCAGACTCTTTCGTCGACGGAAAAAAAGAAAAAGTCGAAAATTTCAGGACATCCTCATCAGCCCGGCGCCTTGCCTGCTGACCAGCCCGGGAAGTGATGGGGTGGGCGCTTCATGCAAAGCTCTTCATGGTCGATCCCTATCATTGCCGGATGCTGGATATCATTTTCCGTAATTTGGCTACTGGCCGCGGCGTTCACCAAGCGTTCGGTTTATCGTGAAAGCAGGGCGCAACGGTTGCGTTACTGGGTATTGCTGATCATAGCCTATCTTCTTTTAACCAAGGGCCACCGATTACCATATCCATTTAATCTCCGCATTATTCCGCCCACGGAAGTCGTGCAGTGGACGGCCGTTATTCTATGTATCACAGGGGTGGCGTTCTGCGTTTGGGCGAGAGCTACTCTTGGGCGTAACTGGAGTGGTAACATCACATTGAAAGAAGGACACGAACTCATTGAACGCGGACCGTATAGCCTCGTCCGTCATCCGATTTACACCGGAATGATGGCCATGATTCTCGGGACCGCGATCGCATTCGGCTATCCGGGCGGAATTGCCGCCGTCCTACTCGCGTTCGCAAGCTTCTGGATAAAGCTACGTGAAGAAGAAAAGCTCATGCTCCAACAGTTCCCGGATCAGTATAGGTCTTATCAACGACGTGTGAAGCGCATCATTCCTTTCGTGCTCTAGGCAACAGGTAGAATGTTGAAGGCTGAGGAACGAGTGGGAGACAAGCGAGTTGATCGTAAACTCGCAACACTCAACTAAAAACCTTCAACCTCCGTTCCTAGGTCTCGTTCGTATGCGGCGGCAGAAGAATCATTAACGCAAATTGCAGAGCGCCGATGGCTAGCGGAAAAATGATGGCTGTGTAAAAGAACCAGAAAACGCCGGCGACCAGAGCATTGTAACCCTTTAATAGACCCACCACTATGCCTAGGAAACCAACCGTATAATAAACGTAGCGATAAGCTCCCATGTCCCTGATTACCGTCGGTCCTAGCTCTGATTGGCGTCGCCAGGTCAAAAAACCATAAGGAAAACCAACAAGGAGCGAGAACCCGCTGCACCAGTGCCAGATGGAAAGCGGCGTCGGTTTGATCGTGAGCAAGAGCATACCGAACAAACAATCGAAGAGAGGGACAAGAGCGTTGCCGAGCAAAAGCCATAAGCGAAACTTATCTCTGGGCGACCACTCATGCAGCGACCTGCTGCGAAACGCTACCACCACTCCGGCAAATCCGGCCAGCGCCACCGCGATCTGGGCGGCGGTCGACAAGCCTTCACCGGGTTCCATTGCTTTGGATTACAGGATTCAGGCGACTCAAACAAACACGAAGTTCGAGCCCAGAAAATCGGAGGGATCGAATCCGAAAGGGTTTGCGATTTCATATAAGGTATTCATCAACACGTGCAACAGTATCGTATGCCGGAGACGCACTCCGCCGACCAAAGTGTTGCCGAATGATTCCAAAGTATGGCGGCTGGCAGAGAGTGAGTCGGATAAACTGAGGACTAAACCGTTATCTACGCTCTGCGGAATAAAAAAAACCGGAAGCAGCCAGGAGCCGCAATGATTGACCTTAGGTTCTCCGCTGGGTGTTTAAAACAAGAACATCCCGATTGCAGCGCCAAACATTAACAAAGTCGTTAGGCACACTGAGATCACGCTCAAAAGTGAGCTCTGTTGGTTGCGCATAATTTTCCGATCGGTAGCGATCAGAAGAACGCCGACAAGCAGGAAAGGGGCGAGAAGTCCGTTGATCACGGCGGTATAAAAGAGAGCTTTCACCGGGCTAATCCTGGCGAAGTCGAACGCAATGCCGATTAAGGTCGAAAAGATAACGATCCCATAAAAGGCCCGCGCCGATTTGAATTTCGCGTCCAGCCCTTGGTGCCAGCCGAACGTCTCGGCACAAGCGTAAGCCGCCGAGCCGGCGAGTGTCGGGATAGCCAGGAAGCCGACTCCCAATACACCGAGAGTGAAGAGAAGAGCCGCGAATTTGCCAGCGAAAGGGATGAGCGCTTCGGCCGCCTGCCTGGAAGTCTCGATGTTAGTAACCCCATGCTTATGGAGCGTCAGTGCCGTTGTCAGGATAATGAAATACATCACGAGGTTTGAAAATAGCGTGCCTACGCCAACATCCATTTCGCGCACACCCAATTCGTGACGACTGGCGCCCCTTCGGGCCATCAGCCGGCGTCCCGCTGCCTTTTTCTCTTCCACTTCCTGCGAGGCTTGCCAGAAGAATAAGTACGGACTGATCGTCGTGCCGAGAATGGCGACGATCATCGCCCATGCCGCGTGTCCTTTCGGCAGCGAGGGAATGAAAGTGTCGTGCGCTACTGCGCGCCAATCCGGACCGATCACAAACGCAGTAATTACGTAGGCAAAGAGAGTAAGAGCGAGCCATTTCAGAATGCTCGCGATGCTGTGATAGCGAAACAGAACCGTCGCCAGCGCGATCGCGACTCCGAAGAATACGACAAACCAATGCGAGTTAAAGCCAGACAGCATTTCCGCTGCGTCGGCCATTCCAGTAAGGTCGGCGCCGATGTTGATTGTATTAGCGATGAGCAGCGCCGCGGCGAAAATCTTGATCAGTGACTTGGGGAGCTTGTGATGAAACGCGCCCGCCAGACCACGGCCTGTCACCATCCCAATCCGCGCACACATCATCTGCACACTGGCCATAAGAGGCCACGTAATCAGCGCGGTCCAAAGCAGACCTGTCCCCAGCAGCGCTCCCGCCGTGGAGTATGTCGCTATTCCGGAGGGATCATCATCTGCGGCGCCCGTGATTACGCCAGGACCCAGGTTTGAGAAGAACCATTTGATGGGATTCCTAGGACGTTGCGCTGGGACCGGCGGCATCGCGGAGACGTAACGGAATTGACGCGATCAGGCAAGTTCAGTCCCGCGCCCGAAACCGATACTTCAGCATGTTGCGCCTGGCGCGGAACAATGCGCGCTCGTTAGGCTCCTCCAGCGCCAGGAAAAAAGAGTAAGGAAGCAGTTGAGCCCTTGTGTCGTCCAGTAGAGCCAATTGCTGTCGGCGACCGTCCATCCCTGATCGAGCCTAACGAGTTTACTTACAGAATCGCCGTACCAATCGAAGCCGCCGCCGTCCGTGCCTGAAGGTGGAATTACTACCGCGCTTTTCTTGTGATAACCGGTGCACGCCGAGATCCCCCGACGCCGCCATCACAGAGACCCAAATTATCTTCACGATGGCTTCGTCTTAACGCGTCCGATCGACTTCGAGCACGCGTCGTACCGGCGAATTTTGCAAGGACACGTACGAACAAGTCAAAACAAAACCGGCCGCTCCTGGGCAATACTGTCCCGTCCTCGAATCCCCGTTAGCGCACTATCTGGCTGTCGCGTTCTGCGTTCATTCGCTTGTGCAGCGTTTCGATATTTGGCGCAGAGGCGCCCAAAGAGATCAGGGCCTGCACTGCGCTGAAGGCGCATAGCGACATTGAACGGTTGTCTGCGTGTTCAAGGTCATTGTAGTAATCAATTAGCGCTCCAAGAGCCGCGTGAGTAAACTTACTGTACAGGCGATAGTGCGTGTCGTAATAACGTTCCAAACCAGCCGCTTCTGCAGCGCAGCGGAGATCGATTTCTTTATCAAGTAGCGGATGGGTAGGGTAGTCAGCTGCGTATTTTTTTGTGAAATTGTCCCACTCGACTGCTTTGTCGCGATCATATTTGTCGCCCTCGCCGTGTGCTTCCGCGATCGGGCGGAGCCATTTACGATGTTGCACTCTGTCATTGACGCAGAGCCGGTAGGTTAACTCTGGTTTCGCACGGACGGATTCAATGCGAATCATAGCTTCTATCGTGGGGCGAATGAGAATTTTTGCCGCGTCGATTCGTCCTGCTTTTCGTAGTAGGACGTAGGCATCAACGCAGCGGTTGATGAAAGAGGAAAAGTAAAAGAGAAAGTTCTGACCGGAATGATCGGGATCTTTCCCGCCTAACGAGTTAAGGGCTGAGGCGAGTTCTTCGTGCAGGTCGCATACGATTTGTATCGACGCAGATGCATCGTGATCAATTGTGTTTTTGTCGTTCTGGGAGGTCATAGTTGTTGGACGGTTTGGCCGATTACGCGGCAACTGCAATGTAAAATGCGGGTTCGAGGAGTGCAAAAATCCATCCTCGTATCCGCGTTAGCGCAATTCGTAAATTGAGGCAAAGTTCGCTATTCCAGATCGGAACCCCATCTATGAAAGACTTTTGGAAATATTTCGCCCCGGTCGGTGCGATAGTCGTGAGTGCATGGCTCGGATGGTGGTGTGTGGCCTCGATGTCGATTCGTTAAGGACAGATTTGTTTGGAGGTATAAACGCACTCTTTTCTGGATTAGCATTCGCTGGACTAACGACAGCCGTCATTCTCCAGAGCTACGAGCTGCAGTTGCAACGAAAAGAACTCGAACTTACGCGCCAAGAGTTACGTAGGGCAGCGGAAGCCAATGAAGCGTCTTCGAAAGCTTTGAATCAGCAGATTGATATGCAGCTAAAGGCGGCAGAACTCTCCGCGGTAAGCACGCTTTTGAATTCGGTGAACAGCCAGCTTGGAAAAGGTACTACTCCCGGAGATCGTTTGGAGACCCTTATTGAAGCGCGTGGAAAGTATCATAATCGTCTACACAGTGTTCTAGGCGCTATGGGCCGCGCGATCGAATAACGCTGTTTAATTCCACGCTGTTCGCGGTGCTTTCAATCCGGTCCCGAGAAACGTCCCTTCACGCAGCGCTCGCTCACGAATAAGTCGCCGTTTTCCCGTGCCTTGATTCAGATGAAGGATTGGAGATTGATCATTTCGCATGGACGAAGATCTCGGTTATCGCGACGGTTTGTTTCCGCGAAACCAAGCAAGCTGCGATAGACCGGCCAGGAAGATTTTTGATTTGTAAGTGACTAACGGCCGCCTGATTTATTCGCAGAAATGGAGAAACGGCACCGCGATTGTTTGCCGCGGAGACAATGTTCCTGCACCTGTGCGTTGATCGCGTGCGCTAGAAAATTTTCCACGAGAAGACAGGTTTCGGGATGTTCGGCCACGACAGAGGCAAGCGAACATCCCTGGCTGCAAATGCAGAACCCGCTGTCTTCCTTCTCTACTTTTGCGGACCCGCCGACGAGATCTGGCGGTAGCACATACCGAAGCAGAGTTCCTTGAAAACTCGACGGCTTAAAGCCGTCGAGTTTACTATGCCGAAGAAAAAAGATGCGATTTGCAGGCGGCGACCTCGGGATCAGGCATGACTCTCGTCATGTGCGCTTTTCTCTCTTCGCGACAGGTTGGCGTCGAAGGCGTCGTGCTCTTTTCGCCGGACGTTGACGGAGAGGCCGATGTAAGGCGGTACGTCTTGTGGCCGGCAGTTCTGCGCTAATTTCGACGATACGCCGTAGAGGCGCGAAAAGCGGATGATCACGATTAGCTCGATAAAAACAGTGATATCCGTTCGACGAGCTGGTGACGAGGCCCACGGCGCTGAGCTTACGCAGTTCATCTTGCACGGTGTGAAGAGCGAGACCGCTCAGGATCATCAATTCGCGCACGTAACGCTGCGTAATCGGCGGGGCGAGGAGCGCGCGAAATAGTCTGGCGCGGACAACTGGAAACAAGACTTCCCAAATTGCGCGTTCAGACTTCACCGTATTGTCCATTTGTAAACATGACGGCTTTAAGCCGTCAAGCTTGTCCGCCGCCGCAGGGTAGTGGACATTTTAAAATGTTCCACTACGAGCGGTCTTAGCTTTTTAGTTTCGAAATGAAACGCACCGCAAGGATCAGCTGTCGGCACGTAAAAAGCACCGGTTAGCGTGCCAGGAGTATTAAGCCTTCTTATTACGTCACTTCGGGCGCAATGCGACGACTGGATGGAGACGGACGGCGCGGGCGGGCTGCAAAAAACGTGAAAAATTAGAAAGTAGGAATTAGGAAGTAGAAAATTAGATTGCGAAATCCGGATTGAAAGTGATGCGCTCCAGGCGTCAGCCGACACAGGCTGGAGCCTATGTTCCGATTGCGTCCGGCTTTGAACTTTCCGAGTAAAAATTATCCGCCTGGGACGCTCTGATCTTTATCTTTCTTGTCTTTCGCCCAGACGTGAAATGTGTAGGTGAAAACAATGTAGCCCATGATGCGATCGAGATGGGCGTTGGAGAAGTAGATGGCGGGGTTCACTTGAAAATCCGGCGTGATGTTCCAAGTAACACCGACGGTGGATGAGTTCTCGCGACCGCTCTGGAAATCAACCTGTACACGCCATTGCTTATTGAAATCGTAGGCGTAACCGAGGATGGCTTCGTTTTTGTAATCAGCATGGATCGCGCCCGCGATGAATTTGTGATGCTCGGTGTAGTATCCGCCTTCGATATACGGTTGTGGATCGACACCCTGGCGTGGCGACCAATTAGTGAAACCGACTGAGAGCAGGTAAGGCTCCTTAGTTAGAATGCCGAGCTCGGTGGCGAAAATCTCCTCGTTAGGCTTGAATCCTTGGAAAATGGCGACTTCGGCCCATTTCGTTAGGCCAACTTCGGCTTGGAATTCGTACGGGTTGGCGATGCGCTCGTCCTGAATTTGTGCACTAAGCGATAAATCGCCCTCCGGTTGCAAATCCGGGGTCACGATTTGACTTAAACCTTTCGTCGTCGCATGGGCGCGTGTGGCGGTCAGCCCAACAGCGACAACAAAGCAAACCCCAAAACGTCTCATCTCGAAATATCGCACGCGCTATTATTGGCGGATGTTGAAGGAGGCGGAAGTCAAAATATTTACCTCGTTATGAGCGAACAGGAGAGAGTAGGACGTCGAAAAGGCTAAAGAAGACGCCCAGTCTCGGTGCCGTCGGGAGCCAGTGCTCCCCCGTTCACAAGGATTGATCGGCTGTTAGGGCAGACCTGTGCCGCTCCTTAACTTCACCATTCCAATGTCCCCGGAGTTGATCGAGCCATTGGCGCTCAGATCGGTACGGAAGTTTGCCCCCGTGACCAACTGCCCGGATTGGACTTTGACCTGACCTATATCCACAGAGTTGACCGAACCGTTTCCACTCGTGTCGCCGATGAGGACACCCATTTCTGGGCCAATGACGTTGCCGCTGCGGCCCGCCGTGTCGGACACGCTATTTAAAGTAACGGTGATATACTGGCCATTGCTCACGTTCGTTAGGTTAACAGCGCACTGCTTGTCAGTTAGGCCCAAGGGCGTATTAGGTCCAACAATGGGGCTGCCGCTTACCGTTCCGGTTCCGCCGGCTGGATCGTGGCTAGTGACGCTGGCACTAGCTACGCTGGTGAGATTGTCGACAAAGGTAAAGATCAGGGCATAGTTACCGGCGCCGAGTGTGGTACTGGTGCGGGGTTCGATGCCGCGGGGACCCGTGAGCGAGAGATTGATATCGAAGATTCCCGCGACGCCGTGCGTCATGCGCGAGATCACGCTCGTCAGGCGGTTGCCAACGTTAAACGGAAGAGCGGCGAAGGCGACGCAAGGTGCTCCGTCGGGGAAGCTGGCAATCCACACCTGGAACCCTCCCGGCTGAGCGACTGCTGCGGCGGGAACCGTGACGGTCAGCTGTGTGCTATTGAGATAATTTACCGTGGGGAATGTTCCGTTCACGGAGACGAGCGAGCTCGGTGTAAAACCCGTGCCATTCAGGGTCAGTGTAAAACCGGGACTTCCAGAAAGGACTGAGGCGGGACTCAAGGTGGTAAGAGTAAGAGGCGTCGCGATGGTGTTATAGTCAGCGGTAACAAAAACTTCGTCGGTCACGGTAAGCATTTTCGGGTTTACGGTTCCGCTAAGGTCGTATTGCCAACCGGTGAAGGTCCATCCGGAGTTAGTTGTTTGGGTAAAGGTGAGGGTAGTGCCGCTGGGATAAAAACCATCAAAGGTAGGAGAAGCGGGAGTTACGTTGATGGAGCCGGCGCAGTCTTCGTAGACGTAATCAGTCACGTAAAACTGCGGCGTCAGGTTTGCGGTGTAGGTCGTGCTGTTAGCCGGGAGAACAACGGAATGGCTCGCGGTAACTGCGCCGTCGCTCCAGTTATTAAAAGCATAGCGACTACCGAAGCTATAAGGGTATTCGGTAGTATCGACGGCGAGGGTATGGCTGCTGCCGGAAGTCCAGCCAGAATCATAGAAGGCAGAAAAGTTTTTCGGTGCGTAAGAAAAACCGCCGTTGGGTAAGATGTAGAGATTAGAGCTGAACGAATTCGGCGAGACGTTGACAGTATAGACGGGGTTGGGAGAGAACCTGGTGGTAGTATTAACGGTGAGCCCCGTATCTGGAACGTAGAAGGTCTTGGGATTAGCGCCGAGGCCGCCGGGAAGCCAGAAGGGCGCGTTGTTGAAGTCATAGAAGTTTTGGCCTGCATTCGGAGTGGCTGTAAGCGTGGCTTGCTGGCGGGCAGTGTAAAAGACGAGCCCGGACCCGGGATAGCTCTGTGGCGCCGGTGAAGGTGTAACGGTCCCCGTGCCTGAGGGGAAAACGGTAGCGGTGTAGGGAACGAGCTGGATGAAGTTGGCCGAGTAAGTCGTTACCGCGGGAGATGTCCTGGGAGTGGCAAGGTTTCCATTCCCGGGAAGAACGGTGATCATATGGGAAGCGGCGGTGGCATCATTCCAGCGGCCGTAGGTGTAATAAAAGGTGGTGGCTACGTTGCTGCCGGTGATCAAGCCCGGCTGGCTCTGCACGCCGGACGGAATATCGAGCGTATGAGTGGAATTCAGCGCCCAGTTGAAAACTTGCGGCGTAGTAACGGTCGAGCCATCGACGATAACCTGCAGTCCGGCAGGATTACTGGTAACTGTAACGGCAGTAGGAGGGTTGCCGTAAAGTCGCTGGATACCGTCGATGTCGGCGCGGCTGTAGCCGTTCGGATTCGAAAGGGGAATTCCGGCGGGAATAGTTTCAATGACTGGACCTCCATTGCGGGAGAAGGAGAGCGCCGGATACTCCATGAGCGATGCGTAGTCGAACAAGGTGGTCTGCTGCGCGTCGTCGTAGATCTGATCGTAGTTGTAAAAGGAGCCTTTGATTACGTTGGCGTAATTGACCGAGATATAGGTGTTGCGATCGGGACGGGCTTGCTCGTGCCAAAGGCCAATGGCATGTCCCATTTCATGCAGGATGGTTCCGACGGAACAAGGATTGACCGATCCACCTGCGCCCTGGATCGGTTGCTCGCCGCCGGCGCGGCCGAGGGAAGCTTCGCCCTGGCCATTGTTGTTGTTGGGATCGAAGTAGAAGTTGACGTAGTCGGGTTGAGTCGTGCGGGTGACGAATTTGATGTTGGCAAAGGTGCTGTTGAACTGGGAGATAGCGGTATTGAGATTGGTAAGATCGCCGCTGCCAGCACCAATGATGTAGGGAATCTGGTATTGATTACCAACCCGGGGCCACAGGTATTGGCTGTAGTCGATGCTGAAAGAGTCGACACCGGCGGCAGACCGCCGATGCTGGAGATCGATGGGATCGATTTTCTCAAGAACGATATCACCCTGGAAAACGGCTTTGCCGTTTTTGACGACGTAGGTCACGGGATGGTGGCGGTAAACGCCCTGGCGGATTTGCTCTACGGCCGCACGATTGAGTGAGGATTTTGCAACTGAGCGTGTAACTTCACTCGGTGGATTTGCGGAGACACTCAGTAATGCCAGACCCACGCCAGCAAGGCAAAATGTGAAGGCCGCTAAGATGCGCGGATTAGAGAATCCGAATCGAAAGCTGGAATTTTTTTTCAAGTAGCTGCCCTTTCCGCGCACGCTCACACGGCACGCATCCCCGGTGCGGCCGCAAGATTAATCGGCGGCCCAGCGGGATGTCACGCTTTTTCTCTCAAGCAGAACCGCGCCGAGATTACTCTCGGCGCGACGCTTTGATCTGAGTGAAGCTGGCGATTACGCCTTGGTGTCGCCTTTCTCGCCTTTGCATTCGGCTTTGAATTTCGCGTACTGCTCTGGGGTCAGGACGCCTTTGGCCTCTTTCATGTAGGCCTTCTCGCTCTCTTTAGAGCAACCGGCTTTGTGATGCTCGGCCATAGCCGTATCCATCTTTGTCTTCTGATCGGCGGTGAGGTCGAGACTGGCCAATGAAGCCTCACAGGCCGCCTTTTCGTTTCCGACTTTCTTTGTGCAGTTGCCGTGTTCGCCCGCGAACATCGTGCCTGCTACAAAGAGTCCTGCCGCTACCAACGCAATAAGTTTAGTCATCGCGCAATCTAGACGGTAGTGCTGGAGTTGTCGTTCGAAAATGTGGAAGGCGAATTTGAATCTGGAAGCCAGGAAACCAGGAAGGGAATTGCTCAAGAAACTGAATCAGGAAAGTAGGAAATGAGGAGACATTAGAGATCGATCATGGTGGCGCGCCCGGTCGCGCTCTGCCAAATGAATGCGTTAACTAGGAAACACGAACGCAATACTGACGGCGCGCGATTTCTTGGCGATGAGTCTATTGCATCCAGTGAAGGAACGGGCGGACGGACGGAAGGTGCGTTACGCGGTGGTGGGCGCGGGTTGGATCGCGCAGGAGGATTTCATGCCGGGAGTAGCGAAGACCGGCAATTCGGTGATGACTGCGCTAGTGACCGGCGATGCAAAAAAGGGCCGAGAGTTGAGCGAGAAATATAAGATCGAGCACGTGTGTGGCTATGATGGGTTCGATGCGTTGCTGAAGTCGGGGAAGATCGACGCGATTTATCTGGCGACGCCGAATACAATGCATCGCGATTTTGCCATACGCGCGCTCACCGCCGGCATTCATGTGCTATGCGAGAAACCGATGGCGCCGACAATTGAGGATTGCCGCGCCATGATCGAAGCTGGTCGCAAATCGGGGGCGAAGTTGATGATCGCTTACCGGCTTCATTTTGAGGAAGCCACGCTGGAAGCAATCGAGACGCTGCGGAGCGGGAAACTTGGCAAGGCGCGCATTTTTTCTTCCATCTTCACTCAGCAAATCGAGGCGTCGAATCATCGCACGGAAAGCGACAAGTGGGCCGGGCCGCTTCCGGATATGGGACCGTACCCGATCAACGGCGTGCGCAATCTTTTTGGCGCGGAACCGATGGAAGCGTTTGGGCGGACGGCAAGCACGAAAGGCGACGAACGATTCAGTGAGATTCCAGAGATAGTGAGCGTGTGGCTGCGGTTCCCGGACGAACGCATCGCGCAATTCACAATCAGCTACGGATCGGAAGCGGTGAGCGAGTATCGCGTCTCGGGTACGGAAGGCGATTTGATGATGACGCCGGGATTTACGTGGGAAAAGGGACAGACGCTGGCGGTGACAGTAAAAGGGAAGAAGGACGAAAAGACGTTCGACAAAGTCGATCAGTTCGCGGGCGAGACAAAATATTTTTCCGATTGCGTGCTGGATAACAAGGAGCCGGAACCGGATGGCGAGGAAGGGTTATGCGATGTGTGCGTGATCAAAGCAATTGAAAGATCGATAGCCAGCGGAAAGGTGGAGCCGGTGGAACAGGTTCCGCGCGCGAAACGACCGACGCGTGAGCAGGTGCAAAAATTGCCGGCGAGCGAACCGCCGGAGTTAGTCGACGCCAAGCCGGCTTCACAGTAAGGTAACCTAACGAGTTGTCGAAAGTGATCGGCCCTCCCGTCTTCGCCGTGGATGAGCTGCGTCGTGGGCGATGGCAATAATATGCGGCTATGTCCGCCGTATTTCGTGCCGCGATCTTTTAGCGATCCCTCTCCCATTGAGAGAGGGTAGGGTGAGGGCTTGGCGAAGCGGACGGGCCCTCACCTTAATCCTCTCCCTCAGGGAGAGGAATGCGCATGAGAGCGGCTGGATAAAACCTAACCATCTACGTCCGAGTCCGACTGGATTCGATTACTCGGTTGAGTCATCCGACAAGCCTAGCTTCTTCTTGATCTCGTCCACCAGTTTGCGCGGACTTCGCCCAAGCTCGATTGTGATTACGCCTTCCGCAGCTTCCGGTTCTTCCAGGGTGGCGAACTGACTTCGCAATAACTCCGGATTCATGAAATGTCCGTGCCTTTGCCGAAGTTGATTGGCTACCAACTCATAGCTATCGCGCAGATAGACGAACTGCACCTGTTCGTTCACGCGCAGGTAACTTCGGTACGATTTCTTTAGCGCGGAACAGGTTAGGACTGCATTTTGTTTTGCAACGAGACATTGCTCGATCAGCTCGCGTAAACTATCTAGCCATGGCTGCCTGTCTTGATCCGTCAGCGGAACACCCGCGTGCATTTTGTCGATGTTCGCCTGCGAATGGAAATCGTCGCCCTCATAGAACTTCCAACCAAGTTCGTCGGCTAGCATTTGACCGACGGTAGTTTTTCCCGCGCCCGAAACACCGAAGAGGATCACAATCACAATGAAAAGAATCCGCCGGTGAAGCGACTGACAGCCATCTGTGTTTCGTTTTGCTATGGCAGATTGTAAGTCTCCACTAAGGCGACGCCAATGGTGTTGTTCTTACCCCGCACCACCGCGGTGTAGTTACCAGGCGCAAGAGTCGTGACTATGGTTGACTCAAAATCATTTGTCGGCGCAATCCCGGTCGCGCGCACTTCGGCTTCCTGCGATTGGTGGGTTTGATCGTTGAGTTTCCAGTTATCATTCGTCGCGATGGTTACTCCGTTCCCATTGTGCAGGTCGAGAGTAGGATCGCGCAAGGCCGCCTGAATTCCCGCGCTGGTTAAGGAAGGCCCGATTGCGCGGACAGCTACTCTGCTACCGACGCTGTTGCCTCCGCCGACAATAACACCGCCGATCATGACGTCATTACCCGTGCCGACCAATCCACGTGTACTGATGTTCGCGAAGTTCGAGCTGCCTGCCGCCGTGAGATCGTAAACCTCAACTAACCCCACACCGGTTCCGTTATTCTTACCTTTAAGAATGGCGGTGTATGTTCCCGGATTAAGCGTAGCTACGATGGCCGATTCCAAGTTGTTCGTTGGCGGAATGGTTGTGGCCTCGATCTCCGCTTGCTGGCTTGTGCCGTTTGATTGGGTTTTCCAGTTGTCGTTTGTAGCTAACGTCGCGCTGCCGCGATGAAGTTCCAAAGTCGGGTCGGCCAAAGTAGCTCCAACACCACTAAGCGAAGGACCGAGTCCGCGAATAATAACTCTCTTAGGACCAGTACCAGTGATGATAAATCCAGCGATGAGCACCCGATCGCCGGTCTGGACATGCGCGCGAGTGGAGATGTTGAGCAACCGGGATGCGAGCGGAGCGACGCGAACATAATAAATGTCTTGTTCGCCATTGAAGGTGGCGCAGTAGGCGACATCGGCTCCGGTATTGTCTGAAACAATGGAGATGTAATCACCCATCTTGTTCTGGTTCGGATAACCGAGGAAGGGATTGAACGAAGTGCTTACCGCCACGTTAGGCGACCAGGTGCTTCCTGCGTTGGTGCTATAAGAATAGAAGAGTTGCGAGTTGGTGTTATTCGCGGCGTTGCGTGTGTCGAGCCAAACAACGTCTATGCGTTTATTCGGGGCGACTGACATTGTGCCGAACCAGTGCCATTTGGCATGATTGACCGGGTCGTCGTTGACACGACGCGGAGCGCTGAATGTTGTTCCCAAGTTGGTGCTGCGCACGAACATCACGTCACTTCCGGTGGTGAAGCCAGCGGGTTGCACACTCGCAAGCATGTAAAGGTAGTTATTCGTACTCGTGCCCGAGCGGTCCACCGCTACGTAAACCTGCCCAACAATTCCTTCCGGATTTATCGGCTCAGCGGAAACGATGTCGCCGCCGAGATTGATTGCGGTGCTTCGATCGAAACTTGGTATGGCGGCAGCGTTCTTTGCGTTAGTCGAGCGGTCGCACCAGATCTGGTTCGTGGTCAGATTCACTCCGCCGACAAAGAGGTTGCCGGTCGAGTCCACGTCGAGTGTTCCCCAAGCGGGAAAGTTGGGAATGTTCACCGGATCCAACCAAGTAGCGCCGCCATTGATGGAACGGCTGAATTGGCGGCCACCGTAGTTGTTGCCGTCAGTACTCCAGGATTGATACTGGAATCCGTGGCCGACGCTGTTCGTGTTATCGATCGTGAACCATTGCTTGTCGCCTCCTGTTGCAGGCGCGATGCGCGTCCAGGAAAAACCGAAATTGAGCGAACGCCAGATGTCGTCAAAGAAATTCTGCAGAAGACTGAGATAGAAGAAACGTCCGACGCTATCGGAGGCCAACACGGGATCGCTACGGAAAACATTGTTCTCAAGAACGCCGGGGAAGGTCCACGACGCGCCAGCATTGGTAGTGTAAGCCCGACCGGCTTCGCGGAAGTTGGAAAAAACGCTATCAAACTGCCTCCAACCAATGGCTATTCTGCTGTGGTTTGTTGGGTCGACTGAGAGAGAGGGCTCATTCGCGGCGTCGCCAGTAATGTTATGGCCGTTCGCATCGACGTTAACCTGAACACTCGTGAAGGCGCCGAACTGCGAGACCATTGCCGCTGAGGTCCCTAACCTGAAAATGAACATGGGTGGGTCCTCGTATTTTTCGAGTTCCTCTGTTGGAAGGCGCTTATGTTGCGTAGCGGCATAGCCCGAAGCGATCGCAAAGAGCAAAGCCGGGATAGTAAGAAAGCTCGCTCGTGATACCTTAAAACTCCTTAAGTGCATGGCAGGTGTGGTTCTTACCAAATGCGAACGCGATCTGTGGGCGCAAGGTAGAGTTTCTCCTCCTGCTTGACGCTATAGGCTTCGTACCACGCATCGATGTTGCGCACTGTTTGCGCGCGCTCGCGATCTGGCGCGTGTTCGTTAGTCACAATTTGCTGGCGCAGCGCTTCCTCGCGCATCTTCTGTCGCCAACTCTGCGCGAAGGCCAGGAAGAAGCGTTGATCACCAGTAAGTCCTTCAACTACCGGCAGCGGTTTGCCGTGCAGCGACATCTTGTAAGCGTCATAGGCCGCAGAAAGGCCGGCGAGATCGGCGATGTTTTCTCCCAGTGTTAGCTGGCCATTGAGGTGTAGTCCTGGCAAAGGCTCATAGGCACTGAACTGGTCGACGAGCTGTTTGCCCGCTTCTTTAAAATGGGCCTGGTCCGCGGGCGTCCACCAATTCTCGAGCTTTCCCGCGGCGTTAAATTCGGCACCGATGTTGTCGAAGCTGTGGCTAATCTCGTGGCCGATGGTTGCGCCAATAGCGCCATAGTTAGCAGCTGCGTCGGCTCTCGGATTAAAGAAAGGCGCTTCCAAAATCGCAGCCGGAAAATTCAGCGCATTCTGGAGCGGAAGGTTGAGTGCGTTCACGGTTTGCGGAGTCATCCACCATTCATCGCGATCGATTCGCTGGTCGAGCTTCGCCAGCTGGTGCTTATATTCCCACTCGCTTGCGCGCCAGGCGTTACCGACAGCATCGTCCGGTCGAATGGCGAGGCCGACATAGTCGCGCCATTTCTCAGGATAACCAACACCTACGTGCAAGGTCTTGAGCTTCGCTTTCGCCTGCGCCTTTGTTGCCGGAGCCATCCAAACAAGCGCATCGATGCGGCGGTCGAAAGCGCCGAGAAGGTTCTTCACGATTTCCTGGACCTCCGCTTTGGACGAGGGCGGAAAATATTTCGCGACGTATATCTTTCCGACCGCGTCACCGATATTGGCGTTCACACGGGCGACGGCGCGTTTCCAGCGGTCGAGCTGCTGCGGGGTTCCCTGTAGTGTCTTGCCGTAAAACCCGAAATGCAGATTGTCATAAGCGCCCGGAAGATAGATGGCGCTTTGGTTTAACGTATGGAAGGTCATCCAATCCTTCCATGTTTCGAGCGGCTCGGTGCCGACCAACGCTGCGAGACCTTTGATCGCCGATGCCTGCCATATAATAAGAGTCGCCTGCCGATCGAGCCCGGCGGCGGCCAGGTACGCTTTCCAATTGAGCCCAGGCGCATCGGAGGAAAGTTGCGTAACGCTCAAAGGATTGTTCGCTTTGTGAACATCCTCGCTGCTCGTGCGGTCGAGGTGAGCGGCGGCAATCTTCATTTCCAGAGCCATGATCCGCTCTGCGCGCGCGGAAGGTTCGCTCAGGCCGGCGAGTTTCAAGATGTCGCTGACATAAGCCTGATACTGGCCTCGAAGCTTCGCCATCTCCGGCTTATCTGACACGTAATATTCCCGGTCGGACATTCCCAGCCCGCCCTGCAAGAGGTATGGCACGGTGCGGGTGGGATCGCTCAGTGCTTGTGTGACGAAAAGGCCGAACAGATTCTCGGTCCACATCGCGGTCGCGTTGAGCGGATCAACGTCTGCGCGCAAGCGCTGGCCGAGCACGCGAGCGAGATCGTCTTTCGATGCGATCTTTTCGATCTCGCTGAGTTTCTGTTTGAGCGGATCGAGCCCTCGCTTCTCGATACCCGCTATGTCCATGAAGGCGGCGTAGTAGTCGGCGATCAGACGTTGCGGGGTTCCCGCCTTCGGTTTGCCGGCGCCTGCTTCGCGAATTAAATCGGCATTACGCTTCTCAGCTTTTTGAAAGACCTCAAAGCCTACTCCAATCCTGGCGCGATCAGCGGGCATTTCAGTCGCTTTTCTCCAACTACCATTGGCATACTCATCGAAGTCGTCGCCCGGTTTTACGGTGAGGTCGCGGTAAGTGAGGTCGACACCGATCGCCTTTTCCCGCGTGGCTGGCGCGGCGAGTAAGGTCTCCGTCGCCAACGCCATCAGTCCCGCCGCAGCAAGGAATCGAATCTTCACGGCGACACGCTCGCAAATATTGTTGTTGAAAGACAAGCTAATGTGTATCGCGCGCCACGGTCCTGATGAATGCGCGCGACTGCATTTTCGAGTTTTTTTGGCTTCCCGATTTAGCCGTCAAAATTTCGCTGGCGCTTGCGACCGTTCGGCTGTGCATTCTCTCATGACCAAACGGGCACTTTTCGTGGTGGTGGGATTTCTTGGTTGTTGTCTTTCGTTGTCGGCACAAGAGACGCGGCGTCCTCTTCTCTTCCAACTCGGCCAACCGGGGCAGAGAGGTGTGGTGGACACGCGCGCTACCTTCAGCACGCTGAATAGCATGTATTACGGTTTTCCGTCGCTGGCGCTATTGGATAGACGGCTTTTCTCTTTGTCGAACGGATACAATTGGATTGAAGCCGCGCCGCCTGATTTTCTTCCCCCCTTGAGCGCGGAGGAACCATCAAACGTTAAGCGCGCCGTAACGTCCAGGCGAGATTCAGGCGACAAGATGATGGAGGTGAAGCCTAAATTTTTTGATTATGTCGGCGGGGAAGTGGGCGTTTTGTACGGGCATTCGGCCGGCGGTAAATTCAGTGGTGACGTGGAGCAGGGATATATTGTCGGTGAGATGGGTAACGATAAAACGCATATCACCGTCGGTGCATCCTACGAGCGCTCGAGCGGACACATTTCGCGACATTAACTGCGCTTCGCGGTCACGGCATCGAAGCAGGCGCCTGCCGCTGAGACAGCGGCAGCTGCAACTCGACGGCGGCAGCTACGACGCTATTCGTTTACGTTCACTTTAATGCCGAAGAGTTTCCATGCCGGATGTTCATAGATATATTTCAGCTGGAAATTCACCTTCAACGGATGCGTCGGATAGTAGCCCTGTAAAATCAGGAGACCATCCGAGTTGATCTGCGGCGGTTCGCTTAAAATGGGATCAACCGTTCTGATGGAAGAAATATCCATCTTCTTGTCGATGAACTGTTGGAAGATTTCTTTGAGTTTATCCGCCGTAATCTGCTCCTGCCATGCGCGAGAGATCTTGGTGTGAAATCCATCAAAGCTCTGTTCTTGAACGGCCTTGTTGAAATCGAGAAGCGAATCGAGAACCAACGCTTTCGATTTTTCGTCGCTGGGTAATTGCTTGCCGCCTTTTTCCACGGCCACGCCCGATTGCGGCGCGGACAAATAAATCACCTTCCAGGTTCCGGATTCCTTCACCAGTTCCATGTTGAGTGGAATTTTGCCGCCGGCGCGCGTCTTGACCGAACCTTCGAGATGCGCGCGATCGTTCTTCGTTTCTCGACTGGACCACGAAGCGGAGGCGTAATCAGTCAGACCGAGATCCTTCACGCTCTGGGTAAAGGATTCGAGGGTCTGTTGCGATTTCAAGGTTGCTGATGCGCTTTCGTAAGCGGCCGCAATCTTTCCCGAACCTATTAATCCTAGAAAATCTTCTCCCGATTTTAACGCACCGCGCGTGAGGGTAAAGGCGAGCAAAACAACAATAATAATAAGGCCGAGAGCGGTAGCTATCGTGATGAGACATCCTTTTTTCATTTCAGTTTTCTTTTCCGCTACACACGTCGGCTTTGTTCACTCGAATCGCTCTGCAGCTTTATTCATTCCAATTTTTCGTCGCCTTCCACGGCAGCTTGCGACTTTTGTACCATGACGACAGCCGCCATCAGGACGATCGCCGCGATGATCTGATGCCGGTGGAGTGTGGCGTGGAAAAAACCCCAAGTGATGCAGACCGCGGCGAGCGTTTGCATCATTTCGAAATAGCCGGCGGTGGAAGCGCGCGTTAATCGCAATCCTTCGAAATAAATGAGGAGCGGAATGCCACCGGAGATCGAGGCGAGCAGAAAGAGCGCAATGATAGCGGTGTTGGCGTGAGCTTGCGCTGCGGCCGGCCACAGCGCCGGGCCACGGAGTTTTCCGTAGAAAAGGAGAATGAATGTCATGCAGATAAGTCCGATGACGACGCGCAGACTGGCGGCGAGGCGAAGCGACATGCCGGTCATGACGCCGCGTCCCGCGACGGTGGAAAGTCCCCAGAAGAGCGCGCACACCAACGCGTAACCAGTGCCAAGGTTCAATCCCGCTTGCGCGAAGGAAACGCCGATCAGAGCGGGATGTTCAACTGAGAGGAAAATGCCGGCGAAGATCGCAATGCTCGCATAAAGAAAAAAGCGCGGCGTGAGGCGGTCGCCGAAAAGCAGGAACGCGCCCAGGGTGGAAACGACCGGCTGAATATTCAGGATCACGTTGACGACCGTTGGGTTGCCGTTTTTTAACGCGAGGGTGAAGAAAACCGTGCCGACGGCCGAGCCAGCGAAGCCGGAAAAGATCAGGTATCCCCAAGTGCGTGCATCGATCGTTCGTAATTCTCCAAGCCGCGGAATGAGGATCGGCAGGAACATGAGCAGGATGAGCACGTGCTCCCAAAACACGATGACCTGCGCATCGAAAAGATTGTTGAGCGGAATGCGCCACGCGCTTTCCGTTCCCCACAACGCTGCGCCAAGACCGACAAGCCAGGGTCCGTATTTTGCGCGGTGGGCATTGTCCTTGTTCACGCGAAACGTCTTACTGACCGTCGGCTACCGCGTCAACGTATGCCGTACCCAAGTTTGGCTACGGGATGACACTTCTCATTGGCTACGAAAGGCGCTTGTCGCCTCGACTCATTCTTTGATAACGGTCTGCTACGATGACACGATGCCAGGATTATTAATCGAGGCGATTATGAGCCGGTGGTCGGCGTTCCGCGACCGATTATTCGTTAGGCGACCGATCGATGGAAACTTGTTCGGGCCGCTGTTGATCGATCGCGGTCGCGGTTGTCTTTACGATGTGGAACGCGATCTCACCTGGCTGCACGATACCAATTACTCCAGGACCACCGGTCACTCGCACGACGGCCAGATGACTTGGAATGATGCGAAGGAGTGGGTCTTGCGATTAAATTACCGTGGCATCACCGGATGGCGTTTACCGACCGCACTCAACGCCGACGGGAGCGGCCCGTGTATCGGTGACAATTGCCGGGAGAGCGAACTGGGCCATCTCGTCTTCACTGCGATGGCGAGAAGATCGGCGGGGTTGGAGTTGTTAAACTGGCAACCATTCAGCATCTATTGGAGTTCAACGGAAGCTTCCGCCACGGACGCGTTCGCTTTCAAAATGGTCGGTCTTAAGCAGGGGACATTGGCGAAGGATCCGTGGGCGGTGGATCCTACTTTGGGTGGTCCCATTCCGCTTGCAGATGTAGTCCTGACGTGGCCGGTCCACGACGGCGACGTGGCGGCAAATCTCTTCCGCCGTTTGCTCGACACTATTCTTTACGCACTACGTTGGAGCGGATAGTGAAGGCCTAACGAGAAGTAGAGTTAGAAGTTGGGAAAGAGTCTCTTGGCGGACCCTCGGGAGAAGCGACTGCGCCAATTTTTTCGGGATGATGTTTGTGCCAGTAACGTAGCGCGGCACTTACGGCCATATAACTCGGATCAGCGGCTTCGTAGTCGCCGATGGATTCTTCATGAACACCGCCCGCGCGCAGGTCGGCCATTTCATAATCGGCAAAGGCAGGGATGAGTTGTTGTTCGCCAACGGAGATTTTTTCGCGAAACCATTCTGACCAGCGACGGACACGTTCTTCAAGCGCGTCGAAATGCGCCGACACAGAACCGCCGACCAAACCGAAATGCGGGAGATAAAGTCTAGTCGGGTTCAGCGCGCGCATTTTCTGGATTGAGTCGAGCCACGACTCAATGTTCAACTGGGGCGGAACGAATGGCGGAATCGGTGGACCATTGCCTAACCGTACACCGGCAACATCGCCGCCAAACAAGTTATCTTCCCATTGGTAAACGTGGTGATGGCTGGCGTGCCCCGGCGTCTCGATGGCGCGCACTTCCAATGAATCGATGCGAACCACGTCCGCATCGTGCAGGACGCGAAGACGCTCTTTCGGAACTGGTGCGAAACGGCCCCAGAGTTTTTCCATCTCGTCGCCAAAAATACGCGTGGCAGATTCGATGAGCCGGGCGGGATCGAGAAGATGCGGCGCGCCGCGCGGATGAACGTAGATCGTTGCGCCGAGGTCAGCGAAACGCCATGACGCACCGGCATGATCGAAATGAATGTGGCTAAGGAAGACGTGATGCACATCGGAAGGAACAAAGCCGATTGCGCGGAGTTCGGATGAAATATTCCCGAAAGTCGATTCGGGGCCGACATCGAAGAGCGCGAGTCCATCGTTGGTCTCGATTGCAATGGCGGCGATGATGCCGGCGCGGCCGAGCATGCGCGTATCGAGAATGTGAACTGACATAATAGAACTTTTCACTGAAATTGACCGCAGAGAAAGAGTTGGAAAAGAAAAGTTCGCGACGGCGAGGTCGCCATCGTCCAGCACGCGAGTCGCGTGCGTCCGGAGTTGAAATGACAACGCGATGACCTGTATATGTTAGCGCCATGCGCGTCCTGGTTGTTGATGATGAAGTTCGATTGGCACGACACGTTGCTTCCGCGCTTACCGTAGCCGGTCACGATCCAGTCCTGGTGCATGACGGTGAAAACGCGCTGAAAGAAGCCGAAAAAGATTCGTTCGACCTTGTTATTCTCGATGTCGGGCTCCCGGAAATCGATGGCTTCGAAGTCTTGCGACGAATGCGCGAGAACGGAATCACCGCGCGCGTGCTCATGCTTACGGCCCGCGGCGAGTTAAACGATCGCATCACTGGTTTGCAACTGGGCGCGGATGATTATTTGCCGAAACCATTCGCGATGCAGGAATTGCTCGCACGCATCCGCGCGCTCGGGCGGCGCTACGCGGAAAAGCCGGAGCTTACTTTGCGGGTGGCGGATCTGACGCTCAGCGTCGCCAATAACGAATTGCATCGCGGAGGCCGCCGCATCGAGCTCTCCGCGCGCGAGCTTACTTTTCGTATCGTACTCATGCTCCCGTTCCCAGACCCGCTCGCACAATTCCGTCCGCGTAAAAATGCGGCCCGGTTCTAGTGGAAGTATTCATCGGTCGACTACGCAAGAAAATTGAAGCCCCGCCGCTCATCCACACAGTGCGTCACGCCGGTTACACCATCCGTGAACCATGACACGACGTTGGCCGTTGCGTTGGAAGGTGGCGCTGTATGCGGCTGTGTTTGCGGTGGTAGCGACAATCGCGGGCGCGGTCACCACCTGGTGCATCATGCACTATTGGGAAATTGCAACCTTCGATCGTCGCCTAACGACTGACGCTCACGAATTATTTCGTGACGTGGCGAACTTCGAAGGCGGCTGGGAGAAAAATCGAGAACAGATCAAAGAGATATTTGTCCCGCTCGCTTTGCGTAACCGTCTCATCGAAGTGCGCGGCCCTCGGAATGAATTACGCTATCTTTCGCCCAACCTTTCCCAAACGGTGCCCGATGATGGGATTGAAAAAATCCACACCCGGAAAATCGGAAGCCGCAGCGTGCGCATGGGAACTTTTCACGAGGGGGGTTTGACGTTGCATGTGGGGGCGGATTTGCATGAGGTCAATCAAATCGGACGCGACATTATTCTTGGAATGATCGGTGCAATCCCGACGGTCCTCATCGTGGTCCTTATTGGCGCAAGATGGGTGGCGAGTCGCGCGCTCGCGCCCGTGGAGGAAATCCGGCAAGCGGCGGCCGAAATCACGCCGCAACGACTCGATCAGCGTTTGCCGGTACCGCCAACCAAGGACGAGATCGCGGGATTAATTACCGTCCTAAACCAAACATTCGAACGCTTGCAACGAAGTTTCGAACAGTCCGTGCGCTTCTCCGCCGACGCATCGCACCAGCTCAAAACGCCAATCGCGGTGTTGCGCGCTGGGATTGAAGAGATACTGAGCGATCCGAAAACGCCGCCCGATGTGCAGGAGCGCGCAGATGCTTTGCTTTACCAAACGCATCAACTCACCTCGGTCGTGGAGAATCTTTTGCTCCTGGCGCGGGCCGATGCCGGTCGATTGGAATTGCGCCGTGATGAGTTTGATTTGCGCGAGTTGCTTGATGGGGTCCTGGATGATGCGCGCGCGCTGGCCGAACAGCGTGGGCTGACGGTTGAGGCGGAGGTTTCCGATTCATTGCCGCTCGCGGCCGATCGAGCATTTGTTTCCATGATCATGCAGAACCCGCTCGATAACGCGGTGAAGTACACCGTGTCTGGCGGCTGCATTTGTATTCGTGCGCGCGCAACTAATGGCGACCTTGAAGTTACGGTCGAGAATAATGGGGAACCGATTCTGCCGGAACGTCGCTCACATATTTTCGACCGCTTCCATCGCGCGCGCAGCGATGGCCAGAACTCCGGACACGGCCTTGGTTTGAGCATCGCGCGTGAGCTGGCGAAGGCTCACGGAGGTGAACTTGTTCTCGTCCGATCCGACGCCGAATGGACGGACTTTCGATTGCGTTTACCGAAAGCGCTCTAGCTTCGTTGCGCGAAGCGGCACTCGTTAGGCAAGACTAGGCAGCGCTACAGGAAAGTAACAACGGCGTTACCATTGCGCTCTCGCGTAAGAAGGACGTTCTCCTATTTTCCTGCGATTCCAAATCAACCAACGTCATCATGAAAAATCTTCTTATTCGATTCGTTCCATTCTGTGCGTGGCTGCTTACGCTAACAGCTTCTGCACGCGCAGAAGAAAGCAAACGCGGTTTCTACGAGGGCAATCTCGCCGGCGGCGGCAAAATTGTTTTCTTCGTGCAGGGAAATCGTGCGCTCTCCACTTACATCTTCGATGTCGCGACACACCAGGCCGACTTCGGTGGCGGCACCGTCGCAAGTAATGGTACATTTTCCCTAACGACTAATGGGAACCGGAGTCTGAGCGGCACAGTTACTAAGACGAGCGTTAGCGCGACGTTGAATTCCGTGCATGTCATAGCGGCACGCGTAGGAATCTTCGGCAGCAGCGACGACCTAGGCAGCCGTTTTACCGCGACCGCACATAGCCCCGGTGCAACGCTCGATCTTAAATTCCTCATCGATTCGCAAGGCCGCATTTTCTTCATCGGGAAACAGAGCACTTCCGTTATCGGCGGTTTTGGCATCGTGAGTATTTTGCATGCGCAACATGGCGCTGACGATCCGCCAGGGGATGATCACGGCCAGGATTCCGACGAGGCAGAAGATCATCACCAAGACCAGAACGATCATGAGGTCAGCGCGACCTTCACGCTTACGCTCGTTACCGGCCAAGCGATGACGGGTCACATCTTTTTCCAACACGACGTTCTCGTGGGCGATTTCACTTTGAACGGAGTGACTTTCACCTTCCGCGCGCCACACGAATCATCCGCCAACCGCCTCGCGAATATTTCTACGCGCGGTTTTGTTAATACGGGTCAGGGACAATTGATCAGCGGCTTCATTATCCGCGGTGGACCGAAGCTCGTGATCGTGCGCGCCCTCGGGCCATCGTTGGCGAACAGTGGAGTGTCGCCCGTGTTGGCGAATCCGCGGTTGCAGTTGTTTGGTGGCTCGACGCTGATGGCGCAGAATGACAACTGGCAGAGCGCGAGCAATGTGAGCGACATACGCGGCACGTCGATTCCGCCGACGAATCCGAATGAGTCCGCGATTGTGATACGACTCGAACCCGGTAATTACACTGCCGTAGTTACAGGCGCCGATAACGGTACTGGTATCGCGCTCGCCGAAGTCTACGAGCTCAGCTTCGACTAACTCGCTTCCGTGCGAACGCCCTCGCGTCTCGCGAGCGCGAGGGCGTTTCGCATCTCTTCTTTTCCATGTCGACTTTTGGCGAACGGTTAAATGCAGCACGACGACTACGCCGACTGAGCCAAACCGAGCTTGCGCGTAAAGCCCGCTTGCAACAAACAGCCATCTCGTTTTTCGAGACTGGGCGCCGTTCACCGTCATTCGGTAATTTGAAACGTTTGACCGAAGCGCTCAACGTCACGTGCGATTATCTCCTGGGGCGGTGCGATTTTCCCGAAATACCCTTGGAAGCAGTTTCTAAATTATTTCGCGGTGAACGAAAGCTGTCGTCGAAAGACGTGAAATTTTTGCAGCGAACGGCAGAGAATCTTATCCGCCGAAAAAAATGTCACCATCAACTGTGCGACCGACGCGAAAGGTAACAATCACGTTACCATTGGCTCCTTGTTCAGTTAGTTGCGTCGACGAAGGTCAGCACCTGATAACGCAACCGTAATTGTTTTTTATGAATCATTCAAAATCATTGACCTACTTCCTTGTTCGATCCGGGACAAATCGCGGTTGATGCGGCCAGGATTTCGACAAACGAAATCCACGCTGTCTTGCTGACGCCTTGCCCCGATTGCGCGCCTTTTTTGAAATTGTCGAGCGCCGTATCGCGCAAGACACAAGGCGGAAAGAGCTTCGATGTGAAACTGCCGCTCATCGGCGAGCCCGGTGTGGAGTGCCGTTCCGGGGTCTCGGGTCACACTCTCGTCTTCACGTTCACAAACAACATCACGAGTGGCGATGCGCGCGTTACGGCTGGTGTTGGGAGCGTTTCCGCTGCTCCAGTTTTCAACGGAAAAACAATGACTGTTAATTTAACGAATGTGACTGATGTGCAGAAAATCACCGTCACATTAAGCAATGTCACCGACGCCTTTTCGCAAGTTTTGCCGAGCACGACTGTGAGCATGAACGTTTTGCTGGGCGACCTTAACGGCAACAAAATCGTCAATTCTTCCGATGTTGCCGCGACGAAAATACAATCCGGCTCGCCCGTGCGAAACAAACTTCCGCGCGGATGTGACCGTCAATGGCACGATCAACAGTTCTGATGCCATCGCGGCGGATTGCATTCCGCGCCGGCGTTCCGTAAATCTGCCGCCGCACGTGCCCGTCGAAAATTCGACGACGCAACAGGGCGCGTTATCTTGAAGGGGAATGCAACGGGTTTTTGGGCTGGAGACAGAGTACGGCATCACGATTCATGGCGCGGAATCGGTGGACGTAGTGACAGAATCGATCGAACTCGTTAGGCGATACACCGAGCACGGGGCCCACATGAAGTGGGATTACGAGCTGGAGGATCCGCATCGTGATGCGCGCGGTTTCCGCGCCAAGGAATTGCTCCAGGACACGGATGAGTCGGCCTACTACGAGATCGACAAAAATCGGCCGCTCAGTTTCGAGGAAATCAAAACCGACCTTGTGCTTTCGAATGGCGCGCGCTTTTACAACGATCACGCGCATCCGGAATATTCCACGCCCGAGTGCACGACGTCGCGCGAGCTCGTGGCGCAGGACAAAGCGGGAGAGCGCATCCTCGCGGAGTGTGCACGGCGGCGCAATTCGAAATTGCCACCTGAAAACGAAGTGCGTTTGTACAAAAACAACACCGACTTCAGCGGACACAGCTATGGTTGCCACGACAATTATCTGATGCGTCGCGACGTGCCGTGGGATCGGATTGTGAGCGGCGTTTTGCCGTTCCTCATCACGCGCCAAATTTTTGCGGGCGCGGGCAAGATGGGAGTTGAAGGAGAAAGCGCGGTCAGTCAGCCGGGTATGTTCCAGATTTCACAACGCGCAGATTTTTTCAGCGTGCTTGTGAGTATCGATACGATGAATCGCAGACCACTCGTGAACACGCGCGACGAGCCGCATGCTGACGCCAGCCGCTACCGCCGTTTTCACGTCATAATCGGCGACTCGAATATGAGCCAGTGGGCGACAGCGCTGAAGGTCGGCGCGACGGCGCTGGTTCTGGGTTTGGTCGAGCGCGGTGAAGCCCCGGAGCTCGAGATTGCGCAACCGATCGATGCGACAAAATCCATCAGTCGCGATCAGAATTACGACTGGATCATCGAATTGATCGATGGTCGCAAGATTTCTGCGATCGATGTGCAGCGTCTTTACCTGAGCGCAGCGCAGAAATCATTCTCCGCTCCGGACGAGGAAACGAAATGGCTGCTGCGCGAATGGGAAAATGTGCTCAACGATTTGCAGCGCGATGTTGGCCTAACGAGAGATCGCGTGGACTGGGTGGCGAAGAAATTTTTACTGAACGCGCTGCAGGAAGAAGAAAAACTTGCGTGGAGCGATCCATGGTTGCAGGCGATCGATCTCGAATATCACAATATCAATCGAGACGAAGGGCTATATTATGAGCTGCTCCGGCAGGGTTCGATGCGGCGCGTGGTGACGGAAGAAGAAATCAAAGCCGCGATCTTCACACCGCCCGATACGACCCGCGCATATTTTCGCGGTCGCTCCGTCGCGCGTTTTAACGACGCGATCGAATCGATCCAGTGGGACGAAATGGTTTTCTTGAATGGCGCGCAATCCTGTCGCATCCGTTTTCCTGAAGCATCCGCTGATAAGCGGCTGGAAGGGTTGAACGCCGCAATCCGCGATGCCGGTGATTACAAGAAATTTTTGGAATCGATTTCAGCGCTTTGACAAGTGCCTCTTTGTCATGTCGAGCGATATGCCAGTCCGGCTCGGACCGAGACATCTCTTATTTTCGAGGTGTTGAGAGATTCCTCGACTACGCTCGGAATGACAGAACCTTTATCAGTCCCTATATGATTTTTCATCAAACGCGTTTTTTCTCCCGTCGCTCAGTATATTCGACAATCCGTCTCCTTTTCTTAGCCGGCGCGATGCTTGCATCGGCGGTGAGTTTGGTGGCGCAGTCCGCGCCAACGTTCACCAAGATAGTTGTTTTTGGCGACAGCCTCTCGGATACCGGAAACATCGCGCATCGGGTCCGCAATAAATTCGGTTTCAGCTATCCGAGCAGGCCATTCGACTACAGCGATTACCGTTTCACGAACAGTTCCGATACTGTTCCGAGTTCCAACAAATACGCCGGTGTCTGGCACGAACAACTTGCGCAAACGTTTCTTGGTCTCCCAATCGCAACGAATAGTCTCGATGGCGGAGCAAACTATGCGTTCGGCGGTGCAACGACGGTAGACGGAAGCACCGACCGTACGGTGATCCGCAATCCCAATCCATTCGCCGGCGGCGATTATCACATCACGATCGATAACATGGGCAAGCAAGTTGCCGACTATCTGTCCGCGTTTACTCCCGATCCCAACGCGCTTTATCTTCTTTGGGGCGGCGGCAACGATCTATTCGATGATTCCAGCTCTGCTCATGTCATTGCGACTTCGGTGCAAGTGAACACGTTGATCAAGCGATTGACGACCGCGGGCGCGCGGAAATTTCTCGTGCCCAATGTGCCTCCGCTCGGCGCGATACCAAGTTACGTTGGCCAGACAGCGGAGGCGATTTCGCTCGATGCCGCTACCGCCAGTTATCGCAAAAAATTAAATTCCGATCTCGATGCGACTATCAGTGCTCTCGCGAAGCAGGGAATTACTATCCGGGTTTACCGCGTTGATGTTTGGTTCGAGCTCATTCGTGTGCTCGCGGAGCCATCGAAGTACGGCTTCAGCAACGTGCGCGACAGCGCACAATTCGGAACCGACATCAGTGCCGATAAATATCTTTTCTGGGACGACATTCATCCGACGACGGCCGGTCATTACCAGATTGCAGTCGAAGCAAACCGCGCGTTAAGCGGCGCGATCCCAGCGCCGGGCAAAGCGTTGAATATTTCCACGCGGGCCGCAGTTGGAGCCGGTGAAAACGTTTCGATTGTCGGGTTTATCGTCACGGGCAGCACCGCGAAGAAAGTTCTTCTGCGCGGGATTGGTCCCTCCTTGAGCGGCAACGGTGTGCGCGGTCCGATTTCTGATCCATCGCTGACACTTTACAACAGCGCCGGCGGCATTCTGGCGAGCAATGACAACTGGCGAGACACGCAACAAGCAGAGATTCTGGCCACCGGTGCCGCACCAAAGAACAATGTGGAATCAGCCATTGTGCGGACGCTTGCCCCTGGAAATTACACCGCGGTCTTACGCGGAAAGAACGGCGGAACCGGAATCGGACTGGTCGAAGTCTATGACTTGAGCTCGAGCGCCAATTCCGCATTGGCCAACATTAGTACGCGTGGATTTGTCGGCACAGATGAAGACGTCATGATCGCCGGTTTCATCGTTGGCAACGGCGACAATCCGATTATCGCCCTGCGCGCTGTTGGACCCAGCCTAACGAGTCGGGGAATCCGGAACCCTCTGCAAGATCCGACGCTCGAACTCCACGACAAGAATGGCGCGCTCATCGCTTCGAACGACAATTGGAAAACGTCGCAGGACAGTGCCATCGCCGCCTGCGGCATTGCGCCCGCAGACGTCCGTGAATCCGCTATCGTCAGATCGCTCGCGCCCGGCAACTATACCGCAATCGTGCGCGGCAAAAACAACACCACTGGAGTCGCGCTCATCGAAGCATATAGGATCCAATAGCAAATCATGACCAGGCGATCAAACGCAACTCATGCGTTTGCATGAGATGCGGGTGCGTGGGGACAACGCGAACACTGAAACCATAGGCGCCGCTCTCGGTTGCAGGAATTTCACCCTGGTAAACGTAGCTGCCATTGTTGTCGGCGCGGTTAGCTTCGTTCAATACGGTAACAATCGGGTTGCGGATCGTGCCGTTTTCACTTTCGCCATGGTAAGCTTCGACGCGAACGTGTTTGGGATCGACGCCCCCAAGATGCACTTTCGCGGAGACCTCCAGCGCTTCACCAACGAGAATGTTCTGCCGATCTTTGTTCCCGACCTGCACATCGAAAATGCGAACCTGCGGCCAATCTTTGCGCATTTGCGCTTTCCATTTGCTCAACTGCGAGGCTGATGTGCACCCATCGCGCACGAATTCTTCGTGCGCTTTTGCGGCCGGGATGTAGATGCGCTCCGTGTATTCTTTCACCATGCGATGCGTATTGAAGACTGGCGTGACGCTGCGAATCGAGTCGCGCATCAATTGCAGCCACGCGAGCGGCAATTTGCCATCCGGCTTGGCGTAGTAGAGCGGGATGATTTGGTTTTCGAGCAGTTGGTAAAGACTGTTTGCGTCGACTGCGCTTTGGAAATCGACGGTGCCGTTATCGATTTCGGATCCGATGGCCCAACCGTTGTTGCCGTTAAAACCTTCGCACCACCAACCGTCGAGCACGCTCAGATTTAATCCGCCGTTAGGCGGCAATTTCATTCCACTCGTGCCGCTGGCTTCAAGCGGACGCAGCGGATTGTTCAGCCAAAGATCGACGCCCTGCACGAGACGGCGCGCGATGTAGGTATCGTAGTCTTCGACAAAGACGACGCGATTTTCGAAACCGGATTCGCGGCTGAATTTGTACACTTCCTGAATAAGCGCTTTGCCGCCCTCATCGCGCGGATGCGATTTCCCGGCGAAAATGAACTGCACCGGCCGGGTGATGTCGTTAAGCAAACGGTGCAGTCGCGCTTTATCGCTGAACAAAAGTGCGCCGCGTTTGTAGGTGGCAAAGCGCCGCGCAAACCCAATCGTTAAAATCTCCGGATCAAGAATGCTGTTGACCGCGCGAATCGATTCGGGCGATTCCCCGAGACGTTCGCGCCGTTCGCGCACGCGCTCACGGACAAACTCAACGAGGCGCAACTTTAATTTCTGGTGCGTGTCCCAAAGTTGCGCGTCGGGTATCTCGACCACGCCGCGCCAGAAATCGTGTTCCGTCAGGTGCTCCTCCCATTTACCGAGATATTTGTTGTAGAGAGCGGAGAATTCCGGCGCCATCCATGTCTTTGTGTGGACGCCGTTGGTAATGCTGGTGATCGGCACTTCATGAATCGGCACGCCGGCCCAAACATCTTTCCACAATGACTGGCTCACTTCGCCATGCAATTTGCTGACACCGTTCGATTGCCGGCTGACGCGCAATGCGAGAATCGTCATGCTGAAGACGTCGAGCGGATCGACACTGGCCTGTCCGAGACGAAAAAGTTCATCGAACGAAATTCCTAATTCGCCGACGAAATTGCCGAAGTAACGGCGCATCATGTCGCGGGAGAAGGAATCGTTGCCCGCCGGAACTGGTGTGTGCGTGGTGAAAACATTCGCGGCCGCCACGACTTGCAGGGCGGAATAAAAATCGAGTTTCTTTTCCGCAATTAACGAGCGGATGCGTTCGAGCGCGAGAAAGGCCGAGTGACCTTCATTCATGTGAAATACTTCTGCATCGATCCCGAGAGCGCCCAACGCTTTCACGCCCCCGATGCCCAAAACAATTTCCTGGCGAATGCGCATTTCGAGATCGCCGCCATAAAGCTCGGCGGTGATCAACCGGTCCTCGGCGTTGTTTTCCGGCGTGTCGGTATCGAGCAGGTAGAGACAAACGCGGCCGACATGTAATTGCCAAACTTTGGCCAGGACGTTGCGACCGAGAAGTTGGACGGAGACGAGGAGATTGGAGTCGCCCTGCCGCACTTCCCGAATCGGGAGGTGATGAAAATTTTGATTCAGACTGACGGCCTGTTGAATGCCGTCTTTATCGATCTGCTGTTTGAAATAACCGTGACGATAGAGGAGGCCGATGGCGACGAAGTTTAGATCAAGGTCGCTCGCGGATTTGCAATGATCGCCCGCAAGAATACCCAGACCGCCGGAATAATTTGGGATCGATTCGTGAAAACCAAATTCGGCGGAAAAATAAGCGACCGTTTTTTTGATCGCGCTCCCGGCGCCGGTTTTTCCATACGTATCTTTGCGCGAAAGGTAATTACGAAACGTTTCGTAAACTTCCTTGAGCTCGCGCAGGAAATTTTTGTCCTGTGATACCTCGATCAAACGCGCCTGTCGCGAAAGCTGGAGCATGCGCACCGGATTGTGATTTGTCCGATTCCATAGCTCCGGGTCGAGATGACGAAAAAGGCGGCGCGCGGAGGGCTCCCAAGTCCACCAAAGATTGAAGCTCATTTCCCGGAGCGGCTCGAGCGGCTCGGGCAGAGTGGGGCTTACATTATAGAGCTGGTAGTTAGGCATGACGCCGGCAGACAATATTCGAGCGGAATTATCGATGGAAACATTTGAGCAGCAAGTGTTCCATGACGCGGCGCTGGGTCAGGCCCTGAGGTAGCGCGGCGCTAAAATCAAACCGAGCACGAGACCGGTGATCAATCCACACATGTGCGCGGCCATGCTGACTTGCGGAGTGGAAAGGTCGAACACAGTTTGGATGACAACGATGACGACGATATTTTGCAAACGGCGGCGGGCGAGGGGCGCGTGACGATAGCGCAAAAGAAAACCGGCCCACGCACCGACAACGCCCATGATGCAGCCGGACGCGCCGACGACCTCTTCCGCCGGCGTCAGACCGATAGCATGCAGAAGAACAACGCCAAGGCCTGACCCGATTCCCGAAATGAGATAGCATGCTGTGAAGCGGAGCGCGCCGATCGACCTTTCCAAAGCCGGACCGAGAATATAGAGCGCGTATATATTAAAGAGGAGGTGGAGCGGACCGTAGTGAAGAAAGAGGGAAGTGATGAGCCGCCAATATTCGCCGACGGCGAAAAAGTCCGACGTCTCGAGCTGGCCAAGCCGATGCAGCGTGAATGGATTGGTTGATCCGCCCGCGACGATCTCAAGCAGAAACATCGCGACGTTGAGGACGATGAGCGTGATGACGACGGGGGTAGCGCGACCGGTCTGAGCGAGGTAAGGCGTTGGTCTCATCTGACGTGTTTCGAGCTGGTGCAAGATACGATCGGTCTGCGCCGACCGACTCGCGACAGCACGAGCATACTCGTCGGCATGTTGCAGTCGCGCCACGATTTCGGATCGCAGAATTGCATTGCTGGTGTCCGCATTCAGGCGTTCCAATTGTTTGCGGGCGACGTCGATGTTACCTGCGACCAATTCTGCGGTGGCCAGCCAGAAAGTTTTTCTTTCGGCTCCGAATTTACGCAAAGACGTTTTGAATAGCCTAACGAGCCGAGCTGTTCGACCGGTGAAGGCCCAGAGCAACTGCAAAGATAATTGGAACGACAAACTCTCAGTCGCTTCATCGGGTTGAGTTTGAGTGCGTGCCGCCACTTCTCCAATGAGATCGTTAACCAGGTGCGTCTCGCCCAGTGCTCGAAAATACAAAGGCAGAATTCCGTCGCGCTGCAACGCTACGGGCGTGAGTGCCGAATGGCACCACGCCAGAAGACCTTCCCAATCGCCACGCAAGCGGAAACTCTGTGCGATCGCCTGGCGAGCAATGGCGGTTGGGCCCGACTGTAATGATTGGAGAAGCTCGAATGCGCGTGGTGTGTCGCCGGCCGCCGCTGATTCGAGGGCGCAAAAAAGGTCCGCCTGATTCCGGACGCTGGGAGCTGGATGGATGATGCTTAGGAAATTCGCGAGGCGACGCGCAACGGTGAATCGCTCACGTAATACGAGATCGGCGAGCTTGTGTGACACCATCGCCGGAACCAACAAGAGTGCGAACCACGCACCGCCGCCGATGAACCCGGCTTGTCTGGGAAAGAAAAACCAGGAGACGCCCGTCACTATTAGTACTGCGAAAGAGGCGGTGCGCCAGCTGCGATTCCGTTCCGCGGCGCGTTGGGAGCGAACGATTACTGCGACGGGAGAAAGAAACGCAACAAAAAGAAGTATGTGATTGAGATCCATTGCTGAATGCGGAGGAATTTTCGCACGTTCGCCAAGGCCCTCATCTTTAATTCTTCTTCCATTGGGAGAAGAGTGATGTGGACGCTTGTAGCCTAATATTGATATTCGTTGATGGTTGATAGACTGCAGTCACGGGGTAGGGGCGATTGACCTCAATCGCCCGCGGGTGGTCGGTGAACCGCCCTGAGCTCGCATGACCGATGAATTGATAGACCGCGTTTGGCCCTCAACAGATGGCGGAACGATGTTCGAAGTTGCACAATCGACACTTTCTCGTCGAAAAATCTCGGCGAAACTACGGGATGCGAATTAGAGCAACCAACTATCTCGACGTTATTTCATCGTGGTGTTACTGGGCCGAGCCGGCGTGGGCGGAATTGAAGAAGCGATACGAAAATAAGAACGTCGACTTCGAATGGAAAGTCGCATTGATGGACAAATCCGGTTTGCCCACTTCACACGAGCAACATGAATGGTTCTACCGTCGCAGCGGCATGATGATGCGTTCGCCCTTCATGTTGAGTCCGGGCTGGGCCGATCCGGAATTATCCGAATATCTTGCGCCCAATTGCGTGGCCAAAGCCGCCGAAGATCTGGGAGTAAAAGATGATCGCGTGCGTCTGGCGATCGCACACGCTGGATTACGCGGAGGAAAAAAGATTGGAGATTGGCAGGTTGCCGCGGAAATCGGCGCGAAAGCTGGCGGCCTCGATGCGAAAAAATTACTTGAACGCGCGAAGTCTCCCGCGGTAGAAGCCGGCGCACGGGCAAGCACTGCCGAATTCCACGCGCTCCAGATTACGCAGCGGCCCACCTTCGTTTTTCACAGTGACATCGGCGATCGCGCGGTCTTCTCCGGGTTCGCCAAACTCGATCCCTTGACCGCCGCGCTGGATTCAATGCTGGGGGATATCGCGTTTTACGAAACGCATGCTGCACATTTCGGGGAGCCGCCGGCTTGAAGATTGCGCTCGAATGCAGCGCAAGCTTGTGCGAGAATCATCTTGCCAGTATCCGAATGTTGCTTACAACTTCCCATCGGTTCGCAAAATCGCGGACCTGTCGTCGCAGTTTTCGCAGCTGGGACGAGACTGGAGTGTTTCGAATCGCGAATCGTCGCTATTCGAATTTTTGCGAAGAAGGAAATACGGCGTTGCGATTCACTCCGCGCGGCGCCGGTCTGGAGCTTTGATTTAATCTGCAATCACAAATTCGTGTAAACGGTCGGATTCGCGCTCGCGACGTCCGGGTCATCATGGGGGCTTCTGGAGAGCAGTTGGGCGTAATGAAGTTGTCCGACGCGCTGCGCAAGGCCCAAACACTCGGTCTGGATTTGGTGGAGATCGCGCCCACTGCCAATCCGCCTGTCTGCAAAATTGTCGACTTCGGAAAATTCCGTTACGACATTTCCAAGCAGGAGAAGGACAAGAAAACTTCCGGAACGAAACTCAAGGAAATCAAGTTTCGTGTGAACATCGACGATCACGATTACCTGACGAAAATTCGGCACGGTGAGGAGTTTCTCGACCGCGGCAACAAGGTACGCGTGCAGTTGCAATTTCGCGGCCGCGAAATGGCGCACCAGGAATTCGGAATGCAGCTGATGGAAAAGGTGCGCGACGATCTCGCCGGCATGTCGCAGGTCGAAATGGAACCGAAAATTGCCGGTCGCAACGTTACCATGACGCTTTCACCTTTGCCGGCCAACCGTCGGAAACGGCGTTTTGCGCCGCCTGAGCGCGAAGCACCCGAGCCATCGAACGGTAGCGAGCAAGTGAATGCGTAAATGTAGCGGCCGCCCTGGGGGCGGCGTGAAGTTTGAAAATCACTTCGCACAGCGAAGCGGCTACAGGCCGGGCGCGGCAGCGGCGCCTAACGAGTCGCTAGATTTTTTGCCGCAGCGGTCGGATACCGCTGGTTAGCTTGCGTAAACCGAGCTCGAGGCGCGTTTTTACCGTACCCAAGGGCGTTCCCGTTTTGGCGGCAATTTCGCGATGACTGAGTCCTTCGAAGAAAGAGAGCTCGATCGCTTCACGCTGATACGCTGGCAGGTTTCGCATCTGGTGTTCGAGAAAATTCCGCATATCTGCGCGACTAATGTCCTGGTCGATTCGACTGTGCTTCCATGCGGCGGGCTGTTGCTCGACATGTTCTTCGAAGCGATCCTTGGCGCGACAATAAGCCTGACGCCGGCGTAAGCGATCGATAGCACGCCGCCGCGCCAACGTCACCACCCACCCGAGCGGTTTTCCTGCGTGTGGTGAATAATGCGAAGCTTCGCGCCAAATCTGCAAAAAGATTTCCTGCAAGACGTCGTCGGCTTCGGCTTCTTCATGCACGACATGCGTGATGACGGCTTTGAGCGTTTTTCCGTACCGGCCATACAATTCTTCCAGAGCGGGTTGTTTCCGATCGGTAATCGCTTTCATCAAGGCCTCGTCAGAAGCGCCGGAAAGCCCATCGGTATCAATAAGGGGACGAATCATGATTTAGCCTCCAAGCTCAAAATTTTGGTCGCCGTATTTCGTTTTGCATAAATGCCGTTGTAGGTATTCGAATTATCGAGACCTGAATTTCAGGCACAATTGGAGGGCGGGCGTGTCGGCCCGTAGGTGAAAGTCCTATTTTTTGGTAGAAGCGTTACAGGGTTCATTGCCGTCCGTCTGATCGCTTTGCGCCGATTATAAATTGATGGCGAGTAAATCGGATGGCGGCGGACCGGCGAGCAACTGCGATTTTGGGCAAAGACGGGATCGTCGTCATCGGTAGCGCCACGCACGAAATTGGGACAGGTAACTTACACTGCGATGTCGCAATTCGCGGCCGATTCGCTTGGCCTTCCAATTGAGAAAGTGCGTTTTGAGTTGGGCGATTCACAATTTCCGGAAGCGCCGAACAATGGCGGCTCGTGGTTGACCGCCAGTGTTGCGCCAGCAGTGATGGGTGCTTGCGCGGAATTGAAAAAGAAGGTTACGGACTTGGGCGGCAGGTGGCCGATCGATCAGGGCCAGCTTGCAGAGTCGCTCACTCCTTCCCGGCAAGAGCAAATCGAGGCGCAGTTCACGTCTGAACCGAATAAGGAGGAGCGCAAGAAGTTTTCATTCCAGTCCTTCGGCGCAATCTTCGTCGAAGTGCACGTCGATTCGTTAGGCCAAACGCGGGTCAAGCGCGCGGTGGGCGTTTACGATGTCGGGCGAATGGTGAATCCGCGTCTGGCGCGCAGCCAGATCATTAGTGGAATGCTTTTTGGTTTCGGAATGGCATTGATGGAGGCGACCGTAGCGGATGAAAAAATTGGTCGCGTGCTGAATGCGAATCTGGCCGAGTACCACGTTCCGGTTTGTGCGGACACGCCCGAATTCGACATCGATTTCATCGGCGAACCCGATCCGCATATGCCGGATCTCGGCGCGCGCGGTATTGGAGACATCGGGATCGTAGGTGTGCCTGCCGCCGTGGCAAATGCGATTTTTCATGCAACGGGAAAACGCGTTCGCGATTTGCCCATCACGCTCGATAAGTTGATTTGAGGAGCAGGCGTTGTCATCCTGAGCGTAGCGAAGGATCTCGCAGTTTGTGGAAGCGGGTAGGAGTTCGTGGGATCCTTCGCTGCCAGGATGGCGGAGCTTAAGAAGACGTGAAAGAGATACGCGACATCATTAGAGCCTTCGAAGAACGCGCTGGCGAAAAATGGGCCCTGGCGACGCTCGTTAGGGTGCGCGGCTCAAGTTATCGCCGGCCGGGCGCCCGGATGTTAATTTCAAATGACGGCCGCGCGGTCGGCTCACTCAGCGGCGGATGTTTGGAAGAAGAAGTAGTCATGCTTGCGCAGGAGGTAATTCAAACAGGCGATCCGAAACTGGTCCCGTTTGATATGCGCCGTCGCTTCGGTTGCAACGGCGAGATCGAGGTTTTTATCGAATGCCTGAATGAGAAGTTTCTTTGCGATCTCGCGCAGCATCTCGACGCGCGGCAAAGTTGCTTCGCCCTAACGAAGTTCGCGGGACCGGAAGCCGGTACTCGTATTGAGGTAGGGGCGGTTGACGCCACCGCCTGCGGGCGATTGAGTCAATCGCCCCTACCTGACGAATTCGTCCATCGAATCGATCCGCCGCTTCAATTGATCGTTGTCGGTGGCGGACACGACACTATTCCGTTTCGTCCGTTGTGTGAATTGCTTGGTTGGCAACTGATCGAAATCGAAACTGTCTCCGAGTTGCCGGATAATTTGGATGCCTGGACGGCTGCCATAGTGAAGACGCATAATTACGGCCGGGATTTTTCTGCTTTGCAAAAGTTGGTGCCATTTGACTTGCGCTATCTCGGATTGATCGGACCGCGCCGACGCCGCGATCAGCTGCTGGCAGACATGTTCGACATCACTGGTCCGATCGATTCACAACTTTTCGCTCCTGCTGGGCTGGATCTCGGCGCGGAAACCCCAGAACAAATCGCCCTCGCCATCATCGCGGAAATTCAAAGTGTCTTTGCCGCCGCCTCCGCCGAATCGTTGCGCGATCGCAGGGCGCCCATCCACGCCATCAGCTACAATCTTCCAGAAGCAACCGGCGCCGCTCGTTAGGCGATGGAAAAAATCGGTGCGATCATCCTCGCTGCGGGAGGTTCCTCTCGTTTTGGCAGGGCCAAACAGCTTCTGAGATTTCGCGGTCAAACCTTTCTTCGTCGAATGATTGATGTTGCGACGGCGGCCGGATGTTCTCCCGTCGCTGTCGTTGTGGGCGCGGACCGCGATCACATATTAGCGGAATTGGCAGAGACAAGGGAGTTCTTGATTGAAAACGAAATGTGGCAGCGCGGAATTGGAAATTCCATCCGGGCAGGATTACGAGGTTTGCTCGGAGCGTATCCGAATCTCGATGCGGTCATTCTGCTCGCGTGCGATCAGCCTTTGGTCGATGCGAAGACCATCGGCGACCTGGCCGCAATACACACAGAAACGAAAAAACCGATTGTCGCTTCCAGTTATGCCGAAACGTTGGGGGTTCCGGCTTTATTTGCCCGTGCCTATTTCGATGAGCTCTTTGTGCTCGATGAAGACAGTGGCGCGAAACAAGTCATTCTCAATCACCGAAAAGACGTCGCAGAGTATGCGTTTCCCGAGGGCGCGATCGATATCGATACCGCAGCTGACTACGAACAACTCGTTAGGCAAAATCAACCTGACAAGGCCGTCACGCGTGCGCAGTGACAGACGTTGCGCCGTAGCAGCATTAACGTCCGCCGCCGAAGAATTTTCGGAATGATTGCAGAAATTTGTTCGGTAAAGCGGCGGCTTTTTGACCGGCGGCCTGAAGTTTTTGCACGAGTTGCGTGTCTCCCCCGCCGTGATCCTGACATGGAACGGTAGGCACTTTGTCCGCGGGCAGGGTGATTTCGTAAGCTGTCCCTGCGGCCTCACATCCGGTCGTCGCGAGTTGATTGGAGTAGGCGCAGACCACGGCGCGCGCTTGCGGCATGCTCGGTTGCAATTCCTGCGCTGGATAACGTTGCGCCGCTTTGTTCATCACTTGTGTCCACACCGGTAGCGCGAGCGCCGCGCCGTATCCGTGCGGGATAATTGTGACCGGCTGATCGAAGCCAACCCAAACGCCGCAAGTGAGCGCACTGGTGTATCCGACAAACCAGGCATCTTTGTAATCGTTGGTAGTTCCGGTTTTTCCCGCAGCCGGCAATTTAAAGCCTAACGAGCGAGAGGCCGCCGCCGTCCCGTGCGTCAAGACTTCCTCCATTAACTTCGAAGTCATCCAGCACGCGCTCGGGTCGAGCGTGGGAAGTAAAACATGCGCCGCACGATAAATCGGATTGTGATCGGGATCGTCGATGCGTTCGATGATGTAGGCCTGCTTGCGGACGCCGGCGTTTGGAAAAACCGTGTAAGCCGCAGTCAGATCTTTCAGATTCGTTTCAAACGAACCGATATAGATCGCCGGAACGTGCGGAATGTTTTGCCCGAGTCCGAGTGTGAACGCAATTTTTTGCACATCATCCAGGCGAGCGAACTCGCCGATGCGCACGCTCATCGTATTGCGGGAATGAATCAGACCATACGAAGCGGGTTGAACGCCGCCGAAGGTTCCATCTGAATTTCCGGGTGACCAATTCCCAGCGCCCGTGATCTCTCCCGGCTCGATCGGACCGTCGCTGATCGTTGCACCCGGGAGAATGCCGTGCATGAAGGCGAGCGTGTAGACGAATGGTTTGAACGACGAACCGATCTGCCGGTTCGCCGGCGGCAACGCGCGATTGAATTTGCTCTGCACATAATCGCGACCGCCCACGAGCGCACGGATACCGCCACTGGCATTGTCGATAGCGACGAGCGCGCCTTCGAGATAGGGCATCGCTGCGTCAGGCACGTCTTCCGGCGCGTGGTAGTCCGACTTTTTCGGATGACGAAAGTTGGATTGGTTCTCGATTTTGGCCAGCTGTGTTTCGAGCGCGATCGTCGCCGCGTTTTGCACGCTGGCATCGAGCGTTGTGTAAATATAGAGCCCGCCGTTGTCGATCTGATCCTGGGTCAGGAGCAAATTCAAATCGCGCTGCACCGCATCCATCGCATAATTTTCCTGGATAAGCGGCAGCCGTTTCGGATGCGAGGTGACTTTCGCGAGTTTCGCCTCCTGCGCCTGAGACGCGGGAATTTTTTTCAAATCCAGCATCCGATCAATTACGGTGTCGCGCTGAATGGTCGCTCCCTTCGGATTTTTCAGCGGAGAATACCGGTTCGGACCGCGGATGATCCCGGCCAGCAAAGCAGCTTCCGCAAGATTTAGTTTCGACGCATCTTTACCAAAGTAGGCCTGGCACGCCGTCTCAATTCCGTAACAGCCGGAACCGAAATAAATTCGGTTCATATAGAGCTCGAGAATCTGCTGCTTGGAATATTCGCGCTCGATGCGAAATGCCACCATCGCTTCGAGTAATTTACGGCTGATGGTGCGGCCCCCAAGCGGCAGACTGTTGCGCGCGAGTTGTTGGGTGATGCTGCTCGCGCCTTCCTTGGCCGAGCGCGTGGCGATATCGCGATAGAGCGCACGCAAAACGCCGCGCCAATCCACACCACTGTGTTCGAAAAACCGCGTGTCTTCGCGCGCCACGAGCGCGTCGACGAACAAAGGTGAGACCTCGCTAAATGAAACCTTCAACCGATTCGCCCCCGCGAGCCGGCTGTAAATTTTACCATCAACGTCGAAGACGGTGTTACGCTCCGGCATTTCGTCCAGCTTCTGCATGTCGAAGCTTTGCGCCCAGGCGCCGAAAAAGAGGAGCACGCCGAAGCCGACAGCGAGCGGAATGAGCAGCAGCGCCAGTTTCCAATTAAGGAAGCTGCTGCGCTTCTTATTTGAGCTACCGCTTTTGTTCGAGAGCGGGTAGCGCGCGAAAAGTTTCATCGTCGGGCGTTGCAGCGATTTAGCGTCGAGGCGTTAATCCGCAAAACGCTTTTGACACTTGAGCGCTGCAACAGTTCAACGAATCACATGCGCATTTTCACCGCGGTCCCGTGCTGTTCCGGCGGGCATGGAGCGTTTGTTGGCACTGCGGTCGTAGCGTCACTCTGCGCCACGAGATCGTTTTCGATCAAATAATTCTCGACTTCCTCCCCGCTGATATCGGCGAGCATTTTGCCGTTAATCTCCACGCAAGGCGAAAGGGGCTGACCGCTCTTTGTTTCCATCTCCCAGCGAAAAGCCGGGTTCTGAATAATATCCTTCTCGGTATATTTGAGATTGTATTTGGCGAGCACAGCTCGAACGCCGCCGCTCCAGCCGCACGTCGTTTTCAAGTAAGCAGTAATTTCAGGCGTATCCATTTCCCCAAACTTAGCACGCACGCGACGGATTTCATCCACTGCATTTTACAAACGCCAGGCGATGCCTGCGATCTTGCATGCAAGTGCTAATCCCGTTTCGGTTTGAGCAGCGGAAACAAAATCACATCGCGAATCGATTCGGCGCCGGTAAGGAGCATCGTTAGGCGATCGATGCCAAGTCCGAATCCGCCCGCGGACGGCATGCCGTGTTCGAGCGCGAGCAAAAACTCTTCGTCGATCTTTTGCGTTTCTTCGCCCGCTTGTTCGAGAAGACGTTGACGCTGTGTCAGGGGATCGTTCAATTCCGAATAGCCAGGAGAAATTTCGACGCCGTTGATGATCAACTCGTAAACATCGACCAGCGAATCGTCCTCCAAATTTTGCTTGGCCAACGGAACTAACTCTTTCGGGCAATGCGTGACGAAGAGTGGATCGAATGTTTTTTCTTCCACCAACTTTTCGAAGATTTGTTGCGTCACTTCGTAATCGGCCATGCGCGGATTGATTTCGATGCCTAGCTCCCTCGCGCGTTCACGTCGTTTTTCGTCTGTGTAATCGAACCATTTGGGATCGGTTTCGCGAATGAGGTCGCGATAACGCGCGCGCCGCCAGGGCCGCGTCAGATTAATCGTCCGCGTCACATTTCCTTCGCTATCGCGATGCTCGACTTGCATCGAACCGGAAAGCGTCTGCGCGAGATGACAGATCAATTCTTCGACGAGGTCCGCGATTTTTTCGAAATCGGCGTAGGCCCAATATCCTTCCAGCATTGTGAATTCGGGATTGTGTTTGCGCGAAATTCCTTCGTTCCGGAAGTTACGGTTCAACTCAAAGACTTTGTTGAAACCGCCGACAAGCAATCGTTTAAGATAAAGCTCCGGCGCAATGCGCAGGTAAAGATCGAGACCGAGCGCCTTGTGATGCGTGCGGAACGGCTCGGCCGCGGCGCCGCCCGCGACCGCCTGTAACATCGGCGTTTCCACTTCCAGAAATCCGCGCTCTTCCATGAAACGGCGTATCTCGCGCAGAATCACGATTCGCTTTTCAAAAATAGATCGCGACTCCTCGTTAGTCAGGAGATCGAGATAGCGTTGCCGGTAGCGCGTTTCGACGTCCTGGAGCCCGTGCCACTTTTCCGGAAGGGGTCGCAAAGATTTTCCCAATACCGAAAGCGAGCGAACTTTTAGTGTCGGTTCGCTCGTCTTAGTCAAAAAACATTCGCCTTCGACACCAATGAAATCGCCAATGTCGAGCAGATCGAAAATTTCAAGCGTTTCCGGTCCCACTTCTTTCGCGTGGATATAAACCTGGATGCGTCCCGTTGAATCCCGCAAGTCGACGAAATGGCTTTTTCCCATGTTGCGATGCGCCGTGATGCGACCGGCCGCGCGCAAGGTTTCGCCTTCGGCAAATTTTTCCCGTACTTGCGCGATGGTTCCGTTGGTTTCGAATGCGGCCCCGAAAGGCGCGACACCGTGAGCGCGCAATTTTTCGAGCTTTTCGCGTCGCTGCGCGATCAGATCATTCTCTTCTTCCATGCAGAAGAGCGACTCTAGACAGAAAGTCTCGATTTAACAGGAGGAAGCGTGACCGCTTGCCCTAAACTTTCAGTTTGCATTCGCCCCGTCCAAGGCGAAAAGTTCCGCCCGTTCGCGCGGAAGCTGCTGCGCAATATTAGCGCACGGAGCGATTCTCTCATGGCTGTTAAATTACCCGAGACCACATCAAAAATTGGCGGACCGCTGGTGAAGCAATTCTCGATTTTTTTGCCGAACAAAGTCGGCGCAATGCTCGACATCGTAAAACTGCTCAATCTCAATCAGACGACTGTGGTTGCCCTGAGCATTTCCGAATCAACCGATTCCGCGATCGCGCGCATCGTCGTGAGCGACCCGGAGCGTGTGTTGGAACTTTTTAAAGAGAACAACGTTCCCTTCGGCGTATGCGAAATGGTGGTTGTAGAAATGCGCGAGGTCGCGACGCAACTTTCAAAACTGCTTGCAGCGCTTTTAATGGCGGAAGTGAATGTGCATTTCACCTATCCCTTACTCACCCGTCCGCGCGGATACGCCGCACTTGCTTTGCATCTGGATGATACGGAATGCGCCTCTTCCGTGTTGCTCGGTGAAGGATTTAAGTTGTTAAGCCAAACCGATATTTCGCGCTGAGTTGACAGCAGAAGGAGCGTGCCTAAAAAATTCCGAGGGTAAACATGCATGCCCTGCCATTTTCATCCACGCTGCGGTCGGATAAGTCGCTGGCGATAGCGCTGAGCTTTGTCGCGCTCGTGGGCGTCGCCGAACTGGTGGCGGTCGCGTACTATTATGCGTCGCAAACACACGCTGCTTATAAACTGACGCAACCGGTTGTTAGCACAGTTCCGTCGACACTTCCATCCGCGGAAGAACCAACATCGGTGACTCTCCCACAGACTTCAGCTGCGCCCACCGGGGCGACGACACAGGAAGCTCTCTCGATGGCCGATCGTTTGCTGCGCCAGGCGCGAAAACTTCGCGAGCGCGGTGACACTACTACTGCGCTCGCTCGTTTGCAGGAAGCAGTGCAAAACGAACCGAAGAACGCAAACGCTCTCGCTGAGATGGCGATGATTTACGAATCGATCCAGCTCTTCGATCGCTCGAATGAAACGTGGCGACGGGTGCAGGAACTCGGGCCTGCGGCAGGTCCGCTCTACGAGTTAGCTGATATGAAATTAAGAATCGGTGTGCCTGCGGCAGCGAGCACGCCTGGAGCAGCGGCGGCGGCGGCTCTGGCTTTCGGCGCTGACGGAATTCCCGAGGGCTCGACTTTCGGAATCACGGAAGTGACACCGACAGTGACGAATGATCCCGACGCGGAAACGCATTTGGCGTTACGCGTCGCGGTAAAGAAGCGCCCGGCGACACCGATCGATTACACGCAAGTCAAAATACAGGTCTTTTTTTATGACACAGCCGATAACAATCAGCGTGTCGTCCTCACCGATGCGGACGTTAGTTATGAATGGGTAACTCCGCATCATAACTGGCAGGAAGCGAATCCGGAAATTCTGACGGTGACTTATCTGCGTCCGAAAAAAGATGCGATCTCTTCCGACGCTGCTCTAACTGCAGCGGCTGCCGCGGTCGTCCCGCCGGTGCCGGGCAAAAGGAATCGGGCTAACAAGGCAGCGCCAACCGAGTCGGTGGACAGCGGCCCGCGAAAATACCTCGGATATATCGTGCGCGTTTATTATAAAGATCAATTGCAGGCGGTGCGTGCGGAACCCAACCGGCTCCTGAATCTTTTTCCGCCGCCCTTCACCGCGCCGACGCAGTGATGCAACTGCTCATCGTGCACAGCGATGCCGAGCTCGGCAAAGCGCTGGTGCAAATGGTGAAGGATTACACGGCGCACGATTGCGACCTCGTTGCCAACAGCGCGAAGGCGCAGGCCTGGGCGCAACGTCATCAGCAATGCGATTTTTTACTGACGCAACTGGATGCAAAAGGCATCGATGGATTTATTCTCGGCGGAACTTTCAGCGAGATTTTTCCAAAGTTACAGACCGGTTTTTTCCCGGGTTACTCGGCCTCCGAACAACGGCTCGAAGTAAGCGAAACGAAAGTTTTTCCTGAGCCGATCGATGGAGAACGAATGCTAAAAGCGATTGCGCACGCTGCGGATGCAAGCGCGGAAGGTCGCGATTTCTTTCATGCGGTCGATCTTCTGCAAATGTGCTGTCTCAGCCACAAAAGTGGCGCGATTCAAATGGTGTCTGGTCAGAAGATCGGTGTCGTTTATTTGCGCGACGGCGCGATTCTCCAGGCCGAGACCGGTAATGCTAAAGCGAAAGACGCCTTGGATGAAATTGTCGGATGGAACGCGGTGGAATTCGCGTATGACAACTCAGTCACAATCCCGGTGCGGGCGATCACTCGTTCCTGGCACGAAATCATGATCGAAGCAGTGCTGCGCCGGAAACAGCGCAAATTGACTACGCAAGGTTTATAGAAGTTCAGAGGGTGTCCGCATTTTTATTGAACTTGCCGCGTTCCTTTAATCTCCAACCATTCCAATTACTCTACGCCCATGAAAACGCCTGCTCTGCTCGTCTGCTTAATTTTTCTGGCGGGCTCGGTGCATGCTCAGATTCAGGTAGAGTTAAAGTTGAAGAGACTGCAATACATCGCCTACGAACCAGTGTTCGCGACGGTCGCGGTGACGAACCTCGCGGGCCGGGATATCGAATTGCATGACGATCGCGGGCAGCATTGGTTTGGTTTTGAGGTCAGCGGAAAAGAAGGTCAACCAATCGCGCCCGGCGCGCCGGGCGCGCAAGATGAGCCCTTGCGTGTGGAATCGGGCAAGACCGTTGTCCGCAAGGTCAATCTCACGCCGCTTTATGGAGTGCATGATCCGGGCACGTATCACGTGCGCGCAAATATTTACTTCGCCGATCTCAACAAATTTTTTTATTCGCAGGGGAAAGCCTTCCAAGTCACGAATGCGCGTCCGATCTGGCAAACTACGGTCGGCATTCCGGAAGGATCGCCGGGGGCCGGCGAAGCCCGCACCTATTCTTTGCTGAGCAATCGTTTTGCCGATCACACGTCGCTTTACGTGCGGGTGGAGAACAAAGAGAGCGGGGTTGTTTATGCGACTTATTCGTTAGGCCGTATCATTGCCTACGACGAACCGCAGAAGGAAATCGATCGCGCGAATCAATTGCATATTCTGCATTGCGCCGCGCCACGCACCTGGGCTTACTCGCACATCGGTCTGAATGGCCAGCTCTTGAGAGAAGCGACTTTCATGGAAACAAAAACGCGCCCGCGTTTGCGACGCACTTCCGGAGGAGAAATCGCGGTCAGCGGCGGAGTGCGCGACGTCCCCGCGTTAGCCGCGCGCAGTCCCGCGCCGAAACTTTCCACCCGGCCAGAAGAATCGCGGAAGGACGATGAACAATGATCGTGAGCTCACACGACTCGTTAGGCCAGAACATGAAGTTGGCCCTCATCCTAACCTTCTCCCGGTGGGAGAAGGGACCACGTCTCCCTGTGAGAGAAGAGACCACCTCCCGGTGGGAGAAGGGACCACCTCTCCCTGTGAGAGAGGGTTGGGGTGAGGGCTTGTCTAGAATCTTTGTCCGATGCGATTAGTCCCGAAGAGGAGCGAGCAAGTATTCGTGCGCAGAGTGATTTCTGGCGCAATGGTGTCTTTCGTCCTTGCCACACCGGCACTCGCGCGCAGCAAAACAAAATCAATCGCTCAAGAGTCGCAAGGGGCCAAGGCCACCATTGTTGTAATTGATGCCGGACACGGCGGTTTCGATCGCGGCGGTATTCCCGGCCAGCGCGTGCCGGAAAAAGATATCGCGCTCGACGTCGCGCTGCGGTTGAGAACGAAAATGCGGTTGGCGGGTTACAGAGTGGTTATGACACGCTACAGCGATGTTTTTGTTCCGTTGCCTTCGCGGGTCGCGATCGCCAACTCGTATCGCAACGCAATATTTATCTGCATTCACTTCAATTCCGCCGGGCGACTCGGAGCGAACGGAATCGAGACTTATTATTATCGGGGCGACAGCGCTACTCTTGCCTCTAACATTCACAAGAATGTCATCGGCGGCGCGCCATCGGAGAATCGTGGTATTCGGAGACGCGGTTATTATGTTTTGCGCCGGACAACGATTCCCGGGGTTCTGGTCGAGTGCGGATTTCTCACCAACCCGACGGAGGCGCGGCTCGCGCAAACGGTCGCGTATCGCGACAAGCTGGCGGAAGAGATTGCGCGCGGTATTTTTGGGAGACCTCCGCTCGTTGCCCGAGAGCCGGCGTCGCGGCATTATCCTGCGGCGACAGAAGTGGAGCGCCAACCTTTCACCGCTTACATGGGAACGGATTTCGTGCGGGTACCGGCCGAGCGCACATCTCGCTCCCACCGGAGATCGGCAAAATCGTCTCGAAAGAAAAATAAATCGTCCACGAGCTCGAGCAGTACTCATAAGAAGAAAACGAGCTCAAAAAAATCGGAGGGTTGATTGGACTCACCGATTCTGACGGTGGCGCAGATGCGCGCGGTGGAAAAGGCCGCGTTTGATCGCGGCGTCACGGCGGAAACGCTGATGGATAAAGCGGGCGCCGGTATCGCGCGTGCGGTCACGCGTTTTTTTCCGAAACCTGGACGATGCATTGTTTTCGCCGGCAAAGGCAACAACGCAGGCGATGCATTGGTCGCGGGTGCCCTGCTGCAACAAATGCAGTGGCAGGTGGAAATGCGCCTTTCTTTCGAGGAAAAAGATTCCGGTGATTTGATGCGGAAGAAACTCGCCGTTCTGCGCAAGCTTGAAAGTGGGAGGGGCCTTAGTGCCCCGACAATCGCGGCGCTAAGGTCGCTCCCACATTTGGTCATTCTCGATGGCTTGCTTGGTCTCGGCGCTAAGCCGCCGCTGCGGGAACCGATTCGCAAGGCATGCCGCGAAATCAATCGCCTGCGTCGCGATGAAAACGCTTACGTCTTTGCCGTCGACCTCCCGACGGGAATCGATAGCGATTCCGGAAAAGCAGATCGCGATTGCATCGTCGCGGATTTTACGGTCTCGATCGGTTTCGCAAAACATGCGTTACTCGCTGATCGTGCGACGAACTTTGTCGGTCGCCTTGAAATCGTTCCGCTCTCGGAACTGCAGGCTCCGCAAAAAACCGCAAACGAAATCGTAGCTTCGTCATTGTCTCTCCAGTCGTTGTTACGGCGACGGAATTACGACGCTTACAAGAATCAATTTGGTCGCGTCGGCATCGTCGCTGGATCGAGGGGATTTACCGGCGCCGCAATCATGTGCTCGGAGGGCGCGCTGCGGGCCGGCGCCGGTTTGGTGGAAATTTTTGTAGCGGAGGAAATTTACGAAATTGTTGCGTCCGCCGCGCCGCCGGAAGCGATGGTCAAACCGGTTCTATCGTATCGCGATTTGCCTAACGAGTCGATCGACGCATGGGGAGTTGGCCCCGGCCTTGGCAAAGACCGCACCGATGAAATCCTTCAGCTCATCCAATCCGCGCGACAACCGATGGTGGTCGACGCCGATGCACTCAACATTCTTTCCGGCAAAACCGCTCTGCTCAAACGGTGCAAGGGGCCGCGCCTGCTCACACCCCATCCGGGGGAGATGAAGCGATTGTTCGGCGCGAAGAAAGAAATGCGCACGCAAATCGCAAAACGTTTTACGAGCAAGTTTCCCGTGACGCTGCTGTTCAAAGGGAGTCGAACGATCGTCGCACAGCGTGGCTTGCCGCTTAGTTATAATGCTACGGGCAATCCGGGCATGGCGACGGGAGGAATGGGGGATGTGCTTACCGGCGTTTGTGCGGCGCTCGTCGGGCAGAAACTGTCGCCCTATGATGCGGCGCGACTCGGGGCCTGGTTATGTGGACGCGCGGCCGAGATTGCCATCTTCAATAATGGAGCAAGCGAAGAATCGCTTTTGCCGCGTGATGTGCTCGATCATTTAGGCGCTGCTTTCAACGATTTGCGACTGTGGTCCCCTAACGAGTGATTTCATTTATCAGCGTTGTCATTCTGAGCGAAGCGAAGAACCTCTCAATCTATCCTTGGTCCCGTTTTTGCTAGGTCCCTCGCTGTGCTCGGGATGACAGGCAGATGGGACGCTTGTAAGATATCTGGAACGAAATTCACGATGCCGCCTCTTTCCGACTCCACTGAAACTCAATTAGCGCCGCCGCCCGAATCAACAGGCGGCAAAGTGAAAAAAGCTCTGGGCCCGCTTGGCGTAGCAGGGGTGTTGATTCTGAAGTTTCTCGGCAAAATAAAATTCATTCTGCCGATTCTTCTAAAAACGGGGGGATCGATGCTGATCACCGTCGGCGTGTATGCGACGGTCTGGGGTTGGAAGTTCGCTGTCGGTTTTGTGCTTCTCATTTTCCTGCACGAATGCGGCCACCTCATCGTCGCAAAAAAATTCGGACTCAAAGTCAGCGCACCGATGTTTATTCCATTTGTCGGCGCCTTTATTCTTTTAAAAGAAGCGCCGCGTAATGCCTGGATGGAAGCGTGTGTCGGAATCGGCGGACCGATGTTTGGTTCGCTCGCCGCGCTTCTCTGCCACGTCGCCGGGATTCATTTCGACTGGCCATTACTTATCGCGCTCGCCTACATGGGTTATTTTTTGAATCTGTTCAATCTCGCGCCCGTCGGCATGCTCGATGGCGGCCGAATCGTGACCGCGCTTTCGCCGTGGCTCTGGTTGCCCGGTTTTGGTCTGCTCGCCTGGCTTGGCTTAACTCATCCGAATTTTATCATTTGGATTTTGCTCGTCATGTCTTTGCCGCGAATCTTTTCGCTCTTCCGCAAACGCTCGGCGGAAGAGGAGCGCTACTTTGAAGTTGCACCGGTGCAACGCTGGACAATGGGCGCGATGTATTTCGGTCTCGCCGCCGCACTCGTCCTCCTCATGCACGTTGCCCAGGTCCAGCTGCAGAGCATTCCGCATCCGCAGCGGAATCAAAGCGAGCAAGTTCTGTAGGTAGGGCGCGACGGGCCGTCGCGCCCTACCGAATTAACTTTTGAAACCGCGGGTCAGTGCGAATCGGGTCCCATTCCCACCGTTTACGCAGATCGTTCACAGTCATGCTGTAATCGGCGCTATCGACTGCGCCCGGCGTTTTTAACAAGCGCTCGATCAATGGCAGAGAAAGATCGCGTTCGCCCACGCGCGCATAAATTAACGCAAGATAAGCTTGCATGAGCGCGCCATCGTAAGCGTCTTTTGATTCCGGTTTCAACTCGACCGCACGCCGCCCTTCGCGAATCGCGTCTTCTTTGCGACCTGTGAACGCGTAAAGCAGACCGAGATTGGCATGTCGCTCCGCGCTGTCGGGCGATTCTTTGACCGCGTTTTCGAAAATAACGCGGGCGTCGTCGAAATTTCTTTTCGCGGCGGCGTTATCACCGCGCGCGAGCGCGATGCAACCGGCAAGGAAACTTTTCGGTGTGGCACCGCCATTGAGATAATCAACGGCGTCGACCGGAGTTCGTTTTAGCGCCTGTTCCGCGGCGGCGAAATCGCGGTCGATCATGGCCGCTTCCCATCGGCAAGCCGTGACAACGCCGTCCGGATCCACGTTGGCGGGAATTTGCGCAAGCTGCGATTTCAATTCGGCCGTTGTTCCCTTCCACAACAGATCGACATAGCCGCGTTGGATTTTTCCGACGACAGAATCAGGCGCCATCGCGCGCAACCGATCGGCGGCGCGTGCTGCTTCCGGCCAGCGACGCATCGCGGTATTTGTAAAAACGAGATTGCGCACAATGTTCGGATTCTGCGGATCGACTTTTGCGATTCGTTCGTACGCTTCGAGCGTTTCCTGCCACCGACCCTGTCGGCGTTTGATCGCAGCGACCAAAACACCCACATGGCCGTCGTTAGGCAAAAGTTTCTGGGCCGTGGCAAATTCTGCGAGAGCGCCGTCGTAGTCGCCATCGATCCAATAGATGCATTGGCCAAGAGCGAAATGACCTTCGCCCAGATCGGGTTGAAGCTGGAGCGCGGTCTGCGCGGCATTTTTTGCTTTGATCGCCCACGACAAGAGCGGCTCATGAAAATGATAAATCTCCGCGTAAGTAGAGGCGAGATGCGCGTGGGCGAGGGCGAAATTCCGATCGAGCGCGATCGCTTGGGTGTAAAGTTGCTCGGCGCGCTTGTAATCCTGCAACAAAGTGTCCGGGCCTTGTTCGTACGGTAACGCCCGCAGATAGAGATCATAGGCATCGGCGTTCTCTGTTGGTTTTTGCACAACGCGCACCTTTTCTTCAGGCGTGAGTGTCGCACGCAACGCGTCCGCAATTTCTGTGGCGAGCTCGCCTTCGATACCTAACGAGTCGGCGAGGGTGCGATCGTAACGGTTCGCCCACAAATGCCGATCGCGTTGCGCATCGATCAACTGCACGTTGACGGCAACGCGATTCCCGACGCGTCGCACACTGCCTTCGAGAACGTTGGCCACGCCGAGGGCGTTCGCGATGTCCTTGATGTTACGCGATTCCGCGTCGCGATATTTCATGACGCTGGTGCGACTGATGACAATCAGGTCCTTGATCTTCGCCAGACTGGTGAGGAGATCGTCCTGCAACCCGTCAGCAAAAAAAGCATTCTCTTTTTCGACGCTTAGATTTTTGAATGGAAGCACCGCGATACTTTTGGCCGACGCAACCAAACGGACGGCCTCCTTCTTGGGATGCGGGAGCAGCAAAGAAACCAGCGCACCCACAATTGCGGCCGCGGCTGCGGCGATCAAAAGAAACTTTTGCTTCTTCGATATGGGCGATCGACGCGCGCCAGCACCGCCTTGAGCAACTTTGCCTTCCTGTAACCGCTCAAGTTTCGTCGGGCGCGCAGAGTTGCCCGCGAGGTCGGTGCAAAGATTCGTCACCTGAATTTTGACGCCATGCTTGACTTCGCATTCTCCAAGATCATGCAAGTTGTCGCGCCAGTGACTGTATTGCGCGAGGTCCTCGGCGACTCGTTGCGAAAGCAATATGTGGCCGGCATCACCGCAATCCATGATGCGCTGCGCGATATTAATTCCGGCGCCCGCTACGTTTGTTCGATCGTTCACATCGGTCATACGGTTGACTGGCCCGCTGTGAATTCCCATGCGCAGATGAAGACGCGTATGGCCTTTCAACGCTTCGCAGATTTCCAGAGCGCATTTCACCGGCGCCTCGGGATTGGTAAAGAACGCCAGAGCCATTCCATCACCGGTTGGCAGACAGATCAGTTTTCCCGCGGTGTCTGCCCCCTGGAACTGCTTCGTGGCGCGAACAACTCCATTCAATTCGTCCAGGATTTCCATCTGCTCGTTGACGAGCAATCTTGAATAACCGACCACGTCCATGAACAGGACGTGCGCAATTTCGAGTTCGAAATTGGCTGGCGATTCCGCGGGCATGCGCCGTTAGTAAATTGTCTTCGGCTCCGGACCAGCGAGGATTTTTTGAAAGCGCGGATCGTTCCTGAGCGGATCCCATTCCGAACGCGTCCGCAAATCTGAAAGGGTGATGCTGGCGTCAGAATAATCGACGGCAAATGGAATGGTGAGCAGATGTTCGATTTCGGAAATGGCTTTATCGGTTTCGCCCGTGCGCGCCAGCACGAGGGCGTGGAACCCGAGAACATTGGCGCCATCGATCACGTCTCGTGAAACCGGTCTTAATTCGACCGCACGCTGCACTTCGCGGAGCGCGTCCGGTTTCCGGCCCATGAATGCGTAAAGCAGTGCGAGTTGCGCGCGTCGCTGGCCATCTTGCGGACTATCAGCGACACTTTTTTCCAAAACCGGCCGCGCCGTTTCGAATTCCAACTGCGCATGTGCGTCATCGTGGCGGACCAAATCAATACATGCCTGCAGGTAACTTTTTGGAATCGCCACGCCTTGCTGTGAGAGAACCGCGTCGAGACGGCAGGCGGCCACCGCTTTTTCCGCGGTCGCAACGTCACGGCCCATCAAGCTCACATCCCAGCGGCCAAGGGTAACAGCTCCGTCGGGATTAAGGTTAGGTGGAATTTTCGCGAGCGTCGCTTTGATTGGCGCCGTGCTGCCCTTCTGAAAAAATTCGATGTAACCACGCTGAATCATCGCGGTGATTGAATCAGGAGCGAGTTTGAGCAGGCGATCGAAAATGCGGAGCGCGCCGTTCCAATCGCGCAGTCCGAAAAACGTCTGAGTGAAATCGTAGAGGGTAGCTGGATTTCGAGGATCGATTTCCTCTGCGCGTTTGTAACCGGCGAGCGCGTCGTTCCATTTCCCTCGGCGACGCAACACAGCGGCGATGTAAAGGCGAACATCGCCATCATTCGGAATTGCGCGCGCGGCTAGATCCAACTCTTGCGCTGCCTTGTCGTAATCCGCTTCCTCATAATAGAAATACAACCCGAGGGCGCTGTGTCCTTCGCCCAGATTCGGCTGCAGGCGCAGCGACTCCGTCGCTTCCGCGTGCGCTTTTTGCGTGTTCGCCTCCGTTGGTTGGAACCAGTGGTAAATATTACTCGTCACCACGGAGAGCCGCGCGTGCGCGAGCGCAAAATTCGGATCGAGCGCAATCGCCTGCTCAAAAAGCTGGGAGGCGCTCTGGAAATCTTGCAGGAAGGTGTCGGGCCGCGTTTGGTATTGGCGGGCACGCAGGTAGAGAACGTAAGCGTCGGCGTTGTCTGTTGGCTTGGTTTCAATCTGAGTTTTTTCCTGCGGCGAAAGGGTAGCTTTAAGCGAATCGGCAATACTCTTCGCCACTTCACCTTCAACTCCGAAAATATCAGTCAGCTGCCGATCGTAAATTTGCGCCCACAGATGCGCGTCATTGTCCGCCTGAATAAGTTGCACGTTAATGTGCACGCGATCGTGCGATCTCTGCACGCTGCCCTCCAGAATGTTGGCCGCATTCAACTCCTGCGCGATCTGCCGCAGATTCTCCGGCTTGCTTTGATAACGCGCCGTGGAGGTGCGCGAGATCACACGAAGGCCTCCGATCCTTGAGAGCGTCGTGATAATTTCATCCTGAATACCCTGCGCGAAAAATGCGTTTTCCTTATCCGAACTCAGATTTTCGAATGGAAGAACCGCGATCGATTTGCTGTCGATGCCGGCAGCCGAAGGCAGCGCGACCTGCTTCGGCCGGGCGAATTGATAAATGAGCAAACCCGCTGCGATCAGGGCGAAGAGAATAATAATCGCGCTCAACTTGCTTCCTGTTCGAGGCGCGATCGACTCGTTAGGCGAAACGTCTTCCGTGCGCTTGATCCCCTGCGGTGTTAGCTCAAAGGCCCAGGCCAGAATCACCGCGATGGGGAAACCGAGAGTTAAAAGCAGGACGACGAGACGAATCGCCCAGTTCGGAATTTCGAAAAACGGAAAGACCTGCGTCGCGACTTGAATCAGCAACCAGGCGACGATCGCGTAAGCGACCGCAACTTTGTAAACGTTGCGTCGTTTTAATTCTGTGAAAAGATTCGGAAGGTTCACGGCGAAGGCTTACCGTCCTTCGGTGCGAACACTTTGGCAACGAGCGCCTGGAAACGCGGCTCGCCGTGCAGCGGATTGAGGAGCCGATCGGTTTTGATGTAAGCGATGTCGTATCCGTTGTGATCTTCGTAGGCTTCTTCGAGCAGACGAATGGCTTCGTCGTTGTGACCCAACCCCATTTGGACGATAGCGAAATTGTAGCGCGAGACGTATCGGTCCTTCGCGATTTCCTGCAACCGCTCCAGAATCTTGAGCGCTTCATCTTTTCGTCCCATGCGGCCATAGAGACGCCCGAGCAAAGCGAGCGGCAATGGATCGTCGTTGAGGGTGGCTGCTTTTTGATATTCTGCGATCGCTTCTTCCGTGCGGCCTTTTAATTCCAGCGCCTGGCCGAGATTCCAGTGCGCGTAATAAAAGTCCGGGTCCATCTCCAAAGTTTTCCGGAGCTGTTCGATCGCCTCATCGTATCGGCCCGCTGTGCACAAAACAGTCCCGACATCGGCGTTGATGATGACCGACAGCGGATCGAGCTCGAGCGCGCGCTTCATTTCCGCGATCGCTTCATCGAAGTGACCGAGAGCAGCCAGTCCGCTTTCCGCATACCATTGATGACCGGTCGCGTAGTTGGGGCTGAGCTCGATCCCGCGCCGGAATTCGCGATCCGCTCTTACGAAATCGAAATCGTAGGCAGAGACTGCCTGACCCAGTGAGGTGTGCGCCTCGCCGAGTGTGCTGTCCAATTCCAACGCTCTTATTGCAGCTGCCTTTGCTTTGGGCAGACTCTCTTTTGGACTTGCCGCGGCAAAACCGGAGAGCAGGACATACGTGTCGGCTAAACCCGCATAGGCGAGGGCAAACCCAGGATCTTTATCGATGGCTTGCTGAAAATAAACGAGCGCAGTATTGAAATCTTTCGCCGTGCGTTTGTTCCAAAAAAATCTGCCCTTGAGGTAAAGTTGATAGGCTTCACCATTCTCGGTCGGCCGCGCCCCCATCGCCTGCGCTTCCGATCCTGTAAGTTTCGCGCGCAATTTATCGGCGATGTTTTTCGCGATCTCGCTTTCGACGGCGAAAATGTCGACCAGGTTTCGGTCAAAACTTTCGCCCCATAAATGCGCATCGGTCGCCGCTCTGATGAGCTGCACATTTACTCGCACGCGCTCGCCTTGTTTTTGCACGCTGCCTTCAAGAATGTGTGCGACTCCGAGCTGCTTCGCGATTTGCGGCAAATCTTTTGGAGCGCTTTTGAAGCTTTGAGTCGAGGTGCGCGAAATCACTTTCAGATCGGCGACCTTCGCCAGACGCGTCAGAATTTCATCTTGTACGCCCTCTGCGAAATAGGCGTTCTCCGGATCGCGACTCAAATTATCGAAGGGCAGGACCGCAATCGATTTTTCGGAAGCCCAGCTGCGCCAAAGCTGGAAGATGAGCAGCGCTGCAGCCAGTAAAGCTACGCCAACAATTAGTGTCGCGAATTTGCGTCTGCTCCACTGCGGATTGAACTCGTTAGGCGGAACATTCTCCGTGCGCTTCATTCCCTCCGGTGTCATCTCGAACGCCCAGGCAATGAGCAGGGCGATTACGAAACCGGCGGCGACGATCGTGACAAATACCTTCATCACCCAATCCGGTGCCTCGAATGTCGGAAACAGAATCGATCCCGCCTGAATCAACAGCCACGCGATGACCGCGTAGGCGACTGCAACTTTGTAAACGTTTCGTCGTTTCAGTTCCGCGAGAAAATTCCCTCGGTTCATGGCGTCTTCGCGTCTGAAGAGCCGAGACCGATGCGCATGAGAACTGCAGCAAAACGCGGATTGGAACGAAACGAGTCCCATTTCGGATCGACTTTCAGAAGAGTAAGGCGCACGTCGCGTTCGTCGCATGCCTTTTCCAGCCAGAACAGCGCGTCATCTTGCTGCCCTAACCCGTTATAAACTAAAGCGATGGTAACCGGAGGGACGTAATGTTGATGGGATGTTTCTTTCAATTTTTCCAGCACCTCTCGCGCTTTCGCCATATCACCAGACAACGCCGCGGCATAACCGATCGACGCGACCGCTTCGGAGTTTCCGTGTGACAATTCTTGGGCCTTACTAAACTCAGCGATGGCTTCGGGATATTTGCGCTGCGCGGTAAAAACTTTTCCTATAGTAAGATGCGTGATCCAAAAATTCGGATCGAGCGCAAGAGCTTTTTGCAAACTGGCGTAAGCTTCATCATCACGTCGGGCGTGATGCAGAAACATACCGTCCAGCGCGCGGAACAGCAGGTACACTGGCTCTATCTCACATGCTCGCGCGCTTTCAACGATGGCTTCCTTGTGATGCCCAAGAATAGAAAGTACATGAGCGTACGCGAAGTGGGCATATGCAGAATTAGGATTGAGCGCGATGGCGCGTTTAGCTTCCTTCTCAGCCCCAGTCCAGTCCCATTCGAACCAACAGATGGTGAACGACAGGGAGGCGTGCGCTTCCGCAAGCGACTCATCAATTTCCAGTGCTTTTTCTGCCGCCGCCTTGGCTTGCGGAAGCGAATCTTTGGAGCGCACATCGGAGGTGATGGCAAGAGAACGACTCGCCTCCGCTAATCCAAAATACGCCAGGGCGTAATGGGGATCCAAATCAATCGCCTGTTGAAAAAAACCAATAGCTGTCCTGATCTCGGGCGGAATAAGCCTGGCATAGTGATAACGTCCGGTCAGATAAAGCTGATAAGCTTCGACGTTTTCGGTGTCACGTTGCGTCAGGCGTTTCTTTTCTTCCCCGCTCAGCCGGAGAGCAAGGGCGTCGGCCACTTTTTGCGAGATAGCGTTTTGCACGGCGAAAACGTCCGTGAATTTTTCGTCGAAGGTGGCCGCCCAAAGCGAGGCGCCGTCCGCCACATTAATTAACCGCGCCGTGACTCTTATCTGATCGCCCGCTTTCTGAACGCTTCCCTCCAGCACCGCGTTAACTTCGAGCTCGCGTCCTGCGGCCAAAGGGTCCTGCTCCAAACCGCCATATCTGCGCACGGAGTTCAGCGAGCGAACAATAATTTCCCGACTGTTGCTCAGCTTGGTGATGAGCGTGTCCGCCATGCCCATTTCCAAAACAGCATCGCGATTCTCGATTACTAAAGGTTTGAAAGGAAGGACGGCGATTTTTCTATCGGCAGCGGACTGCGATGTTCCCGAAAACGGACTCGTCGATTTCCGTGCCCCATCATGCCAGAAAAAAACCCAGGCCAGGAGGATGACGGACAAAATTAGCGCGCCAATTATCGCGGGTTTGCGCCAGCGCACGGTGGTCGCGACTATTTTTTTGCGGCTCAATTTTTCGGGCCACGCAGGATTGCCAACTTCATCTGTATAGAAGTTGACTAACGAAATCTTGCGACCGTGTTTTACTTCGCATTCACCGAGCTCGTGCAGATGTGGATTCCAGCGAGAATACGGCGCGAGATCATCCGCCACGCGCTTAGATAAAAAAATGTGACCGGCATCGCCGCAATCCATAACGCGCTGTGCGAGATCGATTCCCGCGCCCGCCACATTCGTGCGTTCGTTTACATCCAGAACTTTATTAATCGGACCGCTGTGAATTCCCATTCGCAATTGAACGTTTGGATGACTTTTCAGCGCGGTCGCAATTTCAGTGGCACACTCGATCGGCGCTTTCGGATCGTTGAAGAAGACCAGCGCCATTCCATCGCCTGTCGGTAATCGAATCAATTTTCCCTGCGCATCCGCGGAGCGGAATTGATTCGTCGCGCGCACAATTTCATTCAATCGGTGCAATAATTCGCTCTGCTCGTGAATGAGCGACTTCGAGTAACCGACAATGTCCATGGCCAGGACATGACCGATCTCCATCTCGGGATCGGATTCAACGTCGGCTGACATTCTTAATTAATAGTGAAAGATTCCTCGACTTCGCTCAGAATGACAAACTTCACGGCGCGAGCCTGACACGGCGCAAAAGGTCGGCAAAGCGAGGATCCGAGCGCAGGGTATCGAGTTCAGGATCGACCCTGACGTAATTGAGGTAGTAAGCGCCGTTCGCGTATTCCGTTTCGAGATATTCAAAGGCTCGCTCTTTATCTCCGAGTCCGGCATAGATGGTGGCGATGCTATACGGCGGGACATAGAATTGTTTCGACTGCTCTTTCAGTTGGAGGATGATCTTCTCCGCTTCAGCTTTGTTTCCCGAGACGGCGTAAGCATATCCTAATGCGGATGTCACTTCGGCAGGCGCGCCTTCGATGAGCGTGGTTCTTTTGAGTTCCGCGATGGCACCGGAAAATTCTCCTTTTCTCCCCAACGCACGCGCGAAGTAAAGGTGCGCAATCCAGTAGTCTGGCTCCGCCTCAACGGTCCTGCGGAGTTGTTGCAGCGCTTCATCATACCGATGGCCGAAGAGCAGCGCGATGCCCAAACATGTGTTCGCCTCCGCCGAGAGCGGATCCAGCTCGATCGCGCGTTTTATCTCAGCGATGCTTTCGTCAAGCTTCGCGAAAGCCATCAAATAGTAACCATACCAAAGGTGGGCGGGTGGATAATTCGGGTTCAGTTCAAACGCACGCTGGAATTCTCTCTCCGCGCCCGGCCAGTCGTAATCGGCCCAGGCCTTGAGAAGGCCAAGTGAGACGTGCGCTTCGGCCAGCGCGGGGTCAATCTCCAGAGCTTTCTGTGCCAACGCCCTGCCTTTGGCAAATGTCTCTTTGGGCGACCCGAACCAATCGGAAGCATAGTAACAATACGCAAGGCCATCGTAGGCCAGCGCGTACTTCGGATCGAGGGCAATCGCTTTATCGAAAGACTCGATCGCTTTCTTCGTTCCTTCCGGTGTGTACTTGCCCGCATAGTAGCGACCTCTCAGGTAGAGCTGATAAGCTTCGGCGTTTTCAGTGTAACGCTTGGTGAGTTGCTTTTTATCCGCGCCCGTCAGTGTCACCGCCAAGGCCGCAGCCACTCGCTCCGATATGGAATCCTGCACCGAAAATATGTCGGTAAATTTCTCTTCAAATTTATCGGCCCAAAGCTGCTGCCCGTCGGCCACACTCAACAGCCGCACCGTTACGCGAATGCGCTCGCCGGATTTCTGCACACTCCCATCCAGCACTGCATCAACTCCCTGTTCGCGGCCGGCGGCGATCGGGTCCTGCTCCAGGCCCGCGTACCTGCGCACCGCGCTCACCGGCCGCACGATGATGTGTCTCAAGCTGCCCAATTTCGTGATCAATGTGTCTGCCATTCCGATCTCGAGGGATTCGTCGCGGCTTGCGGCGAGCAAAGGCTTGAACGGCAGCACCGCTATAATTTTCTCGGGCAGGGAACGTCTCGACGAAGCGACCAAATTCCGCGGCGCCAAGTTCACTCTGCTTTGCCAATAGCGAACGAACCCAATCGCGGTACCGACAATTAGCAGACAGCCGACGACCGGCCACGCGACCTTCATCCATCGCGACGATCGGACGTTCCGGACAACTTTGTCCGCTCGTGCGTAGGTTGTTTTGAATTTCTGCGGAACGCTTGGGTTACCCAACGCATCGGTGTAGAAATTGACTAATGAAAGTTTTCGCCCGTGTTTTACTTCGCATTCGCCAAGTTCGTGCAGATGTGGATTCCAACGAGAGTACGGCGCAAGATCATCGGCCACACGTTTGGACAAAAGAATGTGACCGGCATCGCCGCAATCCATGACGCGCTGCGCAATGTCGATGCCAGCACCGGCTACATTCGTTCGCTCGTTCACATCGAGAACTTGATTGACCGGCCCGCTGTGAATGCCGATGCGGAGCTGAATGTCTGGATGATTCTTTACCGCCATTGCAATCTCGGTTGCGCATTCAATCGGCGCTTTCGGATCATTGAAGAACACCAACGCCATCCCATCGCCAGTTGGCAATCGAATCAATTTTCCCTGTTCATCGGCCACACGGAATTGATTCGTTCCGCGCACGATTTCGTTCAAGCGCTGCTGCAATTCGCTCTGCTCATGAATAAGCAATTTCGAGTAGCCCACAATGTCGATGGCCAGGACATGGCCGATCTCCATTCGAAGGTCGGACTCGCGTTCAGCGGGCATCACACTTCTTATTGTTTAATGTCTTTTGGCGCTAGCGAGCTTACGATTTTTTCAAAACGCGGGTCATTTCGAAGCGAATCGAACACGGGATTAATCTTGATTTCGAGCGCTAACCGCGTGCGTTCCGCGAGGGCTTTGGCGAGAGAAGCGAACGCTCGTTCCTTGTCGCCCAATCGCATGTAGGTTAGGACATATTCGACGGTCGAGACGTAATCGCCGCGACCCGTTTTTTCGTTCAAGTAGTCGAGTCTCTTTTGCGCTAAAGCGCGAACTGCCGAATCGAAGCCGAGCCTCGTGTTAGTGTTTTCAAGTAACGACGCCTGTTCGCTCTCATCGCTTAGAGTTAGCGCCTTGGCCCATTCGGCGACGGCTTCCTTCTGTCGCCCAGTTTTCTCGTAGGCGTAACCGAGCCACTCGTGTGGCACTGCATAATTTGGCTCCAACTCTATTGTCCTGCGGAATTGCTCGATGGCCCCGTCATATTGGCGCAGGAAGAAAAGCAGTCGGGCCCAACTGAGATTGAAACGGACTGAGAGCGGATCAAGTTCAAGGGCGCGGCGAATTTCGGCGAGCGCTTCGTCATTGCGACCGAAGAGGACTAAACAGAGCGCGTAGTGATGGTGAATCTCCGCGAAGTTCGGACTCAGCTCGATGCCACGATGAAAATAATGTTCGGCGGTGGGCCAATCGCGATAGTAGTACAGCTTAACGGCCGCCAGTGGATTATATGCCTCGCCCAAGGTCGGATCCAGGGACAGCGCTTTGTTGGCTGTGTCCTCTTCCGCCTTGGCCCATTTTTCCTCGGGTGGTACGATGCCGTTAGCAAAAGCGAAGCCGTAGTAATCGGCTAAACCAGCATAGGCGAGTGCGTAGGTCGGATCCAACTCGATCGCCTGTTGATAATAATCGCGGCTCTTTTCAAAGCCTGGCGCCATGAATTTGTTCCAGTAGTACCTACCCTTTAAATATAGTTGATGTGCCTCGCTATTCTCAGTGGGACGCACCGTGATCGCTCTTTGCTCGGCGCCGGTGAGTTTCGCTTGCAACGTGTCTGCAATCTTGGTCGCGATCTCGCTTTCGACCGCAAAGATGTCGGTGAGCTTGCGATCGTATTTTTCGGCCCACAGATGCGAGTCGTTCTGCGCGTTGAGGAGCTGAACATTTACGCGAACCTGATCAGCCGCTTTCTGCACCGTGCCTTCGAGGATGTGCGCGACGCCAAGTTGCTTCGCGATCTCAAGCAGATTTTCAGGCGCGCTTTTATAACGCTGCGTTGAAGTGCGCGAGATGACCTTCAGATCCGCAATCTTGGATAAACGTGTCAAAATTTCCTCCTGAATGCCGTCAGCGAAATACGCATTGTCGGGATCGTGACTTAAATTTTCGAAGGGCAAAACCGCGATCGACTTTGGGTTTGTCTGCGCGGCTGCTGCCAGCGTTGGCGTGCGCGCTTTTTCGGACGCTCTCTGGCGGGAGAAAATCAAGAAAGCGACACTCGATACAAAGATCAACAAAACCGCGGCCCAGGTCAGCACGCCTTTCCGTGGAGAAGCGGACGCAACGGCGATTGTCGATCTTGCCGCATCTTGTTGCATTGCCGCCTGACATCTCTTCGGGGGCACCGGATTGCCGATCTCGTTCGTGTAGAAATTCACCAGCGAGATCTTGCGGCCGTGTTTGATCTCGCATTCGCCGAGTTCGTGCAGATGCGGATTCCAATGTGAGTAAGGCGCGAGATCGTCAGCCACGCGCTTGGATAAGAGAATGTGTCGGGCATCGCCACAATCCATCACGCGCTGTGCGACATCGATTCCAGCGCCGGCCACATTTGCTCGCTCATTTACATCGAGGACTTCATTGACCGGCCCGCTGTGAATGCCCATCCGCAATTGAATGTCCGGATGATTTTTCAGTGCGGTCGAAATTTCAGTCGCGCATTCGATGGGCGCTTTTGGGTCATTGAAAAATACGAGGACCATCCCGTCGCCGGTTGGCAGACGGATCAATTTCCCCTGTGTATCTGCTGCGCGAAACTGCTCCGTGCCGCGCACGATTTCATTTAAGCGCTGCAACAACTCGCTCTGTTCGTGAATGAGCAGCTTCGAATAACCGACAATGTCCATGGCCAGCACATGGCCAATCTCCATCTTCAAGTCGGTAGGAAACTCAGCGGACATAACGGGCAATTGATCTCTGCGCCCGCTTTCCGTTTCGTTCAATCTGTTTTGACAGATTCGATGTACTCGGGCGTCTTGGCGTGGACAGCGGCCTCGATCGCGGAAAGCCGCTGCATAACTTCCGAAAGGAGAAGCTCGTTTTTTAAATTCACACGATAGTCGAGGTCCGCGCGCAATCGATCTTTCAGTCCCTGTCGATTCTGCGACATCATGATGATCGGAGCCTGTAGCGCGGTAATCATATTCAGCGCGAGATTCAGTAGAATGAACGGGAACGGATCGAATGGTCTGCGCGTGAGCAGGAAGGTGTTCACGAGCACCCAAATGACAAAAAACGCGAGCGATGTGATGATGAATTTCCAACTGCCGCCAAATTCGGCAATCATGTCGGCCATGCGATCTGCCAGGGTCAGCCGCGCGGCTTCTTCTTCGTTCACATTTCGCGAAACGCGGTGGCGCAGAAGTTCGTCCGTGCGGCGAAGCCGGTGAATCATCGCCGTCAAAATCCCGAGCGCGATATCCGGTTTCTTGCGCAGGAACTCGCGAAAATCGCTCCGCGACAGGACAGCCAATCGCGTACTTGTCAGGGCCGTAGCATCAGCCGAGCGCGGTTGCTCGTCGAGGATCGCCATCTCGCCGAAGAATTCGCCGTCGTGTAGTTCTACCAGAGTGGCGTCATGTCCATCCGCATCTTTCACGCTGATGCGAACGCGCCCGGTCTCGATGAGATACATGGCGTCGCCCGGATCGCCCCGATAAAACAACGGCGTTCCGCCCGCTTCTTCTCGTACCGATAGAAGATTGCAAAGTTCAAACGCCGCGTTGTCATCCAGATTACGGAAAAGGGGAACAGATCGCAGCGCCTCGATTTTCATCGTCGAAAGGTTAGTAGCAAGACGGGGACGAGCCCGCAAGTCTGCTTGGGGTGAGCACGTTGATTCTTCGGCACGCAAATAAGGCGCGCTCGTTGTTTACTGATCCCCGTTGAGCGATAGTACCGCGATGGCATTTCAGCTCGAATCAAATTACAAACCGCGCGGCGATCAGGCACAGGCGATTGCGAAGCTCCTGAAATCGGTCGAGGCCGGGAATCGGCATCAGACGTTGTTGGGTGTCACCGGTTCTGGGAAGACTTTCACGGCTGCGAACGTCATTCGCGAATTGGATCGGCCAACCCTGGTCATTTCGCATAACAAAACGCTCGCGGCGCAGCTTTACTCCGAGTTCAAACAATTCTTTCCCCGCAACGCGGTCGAATATTTCGTCAGCTACTTCGATTATTATCAGCCGGAAGCGTACATTCCGCGTTCCGATACTTACATCGAGAAGGACTCCTCGATTAACGAAGAGATCGAGCGGCTTCGTTTAAGTGCGACCAGCGCGCTGCTCTCTCGCCGCGACGTGATCGTAGTGGCGAGCGTTTCCTGTATCTACGGCGTCACCTCGCCGGAAGATTACGCGCGCATGTTGCTTACCGTAAAACGCGGACAACAAATCGGCCGCGAAGCTGTGCTCGGTCGCCTCGTCGATATGCTGTATGAGCGGAATGACATGAATTTCACGCGCGGGCGGTTCCGCGTCCGCGGTGATGTCGTGGAAGTTTATCCCGCGACGGCGGATGAAGAAGCGGTGCGCATTGAATTCTTTGGCGACGAAATTGATGCCATTACGCGGTTCGATCCGTTGACTGGTCATCCGCATGAGTCGTTAGGCGTAATGACATTTTTTCCGGCAAAACAGTTCGTCACTCCGGCCGACAAATTGAATCGAGCTCTGCAGACGATTCGTGCAGAACTGGATGACCGAATCAAGGTCCTGGAAGGGCAGGGGAAATTGCTCGAAGCGCAGCGGTTGAAAATGCGCACCGAATACGATCTCGAAATGTTGCAGGAAATGGGTTTCTGCAACGGGATCGAAAACTATTCGCGGCACCTCTCCGGTCGCGCTCCAGGGTCGAAACCGTTTACGCTCCTCGATTTTTTCCCGAAAGATTTTCTTCTCGTGGTCGATGAATCGCACGCCACCATCCCGCAGATCGGCGGAATGTACGAAGGCGACAAGTCGCGCAAAACAGTGCTCGTTAATTACGGTTTCCGTTTACCGAGCGCTCTTGATAACCGTCCGCTAAATTTTCCGGAATTCATGAAAGTGGCGAATCAGCTCATCTACGTCAGCGCCACACCGGCCGAATTCGAAATTAAAAACAGCATCGTCGGCAACACTGGGTACTTCCCTCACAAGCGCGCGCGCATCGGTGAAGAAGAGTTGGTTCCCTTCGTCTTGCCCGGTGAAACTGTAGCGGCGGTCTCCGACCGTCGCTTAAATGGGGATGCTGAAACAGCGCCGCTACAACTCTCCCGCACAGACGAATCCCCCGATCAATTCGATGTTCACACGCCCGGCAAACCGCTCGTAGTCGAGCAAATCATTCGCCCAACTGGTTTGCTGGATCCAAAAATAACGATCAAGCCGTTGAAGAATCAGATCGACGAAACAATCGAGCTTTGCCGGCAACGGGTAGAAAAGAACGAACGTGTTCTCGTGACAACGCTGACAAAGCGCACGGCCGAGGATCTTGCTGATTACTTGCGCGATGTCGGGTTGAAGGTGCGATATTTGCACAGCGATATCGACACGATTGAGCGGGTCGAAATTTTGCGCGGCTTGCGCGCGGCCGACTTCGACATTCTCGTCGGCATCAATCTGCTTCGCGAAGGTCTCGATCTCCCCGAAGTTTCGCTCGTCGCGATTCTTGATGCCGATAAGGAAGGATTTTTGCGCAGCCAGACTTCGCTCATTCAAACCGCCGGCCGCGCCGCCCGACATATAAACGGCGAAGTCGTTCTCTTCGCCGATATCATGACGCAAAGCATGCAGGCGTTGATTTCGATTTCCGAATATCGCCGGACGAAACAGATGGAGTACAACCAAACGCATGGGATCACGCCACAAACGGTGCGCCGTGCCGTGCAGGAAAGTTTGCACACCATTCTGCGCGGTCGCGAGATTGCGGCGTCGGTCATTCAGGAAGCCGGCGGTGATTTTAATCTTACCGAACTACTGCGCGAGTTGGAAGACGAGATGCAACAAGCCTCCGCAAATCTTGAGTTCGAGCGCGCTGCTTTGTTGCGCGATCAGATCATGGAAGTGAAAAGCGGCACCGGCCTAACGAAGATCGAGCCGAAACGCCGTCCGATAAAATACACGCGTAACACCGGTCGTCGCCGCTCGCGCGTGTAGCGCGCGAATCGCCTCTCGCGGGTCTGACTTACCTGAAGTGGAAGACCAGCGGAAATCCAAAGACTACGATCGCCGCCCAGATTGCATACACCGACAGGAAACGGGCGATCCATTTTTTTGATAAGTTTGCGTCGAACTGACGCCAGGCTGCCGGTGCGAAAGTCAGAAGAATTCCAGACAGGTTAATAAACACGAGAATATTGGCGCCGAGTGTCGCGATCCGGTTCGGCGAAATGCCAAGAGAGGTTAATCGATAGATAATTGCAGTGAGCGCGACTGAATCAATAGCAAGGGCGATAAGCAAAAGGGCACACAGAATCATGTCGAAAAACCGACTCGGTTTTCGCTCGCAAACGCTTAGAAGCGAAATTCCGAGAACCGCGAGCAACATCCCATTGAAAACCATGAGAAATTCGCGATCGGAGTACGGACTCTGACGGCGCACAATCATTGCAAAGAGATAGGTAGCGAGAGTAACCAGGGCAAGCGGACTGAAAATTCGCGCAATCAGAGGCGCGATTGTGGATCCGGCGCGTGTACGGACGAGTCCCAGATGCGTTGCTACGATGGGCGCAGCGCACGCACCATAAACCACAACCCAACGGAAATACCACTGGTCGATGTCAATCTTGATCGCTCCAAACAGTGACATCGTGATTCCCGTCATCAGCCCGCCTGTAATGATGATTAGCGCGAAATAAACAATGGCTTCTCCCGTTAGCCGCAGATACGCAATACGCGTTTCTACATCGCGCCAGCGCTCGGCTGCGAAAGCGAGACCAGCGAGAGCCCAGAGAAAAAATGGCAGATGCAAAGACGCGAGTTTGATCGAATCCGATCGGTCAAATCTGACCGTCGAAGAACTTTCATAAAGCGGTGGATAAAGATTAATCGCCACTGCAGCGATAAGAAAACCGACTGCAATTATAATCAGACGTTTCCAATTCAAGCCGCGCCAAAATGCGAAATAGGCAGCGACTGCCGGCAGGAAGAAGAATGCGACGTTTCTCTCATAAAACCTGTTGTCGTCAAACCAGCCAAAGATGTCGGGAAGCTTCGCAATTGTTCCCGAAACTGCGCAGAGAAGAATGAGAAGCCAAATCGCTCGGCCATCGGACATTTCTCCTCTTCCTGAAGGAATGGATGATTGCTCCGCTTTGAAGAACAATCGCGCTTCCCAAACGCGAAGCGTAATTGATTCCCGATCGATTACGCGTGCTGCGGGCAGAGCTGCCGCAAACTCATTCGGGTTCTCGCGATAAAGGTGTTCGAGTTCTTCCGGACTCTCTCGCAGTTCGACAATGCTTTTCGGAAGGGGGGTATTCATTCTGCAGCGCGAGAGTATTAAACACCATTATGGGATGCAATTCCCTAATGCTCGGCACGCTCGCACAAGATTAGCTTTATCCGAAGAGTGCGATTCCCACTTTCGCTTGCTTGCGGCTGTTTACTCACAACAATTTCGAACTTGCCGATGAGGGCGCAAAAGCAGGCTCCTTCGGGATTGAACAGCCTTCCCGAAATCGAGTTTGCGCAACTAAGTCAACGCGATCCCAATCCATTGGGTGAAAAGGCGCTCGCGATCAATTCGGACCAATGGAAACACGGCGAAACGGATCATTTCATCTACCATTTCGTTCATAGTTACGTTGCCACGCCGGTTTCAATCGAAGCGGAATTCCACTATCGCGTTATCGCGAAGGAATTGGGTCGCGACCAGCCGGCGGGCGACACGAAATCGCACATTTATATTTTCGAGCGACCGGAAGATTGGAAACAATTTCAGTCGTTAGGCGCACTGGAGCCGTGGACCGGTGGCATTCACTCTCAAGGAAGTCTCTTCATTGTTCGCAATCCGGCTTACAAATTTACCAACAACAGTCTCGGACACGAGATCTCGCACCTTGTGCTCCACCGATTCTATTCTGATGGCATACCATGCTGGTTGGATGAAGGATTTGCGCAGTATGTTTCAAAGGGATCGCATGCCAGTTACGAGCGTGCGCGCGGTTACATTGCCAAGCCGCACTCTGAAGCGATCGCAGAGCAGGATTTGATTCCACTTGCAACGCTCGTGGCCTTGACTCATCCGCCAGGCGATCGGGTTGCGATTTTTTATAACGAATCGGAGAAGCTGGTGCGTTTTCTGGCCGTGGCCGACAGGCAGACTTTTCTTGCCTTGCTCGACGCTCTGGCTCGACATCAACCTTTCGAGACGGCGTTTTTGCGTATTTATGCGGGACGCTTCGCCAGCCTCGCCGTGCTCGAAGAAAAGTTTCGCGAATACGCTGCGAAAGATTTCGGAACTACTTTGCAACAAGCCGACGCCGATTAGGATTGGCTTCGTGCCGAAAACAAAAACCCAGACCGCCGCGTCACGGGCAAAACAAATTCACGCGGTTGTGGGCTCCGACGAGAGCGAAGTCAAACGCGTCGCGATGGAGCTTTCGGCAAAACTTACTCCGCCGGATGGCGGCGATTTCGGCCTGGAAATAATTGATGGTTGTGCGGACAACGTGGACCAGGCTGCATCGCGTATTCGCGCCACCATTGAAGCGTTGCAAACGCTCCCATTTTTCGGCGGCGGAAAATTGGTGTGGTTGAAAAATGTGAATTTTCTCGGCGACACCGTCATCGGGCGAGCAGCGAGCGTGCAGGAAGCGCTCGAACAATTAAGCGGGATTCTCGATGGTGAATTCGGACCGGAAGTGACGTTTCTGCTCAGCGCAACGGAGCTCGATAAGCGGCGCTCTTTCTACAAAGCGCTTGCCAAACGCGCGGAAATGCAAGTCTTCGATCGCCTCGATTCAAGCCGCGGCGGTTGGGAAGAAGAAGCGACTGAGATTGTCCGGGAGCGTGCGAAAAAGAGAAAATTACAGTTCGAGGATGAAGCGCTCGACTTGTTTGTTTTGCTCACGGGTGGCGATACGCGCCAGATCGAGAACGAGCTAGAGAAAATCGATCTTTATCTCGGTGGTGAACGGCGCGTCGGCGCGGAACAGGTGCGGACGCTCGTCCCGCTCTCGCGCGCGGGAGTGATTTTTGAGTTGGGCAATGCTTTGGCTGCGCGCGATCTGGGCCGCGCACTTACACTCGTTAGGCGATTGCTTGATCAAGGCGAATCAGCCATCGGACTTCTGCTCGTGGCCATCCTGCCAACGGTGCGAAATTTACTGCTGGCAAAAGATTTGATAGAACAACAGGGGATTCCGAGACCATCGGCGCCCTATAGCTTTATTTCCGCGCTCAATCGATTGCCGGGGAACGCAACAGAGCATTTGCCTCGTAAAAAAGATGGCTCGCTCAACGCTTATGCGCTCGGAATTGCAGCGCAACACGCACATCGATTTCAAACCGACCAACTGATTGCGGGATTGGAAGCCTGCCTGGAAGCGAATCTTCAACTCGTCAGCACACAGCTCGACCATGAGTTGATCCTGACTGAAGTAATCGTGAAACTTCTCGGGAATAACAATGTAGGAGCGGCCTCAGCGCCGCGACAGTCGGGAACACTAAGGTCCCTCCTACTTTAGAGCGTCGATTCGCCGACTTGCTTGCGTGCGATCGGTCCGATGTATGGAATGTCCCAGCGCACTCCACTGAACGCCTTCACGATCGCAATAATCATCACGACCAGAAATGCGAGCTGCACGATGGCCTGGATGACTGCCCACAAAAAAACGAGCAAGCCGCCTATTGCCGGAATGGAGGAAAAAATAAGGAAGATGATTTTGGAAGCGATATTGAACAAAAACCAAGCGCCGCCGAAGAGGATGGATTGCATCGCGTAGAAGCGGACGAAGCTGTCGCGTTTCTCCAGGATGTAAAAAATGAGTCCACCGACGAGCGGAATACAGGCGAGGGCGGCGGCGACATTCGAGGGCAAACCAGTCGTTCCAGATTTCATCTCTGGATCGGGCGGCAGAGGCGGCAGAGGCGGCGGCACCGAAGCTGAAGAAATGGGATCGACTGGATCAGGCATAAGGTAGTTACAAAAAAATCATCGTTGATTGTCAAGGGAACTCAAGGTCATTCACGTTTTCACTTTGCTGCTTGTTGTGATTCCGAGCGAAGTCGAGGAATCTCTTACTGTCCGATGAGAGATGTCTCGACTTCGCTCGACATGACAGAAGAATGAACCAGCAGCTTTAGATCATGGTCGGCCGGATGATGAACAGAAACGCAACTAGCTCGCGCGCTTTTACGCTGATTGAACTTCTCGTTGTCATCACCGTCATCGCGGTGCTCGCTTCGATCGCACTTCCTGCTTATACGGGAATTCAAGAGCGGGCGCGGACCGTGCAAGACATGAATAATATGCGCCAGATCGGTCTCGCGACGCAGATGTACATGAATGATAACGACGGAGTAATTTTCGATGCCAGTGCGCCATGGATGGGTCAGTTGCATCCCAAATACCTGGGGGCGTGGAAAATTTTTCAATCACCGTTCGATCAGCGGTCGCCTTCTGAAAAGGACACGAACGCGCCGGTCAGTTACGGTTTGAACGGACACAATGTCGCCGGGATTCTGGCGGACAAAATCGCGAATTCGGGAGCGTTCATTATGTTTGCGCCCGCGCAGGCTTCAGGCAGCATTGTGAAATTCAGCGGGACTCCGGCTGCGAGCATTACAGTGTATAAAGCGGCGACGTCGGGGGGAACCGCGACAGGTGGAACGCACAGCGGCCGAAAACGCATTAATGCTGTTTTTGCGGATTGGCATTCCGAAACCATGTCCTGGACGATGTTTCTCAATGACAATCCTAACGATCCAAATGATCCCAGCGCCAAGTATCGCTGGGATTTTTAAGAAGTGGCTGTAACCGCAGTCTTGGTTCGCGTCGAGAATGGCGCTTACAAAGCGCACGTCGGATCGAAGTTGATCGATCAAATCGACAAAGTTATAAGCGAACATCTTCCGCGAGCTCCCTGTGCGGTCATCTCGGACGCGAACGTTGCGAGACTTTTCGCCGATCGCGTAAAACAAAGTTTAACTTCGGCGAGATACGAGCCGACGCTCATCACGATTCCACCCGGCGAAAAATCCAAATCTCTCGAACAGGTCGGTGCAATTTGCGATCAGATGACGGCGGCGGGATCGGATCGATCGTCGTTTGTCATCGCGCTTGGTGGTGGCGTGGTAGGCGATCTCGCGGGATTCGTCGCCGCAATTTATCATCGCGGGATTCCGTACGTGCAGGTGCCGACAACGTTGCTCGCACAGGTGGACAGCTCGATTGGCGGAAAGACGGCGATTAATACTGCTGCCGGAAAAAATCTCATTGGCGCGCTGCATCATCCGGCACTCGTGGTCTGCGATGTGGATTTGCTGCGGACGCTGCCGCCGCGCGAATTGAACCAAGGGTTCGCGGAAGTGATCAAACACGCCATTATTTGTGATACCGAGCTTTTCGAATCGTTGGCGAAATTTGGCCGAGAAATTGATCTGGAATCACTCGTTAGGCGCAATGTCGAGATCAAAGCGGAATTTGTCTCGGCGGACGAGCGCGATGAAAACGGCCGGCGTGCGTTGCTAAATTTTGGACACACCGTCGGGCACGCGATTGAGCAGGCGGGCGATTACCGCGAATTACTGCACGGCGAAGCGGTCAGCCTCGGGACTGTTGCGGCGTGCGATATTTCTGTGCGTAAAGCGGCGCTACCCGAGACCCATCGATCGAAGATCATCGCGCTGCTCGAGCAATTCGATTTGCCCACGCGATTACCTTCGGACATTTCGCGCGACAAAATTTTGCGCGCGATTCCATTCGATAAGAAATTCGATCGAGGACGAGTGCGCTTCGTGGTTACGCCGAAGATTGGTACGGCTCGCCTAACGAGCGACGTGACAATGGAGGACATCGAAGAAGCCGTGAAAAGGCTCTGATGAAATAAATGTGGGAGGGACCTTAGTGTCCCGACTGTCGCGGCGCTAAGGCCGCTCCCACATTTTTGTTGCGACGAGCAAGTAGTTACTTCCGCGCTTTGTAGTACTCGAGCAAACCTTCGATTACGCTATCGGTGTATTCGCGAAAAATACTCGGCTGCTCTTTGCCGTTGATGTTGCGCGTGCCGTCGTAGTCGCCGGCTTGGATTCGAGCAAAAACTTCCTGGCTGTTCATAACGTAAGGCTCGAGATACACGGTCGGGCATTTGTAAAGACGCGTTGCCATGAGATTCCGCGCAAAAACGAAGCCGCTCGTTCCAACTTTCAGGGCGTTGTCCTTGGTGTATTCATAGGCGGGCAGGCGCGTTTTTCTCGCCAGCGTTTCCGCCAATTTTTCGGCAAGCGTAATTTCTTCCAAGTAAGCGCGACTAAGTAATCGCCGCACCATCTCGAAACGCTCGTCGTCAAAATCCAATTCCGGCGCGAGATAACAGCCGTTCACGAGCAGGTGCATATGATTTTTGTCGACCAGCGTTGGCTTGGCCGGATCTCCCCAGGCTTCAGCGTTGAAATGCAGACAAAGAACGACATCGGGCCGCAGCTTCCCGTTTACGATTTCGGCGCGATACCGGATTTCGCTGTTGCGATAAAAAAGAATGTCGCGGTTCCAGCGAACACTTTGTTCCTTTGCCGGATCAGCCGGACCGATGAAATCCTCGCGCGGCTGTGTGATGCCACCTTTCTTCAAAATAGTCTTCGCGAGTGCTTCGAAATCGTCCGGATGTTTTCGCGTTGTCGGCTCGAGTTTGTCTCGTACCAGCGAAACCTTCGCGCCGAGCTCCTGTAATCGCTTCGTGACCATTTGCGCTACGAGCAATGTCATGTCGCCTTCCTGCACGGGCGGCGCGTCGCCAACCTTGAACCAACGCTCTTCCATTTGCGCCCACTTGCCCCCGATGTGACCGGGATCGATCGCAATGCGCAAATCCGAGAGCGGACCGGAAGGTTTCCGCGGCGGAAGAGTTTGCGCCGTCGCGAAGGCGCGCGCGAGCGGCCGTCGTGCTGCTTCATTCTTTGCAAAACGAAGCGTGAAATGCGCGTCCGTCGTTTTATCGGTGGTTATGCGCGCAAATTGGGGGTCGACTTTAATCACCGCTGAGCTCGCGCTATTTGGGCAATAAACGCTTTCTAATAAGCGAACGAAATCATCGTGTGTGATCGTTTCCTGATATCGTTCGAGCGTATCCCAACTCGGCGACGCGCCGAGGGGGCTGAGATTTTCCGCAGCGCGTCCGAGCGTTGCGAAAAGAATCGCAGCGATACCGACCAAGATCGTTAGGGAACGCGAACGAAGAAAACGAAACATCAGACTTTGGATTTGGGAGTGTTTAATACGATGCTTCGGGAATGCTACGGATTCTATTCTTGGGCGATGTCGTTGGCGAACCGGGCCGGAGCGCCGTCATCGCGCGTTTGCCGCAGTTAAAGCAAACCCTCGCCCTCGATTTCGTCGTCATCAATGGCGAGAACGCAGCGGGCGGGCGCGGCATCACGCCGAAGATCACGATTGATCTCTTGCGCGCCGGCGTGTCCGTCATTACCACCGGCGATCATATCTGGGACCAAAAAGATGTGATCCCGTTCATCGATACGGAGCCGCGCTTGTTGCGCCCGATCAATTATCCGGCCGGCACGCCGGGCACGGGAACGATTGTGCTGGAAACGCCGAAAGGGAAAGTCGGGGTCATTAATGTGCAGGCGCGAACATTCATGTTGCCCATTCTCGACAACCCTTTTCCTGCTGTACAAGCGGCCGTCGCGCAAATGCGCGCGGAAACGAATATTATTTTGGTGGACGCGCACGGGGAGACGACGAGCGAACGAATGGCGCTTGGCCGCTTTCTCGATGGGAAAGTGTCGGCTGTCATCGGCACGCACACGCATGTGCAGACTGCGGACGAACAGATTTTCCCCGGCGGCACCGCTTTTCTTTGCGATGCCGGCATGTGCGGACCGGTCAATTCCATTCTCGGCCGCGCTATCGATCCGATCGTTAGGCGTTTTATTTCCAATGTGCCGGCAATTTTTCCGGTGGCCAACGGCGAGGTGCGATTGCGCGGCGCGCTCATCGATGTGGACGAGAAAAATGGTCGCGCCATGCGCATTGTGCGCGTGGATGAAGAGGGCGCATTGCCGAACAATGCGTCGACTGGAACACAACCGGCTTCCTAACCGGGTTCGTATTATTCTTACTGAATCGAATTGACCGCGGGGTAGCCCGTCCATAATTCTGCGAGACCATTTACGTCTCGTTTCGTTTGTATAAGAATCAGGAAGCTTATGAAATTCTTCTACTTATTTTTCGCCACTCTTATCGCGCTGGCTTTGACGCTGAGTCCGGCCCACGCCAAGCGCAAAGCAAAAAAAACTGAGGAATCAGCGGATCCTCCCGCGGAAGAACAAGCCGGCGGGGGCGGCAATTCCGCTACTCACGAAGGCGTGGAAGCGGCCAAAGCCGGCAACTGGGACAAGGCGATCGAAAGTTTCAAGCGCGCCGGGTCGGGCGATCCGAATAATCGCTACAATCTTGCGCTCGCCTACCGGCAACGAGGTCTGGCGCAGATCAAAAAGGAAAATTGGGACGGCGCTATTTCCGATTTTACCGAAGCGTTGAAACTCAAGGAGGACGATTCGATCGCGCATCGTTTCCGCGCTTTCGCCTATTCGCGGAAGAATGAATGGAACAAAGCGCTCGAGGACTACAACGATGTTCTGAAGGAAAAGCGGAACGACGCGGAGGCGCTGACTCACCGCGCGTTTGTGCAGGTGCAATTGAAGCAGAACGACAGCGCGATCGCTGATTACTCGGAAGCAATCAAGCAGCAGCCGAAAAATGTGGAGGCTCTTCTCGGGCGCAGCTATGTCTACGAACTGACGGCAAAAGCCGACCCTGGTCTGGCAGATGTGGAGGCCATCCTCCGAATTCAGCCGAGCAACAGCGATGCGATTAGCCGAAAGAACCGATTGCTCGCGCAAAAGAACAAAAATCAGCCGACTGCAGTTTCCACTCCTGTCCTGGCAGGGACACCGATTCCGCGCACGTTTATTCCTCCGCCGCAGAAACCCTCTGCCTCAGCGGCTGCGAAACCTTCGCCGCATTGATTTACGTTACTCGTTAGGCCGGCATAGCGAATCAATCCAACCCCACTGCGCCGCGTACCCGCGTCATCACTTCATTTGCGACTTCATTTGCCCGGCGCGCACCCTGCACGAGAACATTGTCGACATACAATTTGTCCGCCAGAATTTCTTCGCGGCGTTTGCGCATGGGCGAAAAATATTCCCATAACTTCTCGAAAAGTTGTTTTTTGAAATCGCCGTAGCCGACCCCGCCGTTCGCGAATCTCTGCCGCATTTCCTCGGTTTCATCTTTCGAACCCAAAAGCGAGAAGAGCTGAAAGATAGTGGATGTCGCGTGGTCCTTCGGCGCTTCCACCGGCTTTGAGTCAGTCACGATACTCATGACACGCTTTCGCGTTTCTTTTTCGTCGCCGAAAATATCAATCGTGTTGCCGTAGCTTTTACTCATCTTCTGTCCATCGAGGCCGGGAACGATTTCGGTGGCCGCATGAATGCGCGGTTCGGGCAACTTGAACACGTTGCCATACGTTTCATTGATTTTTACAGCAAGATCGCGCGCCATCTCGATGTGTTGTTTCTGGTCTTTGCCGACCGGCACGATATCGGAATCGTAGATTAGAATGTCAGCCGCTTGCAGGACGGGGTAGGTGAATAATCCGGCCGAGGCCGACATCCCGCGCGCGACTTTGTCTTTGTAGGAATGCGCGCGCTCGAGCAGCCCCATGGGTGCGACCGTCGATAAGATCCAGGCCAGCTCGGTTACCTGCGGGACGTCGCTTTGCAGGAAAAGCGCGCCGCGTTCCGGATCGAAGCCGCAAGCTAGAAAATCAATCACCACACGGCGCGAGTTTTGACGCAGCACTTCCGGGTCGCGCACATTCGTTAGGGCGTGATAATTGGCGATGAAATAAAACGTTTCGCCTTCTTTCTCCAGCGCGATGGCGCGTTGGATCATGCCGAAATAATTCCCGATGTGCAGGACGCCGGTGGGTTGGATACCGGAAAGAATGCGCGGCATTTTTTTATCTGTCATTCTGAGCGAAGTCGAAGAATCTCATGTTGTTTCGGATCGGCGGAGCGAGCGTTAAGAGATTCCTCGACTCCGCTCGGAATGACAAACGTTCTTTGCTGTGTGCTTAATGGATAGCGGCAGATGTTCTGTAGCTCCGTCTGCAGCCGTCGCACTATTGTATCGTTAGGGGCGCGTCGAATGCATCGCGACTGCTTTCCAAGCGCCATCCTTATCGACGAAAGTCAGAGTATAAAAAGCCGTGAACGGACTCGCGTCGCCGATTTTGGAATCAGGAAAGGAGCTGCATTGCCACACGGATCTCCCGCGCACTACTGCGCTGTCACCGTTGGCGGCGATAGTGACATTGTTGGTTTCGAATTTCGAATACTTCAACTGCCCGGATCTCAACTCCTCGAGTAATTGTTGTCGCGTAATTTGTTCGCCGTCGCCCTGCGTCCAAATGAAAGTTTCATCCAACAGCGATTCCAGTTTCTTAACGTCATCCGCGAGCATGGCTTGACGAAACGCGGTTTCCGCTGCCGCTACTTCTTTCTTCGATTCTTCTTCCTGCCGCGGCATTTTTGTCGCCTGCCAAGCCACCGCTTGCCATTTGCCGTTGCGTTTGAGAAACGTTCCAGTGTTGAGGAAGTTCGCGACTTGAGTGCCACTCTTCGTTTCGGTCTTACCAACTAAACGAAACGCAACGATCGCGGTCGTTCCGTACTGTTGGATACGAACGTCTTCTGCCGTGTATGTGGTCGCGGGTTCGCCCGGCTGCGGCTTAAGATCGTGCATAATGTCCGCCTTCCCGATCCGTTTACCGGCCGAGCGGGTATAGATCAGATCATCGGCCCAGAAACGATCGTGCACCGCGGCGTCGTTACGCGATGCGCCGGCGAGAAACTGATTTAAGAGGTCTGTTAGCTCGGTCGCATCCGGCGCGCGTTCGGCGCACAATCCACGCATCGCCACCATCACTGCGAATGCCGTTAACAAAAATCGATTCATCATTTCTAAATATTAGAGCTGGGATTTCAGTTTCCGAGCACGGATTCAGCGCCGACTAAGCAGCGACCCGTTGGAACGAGGCATGCTGCGAATAAAGAATAATCTGATGAATGCTAGCGACCTCGAGACCGCAAACATGATGTCTGCCTATGGCGATTTCGCGCACCATGCCAAAATGAAAATCCTCGTCATCGACGACCAGGTAACAAACGTCGCCTTGCTCGAGGATGTTCTAAGTGGAGCAGGCTATAAGAACGTTCGGTCCGTGACCGATTCGCGCCTCGCTTTGGACACGTGCGAAAGTTACGCCCCCGACCTGGTCTTACTCGATTTGATGATGCCGCATGTAAGCGGACTCGAAATCCTTCAATCGCTCCGGTCTGGGCACAGCCCGGCGTTTCTGCCGGTGGTGGTCATTACGGCCGATGCAAATGAGCAAGCACGGCGTGATGCTCTTCGCGCAGGTGCCACGGATTTTTTGCTCAAGCCCTTTGACCAAATCGAAGTGCTCCTGCGCATCGCGAATCTGCTTGAGATGCGACGTCTCCATATTCAACTCGACATGCAGCGCGCCGCCTTGGAAGAAGCGCTGCGCGAGCGCGGTCTTGAACTGCGCGAGGCGCATTAGAAAGAGCTTGCCGTTTAGTCGGCTGCGCTTCTTTTTAAGATCCCTTCACCGGATTGCGATTCGGATACGGTGGAATGGGCGGCAATTCGTAACCTTTCGTCTTTAGCTCTTCTTCGATTACTTCAATTGCTTTATCGAGCTGCTGGTCTTCGCCGCGAAACTCTTTGGCGGGATCGTTATCGACAACGATGTCGGGATCGACACCGTGGCTTTCAATGACCCAGCCCTTTCCATCTTTCGAGTAAGGCGCGAATTCCGGACGGAAAAGTTGTCCGCCATCGGTTAGTGGCAAGGGATCGCGAATACCAATGACGCCGCCCCACGTGCGCTTACCGATGAGTTTACCCAGCCCCATTGCCTTGAATCGGTAGGGAAAGATATCGCCATCAGAAGCGGAGAACTCGTTAATCAGCGTAACCATGGGTCCGAGGAAAGTTTGCGATGGATTGGTTTGTGGAGTGCCATTGCGCGACATCTCGACCATGACGAGCGCGCGTCGCAGTCGCTCGATGACGAGCGGCGAAACAAAACCGCCACCGTTGCCGCGCACATCAACGATCAGCGCCTTCTTGCGAATTTGTGGAAAGTAAAGCTTGGTGAATTCATTCAAGCCCGGTTGGCCCATGTCGGGAATATGCAGGTAGCCAACTGTGCCATTCGTTTTCTTGCTCACGTAGTCGACGTTCTTCTGCACCCAGTCGTGGTAATAGAGAGGCGCTTCGTCCGAGGTAGGAACAACCGTTACGTCACGCGCGCCATCGTCGCTCGGCTTTGAATTGACGCGAAGGATTACTTGTTTGTCGGCGGTGCCGATAAGTGCGTCGTAAAGATTCGGCAAGGTGGAAACCGCTGTGCCATTGATCGCGAGAATGTAATCGCCCGGTTTCACGTTCACACCAATCTCAGTGAGTGGCGAACGGGTGTGCTTGTCCCAATTTTCGCCGGGCAAAATGCGATCGATACGGTATGTGCGCGTGCTGGGATCGCGCGAGAGCTCAGCGCCGAGTAAACCGAGCTTGATGCGCGGCACTTCCGGCCGCTCGCCCCCGCCGGTGTAGGCGTGGCCGTTGTTTAACTCGCCGATTAGTTCGCCGACGAGATAGGTGAGATCATTGCGATGGTTAACGAACGGAAGCAGCGCGGCGTACTTGTCGCGCATCGCTTTCCAATCGACGCCATTCATGTTGGGCGCATAGAAGAAATCGCGCATCTGTCGCCAGCATTCGAAGTAGATCTGGTTCCACTCCGCGTGGCGATCCAGCTGCATGTCGAGGCCTTCGAGCTTTAGCTTGTGGTCCTTGGTTTCGAGCTTGTCCTTCGGCAGATCGATGATGGCGTAATCTTTGTCGATCTTGACTACCATCTTCTTGCCGTCGCGCGTGATTTCGTAACTGGCCACATCACCGAGAACGGTCTCTTTGCGATCTTCCAGGCTGTAGAAGCAAAGATGGTATTTCTTCTCCCCGCCGCCATCTTCGTCATCGCTATCTTTGTCATCGGCAACGGTGCGGCGAAGATAGAAAACGCGGTTATCCACGAGGCGAAGATTGCTGTAATCCGCCGGCACGATCTCGAGACCAACGATGCGGCCGCTTATGCCGTCGGTGTCTACTTTGACGACCACGGGCTTCTTCGGTTCGGCTTCCTTCTTGTCGGTCTTTTTCTCGTTAGGCTTTTCTTCGTCTTTATCTTTCTTCTTCTTCTCCGCTTTTCCTACTTCATCACTGCGCGGAGCCACCGGCGATTCGGTCTCTTTCGCAAGCGTGACGAGATAGACCCGGTCAAGGTCGCGATAAACATTGGAAAAATCAGTCGTGCCAAATGTTGGTTTAAAATCGCGGCTCGACGTCAGCATTAGATACTTACCATCATCGCTAAAGGTAGAGTTGGTTGCCGAATACCAATCATCTGTCACGGCCACGGGCTTTTTGCCTGCAGTGGAGAAGAGATAAACTTTGGAAAATTGATTCTCCTCGGGTCGCGACCACGTGATCCACTGGCTGTCGGGCGACCAATCGTAATTGTTGATCTCGCCGTACTTATCCTGATCGACTTGCGTGATAGCTTTGCTGCCGACATCGATATAACGCAGCCGCTGCAAACGATCGCTCCAAAGCAGCTTCTTACTGTCAGGCGACCAGATGGCTTGATAATAGTAAGTGTCCGCGCCGTTCGTTAACTGTTGCGGCTGACCCTTGCCATCCTGCGACCGGACGTAAAGCTCGTTTTCACCCGTCGCGTCCGAATTGTAGGCGATCCATTTTCCGTCCGGGGACCAGACAGCGTCGCGTTCGTGGGCATTGGAAGTCCTCGTTAGGTTCCGTGGGGTCCCGTCTTTTGCTGGTACGGAAAAAAGGTCGCCGCGTGCGACGACAATCGCGCGTTCCCCATCCGGGGCGGGACTAACGGATTGCGTGTTCTTTGCTGCATCGACCAGGCCGGCACGCCCGGAGGCAAAGTCTTCCTTAACCTCTATCGGCACCGGCGTGGCCTGGCCACTCGCCAGATCGTATCGCCAGATGAGCCCCGCTTGCTCAAACACAATCGCGTCCTTGCCGATAGAAGGGAACTTGATATCGAAGTCCTTGAAGCTGGTAAGCTGTTTCGTCTCTTTACTCGTTAGGTCGATCGAGAAAAGATTCATCCGGCCATCGCGATCCGACACAAAATAAATTTTGTTATCCGCGCCCCACATCGGACAAATGTCCTGTGATGGGTCGTTAGTCAGGTTCTCCGTCGTGCCGGTTTTGAAATCATAGATCCAAACGTCGTCTGCCATGCCACCGCGATAATGTTTCCAGGTGCGGAACTCGCGGAAGACGCGGTTGAAAGCCATCTTCGAATCGTCGGGCGAAAACGACATGAACCCGCCGCGCGGCACTGGAAGCTGCTTCGGTAATTCCGCATCCGTTCCTACGGTGTAAAGATCGCCGATGAATGAGTTGAACGATTTCATGCGCGAGCGGAACACGACCAGCGGCTTCGTGTTCTCCCACGTCATCACGATATTATTCGGTCCCATGCGATCGGAAACGTCATCACGTCCCAGGGTTGCCGTGGTGGTGAGGCGTTTCGGCGCCGCCCCGTCCGCGGGCATCACATAGACTTCAGTGTTCCCGTCGTATTGCGAAGTATAGGCGAGTTGCGTGCCAGCGGGTGAGAAACGCGGAAAGGAAGTGTAGCCGGGACCACTCGTTAGGCGACGCGCGACTCCGCCCTCTTTGGCGACCGTGTAAAGTTGACCTGCGTAACAAAAAACAATCTGCCGGCCATTTGTCGCCGGAAAACGCAAGAGCCGTGTCGTCTCCGGCAATTTTTGCCCCGAAGCGGAAGCGAGCAGCAGAAGGAACGATGCGAGCAGTGAAGCGAAAATGGAGAGTCGAAACATAAGAGCGATAGATGAAAAAGATGATCAAGCTGCTGTCGAATGAACCGGATGCAACTGCGATTTGAGCAAAGATCTCGTCATCCTGTAGCTGCAGTCTGTGAGGGTCGCATTTTCTTTAGCGCTCCCGATATCGAGTGATTGTTACAGACTGCCGTCGCATCGCGTCAAAAAAAATTCCGATGGGCGAGAACCCCATTGGGCTGCATACCAGAAGGCGGAACGTTCACAGCAGCCGTGAGATAGGAACAGCTATTTCTAACGCAGCCCGTTTTTATTGGCACCGGACGGGAGTTTTAATGGAAGATGGGGGAAAATATTGCTTGCCATGGGCCGGGTCGATCTGGTTGAACTTATTATCAACAAACTGGCTTATGAAACTTCGATTACCCCACCGTTTCACCCTTCTGGCGCTGATTTTCCTCGCCTCGGTCTCGTCTCTCTCCGCGCAGACGTTCTCCAATCCGGCGTCCATTACGATTAACGACGCTGCCGCGGCAACACCGTACCCGTCCACCATCCTGGTCTCTGGATTGGGCAGCGTCATCCACTTGACTCTCACGCTCACTGGAATCAACCACAGCTTCCCCGACGACATCGATATGCTTTTGGTCGGTCCGCAAGGCCAGACGGCTACAATCTTTTCCGATGTCGGTGGGGGGCCCGACCTATTAGGACCTTATACTATTACGCTGGACGATGCCGCGCCTCTCTCCCTGCCTGATAACGGCACACTCGTTTCCGGCACATTCAAGCCTACCAATATCGGTGCGGCCGATACCTTTCCACCGCCGGCGCCTGTCGCCTTTTCCAGCGCCAGTCCGCTCTCCGTCTTCAACGGCACCAATCCAAACGGCACGTGGTCTCTTTATGTCGTTGATGATACCGCCGTAGATGCCGGCAGTATCACTGGCGGTTGGGCGTTGAATTTCACCGTTCCCGAGCCCTCCACCTGGATGCTCGTAAGCTTTGGCTTGCTCGGATCAGCCGCACTTACATACGTGCGCCGGCGCAAACGCGGCGATTAACGGGATTCAGGTCGCGGCGATTTTTTCTACTTCCAAACACCTAACTCTTCGTTAGGCGATTCGCCGTCCTGTTCAGCCTGTTCCAGTTCTGGCCAGCCTTAGCGCCGGCGTCTCTGTTTTGGGAGCGCACGGTCGGGATGAAGCGCGCGGAGATATTTTATCACTTGAGAATCGGAAAGGGTATCGCGCCAGTTTTGATCCAATGCAATAACCTCATGCCATGCCGAAGAATCTGCGGGAAGCGACTTGGCCACGCGTATAAATTCGCTCAGAACTTCTCGCGCCTTCGGATCCGCTTCATTGCGCCGTTCCTTGAAGGACCTGGCCAGCTTAATTAGATCGATTTCGGACATTTAAATTTTAGCAAATCGTTATCCCATATCGCTTCTTAGCAGTTTCCCGGCCGTGCGGTCGCGGGACGGAGTGTGGGACGGTCGGAGACCGCCGCTAACAGACGTAATAAACGATTCGAATATTCGACGAACCCTCGCGGCCGAATAGTGCGACGGCCAGAGACCGCCCCTGCAGATACGGTAGGAATTGTTTCTGCTCGCAAACCTGTGGCTGAGGAATTAGATAAACGCGCCATGGCGGAGAAAGAATCGCAGCCGGTTTCAGTCGTAACGGGTGGGGCGGGTTTTCTGGGGTCGCATCTGACCGACCGGTTGCTCGCGGAAGGGCATCGCGTCATCGCGATCGATAATCTGATCACGGGGCATACGGACAACATTGCGCATCTTTCGGGCAACGAGAATTACCGATTCATCAAGCACAACGTTTCCAATTACATTTTCGTTCCGGAAGAAAAGATCGATTACGTTTTCCATTTCGCTTCGCCCGCAAGCCCGATCGATTATCTGGAATTGCCGATCCCGACGCTGAAGGTCGGCGCGCTCGGGACGCACAACACGCTCGGCCTCGCGAAAGACAAAAAGGCGACCTTCATTCTCGCTTCTACGTCGGAATGTTACGGCGACCCGCTCGTGCATCCGCAGAAGGAAGATTACTGGGGCAACGTCAACCCGATCGGGCCGCGCGGTGTTTACGACGAAGCGAAGCGTTTCGCCGAAGCGATGACGATGGCGTATCACCGTTATCACGGGCTCGATACCCACATCGTGCGCATCTTTAATACTTACGGGCCGCGTATGCGTTTGCGCGATGGACGGGTGGTTCCGGCATTTATCGGGCAGGCGTTGAGCGACACGCCGCTCACCATTTTCGGCGACGGCTCGCAGACGCGCTCATTTTGTTACGTCTCGGATTTAATCGATGGAATTTTTCGTTTGGCGATGAGCGATTTCCACGAGCCGGTTAACATCGGTAATCCGCGCGAGATGACGATCAGGCAATTCGCCGACGAAATTATTCGCATCATCGGAACGAAATCGCAGATCGAGCACAAGCCGCTGCCCGTGGACGATCCGAAGGTGCGGCAACCAGACATTTCGCGCGCAAAAAAAATTCTGGGCTGGGAACCGAAGGTGGAATTCGACGAAGGGATCAGAAAGACGATCGAGTACTTCCGGGACCGATTGAAGCGTGGCAAAGGAACATTGGATCGGTAGCAATGCCTGCATCCTGGCTGCAACAGATCCAGGCGCAGCAAACTCGCGCCTGAAGTTCTTTCGTCATGACAAAGGCGTCCTCGATTTCGTTAAGCGTTCTCTTGTTGTTTCTTCCTTTCGGTGCGAGAGCACAAACGCACGCGCCTAACGAGTTTCAGGTCACTCGCATAACGAAAAATCTGATCACTGCACCCGAATACAGTTACGGAGGTGCAGAGCAGTTTCCAACGGAGGAGCGCAAGCTTTGGCTCGAGCTGGAAGCGGAATTTGTTTCAGTCCCTGAATTTACAGACGAGTTAACATTCAAGTATTTCATTCTCATCAACGGCAAACTTCTCACAGGCGAGGTGACGCATGTGAACATTTCGGCCGGCCGCGAAAATCATTCCGTCATGTATGTGCCGCCCGTTGCGTCAGCGCGATTCAATAACAACCGCGCTCTTGCACCTAACTCCGTGCAGAACGTTGCGGTGCAAATCGCGCAACGCAGTGCGGTTAAAAGCGAACTGAACTTGGTGCGAGCAGGGGCGAAGTGGTACAACGCCAAACTGGGGATCGTTGGTTTCGTGTTAAATAAAAACGAAACGCCTTTCGCGCCGCTTTACTGGGAGCGTTACCCGCAAATTAAATCTCACTGAACATTCGATGGCTGCGCCCGCCCGCATTCTCAGCCTTAATCTTGGGTCGCAAAGTGTCGGGCTCGCGGAACTTCGTGGACAAAGCGCGGGCGGATTGGTTCTGCACGCTTTTCGAGTGCGCGAGATCGTTGCCGATCCTGCATCGGAGGGCGCTCGCAATGCGCAGATCGCGAGCGCCATTCGCGAAATGCTAGCAGAATTACAGATCGATCGCGGGAAAGTGAACTATGCGGTTGCGAGCCAATCGGTCTTTGCGCGGTTCGTGAAATTGCCTTCCGTCGATGAAGAAAAAATTGAGCGGATCATCGGCTTCGAGGCGCAACAAAACGTGCCGTTTCCAATCGACGAGGTGGTTTGGGATTATCAACTCGTTGGCGGCGGAACGGACGAGCAAATCCAAGTCGTACTCGTCGCAATAAAAGCCGATCTGCTGGAAGGGATTAACGCGGCGATCGAGAGCACCGGGCTAGAACCGGTGCTGGTGGATGTCGCGACCATGGCTCTTTACAATGCGTTTCGTTACAATTACCCCGATCTGACGGGCTGTTCGCTTCTGGTCGATATCGGCGCGCGCACCACCAACCTGCTTTTCATCGAGCCTGGCAAAATCTTCAGTCGCAGCATTCCGATCGGCGGCAGTTCGATTTCCTCGGCCATCGCGAAGGAAATGAGTGAGCCACTGGCGGCGGCTGAATTTCGCAAGAAGCGAGAAGGATTCGTTAGTCTCGGTGGCGCTTACGCGGAACCGGCCGATCCTGATATCGCGCGCCTGTCGAAGATCGTGCGCGGCACATTGACGCGACTGCACGCGGAATTGATGCGCTCGATGAGCCATTATCGTGCGCAACAACAAGGGACGCAGCCGCAGCGCGTTTTTCTTGCCGGTGGCAGCGCGAGCACCCCATACACGCGCGAATTCTTTCAGGAGAAATTGCAGTTGCCGATCGAGTTTTTCAATCCGCTCCGGAATGTTACCGTCGCGTCTTCTGCGGTGGCGGATCAAGTTTCAAAGTCCGCGCACCTTCTCGGTGAGCTCGTCGGATTGGCTTTGCGCAGCACGACGACATGTCCGATGGAATTGAACCTCGCGCCCGCAAGCGTAGTGCGTGCGCGCGCGCTTACGAAGCGCCGGCCATTCCTGCTTCTGGCGGCAGCTTGTTTCATCCTCGGTTTACTGGCTTGGAGTGTTTATTATTTTCGCGCTGCTTACGTCGAACGTCATGCGGTAGAGCGTTTGCAGGAAAGAGTGGACGCGATGCGCGGCGTAGAGACGCGAATGATTAATTTGCGACGTGAAATTGCCGCGCTCGACAGCGGGGCGATGCCGCTCATCACCGCCATCAAGGAACGGAATTTCTGGCCCGGCCTTTTGGAAGATTTAAATTCGCGACTGCCGAAACAGGATATTTGGATCACCGAGCTGGTTCCGACATCGGGCGGAAAACCGGTCGGCATCAGCGAAGCCGAGCGCGGGAGATTCGCGACGACACCGACACCGTCTCCATCACCCGGCGTGAACAAGCCCACTTCGGAACCGGTGATAGACGGCCTTTTGGTGCGCGGCCTCTATTTGTTTAATCCCAGGCAACAGGAAGTGGTGGTCGATTATTTTCGCAACCTGATCAAATCGCCATTTCTAAAAATCGATCCGAACAATCAGTCACGCGTGATTAAACCAACCACGCCCAACATCACCGACTGGGCGTTTCCCTACGAGCTGTGCTTGGAACTCAGCGCGCCGATGAAGCTGCCATGAACTGGTTTCAACAGAACAAATTCCTCGGCTCGTTTCTTGCCGCCGTGGGTATCGCGTCACTCGTCGCGATCATTTTGCTGCTTTATGCAAGAAGTGGGTTCACGAGGGCGAACGAGCAATTGGCGGAGACCGCGACCGAGTTGAATCGTCTGCAAGGCCTCAATCCATTTCCAAATGAGGCCAACTTCCAGACGATGAAAGCAGAGACAGCCGAGTACGGCGTGGCGCTTGGGAAACTAAAGGAGGAATTGAAAACGCGTGTGCTGCCCGTAACGCCAATGCAGCCTAACGAGTTTCAGGCCCGGTTGCGCGAAACAGTTACGAGGGTGGCGGAAAAGGCGCGGGGCAATAAAGTGAAATTGCAGAAGGATTTTTTTCTTGGCTTCGATGAATTTACGGCGGCCCTTCCAAGTAATGAAGCCGCGCCTTTGCTCGGACAGCAGCTCGCGCAGGTGGAATTGATCGCCGATATTCTGATCGACGCGCACATCGACGCGATCACAACGCTCAAACGTGCGCCATTGATCGACGAACACGCTGCCTCGCTGACGCCAACGCCACCTCCGTCGCGCGGCCGAACAGCGGACTCAAACAAAGGACCGAAACTCGTCGAGCGCAGTACCATTGAGGTGACCTTCGCGTCGACACCGGGTGCCGCGCGCCGCATCATCAATCAAATCGCGAGCGCGAACCAACAACTCTACATCATTCGTACGCTGCATGTCCTGAATGAGAAAGAAAAAGGACCGCCGCGCGAACAGACCCTTGCTGAGAACGTGAGCGCCGATGCCGCGGTCTCAGGCGCAAAACCGAATGCCGCGTTGAATTTCATTGTTGGTAACGAACACATCCAAACCTCGGCGAACATAGAACTCGTCAGATTCACCTTTTAAGTGATGAAATATAAACTCGGAATTGGTGCGAAAATCTGGCGTGTGCTATGCGAACAGCACGAACCATTCTCTACCTAACGAACGCTAGACAATGATAGATTGGATTCGCGTTAACTACGATCGCTTCGCTGTCCTTGTGGCCGCGCTGTTTCTTTTTCTCTGCGCCTTGTTCATTTGGCAGCAGACGGCGCATTTTGCGGAAAACTTCGCCGCCTTGCAATTCTCGCCGCCACCGAGAAAGGCGGGTCCGTTGCCGAATGCGACGGCGTTGCAGGAAGCAACCCAGGCTTTGCGCCAGCCCGCGCAATGGACTTTTGGTGCGCGCTCGGGTCTTTTCGTTCCGGAAAAACATTTCGTCGGCCCGAACGGTATGTTGGCGACGTTGCAGAACACCGAAGTTCACCCGCCCGTACCTAACGAGTGGCTGGAACAATTCGGTTTGCCCATTGCTGACGCCGATGTGCTTGCGCAGGACCCCGATGGCGATGGATTCACAAACCTGGACGAGTGGCAATTTCATTCCAACCCTACGGACAAGAGCTCGCACCCCGAATATCTGACCAAGCTGAAAATGAAATCATTCACGCGCGAGCCATTCCGCATGAGATTCGATTCGTGGGTCGAGGACACTTTCGGGATCAATACGACGGATCTAAAAGAGCCGACGCAATTTCTCAAACTGGGCGACACGATTCGCGGCACGGAGTTCAATATCGTAAAGTTCACCGAGAAATTCGAAGTCAACAGCATTGGGACAAACGTCGACGTGTCCGAATTGCTGCTCGAACATGAAGCAACGAAGGAGCAGCTCACTCTTACTAAGGAGAAAACGGCGATCTCGCCCGAATCGGTGGCGAACTTCGCTTTTTCATGGGGGACACCGCGCGAGTTCCCGGTGCGAAAGGACCAGGAATTTTCATTGCTCCCGCAGGAGGAAATAAAATATAAGTTGGTCGACGTTCAGCCGGATAAAGCAATAATCGTCGACACGCGAAAGCCAGAAGAAAGAATCGGGATCGGCCCGCTCACTCAATAACCTCACCCAGCTCACGACAATGATTAAAACTGTGCGCGTCGCTTCGCTCTTTTTCTGCGCTCTTATATTCTCCGGTGTTTTGGGCGCCCAAGATGTTCACTCTCTCGCGGAACGCGAGGTGACCCGCCGACAAAACGGAATTGGCAAAGGCGAGGCTGCCTTGGTGCAGGGAAAGGTTACGATGGAAGCGAAAGATTTCGCGCGCGCGCATGAGGCTTTTCGTGTGGCTTCCGATTTTTTGCCGGACGGGACGACTACGGGCGGAGGGCACGAAGAAGCCGTGCGCGGATTTTGCGAGAGCGGAATGAAACTCGCGGAGCAACGCATCGCGGAAGGAAAATACGGGGAAGCCGAACGGATCGCGCGCGAAATCGTTTCTGATCGTTACGATCCAAATTGTCGACCGGCTGAGGAACTTCTCCGGCATATTCAGGAGCCCGGTTATTTCAATAAGACGATCGGCCCGAAGTTTATCGCGAAGGTCGAGGATGTGCGGAGACTTTTAGATGAGGCCGAGGGTTACTATCAATCGGGTCGGTACGATCTCGCGATGAAAAAGTACGATCAAGTTCTCGCACTTGATCCGTACAACGCCGCGGCGCGACGCGGCCAGGAGCGAATCGATCTGACGAAAACGCACTACGGCGAAGAGGCATATAACGAAACGCGTTCGCGCCAGCTTTGGCAGGTGCAGAAAGGCTGGGAAGAACCGGTCCGCCAATACGGTCAGGCGGTTGGACCTATAGCTGACGCCATTACCAAAGATGTGACCGGCACCGCGCGCATCACGAACAAGCTTAACTCAATCATTATTCCGAAAATCGAATTCCGCGATGCAAGCATTCGCGAAGCGATAGATTTTGTTCGGCAACAGTCGGTAGCAAATGATCCGACGACGGAAGGGCGTAGAGGTGTTGATATTGTTTTGCGTCTACAGCCGATGGGACGGCCCGCGTCGGAAACAGCCGCCGCGCCTGTTGAGCCATTACCGACGCCGCTGCCCGGCACTTCCCCTGGGCAAGGAACGGCCACTCCGGCACCAGTAACTGCAGCGCTGGTGCAACCGCCGTCGATTTCGCCCGGCGATGCGCGCATCACGATTACGCTCAATGAAATTCCGCTCGGCGAAGCGTTACGTTACATCGCCAGCCAGGCTGGCTTGAAAGTGAAAGTCGAACCGTATGCGATTTCGATTATACCGATTAGCGAGCAGAGTAACGACCTCTTCACCAAAGAATATCGAGTGCCGCCCGGCTTCATTAGCACGTCGGTAAATATCGGTGCGTCGGCTTTCGCGGCGCAAGCGTTACCCGCGGCTCCGGGGGCGCCGGGTGTGCCCGCGGCGACCGGCACGGGCAAAGACACGCAGGAAGCGACGGGCGGACGGCAACTCGTAAATCGCGAAGGGGCGAAAGAATTTCTCGAAAGTCAGGGAGTGCAATTTCCGCCGGGAGCGAGCGCGCATTTTCTCCCTGAAAGCAGCCGGCTCATTGTGCGTAACACGGAGGACAATCTCGAATTAGTCGATGCACTCGTGGAACAAGCGAATGTCTCCGGTCCGAAACAAGTCGAGATCGAAGCGAAATTTGTTGAAATTAATCAGAACAACCTGAAGGAACTTGGTTTCGATTGGTTGCTCGGTCAGTTCAATATTGGAAATGAACGGGTCTTCGGCGGCGGCGGGTCAGCCGGCACAAGTCCGGCGGTCAACCCATCTGATTTCCCCTTTGTCGCGCCGGGTAATATTCCGGTGGGACAATTTCCGGTCACGGGTGGGAATCGGAGCGGGAATCTCGCGATCAGCGCCAACGCCATCGATTCGTTGCTCTTCGGCGTTAACGGAGCGAGTGCGTTGGCGCCGGGAATCTTTGGTTTGAGCGGCGTTTTTACCGATCCGCAATTTCAGGTTGTTATTCGCGCGCTCAATCAAAAGAAAGGTATCGATTTACTTTCGGCTCCGCGGGTAACGACGAAGAGCGGTCAGCGTGCGGTCATCGAAATTGTGCGCGAATTTCGTTATCCCACTCAGTTCACGGAACCGAAGGTCCCTGAAATTAGTGGACGAGGGACGAGCAGTTCCGCGACCACGACGATCGCGCTTCCCGTCGTTGGTCCATCAACGCCAACCAACTTCGAGACCCGCAACACCGGTGTCACTTTAGAGGTCGAGCCAGTGGTGGGACCGGATGGGGTTACGATCGATCTCAATCTTGTCCCGCAAGTCGTGGAATTCGAAGGCTTCATTAATTATGGAAGTCCAATTCGGACTGTGAACCCGGCGCTACTGAACTTTCTCGGTCTGCCCAGTCAGATTCTTGGCGCCAATCAAGCGATTACCCTGACTGACAACATCATCAATCAGCCAATTTTCAGTTCCCGAAAGGTGACTACAAGCGTGAGCGTGTTCGACGGGCAAACCGTTGTTCTGGGTGGCTTGATGCGTGAAGACGTGCAGAAGACTGAGGATCGCACGCCCATCATTGGCGACATTCCGCTCGTGGGCCGGTTGTTTCGTACGAATGCGGAACAACACATCAAGCGCAACCTCGTCATCTTCGTGACCGCACGGCTGGTCACTCCCGGCGGTCTGCCAGTGAACCAGACTGAAGAGGAAGAAGAAACGGAACAGATCGAACCCCCGATTTTGCCGGAGGTTCCCATGTATAAGAAATAACGTGCCCGTTATTGGGATCACGGGCGGAATCTCCACGGGCAAGACGAGCTTCTGCGATTGTCTGCGCGAGATCGTTCCCGGCGCAAAATTTTTTAACGCCGATTACGCCGCGCGCGAACTCACCAATAGCAACGCGGAGGTGAAGGAATTGTTGCGTCAGCAATTTGGTCGCGCCATTTTTTCTGAGACGGGAGACTTGAATCGCGCGGCGCTTCGAGCGATAGTGTTTGCCAGCGCGGAAAAAAAATCTGCCCTCGAGCAAATTCTGCATCCGCGTATCCGCCAGCAATGGAGCAGCGCGGCGGAAATATCCCGAAAATCGGGCGATCTTTTTTTTGCTGATATCCCTCTTCTCTATGAAACCGGCGGTGAAATCTTGTGCGATCGAGTGGTCGTGGTGGCCTGTTCGCGCGCAACACAATTGCAACGACTAATGGCCCGCGCCGGTCTTGAGCGGGCGGAGGCTGAACAAATTATTAACTCTCAAATGCCAATCGAAGAAAAGATTGCACGAGCCGATCACGTGGTTTGGAACAACGGGGAGCGATCGGTTTTGGCCGGGCAAGCGAAGCTGCTTTCGGCGGCGTGGCAAACGTAAGATGGACGAAAGTACGACAACACCCATTGCGTCTGCCGCTGAGACAACGGCAGCTACAACAGAACCGGCAGGTGCAACGCCGCTGCAAGAAGCGACAGATGCGACCGACACAAGCGCCGCTACACCACCGGCGGAAGCGTTGGATCTGAATGCGATTCAGGCGTTCGGTCCGGGAGAGTTCGACGCGCTTTGCCGTCTTTTCAATTTTCGTCCGCCGCCCGGACGCTCGCATCATCAACACATTTTCGATTTGCTGCGCTACGCCCTCGCCCGAGGTAGCACGGTGACAGTGGAAGGTTTTATCGAGCAGACATCGGAATCGGTCGCGGTCCTGCGCTCGCCGCGGTTGAATTTTTTGCCGGTGCCGGAGGATGTTTTTATTCCGCGCGCCATCATGCAGCAATTCCATCTTCGCCCGGCGCAACGCGTCGCGGGACGCGTGCGTTTACCGCGCGATCGCGAACGCTCGCTCACGCTCGATGAAGTGACGGCGATTGAAGGCAAATCGCCTAACGAATGGACGGAATCGACCGCGTTCGACGACCTGACCCCGCAATTCCCGCAGGGCCGCATTCTTCTCGAGAATGCAAAAACGAATTCGATCAGTTGCCGCGCGATCGATTTGCTTACGCCGCTGGGGCGCGGTCAGCGCGGATTGATCGTGGCGGCGCCGCGCGTCGGCAAAACGATTCTGCTCAAGGAAATCGCGAAAGCGATTCGGATTAATCATCCGGAAATCGAGCTGATCATCCTGCTCGTGGACGAACGGCCGGAGGAAGTGACGGATCTGCAGCGCGAAGTCGATGCGCAGATTTACGATTCAACTTTCGACGAACCACCACTGCGTCACGTCCAGGTAGCGGAGATGGTGCTGGAGCGTGCGAAGCGATTGCTCGAACAAGGGAAGAATGTCGTCGTCCTTCTCGACAGCATTACGCGTCTCGCGCGCGGCTACAACGCAATGCAACCGGGCAAGGGGAGAATCATGTCCGGCGGCGTCGAGTCAAAAGCGCTGATGAAACCGAAAAGATTTTTCGGCGCAGCGCGCAATGTTGAAGAAGGCGGCAGCCTTACGATTCTGGCGACAGCGCTGATCGAAACCGGCAGCCGCATGGACGATGTGATCTTCGAGGAGTTCAAGGGAACGGGGAACATGGAACTGCATCTCGATCGTTCGCTGGTGGAGAAACGACTTTACCCGGCGATCCACGTATTGCAGTCGGCCACGCGACGGGAAGAACTTCTTTATCACCCCGATGAATGGGAGCGTGTGCAGATGTTGCGTAAAACGATGGCGGCGCTGCCACCGATCGAAGCGATGGAAAAGTTGATCGAAAATCTCGAGGCAACAAAAACCAACGCCGAACTTTTGCTGAGCGGATTGCGGTGATTGCGAGCGCCGCGCAGCTGGACGCGCTGCTTCCGCAATTAAAATCGATCGATCGCATCGCGGTCGACACGGAAGCGGACAGTCTGCATTCCTACTTCGAGAAACTTTGTCTGCTGCAAATGAGTTTCGACGGGCAGGATTACTTGATCGATACGCTTGCCGGATTTGATCTGGCGCCCCTCGCCACCGCGATCGCGGAGAAGGAGATTGTTTTGCAAGGCGCGGATTTCGATCTGCGGTTGATGCGCAGAAGTTTTGCTTTCATACCGTCGCGCGTGTTCGACACGGTGATAGCGTCCAGACTCTTGGGCATTCGGGAATTTAGTCTGGCCGCGCTCGTGCAACGATTCTTCGAGGTGCAATTGCCGAAAGGATCGCAGAAAGCGGATTGGGCGCAGCGTCCTCTCCCGCAGCGCATGGCTGAGTACGCCATGAACGACACTCATTATCTATTGCCGCTGGCCGAAAAATTGGAACACGAACTGAGTGAGCACAAACGCCTGGATTGGTTTCGCGAATCGTGTCAGCGCGCGATTGCGCAAGCGAGTGTGCAGCGTGAGCGCGATGAGGAGGAAGTGTGGCGAATTGCAGGAGCGGGCGCACTGCGCGGAAGACCCGCGGCAATCTTGCGCGCGCTTTGGCATTGGCGCGATCGCGAGGCGCGCGCAGCGGATCGGCCGCCATTTCATATTTTGCAAAATCAGCAACTTATCGCCTCTGCCATCGCTTTCGATGCCGGTGAAGTTCCTGAATTTCGTCATTTTTCCCCGCGGCGGCGGCGAGAATTTCTTGCTGCTGGGAAAGAGGCGATGCAATTGCCGGAAAACGAATGGCCGGAAAAACGCCGGGGTATTCGATCGCGGCCAACAGCGGAGATGGACCGCCGCACCACAGAGTTACGGCGGCAACGGGACCATGTGGCGGCAGAATTGAAAATCGAACCTTCGTTTATCGCGCCGCGAAATGCGTTGGAAGCGATCGCGCGCGACGAAAGTCAGAAAGAGCAACTGCTCGTTTCATGGCAACGGAATTTGCTCGCACTGGAGTGAATCCGGGCTGTGACCGTCGTGTTTTCTCCTTGACGCTAAAATCGCCCAGCCTCACAAACGTCGCTCCTATCCATGCGTTCCCGGAATTTTCATAAACTGGGTTGGGGTTGCGTCGTGCTTTGGCTAGTGGCGTGGAATTTTGCTGCGCCAGGGGCTCGATCGCAAAATGCCGATCAAAGCGTGAATCGCGCGCAGTTATTGCGCAGTCAACCGAACCCTACCTATGGTCCAGGGCCAACGAGCGGCGAAGAACAGGGTTATGCAGTCGCGAGTCCGAATGACAAGGACCTCGGCGAACAACAAATTTTGAAACGGCAGGAGGAATATTCGCCGTTTAGTTTCTCCGCATCGACTCCTGTCTTTTATACTTCCAATGTCGCGCTCACGCGGAGCGGAGAAGAGGACGACGTTTTGTTCGCTCCGGGCGTCACGTTCACTTATCAGCCGCGCCTGACGAAGACGCTCTACGCGGAGATAGGCGTAGCGCAGCAATTTTTTCTCTACGATAAATTCTCAGAACTGAATTTCTCCAGTTTCGACGCGATTGCGGGCATCGCTTATTACCTCCCGCAATTTCACAACCTCTCACTGCGCGCCCGTTACGATTACAATCGCCTGACCGACACGAATGATTACGACGAGTTCTTCGTTAATCACTCCTACATCTTGAGCGCGAGTATGCCGTTTCGCGTCGGGCGTGCGCAGCAGATCGTGCTTGGAATCGATACTGAGCTGAGTTTCTGGTCTCATCCCGACGCGCCGCGACGAAATGACTATTCATTCTATGTCGGCTACTCTGCAAATCTCAGCCGCTCCTTTTCCATCGACGCTACGGCGCGGTTGGCGGCGCGCGACTATCATGTCGGCGATCGCATCGACGTGAGCGAAATATTGGGCTTGAGCGCCAACTATCGGATTCGAGAATGGTTCATTCTCAGTTTCCTCAGTTCCTTCGCCTGGAATCAATCGGACCAGGGCGTTTTTGATTATTCCGTTGCCAATGTCGGTGGCGGCGCTGCTCTCACCATAAGGTTCTAGGAGAACATGAACTTTCCTGCGTGTCTCGCGATCTTCGGGCGGGACACGCCGACCATCCCGGTCCGGCCGCAGCGGGCGGACAATTGCGCACAGAATCGCGCGCCTAACTCCCAACCTATTCCCTCACTATGAAAAGATTATTCGGAAACGTCGCGTCGGTTCTCGGTTTACTGCTTGTCGTTCTTCCCTCATCGCGGGCTGCGCAATTGAAGGAGGCGCGCGTGACGCAAATTGTGAGCGACGTGAAATTGCTGCCGCAACAGGCGGCTCCGCGTCCAGCAGCAGTGAATGATCCCGTTCGCGAGGGGACTGCGGTCCGCACTGGCACGCAGTCTCGCAGCGAGCTGACTTTCACCGACCAAACCATCACGCGTCTCGGTGCGAATACGATTTTCAGTTTCGATGAAGGAACGCGAACGATGAATCTGCGCGACGGCGCGATCCTTTTTCAAGTCCCGAAAGGCTCGGGCGGTGCGACCATAAGAACGGCGGCCGTGACCGCTGCGATTACCGGCACTACCGGGATTGGCGAATATCATCCCGCCAGTGCCGCGCGTCCTCGTCCGTTTAGCAAGTGGCTTTGTCTGGAAGGAACGTTCCATCTCACGTTGCCCAATGGTCAATCGGTGGTGCTGGGTCCAGGGAAGATGGTGACGACCAGTGGCGAGAATTTTTCAAAGGTGATGAATTTTGACATTGCGCAGGTAATGAAAAGCTCGCTCCTGGTCACTGGTTTCACGACGACGCTTGCCAGTCAGCCTTTGATTCAGATCGAACAGGAGAGGCAGCTAGCATTGAAGGAGTCCGAAGCCCTGCTCGCTCAAAACACTTTCGATCTTCTTGATCCGAGCACCTTAACCGACACCGTCGAACAGGCGCGGACTGCGGAAGAGGCAGCGCAAAGTTCTCCCTCGGGTCCAAGCGTCCCGCCCACACCAAGTAAATTCGGCGCGCCTTCAACTATTGCATCAAATCCATACGTGATTAGTGGCGCAACAACGATTCAAACCGATCCCACCATCACTACCAACGGCCAGACGAACTTCGGCACGATCTGGCGCGGGCCCGCGGAGGACGGCCCCTTGTCGGCATTTATCTTCGGGTCTACGTCCGCCTTTGATAGTCAAAGCGGATTCGATGACGAACTCAACGGCAACATGGGCGGTGCCGGCTTTAAGTTCACTTCACTGCAATTGATCGGGAATCCGACGATCTCCACGGCAAACGGCGAAATCAATCTCGGGCTGATCGCGGTAAACGGCATCACTTCAGGTGGTCCAGGGGGAACGCTCACTTTCGCTGGGATCCGAGGCCTTCTGCTTGCGACGCAGAATGGGTCGATCGATCTCGGATCCGAACTTTCGTTCGCCGGTCTTCACGACATCACGTTTTACGCTCGCGGGTCCGGTTCCACTCTTAACCTTGCGGCCGATGTTTCGACCTCGAGCAAAATAAGATTGTACGCAGAAGGCGGTATCCAGTTGAGCAGCGATCTGAGCACCCAGGATCTGATCGCATTCACGGGCGGCGATTTTGATTTTACCGGCGGCTCAATCAACGCGGAAACAATCTCCATCATCTCTGGCGGAGATTTGCATTTAGCTCTTAGCAGCTCACTGGATATCGGCGGAGATCTCAGCCTAACGACTCGTCCCAGGACAATTGGTTCTGGCGGCATCATTACCGTAACGAACCCTGGCGAAGCAGTAATCGGCGGCGCGCTTACGCTTCTCGTCGATAACTCTAATCGCGGTCGCATCGCCACTGGGGGAAATATTTCCTTTACGACCGGAGGCGGCCTGACTGCAAACTCCATTGATGCCCTGATCAACAACCGCAACGGCGGGTCGATTGGCTCGGGCGGTAATATGATTTTCAACATTGGCGGCGCTCTCACCACGACGGGCGACGCCAGTTTCATAACGTCGAACCGCAACGATGGCCGCGGCGGCGGGACGATTGGCTCGAATGTTGTTCTCACGCTGAACGCCGCGAGTTTTTCCATCGGCGGATTTCTCGACGTCGATATCAGTACGAACGCCGGTGGGCACATCCCGAGCGCTAGGCTTACCGTCAATGTAGCTGGTGACTTAGTCGCTCAGGGTGGCGCAATAATAGATATTCAAAACACTGGCTTTACCAACGGCGCCAACGGCGACCCAATATTCTTGGGCGGCGGAATTATCGACTTGGATGCCATCGTCAGTCTAAGCGCGGGGAATGTTTCCAGTGGTGATTTTTTTCAAACTGCCATCTTTAACAACGGCGATGGCAAAATCGGCCGCGATGCAATCGTCGAGGTTACCGTTGCAAACGATATCGCTGCTCAGGGCGGCGCATTCTTCGGGATCTTTAACAATGCCGATGCATCTAGCGGCGCTCCCGGGGGATTCATTGGACGCAACGCCGCCGTTAACGTGAACGCGGCCAACATATCTTCGGGTGCTTTTCAGAAGAGCGTCATCATCATCAACAATTTGGGCGGCAACATCGTCGGGGATGCGATCATTAACTTTAATGCATCAGGTGATATGAGCGCTCAGGCCGGCGCGAGCTTCGAAATTTTCAACGTCACTGGTGTAATCGGCTCTGATGCTGCGATGAATGTGAGCGCGGCTAATATCACCGGCGGAATCTTTCTCGCGCAAATCTCTGACTACACCAGCGGAAGTATCGGGGGGAATGCTCTTATCGACTTTAGCCTCTCCGGCAACATCAGCATTCAGGGGGATGCGACTTTCGCAATCGATAGCGGATTTGGAGGCGGTATGGGAACGATCGGAGGAAATGCTACGATCGATGTGAACGCGGCCAATGTGAATGCGGATAATTCTCTTTCCGCTTTCATCTTAAACTATGATGGCGCCCAGATCGCGGAAAACGCGGTCATTAACTTCGGTCTCTCCGGCGACATCACCACGCAAGGCGGCGCTGACATCCAAATCTTCAACACTAATACCTCGGGCACGGGCACGGGGGGAACGATCGGGGGAAATGCAACGATCAACCTGAGCGCAAGTGCTATTTCTGGTTCTCTGTTCCCTCAAATCGAAAATCAATTTGGCGGGGCAATTGGGGGTAACGCTACTATCAACGTGAACGTGGCCAGTATTCTTTCCACTGCGACGGACGGTTTGTTTGGCGCGACCATCGCCAACTACGACGGGGGCAGCATCGGCGGGAGCGCGCTCATTAACATTGGCGTTTCTGGCGATATCGACGCGCCAGGCGAAGTCGAGTTCTCCATTTTAAATAACGATATATTCGGCGGCGGCGGCGGGACTATCGGCTCGGATGCCACGATCGACGTGAGCTGTAACAATATCTCCACCGATGGAGTTCTCTTTGCTCAAATCCGTAATGACGGCGGTGGCAACATTGGAGGGAACGCCACCATCAATATAAATATTTCCGGCAGCGTTACCGTTACCAGTGATGCCAGTTTTGAAATTTCTGGAAGCGACAATGCAGCGGCGGCCGCGATCAATCTTAATGACGGCAGTTATGATGCCGGTGGGACGTTCCTCGCCTTCATCGATGGCGACGGAACAATTGCATTCAATAATGTCACCGCTCACGCCGACGTTCTGAAAGTTGGAGCGTTCGGCGCAAACGGGATGCTCAATATCAGCGGCGGCACTCTCTCGGCCGATACGACGTTAAAACTTTATGCAACGGGCAGCAATGGTCAGCTCAACTTCATCGACAATGTCACGCTCGGCGGCAACGGCACGAAAATTCTCGCCGCTAATTCCGTCACGATTTCCAACGGTAAGACGGTTACGATCGGCGGATCGAATCCCGCCGATGTTTATACAAACAACGCGAATTACAGCGGGTCGGGCGGGAATAGCACAACGAGCGGCACGTTCGGCGGAGCGGGTGCGAATACTCCTCAGCCATTGAGCAACGCGCCTCCATTCGATGTTTTCAGCATTCACCCGCTCCATGGTTCGTCGACGGCAAAGGCTAATTCTCCAACTCACTCGCATGCCCGTGTGCCGTCAGAAATGAATAGGAGCGGCCGCGCGAAGCCGGCCGGTGCGGTGATTAACGTGAGCGATAGCGGGCAGCTACTTTCCTTACTCGATCGCACCGCGTCCGCGGCCGGCAAACAAATCATGATTCCGCCTTCCAAACAGCAGGGTCATGGGCGCCATCTTGGGAGAAAGAACAATGTCCCCGACCGTTTGGTCGCGGATCGTGGCAGAGTAGACACTCCCGGGGCGCTGAATCGCTTGCGGCAATAATTCGCGTTCTGCATCATCAAAGCCGCTTCGTTTCCAGCGGCTTTGGGCTTGACGGCGAAACGTCATAGCCTCAAAAAGTTGCGTGGTTCGAGACCTCCTCCGGCCTGCTCGTTCCGGTGAGGAGGAAGGGAGGTGGACAAGTTTGAAAAAGGGTAAATCAATCGACGTATGTATTTTCGGGTCCTTGCAATATTAGCTTTCGCATTTTTCGATTTTTCTCATCTCAATGCGGCTGCGGTATACGGGGCGCGCGTGACCTATGTCTCGAAAGAGGTTCGATTGCAGACGCAGGCCGGTCCGTTGCCCATTTCCATGGGAGACATTCTCAGCGCCGGTACAATCGACAACGGCGCCAAGGCACGGAGCGAGTTGACGTTTGCAAATCGGACCGTCGCGCGCCTCGGCGCGAACACGATCCTCGCCCTAACGAATGAGGTGGCCACGATGGAACTCCGGGAAGGCGCGGTGCTCTTTCAGATACCGAAAAATTCCAGCGCGGAAATCACGACGCAGCCTATCGTCGTCACGAGCAAAGGCGCTACCTGTCTCCTGGAACGGAACAGGAATTTTTACATCAAGCTATTGCTTCTCGAGGGAGAGGCGCGCGTTTCCTTGCCGGGTCGCATTGGCGAATCAATCCTGATGGAGCCGGGCCAGATCTTGATTACCAGCCCCAAGGCGACCTCTCTTCCCGAAGCGGCCTATTTTGATATTGCGCGTGCGGCGAGGACGTGCCGGCTGCTCAGCGCCTTTCCGCCGCTTCGTGATCAGGAGCTGATTGCGCTCGAAGCGCGCAAGCAAGCTAGCCTAACGAGTAATGGCAGCTACATCCCTTCCAATCTCGTGATCTTTGGACGTGGCACACTCGTTAGTCTGGTGCCGCCTCAACCCTCGGATAATTTCGCCCAAAAGTCCGCGACCAAATCGCAGTCCAACCGCTGATATGAAACGATTGTTCGGAAATTTCGTGTTGATCGTCGGTGGTTTGCTTTTCGTTCTTACGCTCGCGCCGGCTGCGCAACTGAAGGAAGCGCGCGTCACGCAAATTGTGAGTGATGTTAAGCTGCTCCCGGAACAGGCAGCTCCTCGTCCTGCCGTCGTGAACGATCCGGTTCGCGCCGGCACCGCAGTGCGCACCGGTACGCAATCCCGCAGCGAACTAACCTTTAACGATCTGACCATTACCCGTCTCGGTGCGAATACGATTTTTAGTTTCGATGAAGGAACGCGAACGATGAATCTGCGCGACGGCGCGGTCCTTTTTCAGGTTCCGAAAGGCTCGGGCGGTGCGACCATTAAAACGGCGGCGGTCACAGCCGCGATTACCGGCACAACCGGCATCGGCGAATATCATCCCGCCACCGCCACCAATCCTCATGTGCTCAGTAAGTGGCTTTGTCTCGAAGGAACGTTCCATCTAATTTTGCCTAACGGTCAATCGGTCGAGCTAGGTCCCGGCAAAATGGTAAGCACGAACGGCGAGAGCTTTTCGAAGGTACTGACTTTTGACATCGAACAAGTGATGGCGACCTCTCTTCTTGTCACGGGTTACGACACAACTCTCGCCAGTAAGCCTTTGATTGAGATCGAACAGCGGTTACAGCTCGAATTAAAAATCGCAGGTGGTTTTGTCGCCGTAAACAGTTTTGCCTACCTCGACCCCTCCGATGTGGTTAGCGCTGTCGATCAGGGAGTGGAGGCGGAGGAGGCGAATCAAACATCGCCAACTGCGACGCCGACGCCACCGACCACGCCGACACCCACTCCCGGTAAGTTTGGGGCGCTAACGGTAATTGCGTCACCCGATCCTTACGTGATAACGAGCGGCACCACGATTCAGACCGATCCGACCATTACCACGAATGGGCAGACAAGTTTCGGTAAGATCTGGCGCGGCCCGGCGGAGGACGGTCCATTGTCGGCATTTATCTTTGGATCGACTTCAGCTTTTGACACGGCGAGCGGTTTCGATGCGGAACTGAATGGCGACATGGGTGGCGCTGGCTTCAAGTTCAATTCCTTGCAGTTGACCGGCAATCCAAAAATTTCAACGGCGGGTGGTTCGGTCAATTTAGGACTGATCGCTGTCAATGACATTACTTCGGGGGGGCCGGGCGGTGTTCTGACTTTTGCGGGACTCCGCGGGTTGCTGCTCGCGACCCAAAACGGATCGATCACTCTTGGACCTGAAATCTCGTTTGCCGGACTTCGCGAGATTACTTTTTATGCCCGTGGCTCCAGTTCAATTCTGACGCTCGCGTCTAATGTTTCGACTACGAACAAGATTCGGTTGTACGGCGAAGGTGGAATAAAACTGAGCAGCAATCTGAGCACCGACATGCTGCTCGCATTCATTGGTGGCGATTTCGATTTCACCGCCGGGTCGATGTCCGCGAACACGATTTCTATTTTTGCCGGCGGCGATATCCATTTCACTCTGAGCGGTCCGCTGACGTTTGATACCACGGATTTCCGCCTCGAAGCCGATGGAAATATCAATGTCAACGATGCACTGAGCGTCAGCCAAACCAACACCGACCAAACCGAGGGCCTTAACATTTCGCTTCTGGCCGGCGGAGCGATTAACATCGCAGGCGATCTCAGCCTAACGAATCGCACCAGCAACATCGATACTGGTGCAAACATTCTCGTGAACAGCGGAGTAAATACCACAATCGGTGGCGCTCTTACTCTGCTCGTTGATAATTCCGGCGGCAGTCATATTGGCACCGGGGGAAATATTTTGGTGAGGACAGGAGGAGATCTCACGGCGGGTTCCGTCATTGCCTTTGTCAACAATCGCAATGGCGGGTCGATCCTTTCAGGTGGGAACCTGACTTTCAACATCGGCGGCGCTCTCACCACTCAGGACGATGCGCAAACAGGCGAAAACGCTGGGGAAAGTTTATATCTTTTAGTCTCGACTCGGAACGATGGCAACGGCGGCGGAACGATCGGGTCTAATGTCGTCCTCAGCCTGACTGCGCCCAGCGTTTCCGTTGCGGGAAATCTGTTGGCTGTCATCAGTACGAACCTCGGAGGTCATGTCCCGGCGGCTACTCTCAACATCGACATCTCGGGAAATCTTGTGGTACAAGGCAACGCGGCCGACGCGAACACTTTCGGCGTGGTTGAGGGCGCCTTCGCTGCCATTGAGAACCAAGGCACCTTTGACCAGAACGGCGGATTGATAACTGGCGGAACTATCGGCTCGGATGCCATCATTAACCTGCGCGTCAGTAATATTCCGAGTGCTGATCTTGACGTTGAAATTGACAATCTCCTTGGTGGCCACATAGGCCGCGACGCACTCATCCGCATCACCGTTCCCAACACCATCAACACTCAGGGCGATGTTTTCTTCGGGATCCTTAACAGCGGGCCTAGAGGTGCTGCGGCTGGATTCATCGGTAGAAATGCCGCGATTAACGTCAATGCCAACAGCATTTCTATCGGTGGCTTTTTCAAGTCGGTCATCAATGACACCGCCGGCGGCCATATTGGCGGGGATGCTACGATCGATGTCGGCGTAACCGGCGATTTGACAGCTCAGACTGGCATCTTGGCACGTATTACGGAAACGGGATTCGTCAGCAACACTGGCTTTGTTTCCGCCGGGCAAATCGGCGGTAACGCGATCCTCACCCTCAGTGCACGAAACATAATGACGCCTTCTACTGCTTCAGGCACTCCCGGAGTCGATACGCTGGCTCTTGAAGCAGCGATTTATACGAACCTGGGCGGTACGGTCGGTGGTGATGCCATTGTAAATGTGCTCGCTACCCAAAACATCAGCACACCGGGGACTGTCTTCTTCAGTGTGGCCAATGGAAATTTTCAGGGTCTCGGTGCGGCAATAATTGGTAGAGATGCCAAGACGAACGTAAGTGCCAGCAACGTCTCTACTGGTGCTCTGTTTGACGACATGTATAATTACGGTGGGTCCAGCATCGGCCGCGATGCGATCATTTCGCTGAACGTTTCGAACAGCTTTACCGCGACCGGCAATGCAGAGTTTGCAATATTTAGTTCAGGCGGAAACATCACTCGGGATGCTTCGATCACCGTAACCGCTGCTGATATTTCTGCGCCTTCGTTGACTGCCGAGATCGATAACAGCCAGAGCGGTACAATTGGCGGCAATGCTGCCATCAATTTCTCTGTCTCAGGTAACAGTACCATCACCAACGACGCTTCGTTTCAAATCTTCGGCAGTGACGGTGCGGCCGCGTCCGCGATCAATTTCAACGGCGGTAACTATGCTGTCGGCGGGACGTTTCTCAGTACGGTCGACGGAGATGGAATGATCACATTCAACAATGCCAGTATCCACGCAGATGTGCTGAAGGTGGGCGCGTTCGGCGCAAACGGTCTACTCAATATCGGCGGCGGCACCCTCTCGGCCGATACGACGTTGAAACTTTATGCGCCCGGCAGCAGTGGGGAAATCAACTTCGTTTCTAACGTTACGCTCAGCAGTGGCTCAGGGACAATTCTTGCCGCGCAGAGGATTACAATCCAACCGACGAGGGTTGTGACGATCGCTGGCAATGGCGGTCCCGCGCAGATTTACACTAACGATCCTAATTATAATTTCACGCCCCAACCGGGCTACACCGGGCCACGGCCCAATCCGGCTAACGGCAGTTTCGGCGGACTTGGCGCGGATGATCCCCAACCGCTCAGCAACGCACCGGTGTTCGGTAGCCCGCCTTCGCCACCCATCACTCCTGCGCAGTCTCGGGGAAATATTACCGCCCGAACTCTCCCTCGCAGCCACGTGCCGTTGGCACTTAGGGTTGAGAACGAGCCGCAGATCGGAAACAATAAGGGGGCCGGTCCTGCAGTCAGAATAAACAATAGCGGCGAACTCCTTTCCTTACTCGATCGCTCTTCTCCGGGTTCCGAGGGACAGATTACGGTCTCGGCTTCGAACAGGAGAAGCAATGCACGACATCCTAGTCGCAGGGATGGCTTTGCCCGCTTGAACGAAGATCGTGCTACCCTGAAAATCCAGCGCGACCGGTCATTGCCGGCGACTCGTTTGCGTTAAGCGTTCGGGTGGCGCAAGTTTTTTAACTTGCGATTTTTCTGCTACAACACATTTAGCGCGTATCGTCGTCGAGATAGCCCGCGCCCAAAGCGATTCCGACCGCGAGTAATCCTGCTGCAGTCGCAAACGGGACCGGATCGAACGGCGCCGGCGGCAAGGAAACGACACCGTCTGCATCAACGCGCGCGGGCTTGCGCACGTAACGTCCATGAGCCGGCGTGCGAAAATTTTGTGCAAATTCTTCCATTCGCGCCGGGAGATCGGAATCGCACATCGGAATCCCGTGTCCGCAGGCAACGACATTCGGTCTCAAGCTCGCTAATTTTTTCAGCGATTCGCGTGTCAGATCCCAATCGTAATTAAATGGTGCTCCGGACCGCGACAGTTCTCGTCGACCAGTCAACAGACCAGTCCACGAATCCATGTTCATCGTCGCGAACGCGTCGCCATCGAGGAGAATGCGATCGGACGAACGGAAAAAGGAAACGTGGCCGGGGGAATGGCCGGGGGTCGGAATGCACTGCCAGCCCGGCATGATCGATAACTCGTTAGGCATTTCCCGCAAACGCGAGCTGAGATCGGGCGGGCGAGCCGGCATAAAGCGCGATAAGAATGCCATCGCTCCGCCAATTGTCGGATCGGGTGGAGGATAGGCTGAGCGCCCCGTGAGATAGGGGAACTCAAGACGATGTGCATAGATCGGAACGTCCCATTTCTCCGCCAGCTTCAACGCTGACCCGACATGATCGAAATGCCCGTGCGTAAGAATGATTGCCTCAGGCCTCGCGCCGCCGCCGAAACGCGCTTCTGCTGCGTCTGCAATCTGGCCGGCACGTCCAGGAAGTCCGGTATCAACCAAAACCCACGGACCGCCCGGGTGACCGACGAAAAAAACATTCACGAAACTGATCGGCAGCCAGCCGACATCAGGCGCGATACGTGTGATGGACTTCATATTCTATTGCTGAATCACCAAATCATTAATTCGCTAACACTGGAATCTCTACGGGATCGTTAGCGTTTCGCCAACTTTGAGGTTCTGCGGATCATCGATCTTGTCCGAATTGGCATCGCGGATCTTCTTCCATCGCCCGGACGTCTTGTAAAACTTCCGCGAGATGGAAGCGAGCGTGTCGCCGGACTTCACCACGTAACTGCTGCCGTGGGATGTGGACTTTTTTTCGGTTGTTGCTTTTTTCGCATGTTTGTCATGCGACTTATTTTCGATTGATCCGCCGCGCGCGAGGACGCGCTCATCTTCCACTTGTTTTCGCAAGGCGAGATTCTCGTTGCGCAGCCGCGCCGCTTCCGCCCGCGGAACCACGGTGTCGCCCGACAAATTCGTGAGCAACGCGAGCTCATCGCGCTTCATGAAATTCTTGACGTCGTTGGCGTGCGCGCCGTCGGGAGCAATCGTGAGATAACGTTTGAAATGATGCAGCGCGTGGAGCGGATCATTCATTTTGTCGTCGTAAAGTAATGCGAGACGATAATGCACCTCGGCCGAGCTGGACGATCCATCAAGAACTGATTCATAGAGACCGATCGCGTGAATGAAATCGCCGGCCGCAACGCTCGCGTCCGCATCCTTCATGACTTGCGTCGCTCGCGGTGCAGTCATTCGATTGCAACCTCCGCCAACGCTGATCACACAAATCAATACGAGCGCAACGATGCTGGCGCGCCGCTTTGAGTTGTCGTCGAGTGCAATCATGTCAACGTGCTTACGCATGAATCTTCGCTGCCTTCAATTCTTTTTGGCAGCACAATTTTCATTCGCAACGCTCGCAGGCGCGGTCGATCTCGAACCAGGGCGTGTTTATCCATTAACTTTCACCGACGTTGAGGGCCGCCAATTTTCCCTGCGCGATGGTCGCGCCACTCTCCTCACGGTCACGACGAGGCAAACGGAAGCAAAAGCACATCTCGTTGGAAACAACGTTCCCGATCAATATGTCGGTCACCCTCATTATCGTTGTGTCACGGTGATCAATTTTCAAAATCAAATCCGTCCGTTTCTTCGCGGGATCATCGTCGCTATCGTTCGCCGCCGCTTCCATGGGGAAGCTGATGCGGTGCAACCACGCTATTCCGCCAGAAAAATCGGGCACTCTGCTCGTGCCGATCTTTTCGCCGTCGCAGATTTTGACGGTTCAGCGGTTCAGCAATTGGGTATGCTGCCCGCATCGGCTGAGTTTGCCGTTTTCGTTTTCGACGGCCGCGGCCGATTGATTCGTCGCTGGCGCGATGTACCAACGCGTGACGAACTCACGCGAGCGCTCTCCGCAGCGCAGTATTAGTATTTGGGAACGCTCGGATCTATTTCTTCCGACCACGCCTCAATCCCGCCCTCGAGATTGTAAACGTTCGTGCGGCCAGCTTTGCGCAATAGATCGACCGCTTGAGCACTTCTAACTCCGCTGTGGCAATGAACAATGATTTCTCCGTTTTCTAATTCCTCAGCACGCGCCGCGATTTCGCCCAGCGGAATCAGCGTTGCGCCATCAATCTTTGCGATCTCGTATTCAAAAGGCTCGCGCACATCGATCAACAAGAACTTTTCCCGCGCATCCATTCTTCGTTTCAATTCTCGAACGGTGATGCTCGGCACTTCCTGCACAGGCGCAACGCTTCCGCAAAATTCCTCGTAATCAATCGGTGCGGTGACAGTCGGATTCTTTCCGCACACGGGACATTCCGGATCGCGCCGGAGATTAAATTCGCGAAATTTCATTTTCAGCGCGTCGAAGTACAACAACCGGCCGACAAGCGACTCGCCCACCTTAATGATCAATTTGATTGCCTCGAGTGCCTGCAACACGCCGATGATCCCCGGAAGCACGCCAAGGACACCGGCTTCCGCACAATTAGGGACTGATCCTGCCGCTGGCGGTTCGGGAAAAAGACAGCGGTAACATGGTCCGTCCAGATGCCGCGCAAAAACCGTAGTCTGGCCATCGAAACGAAAAACGGAGCCGTAGATATTTGGTTTGCGCGCCCAGACGCAAACATCGTTCGACAAATAACGCGTCGGGAAATTATCCGACCCATCCACCACGATGTCGTAGTCGTCCACGATCGTCATCGCGTTCTCGCTGCAAAATCGACCCTTGTGCAGAATCGTCTCAACGTGCGGGTTGGCGTCATGCAGACGCTCGCGCGCCGAGTCCAGCTTCGATCGCCCGACATCCTTTGTTCCGTGTAAAATCTGACGCTGCAGATTTGAAAGATCGACTTCGTCGTTATCAATCAGGCCGATTGTTCCAACACCCGCCGCAGCCAGATAAAGCGCGGCTGGCGAACCCAGCCCCCCTGCACCGATGCACAAAACGCGCGCTGCTTTCAGCCGGCGCTGCCCGGTGAGAGTAACTTCGGGCATGATCAAATGCCGCGAATAGCGCGCAATTTCGTCCGCGTTCAACTCCATCGAATCCTTCTCCGCACTCACCAGGCTAACTTCGAACAAGGTCCCATTTAATTCCAATAATGCGGCAATCGATAAAACGCTTTAGCGATTTGGGGAAAATCAGATAACGCGCGCCTTTTGCCTCGCGAAATCCCACGAGTCCAAAATCCGTTCCGCTTTCGCTTTGCAGGATTGTCACGACACGATTGTTTTTTATTAACGATTGCAGGTGACGGTCGGCTTTCGGTTTTTGCCAGAGCGTATAAACCTCGGCCTGGCCAGCTTTCTCTGCAACGTCGGCGAAGCGCACGTTTTTGGTTTTAAGAACCTTCATCTTCGAATTGCAAACTGCTCGTTAGGCAAAAAATCCGCCAGAGAACTACGGCAAAGAGAATCAGACTACCGTTGCTGCATTCCTGCCCTGGCGGGATTCGTAAGTCCTCAGTCCATAGCCCCTGACGGAATGGAAACGTTTAGCGAAACGAGGGCGGGCGCAATCACCATTTCTCGGACGCCTGTCGGTCCGAGCGAAATCGAGGAATCTCTCACTGCTAGAATATAAGAGATGTCTCGGTCCGAGCCGGACTGGCATATCGCTCGGCATGACAAACGGGTGCCCGAACTCGTCGGTTTGACATCCCCGGGTGCATTTGCTCGTATTGGGCGATGCGGTGGCTGCTTATTTGCGCGCTGTTTTTTGTAAATTTCTCGTGCGCCACTTCGTCCAACCGTCGCGATCTCTATCGCCCGGACCGGAATTACGAGCCCCCGCTTCAGACGACAACGATAAGCACGACCACGAAAGTGCGGAGAACCAAAACTGTGACAAGGCCTGAACCGCAGGGACCAATTACACCAGACGAAGAACCGGTTTTACCACCGCCCTAGGTAACCATTGTCGGCGCAAGAATCGCGTCGCTCATTCCGTGCAGTAATTTTTTATCCGCAGGACAAATGGTAGCTAGTGCACCGCGCAATCTGACTTTGTCCGGTTCGACAAAATAATAAGGGCAGAGCCGCACGCGCCCTCGCATCGTCTTTAGCGCGCCGGTTTCTCTGTCCCAATAACGTTGTTCCACCAGCCGACCCTTGTGGAATTTCTGCATGATGGTGGGCGATTCTTCGAAAGTTGCCAGCGCCCGCTCGATTCGTTGCTGCCATTCGGAATGCGGCAGATCGTGACCAAGCGCAATACCACGACTGCCCCACGCGAGCGGTGAAAATCCACTCACTTTTAGCAAAAGATCGCGCTCTTTCTGGCTGAACTTTGCCGCTTCGAGCCAATCATGAATCTCGAGTCGCGGTATCACTGCATGTTGCGGCAAAGGCGTCGGGTCGAGCAGCCAACTGTAGGGGATGACTTCCTGCAGTTTGATGAAATATTTTTCGCCAAGTTCGCGGCGCCAAAATTCACGGAGTGGTTGCATCCAAAAAAGTGCGAACCAGGATTTCTCTTCCAAGTACGGCTTAAATGGTGGCGTGACAGTGATGCGATTTTCCGCCGCCGCCTTTATCAATTCACCCACGCGAGGTAAATTTGGAAGATCGAACAATTCGAAGAAACGATAAACGTCTCTTCCAGTTTGCGGCTCATAATTTTCCGCTTCGAAAACTTTCCACTCAAATTCGTGATGCTTCGCGTTGAGTCGTGCTGAAACCCACTCCATCTCGGGTCGATATGTGCTGGCCTCCTTTGAAATAACAATATCGCCTCCCTTCGGCAGAACCTCGCGAAAACCGTCGAGCATTCCGTCCGCGGCGCCGACCACATCGTAACTGACGTTCGTATACGTTTCGTTTAACCACCCCGTCAGTCCGATTCCTCCCGGAACGGAATCGATTTCGGCGATGATGTAACCCTCTTCCGTCAGAACCAAATCGGGCCGGATGACCTTTGGCAATTCGTCGCGAAACTCTTTCCGTCGCGAGAACTCCACCAGTTCCGGCGGCTTTCCCGCATCAAGGTATCGCGCCACCCATGCAGGTTGTTTTCCTTTAACACTTTGCTGGTAGAGCTGATTGCAAGCGCGCTGAAAAACACAAAGACGATGTCCGAGTTGCTCAAGTTCCTTTTCGAACTTCTGTTCGATGGCGAAAGGTTCCGGCGAGAGGAGAAAGTCTTTCTCCGCGAATAGTCCTTCGGCTGGAACCGCGCCGCGGATCGTGCTCAGTTTGTCTTCTTCCGCAATTGTTGTTGTCATCGTCCAGCCGCCATTCGTTTCAACGCCATCTTTACCAGGTCCTCAGCGTTTTTGATGTCGCGCTCCTTTTCTTGAAGCTCGCGAATAGTCTTGTGCGCTTCGATTTGCTTGTAGCCGAGCGCAATCAACGCCAGCACCGCTTCATTCGCCTGCTCCTGTTCCGGTGTCGGCGCATGTGTTGCGCTTGCCGCTTCCCATGCAGCTGCGACGCCCACCTTATCTTTCAATTCCAGAACGATTCGTTCCGCCGTTTTTTTTCCCAGTCCGCTAATCTTTGAAAGCGACGCGACGTCAGAATTCACCACCGCGTTCTTAAAATTGTTCACGCTCATTCCGCTCAAAACGGCGAGCCCGAGTTTTGGCCCGATCCCGCTTACGTGATTGACTAGTAAACGAAAAAGATCGCGTTCCGGCGAAGTCATGAATCCGTAGAGAATTTGCGCGTCTTCGCGCACATGCAGATGAGTCAGGACTCGAACGGGTTGACCAGGAGACGGAAGTTTGTCGTAACTCGAAAGAGGAATGAAAACCTCGTAGCCAACTCCCCCGACGTCGATCGTAGCCTGCGTGGGCAAGGCGGCGGCGAGTTTTCCATCGAGATACGTGATCATTTGAGCGGAGGAACGTTAAACCGATTCGGTCGTTCCACAATTCAAGGAGCGCCCTCTCTGCGTTCGACATCGCGATTGATGATGAGAGTGAGGTCCACTCCGCGTCCCTTTGCCACATTGAAGCCCTGCGCGCGAAAACTTTTCCACGAGGGCGGGAGCGTCGGGTAAACTTTCGTCGTCATCTCTGTCGGCAGAATGACGAACCGCGCTCCATTGTTGTCCATAAACGTTCGCGCACTGTCGGCATCCAGTGCGGAATCGAGAAATCCATTTACACGGCTGCGGAAGTACCAGACCAGACTGGGCTCATTGTAACCAACCGCCCCAAATTCCATTTCGGGCCGCAAATCGTTACGGGCCATTTTCAGCAATTGAAGCGAAGGGGAGAATTGGGCCGCGAATGGAAAAACACACAGCGCTATCGCGAGAAATACGGCGCCTGTGGCGATCGCAATTCTTTTGAAACTTCGCTCGGCGTTTTCCTCGCGCGACCAATGTCGCGCGAGTAGAAGCGCGATTAGCGGAAACGCGGGCAATGTGTAATGCGGAAGCTTTGTTTTCACGAGTGTGAAGATCAGAAAGATGATCGCACTTCCAGCGACCAGATAGTTATCGGTCGCATCTCGCTCTCGCCACAGTTTACGGGTTAACCAGGGCAACTTGATCGACCATGGAAAGAAACTCGCGAAGACCGTAAGGAAATAAAACGGCAGGGTCAGAAGATAAATGCCTAACGAGTTTGCACCGTGACCTTCCATCGTAGCGAGCGAACGGGCGACAACATGATGACCGATTCCAACGCGGAAAAATTCGCCGTGTGTCCGAACTAGTGCGGGAATTCCCCAAAGGCAGACAATTGCCAGCATCAATACGATGCCACGAACAAACGCGAACCGTTTCGATAAATTCACCCCGTGCAGAAATAAGTTTGCAACCGCTACCGTCAGCAGCGGTGTCCAACCGACCGGCCCTTTGGCAAGAAACGCAAAAGCAAGCGACAAGTAAAAAATCCACCACCAGCGCCGGTAGGGCGCGACCGCCGGTCGCGCCGACGAAACACGATTGCCTAACGAGCCGAACAACAATTCATATCCGGCCCAATGCGCTGCCGTAACAAACAGCACGAGCCACATATCGGCCACGGCTGCCTTTGCGTGCATAAACGTTTGCAGACAGAGCGTAAAAATAATCGCTGCCCACCAGCCCGTACGTTCGCTTTGCATTCGCCAACTCCAGGCAAAAAGCAAAACAGCGACTAGCGCGGCTGCGATTGTAGAGGGGAAACGCGCGGCAAAATCATTCTCGCCAAATGCGCGATAACTCAGCGTTTGAAACCAATATGTGAGCGGCGGCTTATCGAATCGGTAATGATCGTTGAAATAGGGAATGATGTAGTCGCCGCGCTGGCGCATCTCGCGCGCAGCCTCAGCAAATCGAGGCTCGTCGCGGTCGATCAGCGGCAGACTCCACGTACCGGCAATGTGAAAAAGCAGGCAGCCTACGAAGAGAAGGACGAAATTGCGGATTGCAGGTTGCAAAGCGCGATTCAAAGATAGCGGCGCATGAAAGACAAACGGGAAATTCCGTTGTGACAAAGAAGGCGTGGGTCGGCGCGATCCTGTTTCTTTTGCTCGGCGCCATTGCTCTCGTTTGCGCCTTTCACTTTGATTTTCAGGTACAAAGCTGGATTGCGCATCATCAAAACCGCAGCACACGGATTTTCATGCGCAATGTCAGTCGATGGGGCGACTGGCCAGAGCACGCGGCGCTTGGTGGTGTTCTCGTTCTGATTGCGTATTGGCGCGGAAATGAAAAATGGACGCGCATTTTTATTACGATGCTCGTTGCCTGTCTCCTCGCCGGCGCTTCCGCGCGCATTATTAAGATCGCGACCGGTCGTGCACGGCCATCGGTGAGAACTGAATCGTTTTGGAACGGGCCGCGCTTCAGCTCGAAGTTTCATGCATTTCCATCCGGCCACACCGCGGCCTCGACCGCATTTTTCGGAACCCTGCTTTTTGTCAGTCTCCGCATTGGTCTCGCGCTTTTGCCTATTCCGTTGCTGATCGGTTTTTCGCGCATGTATGTCAGCGCCCATTATTTTTCCGATGTTCTTTTCGCCGCACTTCTCGGAATCATGTGCGCGTTTTTGGCGACGAGGTGGATTTTGGCGAAAGGGAGGTAATTGGCGGAGGGGGTGGGATTCGAACCCACGAGGCCTTTCGGCCTGCCGGTTTTCAAGACCGGAGCCATCAACCACTCGACCACCCCTCCATGTTTCATAGGTAGGGGCGATTGACCTCAATCGCCCGCGGGCGGTTCGGTAAACCGCCCCTACCTAGCTTGAACAAAATTGCACGCCGGATGCAATCGGCAACGAATTGCACTCGACAGGCCAATATGTTCATGTGAACTTATTTAGTGCCGAGGCCATCGAAAAAGAATAATTACAAGCCGGTGATCAAGGAGCCGGCGCAAAGTGTCGAGCCGATACATGGCCGAGGCGCTTCGTGGAGCCCTGCAAATCGTTTCGAGAAACTGCACGTCGACGTGACCGATGTGGATGTCGTCGATCCGGTAGCCGCAACGGAGGAACGACCGCGACGCGCAACGCAATTTTTTCGGGACGGAACAAAAAAGATTCTCGCACGCAACGACAGTCCGGACGTCTGCTTTGATAGAAGTGTTAATCCATATCGCGGTTGCGAGCATGGTTGCATTTACTGCTTCGCGCGCCCGACGCACGAATACCTGGGTTTTTCGGCCGGGCTCGATTTCGAGTCGAAAATCATGGTGAAGATGGACGCGCCGAAACTTCTTGAAGCGGAGCTTTCTTCTCCAAAGTGGATGCCGCAGGTGATCGCGATGAGCGGAGTCACCGATCCGTATCAGCCAGTGGAGCGGCGATTGAAATTAACGCGCGGCTGTTTGGAGGTTCTCGCCAAATTCCGCAATCCAGTCGGAATCATCACAAAAAATCAACTGGTCACACGCGACATCGACGTTCTTTCGGATCTGGCATCATTCGACTGCGTTGTGGTCAACGTTTCGGTCACGTCGCTCGATGTGAAACTTCAGCAAATTCTCGAGCCGCGAACGTCCACTCCGTCTGCGCGGCTAAAAGCGATATCGCAGCTGACCGCGGCCGGCATTCCTGTCGGGGTGATGGTCGCGCCCATCATTCCGGGCCTCACCGATCATGAAGTGCCGGCTATCGTTGCGGCATGCGCCGAAGCAGGAGCGAAATGTGCTGCTCACGTCGTATTGCGATTGCCGTGGGCGGTGGCGCCGCTTTTTGAACGCTGGCTCGAAGAACATTTCCCCGATCGAAAAGAGAAAGTCCTTGGCCGCGTCCGTCACATGCGCGGAGGCGATCGTCTTTACGATCCGCGTTGGACGGTGCGACAAACAGGTGAGGGAATCTTCGCGCAGCAGATCGAAGCGATGTTCGATGTTGCTTGTCGCCGCGCCGGGCTGGGGGAGCGGCCAAAGCTTTCGACTGCTGCATTCCGGCGGCCTAACGAACAATTGGCCTTAACATTGTAGCGGCGGTCTCTGACCGTCGCTTAATCCGCGGTCTGAGAAGAGAGTGTGACGGTGATAGACCGCCGCTACAAAATCAGTGGGATTTAGCGAGGGTTACCCGACCGAAAATTGAAACCATGAGCAGACCACCGATAAGACCAAACGGCGCCATGAAATAAAAATAGCTGCCCCAGCTTTTATCGAGGAGCGAACCAAGCAGAATTCCAGCAAGACTGCCGCCAAAGTACTGGAACGAATCAATCACCCCGGAAGCAAAGCCAGCCATCTTCGCTCCACCGATATCCATGGCGGCGGCGGTGCCGAGAATTGAATGCGTCGCGTTGGCGGTAAATGAAATGAGCACGAGAAAAACAACGGCGGCGTTTGCGGAATGAAACTGCGCCGCAGCGAGAATGATCGTTGTTTCAAGAAAATAGAGACCGGCGGCGACCGGTGCGCGGCGACCACCAAAGACTTTATCCGAAACATAACCGGATATGAGCGAGCCAGCCGAAGCGACGAATGGAATCGCGAATGCGACGACCTGAAACTGCGCCGATTGAAAATCGACGTGATGCACTTCGCTCATGAAACGCGGGAACCACTGATCGATTCCCTGGCGCACGGCGCCCGTGCATGCGTAAGCGCACGCGATAATCCAAACGACCGGATTCGAAACAATGGTCACAAGAACATCCATCACGCGTGCACGCACCTCTCCACCTTGTTCTTCTCCAGGATTGACCGGCGGGAAACCGGTTTGCTCGGGAGCATCCTTCACAAAAATTGCCATCCCGATTGCGACCACTGCGCAAATCGCGGCCGGAATCCAGAACAACCAGCGCCAGTGGAGCGGCGGGATATTCCACATCCCAAGAAATACGAAACCGGCAAGCAATGCGGGGCCGAGTTTAAAAATTCCGAAGCGCCCGAGATTGATCATGAAGCCGAAAATGCCGGCAAACCCGCCGCGCTCCGTACGACGAAACCAGGCCGCGTTTATTTTCACCATGCCGGGTGCGCCGAATGCCTGCACGTAACCGTCGATGCCGCGGATCGTGATGAAGAGCCAGAGCAATCCCCAGAACGAGGCGACTCCGAAGAGCACATTCATCAAGATTGTGCCGGCGGCACCGATAAGCATCGCCTTTTTGCCGCCGAAACGATCCGCTAGCAGACCGTTGATGATTTGGCCGCAGGCGTAAGCGAGAAGAGCGGTCGTGATGATCTGGCCAATCTGCGATTTTGAAAAACCGAACTCGGCGCTGATGGGGCCGTTCGCTAACGAGAGGTTGTAGCGACACATGTAGAATGATGTGTAGAGCAACCCGATAAAGCCCCAGTTCAATCCGCGTCGGGCCCGAAAACCCGGAGGATGCGGAACGAGCAACGTAGACACGCGGCAGGGAGAATGAGAGCCGCACTCTCACGAGACAATAAAAAACGGAAGCGGCGACGAGTTTCAAACTACGCGGTTGCCATTCGACCGCGTGTCCGCAACTTGCGTCTCGTATGTCACTTTCCATCGACAAACTCCATATCGGAATGAAAGTGCGCCATCCGGATCACGGTCTCGGCATCGTCAAGGCGCTCACCGAACACACGGCGGATATTTCGTTCGACAATGCGTTGCGCACGGTGGCGCCGGCGCAGAGCGAATTGGAATCAGCAGATCCGACCGCCTCGCTGACGAAATTGCAGATGCCACTATCGAGTTTGATCAACGAGATAGCGCAGACCGTCGTTGACTCGTTAGGCCTGGAAAAACCAGAAGCGATCGTGGAAGGACTCGCGCAACGCTGGGATGGCGGCCGCCTCGTCATCGAGCCCGCTGATACGACACTGCAATCGAAAGACGTTCCGCTCGAGACCTTTTTTCACAAAATCGTCATGATCCGAAACAACCTGCGCGTGCTCGAGCAGAAGGTGAACGCGAGCGAAAAACTGACGGAAGCGGAGAAGTTCGATATGCAGCAGTACGTCACGCGCTGTTATGGATCCCTCACTACTTTCAATATCCTCTTCAAGAACAAAGAAGATCAATTCAGCACAAAATGAATTTCACTAGGACGCGATCACAATCGTCTTCGCGTTAACGAACTCGCGAATTCCTTCCGGACCGAGCTCGCGCCCAAAACCGGAGCGCTTTATTCCGCCGAAAGGAAGCCGCGGATCGGAAGCGACCATGCCGTTGATAAACACCATTCCTGATTCGAGCTCGGAAACGAAAAGATCCTGTTCGTCCCGATCCGTCGTCCAGGCGCTCGCACCGAGGCCGAATTGATTATCGTTCGCGATCGCGATTGCTTCCGCGCTGTCGGTCGCGCGAAAAAATAATGCGACCGGGCCGAAAACTTCTTCGTGATAGGCCGGTGCTTCGCGAGGGATATCAGCGATAACTGTCGGCTCGTAGTAAAATCCGTCGCGTTTGATGCGGTTGCCACCGGTCAGCAGTTTCGCTCCGGCGGCGATCGATTTCTGCACCTGCTCGTCCACGCCGCGCAGAATGCTTTCGGTCGCGAGCGGTCCGATTTCAGTTTCATCCTCGAGCGGCTCGCCGATTTTCAGCGCCCGCATTTTTCCAACGAAGCGATCGAGATAATCCTCGTAAACTTTCTCCGCAACGATGAAACGCTTCGCCGCAATGCAAGACTGCCCGGTGTTAATCGTCCGCGCTTTCACGCCGGCCTCGACCGCGTTCTGCAAATCCGCACTCGGCATGACGATAAACGGATCACTTCCACCAAGTTCGAGCACCGTTTTCTTGATGTGGCGCGCGGCAGTGCTCGCAACTTCGCTGCCGGCACGGTCGCTCCCGGTCAACGTGACCGCCTTCACGCGCGAGTCTTCGATCACCGGACGCGTTTGATCGGACTCGATGAGTAAGGTTTGAAAAACACCTTCATCAAAACCAGCGCGGCGGAAAATATCTTCAATCGCCAGTGCACACTGCGGAACATTTGCGGCGTGTTTGAGCAGGCCGACGTTGCCAGCCATTAAAGCAGGCGCAGCAAAACGGAAGACCTGCCAGAAAGGAAAATTCCAAGGCATGATGGCGAGGACGGGTCCGAGCGGTTGGTAGCGGACGAAGCTACGCGCCGCTTCTGTTTGTGCCGGTCGATCTTCGAGAAAGCGCTCGGCGTTCTCCGCGTAAAAGCGGCAGCCGCGTGAACATTTCATCACTTCGTCCACGGAAGCGCGGAGCAACTTTCCCATTTCGAGTGTGATCGTGCGCGCGAGCTTTTCCTTTTCCTGCTCCAGTAGCGTGGCTGCGGCCATCAACCATTGCGCGCGTCGCGCAAAGGGCGTTCGCCGATAATGTTCGAACCCCTGCACCGCGCCGCTCAACGCTTTCTCAATCTGCGACTCATTGAACGCAGAAAATTCCTTCAACGTTTCGCCTGTGGCAGGATTGAGCGAAACAATCGCCATTCTTTATTGTAGCGGCGGTCTCCGACCGTCGCATAAATTTTTCTGCTTTCGTGTACGCCGCTACAATCGGAGTCCTTTAGGAATTAGGATGAGGTCAAGTAGATCAAAGAGCCATTGCACGACGAGCGCCAGAAGCGCGGCCGGAATTGCGCCCTGCAAAATCGTCGCGTGATCGTTCAAATTCAATCCGCTCAAAATCGGTTCGCCCAAACCTCCGGCGCCGATCAGTGCTGCGAGTGTGGCGGTTCCCACATTGATGACCGCGCTTGTTTTGATGCCGGCGAGAATGGTTCGAGATGCAATCGGCAGATAAATTTTTCGAAGACGCGCGCCCGGTTCGAGACCGAGCGCTACCGCCGATTCGCGCAGTGATGGCGCAATGTCTTGCAGACCAGTCGCAGTATTGCGCACGATCGGGAGCAAGCCATAAAGGAATAGCGCAGTGATCGCAGTGCGCGGGCTGATTCCAAAAAATGGAATTGGCACGAGTAAGGCGAGCAATGCGAGCGATGGAATTGTTTGCACGATCCCGGCGAAGGCAAGAATGGCGTGGCCTACCGCGCCGCCGCGACTCGCTACGATGCCGAGCGGCACGCCGACGATGACGGCGAGAAGGAGCGAGAAACCAGCAAGCTCCAGATGGCGCGTAATCCAACGCGTCAACTTGTGCGAAAGCGGTTCGCCCGATGTCGCTGAAGTCGATTCGTTAGGCTGGAAATATAAAGCGGCAGCGCGGTCGTAATTTTTTGTTCTCTCGGCTTCCGCATTGAGCTGAATCATCCGCTTTTCATCCAGCGTTCCCTCCAGTTTCCGCAACGCCGTCAGTGCAGCCGGCGGCAAATTCAGGCGATACAAGAACACGGCTTTGTACTGCGGAAAGAATTTCAAATCATCTTCCAAGGCGACCAGGTCGTACTCCGCGATTTTCGCATCCGTCGAATACGCATCCTTCACATCGATCGATCCATTTTGCAGTGCGGCATAACCGAGGCCGTGGTCGATACCGACGACTTGCTGCGACTGAAGCTGATATCGCTGCGCGAGCGGCTGCCACCCATCCTGTCGATCGAGAAACTCATGCGTAAGTCCGAACTTTAGTTCCGGATGATTCCGCAAATCGCCGATGGTTTGAATTCGCAAGCGTTGGGTTTCGCTGCGTCGCATCACGAGTGCATAGGTGTTGTTGAATCCGAGATCGTTTGTCTTTCCGACTCCAGAACGCGAAAGAGCGGACCGCATTTCATCGAGCGTCACGTTGCGATCTTTCAGAATCTCCTCGCTGATTGTTCCGGTGTACTCCGGGTAGAGATCGATTTGCCCAGCGCGAAGTGCCTGCCACAGAATGATCGTGCCGCCCATACCCTGACGGTGTTCGGCGGTCACCCCTGCGTTCGTGAGCGCACGCTTTGCGATTTCACCGAGAACATATGATTCGGTGAATTTCTTTGAGCCGACGATCACCGGCTTGGCAGTGATTGGTCCGCAAATAGCAGCAAATAGAAAACCAGCAAACAGTCTCTTCATAAAGAAACGAGACTGCGCTGCGCGTTGATGAATTCGCTAACGAAGTCGTTCGCGGGACGATCGCGCAGATCGTCGATTGAATCTTGCTGCGCGATGCGCCCTTCGTGCATCAACACAATTTTGTCGCCGAGATACGCCGCCTCAACGAGATCGTGCGTTACGAGAACAGTGGTTTGCTGGAGCTGCGCGAAAATTTCCTTCAGATCTTTTTGCAACGCTGCCCGGACGAGGGGATCGAGTGCGCCAAGTGGTTCGTCGAGGAGCAGTAGTTGAGGTGAGAGAACAAGCGCGCGCATCAAACTGACACGCTGACGTTGGCCGCCGGAAAGTTCGATTGGGTAACGGTCGAGCGCGTCAGTCGGGAAACGCGTCAGCTCAGAAAGCTCGCCTAAACGCTTGTTCATTTCCGTTTCCGGCTTGCGCAAGTGTCGCGGCATGAGAAGAACATTGGATCGCGCGGTGAAATGCGGAAACAGGCCGCCCTCCTGAATCACGTAACCGACACGTCGCCGAAATTGCAGCATCGCTTTTGCATCTACGGGCGCGCCGTCAAAAAGAATTGAGCCGGCGTCGGGCTCGATCAAACCAATGATGAGACGCAGCAAGGTCGATTTACCGCAACCGCTCGGACCGATGAGCACGGTGGTTTTGCCACGCTCGATTTCCAAATCCGTCGGCGCAAGCGCCGCGGCGCCGTCGTAATTTTTGCTGACACCAATGAGTTGGACCAGCGCGCTCACAGGCGGCTAGTTTTGCGCGGTGAAATAGAAAACTCCGAAAAGGTGCGCCTCATCACTCCACATTTGATCGAGACGAAAACCGGCCTTCGCCGCAAGCGCTGAAAATCCTTCCGGAGTGTGCTTGTAGGAAAACTCAGTCACAATTGTTTCTCCTCCGCGGAAACGAAATTCATGGTTCGCGAGGTGAACGGTCTGATCTACTTCGCTGATGAGATGCATTTCGATTCGCCCCGCTTCCGCATTGTAGATCGCGTGGTGTTTCCAGCATTTGAGATCAAAGTCCGCGCCAAGTTCACGATTCGCTCGCGTGAGCAAATTGAGATTGAATTGCGCAGTTACGCCTTGGGCGTCGTTATAGGCGCGCTCGAGAATGTTACGATCCTTTTGCAGGTCGACCCCGATTAAAAGCCCGCCTTCGTCACCGGAAACGCGCCGAATGCGCTGCAAAAAATCGAGCGCAATGTTCGGCTCAAAATTTCCGATGGTGGAACCGGGAAAATAAACAACCTTGCGCGAGGGCGCTCGCTTTGGTGTTGGCAAAATCACCGGCTGAAGGTAATCCGCGCAGACGGGCAGAACTTCGAGATCTGGAAAGAGTTTTCGAAATTGAGCGCTCGATTGCAGCAATTGCTCTTTCGAAATGTCGACCGGGACGTAGGCAATCGGTTCGAGCAGCTCGTCGAGAAGGAGCCGTGTTTTCGTGCCTGCGCCCGTGCCGAGCCCAATCAACTCGATACCACTGCCGAGATGTTTTGCGATGTCGCGGCCCTGGTTCTTCAGAATCTGAAGTTCCGCCCGCGTGACATAATATTCCGGCAGGTCGCAAATTTTTTGGAACAACTCCGAGCCGCGCTCATCGTAAAAGAATTTGCAGGGCAGAGTGGGCGGCGACGCAGATAATCCCGCAACCGCTTCAGCGAGGAAATCCGCACTCGCGAGCTCGAGATCGAGCACGCTGCTTGCGCTCGAGGTATGGTTCACGGATCGCGCGCCAGCCGGATGCCGGTGAATTGCCAGCGTTTTTCCGGTTGAAAGAAATTGCGATAGGTCGGGCGAATATGTGTGCGGGAAGTGGCGCAGGAGCCTCCACGCAGGACGTATTGATTACACATGAATTTCCCGTTGTATTCGCCAAGCGCTCCCGGCTCCGCCCGATAGCCAGGGTAGGGGGAGTATGAGCTGCGCGTCCATTCCCATACATCGCCGAACATTTGCGTCAGTTCGTTAGGCCGAACTGAGGACTGCGCGGCAGGATGGAATCTTTCGCTTTCGACAAAATTGCCCTCAATCGCGAGATCGGCGGCGGCGCGCTCCCATTCGAATTCAGTCGGCAAACGCGCAGCGCTCCAGTTTGCGAACGCGTTCGCTTCAAAATAACTGACGTGCGTGACTGGCTCGGATTCGTCGACGGGCCGAAATCCAGAAAGCGTGAAGGACCACCAGCGACCATCGCGCTTCTCCCAATAGAGCGGCGCCTCCCACCGTTGTTCGTTGACCGTCGTCCAGCCTAACGAGAGCCAGAACTCCGAGCGCGTATATCCGCCGGCCTCCATAAATTCGAGATATTCCCCATTGGTAACCGGACGCGATGCGAGGGAGAAGGCCGGCACGAGCGCGCGATGACGCGGTCCTTCGTTATCATAGGAAAAACCGGTGCCTTCGTGACCGATGGAAACGATCGCTTCGTCGAATTGAATGAAGTTTTGTTTCGCAACCTCGTTCGACGTCTCGCTGCTCTTGTGCGCTTCGAAGATTGGATGAAGCGGATTTTGGGCGAAGACGTGTTTGATGTCAGTAACGAGAAGTTCCTGGTGTTGCTGTTCGTGATGGAATCCCAGAATTAAAACGCGCTCAATTTCCGCGAGCGACGTTTCGTCCGCGTTTGCGATGAGGTCGACCACGCATTCATCGATGTGTTCTCGATAACGATGAGTCTCGGCCAGGGTCGGGCGCGAAATGAGCCCGCGCAGATCGCGCCGGTGCATGCTGCCAGCCGCATTATAATATGAGTTAAAAAGATAAGCGTATTCGGGAACCGCGGCTTGATAATCGGGTAACCAAACCTTCAGGACAAAAGTTTCGAAAAACCAGCTGGTGTGCGCGAGGTGCCACTTCGTCGGGCTCACGTCGGGAATCGATTGCACGACGCAATCTTCCGGTTGCAATCCATGGGAAAGCCGAGCCGAGAAATTCCGCACTTGCCGAAAACGCTCGATCAAATCGGAAGCGCGTTTCGATTTCGCCCGCGGCTCGGCCGCGACGATGACGTTGGAGCTTTTCAAGATTCTTCCTCTTTTCGTTCTTCAATGCGGGCTTCCAGCATCTGGTCGTGGGTCGCTTCTTCGACGCCATCATCCACAAGTTGCTCACCGAGATTCTTGTCTTCGCCATCCGCTGCGCGTAATGCGTGGTGGCCGGTGTCCGCAGCGACGACGTTCCATTCCTCCACTACTTCAGCTGTGCGCGCATCCTCTTCGGGTGCCGTTTCTGGCAGCTGGCCGAGCAACTCGCGATGCGCTTGCTGCCAGTCGCCCTCGGTGAATTCATCCGGATTGCGTTCGTCGATCATCGCAATTTCGCGCGCGCGTTGTTTCACCAAATCGGGCGAGGGGACACCAAGCCCGTTGCCATGCAATGTAATTTTCCCGGTCCTTGGTTGTGAGTATTCGTTCATAACAGGTAATACGAAATGAAGATGCTTTTTGCTTGTTTCGCAATAGGCCACTCGACCGAAAGCGATCGGCGGGGGATGATGGGTCGTCCCGAATAATAGGCGTGCAAACGAAGATGTTCCAACTGCAAAACGGTGGCCGCGTAGCCGTTGACGAATACGGAGATCACAACGGAACGCCGGTTTTTTTCTGTCACGGCTGGCCAAGCTCTCGAACGATGGCGGTGTTGACGCAGGATGCAGCGAGCGATTTGGGCGTTCGCATTATTTCGCCGGACAGGCCGGGCGTGAATGAATCGGCACATCAAGCGGGGCGAACGCTTCTCCATTGGCCGCTGATGTTGCGCGAGCTGGCAGTTCAACTTGGAATCGAGAAATTTCGCATGCTGGCGATTTCCGGCGGCGCGCCCTACGCATATGCGAGTGCGTGGTCGATGCCGGACCAGGTCGAAGCCATTGCGGTGGTGAGCGGTGTGCCGCCGATAACCGAGCTGACGGGACATGATGGTTTGCTCAAACTTTATCGCTGGATGCTCGCGCTTCACCGCACTCGACCGCAACTGTTGCGGAAATTCTTTTATTTGGCGCGGCCGTTCGCTTCACGCCGCGTTCCAATTCGATTGCGACCGATGTTTCTGAAGCTTTTGCAACCGTGCGATGCCGCCCTGTTACGTGACTCGCGCGCATTTGAGGCGTGTTTCGAAAGCCAACGCCAGGCCTGGCGCGCTTCGGCGGAAGGAGTGATGGCCGATGCTGAAATTTATGCGAGGCCCTGGGGTTTTCCGCTGGAGGAAGTGCGAACGCCAGTTCGCTTATGGCACGGGAAGACGGATCGTACTTTTTCGTATCATCTCGCTGAGCATGTCGCGCGACGCTTGCCGAATTGCGAGGCTCGGTTCGTCGAAGCGGCAGGGCACTACTCACTTCCGATTCGGCACATGCACGAAATTCTCGGAGACCTCATTTCGGTGTAGAGGCGCTTGTGCCAAGCGCCTTTGATTAGTTAGGCGGCTGACACAGCCGCCTCTACAACACATTTTCCCGTGCGTGGGGCATGGCTCTCGCTAAACATTGAGCGTGGAAGATTTCACGGCAGGCGCGACCGCTGCGCAACCATCTCGCAAGCAGACCACGCTCGGACCAGAGATGGATGCGCGCGTGCGGGAACTCGTCAAATCATGGGGTGTCGAGCGTTCGCCCGAATTGATCGAAGAAATGATCATCACGGCTCTGAAGATGGGTCACGATCCAGTCGGAACGGCCGATCTCAAGCTCATGAATCGTTCGCTGAAAGAGATGCGTTATGCCGCGAAAATTTTCGCGCCTTACGCGCAGTATCGCAAAGTGGTCGTCTTTGGTTCGGCGCGCACGCCGGAGAGTGATCCCGCATTTAAGCTTGCGGAAGAGTTCGCGCGCGAGATGGCAGCGCACAATTACATGATCATCACTGGCGGCGGTGATGGCATCATGGGAGCAGCGCAACGAGGCGCAGGCCGCGAGCATAGTTTTGGTCTGAACATTCGGCTGCCATTCGAACAACGCGCCAACGCGACAATTTCAGGCGACCCGAAGCTGATCAATTTCAATTACTTCTTCACGCGCAAGTTGAACTTCGTGAAAGAAACGCATGCCTTCGCGCTTTTCCCGGGCGGCTTCGGCACGCTTGATGAGGGCTTCGAGGTGCTCACGCTCATGCAAACCGGCAAGGCGCGCGTCATTCCAGTGGTTCTACTCGACCAGCCTAACGGCGCCTATTGGGAAACGTGGATGAAGTTTCTAACCGATCACCTTTTCAAACTTAATTTTGTTTCGCCGGAAGATTTTCATTTCTTTAAGTCGGTCCACAGCGTGACCGAAGCGGTGAGCGAGATCATGCAATTCTACAAGAATTACAACTCCTCGCGGTGGGTTGGCGATCAACTGGTCATTCGACTTACGCGTAGCATCTCAACCCGCGCGCTCGCCGACCTCAATCGACAATTCGCCGATCTCATCCGTGCTGGTGCGATTACTCAAGGCAGTGCGCTGGATCAGGAGAAAAACGAACCGGAGATTTGGGGCTTACCACGCTTAGTTTTACGACCTCATCGTCACAGCTTTGGTCGCTTCCGTCAGTTGATCGATGCGATCAATCTGGCGGAGACGTAACCGCAACTTACCTGACCATAACGTGGGCGGCGGGCGGCGACTTCGCACCCGTTAGGATTAACCTTGACTTGTCGCGGTCGGAAAATAGCGTCGTTTCTCACTCGTCGCGCTCAAGATGACGCCCCAATCCGGGACTCACATGTCTGGCGATGACCTAAACCAACCAACCACCAAGGATTCAAATGAAACTAATACAATTACTCGCGATCACGATGGCGCTCGCTCTCATGACCATTCCGCTCGTACGCGCACAGGAAACGGAAACGCCGACCGATAAGGCCTCGCCAACCCCTGCGGAAAAAACTGAAACAAAAAAGTCGGACGACGCAACGAAATCGGAAACGGAAAAGACTGATGCGGAAAAATCAGAAGCACCTGCTGAGAAATCCGCGCAGAAGAAGGAGAAGACTGAAGCTACGACCGCCAAGACATCGGCTCCTGCAGCCAAGCCTATCGCCAAAGGCAGCATGGAAGCTCAATTAAAAGACATTGAGGTCAGATGGGAGGCAGCTTTCCAGAGTCATGACGGTAAAGTCGTGGAGGAAATACTCGCCGACAGTTACGTCCTCACGAATGACAAAGGGAAAGTACTTAATCGCCGTGGTGCACTGAAGGAATTCAAGAAGAGCACCGATACGTTGGAAAAGGCGACTAACTCCGACATCGTAGTTCATCCGATTAAAAAGGACGCCGCCGTTGTAACGGGCGTGAGCCGCGAGGCGGGCAAAGACAAAAGCGGAAAAGCATTCGATCGCACTTACCGCTGGACCGATACCTTCGTGAATCGCAACGGAAAATGGGAATGTGTCGCAAGTCATGTGACACTGGTTGCGCAGAAGTAGTTAGGAAAGGCTTCTAGATCTAAGCGCGGCGCTGTGGAAACGGCGCCGCGCTTTTTCTTTTACTGCTTGGTTTCGGGACGCTTTTCTAAAATGTAATCCCGAATCGTGTTTACACTTTGCAAGGCTTTACTTGCGATCTCGGAATTCGGTACGCCGACCCCAAATGTTTTCTCCATGCTCACGACCAGCTCAAGTGCATCGATTGAATCAAGGCCCAGTCCGTTAGGACCGAAGAGCGGCAAATCGTCGCCAATTTGATCTGGAGTCGTTTGCAGCATCAGGTTTTTAACCAGCATTTCCTTGATGCGTGTTCGGAGATCGGGTTCGGACATAAACGCGAGTGGCGAAGGTGTCGCAACACGACGCGAAGTCAACCCAATCCGCGGAGGCGCGGAGCTTAGACCTGATCAGCCTTCTCGCCGGGCGCCACTTGCTGATTCGGGTCGGGATGTGTCGCACTGCTGGGACTTCCCGGAAATGCGTTCTCGATCCGCGGAACTGTTGCCTGCGCCGATTGCACATCCGGTTTTGCTGTCGTATTGCTCTTGCCCGCACTGTGCAACTCGTCGCTGAATTCGTCTTTCGCTTTCTGGAATTCCTTCACCGCCTGGCCCATTCCCCGCGCAAGTTCGGGTAACTTTTTCGCGCCGAAGAGCACGAGCACAATGAGGAGAATGATGATCAGGTCCGGACCGCCGAAGTTAGACAACAGGGCGAGGAAGTTCATACGTGCTCAAAACATCAGACAGTTCGGGGAACTTGCAAGGCTTTTCCTCGGTGTGTTTTGTTGTTTCGGACTGCCTAACGAGTCAATCTAACCTGATTTCTCGGCTGCGCTCGGAATGACAAGTTTGCTCTCGCCTTATTCGGGGCGTACAAGAATCCGTCTGTGCTTCCGAAATAGATCACACCGTCAGCCACTAGCGGCGTGGAGAAGATCGCTCCAATGTTGAATTGTCGGTCTGCGGAGACGATCGGCGCCTCGCGCCAGTTTGAATCAAAAACCAGTGGTCCGTTGAATTTGCGATCTGCGGTGAGAACCCAGCCTTTATTCTCTTTCGATGTTTCGATTTGATATTCCCACAGAAGATTGCCGGTTTTAACATCACGCGCGACCAGCGTTCCATTCAACACGCCGATCAGGACAACGTCGCCAACGACCGTCGGCGACGAAAACATGTACGCCTTATCTTTCTGGCGCAGAATCGATTTGCCCGTAATTGCATCGAGCACGTGATAAAGACTGGAATCGGAGGTCGCGAAGAAACACCTTTCCCTCCGCCACGGCGGGAGAAGTGATCACCCAACTCAGTTCGTTGTTGAATCGCCACTTCTCTTTTCCAGTGGCTGCGTCGAGGGCGTACAAATTTGAATCGCGGCAGCCGACATATACGACACCGTTCGCTACGGCTGGTGACGATTGAAATCCTACCTGATTGTGAATCGCCGGATCTTCGCCGCCGTGGAATCGCCACTTTTCCTTACCAGTAGCCGCGTCGACTGCATAAAAATAGCTGTCCCAACTTCCGAAAAATAGCACGCCATCGGCAAACGCCGGCGATGAATGAACAACATCGCCGGTTTTGAATTTCCAACGCCGTTCGCCTGTCGCGGCATCGACGGCATACAGATTTCCATCACCACTTCCGAAATAGACCGCGCCCTGTACGACGATCGGACTCGAAAGAAACACATCAAACGGATCGGCGATGGTTTGCGTTTTCGGTTGGAATCCGTGGATGCCTTTGGCCTCGAAGCGGCGTTCGCCCTCCGTTTTGAACTTCCACTTTAGTCCGCCGGTACGCGCATCGAAGGCATAGAACTTCCCGTCGTAGCTACCGACGTAAACGATCCCATCTGCCACGGCCGGCGTTGCGGGAACTGGACCGCCAGTCGCACGTTTCCAAATCTGATGACCGGTTTCGGCATCGACCGCATAAACAATTTCCGTCGTCACCGCCGAAGTACAGGACTTTGCCGCTCGACACCGGCGATGAAACGATGCGATTGCCGGTGGGGAATTTCCATTTTATCCGATGAAACTGGTGTGGCGCCGCGCCGGCGTAGGATCCGAAATGGCCGGCGTCGCCGCGAAACATGGATTGCCCCGGGCACAGCGTCGCGAACAACACACTCGTTAGGCAAAAAGTGAAGTGTGATATTTTCATCAGTTCTCCTTACTTCGCTCGATGCAGAACCAAGGGAGTTTCGCTCCCCGCTTGAATGATCGCGCCCACGAGTTCGTCTTTTAAAAGCCGACCTTCGTAACTGAGATCGGTCTCGTGTGAATCGACCGTGATGGAGTCGCCTTCCTGCGTGATGAGGCCGACGGGCAGATTGTTTACTCGTTTGCCGATAACCACGAACTCTGCTGTAGCACCTGCGTCTGGATGGCTTGCCAGTTTGAGCGAAACTTGCCGCTTATATCCGAACAGCTCGTATTCGCCTTTCCATTCGCCTTCGAATTCCTTCGCGACAGAAGTGCTTCGCGGCGCGGTCTCCACCTGAGCAGGGCCGATTTTTCGCAACGTAAACGGCGCGGAGTTTCCGCCTTGCAAAAAATTTCCGACCAGGATGGCGACTCCCGTAAAATGTCCGTCCAACTTCACCGGACCTGAATCTTGCGAAACGAGTACGCTCTTAATACTGAAACTGATATCGGAACCCTGCAGCGTAATGTCTGCGAGGCTTGCTCCCTTTACATTCAGTCCCGGGATTATGATCGATCCATTCCACGTTCCTCCGCTGTCTTGTGCGAGATCGACGATTAGCTTCAGTTCCCGATCCGGGATCTGAATTTTTCCTTTCCAGCGTCCGGCGACGGTTTCCTCCGCGCGACAGAGCATTGCGCCGGCGAAAAATAGAGTTAGAGCGAGTTTCATGATTTGAGATCGTTGATGGTCACGAGCGTTGTAGATGCAGAGGGACGATCGCAGTGCGCGTGCCAGGACTGAGTTCCACTCGCAACCAGCGCTACGCACCTCATTTACACAGCACGCCGCGATTCGCTTTACACTTTAAGTCTCCCGGAGTTGGGATTTTGCGGTATCGTTTTCGGGAAAACTAGAAGCCATTTCACGCGATGGCTCGTAGGAGACCTCGACCGGGACAATACAGACTTACGATTCGGGGAGCGTATGGCGTAGTGAGGTAGATTTCTTGGCCGCTGGTCGCGGTCGTTTACTCGTTAGGCCGATTCGTTCCGCTTCATCTTCGCGCCACGGATAGTGATCGGCCTCGACGCGCGACCAGAATAAACGTCCGGAGTGTCGCCAGCCGTCCAGCACAATTCCCTTTTCGAATGGCTGGCCCGTTGCCGTAACTACAACGCAGTTGTGTTCGCGCCACGTTCCGGCGCGTGCCGCGCCCCAATGCAATTCGAGGGTTTGAAGAGGAACCTGATTCAATCTCACGAAGAGGTCTCGCGCCCATTGATAGCAGAGTCCTCGTTCCCTCACGCCGATGTTCACGAGAAAGTTGTGAAACAAAGGCGGACCCACCACCCGGTAATCGCGCGCCAGTTGTCGAGCCGTACTGCAGGCGCAGTTCGCGACCCGTTCTGCTTCTTCCACACGCACATGCGGCGAAAGGGCAACGAGTTGATCTCGCAACGCTGCTGCCTCGCGATGTGTTGCGGCAGGTCGAACGCTTGTTGAGAGTGCGCAGTTCGTTAGCGCGGCAGCGCTGACAATGACAAAGAACAACCTCAAGCACGGATGAGAAAAACTGCGAGGCGCCATCAGGCATTCTCCGCGGTTGGCAAGTAAACTGAAAACCAGTTTTTTCATTTTCTGATTAGCTTGCAGTGACTTGGGCGGAACAATACAATCGTGGCCGTATGCTTTCAATCGGCCCGGGACTAAGGAGCGAATTCCGGCTAATCATTCTTGCGGCCTTGCTCTGCGCTATGGATGGGTGCGGAGGTCCTTCTCACGACGTTGTCGGCAAATGGAGGACGGCAGATGCAAACGCAATAATTTGGGAATTTTCTCCCAACGGCTCTGTCCTTGTCGGCAAAGATAAAGGCAGATACACCTTCGGCGACCAAAAACGAATCAAGATTCAGACATCCTTTGCTACTTCTGTATACCAAATGGAAATCTCGGGCGACCATCTGACTCTAACAAGCCCCAGCGGGCTAAAGCTCGAGCTTACACGGATCAAGTAACGAAGACTCGAACCGCACGCTGGAGCTCCGAAGTCCGGTTATCCGTCGTCTAGTTCAATCCGAGCGATTGCGCCGTTGGCTCATCAATCGCTCCTGTAATGATCAAGCCGTAGTCGCGTTGGAAGTTCGCAATTGCCAACCGAGTGCCTGGCCCGAGCGAACCAGTTATCGGTCCGACATAGTAGCCTGCTTCTTGTAATGCGACTTGAACGTTCACGATTACCTGATCGGGCAACAAGTCACCATATGTGTAAATCGGGCCATCGTAGTCATAGGAGTCGTATGTCGAATTGTAGCCGTAAGCGGGATACCAGTAGCCCGCGTCCAAATAGTAGTATCCCGTGTTAATGAACACGATGTTTCGGCAATGCCGATTCCACCAATTGCGATCGTGGCGTTCATGCCGGCAACGCTTGAGGGCCTCGAAGTAGCTTCGGCGGTTATCGGTGAGAGCTTGATTGTTGCCGCTTCTCGTCTGCACGTTGGTGTTGGTCGAGCCAGCTCTATGGCCGTGCCTTATGTGGCCCGGCATTTCTGCGGGGCGATAGTTTTGTTGTGTTCTTTGCACATTCATCGCGAGAGGCTCGCGCTCGATGGGCCGGGCCAATGCCGGATAATTTTGCCGAATCTTCACATTCGGCTGGACCGCAATTTGGTTTTTGCCTGCAGGAATAGTCGGCCTGCGAACGCCGGTCGCCGGTTGCGCAGCGGTGGTGTTGACCTTTCCCGATGGTTGCGCGGCATGCGGTTTCCCCGCACTACTCCGAACAACGTCGTCGGCAAAAGCGACTCGCGCAGCTGCGAACGCAAGAGAGAAGATCAGGGTTGCAATTGATTTCATGTTGTCCTCCGATCCTGGACAATATCAGACATTACCTTGCCCGTCGATTCGCAACTGCATGGTCTTCGCCCGCCGGTAAATAAAAAGGCCGATCGCAATCAGGAACAACGAGCCGCCAACAAGTTTCACTTCGTGAAGCCAGATCTCGGTAGTTCCTGGTGGCGGGATTACTGCAACCGCCATGGCTAAGAGCGTGATCGAAAGCCCGCACAGCCCGATTATCAACGCGCCGGTAGCACCGCCAGGAACGACGAGTGTTCCGCCACCATTTTTTGCCGATCTCTGACAATGCACCATGAAAGAAATGAAAAGGTAGCTATAGGGGATGAAGTAAATGAGCAGGGACATATCGATTAGAATGAGGAACGCTCGTTCGACGGTTGTTCCTTTGCCGAGGACGGAAAGCAAAAGCAGCAACGCGGCAATTGGTGCTTGAACTAAAATAGCAACATAAGGTGTGCGCCAACGCGGATGAATGCGTGCAAAGACGGGCGGGAAATAGCGATCGAGACCTACGACAAAGGCAACGCGTGCTGAACCTGTCAACCAAGCACCCAGTCCGCCAATTCTTCCCACAGTGAGCAGAAGAGCAGCGAAAGGAGTAACCCACCACCAAGCACTGCCTAAGTCGCGCATGCCATTCGCGATTGTTTGAAGCGGACCAGCAACAATGTTGATCTCGTCTCGCGGGACGAGCCAGAGAACGGATGCTGTGCCGCAAATGTAGATAAGGGCAATTAACGGCGCAGCAATGTAGGTGGAGCGGGGCAGATTGCGGCGCGGGTTATGGATTTCGTGACCCATGGTGGAAGAGAGCTCGAGCCCGGTAAAGGCGAATGCTATTGTCGCCCAAAGATTCAGTCCGGATAGATTCGTAAGGTCAGGCTTCAACTGCGCGATAGTAAAAGAGTTGGCGGGCGCTTTGGTAAAAGCGGAGACCAGACCTAAAGCGATAATTAAAATCCCTGGTAGATAAACACTAATCCCCCCAATGTTCTGCAACCACTTGCCAGTCCCGACCCCGACAACGTTGAACACAACGGCCAAGGCTAAAGCAATGAGCGTGAAGGGAAGGACATAAATCCAGTTATCCGCCAGCCCGCTTTCACCTTTGCCAAAAATATAGGTCGCAGTAACAGCGGCCCCAAGAAGCAAGGTCGGATAGTACAGCATGTTGTTAATCCAGTAACACCAACCACAGAGAAAGCCGTGTCCTTCACCAAACTCCTTTTTGGTCCAGGCGTAGATACCTCCCTCTGCCGGATAGCTGGAAGAGAGCTGAATGACGGCCAGACCTTGTGGAATAAAAAAAAGAACGGCCGCCAGCAGCCACAAGGTTAACGAACTAGGGCCCGCTTTCGCCGCAGTCCCCAGCCAAGTAATTCCAATGACCGCGACGAGGTTGAAAAGCACCAAATCGCGCAACGATAGCGCGCGCTCGAGGTGGAGGGCGGGCTCACCAGGTGTTGTGCGATTTTGTCTGACAATCATTTGTGTCGAAGAGCTAAAATTGACCCGATAAAATTGATCGACAACTGAAAACCGATTCTCTATTTATGCAGAAAATGTTGAAGTAGCGAGAATGAGCGACAACATGAAGACTTCAAGCGAGGTAATATTCCTTCTTCAGATCCTCATCACACTGTTCCTCACTATCCTTTTTTTGCAGTCGGGCATTGATAAGATCGTCGATCGTCGCGGTAACATGGAATGGTTGAAAGGCCATTTCGCCAAGAGTCCGCTAGCGGGAATGGTAGGGTTAATGGTAAGCGTAATCACTATCCTTGAACTCGCAGCTGGAATCTTGAGCGCCCTTGGATGCGGATTAATCTTAGTCAAACGCGATAGCACGCTTGCGTTTTATGGTGCGGTCGTTGCCGCCATGTCACTTATTGCGCTCTTCTTTGGCCAACGAATAGCTAAGGATTACGCCGGCGCTGCGGTGCTAGTTCCCTACTTTCTCCTGGCCTTGGTCGCGATTTATCTACTCGCTTAAATGCACGAGCATTCATCGGTCGGATCGAGAACTATGCGTAAGGTTAATACAAAGGATGTTGTGGAAGAGCCCTGGTCTTCACCGAAAGGAAAATTTCGCGGGGCGGGAAAGGAAGTTTCTGTTGCGCTTGGCCGCGACGCTTCCTCCGCGAAAGCAAAAGACAGGCATCCATTTGATGTCGAGATACTGCGAATACCGGCGGGTCATACGCCTTATCCTTATCACTCACATGCGGCGCAGTGGGAGTTTTACCATGTTATTTCCGGACGCGGCGTTGTCCGGCACAATGAAGGAACAACATCAATCGAAACAGGCGACGCGTTCATCTTTCCGCCCGATGAGCCTCATCAGCTTCACAATAACAGTCCGGAAAACCTGGTAATCTACGTTATCGCAGATAATCCAGTTGGTGAATCGTGCTATTATCCGGACAGTAACAAATGGCTGGTGCGTTCTCCGGAGCGTAAACTCATTCGTGCTGAAGGGCTGGACTACTATGACGGAGAAGAGTAACTGCGGACTTCTTCCAAGCCATTAACGTCGAGAAGCTGCTTTCTTTGGCATAGATGAAGGGAACGTCGTGCCAGAACTCGATTTAACAAGCGCGATATCCGAGCTGTTAATCATACCGTTAACGACTACATCGTTGCGCGAAGCGATCGCAGCGCCACTCATTGCTTTCGTCTCAGTTATGTCGGTACTGTTGACAACGCCATTGCCGGTCGTATCTCCGAGCAGCACGCTCATTGGAATAGTAACGTCGCCCGCGCTAGCGCCTTGATGGACGTCGAAGAGCGTTACCGTCAGCGTTTGCATATTTGTGACATTAGTAAGCGGAATGGTTACCTGGGCGCCGTTGACACTGACAGCGCCGCCGTTTGCAACGCCATTCGTCCCGACCTTGCCATTTCCAGCAGTAACGTCCGCCTGAAAATTCCCGTTCACGGTTACGGATCCGGAAAAGGTGACCACCATTTGATAGTCGCCCTTTGCTCCGCCTGAGCGACACTCGATCCCTGGAGTGCCAGTGAGTGGCAAATCGATATCAAACGTTCCAGCCGAGCCGTGAACCTTTCGCGAAACCGCACCCTGCGCAACGGGCGGGGAAGTACCTCCGCTTCCAACCGTGATGCGCACATCTGTTTCGCCGGTTTGACCTTTCGTGTCCGTGACGCGCATTGCGACAATGTGCGAGCCATAGTTGAACTGCGTCGTATCAAACATCATGTGAGCTCCGCCATAGTGAAAATGATTTTCATTATTCACGTCGGTATAGCGGACCACGCCGTCGACAAGGAACTCCGCCTTTACCGTGCTCACGTCATCGGCGCCATCGCCAAAAAACTCAGCGTGCGTTCCCGACACGACTTCGCCTGCAACTGGCCGGGTCAATACCGCAACTGGTGGCACATCAGGATTCACCGAGATCGTGAATGACTGGGTCGCGTCGGGTAAAACGCCATTAGTAGCTTTGATCGCGACCGGGAAGCTACCTGTGTTTGTTGAAGTCCAATTGAGAATGCCGGTCGCAGAATCGATGCTCATACCCGCGGGCGCTGTCGTTAGGGAAAATGCCACAGTAGGATTGCCGCTGGCGTTTGCATCATAGGTATAAGCTGCACCTTGCACGGCAGTCAGGATTGGATTGCTCGTAAACGAAGGGGCGAGTGGATCGTTATCTTTTACCGCCACCGCCACGTTGCGGGACGGCTGTCCCGCCATCGATACCGTGATCGATGCATTGTCATCGGTATTGTCAGGGTCTTCAGCCGCGGAAATGGTGACTGTTTGTGGTGTAGCGAAGTTTCCGGTGGTAAACGTTAAGGATGCACCACCGCTTACGCTAACATCGGAATCCCCAGAAGTGCGTGCGACCGAGACCAAAGTATTGCCGGCGGGCGCACTGGCCAGTCGTACGGTAAAGGTGTTAGATCCACCTTCATTTAAGGTCAGGCTCGAAGTTGAAACCACAAGTTGCGGCTCATCATTATCGACGCCGTTCGCAGTAACGTCGTAAGTAGCAATTCCGGGCGCGAGCACGCGAAAGACCGCACTTTCATTATCGACATTTCCATCTTCAGCGGCCGCGATAGTTACTAGCTGAGGTACATTATAATTCGCCGGTGTGAAGGTGAGCGATGCGCCGTTACTTACACTAAGATCGGTACCGCCGCTCAACCGAGTAGTAGTTACTGTTACATTTGATGCAGGTGCGCTTGCAAGGCGAACGGTGAAGACGGCCGAGCTACCTTCCAAAACATTCACCGCGGTCGGTTGCACAATGGCGTTTTGTGCTGTGCTTGTGGTAGCCAGACGGAGAATCGTCCCACTGCCAATGCTTTGATAATAAAGAGCGCCGTCCGGTCCGGTGGCGATGTCGATTTGTCCACCAAGATTCGAGTTAAACAAATCGACGCTCGTGATGTTATTTGACGCATCGAGTGTTGCGCGCGCCATTTTACCAGCGACGTAATCACCGAAGAAGAAGTTACCGCGATACGCGGCGGGGAAAGCGGTACTATCATAGAAATGTCCCCCGGAAAGGGCCGCCCCTCCCGAACCGTCGCCATAAGTGGTGGAAGTCGCTGTTCCACCGCCTGAAGTTGTGTTCGCACCGGCCTGGACAAAACGAAAAACCTGGTGACTCACATCTTCAGAAACATAGAAGGCGCCATTAAAACTGGAATCCGCTGCACCCGCGATCACAACGCGCCCACCGCGGCGAAATGGATGCGTGTTCACACTGGTGTTTGTAGTTGTAACGGTTACGACGCCGTTTGAACGCACGAGTCCATTCGATGCGGTGCTGGAGATTGTAAGCACGGCAGGTGACGCCGTTGTGTAGGCGATTGCAGGAATAATGAAACCGGCCGGCTGATTATTCTCCCAATCATCGTAGCCGCCGTGGTCCCCGCGGCGGACGATAAACACCTGTTCGTAGCCAGGTCCCGAGTTTGGATTCGTCTGCCCGGTTCCGGTGCTCCCGACAACATTCAACCAGAGCAAGCCGGTCGCTTGCTGAAAGGTCAGCGTGAACGGATTGCGGAAGCCGCGCGCCCAAATGTAATCATTGTTTGAGCCGGCTCCGTCGAAGAACGGATTGTCGTTAGGCACAGAGCCATCGCGATTTGCACGACCTACTTTCGCGCAGAGTGATGTCAGGTCCGTGTCGACACCAACCTTGTTGCCGTTATCTCCGATCGACCAGTAGAGTTTTCCGTCCGCGCCGAAACCAATCCCGCCGCCGTCGTGGTTTTGACCGAGCGTCGGCAAGCCGGGAACAATGACCGTCCGATTCGTGCCGACATTGGCGCTGTCGGTGTAACGAACGATCTGCTGTTCGCTGGAGGACTTAGTGGCGAAAAAATAAACGTAATGATTGGTGACATAACCGGGGTCAAAGGCCACGCCCAGTAATCCGCATTCGCTGTTCGTAAAAACTGACTCGGTGATGAAAGGTGTTGCCAGAAGAGTGCCGCTCGGTGTGCCCGCTTGGAAGCCATGCTGCACGATGTAACAAGCGCCGCTTTTTTGTGTGATAAAGAGGCGCCCCGATCCATCCGGCGCCCAGGCGATGCCTGTCGTCCCGCTCAATGTTGCGCTCGAAAGAAAAGTCGTTTCCGAAAAATTAACCGGATCCACTGGGGCCGCGTCTAGCGTCGCCATTAGTGCGAGGAAAATTGCAACCGGCAAAAGGTTCGACGTACGCATAACGTAAATTTTACGCGAGATAAGTAAACAAGCAAATTAGACGCGGCTAAATCCCGACAACTGTCGGATCAAACAACGCCTTGATCGAGCATTGCATCGGCGACCTTTACAAACCCAGCAATGTTCGCGCCGATGACCAGGTTGCCCGGTTGGCCGTATTCCGCGGCAGTGTTCCAAGCGTTCTTGTGGATGGTAGCCATGATTTGGCGAAGTCGCAGATCGACCTCTTCGCGTGGCCACGGTAAGCGCATGGAGTTTTGCGCCATCTCCAAACCGGAAGTAGCGACGCCGCCGGCATTGGCAGCCTTGCCCGGACCAAAAAGGACTTTGTTATTAAGGAAGAGATCAACTCCCGCCGGCGCGGTCGGCATATTGGCCGCCTCCGAAACAAGGAAGCAACCGTTTGCGAGGAGTGTCTTCGCGTCTTCGCCGCTGATTTCATTTTGCGTCGCGCAAGGAAAAGCGCATTCGCACGGCACGCTCCAAGGCTGCTTTCCCTCTGAATAAGTCGCTTTGAATTGATCGGCGTATTCCTTGATGCGACCGCGGCGCTCGTTCTTGAGCTGCATGACCCAACTCAGCTTTTCATCGGTGATGCCATTCTTATCATAGATGTAGCCGCTCGAATCGGACATCGTTAGAACCTTGGCGCCGACCTGGTTCAATTTTGAGACCGTATATTGAGCGGCATTGCCGGAACCCGAGACACTGCAAGTCCTTCCCTCGAGTCCTTGACTGCGCGTCTTGAGCATTTCTTCCGCGAAATAAACCGCCCCATAACCGGTCGCTTGCGGACGGATAAGCGATCCGCCCCAGTTGAGCGATTTGCCGGTCAACACGCCGGTGAATTCGTTGGCGAGACGTTTGTATTGACCAAAGAGATAACCAATCTCCCGGCCACCAACTCCGATATCGCCAGCAGGTACATCAGTATCGGGACCAACATGACGGAAGAGTTCAGTCATAAAAGACTGGCAAAAATGCATCACTTCATTGTCGGACTTGCCTTTCGGATCGAAGTCGGCTCCGCCTTTGCCGCCACCCATTGGCAAAGTGGTGAGCGAATTCTTGAATACTTGCTCGAAGGCTAGGAACTTCAGGATGCTGGCATTGACGGTGGGATGAAAGCGCAGGCCGCCTTTATATGGCCCGATAGCGCTGTTCATCTGCACGCGGTAACCACGATTAACTTGGATCTGACCAGCGTCGTCGATCCACGGGACGCGGAATTGAATCATGCGCTCGGGTTCTACGAGACGTTCCAGGATTTTTCCGTCGCGATATTTTTTGTGGCGTTGCACCGCCGGTTCGATCGACTCGAGAACCTCCGTTACCGCCTGAAGGAACTCCGGCTCGTGTGTGTTCCGTTTATGGACGGTATCGAGAATTTCTTGAACTAGATTCATATGATGTTTTGCAAACTTCGCCGCTCAAATTTCAATGCCTCGTCGTTCCGTGGCTTCATCCGATAACGCAGTCGAAGGAAAGTTTCATGTAAATAAGTCGGGCCGTCGTCAGCTCTTATCGAACCGTTCTCCGCTGCGGAAATGTGAATGCTCTCGCGCAGGGATCGAACATAGTGTCGCCGAAGAGTACCAGAATTACCGTCGCTCGTGAAGTAGAATCCGAGCTGCCCAAAACTCGCTTCTGCTGTGGGAATAAGTCGGTTACCTCGCCATCGATAAGATTTGCAAAGGCTCACCAGCGCTCGAAGTATGCTCGGGTTATGTATGATGCGGTCCTGGTCGTTACGCGTCGAGTGCTTCCACTTTCTTCCGGGCGGCAGTTTTATCGTCTAAAAGCGCAGCACTGATCGCGGCCATCCATGAGTTCGACCCGCAAACACAACCGAACGCTCCTCGCCATTGCAATCTTCAAGTGGACGAAAGGCCTGCTAATGTTGGCCATCGCGCTCGGTTTGCTTAAGCTGCTCCATCAGGACGTTGGCGAAATGTTGGAGAAGCTCGCGAACGGTCTACGCGCGGATCCCGATAATCGCTTCCTGGGGCACCTCATGAACAAGGTCTCTCTTTTGGATGATAAAAAAATAGAACAGCTTAGCGCGCTCACTTCGGTCTATAGCTTGTTATTTCTGACCGAGGGTACGGGGTTGTTTTTCGAGAAGAAATGGGCCGAGTACCTTACCGTTATCGCAACGTCCTCGCTTGTTCCGTTGGAAGTTTACGAGTTGGTTAAGGAATTTAGCGCGGTAAAGCTGCTTATCTTGATACTGAATCTCGCCATCGTCGTGTTTCTAATCGTGATGCTTCGAAGGCAACGCAAATCCAAGTAGGCGCTTGTTACTTGTGGGATCAAAGACCAGTGCCGGCTTGCTTATGTTTCGCAGAACCGGCGAAGGCTTGCAGGTTCTGCTCGTTCATCCGGGTGGACCTTATTTTCAGAACAAAGATGATGGCTTTTGGACGATTCCAAAAGGTGAAGTGACTGAAGGTGAAGATCTACCGGCGCGAGCACGAATCGAGTTTGAAGAGGAGTTAGGTATAGCACATTCCGGAAGTTCGATCGAGCTTGGAAGCGTGAAGCAGAAAGGCGGCAAGACTGTGCACGCCTGGGCGTTTGAAGGAGACTTGCCGTACGACTTCGAATTGAAGTCGAATACCTTCCAGTTGGAATGGCCACCGCGATCCGGCAAGATGCAAAGCTTTCCCGAAGTCGATAAAGTAGCTTTCTTTTCTCTCCCCGAGGCCCGGCGAAAGATAAACATTGCGCAGGCCGCGCTCATCGATCGTTTAGAAGCTAACTTAGATCAGCGAGAGCATAACAAAGCTTAATGAAGCCGTTGTTTCTCTTTGCGCCTGGCGCAGGCGCTCCTTCATCCCACCCTTGGATGCAACATTGGAAAGGCCGATTGGAAAAACATGGGCGGGTTGAGACTTTCGACTACGACTATATGCGTGAAGGACGCAGACGCCCGGATCCGCCAGCCCAGCTTATCGCCGCACATCGTTCGGCGCTTGCGAACGCGAGAGAAGGAGTAGGCGAGCCAACGTTTCTTGTCGGTAAGAGCATGGGCGGACGTATTGGATGTCATGTCGCTTTGGAGGAAAAGGTTAATGGGGTTATCTGCCTGGGATATCCACTTTGCGGTGGAGGCGATTCTACCAAGCTTCGCGATCGCGTTCTGCGTGATCTGCGCACACCGATTTTATTGGTACAAGGCACGCGCGATTCACTTTGTCCATTGGATCTCCTCGAGAAAGTGCGAACAGAGATGAGTGCGCCGAACTTTCTGCACATTGTCGAAGGCGGCGATCACTCACTCGTTGTATTAAAGCGACAGCTACTCGCGGCTGGTGAGACGCAATATAATGTCGATCAAAGGATCGAAGCAGCGATCAGCGGCTTTGTTCGTCACGTTACTTCGGCCTAGCTACAATGCGTCGGCCAGTAAGCATAATCTCACCTCGCTGCGACACGCGGAGCTCTTTGTCGAAAACCTGGTTAACGAAATTTGCTGGGAGCTTGGTTTCTAACAATACCCATCGGTTTATTGAGCGCGTTTCCCAAGAAATTTTGCTGCTTTGTTAGGGGCCAACGATTTCGTGCGGGCGAGGACGATCTTGCTCAGAAGTGCATAATAAGGCGCTGGCAAATTCGCTGGCAAACAGGCAAACGTCGTCGGTCGCGGCGCGGCACCAATATTGTCCAGCCAACCGAAACGCCGAAGGAACTCAGGATCGTCGCTAAAAAACGCGCCGGGCCAATGCCGATCGAGAAATCGTCGCCATGGTGTTCCCGCACCAAAGTCATGCATGAACACCACGCTCGGTTTGCGGGTTCGGAGCAGACGGAGTGCGAACTTCAGCGCACGAAATTCTTTCGGACCATCGATGAGCACGGGATCGTCCTGTTCGAGGCGCGTCGGTAGCACCTCGCGCGAATCGCCAAACAAACATTCCACATTTTGGTAGGGCGCGAGTTTGTTCAGCGCGACGGTTGCACGCGGTGATGCAGCTTCAAATTCCACACTAATGATTCGTGCAGTGGGGAAGCAATGCGTCAACATAAGCGTGCTTCCGCCAAGATCGCGTCCTGACTCCAGGATTCGTCTCGGGTTCAGCGGCTGAACCACACAATAGAAAAAAAACATCTCACTTATGAAAAGCCCTGGACCACGCTCGTGCGCCGGCATCGCTTCGATCGCTGTCCGAAATTCCGGTAACAGCCGATCTGCACTTTCAAGAACCGTGTCCAGGTTCGTGTGATAGGTGTTATCCTCTCTATGCTTGCTTTTCAAAGAACGCTAATTAGCTGCATCGCAGCCGCGCAACAAGAGCTGATCGATGAAACTCGCGACGAGACGCGAGGATCTAGTTTACTTTAATGATGAACTTTGCGCGGATCCACCCGGATAGCTATCGGGCCTGCCGAAGAAGCGCTGTCGCAACGAATTTAAACCATGTCACTGCTACACGTCGTAGTACATCATGAATTCGTAGGGATGAGGACGGAGACGCAGCGCGTCGTATTCTTTTTGTTTCATCTCCACCCAATTCGCGATGAAGTCGGCGTTGAAGACGTCGCCTTTAAGGAGAAAAGAATGATCGGCTTCCAGCGCTTCGATGGCGCCACGAAGTGAATCCGGCACACTCGGGACGTTGGCGAGTTCTTCCGGTGGGAGTTCGTAGAGGTTTTTATCAAGCGGATCGCCGGGATCGATGCGGTTCTGAATTCCATCGAGTCCGGCGAGTAACAACGCCGAGAAAGCAATGTATGGATTGGCAGCTGCATCCGGTGTGCGGAATTCGATGCGTTTCGTTTTCGGATTCGCGGAGTAGGTGGGGATACGAATGGCCGCAGAACGATTGCGGGCGGAGTAGGCGAGGTTCACCGGTGCTTCAAATCCGGGAACGAGACGCTTGTAGCTGTTGGTTGTCGGATTAGTGATGCACGTAAGTGCGGGCGCATGTTTCAAAATTCCGCCGATAAAGAAGAGCGCCATTTCGCTCAGCCCAGAGTAACCGTTGCCAGCAAAGAGCGGTTTACCGCCCTTCCATAACGACATGTGAGTGTGCATGCCACTGCCGTTATCGCCAAAGAGCGGTTTCGGCATGAAGGTGACGGTCTTGTTGTGCTTTTTGGCGACGTTGCGCACGATGTATTTGTAATACTGCATTGAGTCGCCCATGATTTTGAGCGGCGCGTAACGAATATCGATCTCAGCCTGGCCGGCGGTGGCGACTTCGTGATGTTGCCGCTCGATCGGGATGCCTGCCTTCTCCATTTCAAGACACATCTCGTTGCGAATGTCCTGCAACGTATCGGCGGGCGAGACTGGGAAGTAGCCTTCCTTCGCGCGGATTTTGTTTCCCAGGTTGGGGAACTCTTCACGCGCGCTGTTCCAATGTCCTTCTGCGCTATCGACGAGATGGAACGATGAGTTACCGGTGCAACTGAAGCGCACTTCATCAAAAATAAAGAATTCAGCTTCCGGTCCGAAATACGCAGTGTCCGCGATTCCGGTGCTATTAAGGTAAGCTTCTGCTTTTTCAGCCACACCGCGCGGATCACGATCGTAAGGTTCGCGCGTGATCGGATCAACGATGGTGCAAATAAGGCTTAACGTTGGTTCGCTGTTAAAAACATCGATCCACGCGGTGCTCGCGTCCGGAATGACAAGCATGTCGCTCGCGTTGATGGCGCGCCAGCCGCGGATGCTCGAGCCGTCGAAGCCGAGACCTTCGGCGAAAATTTCCTCGTTGTACTCGGTGAGGGTGGTGGTGAAATGCTGCCAGGATCCCGGCAGATCGGTGAACTTAAAATCCACGAGCTTCACTTCGTGGTCCTTGATCATTTTGCTGACGTCAGATGCAGTTTTTTCTTTGGCCATGGGTGCGTTGCTAAGTTGAGGAGTTGGGTCGGGATGCTGAGGAAATTGAAAAAGCTAAATCATTGAATTCGCTGAAACGCGAAATGCGTCGCGAGACTCCACCACCGTCGAAAGGGTGGAGATGGGCGAGGGAACAAAAAGTTAAACCGCTTTCTCGCCGATTTCTTCGGTGCGGATGCGCACCGCATGTTCCACCGGCAGAACAAAAACTTTTCCGTCGCCGATCTTGCCGGTTTTCGCTGCTGCCACGACGACCGTGACTGCTTTGTCGACCATGTCATCGGCGAGGACGACTTCGACTTTTACTTTCGGCAGAAAATCGACCGTGTATTCGCTGCCGCGATAAATTTCTGTGTGCCCTTTTTGCCGTCCGAATCCCTTTACTTCCGTGACGGTCATCCCTTCAATCCCGAGTTCCGCGAGCGCCTCTTTGACCTCCTCGAGCTTGAACGGCTTGATGATCGCTTCCAATTTTTTCATGCAATTTAAATTTCGAGCCGCGGTCCGTTGTTCGACCTGAAAGCTAAACCCGGCACGCGCTTCCTTAACAACAGCGGAGTGAGTATGCAATCGCAAATTTCTGTTGCAAAAAGCGTGTCATCCTGAGCGCAGCGAAGGACCTCACGGTTCCAGTGGTGATTCACGGGGAGGGCCACGTGGGCAAACTGTTTTCGCGATGACACGCGTGGTAAATTTGCGAAAAATTTCCGCCGCTGAATACTGCTACGATGCCCAGCGATTCTTTCGTTCACCTCCACCTCCACACCGAGTATTCGCTGCTCGACGGCGCGGTGAGGATGAAGGAATTGATGCGCAAAGCGGCGGAATTCGAAATGCCGGCAGTCGCGATCACCGATCACGGGAATCTTTTCGGCGCCATAGAATTTTATCAGGAAGCAAAGAAAGCGGGGATCAAACCGATCATCGGTTGCGAGGCCTACATGGCCCCAGGTTCGATCACCGATAGGCCAAACACCATGCGCGATGCGGCTTATCATTTCACGCTCCTGGCAAAGGACGCGACCGGTTATCAAAATTTGGTGAAGTTAATTTCGACCGCGCATCTCGACGGATTTCATTACCGGCCACGTATCGACAAGGAACTTCTCGCTGCGCGTTCCGAGGGCCTTATTGGGATGAGCGCCTGCTTGAAAGGCGAGATCAACATGGCGATTCAAGCGAACGATCTCGCGAAAGCGCGACAAAGCACCGCCGAGTTTCGTGACATTTTTGGTGCGGAGAATTTTTTCCTCGAAATGCACGATCACGGGATCGAAGCGCAGCACAAATGCAACGCAGTCCTGCCGGATCTGGCGAAAGAATTTGGTCTCGGCCTGGTGGCGGCTAATGACGTGCATTTCCTCGAGCGCAGTCATCATGAAGCGCACGATGTCATGATTTGCATTGGCACGGGCAAGCTGGTCGCGGACGAGCGTCGCATGCGTTACGTGCCGGAGTTGTATTTTAAATCGGCGGAGGAGATGCGCGCATTGTTTCCTGATTTTCCCGAGGCGATCGCGAACACAGTAGCGATTGCGGAACGCTGCAATCTCGAGCTGGAATTCGGGCGTGCGAAATATCCGGAGTATCCCGCGCCCGAAGGGAAAACGCGCGAGGCATACCTGCGCGAACTTTGTTACAAAGGCTTGCACGAACGCTACGGCGAGCGCGCCGGAACCGATTCGGAATTGATCAAGCGGCTTGATTACGAAGTCGATGTTCTCGAGAAGACAGGGTTCGTCAGTTATCTGCTCATTGTCTGGGATTTCATTCATTTCGCGAAGGAGCGAAAAATCCCGGTGGGTCCCGGACGTGGTTCTGCTGCGGGCTCGATGGTGGCGTATGTTCTGGGAATTACCGACGTCGATCCATTGAAGTACGGATTGCTCTTCGAACGATTCCTGAATCCGGAGCGCGTTTCGCCGCCGGACATCGATGTGGATTTTTGCGAAGCGCGCCGCGGCGAAGTGCTCGAATACGTGAGGCAGAAGTACGGCGAGCGCCGCGTCTCGCAAATTATCACGTTCGGAAAATTGAAAGCGAAGAGCGTCGTGCGCGATGTCGGCCGGGTCATCGGTCTGAGTTACGGCGAAGCGGACCGGATCGCGAAGATGATCCCTAACGAGTTAAACATTACTCTCGCTTCGGCCGCGGAAAAAACTCCGGATCTGAAGCGTGCGATTGAAACCGAAGCATCGACGCGTCAGCTCTGGGATTACGCGAAAGTGCTCGAGGGTTTATCGCGCAATGCCGGGGTGCACGCGGCCGGCGTCGTCATCAGCGATCGCGATCTGTCTGAGTACGTCCCGCTCTGTCGCGACGTGAAAGGCAACGACGTCATTAGCCAATACTCGATGGGGCCGCTGAACGATCTCGGTCTGTTGAAAATGGATTTTCTCGGACTGAAAACGCTGACCGTGCTCGAGGATGCCGTGACCTTGATTAGAAAACGCGTGCCGGATTTTTCCATCGACGCGATTCCACTCGATGATCCCGCGACTTTTGCTCTCTATAATCGCGGCGAGACGATCGGCCTTTTCCAAATGGAATCGGGCGGAATGACAGGGACGGCGAAACAATTCGATGTCCAAAAGATCGACGACATCATTGCGTTAATCGCGCTTTACCGGCCGGGCCCAATGGAACTCATCGGCGATTACATCAAACGCAAAAAAGGACTGACGAAGATTCGCTACGAGCATCCGCTGCTGGAGGAGGTTTGTGCGGATACCTACGGCGTGATGATTTACCAGGAACAGGTGATGGCGGCTGCGAGCAGGCTTGCGGGTTACTCGTTAGGCCAGGCGGATTTACTCCGCCGCGCCATGGGCAAGAAAGACCGCGAAAAGATGGCGCTGGAGCGCGACAACTTCATCAGAGGTTGCGCAGAGACAAACAAGATCGCGGAGAAAAAGGCGAACGCGATTTTCGATCTATTGGAGAAATTTGCGGGCTACGGGTTTAACAAGAGTCACAGTGCCGCCTACGGTTTGATCAGTTATCAGACCGCTTATCTGAAGGCGAATTATCCGGTAGAATTCATGGCCGGGCTGTTGAGCAACGAAATCAACAACACGGACAAGATTTCGGTTTTCGTCGGCGAATGTAAACGGATGGGCGTCGCGATTTTGCCGCCGGATGTGAATCGGAGTCGCTTGAAGTTCGCGCCGGAAGAGCATGACGGAGCGATGGCCATTCGTTACGGACTCGCGGCGATTAAGAACGTCGGCGAGGCGGCGATGGAAGCGGCAATACACGAACGCGAAGAGCGCGGCGATTTCAGTTCCCTCGAAGATTTCTGCCGGCGGCTCGATTCGCGCATCGCTAACCGCAAAATGCTGGAAAGTCTGGTCAAAACCGGCGCGTTCGATTTTCTCGGACGCGAACGCGCGGAGTTGTTCGCGTGCATCGAAGAATCACTTGCCTCCGCCTCCGCTTCGCATCGCGATCGTGCGAGCGGACAGGCATCACTCTTTGATGAGTTGTCCTCTCCAGCCCAATCGCGAACAACAAGAGTCGTCACGCCGTGGCCCGAGCGCGAGAAAATGTCGTACGAAAAAGAATTACTTGGATTTTATGTTACCGGTCACCCGTTGGATGATTACGCGAGTGCTCTCGGCAGCGGTCAGTATCAAACTATTCTCTCGTTAGGCGAATTAGCGGACCGGGCAACGTTCCGGATCGCGGGTGCGATCGTGCAGGTGGACAAGAAATTTACAAAGAGGGAAGGCAAACCGTTCGCCGTCGTCTGGCTGGAGGACATGTCGGGAACAATCGAGGTGGTCGTCTGGAACGAAGTTTACGTAAAAGTCTCGGCAACGCTTATTCCCGGACGCGTCATCGCAATCCGAGGCACCCTGGACAAGCGCGACGACAGCGTGCGCGCGACAGCGTTGAATGCGAAATTGCTCGAGGCCGATCACGTCTCCACAAAATCGCCTAACGAGTCCAACGGCTCGGACTTGGTTCTCAGGTTTTCTCCCGCAGTGACCGCGGATGAACTTCGGCAAGTGCGCGAGCTTCTTGCGGCCCACCCGGGCAAACAGCGCGTGCAATTGCTTTTCGAACGCGCGGATGGCGATCCGTTGCTAGTGGATGTCGGCAACGAACTTCGGGTCGACTTAACGGCCGAGCTCCAGGCTCAGCTAGGGCCATGGCTGGAAGGCACGTTTACTGGCGCTAGTGCGGTCGCGGTTGGTTGAGCGTCGGGGGAGGTTGTTCACGTCCGCGAAAAATATTCAGCGCTCGCTGTCCTAATTCGTTTTGTTTCGTCGCCGGAACAGCCAATTGCAAAACCTCGCCGCCGGATGGGCAAAAGGAAAGAGATTTTGAATTGAGCGGCTGCGTGCGGCCATGTTCTGAAAGCGTGATGATCCACGCGCGAGAATCGAACGCGCCCTGCAGTTCGATTTCCTGGACCTCGGTGAACGCGCTTGTTTCAGCGTCGCCGCGCTTCAAACTGAAAATGTTCACGGCGCCGATGCATTTGTCCGGCGCAGCCGAGGTCAGATCGAAAACAGAAACATCGGGAACCAGTTTGATCGAAACATTCGAGATGTCTGCGAAATTAATCCCGCCACCCAATGCCAGCTTCGTATCCTGAAGCTCAACATTTGCGAACGCGATAGTAGCGAACGTGTCGTGAAATTGAAGGCTACCGCTGAAGCCGGTTATCGGCCCCGGCGATTTAACAAATCGTCCATTCAATAGCGATAACTCACCCACAAGAGTTGGCCTCTGCAATGTTCCCGCCCCTGTAACAGATCCAGTCAAAATTCCGTCATGAAAAATTTGGCGGGTTATGTAGCGCGGTACTTTGGGCAGGAGGACGGAGAAGCTCGTCTTGACCGCGAACGGCTGATCCCACGCGAAAAAGCTGCGACGTTGCTGATTCCGCGCTGCCAATCGCAGCGGCAGTGTCGCTTCGAATTGCATGGGACTGGGATCCGTCGTAGTCGCTCGCAGATGGAGGCGAAGCGAATTGGAAACAACCTCCGCGCCGATATCTGCGGAAAGACGTTGCGGGTCGCGGAAAATGAAATCACGCAAGTGCGCCTGGAACTTTGATTGCAATGACGCGAGCGGGCCGTAGGTCTCAAGTCGTCCGCTGAGCTTTCCCGATATGCTCGTGTGCTCGCTCACGGCGCGTTGCAGTTCGCCGAGGTCCAGTTCATCCAGCATCAGGTCGACGTCGAAGTTTTGATTGTCGTTAAAATCGTCGAGCGAACGACTGCGCCACCAGCGACCGAACGCGACCGGGATAAAAACATTTCCCTGCAACTTCGATTTACCGTTGAGATCGAAACGGACCGTTTGCAGTTGCAGATAATTCGAGGCGACGCTGACAAAGCCGTTGAACTCGGCTTGCGGATTAGAGAGTTGAAACTCGCGAAAGAAAATATTCTGGGGTGAATATGTGCCGTCGAGCTTCACGTCGAACGGCTTCAACTCCAGATGATCGCTCGTTAGGCAAACGTTTTCCGCCAGGATACGAAAATCCCCCGAGTGCGCATCGACCGTTCCATGCCCGTCCCATCCAATGGAAGCGCGCCCTTCCAGTTTCAGGTCGCGCGCCCACGCTGGAAGAAGCGACAGGTAGGCAGCGAGACTAGAAACGCCTGCGTTTAACTTGACCGAGTAGCGGTGATCGCGTGCGAGGTTGACTTCGCCAGTTGCATTAAAAAAATCTTCCAGGTGGCGAGCCTGCAATGATTCGAGGCTGAGTTGCGCTCCTTTCAAATTCAATTTCGCACGGAGGGAATCGATTGGCGCTGCCCAGAGACGGAGCGAGTTGCCTTCAACCGTGATTTTTCCGCCCAGATTTTGTTCACGTCCATTGACCGTGCCGGAAATATTCAGAGAACCGGAAAAGCTTTCTGCGCTGCCGCCAAAAAGTTTGGCAAATTCACCCAGGTCATTGATCGAAGTGGAAATGTCGGCGCGAAAATTTGGGTTGATCCAATCGGCCGATTTTGCCGGAAGCGTATATTCTCCCGTGAGCGTGAACTGGTTGTTGCGCTGTTTGACGTAGAGTTGCTCGACTTCGACCTGCCGATTGTAGAGCGAAGCGCCAAACATGACGGTTTCGGCGAGCCGATCGCGCCAGATAAAGCCGCTCATTTCCGTCCAGACGGACGCGGTGGCGTGGGTGAGGTTTTGCATATCGCCATGGAAGGTGAATTTGCACGCCCGGACCGAACCGCCGGCTGGCTCGCGCAAACCCAGAGCTGTTGACATTTGTGCAAGCGATATGGCTGAGGCGTTGCCGGCAACATTCCAGACAATTCCTTTGTCGCGGTTTTCGCTGGCAATACTGGCGCGCACTTTCCCGCCAAACGCATCGAGATTGAGTTCGATGCCGATCCGCTTTTGTTCCAAGCGGGAGAAATCGGCGGTGATTGTTTCAACATCGAGTCCGCGCGTAAGAGACAGGGCACCGAGAGTTAGATGATCGTTCTCCCATTTTGTTGCGCCGCGTAATCCGGTGAAATGCTGGTGAAAGAGCGGCGCGGAAATATCGATTTCGCGCGCGGTGAATTTTCCGGATTCAATCTCGCTCGCGCTCCATGCAACACCGCGCAAGTCGAATTCCGTGCTTCCATTGTTCACTTGCAAATCGACATTCGTGAGTTCGACCTGATCGGCGAGAAGACGGTGTAGAAAGCGCCAATCAAAGTGGCACTCCGCCGTTTGGTGTGGATCGCGTCGAATCTTACAACGCAAACCCTCTATCGATACGGCATGCAAAACGCGTGCATTCGAGAGAAAAAAAATCGTGCGCAGGTTAAGATCGAACGAGGCCCGTTCCGCTGCGAGATCGACGCTAAAAAGGCAGGGACGCGCACTCGTCACGCGAAGTCCGTGGATGACGACCGGCTTGAGAAACGGCGCCTCGATTTTCTGAAATTCGATTTTGATGCCTTGCTCACGCCCTTTCATCCAGGCGAACAAGCGAAGTCCATCGGCGACGAGCAATGGAGCGAGCAGAATGACGATAATTCCCGCCAGCAACAGAACGAGAAAGAAAAGAAGCAAACGTTTCGCGAAGGACATCGCTCTATCCGTCTTACTTGCAAAAACGGCGCACGAAAAGTTACATCTCGCCTAACGACCCGGGGAACCGACTGCTGGAGCCGGCACGGCGAAGCTGACGCGGACTGGCTGTTTGGTTTTAATTTTTTGTTCGAGTTGTTCCTTCAATGTTCGTTCCGCCTCGGCCGTGAGACCAGCTTGTGTGGCTTTCTCGCGGGCGAGCTGGGGAAGGGCCTGCAATTCGTTCTCAATATCCTCAGCCGAGATCGAATTCCAAAATCCGTTCTCGTAGGAAAGCACATCCACTTTCTGTTCCTCGACACCGAGAATCTGTGCGGAGGGAAGTTTCACATCGATCTCGTTTTGGCGCACATCGACCGAGAAATCCTGATGCAGATCAAATCCCGCTTTGACAAGGAACACGCCGTGAAGCCGGAGGCGTTTTGTACTGCCGGCCCAGGTATGCAGAAATTCGTGCTCGACCTCCGTGCGGCGCACGACGGTGGCGAGCTCCGCTGTCTGCGCTGTTTGCTCGAGGTAAACGTGATTCTTGATCGTGATTTTTGGCTGCAGATGCGCGACATCGATGAACGCCGCGCGCAAATCACGAACGGTGCGCGCCGGCCACGTTTCCATTCGCAGAAAAATTGTGACGACGACCGCGGCGACAATGAGAGCGACAAGAATGAATGCGATCGGCCAGGCGGAGCGCCGGCGATGCGTCGGGCTGGATTCATTCATAAGACCTTTCCGGCCAAAAAAATACCGCCCCCCATGCCCGATGGACATGAAGGGCGGCTGTTCCCCCCAGAACATTTTCCAAAGCTGTCGAGCTAGTAAACGAGCTTGCGCAACGTCGCAACATTTTTTTGCGTAAACTTGTCGGAATCATGACCTGATGAAAGGATGTTGCACCCGTGAACCTGGGAATCCGCTACGAAACCGAGTACAGTTACGACGAACCAGTCGGCTTTTCACCGCATGATATCCGGCTGTTTCCAAAAGCTGGACGTTTCGCCCGGGTGCGGATGCTTGATTTCAAAACGAAGCCGGAAGCGACGGTGCGATTTTCGCAGGATGTTTTCGATAACACCGTCGCCTCTTGTTATTTTCCGGAGCGCTCGCAAGAGTTGCATCTGCAACTCGCGATCGATCTTGAGCTGGAAGAACGAGATCCGTTTCATTTTCTCCTCGAAAATTATGCGGTCGATTTGCCTTTTACTTACGAGCCACTGCTGCAACCGGTGCTCGAGCCGTATCGCGCGCGACGCTCGACCGGAACATTGAAAATCGGAGCGTGGGACGCGCCGAGCAAAGACATTCCACGCTCCACCGTCTCGAGCCTCGTCGCTTTGAATGAAACAATTCACGAATGCATCGGCTACGAACGGCGTGAGGAAGGAGTCGCGCGCGATCCGCAGGAGACGTTGCGCATTGCGCGCGGTGCCTGTCGGGACGTTGCCGTTTTGTTGGCGGAAATGTTGCGGGACATGGGACTGGCGGCGCGGTTGGCGAGCGGATATCTGCGGGAGAGCGATCCGGAGAAACGCCGCGCTGAGGGTTCGTTGCACGCGTGGACGGAAGTTTTTTTGCCGGGCGCCGGTTGGGTGGGGCTGGATGCAACGAACGGAATTTTCTGCAATCATAATTTCATCACCGCTGCAGTGGGGCTGACGCCGGCGGACATCACACCGATCAGCGGCGCGTATTTTCACAAGATGCAAATTCCCGCGCAGATGACGAGCCGGCTGGAGTTAGTTAATCTTTGAGAAGCCGACGCGGGTTCCGGTCGCGTTCCTTTTTGAACAAAGCGGCTGGAAGCCGCTTCTACTTTTCCATGCTAAGTGATTTGCATCTTCGAAATTTTCGCTGCTTCGAGGCGCTGCGGCTGGAGTTCGCGCCGGGGTTTAATTTTTTCGTAGGTGCAAACGGGGAGGGGAAAACGTCGATCCTGGAAGCGGCGTGCGTTCTTTTGCGGTTACAATCGCAGCGCAGTGCATCGCTCGTGCCGCTCGTTAGGCTGAACCAGAAATCTTTTATCGTGCGTGGCCGCGACAACGACCATCTCCTCGAGTTTCGTTACAGTCCGCTGCGTCGCAAGGTCGCCTTCGATGGTGTAGAGCAGCGTAAGACCGCGGATTATCTGCGCATCGGCCACGTCGTTTCTTTTGCCACGAGCGATATTGAATTGACCCACGGCGGTTCCGAAGCGCGGCGTCGTTACCTCGATTTTCTCGGAGCGCAAATCAACCTGCGCTATAGGCCGACACTTCGCGCGTATGAGCGCGCGTTGCGTGCGCGCAATGCGCTTTTAAAATCGCCGCATCCGCGACTGCGCGAAGTTGCCGCCTACGATCCGCCGCTCATTGCGAATGGAACACAATTGCTCGCCATGCGTTCCGCCCTGGCCGATCGCCTGGCGCCGCTCGCTGCACAAGCCCATCGCGTGATCAGCGGGAAAGACGAATTGCTCGCCATCAAATTTGCGCCCGGCAGCATCGGCGATTTCGCCGAGGAACTTGCGCGTTCGCGGGACGAGGAACTTCGTTTGCGGCAGACCGTCGTTGGACCGCATCGCGACGATCTGCAAATTTCCGTGCAGGGGATGTCCGCGCAGCAGTACGCTTCCGAAGGTCAGCAGCGCACCGTTGCCCTAGCTTTGAAGATCGCGCAGGGGAGAGTTCTCACCGAGGAGACCGGTGCGTCGCCACTTTTGTTGCTGGACGATATTTTTGGAGAGCTTGACCCCCAGCGCCGCAATGCCTTGCTGGCTTGTCTGCCCTCAGACGCCCAGAAATTTGTTACCGCCACGAGCCTGCAATGGGCGGAACCGACGGTGAAAGGACGCCTCTTCCATTTGTCGGTCAAAAATGTTTTAATGAAGTCGTGAAGGCCATTCGTCCCTTTTCCGTCGATAAATCCGGGGGTCTTAATTCGCATGCGTAATCTCAGCCGGTCTTCGCACAATCTGACAGGGTCGTTATTGGTGGCGCATCCCAACATGCACGATCCGAATTTTCGTCGCAGCGTCCTCTTTATCTCCGCGCACGATCCGAATGATGGCGCTCTCGGCGTGATCATTAACCGTCCATTGGACAAGCAGGTGGCCGACTTGGTGAACGAAGCGCCGCCCGATGGGCTCGCCGATGTCCCGGTCTTTCTTGGCGGGCCGGTCGGGAAAAATCATTTGATGTTCGCCGCGTTCGAATGGCAGGAGGGTCAGGGCCTGCAGATCAATCATAATGTTGGTCTGGATGAGGCGAGCTCGCGCGTCGATAGCGATCCAGCTTCGATTCGCGCGTTTGTCGGTTACGCCGGTTGGGGCGCGGGGCAGTTGGAGGCAGAGATGAAACAAAAAGCCTGGCTCGTGCAAAAACCAAATCGCGCCGCGCTCAAGCCCGATCGTTTGCCCAATCTATGGTTCGAGATCATGCGAGGTCTCGGCCCCTGGTATAAAATGCTGGCCGCGGCGCCCGACGATCCATCGTTGAATTAATAATCGTTGAAGCATTAGCGTTTAATCGATAAATCGCTAAGTCGTTAATCGCTTATTGCTTCAAATGATCATCGGCGTTCCGAAGGAAATTAAGGAACAGGAGAACCGCGTCGGACTTCTCCCTTCCGGCGCACAACAGTTAACCAAGCACGGTCATTCCGTTCTCGTCGAAAAAAATGCTGGTGTGGGCGCCGGCTATCCCGATGAAGAATACGTCGCCGCTGGTGCCAAGATCGTCGACAAAGCCACGGACGTTTGGGCCCAGGCGGAGATGATCGTGAAAGTGAAAGAGCCGCTCAAGCTGGAGTACGGCTTGATGCGCAAGGGTCAGATTCTTTTCACTTATCTTCATCTCGCGGCGGGCAAAGTGCTGACCGAAGCGCTGCTTGCTTCCGGCGTGACCGCAATTGCCTACGAGACGATTCAAGTGGGAAATAAGCTGCCGCTCCTCGAACCGATGAGCGAAATCGCGGGCCGCATGTCAGTCGTGATGGGGGCGTATTTTTTGGCAAAGCACAACGGCGGCAGCGGAGTGCTGTTGGGTGGAGTCCCGGGAGTTTTGCCGGGACGAGTAGTTGTGATTGGGGGAGGCACTGCTGGAGTAAATGCGGCGCGCATGGCGAGCGGTCTTTGCGCGGACGTGCTCATTCTCGAAGTAGACGCGGAGCGGATGCGTTTTCTCGACATCACGATGGGAAATGCGCGAACGCTTTATTCAAACGAAGCAAATCTCCATGAGTTGATGCCGACCACTGATCTTTTGATTGGTGCAGTGCTCGTGCCCGGAGCAAAGGCTCCGAAATTAATTACGCGCGCGATGTTGAAAAGAATGAAACCGGGAAGTGTGCTCGTCGATATCGCAATCGATCAAGGTGGTTGCGTGGAAACTTCGCGGCCTACGACGCATCACGATCCAGTGTACATCGAAGAAGGTGTCATTCATTATTGCGTCGCGAATATGCCCGGTGCGTACGCGCGCACTTCTACGCAAGCGCTGACTAATGCGACTTATCGATACGTCGAATTACTGGCGGATTACGGTTTGCAAGAGGCTTGTAAAAAACAACCGGCCTTGCTCGGCGGAATTAATGCGCGTGAGGGTCGTCTGACTTACAAAGTCGTGGCTGATGCGCTTGGTTTAAAATATGAGCCCCCGTTTTAGTTTCGTGCTGGCATTGGGCCAAATTAACTTTAAGCAAGTCCGAAAACATCCCTTGCCCCGATTCAGCCTTTAGCCCAATATGGGCATTCAATCCTAATCACTTATGAAGAAATACATTTGCATCCTGGCGAGCGCCGCACTTCTCGCGGCCTGTGAGCAGCGAACTGAAACTACGGCCCCAGCCGCTTCACCTGCTCCAGAAAACAATACGACCATCGTAAATCCATCTCCGGCCACTTCGAGCAGTTCGGAGAGCACGAGCACAACCACGACAACTACCCCGGCGGCTACCTCGACTCCAGATACGTCGAGCAGCACAAAGACTGAGACGACGACTACGACGGCGTCGCCGACTCCGTAAGTTCGGAAGGCCTTTCGGTTTCAATCGCAAAATCTTCCCTCGAAGAAACCTTCGAGGGAAGATTTTTGCTGTACGGATTTCTGCTCCTTTTCTTCTGTAGCGGCGGTCTATGACCGTCGCATTATCTAACAGAGCAGATCTAATATTCTGCGAGAAAATGCGGCGGTCATAGACCGCCGCTAAAGTTTAATTCGATGCCGACTGGCCATTTAACATTTTCGAAGGCGAAGCGACTCACCAGCACAGCCGAATTCGCGCGAGTGCGCGAAGGCGGCGAAGTCTTTCGCGGAGATTTGCTCATGATCGGCATGACGACCGATGCAAAGACTGCCGGCTTTCGTGCCGGCTTCATCACGTCCCGTCGAATTGGAAACGCCGTCCAACGAAATCGTGTGCGCCGGCGTTTGCGCGAGATCGTTCGCAAGTGGCAGCGGGACTTTCGCGGCCAAATTTGGTTCGTGACGATCGCTCGGCCTGCTGCCGCGCGGGCAACTTACCGCGCCCTGGAAGATGAGTGGTTGCGTCTGGCAAAGCGCGCTTCTATCCTAGCGCGCTCATGATTCGGATCGTTCGATTTTTCGTTCGCGCTTATCAAATTATCATCTCGCCGATGTTATCGTTCTTCGGCGGGCCGGGATCAGGTTGCCGCTTCACGCCCACGTGCTCCGCTTATTTTCTTGAAGCGGTGGAAACGTTCGGAGTCGCACGCGGAAGCTGGCTTGGCCTGCGACGGCTGGCGCGTTGCCATCCGTGGGGCGGCCACGGCTTCGATCCGGTTCCGGGAATAAATCGCGGCGCGAATGAGCCCTGTTTCGTGTGTGAATAGCCGCGCTGGAATCGTGTATGGATCGACAAGCATGGATTGCCATCAGCCTTTGCGTCATCGGGCTCGTGGTGTGGCAGATCTACATGATGAAGCATCCGACGCTTGCTCCGGTGCAACCTGCGCCCGCGCCGAGCGCCTCGATTGCGCCGGCATCACCAGCGTATAGTTCCCCGCCGCCGAATTTTTCTTCACCTGCGCCGGGCAGCACACCGCCATCTGCGGAGAGCGTTCCAGCATTTGCCGAGAAGAAGGACGTTTTGCGCAATTCCGATATGGAATTGCGCCTAACGAATCGCGGCGGTGCCATCAGCGAAGTCGTTCTGCTCAACCATGTCGCCGAAGGCAGCGAGCGCGTCCGTTTGAATTCTCCGGATCGCAGACCGATCGGCGCTATCGTGCCGCTGCCCGAGACATCGGCTCTGCCTGAATTTTCTCTCTCGCGCGCGCCGGATGGCAGTGTGCAATTTGAACGCGCCACCCCCGAGGGCGTCGACATTCGAAAGAAGTTTTTCTTTCCGCCGACTTCGGAAAAGAAAGACAATTTCGTTGCGCAAATGGATGTCGATTTCCGCAACGAAGGCACGCAACCCTATAATCAACCCAACTACTTCATCACCCTGGGTTCGGCGCGGCCAATTCATCCGAATGATATGGCGACCTACACGCACCTGACATGGTGCATCGCAGGAAAGACAAAATCGATCGATGTCAATTGGTTCGCACCGCAAAGCAGTTTCTTAGGTCTGCAAAAGCGGCCAGGGCGCGATTTTTACGATGAGAAATTGCCCGGCCCGGAATGGGTCGCCGTGAGCAATCAATTTTTCGTTACGCTTCTCGCGCCGCTCAATGCCAAGGCGAGCGAAGCCTGGGGCCGCCGTTTCGAAATCAGCCAGGCTAGTGGCGTGATGTTACCCGGAATTGAAGGTGCGATGGGGATGCCGGGATTCCAGGTGCAACCGGGAAAAACCGCCAGTTTCCATTTCGAGATTTACGCCGGGCCAAAGCTTTATCACCGCCTCGCCCAGCTCGAGCACAACGAAGCGGAGATCATGGATTTTGGCATTTTGAAAATTGTCAGCCAAACGCTGCTCAATTTGATGAATCTACTTCATCACTATCTCGGAAATTACGCCGCCGCGATTTTGGCCCTAACGACTATTGTAAAGCTGACTCTCTGGCCGCTGCAAAACAAGGCGAACCGTTCCATGCGCCGCATGTCCGCGCTTTCCCCGAAAATGCAGGAGCTGCGCGAAAAGTACAAAGACGATCCGACGCGCATGAATCAGGAGGTGATGAAGCTCTACAAGGAATATGGGATTAATCCGGTGAGCGGCTGCGCCCCGATGCTCATCCAGATCCCGATCTTTTTCGGACTCTTCACTATGCTGCGACAAACAGTGGAGTTACGAAATGCCAGCTTTCTTTGGGTCCACGATCTTTCGCAGCCGGATACAATCGGCCACATTCCCATTCTCGGTTGGCCGCTTAACATTTTGCCGCTCCTCATGGCCCTAACGAACGTCTGGATGATGCGCATCACGCCAAAAACCGGCGACGCAACCCAGCAGCGCGTCATGATGTTTACACCCATCATCTTTGTCGTCTTCTGCTACAACTTTGCAGCCGCCCTTTCTTTGTATTATACAACTCAGAACCTCTTCACGATCCTGCAGCTTTACCAAAACCGGCGTCAACCGATGCCGACTTTGGAAAAGGTGACACCGCCGGGGAAAAAATCGCGCAGAGGAAAATGATGAGCCCGAAGGAACTACTTGATACCATGCTCGGCTATCTCGGTTTCGTCGCGGAAATCGACGAGACCACAAGCGAGGGCGGTAATCTGGTTTTGCAAATTTACACCGAGGAAAGCCGCCGTTTGATTGGTCGAGACGGCGAAACACTTGACGCGATTCAGTTTCTCCTTAACCGGCTAATTCAGGCGAAAGATAAAGAGGCGCTCAAAGTCACGGTCGATTGCGAGCATTATCGCTCCATGCGCGAAGACCGCATCGTGCAGCGTGTGCGCGAACTGGCCGAGCGGGTTCGCATTACCGGACGTTCGCTTCAGCTTGAGCCGATGAATTCCTACGAGCGCCGCATTGTCCACAACGCGTTCAAGGACGATCCGGACGTTGCCACTTGGAGCCCCTCCGACTCTGCGCGAATCAAACAGATTACACTCGTTAGGCGGCAGGCAAAAAAAGAAGCCGCACCGCAGGAACGATAAGGCACGTCGGCCTTGATTACTTCGGCAGAAAACGCGCCGCTTCTTTCTCGACCCCGCGAGGCACTTCCGGTCGCCAGCGAAACTTTTCCAGGAACGGATTTGATTTTTCTTCCACTGCGTCGGCGATGATTTCTCCCAGGATCGGCGCGAATTTGAATCCGTGACCGCTGTCACCCGTCGCGATAATTAATCCGGGCCGCTCTGGATCCGGTGCGATCCAGAAATCGCCGTCATTCGTGTCGCAGTACAAGCAAATGCGCGTGTAAACAATGGGCGCGTCTGCGAGTGCCGGAAATGTTTCCGACAAAAATTTGCGCATTTCTTTTTCTTCCGTCGCCGTCACGATTCGCGCTGGAGAATCGGGCGACATCTCGCGACCCGCTCCGTGATTGGCGATCTTGACCACGCCGTCGCGATTAATTGGAAACCCATAGAAACCAGTGTCCGAAATATCCGCGCCGAAAACTGGAAAACGTTCCGGTGCGAAAAGTTCCGCTTTTCGAGGTTTCAGATGAAAAACCGGATGACCTGTCGCGCGCAGGAATTTTTGCGTCGACGGCAGCAAGTATGGCGTCCACGCACCGACGGCCATGACCACAACATCCCCGGCAATTTCACGTCCGTTCTCCAAAACGATTCCTATTTCACGATCGCGCAACGCCGCAAACTTGTGTTCTTCGCGCAGATCAACGCCGATTGATTTTGCGCGCTCGACGAGTGTTGCCACTACGCGTCCACTTTCGGCATAGCCAGCTTCGCGATCGAGAAAACCATCGGGGTAAAGCTCCGCATTCCATGCCGGGAAGCGTTTGCGCAACTTCGCCGAGTCGAAGCGCTCCATTTTGTGGCCGCGGCGTTCCAGGAGCTTGAAACTTTCATATTCAAAATCTCCAGGCTGCATCGGGCGCTGGCGCAAAAATAAAAAACCGACTTCGTGATAAAGTTCGATCCCGAATTCTGTGTTCCATTCGCGCCATCGTTTGATCGAACGTTCGGCCAGTTCCGTGTAATCTTTGTCCGCTCCGTACGCTGCACGAACTGCTTTGCTAATGTCGGTGGAAGCAGCGAGCGGATGCGGCAGCGGTCCGGGATCAACGAGGATGACGTTGTGCCCGCGTCTCTTGAGCTCGATCGCAGCAGTTACGCCATTGATCCCCGCGCCGACAACGATCGCGATCACGCACCAAACTCGAAAATAATTTTGCCGCGGCGTTTGTTTTGCGCGGCCCGCGTAATGGCCTCTTTTACTTCGGTCAGCGGATATGCTTTTTCAATTTTCGTCCGCAACAATCCGCGCTGCGCCATTTCAAAAACCGCGGCGAAGGTTTCGTCCCGCTGCTGCGGCGTCGTCTGATCGTACCATTTGTTCACCCAGAATCCGCAGAAGTGAAGATTCTTGAAGATGAGCAGCCCATTCGGGATGCGCAGCGGCTGGAAACTCATCGCGCCATAAGTCACCATCGTCGCATCAGGCGCGAGGGTGTTGGCGACGCGCAACGCGTTTTCGCCGCCCACCGCGTTCAACGCCAATCGAATCGGCGCGCCCGCCGTGGCCTCCTTGACCTCGTCGCGCAAATTTTCGCCATCGACAAGAACGACGTCGCCACCTTCGGCACACAATTCTTCGATCAACTCCGATCGCCTAACGACATTGACTGTTTTATATCCGAGCTCGTGTGAGATTTGAATAGCTGCGCGGCCCGCGCCGGAATTTGCGGCATTCTGGATCAACCAATCGCCGCGCTTCAATCCGACAAAATCATGAAGCATCCGCCACGCGGTAATCGGATTGATCTTTAACATCGCAGCTTGTTGCGGTTCGATACCATTAGGAACTACGACTAATTTTTCTGCTTTCACGGCCAGCGCTTCGCGCCAGGTGCCCGCATCATGCGGCAAAAGCACCTGTGTTCCGACCGCCACATTATCTACGCCTTTCCCAATTTCCGTGACAAAGCCACTGCCCTCGAAACCTGGCGTTGCCGGAAGCGGTGGACGCACCGGATACTTGCCCTCGATCGCGTTCAGATCCGCCGGATTAATCGGCGCTGCCCGCATTTCGACGACAGCTTCGCCTTCACCCGCGCGCGGCCGCGGCACTTCGCGCAGTTCCAGCACTTCCGCCGGTTTTCCGTGCGTTTCGTAAATCGCCGCGCTTATAGTTTCCTTCATTGATGGCTCCCGCATCCCATCCTACAACGGCCGATCTTTCCAGCAATCTGCAAACGGGCGCACGCATCGCGCTCATCGGCATGTTGATCAACCTGGTCTTCGCGGCAGCAAAAATTCTTGGCGGCCTTTTCGGCAATGCCTATGTCCTGATTGCCGACGGTATCGAATCGGCGCTCGATATTGCCGGTTCGTTTGTCATTTGGGGCGGCTTGAAACTTGCCGCTCGCCCTCCTGACGAAACCCATCCTTACGGCCACGGCAAAGCCGAACCGCTTGCGGCCGTGATTGTCGCGTGCGGAGTCCTCGCGGCGTCGACTGGTCTGGCGATCCAAAGCGTGCGGGAAATCCTCACGCCGCACCACGGCCCTGCGCCTTTCACGCTCGCCATCTTGATTGTTGTTATCTTCGTCAAAGAAATCTTGTTTCGTTACGTCAACCGCATCGGGCGTTACGTCGAAAGCACGGCCGTGCAAACTGACGCCTGGCATCATCGCAGTGATGCGCTGACGTCCGCCGCCGCGTTTATCGGTATTTCGATCGCGCTCATCGGAGGCGAAGGATGGCAGAGCGCGGATGATTGGTCCGCATTATTTGCCTGTGCCGTCATCGCCGCGAATGGCGTGCGTTTGCTTCGCCCCGCACTCTACGAAATTATGGACACGGCGCCGCGCGGAAAAATCGTCGATCTTGTTCGAGATGCGGCGGCAAAAGTTCCCGGCGTGATCGAGATTGACAAAAGTTTCGTCCGCAAAATGGGGCTGAGCTTCTACGTCGATATTCATATCGGCGTAAATGAGAATATTTCCGTGCGCGAAGGTCATGGGATTGCACACGCGGTCAAAGATGCCATTCAGCGGAGCGATCCGCGCATTGCCGACGTACTCGTGCACATCGAGCCGGCCAAGGCGGCTCGTTAGGCTGCGCGTCCTAGCGAATCGTCTTGCAGCAATCTCGTCAGGGCTTCGGTCAGATTCTGGCGCGCGCGGCCGATTCGTCGACTAAACCGAAACATTGCTGCGAGAGCAGTAGGTCTCGCGGCGAAATGCGCGGCGACTTCAAGGAAATCTGTCCGTTGCCGATCGACGTCGAACAACACCGATGGTGGTGCAGGAAAAGGCTCGTGCGGCGTGTCGGTGATTACACGGAGCGAAAGCATCGGAATTCGGCACTGCTCGCACGCTTGCACAATACCTTCGGTTTCCATATCGATGGCATCCGCGCCGTGTGCTTTCGCAATTTCGGCTCTCTCAGTCTGGGAGTCGACGATTGAAGGCGAGGTAAACAGTTTTCCGATTTGCGGGTCGAGATTCTTCAGGGCCCGCTGCGAGTTCGAAAACAGTACCCGATCCGAAAAATTCTCTGCCAGAAACAAATCGCCAACTTTCAATTCCGTGCCGGCACCACCGGCAAACCCGCTGCTGATCAAAACATCCGGTCGCTGGCCGCGCAGAAAATCGGCCATCGCCATCTCCGAAATCTTTCGGCCAACCCCGGTATGCAGGATGGCAAGGGATCTGGAGTCGAACTTGCCGTAAATGATATAGCTCGCACCACACGCGACGCGGCGCCGATCTCTTAGACGAGAAACAAGAAGCTTACTTTCTGTCGGCAACGCAAACGCGACCGCGATCATTGCGGCGCTTTCACCACTCGCACTTGCAGAAATTTTCTCTCGTTAGGCTGAGAAGACGAATTGTTGACGGGGGGGGCCGATGGTGCGCCAAGAGGGACGAGTCTGTTGCGAAAATCTGCTTCGCGACTCTTTGGGATATCGACAAGCACGACAATCCCGTTCTCGTCGTTTAACGCTTTCGCGCCCGAGCCTCCGACTTCGGTCGCGGCCGCGACGACTTGATTGGCAACCGTCTCCTGCTGCGGCCAGGGAGCGGAGATTTTGATTTCATCGGCTTCGATATTCGGCGTCGGCAGCGCCGAAGCCGCCGCTTTTTCCAGTGATTGCTCGACTTGATTGCGCATGTCCGCGTCACGCGCTTTGGCGGATGGTTTTTCTTTTTGGAAAATGAACCAAAGACCGATGAAGACGTTGACGAAGACCAGGATGATGAACGCGAGACCTACGCGACGACTGATGATCGCGCCGCGCGTGGCCGTTTCGGAGCCTGAGTCCAACGAACCAATCATTTCCTGCGATCCGGGCATCGTCTCGTGCAACTTGCGCGCGATCGCGAGCTGACGCAGAAGCTTAGAATCATTCGCCATCTGTGCTTCGAGTTGTTCTCGCTCATGCGGGGGGAGTTTGCCGTCGAGATAATCGAAAAGTTTGTTCGGACTAACGCTCACGTGGCAAAGCGTGACGCGGAATAAACGCTCGCGCAATCGTGAACTGGTTTTCTGTGGCGGGGGGGGTCGGACGCCCCGACACGCATTAAATAACAAAAAGGGTTATAAGATAGTTTTTAGAAAAAAAGGGGGGACACGCGG
>JBBRYI010000007.1:0-206590 GCA_038237805.1 Chthoniobacterales bacterium | reverse complement strand
CTCACAAATTTATTTGTGCGGGGCGCTCTCTCACCCCCCAATTTCTACCCCCCATATTAAACCCGAGGGTCAGACACCGCCGCTACAGATCTAAAACTTCGCCTTGAATTCAAGTTTCAGATACGGCGCGGGATCAGTGCGAAAATTCTCGCCCGCGCGATGGAACTTGAACCCGCGCTCGATCGAGCAGCCACCGCCAAGATCAACGCTGAGCGCATCATTCGTTGAAGAATACGTCAGCCCGACACCGGCGCGGTAATCTTCATAATCCACCTGCGCGCCGTTTAGTTTCGTCGGGCGAATACTGTCGTTTCTATCTGTGCGGAAGGATCCGCCGGCGATTTCGCCACCTGCCCAGAGGTCAAAATTTTTCGTGGGTGAATAGATCAGACGCGGCTCCGGTGGAACCGCCATTAAACGCCACTTGTCGCAAGGAATCCAGATCACGCCGGCGAAAGGAAATACCGGATAGCCGCCGCGCAGAAAGGAGGCTTGCGCACCCACGAGCACGTAGAGTTTGTCTTCTTGCAAAACAAAAATCCTGCCTGCGGTAATCGGCGCATCGAAGGAGGAGATACCAATATGTTCTTCTGTGTAGAAGCCAGGCTTCACCCACAAAAATGCGCCCACATCATCGCCATGCATGTAATCGAATCCGATGACACCGGCCGCGCTTTGCAGATGAACGGGAACGGGAGCGTCTGTATGCCCAAAGTCGTAGCGATTGTAAGACAGACCAAGCCGCAGGTAGAGGTGGCCTGTAAGCAAAAAACGGTGCGCGTAATTGAACTCAGTCTGCAACGAATCCTGCTCGCCAAAGCTGCCGCCGTGATTGAGGTCGCTCTCAAAAACATAACCGCTTTCCAGGGAAAAGAGGTCGAGCGAGACCTTTTTCGTCTCCTTCGCCGTTGCAGTCGCGACGAAATTTTCTTCCGGACCGGCAAAGAGAGCCGCGGCTGAAAGGAGCCCGAAGGCGAGCGAAAACAAACGGAAAGGGATCTTCATATGGATTGAATGTCTAACCCATTCGTCCCAAGTAGACAAAGTGGATTTGTTTCTCTGCCGGCAAAGGCAGCGATTGCAGATGGATGCGTCTTGCGGCTAACGTCGGAATCATGCCGCTCACTCCGGAAGAACATCTCGCAAAAACAGATCCGCGCCTGGGCGAATTGATCGCGCGCGCCCGGCGCTTCGAGCAGAACACCGCACCACTCGTTAGGCCATTTGATGCGCTCGCCGAATCGATTGTTTATCAGCAGCTGAGCGGCAAAGCGGCGGCAACGATATGGGGACGAGTGAAAGCGATTTTTCCGCGCCGAAAATGGCTCGATCCCAAATTGGTTCTCGCAACAGCGGATGAAATTTTTCGCGCGGCCGGGCTTTCTGGTTCGAAGACGCGCGCACTGAAAGACCTCGCGGCCAAGACTCTCGATGGGACGGTGCCATCGGGACGCGCTTTGGCAAAGATGAGCGATGAAGAAATCGTCGAACGCCTAACGAGTGTGCGCGGCATCGGCCGCTGGACGGTGGAGATGTTGCTTCTCTTCGACTTGGGCCGACTCGATGTCTGGCCAACGACCGATTACGGGGTGCGTAAAGGTTTTGCGAAGACTTTCCGCCGCAGAAAATTGCCAACTCCAAAGCAGCTGCTGCGGATGGGAGAAAAGTTCCGCCCTTATCGCTCTGTCGCGGCGTGGTATTTCTGGCGCGCACTCGAAAAAGTGGAGACGCCGAATCGATTTGATTAACTTTTCGCCCAGGTAGGGGCGATTGACCCAATCGCCCTGGCGGTTCGGTGAACCGCCCCTACCTCGTTAGGCGAATTGACACGCTGGTAGCAATTGACTTCCTGCAAACGGTTCAATACAAACGCCGGCATTATGGCGATGATCAATGTTAATCGTGGCGCCACCAGTCTGGGAATTTTTTCTGAAGAAGATGTTCGCGCCGGTTTGCGCACCGGTCGTTTCGCGCCGACGGATTTGGGTTGGCGCGAAGGAATGACGAGTTGGCAGACGCTCGCGCAGTTTCCCGAATTCGCCGAGGCAATCGGAATCAGCGCGCCCGTTGGGGGAATCGCCGCGTCTGGCGCAACGCTCGCGCCTGCAATCCTCAGCCGTACCGGTTTACCCTGGGAAAACCGGGAACAACTCGGGGTTGTCAAAGCCTTCAGCAATACGTTGGTCCTGGTTCTCACGAAACCGGCCGAAGCTTTCCAAATAATGCGAACCGAAGGCAATTTCGTCGATCCGCTCATCTACGCCGTGATTGGCGGTAGCATTGGATTCATTGTTTATTTTTTTCTCACACTTGCCTTTGGATCGTTCGGCATGATGGGCGGCCATAATAATCCGCTCGGTGCCATGTTCGGCGCGGGAATCGGAATGATCTTCATGATCATCCTCTGTCCCATATTCGTCGCGCTGTCGGTCTTTGTAGGATCGGCCATCATCCATGTTTGCCTCATGCTCGTGGGCGGCGCGAAGAAATCGTTCGAAACAACATTTCGCGTTGTCTGTTTTGCATCTGGTTCCACGCAACCTCTGCTCATCATTCCATTTTGTGGCGGCTTAATTGCCGGCGTCTGGGGAATTGTCGCGGAATGCATCGGTCTGGCCCGGGCCCACGAAACCGATGTTGGTCGTGCGGTCCTGGCAATTCTTCTGCCGTTGATCGTCTGCTGCGGCGGTGGTTTCCTCTTGTTAATGATGTTCGGTCTCCTCGGAGCGATGACCGGTCATCATTAGGAGCCCGATGCGACTTTCCTGGAGACGACTCGAACCAACAGAAACAGATCATGAGTTACTCTGGCTAAGCGTGTCCACGGCGGGACTCGCTGCCAGCGCACTATGGTTTGAATTGGGGCTGCCGTGGCCCAGCTGCGCATTTCACGCTCTGACCGGATTCCCGTGTGTCACGTGCGGCGCAACAAGATCCACCATTCAATTTTTTCAGGGACATTTTCATAACGCGTTGCTTTTCAATCCGCTCGTCTTCGCAAGTTTGTGTCTCATTGCGCTGTTCGATGTTTATGCTTTTGCCGTTCTTACGACTCGTGGACCCCGCTTGCGGCTGGCTGATTGGAAACGAACAGAAAAGAAAGTCGTGCGCATTATGGTCATCGTGGTTCTGGTGTTGAACTGGGGCTATCTGCTCGCGCACCCACCAGCCTAACGAGTAATGGTAGCGGCTGACACAGCCGCCGCCTCTACAGCGGAGGACGGCCGACGTCATCGGCTGGCGCGCCGCGATGTTTCGCGATGAAGTCGCTTGGATTGATCCAGCCACGCGTATCCTGGCGATATCCCGAGCCGATAAACGGCGTCACGAATCCGCGCATTTCGAAATGCAGATGCGCAAAATATTGGCCGTTGGCATTCCCGACCGTGGCAATCTGCTGGCCGCGGCGAACCTCCTGCGGTGGAGCAACCAGCATTGTGTCTACATGCGCGTAGTACGACTGAATGTATTTTCGTCCGCCATTTTCTTCGTAGGCATGGAGGACAATAATGACATTGCCCCAGCCCGGTCCCCCCTCCCGCGCAAGCAAAACGCGGCCATCAGCGACGGCGTAAATCGGATCGCCGAAGTCACTATTTTCTCCGCCAATGCCGTTGAGATCATCGCCGAGGTGGCGATTGTCGGTGAAACGCTGCGCGTTGTAGGCAAAGGCGCCATTCTCATTCCCGAGCGGAAAATCAAAACGCGTCGCCGTCGGCAACGAGGCAAGATCAAGGGGCGACGGAAGATAAAAGGCCGGATCGAATTTCTTGGGGCGCGTCAGCTCGGGCCAAAGGCGAACGAGAAGTGTTCCGCACAAAGCAATGAGAAACACCAGGACAAATAGAATCGCCGTTGCTAATCGCGTTCTGCCCTTGCTCGCGTTTCGCTTCATCTTTACCGTCGCGCCGTGCGAATCTTAGTCACAGGCGGCGCCGGCTTTATCGGTTCGCACCTTGTCGAGAAACTGCTCGCTCTTGACCATGAGATTTCCATTCTCGACGATTTTAACGACTTTTACGATCCGCGGATCAAGCGCGACAACATTGCCGCAGTCGCCGACCGGATCGGTGTCCATCAAATGGATCTGCGCGAGGCCAATGCTGTGCGCACACTGTTTCACCGCGAAAAATTCGATGTCATTGTGCATCTGGCGGCGCGGGCCGGCGTCCGCCCGTCCCTTGATCACCCGCAACTTTACTACGACACGAATGTAATCGGGACGCTGCATTTGCTCGAGGCCGCGCGCGCCACGGGCATCGAACGTTTCATCTTCGCTTCGAGTTCCTCGGTTTACGGCATCTCGAAAAAGGTGCCTTTCTCGGAAGAGATGCACATCACGCAAACAATCAGTCCTTATGCGGCGAGCAAAATTGCCGCGGAATTCCTTTGCTCGACCTACTCGCATCTTTATCAGATGCGCATCATCGCGCTGCGCTTTTTTACGGTCTACGGCGCGCGGCAACGTCCCGATTTGGCAATCCATCAATTCACGAAGAGAATTCGCGCGGGCGAACCGATTAATCAGTTCGGAGACGGCACGACGCGCCGCGATTACACCTACATCGATGACATCATTCAAGGCGTGATGGCTTCGCTCAATTACAACGGACCGCTCTTCGATATTTTCAATCTCGGCGAGAGCGAAACGGTGCAGCTGAAGGATTTGATCGCAGCAATTGAAACCGCCGTCGGAAAAAAAGCGCGGATCAATCAGCTTCCCGAACAACCGGGCGATGTGCCCCTCACCTGCGCAGATATTTCGAAAGCGAGAAAGCTCCTTGGCTACAATCCCACAACTTCGCTCGCCGTCGGCTTGCCGAAATTTGTCGAGTGGTTCGAGCGTTGTGGCGCCTGAGGAACCCTTTAGCGGCGGTCTGTGACCGCCGCAAAACTCGGGCGTGGAAGTGCGACGGTCATAGACCGCCGCTACAAATAGGAGAGGGTTTGAGAAGGCTTGCAATCGAGACAGGCGCGGAGTAGTTATTCACACATGTCGGGAATCAGTTTCGATACTCCGGCTCCCCGTTTTTTACGACGATCCAGTTTTTTAGAAAAAGCGATGAGAGTCATCGCGTCCCTGATGGATCATTGGCTGACTTGTGCGGGTTGCCTTTCGAAAATTTGCCGGCATAACGAGGCGGAGTTTCCGGCGGCTCAGACCGCTAATAAGCTGCAAACCCTTCGGGGTTTGCCGGCCGCGGACGGTGTATCTTTTGATGCGCTCCGCCCAAATGAAAATTGGGTAAACCTTAAGGATCAATATGAAATCTCATCCATCCGGGAGAAACTCGCGGCGTTCGCGCGGCGGGTCCCGACGAAGGGGCGATGGTCGCTCGCGTTATCAGCCGGCGACCCCGAGAGCGCCAGAGAAAAGAACGTTCTGGCAAAAAATCACAGCGCTTTTCACCAACGGAAAAACCAAGCCTTCCGTCACAGGACGGAATGGTGCGCAGCAGCAGCAGCCGCGGCCAGCGCGTAAACCCGAATCAGTCGAAGTCACGACGCCACGTCTTTACGTCGGCAATCTTTCTTTCGACGCGACCGAGAGCGATCTCTTCGAGCTGTTCAACGGCGTCGGAGAGGTGCAGAACGCAGAAGTCGTTACTTACAAACATAATCAGCGCTCGAAAGGTTTCGCCTTCGTGCAAATGCTGACCGTGGACGAGGCAAAACGCGCGGTCGCGGAATTGCATGACAAGGAATTCCTCGGCCGCAAACTGGTCGTGAGTGGAGCGAAGTCGAGCGAGCATCACGTCAGAAATTAGCGCACTCTCGAATTCGTTAGGCTTCGAAACCGGAAGACAAAGTTTGTCTTCCGGTTTCTTTTTTTGATGCGCGCATTTTTCATCGTCGGTCCGACCGCGACCGGGAAATCTGAACTGGCGGCGGAAGTCGCGCAGCAGTGCGGCGCGGAAATTGTCAGTGCGGATGCATTTCAGATTTATCGCGGGCTCGATTTGCTGACGGCGAAACCTGATTCCGAAACTTTAGCAAAGGCACCGCATCATTTGCTCGGCGCGATCCCGTTGAGCGAAGAGATGAACGCAGAAAAATTTCGGACGCGCGCCTGTGACGCAATTCAACAAATTAACACGCGCGGAAAACCAGCGATTGTCGTCGGCGGGAGCGGTCTCTACGTCAAAGCGATCACGCAGGGTTTGGCGCCGATGCCGGGCGCCAGTCGCAAACTACGCGAACAACTGAATCAATTAAGCGTCGCAGAATTGTTCGTCCGCCTCAAAACGCTCGACCCGAGAATTGCATGCACGATCGACCAAAAAAATCCTCGGCGACTGGTTCGTGCGATCGAGATTTGTCTACTTACAGGGCGACCGGCTTCGGCCATTGTAGCTGCCGCCGTCACTGGCGGCAGTTCTGCCGATGAGACAACGGCAGCTACAGCGGCAGCTGCAGGCATCTTTGTTTTTCGCGATCGCGATGAAATTTATGATCGTATCAATCGGCGGGTGGAGACGATGTTCGCGAATGGCGTGGTTGATGAAGTGCGAAATCTTGAATCGATCGGTGCAACCGCTGAACAAACCCTCGGCTTACGCGAAATTCGCCAATTGATCGCAGGAGAGATTCCCGAACTAGAATGCGTCGCGCAAATCCAACAGGCGACACGGCGTTATGCCAAAAGACAGTTGACCTGGTTTCGGCGCCAAACTAGTTTTTCGCCGCTGAACTTATCTCTCTACGGCCACGGTGAGGCCATCGAATGGATTTTGCGCGAAGCACGTCTGTCTTTCGCGCACAGGGATGATTGAGACTTCACCAAAGAAAAAACAGGAGCGCGCGCTCCTTATCGGACTGGAACAGGATGGAGTCTCAAAATGGGATCTGCGCGATTCGATGGAAGAGTTGCGCGAGCTCGCCAGCTCGGCCGGAGCGGAAGTGGTCGATACCGTCACGCAAAAATTGCAAAAGCCGACAGCGCCCTTTTACATCGGCCGCGGGAAAGCCGAGCTGATCAAGGAATCGTTCAAGGATCGGCAAGTTACATCGGTCATTTTTAATGACGAACTCTCGCCCGCGCAGGGCCGCAACCTCGAGAATCTGCTCTCGCGCAAGGTTCTCGATCGCACGCAATTGATTCTCGATATTTTCGCGCAGCGCGCGCGCAGTCGCGAAGGCCGATTGCAAATCGAGCTCGCGCAATTGCAATATCTGCTGCCCCGCCTAACGAGAATGTGGAACCACCTTTCGCGGCAAACTGGCGGCATTGGCACGCGTGGTCCGGGGGAAACACAATTGGAAGTGGACCGGCGGCGCGTGCAGGAACGGATCGCGCGGCTGGAACGCGAACTTGAAGGCGTCCGCAAAGTTCGGATGGTGCAGCGGCAGGGACGCAAACGCCATCAATGGCCGGTCGCGGCCGTGGTCGGTTACACCAACGCCGGCAAATCGACGTTGCTGAATTTGCTTACGGGCTCGGACCTCGTTGCCGAAAACAAACTTTTCGCCACGCTCGATCCGACGACGCGAAGCTTCACTCTGCCTAACAAACAACGCGTTTTGCTCACAGACACGGTCGGCTTTTTGCGAAAGCTTCCGCACACGCTAATTGAATCATTCAAGGCGACGCTCGAGGAAGTAAGCGAAGCGGATCTGCTCATTCACGTGATCGATCTTAGTCACCCGCGCGTGGACGAAAACATTGAGGCGGTCAACACGGTGACGAAAGAGCTCGGCGCGTACGACAAGCAGACGCTTTTGGTTTTTAACAAGATCGATGCGGTTGAAAATGCCGAGCACGTTCAGGTTTATCTGAAAAAATTCCCTGGCAGCGTTGCGATCTCCGCGCGCACGGGTGACGGCATGAGCGGGTTAATCAGTGCTTTGCAGGACGAACTCGCCTCGTGGCGGTTGCGTTCCCACTTTCGCGTTCCGTTAACCGAATCAAGCTTGATTGCCGAAATTCATCGCATCGGTCACATGCTCGAACTTCGTTACGACGGTGACGCTGCAATAATCGTGGCGCACATCCCGCCGCAATTGGAGCAAAAGCTCGCGCCCTTCGCTGAAGCGCTCAACGGTAGGGGCGATTGACCCAATCGCCCGGCCCGAGATCTAAGCGAGTTGACCCAGAGGAAATCAGTTTCAATTGCGCATTCACCACATTGCGTTCAAGTGAAGAACGCGATGAGAAATTTTCTGCAACGCTGGATAACAAAGTTAGGCCTGGACGGGATGCCGCGCCTGCGCAAGACGCTCGTCGCCATCATTGGAATTACTATTTTATTATTTGGCCTCGCACTCATCGTTTTGCCGGGGCCTGCAGTAATTGTTATTCCGCTTGGGTTGGCCGTGCTGGCATCCGAATTCGCATGGGCACGCCGCGTCCTTAAACGCGGTAAAATTCTGGTCGATAAAGTTCGCCGCAAGGCGCAGTCGATAAAATCGCCGGAGCGCGCTTACAATCGATGACGCCACGCGAGCGCGTCGCACAGCTCGTACAAATCTTCCCGCAAGTTTATCCGGGCGCGCACTGTGAACTCAGTTTTAAGAACCCGCTGCAATTGTTGGTCGCGACCATCCTTTCGGCACAATGCACGGACAAGCGCGTCAATCTTGTTACGCCGTCGCTCTTCGCCAAGTACAAAACTGCGGCTGATTACGCGCGCGCGCCGCGCACCGAATTGGAACTTGCGATTCAATCGACGGGATTTTTCCGCAATAAAACAAAAAGCATCCAGGGAGCGACGAAAGCAATCGCAGAAAAGCATGGCGGAAAAGTTCCCAACACGATGGCGCAATTGCGCGAGCTCCCCGGCGTGGGGCGCAAAACGGCGAATGTCGTTCTTGGAAATGCCTTCGGCGTCGATGAAGGCATCGTCGTCGATACGCACGTCATTCGCTTATCGCAGCGGCTTCGCCTAACGAAACAAAGCGATCCGGAAAAAATCGAGCAGGACCTGATGAAACTGGTGCCTCGCCAGCATTGGACAAACTGGAGTCACTGGCTCATCTGGCATGGACGGCGGCGCTGCTTTGCGCGACGGCCGGATTGTCATCACTGCGAAGTTTTCAGACTTTGTCCGAGCGGGAAAATTTTTATTCGCACAGGCGTGGCTGCACCGGCGGAAAAAGAAGGATGATTATTTTGCCGCAGCCTTTTTTTTCTTGGCCTCCTTCGCGCGTGAAGCCTTTTCGCTCAGTTGTTTGAACTCCTCCTCGATTTTCTTCAACTCGTCGTCGGAGAGCTCTTCAAGATCTACCAACTGGTTACGCGCGCCCGCCAAAGCACGTATGAGTTCATCCAATTTGAGATGAAACGCCTTCGCGTCGCGGTTTTGCGTATTTTGAATCAAGAACACCATCAAAAAGGTAACGATGGTCGTGCCGGTGTTAATGATGAGCTGCCACGTATCCGAGTAATGAAAGGTCGGCCCAAGGGTTGCCCAGACGAGGATAATCAGAATGGCAATGGCGAAAGCCAGCGGGCTCCCCAGAATATGGGAGGACTTTCGAGCGAAAACGTGAAAAGCGTCCTGCATGCGACACCAAAGACTGCGCTCTTCGTTCTTTTTTGTCCGCGAATTGTTATTGGCCTTAGCCATAGCAATGTAAGCATCGTGTTTCCGAAAGCCGATGCGCGCATGAAATAACGCGCGTCCAGCAGCGAAGCGTTGATTTTTTCGCGCAATTGGGGACAATCCATCTTGTTGCATCTGGATTTAGATGGCGCGTGGGAGCGCAACAGCGTTCCGTTCGAGTCCGTCGACACAACAGCCTGGGGCCCGCGGCTGCGCTTTTGCGCGCTGCCACGTGAGGTCGAGAATTTTTACCGCGAAATTGAACCGCAGCTCGCGCCATTTCTTCTCTACGGTTCGGGCGATTTCCATCATCTGACGGCGCTTTGGCTCCGGCCAGTGCGCGAACCGGTCACAGTCGTATCATTCGACAATCATCCCGACTGGGACATTCGTCCGCCGAAGTGGTGTTGTGGGAGCTGGGTCAACCGGGCGCTCGAACTTCCGCAGGTGAAAAAAGTAAGCGTATGGGGCTGCGGAAACTTTGAATGCTGGTGGCCGCGGAAGATTTTCGGGAATCGGCGGGCAGAGCGAGAAAGCCGCCTTCAAGTACATCCGTGGGCGGATGATCGCTCCGCTTTCGCGCGAAAACGCCGAGGCGCGATTGTGCGGCTCGATTGGCAGCAACGCTTTCTCGCGTTCGCTAAGGAACTGGCCGGCGAAGCTGTTTACGTCACGATCGATCTCGATTGTCTCCGCGCGACGGACGCAGTGACGAATTGGGAAAGCGGACGCTTCACGGTGGACGATCTCGAATGGGCGCTAGGCGAATTACGCAACGCCACGCGAATTGTTGCGGGCGATATTTGCGGCGCTTTTTCAACGCCGCAATACGCGAGACGAAAGCAGCGCTTCGTTTCCGAAATGGATCATCCGAAATTAAGTCGGCCGGAGCCGGTGGAAATTTGCCGAATCAACAGCGAGACGTTGAGAAGGCTTTGGCCGCTCTTAGCTGAGTGAAACAAGAACAATCCCGGCGCTGATCAAAAGCGAACCAATTGCCAATTTCGGCGTAATTTTCTCACGAAGAGTAGCCGCGGCGGCGATCGCGATGAGGACGACACTCAAGCCCTGGAAAGGGTAGAGATAACTCAGGTCAAAACGTTGTAGCAGGCCCAGCGTAAGAAAAAACGAAATGGTCATCGCCACAATTCCTCCAACAATGAACGAACCAAACCGTCGCGCGTTACGACTGCTGTGAGTCGTCAGTTCCATTCCCTTTTTTAAGAGAAGCTGACCCGCTACGAATGTAATCAGCGACGTGAGGATGAGAGAGAACGACCACCAAGTCATAATCGTTCCTCCATGCGCGCAACTGGTTTTGCGATGACGGCGAGACCGATTACGACGAGAGCAATCCCCATCCAGCGCCGAGATGAGATTGTTTCGCCAAGAAAAATCCAACTACAGAGCGGCACCAGCGCGTCGACTACTCTCGAAAGCGGAAATGCAATTGAGAGCGGAATGTATTTGAGGACGTAGAGCCAGGTGATGAAGCTGGCGATGACGAAAACAATTGCGAGCCAGACGAGCGGCGATGTGAGTCCGTTAATTCCAGTCCAGGACCACGAGCTTCCAAGGTGTGCGATGTCCGAGGCGCCGCGCTTCAGCAGCAGCTCGGAGACAAGAACGCACGCAACACTGAGGACCAACTGTAACCATGGATTGCGAAAGCCGGAAGGGCGCTCACGCGTTGACCTGCTTGTCATGTCGAGCGTAGTCGCCTGCCGCGCCGTAATAAAATGAAGGCGGGAGACATCTCTTATTGTTCACTTCGGTCGGAATGACAACGGCTCGCCCTGTCGCGGATTTGCAGACGGAATCAGAGCTGGTGCGCGTTCGGAAACTGGCGCAGCACCGGATCGTGGCGGGTCGGCTCCAGAAACTTGAGAAGACGGTGAAAAATCGGATTCAACATCGGCTTTGTGTGCGTGACATAAAGGTCGAGCGGCATCAGATCGCAACCGAGGTGAAGCTTTGGATCGTAGTTAAGCGGGCTGCTGCAGTAATTTTCCAGTCTCTGTTCGAGCGCCCATTTAATGATGTCGCGCAGCGTGTAGAAATAGAGATTTAAATCGTAAGCAACACGGTAATCGAGGCCAAGATAGTCATCGTAAATCGTGCCGGCGTGGACCATACAAACGCTGAACGCGATCACTTTTGCCTCCTGTCGCCAAATAAAAAACCGCGTACGTTCCGGCATCTCGCGTCCCAGGCTGCAAAGATACTCTTTGGTTAGTCGCTCGAATTTGAGAGGCGAACGTTCATGAACCTGCAAATAGAGCGGATAAATCTCTTCGATGTACGGGGTGACATCGTTGATTACTTCGAGCTGGATAGGCGCGGCGCTTTCCGTTTTTCGAAATTTTCGGCGCAAATTTTTCCGCGTCGCTTTGCCTAACGAGTTCAGATATTGTTCGAAGTCGGAGTAGTTAAGACGCAGCCGCGTCATCGGCATGCTCGGAATGCGGACGTAACCATTGGAAGAAAAAGGGCGCAGCGTTTCCCGATACATCGCCGAGAAATCTTTCAGGACGACGAGTGAGGCGCGGTTGTTGCGCGCATAAGTCTTAAGACTTTCGTGCAACCGGGCGGCGGCCCATTCCTTATCCTCGGGAAGACAAACACCGAGATGACTTTCGCCCGCAGCGCAACCCACCATCAACACTCGCATGGTGAGGAAGCGCGGGAAACGCTGCTGCACCTTGTCCACGAGGTGACGGACTTTTCCTGAAACTCCTTCGCAGACGTTTTGCCGCACGAAGAAGAGCGGTTGAATGGCACGCACTCTTCCGGTGGAATCCTCGAGCACCAGGTATTGATACTCAAAATCGGCCGCAAGTGTTTGCGCCATGATCTCGTAAAAACGGCGGTCCTTGCATTCACCGCGGAAAGTCATTTTCCACGCGTCACATTGCTCAAGCTCGGAACGCGATAGGACTTTCGCCGTTCCGTCAGATAACGGAATAATGCCGGGTTGCATGAGGTTGCCGGCAAGCAGCCGGTCAGAGACAAAGATGTAGCAGTTTTCGCCGATTTCTCAACTTTCGCGGCCTTGACGCCCGGCCGCTCGTGTTGAAGAACGTTCGGTCGAATCGCGGTTTTCTTCTTCCTCGGTGTAGACATTTTCCGTCTTTAGTACGCCGCTGCGAATATGCAGATCGCGCTGCGGAAACGGAATCTCGATGCCGGCTTCCCGCAATTTTCGCTCGATCGCAAAATTTAACTCGCTGCGATACCGGCGTGGCCGATTACTCATTTCGCTACTCCAAACAACGAGCTCAAAATTAAGCGCGCTGTCGCCAAAGCTACCGAAGAAAACGCTCGGTGCGGGGTCCTTTAACGTGTGCGGATTTTCCGCGCCAGCCGCAATCAAAACCTCGCTGACTTTTTCGACGTCGCTTCCGTAAGCAACACCGATCGGAATGCGAAACCGGACGCGCGGATCGCCATAGGTCCAATTCGTCACCGGCGAATCGATGAACTTCGTATTGGGAACGATGGTCGCGATGTTGTCGTTCGTGACCACGACCGTGCTGCGGGCGCGGATTTGCTGTACTTGACCGACGATGCCCGCGACGTCCACGCGATCGCCGATCGTAATCGGCCGCTCCGTCAGGATGACGAGGCCACTGATGAAATTGCTGGCGATATTTTGCAGACCAAAGCCGACACCCACGCCGACGGCCCCGGCGAAAACTGTCAATGCTCCGAGATGGATGCCGGTGTTCTCAAGGACAATAAAAATGCCGATGACGAGAACGAGATTGCTGACGATTTGCGCGATCGCATATTGCAATGAGCGATCGAGACCGCTCTCGACGAGAAAGCGATTGAAGAGGAAACGCTTCGTGCGCGAAGAAATCCAAAAGACGGCGATGAGCAGAGCGACGAGCAAAAAGATTTGGACGAGGCTTAAGGAAACTCCCGGCAGCGGCGCATTCCAGGAAAGCGGAATGCCGGAGGCGTTGATCGCGCTGACGGTGAAAAAGATAAACGCCGCCACGCTCAGCAGCGTAGTAACAATGGCGCTGAATTTCGGTTCGAGCTTAAACCTGCTGAAAAGACGCCGGACCCCGCTGCTTTGGGCGGCGCTCGCGACGACGAGGCCAGCCGCAAACAAAGCCATGAAGGCAATGATTCCGAGGAGCGAGATGTGATGACCGGCGAGGTGAAACAGCGGTCGCTCCCAGAAATGGTTACTCATCGCTCGTTAGTCTGTCGCGCTTAAGCGCAACTGCAACCGGCAACAAAAAAACACGGCCGTAACCGTGTTTTTCGCAAAACGCCTGAAGGGTGGCGTTGTCTCAAGCCTGCTTGTTGGCCTTCTCCTCGATGTATTTAATGACGTCGCCGACGGTTTGCAGCTTCTCCGCATCTTCGTCCGGCACTTCAACCGAGAATTCCTCCTCGAAAGCCATGACCAGCTCGACAATATCGAGCGAGTCCGCGCCCAAATCTTCAATGAAAGAAGCCGTGGGCGTAACCTGTTCGGGATTCACTCCCAACTGTTCCACGATGATGTCTTTCACCTTCTCTTCAATTGATTTTTCCGACATAAAAAGTTTTCTTTCGGGTTGCGTTTCGGGGCAGAACTAAAGCTTTCCCGGCACAGCATGGCAAGTAAATGAATTAGCCCGCTTGTCAATCATTTTCAGGCTATCGGTCTCGAGACGAACGCGTGCATCCAGCCTGTCATCCCGAGCGAATGCGAGGGGATCTCGCAAGTTACAATTGCGCACGCAACGAAGCGGGAAGATCCTTCGCGGCGCTCAGGATAACAGCTGGGAAATCGCTTCCAGTGTGCGTTTTGCAACGCAGCGTTGTTTACTTCGCGTAGGCTTGGCGTAAAAGAGAACAAATGTCTGCGCCCGCGCCCGCTGCCGATCTGCTGGATTTGAAACTTTTACCCGCGTGGGTCAAAGAGCCGGCCGCGCCTAACGAGTATGCAGAATTCGCCGGAGAAGAATTGGAAGCGCCACCGCGGCGGGACGGACGACCTCCCGACCGGCGACGCGGATCGTCGCGCCCCGCTCGCCGAGAGCAGCGCGGCTTCAATCATCGTGAAGCAAATCGGGAAGAGCATCCGCCGGCACCAATTCTTCCTGCGGTAACGGTGCGCTTTCTTCCGCAGCCCCCTTCGCTGGAGAACGTCATCGCGCAGATTAAGTCCGGCTCGGTTGCTTACTCGCTCTTTGCTTTGGCGCGGCTCTTTCTCGAGAAGCCGGAGCGTTACATCGTTCGGCTGCATGCCCCGGAGCAGACCGAGCTGTATCAGCTCGGCGAGCATGGACCAGTTTCAACGGACCGTCGCTTACTCGAAACCAGCGCATTCGATCTGATGAAGGAAGATTTTTACAAGATCGACGTCGTGCAAAGCGATCCGATCAAAGGGAATTTTACCAACGTCGCACGCTGCCGCGCGAGCGGAACACTGCTCGGTCCGACCAACCATCACAGTTATCAGGCGCAATTGCGCAATCTTTACGAACAACGCTTCAGCCGCCGGATGAGTTTCGCGGATTATCAACGGCAAATCGAAATCGTAAGCGATCCCGCTGCAGTAGAGCAATGGAAGGAACAGGCGCGTAACGTCACTACCTACACAACCACTCGAGACGAGACACCGATTACTTTCAACAACGCGAGCGAGGCGGAACGTCATTTTCGTCAACACTATTTGCCGGATCTGATTCGCGCGGCGCCGGAATGGACGATCCGCGGCGTCTTGAGTCGGCGTTTGCCGGACCGCGGGCTCGGTCGCGCGATCGAGAACGCCTGGGCTCACGAAACACGTTCCCCTTCAGGGATGATGCAAGAGCTCGGCGGTGCGTTGCGTCAGGCCGGTCTAAACGTTTTCCGGCACCGCCGCGGAATGCTTTTTGTTTCACCCATTCGCTTGCGTTCGTTCAGACACGAACTGACTTCAGTCTCACCTTCGATTGCCGCCATTCTCGAAGCGATCACGGCGACGCCACGAATTCCCCGCAAGGAATTGGCGGAGAAACTGATCTCCACTGCACCCGAAAATTCCGATGCGGAACGATTGAAGTTGAGCCTTGCTTCAGACTTGAGGTGGTTAATCAGCTCCGGCTACGTGATCGAGTTCAATGATGGCTCGCTCGATTTGCCGCGAGTGAAATTGCCTAACGAGGCGAACAAACCCGATGTAGCGGCGCCTGTGCCAGCCGCCGAACCGGAAACGCAAATGCAGGTAGGGGCGATTGATCCAATCGCCCACGAGCGGCTCGGTGAACCGCCCCTACCTGAAGCAAACGCTTAGATTACGCCCGCGCTTTTCAAAGCGGCGAAGGCGCCGTTCTTGTTGATTGTCTTAAGCCCGCGCGCCGTCACGCGGATGCGCACAAACTTCTTCAGTTCCGGCACCCAGATGCGGTGCTCATGTAAGTTCGGTGCGAATTCGCGTGGGACATTTTTCGTCACGTGCCGGCCGACGCCGCCCTTCTTCTTCGCCATACCGCGGCGATGAATGATGCTGCCACGCGTGGGCTTTGATCCTGTGATGCTGCAAACTCTTGACATACTCTCTGAAAAGGACGCGTAAGCTGCCGCGCGCTTCCCTGCCGGTCAAGCGATTCTTGAACGCCTTTTGCGCGTGACGGTCAAAGGTTATTCGCGCTTAATCACCTTATGAGCCGGACGAATAATCACAAACTGCGCGTTGGCATTGTTGGCGCAGGGGCGATTGTACAGAAACGGCATTTGCCCGCGTTCAAAAAGCACTCGGAAGTAGAAATTATCGCGGTTTCGAATTCGAGTTACGAAAGCGCGGAAAAATTTTGCCGCGAAAATCTTCCGCAGGCGACCCCAATGCAAAATTGGGCCGATCTGCTCGCGATTGACGATCTGGACATCATCTGGATTGGCACGCCGCCCTACATGCATTCCGCGGTCACCCTTTCCGCCCTCGAGGCGGGTAAACACGTTTTTTGTCAGGCGCGCATGGCGATGGATCGAGCGGAAGCGGAAGAAATGCTCGCGGTGTCCAAAAAATATCCCGAGCTGGTGACAATGCTATGTCCCCCGCCCTACGGCTTGCGCGGCGATCTGCTCATAAAAAAGTTACTCGCCGAAAATTATGTTGGCACGCCTCATCACATTCATCTGCAAAGTCTCAACGGCAATTTTCTCGATCCGACAGCGCCGGCACACTGGCGACAACGCATCGAAATTAGCGGACTCAATATAATGACGCTTGGGATTTACGTCGAAGTGCTGCAACGCTGGTTAGGCGAAATCACCGGCGTATTTGCGCGTGGAAAAGTTTTGCAACCGCTGCGCCAAGGTTACGAGGTAATTATCCCGGATGTCCTGACCGTCCTTTGCACTTTTGCCAATGGAGCGGAAGGCGTATTGGAATTCAGCGGTGTCGATGCGCATGCGCCGGGCGATCGACTGGAGATTTACGGAGATCTTGGAACGCTGACTTACGATTTCGGTTCCGATCTGATTCAGGGTGGCCAGGTCGAAGATCGCGCATTGCATAATTTGGAAATTCCTCCAGAGCTTGAGGGCGAATGGCGAGTAGAAGAGGATTTTCTCGCGGCGGTAAAATCGAAAGGCCGTGTGAGACCGCATCCAGATTTTGAAGACGGCGTGGCTTACATGCGCGTCGTGCAGGCAGTCGCCGATTCGCGCAAACGCATCGAGTGGGTCGAGATTAAAGTGTAGCCGCCGCCCTGTGGGCGGCGAAGGCGCCACTCGGCGCTTCGCACACCGATGCGGCTACAGGAAAATTCGCGTTAGCAAATAACCGGCAAGTCCCGTCGCGGGCAGGGTGAAGATCCATGCCCAAACGATGCGCTCGACTACTATCCACTTCACGCCGCTGAAACGTTTCATTGCACCGACCCCCATGATCGAAGTGGAGATGACATGCGTGGTCGAAAGTGGAATGCCGTAGAGACTTGCGCCTTGAATAATGAGCGCAGCAGTCGTCTCTGCCGCAAAACCATGGACCGGCTGTAATTTCACCATGCGATGACCGAGCGTGCGAATAATTCGCCATCCGCCGGCCGCAGTTCCCGCCGCCATCGTCGCAGCGCATAGGACCTTTACCCACAATGGCACATTCGCGAAAACGGGCGTGTGCAAAAATTGCAGCCAGGGCGGAAGATGTTCGAAGCTGCCCGCTTTCGTCGCGGTGAAAAGCGCGAGAGTGATAATGCCCATCGTTTTCTGGGCGTCGTTTGTGCCGTGACTGTGTGCCATCCAGGCCGCGCTGAAGATTTGTAGCCGGCCGAAAATTGAATGCACGGTACGCGGCTTGAATCGATGCAACGCGAGAAAAAGCAGAAACATGATCAGCGCGCCAAGAACAAAACCGGCAATCGGCGAACTTAACATTGGCAGCACCACCTTCGGCCACAAACCCGCGCCCCATTTCAAGACCGACCAACGACCGTGCGCCGAAGCGATCGCAGCGCCACACAACCCGCCAATCAGCGCATGGCTCGAACTGGATGGAAGTCCAACCCACCACGTGATGATGTTCCAGGCGAAGGCCGCGATCAGCGCGCAAAGTATTGTCGTCGTCGTAACGACATTCGTATCCACCAAACCTTTGCCGATGGTTGAGGCGACCGCGCCGCCGACGAGTGCGCCGGTCAGATTGAATACCGCCGCCATCGCGATCGCCTGGCGGGGGGTAAGAACTTTTGTCGAGACGACGGTCGCAATAGCGTTCGCGGCGTCGTGAAACCCGTTGCTGTATTCGAAGATGATCGCCGCGAGGAGGACGGAAAGAAAAGCGAGCATGCAGCCGCCTAACGAATCACGAGTACTTGAGCACTATTTGCAGGATGATGTTACCCGCGTCGCGACAACGGTCGATCACCTTTTCCAGCAGCTCAAACAGATCGCGCAAAAAAATCATGTGTTTGGTGTCGTATTCGCCATGATAGAGATCGCGCAAAAGATCGAGCTCCAGCTTATCGGCGTCACCTTCGATCGTCTGCAAACGTGCGTTCATCTCGCGCGCTGTTTCGATGTCGGTGCCTTTGCGTAATTGCTTTACCATCGCGAGGACTGCTTCAGCGGCTTGATCGAGCAACTCGACTTGTTTCTTGAAACTGCGCCCGTGCAGATCCTGCGGACAAATCAAAATGCGCTCTCCAATTTTCTCGACCGTTTTGGGAATTTTATAAAGAGCGGTCGCGAGCGCCTGAATATCTTCGCGCTCCAAGGGCGTGATGAATGTGGTGGAGAGCGCTTCGGTCAGTTCTTGCGTAATGCGTTTATCCTCACGGCGACTATGCGCAAACTCTTCGAGACTGTGCGGAGAGTCGCCTTGTTCGAGTTTTTCAAGCAGCCCGACCAGGTGATGGACGCTATTGTCCGCCTGCTGCGCGCTACGTTCGAGCAGATCAAAAAATGTTTCGTCGTGTCCGAGAAGTTTGCCGATGGAAAACATAAATTCCCCTTTTTCTTTCAGAGCATTGCGCCGTGCATGATCACGAGCGCAATACTAAAATAAATTACCAGACCCGTGACGTCGACCAGTGTGGCGACAAACGGTGCTGAAGAAGTTGCGGGATCTGCGCCCACCCTGCGCAAGACGAATGGAAGCATCGAACCCGAAAGCGATCCCCAAAGCACGACGCCGATCAGCGCCAAACCCACAGTGAAAGCGACGAGCAGCCAATGAGGTCCATAAATGTTTGAGAACCGCGACCAAATGGCGACTCGCATGAACCCAATGAAACCGAGGACGCAGCCAAGCATTAGCCCCGAAATAATTTCCTTACGCATGACGTGCCACCAATCGCGCAACTTTATTTCGTCCAACGCCATCGCCCGAATGATGAGCATCGACGCTTGCGAACCGGAGTTGCCGCCACTGGAAATAATGAGAGGAAGAAAAAGCGCCAGGACGACTGCCTTCGCAATCGCCCCTTCATAGTAACTCATCGCTGAAGCCGTGAGCATTTCGCCAAGGAACAAGACCACCAGCCAACCAGCTCGCTTTCGCACCATCCGAAAAAGCGGCGTGCGCATGTACGGTTCGTCGATCGCTTCCATGCCGCCGAATTTCTGAATGTCCTCGGTCGCTTCTTCTTCGGCGACGTCAAGCATGTCGTCGCTCGTCACGATTCCAACAAGCACGCCATTCGAGTCGATCACCGGCAGCGCGATGCGATCGTATTTTCGGAACGAATTCAGCGCTTCCTCCTGCGAGTCGGCGACGTTCAACGCAACGAATGCCTGATCCCTGATCTCGCTCACTTTTGCCGTCAGCGGCTTAATCAAAAACTCTCGGATGCGAAGATCGTCGATCAGCTTGCCGCGATCATCGACGACATAAATGACATTCAGCGTCTCACTGTCGCGCCCATGCTCGCGCACGTGATCGAGAACATCTTTTACCGTCCAGTCATCGTGCACGGTGATGAAATCCGGCGTCATCAAACGGCCAACGCTTCCCTCCGGATAACCGAGGAGCACTTGCGCGACGCGGCGCTCTTCCGGCGTCAATAATTTAATGAGCTGCCGCGCCGCGGCGCTCGGCAATTCTTCGAAGAGCGCGGTGCGATCGTCCGGGGACATTTCGTTGAGAATTCCTGCCACCTGCTCGTGTGCCATCGCGCGCAGCAGTTGTTCCTGCGCTTCGACCTCTAGATATTCGAAAACGTCCGCCGCGAGCGCGGCCGGCAAGACACGAAAAATGATGACCTGGTCGTCTTCCGGCAGGTCCGGAATGATTTCGGCGAGGTCGGCCGGCGCCCATTCGCGAAAGATTTCGCGCAACGCGTTGAAATCACGCGCCTCGATCAAACTTTTGATTTCCGGGATAAGAATTTTGCCGACCATGTGCGTGTCTCGCGAGTCTTAACATTCGCGCTCGGCAAGCGCAATCGCCGCGAGTTTGCAGCGGTGCTTGTATCAAGCACCGAACCAAAACAAAGGCGCTTGGCACAAGCGCCTCTACATCTTCTCTGCGCTTGGAATTCTCGCGAAACGGTCCAAAATGGAACGCTATGTCTGCCACCGTCACCGGCTCGATGATTCAGCGCGAAATTGGCGACGACCACATCTGCATCCTCACGTTCGATCGGCCCGAATCCGGTGCTAATATTTTTGACGCTCCGACGCTGAATGAGCTGAGCGAACACGTGGCTTTTATCGAAAATGAGCCGACGCTCAAAGGTCTGATCATCACGTCCGCGAAGAAGTCGATTTTTATTGCGGGCGCCGATTTAAAGACGCTAATGCACCAGGCCGCGAGCGGCGAAATGCGCGCCTTCATCGCCGAAGGCCAGCGCGTTTTCAATCGCGTTGTGGCGTTGAAGATTCCCACCTGCGCGGCGATTCACGGCGCTTGTGCTGGCGGCGGCTACGAGATCACGCTGGCTTGCGATTATCGCGTCGCCTCAAACGATCCCGCAACGAAGATCGGTTTGCCCGAAACAACGCTTGGTTTGGTTCCCGCCTGGGGCGGCGCCACGCGTTTGCCACGTCTAATCGGCGCGGAAAAAGCAGCGGAAGTCATCCTAAAGGGAAAACTTTATTCAGCGGATGACGCGGCGCGCCTGGGACTGGTCGACGAAGTTGTCTCTCGCGAAAAACTTTTGGATACGGCGCGCGCGAAGCTAACACAAGGAAAGCGAACGCCGACTCAACCGGCGTCTGCCGAACTCTCCACGCCACGCGATCGCAATCCCGCCGGGCTGCGCGCATTCGAAATCATTCGCAACGCCCTAACGAGTTCAATTGATCAATCGCTAGCGATGGAGGTGGATGCCATTGTCGATCTGGGCGAAATGGAATCAACGCGCAATCTCATCCGCAATTTTTTCCTGGCCGACAAATTTCGCAAAGGAAGCTCCAAAACATCCACCGAAAAAATCACGCATGCCGCTGTCATCGGCGCCGGCGTGATGGGTTCCGGTATCGCGCAGTGGCTCAGTTCGCGCGGCGTCTCAGTGATTTTGCGCGACGTTAATTCGGAAGCGATCGATCGCGGGATCGCTAACATCGATAAGACATATGCCGACGCTGTTAAACGTGGTCTGATGAGCGACGAAAAAGCGAAAAAAGGCCGCGCGTGCATCGTCGCTTCAACGGCCCCCGTGGAAATGCGCAACATACAAATTGTGATCGAAGCGGCATCGGAAAAACTTGAAATCAAAAAGCAAATCTTCGCTGATCTCTCTAATAAAGCGGGCACAGCGGCGATTCTCGCGACAAACACATCCGCTCTGCCGATTGGTGAATTGGCCGCCAGTACCAAATCATCGGAGCGCGTTATCGGTCTCCACTTTTTCAATCCGGTCAGCCGTATGAAGTTGGTGGAAGTGGTCGTCGGCAAACAAACCGCGCCCGAAACAACCGAGCGCGCACTCGCTTTCACGCGACAGATCGGAAAGGTTCCCGTGCTCGTGCAAGACAGTCCCGGCTTTCTCGTTAATCGAGTGCTTTTCCCCTACTTGCTCGAAGCGGCGGAGCTTTACGAGAGCGGTGTGGACGCGAACGAAATCGACGAAGCTCTTGTCCAATGGGGGATGCCAATGGGCCCGCTGCGACTAATCGATGAGATTGGTGCCGATATCACTTTGGATATTGCAGACACACTGGAAAAATCTTTCGGCGAAAGGGATCGCGCACCGAAAATTTTGCGGAAGATGCAGGAGGAAAAGCTGCTCGGCCGCAAATCCGGGAGCGGATTCTACAGATACGAGGGCAAGCAGCAGTTGCCTAACGAATCACTACAGCAGTGGCGCCAACCCTCCAGCGGCCGGAATGACAACGCTAACGATTTCGCGCTACGCCTGGTTTTTCTCATGGTGAATGAAGCGGCCCGCTGCCTTGAAGAAAAAGTTGTCGCCACTCCGGAAGATGCGGATTACGGAATGATTCTGGGAACGGGATTCGCTCCTTTTCGCGGCGGACCGTTGCGTTTCGCCGATCATTTTGGCATTGCGGAAATGGTTCGCGCGGGAGATCGCCATGGCGGCAAGTTCAAGCCGTGCGATTTGCTGCGCGAGCACGGCGAGAAGCGAACAAAGTTTTACGAGGAGCGCTAGCCGAATATGAAATCACCACTCGAAGCGCCAGAACGTCAGGTTGCGCAGGAAACAAGCGCGAAACCGGAGAAGACGGCTGCATCCGTAATCGACACATCGAAAATGTCGGAGGGTAAGCGCGCCGCTCTCGAGCTGGCTGAAGCATCGCGCGATCCACTCGACGATCGCGGCAGTTTCGCGAGCAATCTTTTTGTCGGACGCTACGACTTCGAACGCATTCACCCATTCGCAGAGCAAAGCGCGGAAGATCGCGCCGCGGGAGCACAATTTCTCTCCAGTCTGAAAAAATATCTGCACGACCACGTTGATGCCGATGAGATCGACCGCACTGGCGAAATTCCTCAGAAGAACATCGACGATCTCTTCGCCATGGGCGCATTTGGCGTCAAAATTCCAAAGGAATACGACGGGCTTGGTTTATCGCAGGTCAATTACGGTCGCGCTGCGATGCTGCTCGGAAGTTGGGACGCTAATCTCACCGCGCTTGTCTCCGCGCATCAATCGATCGGCGTGCCGCAACCGCTTCTGCTCTTCGGCACGGAAGAACAAAAGAAGAAATATCTGCCGCGTGTCGCGCGCCATGAAATCTCGGCCTTCGCGCTAACGGAATGGAATGCCGGTTCCGATCCGGCAAACATGAGCCTGGCAGCCGATCCGACGGAAGATGGCTCCGCCTTCATCCTCAATGGCGAAAAACTTTGGTGCACGAATGGCGTGAAAGCCGGTGTGCTCGTGGTTATGGCGAAAACGCCGCCGAAAATCGTCAACGGCCGCGAGCGCAAACAAATCACGGCTTTCATTGTCGATGTCGATTCGCCCGGACTCGAGATCACCTATCGCTGCCATTTCATGGGTTTGCGCGCGCTCTACAACGGCATCGTGAAATTCACTGATGTGCGCGTGCTGCGCGAAAACATGATCTCGAAAGAAGGCGCAGGATTGAAAGTTGCCCTAACGACTTTAAATACGGGTCGCCTGACGATTCCGGCAGCGTGTGTTGGTTTGTCGAAACGTTTGCTCGAGATCTGCCGCAAATGGGCGAAGGAACGCGTGCAATGGGGCGTGCCAATCGGTCAGCACTACGCCATTGCCGGAAAGATCGCGGAAATGGCCGGCAACGTTTTCGCGATGGAAGCGATGACGTTTCTCACGTCCGCATTGGTGGACCGCAAAGCGGGTGATCTGCGCATCGAAACTGCGATGTGCAAAATGTGGGCGACGGAAACGACGTGGCGCATCGCTGATGAAGCGATGCAGGTGCGCGGCGGGCGCGGTTACGAAACGGCGGAATCGCTCGCTGGTCGCGGCGAAGAGCCGATCGCAGTCGAACGTTTCCTGCGCGATTGCCGCATCAATATGATTTTCGAAGGCTCGAGTGAAATCATGCGCCTGTTTATCGCGCGTGAAGCGCTCGACCCGCATCTGAAAGTCGGTGGCGCCATTTTCAATACGCAGTTGCCGATGTCGGAGCGTATGAAAGCTGTCTTCAGTTCCGGAAAATTTTACGCGACCTGGTATCCAAAACAATTGTTCGGCGGCGGCGCCGGAGAGATAAAGGATTTGCACGACGACCTTGGTGCGCACGTGAACTACGCGGCGCGCACGAGCCATCGTCTCGCGCGTGGCTTGTTTCACGCCATGGCGCGCTTCGGTCCCAAGCTCGATCGCGAGCAGCTACTGCTCTCGCGTTTCTGTGGAATCGCGACTGAACTTTTCGCAATTAGCGTTACCTGCTCGTTCGCTCAATCGAAAATCAATCACGGCGAACCAGCCGACGAAATACTTTCGCTCGCGAATTATTTTTATCGTTCCGCGCGTTTGCGCATCGATCATCATTTTGCCGGCACAAGTAAGAATGCAGATCGCAGCGGTTACGATCTGACGCAGGAGCTTCTCGCCGGGAAACACGAGTGGCTCCAGGGCGGCATTGTCTAATTCTGTAGCGGCGGTCTCTGACCGTCGCTATCGATCAAAGAAGCGAAGCGTAACTTAACTCCTCGTTCACGATTCGCGCTGCGGATGTAAAGGGATGCGTTTGCGTCTTTTTGCCATCGACAATGTGGATTACGTTCACCCCGCGCGCCTTCAGATAATCCGACACGAGCGCGCGATGGCAGTGCCACCAGACCGCTTCGGCGCACATAAGAGCCACCCGACAATCTTCACCCGCGAGACTCAGAAGCCGCTCGATTCCATTCTGAAACTCCGACGTTTCCATATGATCGGCGTAGCCGCGGAATGCTTCATTACGCCAGGCTCTGTTGCGTGAATCTGGTTTTGGTTTCCGCCGTCCGCCCAACTTTGGAAAGTGTTCGTAGCGAATCCCCGCTTTGCCTAACGAGTCATTCAGCGCCGCCTTGTTGAACTGGGGATAACGCTTCGATCCAGGTAGCAACCGAACATCGGCCACCAGTTTGATTTCATTGGCTCGCAGGGCAGCGATAAAATCGTCGATCGGACGCGTGGAATGACCAATTGTCCAAATTTGTTTCATCATCTAGTCTTGGAGCGTTCGACGACAGTTTCGAGGTCAAACCTGGGAGAGACAAAATGGAAAAAAAACTTGTGACAGTGATTTTCTTGGGCGCCAGTGCCTTCATGGCGATGGCGGCGAATGAAACTCAAACGCAACCGGCGACAGGAAAGCCGGCGCCGAATTTTAGCCTAACGACTGGCGACGGCAGCCAGGTCAGCTTGAAGGATTATCGAGGGAAATGGGTAGTGCTTTACTTTTATCCGAAAGATTTCACTGGCGGTTGCACGATGGAGGCGAAGAACTTCGAGCGCGACCGGACGAAATACGAGCCGCTCAATGCGGTCATCCTCGGCGTGAGCGTGGATACCGCGCAATCGCACAAGGATTTTTGCGCGAAGGAAGGATTGAATTTTAAACTGCTGGCTGATTCGGGCGCGAAGGTTTCAAGCGAGTACGGCTCCGTCATGGATTACAAAGGGCAGAAGATGGCGGCGCGAAATACGTTCATCATTAATCCAAAAGGCGAAGTGGCGAAGGTGTTCGTGAAAGTTGATCCGACCACGCACAGCGAAGATGTGATGAAGGCCTTGGCGGAATTGCAGAAAGGCAGCTAACCGAAAATGGCGGCAAGAAAATCCATCGATTGCCGAAATTATCCGAGCGAGAAGAATTGCTCGCTCAAAATTTCCGGCACGGAAGAGGAAGTGCTCGATGCAGCGGTGCAGCACGCGGTCTCGGCGCATGGACATAGAGAATCAGCGGAGTTGCGCCAGGAGATCAGGTCGATGTTGAAAGACGAGAACGACTAGCAGCCGTTCGCGCCCGACCACGATTGCGAACAGGACAATGCGGAAGAACCGCATCCTGCTGCTGCTGCTTGTTGCGTTGTATTTGGCTGTGATCTTTCCGGGCCGTTTGGCCGATCGCCTCATCCTGTTTCCGACGACTGCGCCGCTTGAGACGCACGGAGCCGTTCGCAAAGGTTTACCTTTTCAAAAGGGCGAGTTGGAGTTGTGGACGGCAAGGTCGCAGCGCGCACGGCGAAATGGGCGCGCTGATGTTTATGTTCTGCGCTTCTATGGAAACGCGGATCGCGCCGATCGCTGGGTAGCGGATGAAGTCGAAGCGTGGAATGGACGTGCGGTTGAAATTTGGGGGATGAATTATCCGGGATTCGGTGGCAGCACCGGCCCGGCGCATCTCGACCGGATCGGCCCGGCCGCGCTGACAGCATTCGATGAGTTGCGCAGCGTCGCAGGCGAACGTCCCATTGTGCTATTCGGCGCAAGCATCGGCACCGCTCCTGCGCTCCACGTTGCCGCGAATCGTTCGGTCGCAGGATTGATTCTTCACAATCCTCCAGCGCTCCGGCAAATGATCTTGCGTCAATTTGGTTGGTGGAATTTGTGGCTGCTGGCCGGCCCTGTTGCTCTAAAAATACCTCGAGACATGGACAGCATTGCAAATAGCAAACGGGTTCATGCGCCGGGAATTTTTCTGCTGGCTGAACAAGACGAAGTGGTGGCGTCGCGTTTTCAACGGCTCGTGGTCGATGCCTACGCTGGGGAAAAGCGTGTTATTTCGCTACGCGGCGCCCATCACAATAATCCGATCGAAGGCGCCGGACTCGCGGACTTTTACAAAGCTCTCGATTGGTTGTTGCCGAGAACCATTAATTGAAATCAGCGCTTCATCGCACTTTTGCGGCCAGCGATTCGATCAATTTTCCAGCGCTGCTGACGACGAGAGCGTAGCGATCATAATCAAGTTTGTCGGGCGTGTCCGTGGCCTCGTGGTAGTGGGGATAGCGGAAAGGCGCGGTATCGGTGATCATAATTCCTGGATAACCATGTTGCCAGAATGACCATTGGTCGGACCAACCGATGCCGGCGATGAATGAAGGGAGGGCAGCACCTTGGGTTGGAATTTTTCCGTCCTTGCGGAATTCTGCGATCGCGCGCCTAACGAGCCAGCGCGAACGGACATCGCCAACGATGCCAATGAAGTTTCCGATTCTCGGATAAAACGCGCCGAGAGCGGCCACTGGATAAGTTTGCGATCGCGGCGCATCTGAAAAATAGCCGATCGTCTCCAAGCTGATCATGGCCGCGATGCGATCGCCGCGAAGTTTGCACCGTGCAGCGTAAACGAAGCTCCCCATCTGTGGCGTTTGAAAATACGGCGGCTCTTCATTCACAAACGCAACGAAGCGCAGAGTCTGATGAGTTTGTTTCCCGGCGGAGCGGCGAGCCAGCGCCAGCAACGCGGCGACGCCGCTGCCATTATCGTTCGCTCCCGGTGCGCCGAAAACGGAATCGTAGTGGGCACCCACAAGAACGATCTCGGGAGAAGTGCCACGAATTTCAACTTCGATGTTGTGAGAGGCCAAGCCATTAACTTCATAACTGTCGCGGCGCGGCTGCAGTCCAGCCTGTCGAAATGATTTCTCGATAAATTCGGCCGCCTCATTGAGCTGCCGATAACGCGACAGATTTCGCTCACCGATATTTCCAGACAGTTCCTGGACGTTCGCCTTTAATTCATCGCGCAGGATGCGATCCGAATCGGAGACCAGCGCCGCACTCGATGCGTTTTTTCCCGGCATCCTAATTCCGATCCACCAGATTAGAAAAACGATCGCGATGATGCCAATCGCAACCCGACCAATGGTGAGCCATACACGTCGCCAAATCGAAACAGTTGTTTGCAATCAGCCGATTTTCTTGCGGAATCGGAGCGCGCAGAGAACGAAAAGCGTGATCGACATGACGATGAGGATGGCGAGATGCGGCCAATATTCGAGAAAGCTTGCGCCGCGCAGGATGATCGCGCGCATGAGAGTGATGAAATAAGTCGCGGGCATGAGCGAGCCGATGAACGAGAAAATCCACGGCATTGTTTCGCGCGGAAAAATGAAACCGGAAAAGAAAACGCTTGGCAGCATGAAGACCATCGACATTTGCAGCGCTTGCATTTGGTTCTCCGCTTTCGTGGCGACGAGCAGACCGAGACTGAGCAACGCAAAGACGTAAACGAAAGAAGAGAAGAACATGGCGAACACGTTACCGGCGATCGGCACGTGAAAGAGAAAGCGCATGATGATGAAAAGAAGGAGCGCCATTGTCATACCGATACACAGGTAGGGAATGAGCTTCCCGAGCATGAGGCCCCAGCGACTGAGCGGGCTGACTAACAATTGTTCCAACGTTCCTTTTTCGCGTTCGCGCACCACCGCCATTGCGGTGGCGAACGTAGTTCCGATTTGCAGAACAATCCCGATCACACCCGGAATGTAAAAGTTCGGGCTGCGCATGGTCGGGTTGTAGAGCATTTGCGGACGGATCTCGATGGGCGGAGCGCGCCGACCGGTTTCGCGCATCATGGCCTCGAGCGATTGCGTCAGAGCGAGAGCAAGCGCCGTGTTCAGCGCTTGCAATGCCGTTGTTGAATTCGAACCATCGACCAGCAATTGCGCGTGCGCGGGGAAGCCGGCGCGAAGATCGCGGGTGAAGTGCGGTGGAATCTGTAAACCGACGTACGCATTTCCCTTTCGAATCTCACTCGCCATCGCGTCGACGTTCTGGACTTCGCCTACAATCCGAAATGTTTCCGTGTTAACGAAGCGATCGACTAACTGCCGGCTTTCGACGGTGCGGTCCTCATTCAAAACGATCATCGCCATGTGCTTCACGTCGGTATCGAGTGCATAACCAAATGCGATCATCTCCACCAGTGGAGGAAAAAACATGAAGAACAACGTCATCGGATCGCGCCAGACGACGATGAATTCCTTGAAGAGAATTGCACTGAGACCGCGGAAAGGGACGCGTTTCATTCAGGCCGCCTGCTGCTGGTTTTCATTCGCGTGCTTAGCGGAGAGCGTCACAAATACATCTTCCAATGACGGACCAATCTCGCGAATCTCAGCGTGACTGATTCCGACGCTCCGCAACTTTTCTTCGATTTGTTCCGACGACACGTTTTGATCGACAAGCAGGTGCATCGATTGGCCAAATACGGTAGCGCTGCGCAAACCTGGCATCTGGCGAACGGCCTGCATTGCCGTCGTGACGTGGTCGCAAGTTACATCGAGTCGGCGCGTTCCCGGGGGATTCACTTCCGGCATTTTCTTCAATTCATCCGGCTCCCCGTAAACGATCAGCTTCGACATATAAATGTAACCGACATGATCGCAACGCTCCGCTTCATCCATGTAATGAGTCGTAACGAAAAGCGTCATGCCCTGACCGGCGAATTCAAAAAGCAAATCCCACAGTTCGCGCCGTGCGACCGGATCGATGCCTGCCGTGGGTTCATCGAGAAACAGAACCGTTGGCTTGTGCATTAAGGAACAAGCCATGGCCAGGCGCTGCCGCCATCCGCCCGAGAGCAACGACGCGCGTTTATTCAAGTACGGCTCGAGATGGGTCAAGGCGATCAATTCATCCCGTCGCTGAGTCAGCTCTCGACCGCGCATACCGTAAAGTTTGCCGGCGAAAATCAGGTTTTCGTTCGCGGTTAGCTCGTCGTAAAGCGAGAACTTTTGCGACATGTAACCGATCATCTCTTTGATCTCTTCCCCTTCACGAATGATGTCGCGGCCGCCGATGCGCGCGGTGCCTTCAGACGGTTCGAGAATTCCGCAAAGCATGCGAATAACGGTCGATTTTCCGGAACCGTTTGGACCGAGAAAGCCGAAGATGGAACCTTTGCCGACAGAAAACGAAACATGATCCACAGCGGTGAATGTCCCGAAGCGTTTCGTTAGGCCATCGCATTCTATCATCGCGTCAGACATAAAAGAAAAATCTGGAACCCAGGAAACCAGGAAGCTCAGAAAAGAGCACTGTAATTATGAGTAAACTAGAGAGTTACGTCACCAAAGGTACGCGAAGTTCTCCATTGCTCGAAATGACAATGTTTCGTGGATTCCTGGTTTTCAAATTCATTTCACATTCGGAAAGTATGCGTCCGCCGCCATCCCTGCGCGCAACTTGTCTTCATTATTGGGCAATCGAATCTTCACTCCAAAAACCTGACGAATTCTGTCTTCGACGGTTTGCACGTTACGCGGTGTGAACTCGGCCTGGCGATTCACCTGCTCCACGGTCCCGGGAAAATCCTGGCCGGGAAACGAATCAACTCGGATGCGAACCGGATCTCCTACCTTGATAAGACCGAGCCACGGCTCCGGAACAAATACGCGCACCCATAAATGTTGCGGCAGAAGCAAAGTGGCGACTTCACGATTGGCCGGCAACACATCCCCTACTTTGACCGTAAGGATCTCAAGAACCGAGTCAGTTGGCGCTTTCACTTGCATCTCGGCCAGTTGCGCATCGATGTCGGCGAGCTGCGCACGTGCCTGGATGACGCGTGTTCGCGCCCCCTCTACAATCTTCTCCTGCGCAATGGCAGAACTTACCGCGCGTTGAGCGTCAGTGGGCGAAACAACTTTCCGTTTCAGCAACTCCTGCTGACGCTTCGCGTCATCACGTAAAAATTCCAATTGTGCCGCTTGCGAATCGGCATCGTGAATCGCGGTGTCGATCTGCGCGACGGCAAGATCGCGCCGCGCTTTAAGTTCGGCCGCGTCCAATTCCACCAAAACCTCTCCGCCTTTAAGCTTGTCGCCCTCCTGTGCCAGAATTTTCTCGACTCGGCCAGCCATGCGCGGTCCGACGTGCACCTCATCCACCTCGATTGTACCGGACACGGTGTCGTCACGCCTTTGGCAAGTTGCAAAAGCGAAACACAAAAGAGCCAGCGCAAATGCGCGCAGCAGTTTGCAATTCCACGAACGACAATTAAAAGAAAACTTCACCATGGCTGGTTATTCGGGAACTTCACTTCCGCAGAAGCTCGGGATTAAAGAAGGAATGCGCGTCATTGCGATTGGCGTTCCGGAAAATTATCGGAAGTTGTTGGATAAGCTCCCCGACGCTGTCGAGTTTTCAAATAAGCCACACGTTGGCGCGCAATTTATCCACTTCTTCGTGAAACGTCGAAGCGATTTGGAAAAAGAGCTGCCGCGTTTGCAACAGAAACTCGCTCCTGACGGCACAATTTGGATTTCGTGGCCAAAAAAGTCGGCGCGCGTGGAGACCGATGTAACCGAAGATGTTATCCGCGCGGTTGCGTTGCCGCTCGGTTTGGTTGACGTAAAAGTTTGCGCAGTCGATGAAACGTGGTCGGGATTGAAATTAATGATTCGACGGGAACGAAGACAAAAAAAATGAAGCGGAGACGATTCGATCATATCGACCTGCGGGTAAAGGACCGCGCGAGCGCGCAAAAATTTTACGAAAAGATTTTGCCGGCGCTCGGATTTACGCGTGAAAGTTCCGACGAGCAATGGGGCACGTTTTATGCGGAGACGGATGACGTGCCGACCGAATTTTTTGGTTTCACCGAAGATAAGAATCATCGGCCTAACGAAACTCGCATCGCCTTCTGGGCCGACACCCGTGATGAGGTAAATCGCATGATGGACGTTGTGCGCAAAGCGGGGGGACGCAATCTCGAGGGACCGCAAGTCTGGCCGGAATATAGCGCCGGTTATTACGCATTATTTTTCGAAGATCCCGATGGGAACAAACTGGAAGTGTGCTGCCGGCAAAGTGCGCTTACGCCCGAATGAACTCTGTTCAGGAATTGCCGATCGCGGAGACGCCGCACGTCCCCGTAATTTTGCGGACACCAAAACGCGTCCGCTTTCTCAAGCTAATTGCCATCTTTAAAATTCTGCAGGGCGTTCTTCTGCTCGCGCTCGGCTTTTCTCTTTTCTTCTTGAACAGCCGGACGCTCTGGTTGGAACAAATCTCCGACTGGGCGGATGAAGAACTGCTGCTCCATCACAGCCGCGCCGTTTTGTATCTGCTCAATAAATTGCAGGACGTGCTCGCGGAAGGAGCGCTGCGCGCGACGGCATTGCTGGCTTTTTTTTATACGGCAATTCTGTTTACGGAAGGCTTCGGCGTTTATTTCCAAAAGCGCTGGGCCGAATTCCTGATGGTTTTCGCAACCGGCGCATTGATCCCGCTGGAAGTCCGCCACGTCTGGCATCGGCCAAGCGTGACTGCGATTACCATCCTGGTCGTGAATTGTTTTATTGTTTTGTTCTTGTATCGCATCCTGCGGCGCGATGCTCAGAAGCGGCGGCTTATTTCGTCGCAACCCGAAACGGCGCGCCTCGGCTAGACCTGGTGCGGTTCGATACCAAAGCGTTGCAATTCGGCCGCTGTTCGTTCCATCGGCAATCCGACGACATTAGTAAAAGATCCGTCGATTTCTTCAATGATCTCGGACCCGACGCCCTGGGCGGCATAAGCCCCTGCTTTATCCAAAGGGTCTATTTTTGCGAGGTACGCTTTGATGGTATTACTTGTTAGGTTTCGGAACCGCACGCTTGAGATTTCACAAAAGGTCAGCATTCGTGTTTTCTCGATCAGGCAAATAAACACTGCAGTACAAACTTGGTGAGTGCGACCACTTAAGCGACGCAGAATCTCACCAGCCTCCTTCATGCCGGCTGGCTTGCCGATGATCTGATCCTCAATCGCGATCAACGTATCTGCCGCAAGGATCACTTGTCCTCGATGAAGACGCGCAACAGAGATTCCTTTGCGCGATGCGTTACATACCGTGAGTTCACATAAAGTGAGATTGGGATCGAATCTCTCTGCCACTGGCGCTCGAACGCTCGTGAACTCGAATCCTGCCGCGGCGAGTAACGCGTGGCGGCGTGGGGACGCGGACGCCAGCAACAACTTTGTTGCCACTTAGTTGGTAACTCCTACGGAGGAGGAACAGAAGATGGTGCTTTAGTCCCACCGAAAATGTCCGGCATACTCATCTCCTTATAATCACTCGGCACCGCGAATTCAGTGTCGCTCACAGCATCTTGTTTGATGGAATTAAGTATCGTGGTCATTTCCTTACCACCGGTGGACAAGACGGTCTTAACCGGCACTCCGGGGAAGTCACGATAGTCCGGCATATGGCTATTTGGTCCATTTAGCGCATCCATCTTAATCGCCTGAAGTTGCTTCAGAATCGCGGCGCCATCCGGGTAATTAGTGGCAATCCAATATGTCGCTTTGAAATCAGGCGAGTCATAAACGTACTGCTCAGTCTGATAACCGCCGACCGTTTCTTTTTTTCCCGTCGCGACAAGCTTTGGTTTTTCGGCGCCCTCTTTTTGTGCCTTGGATTTTCGCATCGTTTCGACAGCCGATTTCATTTTTTCGGCAGACACGCGAAGCACCATCTTCTGATCTCTCATGAGGTTGGTCATCTCGCCCGTTTTGGCATCGAATATGGTGGTGATTTGGGGAGAGACATCAATGCGCGCTTTGTCGCCCTTGATTTTCATGGTCATCTGAGTAACGGGACCCATCCCTTCCACGCTCTGCACAATGGTGAGATCGCCGAAAGCGTGAGGGAGCGAGGCGGCGCAAATGCCAAAGACAAGGCAGAGAAGTTTCATGAGGAGTGCTAATCGTCCATCCGGAAAAAGCAAGTGCCTAACGAAATGAAGTTTCGATGAAGAGCAACGCGCGAGACCAGCCGGAAAATGCACTTGGCTTTCGTGCGTCTTCGCGCCAGCTTGAAGGCGCGCGCGGGCATAGCTTAATGGTAAAGTTCCAGCCTTCCAAGCTGGCCATGCGGGTTCGATTCCCGTTGCCCGCTTGTTTGAGCAAGGAAATTGTGTTGCCCCAGCGACTACCGCCGCACGTTTGTCGATTAGAATGGATGGACGCAGAAGCCATCGGTTTGGCCCCACGAGCGCTTCTTGTGAAAAAATCCAGTGCAGGGCACATAGATCGCTGGGCAACGCAGAAGCGTGGCACCAGCCTCGCCATAAGACCCGGTCGACGCCAGAAAAACGATGAAAAACAATGCCTGGGCCAGGAAAACGAGGGCCCCGAAGCGGTGTCAAAAAAGGATTGCCCCGTTTTCTACGAGCACCTACCCTTCGGGGCGCCTAGGGCAAAACACTTGCGGAACCATGTTAAAGTGTGGTTTCAATATCTGACAGGGCATATGCGAAATTCTACAACCTCCAGATTCGGCTATATCGTCCTTTTGCTGCTCCTCGGGGTGCTGCCAGGGCATCGCCTCTTTGCCGCCGAAGAGGTTGCCACGAGCAGCGAGACCGTTTCGGAAGACACCAGCACGAAGCAGGAAGAGACGGGCACGAAGCAAAGTGTCGGAATCGGAAAATTCGCAGCTTTACCATTTCATGTCTCCGTCTCGGTCCGAGGTGGCTATGACGATAACGTTCTGACCTCATCAACCCTCCGAGAGGGCTCGGCTTTCGCGACCGTGAATCTTGCCCTCTCTTATGCTTTTGGCACCCCGCGAACGACGATCAGTCTGCAGACAAACGGCGGAATAACCCGCTACTTCGAACGACCAGGCGGCGTGACCTACGATTTTAACCCGAACCTTAACTTTTCGTTAGTTCACAAAGCAACTCCACGGCTCACGCTTTCTCTGACTTCCTATTCTACCTACCAGAGCCAGCCCGATTTTGCTTTCAATGCCGGACTTAACCGCAGGAGCGGGAGTTTCTTCTACACAGCGGATAAATTCTCCGCTGCCTTTCGCTGGACGCCGCGCTTTTCTACTGTCACCAGCTATACGATCGCGGCGATCCAGTACAAGGATCCGGCGGTTGGCGACTTCGAGGATCGTTTCGAACACACTTTTGGAAACGAATTTCGATTTCTAGTCTGGCCCACTACAAGCTTGGTGGGTGAGTACCGGTTTGGCCTTATCGCCTACAATAGTGGTGTACGTAACTCCACCACGCATTTCCTTCTGGCAGGATTCGATCACAGTTTCAGCCCACGTTTTAACATTTCCACGCGCGCTGGTGTTGAGTCTCGTTCCTACACGGACCTCAATGATAATCGGACCGATCCATACTTCGAAGGCACTTTGACTTACGCGCTCGGGCCCCATATGTCCCTTTCCTGGATCAATCGTTATTCGATCGAAGAGCCCGATGTTGGCGGATCTCAAAGCCGCACTACTTTTCGCACCGGATTGACGGGAAGCTATAATATCACGCAGCGCATCATTGCAGCTCTTACCGGCTCTTTCCAGCACGACGAAAACGCTGGCACGCTGACGCCATTTTTCTTCTCGCCCCCTTTCGCCGAAGACGCTTTTTCAGTGTCGCTTTCCCTTCGTTATGCTATGAATCGTAACTGGGGAGTTGAACTTGGCCACGATTTCACCGAGGTTATATCGGACATTCAGTTCCGCGAGTATTACCGTAATCGGATCTACGGCGGAGTGAATTTTACATTCTGACGAAGCAGAGAGATTGCTTTTCTCAGGGTTTCTTGGTAGGGTTTTTCTCTCGCTCAGACGGGTTTCGCTATGGCACAAACGGAAGAAGTTAAACTTCACTTTCTCGACTACTGGAGAGTCATCCGCGTCCGTTGGATTTTAATCCTTCTGGCGTTTTTGCTTGTCCTCATAACCGCGGCGGTGGTGACCTATTTTCAGCCGCGCGAATATCAGGCTTCCTGTTTCGTCGAGGTCAAATCAATGGCGCAAAATCCGCGTATCTTCGACACGTCAAATCCTAGTCAACCCATCCATGATCCGCAGCTGGCGCCGACGGTCTTCCAAATCATCCAACGCACCGGCATTCTCTACCCGGTAATCGAAGATTTAAAATTGCAGGAGAAATGGACCCGCGATGGGTCCCGTCCGTCGCGCGAACAAGCTTACCAAATGTTGCGCCGCAAGCTGGATGTCGATGAAGTGCGCAATACCGATCTCCTGCAGATCAGTGTCTACAGCACCGATCCGCAGGAAGCTGCCGACATCGCGAATAAAATAGTCAGCGTTTATCAAGACAAACGCGTCGAGGAAGAAAAGGACATTCTGAATCGCGCGGTCGCTACGATGAACGAAGAAGTGGCCAAGCAGCAAAAAGCGGTGGCCGAGGCCGCCAGTGAAGTCTCTCGCATCCGTGATGAAGAACACATTGTAGATCTCAACCCTGAGGGCAAAGAGGATACCGAGGCGCCCGTCAACACGATGGTGGTCAAGCAGGAGACGGAGGTAAACGAAGCCGAAACGCAAGAGGCGACGCTCGCGAACAAACTGAAACAAATCGAGAACGTCACAGGCGACGACTTAATGCGGATGTTGCCGACGCTTAATCCAACGCTTGGCGTGCAGGATCCGACCATTCAGAAAATTCTTCCGACCTACCAGGAAGCGGTAGCGCAGGAAGCATTGATGCTCAATTCCGGCTTGGGCGAAAACCATCCTCGCGTCAGGGCGATTCGCGCCACGAAACTGGTTTACGAGAAACAACTGCGAGAACAAATCGCCAGCATCCGCACCGCGCTTGAAAAAAATCTCGAGGCCGCCAAAACGACGCGGGAGTCCCTGCAAAAACGTCTCGACGAAATCAACACCAAGCAGCTCGCTTCAAAAAATCTGAGCGCCAATTACACGCGCGTGAAAAACGCCTACATCAAGGAAAAGTTGCTCCTCGATGGCGTCCGCACGCGTGCGCAAACACAGACGATGGAATTGGCCATGCCGCGAATGGCGGTCAGTGTGAAACAAGTCGCAGAACCACCCAGCTTCGCCGCTCGTCCGCGCGTCGCGTTGAACCTGGCCCTCGGCGCTGTCGTTGGTCTAGTCGTCGGTCTGGGTCTCGCCTTCTTTATCGAATATCTCGACACGAGCGTGAAAACGATGGACGACGTGGAAAGCCTGCTCGGGGTACCCGTCCTCGCGATTATTCCAAAAAATATTCGGCTGCTGCATAAGGAATCCGGCGATACTCCGGATGCCGAGGCTTACCGAATTCTGCGCACCAACATTGAATTCAATCGTAAAAACCCGGAGGCGAACACAATTTCGGTGGCCAGTGGTGGGCCGGGCGAAGGAAAATCGACCACGATTGCGAACCTCGCCTTTATTTCCGCCCAAGGCGGCTACTCAACCCTGATCGTCGATGCAGACTTACGTCGACCAACGCAACACAGCATATGGGATTTGTCGAATAGGATTGGCCTAACGAATTATCTCACAACCGAGATTCCGCTCGATGAGGCGATTGTTCCCACCTCCGTCGAGAACCTTTCCCTCCTCCCCAGCGGCATTCTCCCCGCTGACGCCGTCGGAATTCTAAACTCGCAACGCATGTCCGACTTGATCGCACAGTTAAAGTCGCGATACGACATCATTTTCCTCGATTCGCCTCCAATGCTTGGGGTGAGCGATGCATCGGTTCTCGCCAGCGAGGTCGACCAAACAATTATCGTCGTGCAGCATCGTCGTTTTCCCCGGGCGATGCTGACGCGGGTTAAACAAGCCATTGTCGGAGTGGGCGGATCGGTTTTGGGGGTAGTTTTGAATAACGTCGATCTCAAACACGATCAGAACTACTACTACTACACCAATTACTACGGCTATTACCAACCGCGTGATAAAGAAACGCGCAGCAGCCGCAAAGAACGTGCTGCGACCGCCGCGAGTAATGGCGCCTCGGAAGAACCTGAGGAATATTAAATGCGTCTCATCGCCACGACGTTCGTATTTTTTTTCTGCGCGATCGGCCTCGCCTTAGGGCAAGCCACCCTGCGCGTGGGTGATCCGATCGAGATCAAAATCGGCGGTGTCCCCGTCGACGAACAAACGCAAATCAACAACACCTACACGGTCGATGCGAACGGAGCGATTAGCTTGCCTTATATTAATAAAGTGCAGGCCGCTGGTCTAGCTCCAGCACAGGTATCCGCCGCCGCCGAGGCAAAGTATCGCGAAGAGAAAATCTTCACCAATCCGACGATCACGCTCATGATGCAGCCCACAGCTCGCTTCGTGAATGTGGGCGGCGCAGTCCGCCTTCCTTCGCGTGTTCCTTTCACCGAGGATATGACGATGCTGGCTGCCATTAACGCGGCCGGCGGTTTCAACGACTTTGCCGATCAGAAACGTGTCCGGCTTCTCCGCGGAAGCGAAGTCAAGCTTTACGACGTTCGGCAATTCCGCAAGGACCCATCGAAGGATGTAAAGCTGCAACCCGGCGATCGCGTCGAAATCCCGCAAAGCTTCTTCTGATTAGGCGCTCGCCTCTCCGACCTGGCGATCAAGCGATTATAGGGGTGAGATTATCTCCCGGTGACGCCAGGCATATCCGAGCCCTGAATAAAGAGTAAGGGCGACCGCGATCCAAATGAGAACGGGGCCTCCCCGATACCAGGCATTCGACCACCATCCGCTTTCGTAACTCGCATATTTCAATTCGCGCGCGGCAAGGAGAACGAGAAAAAATAGAATCGTCACAATTTGCCAGGAGGTCTTGTGTTTGCCGAGACGTTCGGCCGGGAGCACTTGGCCCTGCGCGCTAGCGATCAATCGTAAACCGGTAATCAAAAAATCCCGCGCCACAACCACCGTTGCGGCCCACGCCGGAATCGCTTTGAACGGCACGAGACAAATGAACGCCGCCGCCATCAGCACTTTGTCCATGAGCGGATCCATTAGCTTTCCGAAATTCGTTACGATCGCGTAGCGCCGCGCGATCTCGCCGTCAAAAAAATCGGTCGCGCCGGCAACGAGGAAAAGAACAAGTGCAGCGGTGCGGCCGTAAGCCCACGTTGAATTCAGCGCCACGACAAACAAAATCGTCAAAAGTAATCTGCTTAACGTTAGACGATTCGCCCAATTCATCTGTTTGTAGCTTCCTCGAGTTGCTGCTCTCTCCGAGGCGTCTCCGCCGTTATGAAAACAGGTCGCTTCCAGATTGGAACTTTCGCTTTCAGTTCCGCAATCAGCCACTCACTCGCCGCGAAAGCGGCCGCGCGATGTCGGCTCGCCGTGCGAAGAAACAGCGAGGCTTCACCAGCTCGCACGAAACCAACCCGATGCCGCAATACGAGCGCGGTCAGAAAAAAATCGACCGTTGCCTTCTCCGCGAGCAGGTTCATCTGATGCTCCGCCATGGCGTGATGTACTTCGTAATTGATTCCTTCGATCGCTCGCCCATTTTCGATTTCTCTCACTCTTCCCCAAAAATCGATCACCGCCCCGGAGCCGGAATCCGCGAGGTCTCCAGGAAATTCCAGCGGAGCATTGACGATCGAAACTTTCCAAATCGAAATTGCCATGCGCTAATGTAACACGAGAATGCTTTTCCGAACGTTTCAACAACACCCAAAATGACCACGACGCAATGCGATATTGGAATCATCGGACTTGGGGTCATGGGGGAAAATCTCGCCCTCAACATGGAATCGAAAGGCTTCTCGGTTGCGGTTTATAACCGCACCACTGAGGTCACAGAAAAATTCGCGGCCGATCGCGGCGCGGGAAAAAACATCCTGCCGGCTCGCACGATGGAGGAATTTATCGGGGGATTACGGCGGCCGCGCAAAGCGATGATCATGGTCAAAGCGGGCGCGCCTGTTGACGCCGTCATCGCCCAGCTCGTGCCAGGTTTCGAAACTGGTGACGTCATTATCGATGGCGGCAATTCGCTTTTTACCGACACGCAGCGTCGATTCAAAGAACTGGAAGCGCGCGGCCTGCACTTTGTCGGTTGCGGCGTTTCCGGCGGCGAAGAAGGAGCGCTCAAAGGTCCATCGCTCATGCCGGGCGGTTCCCGCGAATCTTATGAAATCATCGCGCCGATCTTTCGCAAAATCGCCGCCCAAGTCGACGGCGAACCATGTTGCCGTTACATGGGCCCGGATGGCGCCGGTCATTATGTGAAGATGGTTCACAATGGAATCGAGTACGGCGACATGCAGTTGATTTGCGAAGCGTATGCGATTTTACAAAACGTGTTGGGTCTCGGCGCCGCCGAGCTGGCTAACATTTTCGCGGATTGGAATAGCGGGGCACTCGAGAGCTATCTCATCGAAATCACCTCTCAAATCTTTCGCAAGAAAGATCCCGAAACGGGCAAGCCGCTCGTCGACGTCATACTCGATAAAGCTGGGCAGAAAGGAACGGGGCTTTGGACTCTGCAGTCTGCGCTCACACAGTCGGTCGTAATCTCAACAATCAACGCTGCGGTTGAAGCGCGCGTGATTTCGTCTCGCAAAGACGAGCGTGTCGCCGCTTCGAAGATCCTGCCGCAGCCCAAACCGGCAAAATTCACCGGCGATCGCGCACAGCTCATTCGCGCCGTGCACGACGCACTCTATGCCTCGAAAATCGTTTCGTATGCGCAAGGCATGGAACTGCTCGGCGCCGCCAGTACCACCTACAAGTGGAATTTAAATTTCGGTGACATCGCCACCATTTGGCGCGGCGGTTGCATCATTCGCGCCAAATTTCTTAATCGCATCGCCGATGCCTACGCCCGCGACCCCGCGCTACACAATCTGCTCTTCGATTCCTATTTTACCGACATCATGGCGAAGTCGCAGGACCAGTGGCGCGTTGCTGTTTCTAAAGCGATCGAGCATGGCGTCGCTGTGCCCGCCTTCAGCGCTTCGCTGGCTTACTTCGATAGCTATCGTTCCGCGCGCTTGCCCGCGAATCTCTTGCAGGCGCAGCGCGATTTCTTTGGCGCACATACTTACGAACGTGTCGACAAGCCGGGCGTTTTTCACACCAATTGGATGGAGTCGGGCGATCAACCGACAGAAAAGCCAGCCGAGCCGAAATCAGCCGGAAAGCGTCACGCAGCCGAGTAGATGTTAATGGAAATCGTGCGAGTTGCTGCCCACGAGCTCATCGTGTGCGAGCGGTCGGATCTGTTGCGCTTTGATCAAAACCACGCCGTCGGAATTTTGCACTTCGCCTTCAATCAGTAAAAACGCCTCTTCCGTTATGACAAGGCGCAGTTTCTCAAACAAATCCGGCGTTACGATTGCGTTCGACACGCCGGTCTCATCTTCCAGGCTGATAAAAACAAAACCTTTCGCCGTTCCCGGTCGCTGACGGCAAATCACATTGCCGGCAATCTGGACAATGGATTTGTTACCGGCTTTCACCAGATCGATCGCTCGCCAAACATTTGGTAAACTATCGCGCAAAAGTTTCATTGGGTGCGGACCAGTCGTTAGGTTCATTCGTTCGTAATCCGCTCGCACACGCTCGGGCATCGTCATCGGAAGAAGCGGCGAACTACCTGCGCGGTCATCCTGAGCGGAGCAAAGGACCTCGCGAACGTTCGAGAGGTCCCTCGACTCCGCTTCGCTTCGCTCGGAATGACGAGCAAACAAACCTTCCGGCATTTCCTCTTCCACTTTCCACATCGCAGCACGCCGATGTTCGGCGAAACAATTGAGCGCACCTAACTCCGCCAAGGTTCGGAATTCTTCCTTCGATAGTTCCACGCGCCGCTTGAAATCTTCCATCGAGCGAAATGGTAGCCGATTCCGCTGCCTAACGAGTTCTTCTGCATGTTCTCGACGCAAACCGTTCACGACGCAAAAACCCAGTCGCACCGTGTCATTTGAAACAACGACGCAATGCCATTCCGATCGTTGAGCACAAACCGGCTGAATCTTTGTCCCATGCCGGTGCGCATCCTTCACGATCGTCGCCGGCGTATAAAAACCCATCGGCTGATTGTTCAGCAGACTTGCATAAAATTCCGGCGCGCGATGCACTTTCAGATACGCGCTGCCGTAAGCGAGAATCGCAAAACTGATCGCGTGCGATTCCGGAAATCCGTAGAGAGCAAACGATGTGATCGATTGCAGAATTTTATCGATCACGGCAGGCGCGATATTTTTTCGCGTCATCGCGGCGCGCAATTTCACGCTTACTTTTTCCATCCGTTCTTGCGAACGATGAAAGCTTAGCGCCCGTCGTAATTCTTCCGCTTCAGCCCCGGAAAAATCGGCCATCACCATGGCGATCTTCAGCATTTGTTCCTGAAATAACGGCACACCAAGGGTGCGACCTAACACCGGTTCGAGTCGCGGATCGAAATACGTGATTTTCTCGCGGCCGGCGCGTCGCGCGAGATATGGATGAACCATGTCGCCTTGGATCGGTCCCGGCCGAATGATGGCGACTTCAATGACAACATCGTAAAAACATTTTGGCTTCATCCGCGGCAGCGTCGCCATTTGCGCGCGGCTTTCGATTTGAAACACACCAATGGTGTCGGCTTTCTGCATTATTTCGAAAGTCGCTGGATCGTCTTTCGGAATGTGCGCGAGATCGAGCGGCCGCCCACGTTCGCGGCATAATTCAAACGCACCCTGCATGACCGACATCATGCCCAGACCGAGCAGGTCCACTTTTACGATGCCAAGATCTTCGCAGTCGTCCTTGTCCCATTGTGCGACGACGCGTCCTGGCATGGACGCATTTTCCAACGGCACAAACGAACTCAATTTATTCTGACAAATAATCATGCCGCCGGAATGCTGGCCGAGATGGCGCGGCAATCCGTAGATCGCGCGATACAAATTCACGAATGCCGGCATGCGCGGATGTGCTTTTGGCAAACCGGCTTGTTCAATTTGTGATTGCAAATCGAGCGTGTGCGGAAAATCGCCGTTCGCAAAAAGATGGGAGAAGCGATCGAGGATACTGGGCGAAAAATTCAGCGCCTTTCCGATCTCGCGCGCTGCACTCCGGCCGCGATAAGAAATCACATTCGCGGTCATGGCGGCGCCATGTTTGCCGTAGCGGCGATAAATTTCCTGGATCACACTCTCACGACGATCGCCGCTCGGGAGATCGAGATCGATGTCGGGCCAGCCTTTACGACTTTCACTGAGAAAGCGCTCGAAAACGAGATGGTTGCTGACCGGATCGACCGGCGTGATTCCGAGACAATAACAAACCGCGCTGTTGGCTGCGCTGCCGCGCCCTTGCACCATGACATTGTGTTCGCGGCAGAAATTGATGATGTCCCAAACAATTAGAAAATAGCCTGAGAATCCGAGCTTTTGAATAAGCGCGAGTTCTTCCTTGAGCTGCCGTTTCACTGCGCTGCTGACGGCGTCATAACGCTGCTGCGCACCGAACCAGACGATGGTGTTGAGAAACGAATCCATGCTGTGTCCATCCGGAACGGGAAACTCGGGGAATTCGTAACCGATGTTTTCGAGAGAAAATGTTAAGCGTTCCGCGAGGCCTTCGGTGTTTGCAATAGCATCGGGGCGATCATGAAAAAGCGCGCGCATTTCCGCGTCGCTTTTCAGATGACGTTCGCTGTTTTGGCTCAGTAATTTTCCGGCGGCATCGAGATGTGTGTGTTCTCGGATGCAGGTAAAAACGTCAATTACATCTCGACCACTCGGTGTCGCGTACTGCACGCCATTGGTCGCGAGGAGCGGCAATTGATAATGATCCGCCAGATCGATTAGTTGCTGATTGAGCTGTTCTTCGCCGCGCAGGAAGTGGCGTTGCATTTCAACATAGATGTTTTCGCGACCGAAGAGGTCGATGAGCGATTGCAGGCGATTCCGGGTAGCGCACGCGTCTCGCGTGTTGGCGACGACCTCTCGTCGTCGCGAACTTTTAAAAGATCGTTTCGGCGAGACGCCGAAACCAACACGCGAGACGCGTGCGCTACCCAGATCGAAGAGCGCTACGAGGCCATGGGCAAATTCTGCGAGTTCATCCCATCGCACGGCGCATTTTCCTTTCTCGCTGCGCAGATGTGCCTGCGTCAGCAATTCGCATAAATTTCTGTAGCCACTGCGATTCTTCACTAACACTGGCAAAATATTGTCGTCTTCGAGCGTCAGCTCGCTTCCAATGATCGGACGGACATTTTGTTCGCGCGCGGCAACCGAAAAGCGTTGCGCGCCATATACGCCGTTGCGATCGAGCAACGCCACTGCCGGCATCTCCAGCTCGGCTGCACGTTTAGCTAAATGTTCAGGAAAAGATCCGCCGCGCAGGAAACTGAAAGCGCTGCACGCATGAAGTTCGATGTAAGACATACGCGAGCGGCATGGCTAATCGTAAATTCCATCGGCTCTCCAACTTTGTTCATCATCGCGATGACAGCGGCAGAGCGCACCATTATCCAACTGCAAATCCCATTCTGCGCGCGCCCACGTATTTTCATCCCACCAATTACCCGAAGAATGGTAAGGTCCAGTAGCGGCTCGCACCTGTCCCTGTATTTGCGCGCTCTGCAAATGCGCAGGTTGATTTTCAGTCGATAAGACCGAAGCGAAAAGCGGCGTACGAAAGCGGCGCAGTGCGCAAGATGGTAACGCTTTTTCCACCGAGGGCTTATCATCGACCTCCCAGGAAAATGATTCGAGATGGAAACCGTCGGGACGATGTGTGTCTTCCAGAACGGGGGTGCCGACACGATCGGCTCCGAGTAAACCGGTCAATCGCGCCAGGGTTTCGGAAAGCTGCGCGGGATTACGCAGGGCTGTTTCAAAGAGACTGAATTGCTGTTGTGACGGCTTGGTTGCTTGCGCCTCGAGGGAGACTGCCGTGATCGGGAACTCCGACTTAAAATTTTCCAGATGCGTATGAAGCATTCGAAACAGCACCTCTACGCTGCGAGTCGCCTGCGGGATTTTAAAGCGATGCTCGTAACTCTTCTTATCGCTAAAAGTGATTTGGAGATTGAGTTCTTGGGCAACGAAATAAAGCGCACCGAGTCGCAGAGATATTTGCTCCAAGAAACGGCGCAGAATAAAAAGAAGCGGTTCGACCGTTTCGATTTCGTTTTCGAATTCGAATGTTTCGGCAAACGCTTCCACTGGCTGGACGAGTTTGAGCAAGCGAACGCATTTGCCATTGGCGCGTTCCCATAAATGAACTGCGGTCGGGCCAAGGCGCCGTCCAAGCTCGTCCTTCTTTAGATCAGCTAATTGGCCGAGCGTATGAATTCCCCATTTGTGCAGGATGTCTAAGACATGCTGGACTTCGGCAGTCTTATCTATGGATGTCTTAGATTTCGTTCGCTTAGACATGTCTAAGATTATCGTTTCGGCAGAAAACGCATTTTGGTTTCCTCTGGCAAAGCGGATGCGCTAATCCAGTTCGTAGCTGCGTTTGCATCCGTTTTTAGCCAGGTGCCGAGAAGAGATTCGAGCCGGTTATTGCGCATACTTTCATCGTTAATGGTTTGCGCCCATTGCACCGCCGCGGCCGGATCAGATCCCATAATTCGCCCGGTATAAGCATTGACTGCGGCATCCCGGGAATCACTCGCCGGCAAGGTGCCGAGCCACGAGCCTGCCGCGTAGGGATCGTTTTGCGACCAGCGATTCATCACGCTTTCGAAAGCGCGTTGACGCGTTTTGCCTTCGGGAAAAGATGCGGCCCATTTGCTTGCCGCCTGCGGATCATCTCCAGCCCATTGCCACGTGATCGAGCTGGCGGCATTGGCTTGCGAATCCCCTGCGGGCAATCGCCCTACCAATCTGGTTGCTTCCGGCAAATCGGTTTCGGCGACGGAAGCAATAATGCCGGGCAAAACAGAATCGCGCGATGCACTCGGCAAACTGCTCACCCACGCAATGGCCGCTTGGGCATCGACACGCGCCCATTGCCGCGAAATATTTTCGAGTAAATTTGTGCGACCATCACCGGTGCTCGTACGCAAAGCAAAATTCGCCGCCGCTTGTGGGTCGGCTTCCGTCCATTGTGAAACAATGTTGTTGAGCGCATTTTGCTTGCCCGGACCGTCCGGAAGTTTTTGTGCCCAAGTGATCGCGTTTTGCACATCGCTGCTGGCTAATTGCAACGTGATCGCCGTGACCGCTTTTTCCTGCGCTTTGCCCGCTGGCATACCGGCGACGTACTCTGCTGCTGCCGCTGGTTCCGATTGCACCCAAGTGGCGAGCACATTGCTCAAGGCATTTTGTTGCGCATCACTCGGCGGCAATCCCTGTGTCCAGGCGAGCGCGGCCTGAACATTCGTTGCGCCCCATTGTCGCGCGATATTGCCGATGGCTTGATCGCGCGCAGCACCGGAAGGCAATGTCTCGATCATGGAAGCGGCTTTTTGTGGATCTTTGTTTGCCCAACCGGCAAAAATATTTTGCAGCGCATTATTGCGACCTTGCCCAGCGGGCAAGCTATTCGCCCAGGCATAAGCGGCCTCGGGGTCCTCATTCGCCCAACTGGAACCGACCACTTGCAACGCTGTGTCTCGACTCGATCCCGCTGGTAGTTGCGCTGCGCGTTGGGCGGCAGCCATCGGATCCTCTGTGGTCCAGCGGCTGAAAATCGGCCAATACAAATTCTGGCGTTTCCGTCCCGTCGGCATGTTTTGCAAAAAAGCGAGCGCAGCTTGCGGATCTTTGTCCGCGAGCGCGGAAACGATTGTTTGCATGGCTTGATCGCGCTGCGCACCAACTGGAAGATGCGAAACCCACGCGGTGGCCGCAGCGCTGTCATGCTCTGCCCAACTCGCAACCGCGCTCGTCAGCGCTCCATTGCGAAATGATACGACCGGCAAACCTTGCGCATAAGCAATGGCGGCTTTCGGATCCAGTTCGGCCCAACGGCCAACCACCATCGACACGACCATGTTTTTGTCGTGCTCGCGCAGCGTTTCTACGAAAGCGATGACTTCGCGTACATTCTTTGGGTCGATCGAATCCATCACTTTGTTCAAGGCGGCATAGGTCCGTTGCCGGCCGGAATGCTGTAACGCAGTTTTAATTTGGGAAATGATGGCCTGGGCACTTGTGCCGAATGGAACATCATCAGAATCGCGCTCTGGTTCCGCGGCAGTGATTGGCGCTGGGGGAAGAGAGGGAGTTCCGGAAATGGCCGGCGCGCCTAACGAGTTAAGAGATTTTTGCGCGGCAGAATTTTTAGCGACAGGAACCGCATATCGGCCAACCGCAATACCGATAATGAGCGCGACAAATGCAAAAACAGCAGGAAACAGGAAGCGCTTCACAAGAGAATGATGGCCAAAGTTAATATATGTTCAAGTGAACTTATCGAAAGCGCTAGATAATTTTTCTCGGACATTTTGGCAATGCGTCCAGGAACGCGCGTCCATATGGTTTGGTCACAATGCGATTATCCAAAATCACGACGATGCCATGATCGCTCTTCGTGCGAATCAAACGTCCGACTCCCTGCCGCAATTTTAAGATCGCTTCGGGCAGGGAATATTCGGTGAACGGATCGCCACCGCGCTCCTGAACTAATTCCAATTTTGCTTCTACGAGCGGATGATCGGGAACGGCAAATGGAAGACGCGTGATGATGACATTGGAAAGCGCGTCTCCGGGAACATCCACGCCCATCCAGAAACTGTCCGTTCCAAAAAGAACGCTGCGCGGCGTGCTTTTGAATTGCTCGAGCAATCGTCCGCGCGGCGCACCCTGGCCTTGCACAAATAGATTCATTTTGTTTTTCGAAAAAAATGTTTCCATTTCTCCGGCGAGCAATTGCATTCCGCGATAGCTCGTAAAGAGAACAAAAGCGCGCCCGTCAGTTTGCTCGACAAAGTGGGCGACCCATTTCGCGAGCGCTTCATTGTAACCGGCGTCGCGCGGATCCGGCATTTTTTGCACGACAAACAATTTCATTTGCGCCGTGAAATCGAACGGGCTTCCCAATTGCACCGGCTCGGCGGCGCCCGCGCCAATCCGGTCCCGGAAATAGGCCATATCCGGTCGGCCAACCGCGAGCGTCGCGCTCGTCATGATGCATGAACAATCATCGCGAAAAAGCATGCGGCGAAGGACGGGCGCAACGTCTATCGGCGCAGCATTGAGAGAGAGGAATTGCGCGGTTTTGCCCGTGCGTTCAATCCAATAAACATGACCATCGGCGCTCTGCTCGAGGAATGTGACGATGCCGAGGCGTGCATCGCGCACGCGCAGGCCGAGTTCGCTTAACTCGGCTTTGAGGAACTCATCGTCGCTGCGTCTGACCACTTCCGCGATGCGAGCCTGCAACGCGATCAATCGAGCACTAATTGTATCCGGCACAAAATCTGGCTCGCGCACGCGAACTTCACGCCCTTTCCGAAAATCGCAGCGTTCCTCGACAGCCTTGAAAAATCTGTCCAGATCGTCAACGAGCTCCGCGGCCAGAGTCACGCCCGCCGCATCGCGTGTGACGGTGAAAAGACCTTTGCGTGTACGCGCATTGTAAAGCCGCTGCACCGTGCTCCGCAGCCCATATTGCGAAACAGCGATCCCGATCTGGCGCGAGGCAACCTGTTCGACAGTATGTGCTTCATCGAAAATAATGAAGTCGTTAGGGAAAAGGTAACCGCTTTCGCGCTCGGCCAGTTCCTCCACGCCGCCAAGCAGCATGAAGAGCAATGTGTGATTGATGACGATAACGTCAGCAGCAAGCAATCGTTTGCGGGCCTGCTGGAAAAAACAGTTGGCCAGCAGACCGCAAGTTTTCGCCGTGCAGATATGGGCTTCGCTGCAAACCTGGGCCCACACTTTTGCGTCCGGCTCGATCGATAAATCGCTCAGCGAACCATCCTTTGTCGTGCGCGCCCAATCGGCGATGCGTTCGAGCTCAACCTTCTCCGAGGTGGTGAAAAGTTCGTTCGCTTGCTGCAATGCGCGCTCCAGACGCCGCGGACACAAATAATTCTGCCGGCCTTTCATCAGCGCCGCTTCAAATTCGATCGGCAGGATTTTTTTTACAATCGGGATGTCTTTGTTCAGCAGTTGTTCCTGCAGACTGATGGTGTAGGTCGAGATGATGGCTTTCTTCGATTGCTCGATCGCGTACAGAACTGCCGGCACGAGGTAGGCGATTGATTTGCCAACGCCAGTGCCGGCTTCGATGACAAGATGGCGCTCTTCCTCCAGAGCGCGGGCCACCGCCGTCGCCATCTCCTGCTGCTCTGGGCGATATTCGAAATTCTTCGCTTTGGAGAGCAAGCCCTCTTCGGAAAAAACTTTCCGCACGCGTTCGACAAAATCACTCCCGAGAGAATCTTTGAGCGCGATCATTTATGAATTGCGATTGCCGATATGCGATTTGCGATTTGTATATGAAGCAAGCGGGCTCATTTGCGGGGCCCTACCTTAAGTCCCAAATCAACATTCGGAAAATCACGTGAAACTGCTCGATCGCTACGTCGTCCGCAATTTTTTGCAGGTCTACTTTTATTGCATCGCCGCGTTCTTCTCCATCTGGCTCATCTTCGACATCAGCGACAAGATCTCCACATTTCTGGACGAACGTCTCCCGCTCCACCGCGTCCTGCATTACTACCTCACCCAAATCCCGCAGATCCTTGTTATTCTTCTGCCGGTCTCGCTCCTACTGGGTCTACTTTTTTGCCTCGGCCGTATGTCGCGTGCGAACGAAATCGTATCGATGTTGACAGCAGGTATCAGTCTGCCGCGTGTCCTTTTGCCGTTGATCTTGATCGGAGTAATTACTTCGCTCGGTATTGCGGCGTTGAATTATTCTCTCGCGCCGCATGCAGAGCTCGCGCAGCGCAACTTCGAGGAAGAAACACATGCACGGCGGGAATACAAAGGTGTGATCGGCCAGATCTTTCGCAATCGAGCGGATAATCGCACCTGGTTCATCCAGTCATTCCGGCCGGGAGAAAACGAATTCAATACCATCCAGGTTCTGCAGCAGGACGCGCAGGACAATATCACGCGCGATTATCTCGCCAACAACGCCGTTTATCACCCGCAAGACAAATCGTGGGAGCTACAACGCGTTAAAGTCGTGGATTACGACGCCGCGGGAAACATTAACCGTTCGCGCGTCCTGCCGTCGCTCGTCATAAAAGATTGGAGTGAGACGCCGTATCGGCTCGCGAGTGCAAACGTGCGCGCCGATTCACTCAGCGTTCCGGAGCTGCGCGACTATTTGCATTTCAACTCGGACTTTCCCGCAGTTTTGCTGGCCCCTTTCGCTACACATTTACAATATCGTCTCGCGCTTCCGTGGAGTTGTCTCGTCGTCGTCTTCATTGCCGCGCCGCTCGGCATCGGTTTTTCGCGGCGCGGAATTCTTTCCAGCGTGGCCACCGCGATCTTGCTCGTCTTCGCCATGAATTTTCTTACTCATTTCTTTCTCGCACTCGGCGAAGGTTACCGTATACCCGCGTGGGTCGCAGCCTGGACGCCGGACATCGTTTTCGCCATCATCGGCACTTATTTATTGTATTTGCGCGCCGGCAATCGTGAGGCGCCTGGGCTTCGACTCGCACGCGCGCTTTCCACTTCTCAGCCGTGAACCCTTTGGCAAATGAATGGCCAATCAAACATCGCGCCGACGCGTGCGCTGTGACGCAACGGCCGTTTGTTGCGGGCGAACAATTTTACACGCTCCTTTTTCGGGAAGGCGATGGTTTCCGCCGCGAAGATTTAAGTGAAGAAGCATGGGCGAGTCGCAACGAAAACATCAGTCCATTTTCATTTTGGAAAAGCCGTTACGAACCGCCGCCAGCCACGCCGCCAGAACCGATCGCAAAAGAAAGCGCGGAAGATCTTTTGCGCAGATTGCTCGCGGAGAAAAAGGCGGAGCGCGCTAACGCCTGTTATGTGCTGGCCGTGATGCTCGAGCGCAAGCGCGTCCTAAAGCAGATAAAAAGCGAAGCGGCAGCCGACGGTCGCGTCTTGATTTACGAACACAACAAGACGGGCGATGTTTTCATCGTGCCCGACCCGCAATTGCGGCTCGATGAAATCGAGCAAGTGCAGACTGAAGTGGGTGCGTTGCTGCGAGATGCCTAACGAATAATCAAGTCAATGACGCCTCTCCTTCCATGGTTTTCCAAAGGGAACTTCCCGCTTTACCTCGCTCCCATGGCCGGCGTGTCGGATAAGATTTTCCGGCAAATCTGCAAGTCCTACGGCGCCGACGTTCTGGTCACTGAGTTTGTTTCCTCCGAAGGCATATTCCGCCGTAACGATCGCACAAGAGAGTATCTCGATTTTGATGAAATCGAACGTCCCATTGGCGTGCAGCTCTTCGGCGCAAATGCAGCACATATGGCGGAAGCGGCGCGACAAGTCGTCGATTGGGTCCGCCCGGATTTTATCGATCTCAACTTCGGTTGTCCCGTGAACAAAGTCGTCGCCAGGAATGGCGGCTCGGCATTGCTGAAGGATTGTCCAGCACTCGCGGCCGTGGCTGAGGCCGTCGTGCGCGCCGTTGCGCCGCTTCCTGTAACCGCGAAAATCCGCATCGGTTGGGATGCTGATTCAATTAATGCTCCGCGCGTGGCGAAACTTCTCGAAGACCTGGGTATTGCCGCGATCGCCGTGCATGGCCGGACGCGTGCGCAAGGCTATTCCGGCGCAGCGGATTGGAAAGTAATTGGTGAAGTCGCCTCAGCTGTTTCAATTCCCGTGATCGGCAACGGAGATCTCGCCACCGCTGCGACCGTCGCGAATCGACGCACGGAAACCGGAATTGCTGGCGCGATGATTGGCCGCGCTGCTATGAATGCGCCTTGGATTTTTCAGCAGATCAAAAATTACTTCGTCACGGGGCAAGTGTCACCTGCGCCCGAGCCCGCGGCGAGGTGGGAACTGATCAACCGTCATTGCCGGCTTGCCGTTCAGGAATGGGGCGCGGAAGAACCGGCGATTCGTTCGATGCGCGCTCGATTGATGGCGTATTCCAGAGGTTTCCCCGAAGGCAAAAGTTTGCGCGAAAAGTTTCAGCACGTCTCCACGTTGTCCGAGATCGCGCAAATCGCGGAAGAGCACTTATCAAGGAGCGACGCTTTGGAAAGCGCCGCTCCTTGACCGTCACCCATTCGCACCCGAATTTTCCGTGTGGAGAATGCTTCGCCAACGGCTGCGCAAATCAATTACAAGATCGGCAATGAGCGCCTGATCAAAGTGACAGAAGACGCGTCGCGCAAACTCGTTTCGCTCCTGGAAAAACAGGGAAGAGCGCACGGTGCTTTGCGCGTGGCCGTGATTGGCGGCGGCTGCTCGGGTTTGCAATACAAAATGGATTTGGTCGATGGTCCTGCTAATCGCGATATCCTCGTGCAATCCGAAAATGTGCGCGTCGTAGTCGATCCGAAGAGCGCGCTCTTCGTGAGCGGCTCTTTGCTCGATTACAGCGACGATCTGCAAAAAGGCGGGTTCAAAGTTACGAACCCGAACGCAGTTGCGCACTGCTCTTGCGGCGAGAGCTTCGCTGCATGACGGATTTCTTCGCGCTTTTTGCCCAACCGCGGCAACCCTGGCTTGAGCCGGACATTCTAAAAGACAAGCATCATCAACTCACTCGTCTGGCGCATCCGGATATTCGCGGCGAGGAAGTCGTCGAAAAATTCGAAGATATCAATGAAGCGTATCGAATCCTTTCTGATCCGAGGCTGCGTGTTCAACACCTTCTTGCGCTTGAGCGCGACGTAATTCCTGCGCGCGACCGCCCTCTTCCCACCGACTTACAGGAACTCTTTCTGCAAATCGGAACACTATCCCAAACGATGCAGCGAGTGCTTGCGCAAATAGGCGATGACAGCAGCGTTCTCACCCGGTCGCTGGCAAAAACCGATCTTCTGCAATTGCAAAGGCAAACCGGACGACTGTTGGAACAACTTTCCGGTTCCTATGACTCCTGCCTGACAGTTTTGCGAACCTTAAATGAAAGTTGGAAAAAGAAGCGGGATGAAACCGTGAGTCAGTTGCAACAATTGCATGACCGCATGGCTTATTTATCACGGTGGATCGCGCAGTTGAAAGAAATGGCGTTGCAACTTACCCTGCGCGGCTAACGAGCAATCTGTTCATTTGAACTTGCAAATCCTTTGCGCGTAGCGAAGTTTGGCTCCATGTTGACTGAGCGGCAACGCAACGTCCTCGAATTCATTCAAACCGAGCAGCGTGAAAAAGGGGTTACGCCGAGCACCCGCGAAATCCAGAGCCATTTCGGCCTCGCGAGCCAGACCTCGGTCATGCAATACCTCGCTGTTTTAGAGCGCAAAGGTTTTATCGATCGGCACGCTCGCAAAGCACGCGCTCTCATCACGCCAGTGCAGAAGGTTCGGATCACCGACATTCCTATTTACGGCCAGATTCCCGCCGGCATGGCGACACTGACCGAGCAAACGATCGAAGGGCATGTTTCCCTCGACGCGCGCTCGGTTAACGCGTCAAAAAATGCGCGGACTTTCGCGTTACGGGTACGGGGGGACTCGATGATCAATGCGCATATTCTGGATGGCGACATTGTCATACTGGAAGATCGCAAGGATGTGCATAATGGCGATATCGTTGCGGCGTTGATTGACGGCGAGACAACGTTAAAGCGTTATGTAATGGAACACGGCCGGCCCTATTTGAAGGCGGAAAATCCACTTTATCCCGACTTGACGCCGGCGCGTGAATTGCGAGTGCAGGGTGTGATGGTTTCCCTCGTGCGAAAACAAGCGGCAGCACAGAGGCGAAAGCGCAATTAAGTTCATTTGAACATATCACACCCTCGTGCCATCATTAGGAATGGCGGCGAGCGGTAAAATTGATGACTCACCGCCCGGTTCGTCACCCTTTCGGGCTGCCCGTCCATGTCGCTCGGCTCCCGCCGGCTCCATTGTCGATCTGCGAAATCTTCTCGCGGAACGTTTTCCGCATTCCTCCCTGCCGGCTGCCAGTCGTTTAAAAACGAGCGTTGCCGTTCTCGATCATGCGACCGAAGGCGGTCTGCCGAAAAACGCTATAACCGAAATCACCAGTCCGCATGTCAGCGCGGGAAGCGCATGGCTGATTCATGCGCTCTTGCAGGCAGCACATCGCAATCGTTATTTTCTCGCGCTCATCGATGGACGCGATTCGTTCGATCCCGAGTCCATCGGAAGTTCTTGTTTACGGAATCTGCTCTGGCTCCGCTGCCATAATGCCATGGAAGGAGTCAAAGCAGCCGACCTGCTTTTGCGTGATGGAAATTTTCCTCTCGTTATTCTCGACCTGATTTTGAATCCGGCGGATGAATTACGAAAAATTCCGCAGACCAGCTGGTATCGCATGCAGAGATTAGTGGAGCCGTTGGCAACGGCGTTTTTGGTCCTGACGCGCCGGAGCATCGTAAGCAGTGCGCAGGTAAAACTAACGCTCCATAATTGCTGGACCCTGAAAAATCTCGACAGCCAAGTTATTTCAGAACTGAAGATTCATGTGCAGCGCATCCACGGCGCCGGACAAATCGCGGGAGTGCGCTGATGTTTGCGACGATTTATTTGCCGAACTTTTATCTGCAAGCGGTCTTGCGACATCAATTGGAATTGTGCGCGAAACCAGTCGCGTTGCTCGATGAGGAGGATGCGAAACCGGTTATCTTGCAGCTCAATCCGGCAGCGGAATGCGCGGGCGTTTGCAAAGGAATGACTCCCAGCCAGGGGCTGGCGCGCTGTTTACACCTGATTGTGAAAGTCCGCAGCCGGACACAGGAAAAATTGCTGGACGAAATTCTGTTGCAGCATGCCTTCATGCTTGCGCCTTACGTGGAAGCAACCGCCCCCGGGATTTGCACAGTCGAGTTTACCGATAATCGCAACCTAACCGATAAAGTCTTGCACGTGATCGAACGCCTGAGCGAGGCTGAAGTAAGCGCACAAGCAGGGATTGCCAACGCGCCTGATACGAGTTTGCTCGCCGCGCACCTGGCGAAACCTGTTTTGCAAATCGACGATCCGAAGAATTTTCTGGGACCGCTTCCGATCGAGACCTTGATGATCGCTCAGTGAATTTACCCAAAGGAACGCAAGTGCGGCCACAGTTCACTCCATTGGCGACGCAAACCGCGACAGAAGAAAATATTTGGATGATCGCGCGTCTCTTCGTTTTCGATTTGCCACGGATTGGGTGTGTGCCCAACCAGTTCGACCGAGGCAAAGAGCTTTTCCAGCCGCTCACGGGTGCCGCCAAGCACGATCACTGACTCCGGCGGCGGAGTTCCCGGCCCGCGCCCCCAATAAGAATTAATTCCACTAATCGTCGGCGGAAGTCCATACGCAGGACCATAAAGATCGATCGCGCCCGCTTCGCCATAGTTCGCGCAGTAAATACCGACACGGGTGCGTTCAGATGCTGGCAAAGTCGTGTAGATGCGGGCCACCTCGCGCACTAGTTCGGGCCAGCCGATTTCCTCTACCAGATCGCCATTCTGCTTTAAGGCGAATCGAAATAAGGCCGAACCAATTTTGCCCAAAGGCAGAACTGTGAAAACAACAATGCTACCGGCTAGTAACACGACCGTGGTCGCAGCGTAGGCGGCAATCCTCCACCGTAGTCGCACACGCGTAAGCATCTGCTCCAAAGCGACTGCGCCAGCAGCAAAAAGCATTGGATAGACCGGTCCCATATAGTAACCGCGACCGTGCGCGAAAAGGAGGACCACCAACAGCACAAGGGCCATCCATGCGAGAACTCGATCACTCCTATCACGCGGTGCAATCACCAGAGCAGACAAACCCAGGATCCAAAGTGGGACTGTCACTATATTCGTCGCCTCAAAAAATTGATCCACCACAAATCCTGAGGTGCGACCAATTCGCACGTCGCGTTCATGAATGTGCCGCAGAAAGTCCAAGGCGATGAAATGGTGTTGCCACTGCCATACAAAATTCGGCAGCGCAATGACAACCGATATGGCGGCACCCATCCAAAGCCATTTACTCGTTAGGTGCGACCGAAGTCGGGTTGCCAAAACTCCGCAGAGTAAGCCGACGATAAAGACCGCAGCTGTGTATTTCGTTTCAATCGCGAGGCCAAGAATTACTCCTATGCCCAACCACCAGCGCGGATCTTCCGATCGGATGAGACGAACGACAAAGTACGCCAGTAAAACGAACCAAAGATAATCAAAAGAGACATATTGGAACAACGCACTCGCACCGATGGAGATTGGTGCGATCGCTGTCGCGCCAGCCGCGATGAACATTGCCCCACGCTTCCCGCCAAGCTCGCGCGCCATCAATCCAGTGATGACGATGGCGATGCTTTGCGCGAGCGCCGCGAAAAACCGGAAGCCGGTAAGCGACGTTCCAAACAAGATCAGCTCCATTCGTCCGATCAACGGGGTCAGCGGTGGATAAGCGACGTAGCCCCAGTCCAGATGGCGCGCGTCCGAAAGCGTAGCCAATTCATCGCGATGAAAGCCGTAGCGTGTATTGACGAGCACATGAAGGACGAGCTTGAGCGTGGCAAAGGCAACGAGCAGGCAAAGATCTGTGTCTTTGCGCTGCAACAAACTGCCTGAAGACGCTTTCACGCTTGAACGAGCAGTCGCGCGTTTCAGCTACCCACCGGCATAATCAGGATATTTTTCGTGCAGTTGTTTCCCCACACGATCCGCTTCGTCTTTGTGGCCGGCTTTTTCGTAAGCGAACGCCGCCTTCTCCAGAGCGCGAGGTGTAATCGCCGGATCATCGTAAAGAAGCGCCACTCCCATGAACGCTTTACTCGCTTCGTCGAAATGTTGGCGCTCAAGCTGCACCTCGCCGGCAAGCAACCGGGCCTCTGCATTGACGCGACCTTCCGGTTGCAGCGTCATGATTTCTTCCGCGATTTTTTGGGCGTCGTCCGGTTTATGCGCGCCAATTTTGGCAGCGCCCAGCGCGAGGAGAACTTTTGCTTTGCCCGCAGGATCCGTTGCGGTCTGCAAATATTTCTCATAGGCAGTTTCCGCGGCTGGAAAATTCTTCAGCTTCGTCTCAGCATCGCCAAGATAGAACCAAAAATCTGGTTTAAGCGCGCCCAGGTTATCGCTTTGACTAAGCGCCGTAAGATATTTCTCAGCTACCGGATAATTCTTTTCGTTGTAATACTCGATGCCGAGCCATTCGAGAATTTCCGCCGGTACTTTAGCCTGCGCGTTTGCCCCCATGAAGGAATTAACTTCATTCGTTAGGGCGGCGCGATCCTTCAAATAAAAATACGAGGAGATAATTCGTAAAGTCGCGAGGGCGGAATATTGCTCTTTGTTCAAATTACGCGCGGCATTTAATTCGGTGATCGCCGTTTTGTAGTCTTTCGCTTCGAACGCAGCTTTGCCGATGTAGTAATGCGCTTGCGCTGCAACAGCGCTCTTGGGGAATTCCTTCAGCAATTGTCGAAACGCATCGGACATTCCCTTGTTGTCTTCCTGTTGCCCGAGAATGAGCGCCTTCTGTTGCAAGGCCGCTTCGCGCTCTCGCGCCTTTGGGTAATTTGCCAGGAGCGCACTCAAGTCGGTCAGAGCTGCAGTGTAATTTTTGCTGTCCTGATACGAGAGCGCCCGTTGCGCCAGGGCGGCGGGCGCCTGGGGATTATCGGGGAACGCCTGTAAAAAATAGCTGAAGGCTTCAAGCAGTCGCGCGCCATCTTTCAACTGCACAAAACACCAGCCTAGTTTGTAGGCGGATTCGGCGCGCAGCTTGGGCGAAAGCTGCGATGCGCGCAGCTCGTTATAAAGCGCAGCGGCTTCGGTGAAATTCTGCGTTTTGTAAAGCGCTTCTGCTTTCAATAACTTGGCCTGCGCCGCGCGCTCTTCGGAAGGATTTGTATCGAGGAACGCATTTACCTCCGTCTGCAACGAAGGCGAATTGGAATTATACAGATTTATCAGCCGCTGATATTGCGCATCCTTCGCTTCTTCGCGTGACGGATAAGTGGCGATAATCTTCTGATAAATTTCCTCCGCCTCTTTGCTGTGACCGAGCTGACGATGACCGTTGCCGACAAGCAACATCATTTCCGGCCGGACTTCGTCGGGAATTTGTTCCTGATCGCGTTTGTATCCAGCGATCAACTGTTCGTATTGGCCAGATTGATATTGCAGGCGCAACAATCCAACCTGCGCAATCCCGCGCCACTTTCCCGCCTCCGGCAAATTTTTTCCTTTTTGCAAAAGCGCGGCAGCTTTGTCCGCCATGCCTTCGTCGGCTTTCCCTTTTTCGCTTTGAGCGAGTTCCACCGCCAGCATTCCGGCGCGTACGGTTGCCTCGGCTTTCAGCGGCGGTTTCTTCGTTTCGTTTGAAAGCGCTTCGTATTGTTTTAACGCGTCACTTTTTCTTCCGCGAGCCACAAGAATTGACCCCACCGCGAGACGCGAATCGTCACGATAAGCATTGTTCGCATTCTTGGAATCGATGACCTGTTGATAGGCATCACGAGCTTCGTCCTTCTGGTTCAAATTCTCGAGACAGCGCGCTTCAAAGTATCGCGCCGAAAGTGCCAGCGCCGATTCTTTTGTCTTCGCGGCCGCGCGGTGAAAAAGCGGAAGAGCACTTTCGTAGTCTTTTTGCGTAAAGAGAATTTCCGCTACGCCGTAGGCCGCCGGTCCCGCGAATTCGCTATCGCCATATTGATCGATAATAGTTTGAAAGCTCGACTTGGCCGCAGCGGTGCGACTAAGCGCGCGATAACATTCTCCGAGATAAAAATAGGCACTGGCGCGACCCGACGCCCCGGAATACGCGCCGAGAAATTTTTCGTATTCGGGTGCGGCGAGATCGTAAAGTTTGCGTCCAAAGAGCGCGTTCGCGTAATTGAGTTGGCGCTGATCCGGCGCTTCCGTTTCGGCGGGCGAGCGTTCAGCTTCGCCTGCCGAAGCTTCCGGAACCGCAGCTGGCGTCCCGACGGGCGCGGGAGGCGCCGCTTGACGGCGAGGCGCCACAGTTGGCGACGGAGTCTGTTCTTCGAACGGAACTGGTCGGCCCATCGGAGGTTCGGTTACCGGCTGCGCGCGCCGAATTTCCTGCGCCCACGCGTCGCCAAAGATCATCAAGCTCGCCAGCCCTATGAGACCGGCCGTCAAAAACCTGCGGCTCATTTTGCAGTCGCGAAGGCCACGTTGGTCACGCCGGCTTCGCTGCAAATATTCAAGACGTTAACGATGTTTTTGTACGCGCCCGCTTCATCACCGCGAATAACGACGGCTTGATCGGCGTTCAAATGCACGAGGCCCTTGAGCAAGTCTGTCAATTCCGGTCCGTTCAACGTCCGCCGATTAACCACGACGTTGCCGTCCGCCTTGACGTTAACGATCACGTCTCCGATCGGCGCCATCTTTTCCTTTGCCGCGCTCGCTTTGGGAACTTTGACATCGAGTTCGTTTTCGTTCCGGGCCGCATTCCAAGTCATGAGAAAAAAGATGAGAAGCAGGAGCAGGACATCCACCAGCGGGGCCAATTGTATGCCGGGATGTTGCGGGATCGCGCGACTACGCAGATTCATAAATCACTTTAGGTTTGGAGACACGATTCAGAATCTTTGACCCGCTTTGCGGCATCAAAATTCATCCTCGATCAAAACGGGTACACGGTCGGATCGCTTGCTGTATTGCAAGGAAAGCAACGCCAGAATGTGAGTCACTGCTGCTTCCAATTCCGAAATCAATCGCTGCACACGGCCGCGGAACATCGCATAGAAAATCATCGCGGGAATACCAATAGCGAGGCCAGCTGCAGTGTTAACGAGCGCCTCGCTGATCCCTCGCGAAAGCAACGCATAACGCGCCGTGCCTAAATCCGCGCCCAACGCGCCGAAAGATCTAATGATGCCGATGACCGTGCCAAGCAGGCCAAGCATCGGAGCAATCATTCCAATATCGGCAAGGTAAGTCACGCGGTTGCTTAGGTTGGAAGCGACCCGCGTTCCTTCCGTCTGCGCGATTTCACGAATCTCCGCAAACTCCGCATTCGGATTCTTCGTCGAAAAATCCAACACTTTTTGGACAACGCGCGCGATCGCTTCGCTGTGGCGATTAGAAACAGCGAGCAAGCCGAGATAATCGCGCTTGCGCAAAAGTGCTTCCGCCGTTGCCATAAAACCGTTCGAAACAACTGCACCGCGACGAATGGTCAGCAGATAAACGACCACGAGCATGACGGAAAAAACCGAGAGCAAAAAAAGCGGCACCATGATTGGCCCCGCCTGAATTATGGCTTGCAGAATGGACGTGGTTCGCGGCAAATCCGGCATCACCGATGGCGGATTTTGCGCCAGGAGAGGTTGGGCGCCCGCCAGCAACGCGGGCACCAGGAAGAATGTTTTCATGCCCAAACTTCGGGTAGCATAAACAGCCAGTAACGGGATGCAACTTGCATGCCCTGGAACCCACTTCATAAATGAAAGCAAAGCATGTCATCCCGAGCGTAGGGAGGAACCTCACAAGCAACATCAGACGTGGTCCGCGAGATTCTCTTCGCTGCGCTCAGAATGACAGCTCTATTTGTGAGAATTTCCTAGGCAAAACGCCCGCCACCAACCGCGCGGCGCAATCGGAAAACATGAGCCGCCTGTTCCGCATGCGGATTCAATGCCACGTAGTTGCGCCGGCCCCGCCAAATGTAACGAGTGTCAGTGAGCAGATCGTGCATCTGGTATTCCTCATCCTCACTCAAGCCGAACTTCTCAAGGGGTATTTCGACGAACGAACTTTGTATTTGCGCTGGGTCCAGGTTCACCGCGATGAAAATTATATTCTCACGTGCGAGCGTTGCTTTCCCGTACCACAAAATGGAATCATTCTCCGCCGGATAGAAGCGCAGGTTATCGTAAAAGTGCATGGCGCGATTCTCCCGACGAATACGATTAAGCCGCGTGATTAAAGGCTTGATGTTGCCGGGAGCATCCCAGTCACGGGCTTTCCACTGGTATTTCTCTGAGTCGAGATACTCTTCGCGACCGGAAAGCGCAGCGTTCTCACACAGCTCGAACCCGCTGTAGATGCCGTAAACGGAAGAAAGTGTGGCTGCGAGCACAGCGCGAATACGGAACGCAGGCGGTCCGCCTTCCTGCAAAGGGACCGGCAATATATCGGGTGTGTTAGGCCAGAGATTGCCACGGAAATATTCTTTCATTTCCGTTTGCGTCAGCTCGGTGAAATAGTCAGTGAGATCCTTCTTCGAATTACGCCAGGTGAAGTAAGTGTAGCTTTGCGTAAATCCCGCTTTTGCCAGGGCTTTCATCATTTTCGGTTTGGTGAAAGCCTCGGAAAGAAAAATTACATCCGGAAATTTCGCTCGTACTCCCGAGATCATAAATTCCCAAAAGGCGACCGGTTTGGTGTGTGGGTTATCGACACGAAAAGTGCGAACGCCCAGTACGGCCCAGAAAAGAATGATGCTCCGCATCTCTTCCCAAAGCTCGCGCCAATTTGCACAACGAAAATTCAGCGGATAAATGTCCTCGTATTTTTTCGGCGGATTCTCGGCGAACTTGATCGTCCCGTCGGGCCGTTTGTAAAACCACTCCGGATGTTCTCGGACGTAGGGATGATCGGGCGAACAATTGATCGCGAAGTCGAGCGCAATTTCCATTCCGCGCTGATGCACTTCATCTTCCAACCACAAAAAATCGTCGAGCGTGCCTAACGCTGGCTCTACCGCCTTGTGTCCACCCACCTCGCTTCCGATGGCGTAAGGGACGCCGGGTTCTCCCGGTTGGCTCGTGACAGAATTATTGCGGCCTTTGCGATTGGTATGACCGATGGGATGAATCGGTGGGAAATAAATGACATCAAAACCCATCGCTCGGGCATCATCAATTCGCGGCAAGGTATCTCGGAAAGTTGAGCCACGATCCTCCCGTCCTTCGGCTGACCGCGGAAAAAATTCATACCAGGCCGCGGTCCGCGCCCGGACTCGATCAACCACCACACGCGGCGGCGGAGCGTATTGAGTGGAGTGAGATCGATCGGGATACGTGTCCATCAACACTTCCAATTCATTCGATTGGGCGATGTGATTGATTTCAGAATATTCCGCGGTCCAGATTTTCTCGATCAATTCATGCAGACGCGCATAGTCGTCCACATTGGTCGGGCGCTTGGCTGCTTCCTCGAGCAACTTCACGCCCTCCAGGGCTTCGCTTTGCAAGTCGGTAATGCCGGCTTTGAATTTCGTGGCGAATTCGTGGCGCCAACCGCGGAAAGTATCGGTCCATGCTTCGACGGTATATTCGTAGATCGAATTTTCGTAGAAGCAGCAGGTCCCGCCCCAGCGGTCGTTGTCCCGATGCATCATGGCGGTTTCATGCCAGTGCGTGGCGCCGACCATGCGCCACTTTAAGACGGCCGCGACCACATCATGTCCGTCCTTAAAGATGTCAGCTTCTACCGCCAAATCTTCGCCAACAACCCGCTTGACGGGATAACGCCCGCCATCAATAAGCGGTCGAAGATTCTCGATAACTGCGGTCGGAAAAGCCCGGAGCATGGGCTTCCAATCAACCGACTTTTACCAAGCGCGAAAGTAGAAATCTACCGTTAGAACGGTACTTAGGCGGAAAAATAAAACGCGCACTCGTAGAGTCCAGAGGCGCGCGATTCTTCACGTCGCACGCTAGTCCCGAGGACCTCTTCAAACAGTTCCTGCTCCAGGCGCCCGATAATTGGATAGCGGTCGATCAGATTGAGCAGCGGGGTGTGACATTCGAGAATTTGAGGCCCGCCATTTTCGCTAGTTGTAAATTGCGACATGTAACCCTCGCTATCGCGCCAGCGCGCCAGCCACTTGGCCCGGTCCGCTACCGTCTCACCCTTTACTTTTTCCTTCAACGCGATCGTCCTGCGCTCGAAAACATTAAAGAGCAATTTTTCCGCAGCGTTAGGCCCGTAAATTTCCTGCACCGCATGCAGCAGTTCGAGCGTGAATCGGTTACTGTCCGACTGAAACAAGTCATGTGTCCGGCGGGTCAGACGATAGACCATTTCCGGGCGTCCCATTTTTTGCGGGCGTCGCCAGGTATCGAGGTAACCGTCGCGCTCCAGAGTCAAGCAATGCTGCTTGATCCCCATGTAGCTCATCTTCATTTTGTCGACGAGTTCGTTGACGGACATGCCTTTGGTCCGTTTAAGTGAGTTAAGAATTTCGAGCCGTTGAGTACGGCCGATTTCCGCGAGCATTTTTTGATTCATGTTGTCTCTGGTTAAGGATTACCCGCTAAACCCCGTAAAAGGTCGTTTTTACGCCGTGCAAGTCACCACTGGCAAGGAGATTAGAGGCCTTTATTGATTAAACAATCCTTTTCCCGGTGCTTTGATCGAATAAGTAAACTTTTTCCAGATTTATTACAAATTCCATCCGCCGACCCGTTCCGCTGCGATTGATTAGCCCTCTGCTTCGACAGATTCCGGTGTGCGGGCCGGTGCTAAAATAGATATCCGTTTGCGAACCTAGCGGTTCTATCCACTCAGCGATGGCACGGAAATTGGCGGTGCGACCTCCTTCCGTTCCTCTGCCGGATGATGCCACTTCAATCTCCTCCGGGCGGACGCCAAGAAAAACTGGATTCCCAACGAACGATTGCGCAATTTCGAAGCGCTCCAATTTGGAAAAGTTTATCTGAATTGTTCCGCCATCTGCTTCGGAAAACTTCAACGTCTCGCGATCTAACTTCAATTCTCCCCGCACAAAATTCATCGGTGGATGCCCGAGAGATTTTGCGACAAACACGTTTGCAGGCTGCTCGTAAAGCGCGCGTGGCGTTCCGAGCGCCTGCAAAGCGCCTTCGTCGAGCAGAACGATCGTGTCCGCCATGCTCATCGCTTCGCCATTGTCCGCCGTCGCAACGATGGTCGTCGTCTGCAAGCGTTCGTGGAGCTTTATGATTTCATTTTGCAACTCGGCACGGCTGCCCGGCTCGATGTTTGCGAGAGCGTGATCGTAAAGAAACACTTGTGGCTGCCTGGCGACGCCGCGTGCGATCACGGCACGCTGCCGTACCGCCAGGTCGCATTCGTCAGGCGTTTTTTCGAGGAATTGTCCGATCCGGAGCACGTTGCCTGCATCCTCGACACGCTTCTTTATTTCCGATTTCCCGAAGCTTCGAAGCTTCAAGCCGAACGCAATATTTTCGCGCATTGTCATGTGCGGATAAAGGCTGTCGCGCGCAAATATCATTGCAACGCCGCGCTTCTGGGGAGCCAGCTCGTTGATTTGCTTATCACCAATGCTGATTTGTCCGGACGATATCTTTTCCAATCCAGCAATCATGCGGAGCACATTCGATTTGCCGCCGCCAGGTGGACTGGTGAGGACGACAAGTTGTCGATCCGGAATTTCGAGATCGATGAGCGGACGATCACCTTTTCTTCCCCGAACTGTCGTCGCAACTTTGCTGAGTGTAATTTTGGCCACGATTAAGCAAACGGAAGTGGAACTATCTCTATGCGAATCCCCGCTGGAGTTGGATCTGCAACTGGCAACGCACGGAGATGCGTCCCGGGCGCGTTAAATCCGCGTTTCACAAAACCAAGGCCGATGTGCTTCTGAAGGTGCGGATCGTAATCGGCACTCGTCATCCAGCCCACGTCACGGTGATCTTCGGTTGCGGTGGCCAATCGCATTGCGGGTGATAACGCGAATCCATCGAGCGAGACCAATCCGCAGAGGCGCTTGTTCGTTTGGCCCGACATCTTAATGCGCGAAATCACTTCCTGGCCGATATAGCAACCTTTTGAATAATCGACGCAGCGCTCTTCCAAGTTCGCTTCGATCGGAATGATTTCGTTTGTCAGTTCCCGGCCCCAACACGGGATACCCGATCGAATACGAAGACTCTCCGCTGACGTGGCATCGCACAGTGTCCACTGCTCTGGAAAATGCCTGCGCGCATGATCCGCACCGGTTCGCTTTACCCACACATCCCAGCCGGGGCGAGAAAAACGGAGCGCACGCACCATGTTGTACTCGTTAGGCAGATGATCTGGGCGCGCCGAATCGAGCAAATGAAATAGGTCAAATTCATGGCTGATATCCTCGACCTGCACATCATCCGCAATGATGTAGCGGTCGAGACGTGCAGGAATCGTCTCTCGCAGATCAGCATCGGTATCGAGCACGTAAGCGTCTTGCGCGGCGTAAATGAAGAGATGCGCATCAATCTTTCCTTTTGCATTCAGTATACAGGCCTCGATCCCTTCGGTTTCAGTCGCCTTACGAAGATCATTCGTGATCTGACCATTGAGAAACCGCAACCGATCTGATCCGCGCACGAAGAATTTCGCGCGATCGGACAAATCAAAAAAAGAACACGTCTCCTTTGGAAAAGACTCAATCATTTCCGGGCTCGAGCCGCCGCTCAGTAATCCGTGCCGCGACTGAATAACCTTCGTAAAAATCCAAGTCGCGATTCAGTTGCCTCCCGAGTCGTCACCGCAGGTGTGGCCGAAGTAGGTTCGGCCGGCGTTGTCTCGCTTATTGCGACTGCTGAAATCGCCTCCACCGTGGCGGGCTCGGGCTGAGGTTCGGCCACGGCTTCCTCAATCGGCTCCGGCCGATTCTTCAATGGTAATTCCGGCGTTTCGGGCACGGGTTCCGTCTTGCGTTCGGAAGGGACACCATCGGGGAAATATCGCCTAACGACACAGGAGTAATCCTCGTCCCCCCGGCCGTCTTTCATTTCAGCCAGTTGCACATCTCGCACTGCTTCCGTCACTGGAAACTTTAACTCAAGCGAGTCAGCCAACCGTTCCGCGATCTGCAGGTCCTTCAGCATGTGCTTGACCGAGAAATGTGGCTCGAAATCGCTATCCATCATCTTGGGAAGTTTCATCTCGATGGTGGTGGAGCGGCTCGCGTTGCCGCGCAATGCGCGCTCGAATTTTTCCGGCGGCACACCGCATTTTGCCACCAGTGCCAAAGCTTCCGCCACCGCCTGCACGCTCGCCGCCGTAACGATGTTGGTAGCAAGTTTAATCAATGTCGCTTCGCCGATTTCACCGAACTCGATGATCTCTTTGCTGCTCGCTTCAAGAAATCGGCGCGCCTCGCGCAAAGCCCCATCATCGCCTGCGACATAATAGGTTAGCTCACCTTTTTCTGCGGCCACTTTACTGCCGGTAAAGGGAGCATCGAGAAAGCGCGCTCCCCGCCGTTGCACAACTTCTGCCGCCGCCTGCATGCTTTCGGGAGCAACCGTGCAGTGGGCGAGGACCACGTGATGCGCCGTCAAAACAGAACTCAACTGTTGAATGATGTCACGCAGAGCTTCATCGTCGGCGACGAAGATTTGGATGACGTTGCAAAGCTCGGCCACCTCTGCGACCGAGCCGACAAAGTTCGGAACCGGGCGTGGCGTCCGGTTCCAGACAAAGACATGGAAACCCCGCTTGCGGAGATTTTCCGCAACTCGTCGGCCAATAATGCCGAGACCGATTAAACCGACGTTTTTCCGACTGCGACGGGACATGTTTAGTGGTGGCGCACCGAGCCCAGCCGGTTACGCACAAAGAAAGTCAATTCCAAAACAAGCCGCCGCGCAACGCTGAACTTCCACTCAGGCGGTTGGTCAAGTTTTCGACAGCTTCCCTCCGGTGTTGATTCGTTAGGCGCGCGGCAATTTCGGAGCGCACTTCTTCAAATGCCATTTGGCGGGCCGGCTTGATTTCAGTCACGCGCACGATGTGGAAACCGAGGTTCGAGCGGAAAGGTTTGCTAGTCTCGCCCATTTTGAGCTGGGAGACCGTTGCGAAAAAATCCTGCGGTACTCGCCACTGCGAAAAATAGCCGAGATCTCCTCCCCGCGGTTTGCTCGCCTCGTCTTCTGACGCCTCCCAGACAAGCGCCTCGAATTCTTCGCCGTCGTGCATTCGAGCCGCGAAGGACTCAATTAATTTTTGCTTGGCCTCCACGATTTCAGGAAGAGTCTCCGGCGGTGCCGCAAGGAAAATGTGACTCGCACGCAAACGGAGAGGTTGCACGAAATCCTCTGAATGTTGCGCGTAATAACTGCGGACCGAGTCTTCGTCCGCGGCCAATTGATTTGTAATTTCCCGCTCGATGCACCGGCGACCCGATAAGTTCTCGCGCAGTAATTGCCGCAGCGATTGCAGCGAAATTGCGTTGTCCGCTATTCTTTTCGTCCACAATTTGTCATCCGCGAATTGATACCGGAGCAATTCGAACGCACGTTGCAGCTCCGCTTCAGAGAACTCACCGCGATTGGACACGTGGCGAAGATTTTCATTCGCGATCAGGCGTCTCAAAACCGCGTCTTTTGAATTTACGCCTATCTCCTTCCCGGCCAGATATCGATCCGCCGTCATTTCGCTCATCACATCGATCTCATAGATTCCGCGTCCGTTAATCAGCGCCAACAAATCGCCCTGCCCAAAGCAGTGCTCAATCGCATCACGGCAAATTTTGGACCGGTAGATTATTTCGCTACTCCCGACGCCCGCGATTAATGCGAGCGCAGCCAATCCAGCAATTGCTTTTAGTCGCATTATTTAAAGGCAAACTGGGACAAATAATACAACGTTACCGCTCCAACCATTAGCAAACTTTCCGCACTGATTTTGTCCATGGTGTCGTCCCCCGTGTGCCACGGCGGAAAATCGAAATCGATGAGATCGATCGTGCGGATTCCCGCTGCATTAAGAGGAGTGTGATCGTCCATGATGCTGCTCTGGAAGTAGGTAAAATGGTCTCGCAGTTTCAAAACGTCTGCCGATGTAAAAATATCGCGCGCCATTTCTGCCGGCGAATCGGGCGAAAGCGTGATCGTGAGCGCTCGATCCCCGATCATGTCCAGCAAGATGCCACCCGCAAATTGCTGCTTCGGTTCAGTCAGATGTTTCGCGAAATAACGACTGCCGTAAAGGCCGTCGGTTTCAGAAAAGCTTTCGTAAGCTTCTTCGCCATCGAAAAAGACCAGCTCTATTTTTGCCGCCAGTTCGGGGTGACGATCGAGAACGCGCGCCATCTCGATCAACGCACCTGTACTTGAACCGCCGTCATTCGCTCCGACGAAGCGAACCGAGTCGAAGATCTTTGTCTCGTAATGCGAACAAAGAAGAAAAACGGGAATGCTTTTACGCTTTTGCAAAGCGTGGCGCGCGACAAGGTTCACGAATTCTACTTTCCCCCTCGGCGTCTCGTCCGTGAACGATTGCCGGGTCACCTTCCAACCCGAAAGTTCCAATTGCTTTGTAATATAGGCTCGCGATTTCTCGAGCGCGTCTGACCCAGGCGGTCGTGGACCGAAATCGACAAGATGCTGGACGTGTTGGAACGCGTTCGTGCCCGAAAAATCTTCCCATGGCTTTGAGGGAGCTGCGACCGTCTTCCTGTCACATCCGCTACAGCACGAAATCGCAGCCAAAAAGATTGCACTCGATTGCTGCCTAACGAATAGAAGAGGGCCCGGCCATTTCATAAGAGTAAGTCATCCCGAGCGCAGCGAGGGACTGCTCACAATGACAACGCCACCGCCGCCACGATCAAGCTTCGTCCATCGGCAACCCGATCGCCGAAAGAATGCGCTGGAGATCGTCGGTGCCGTAATATTCGATTTCAATGCGGCCGCGCTTTTCTTCATGATGCAATACGACATGCGTGCCGAGGTATTGCTGGAGACGATTTTGTAGATCGTCGATCGCAGCTGACCTCTCTGCAGCCGCGCCGCGTCGCCGTCGCCGCACGCGCACACTTCCTGATTGACGCGCAACTAATCGTTCCGTCACACGCACAGTCGCGCTGCGGCGAAGTACCGTCTCGGCGACAAACAATTGTTCTTCCGCCGATTTCAAAGCGAGCAAAACCTTCGCATGCCCAACGGAAAGCAATTCCTGCGTGACCCAGGTCTGAATCTGCGGATGTAACTCAAGCAAACGCATCGCGTTCGCTACAGCGGCGCGACTGCGGCCGACCTTCTGCGCAATATCTTCCTGACGCATGCTGAATTCGCCCGCGAGTCGGGCGTAGGCCTGCGCTTCTTCGATCGGATTTAGATCCGCGCGCTGTAAATTCTCGATTAAAGAAAGTTCCAGCACTTCGAGATCGTTCGCGCTGCGAATAATTGCGGGAACTTCGGCCAGACCGAGTTCCTGCGCCGCGCGCAGGCGACGCTCACCCGCGATCAATTCATGTCGCCCATCAACCTGCCGGACGATGAGAGGTTGAATGATTCCATGCTGGCGAATGGAATCGATCAGTTCCTGCAAGGCTTCGTGCTCAAATTCTTTCCGAGGTTGCATGGGACTGGGCGAAATGGTTCCAAGGCCGAGCTGATGAATTCTTTCTCCGGCGTCAGACTCAGGCGCCGATCGCGCGATTGGTGGCCGCGCACTGATGAGAGCGCCAAGACCTTTACCCAAAGCAGATTTTGCCATTGCGCTTCAGGTTATCGGAACGATCTGCAAACCGCAACCGTTGCGCGTGCGAAACGCTGCCGCTAGCATGCGGGATGCAGGCGAACACGACCGTTTTCACGCTGGGGCATTCGCCCGATCCGGATGACGCCTTCATGTTTTATGCGATGGCGGAAAACAAAATCGATCTGCGTGGTTACCGATTCGAACATCGACTTGAAGACATTCAGACGCTCAATGAACGCGCGTTGCGGGGCGAACTTCACATCTCGGCGATTTCGATTCACGCTTACGCATACGTCAGCCAGCGCTACGCGCTCCTGCCCTGCGGGGCGAGCATGGGAGACGGATATGGACCCATGATCGTCGCGCTCGATGCGCCGCAATCTTTTTCCGACAATGACATTCGATCGTGGCTGCGCGGGCGGACGATTGCCGTTCCCGGCCGAATGACGAGCGCGTATCTCGCGCTGCAGATTTATCTTGGGAATTTCAACCACATCGTCGTTCCGTTCGATCAGATTTTCGACGCGGTAAAAAATGGACGAGCAGACGCAGGATTGATCATTCATGAAGGCCAGTTGACATATGCGCACGTCGGTTTCCAAAAAGTCATCGATCTCGGTGAGTGGTGGAAACGAGAGACCGGTCTGCCATTGCCACTCGGCGGCAATGTTTTGCGCAAAGATATTCCGCGTGATGTGCAGCGGGATTTGCTCGCGATCATGCGCGAAAGCATCGACTTCGGGCTCGCGCATCGAGACGAAGCGGTTCGTCATTCCATGCCATACGCGCGCGACATGAACAGCAGTTTGGCGAGCAAGTTCATCGGTATGTATGTGAACGATTACACGCGCGACTACGGCGAAAGCGGACGGGCCGCGATTCGCGAATTCCTTGAGGCAGCGAGGCGCGGGGGTTACCTCGAACAGGAAATCGAATTGGAATTCGTCGAGTGAACGGCTCGCGAATCGTCTTGCTCTTTGCCGCTGGTTTCACTGCAGGCTTGATGAATGCGATCGCCGGCGGCGGAACGATTGTCACGTTTCCCGCGCTGATCTTCGCAGGGATTTTCTCGATTGGCGCGAACGCGACGAGCACAGTTGCGCTGTTGCCGGGAACGCTGGCAGGCGTGGCCGGTTACCGCCGAATGCTCCCGGCGGTCTGGAAATGGATACGGATGTTTGCCGCCGTGAGCGTCATTGGAGGTTTGGTCGGTGCAGTTCTGCTCACGAAAACGCCAGGGCCGGTTTTCGATCGACTGGTCCCATTCCTGATTTTATTCGCCACGATTCTTTTCACGGCTCGGGGCTTTTTCATGCGTCTCTTTCGCCTCGAGGCGAAGCGGTCCATTTCTGGACAATGGCTTCTCACCGCAATCGTTTTTCAAACGCTGGTATCGATCTACGGCGGATATTTTGGAGCCGGCATCGGCATTTTGATGCTCGCTTCACTTGGCGTGCTCGGCTTCGAAGACATTCATGAGATGAACGCGGTGAAAAACGTTCTCGCGTTCCTTATCAACGCAATCGCCGCCGCGTATTTCATTTACAAGGGACTAATTGATTGGTCAGCGGCTGGAGTCGTCGCAGCTGGGGCAATCGCGGGCGGATACTCCGGGGCACATTTTTCCCAGAAAGTTCCTCAGCGTGCCGTTCGTTTTTCGATCACCGCAATCGGTCTGATCATCACGGCAGTGATGTTCTACAAACAACTTCGCGGAAGTTGAAAAGAAAGCGCGGGATTACTTGCGCTTTTTCTCTGGTTTAACCATCTCTACGACGAAGGTTTTGGCGCGTTCGAATTCTGTTTTAAACCCGTTCGAAAAATCGTGCGTCCCGTACTCGAAAAGCACGACAAAGCAAAAGGTGAAAAAAACAAAAAGAACGAGCCAAAAGAGCCCGCGGATGACCGACATGCCGCGGACTGTACCGTATCGATGAGAGGAGGTCAACGCCCACCGAGTCATCGTGGAGATGACTTGCGACGCTCCCACGCCCAGCCTATATCAAACCCCGAAAGCATTCGGGGCAGTAACGGGTAGGTACCGAAGTGGCCAAACGGGGCGGACTGTAAATCCGCTGGCTTACGCCTTCACTGGTTCGAATCCAGTCCTGCCCATTTTTTCTGGCGATCGATAGCCGTCGAGCACTCCGGATTTGGAGAAAACAAATTGGAAGAGTTGCAAACTGCGTGCGCGAAACGCCCCCGCGCAACTCAGTAAATAAAATCGCCACATGCGATAGAATCGCTCCCCATACTCGGCGCGAAAACGTTCCCAGGACTCGCGAAATTTTTGATCCCACGCCATCAGAGTCGCGTCGTAGAAGGCGCCGAAGTTCTGAATGTCCTCCAGAACAAATAATCCTTCCGCCGCTTTCGTCAGGTATGCCGCCGAGGGAAGAATGGAATTCGGAAAAATATAACGAGCGATCCAGGGATCGGGCTGCCGATTAGAGGTCGGAGCCGCGATTGTCTGGCAGAGGAACAACCCGTCGTCCTCCAGCGATCGGCAAACCGTCTTCATAAATCTGCGGTAATTCTTAAAGCCAACGTGCTCGACCATGCCGGCCGCAACGCCGCGGTCGAATTTTTCCGAGAGATCACGATAATCCTGCAGGCGAATTTCAATCGGTAACCCGCGACACGACCTTTCGGCATATTCCTGTTGCTCTTTGGAAATGGTGATACCGACGACGCGGCAGCCGTAATTCTCTGCCGCATATTTCGCGAACCCGCCCCAACCGCATCCGATGTCCAATAGCCGCATCCCGGGTTGCAGACCAAGTTTGCGGCAAATCAAGTCCATCTTACGGCGCTGCGCTTCCGCCAAATCCGAGGTGCCGTCGAAATAAGCGCAGGTATATTGCAGCGCGGGATCGAGTATCGCTTCGAAAAAATCGTTCCCGAGATCGTAATGTCGTTTTACGACGGCAGTAACGCCGCGGCGTGTTTGTCGATTGATAAGAAATTCCCCAGCGATCCCAATGATGGTTCGCCAATTTTGCGAGATCGATTTTTCCAGTCCTGCCCGGCTTGCGCGAAAACACATTTCATCGAGCGCGTCGCAATCCCACCAGCCGTCCATGTAAGATTCGCCAACGCCGAGGCTGCCATCGAAGAGGACTCGACGGAAGAAGCGCTCGTCGTGGACCTGGATGTCCCAGGCACGCGTCCCATCAACAGAAATATCTGCAGACGAAAGAAGATTACCGACGATATCGCGGGCGCTCGGAAAAACACGTGGACGACGTGCTATCCGCGCACCGTCATGCCATGGCGTTTCGGATTGTCTTAACGTCGCGATTTTCTCGAACTCTTCTTTGGTCGTGACGAAGACCTGCCACTGCGCTTCTTGCCACGACTACGTGCTTGCTTGCGAGAGGTAGCTTTTCCGCGCGCTCGCGCACTCGGTTTACTCGAGCCCGAGCGCCGTGATTTCGAACTCGTTTTACGCGATTTTGACGACGATCTTTTTTTCGCAGACTTCGTCCTCTTCCGTGGGCGCAATGTTTTTACGCGCGCCTTTGTCGACGCTTTTGCGACTGCTTTCACTTTTCGCGAAGCGCTCTTCACTGCTTTTTTGGCAGTCGATGCGACATTCTGATCTTTCGAAGCTGCCCGACCCGCCAGTGCGCCAAGGACCCCGCCGACTACGGCGCCTACCGGACCCGCGACACTACCAATGACTGCTCCTGTGGCAGCTCCGGCGGTCTGTTTGGAAATTGGCGGAATTTCGATGTTTTCGGAAGAGCCTGGCGAGGCCTCACCACTGCGTTGTTGTTCTTCTTCATTTGGCATAATACAGAGCTCCTTATTTGTGTTTCTCCACTATGTAGGTCGGAAAAGGACCGTCAGGTGCGCGTGATTGTTACCTGAATGCGAAAAAAAAGCGCCTGAACTTTCGCTCAGGCGCTTCTCGTAAAGCCATGATTTGCGATTATCGGCCGCGTCGCTGGCCGCCATCGCGGCGTCCGCCGCCGTAGCCGCCGCCACCGCCATAACCACCACCACCGCCGCCGCCTCCGCCGCCACCATAGCCGCGTCCACCGCCGCCTCCGCCACCAGGCGGACGCGCTTCACGCGGACGGGCTTCATTGACGGTCAAGGGCCGGCCTTCTACGGTCTTGCCATTGAATTCTGTGATTGCTTTTTGCGCGTCTGCTTCAGTCGTCATGGTGACGAACGCAAATCCGCGCGATTTGCCGGTGAATTTGTCCTGCATCAACGTCACTTCCTGCACCGGGCCAGCCTGCGCAAAAAGATCCTGAAGATCAGTTTCGGTCGTGTTGAAGGAAAGATTTCCTACGTATAATTTAGTTCCCATCGGAGTTTATTGTGGAAAACGCTGCCAGGTCACTGTTCCCGCTCATCGGATTTCAAATCGCCACTGATAAACTCACTGACAATCCACCAAGGTCCCGCACTTTCGTTTCCTTTTCGGCCTGATTAGTAGAGCCCTTTCTTGCAGAAAGCAAATGGAAACAAAACCATCTTTTTCGCGCCTAAATGCCTGAAATAAACCTACCAACGAAGCACGGCGAGCGCGTGAGAGTCGCAGTAGTGGCCGCAGGAATTGTCAGCCCTCTGGGATTCGGTCTGGCAGAAACGGCAGACGCGTTGCGGCAGGGACGCGACTGTGTGACGGAGATCACGCAATTTTCGGTTGAGCAATGCCGCTGCAAGACGGCAGGGCAGATTCGCGATGATCAACTCCGTGCCGCAGCTACAACTCATTTGCGGCGTCCAGAGCGTTTGCATCGCGCCGCGCGAATGGTGATTTGCGCTTTGGAACAAGTCTTAGCGCAGGCTCCGCAGTTCGAACCGCAGCTTACCGTCGTCGGTACGACGAGTGGGGGCATGACATTCGGCGAGGAATATTACCGCTCCTTGCAACGCGGTAATGGCAACCGGCACACGCCGACCTGGATAGCGAATTACCTGCCTCAGAAACCAATTCTCGATGCTCAAGCTGCGCTCGGAATCTCTGCTCCGTGTCAGGTGATTGCGAACGCGTGCGCTTCCGGCACCAACGCGATCGGTCACGCTTTTGAATGCATCCGATCCGGTCGCTATGAGCGCGTCCTCACTGGTGGATATGATGCACTTTCCGAGCTCGTGTTTGTCGGCTTCGATTCGCTGCAAGCTTCAACGCCCGAGAAGTGCCGGCCCTTTGATGCTGCGCGCACTGGAATGGTTCTTGGTGAAGGCGCCGCGTTGCTCGCGTTGGAAAATCTTGATGCCGCACAATCTCGCGGCGCTACGATTCTCGCGGAAATCACAGGCTACGGAATTTCGACCGATAATCATCATTTGACTCAACCCCATCCTTCAGGGATTGGGCCGCGCCAGGCGATGGAGCGGGCTTTGGCATCCGCAGATTTGGAGACGAATGAGATTGATTACATTAATGCGCACGGAACCGCCACGCCCTTCAACGATGCAGCCGAAGGAAAAGCGATTGCGGAATTATTTTCCAGTGTACCCGTCAGTTCCACTAAGGGCATGATGGGACACTCGTTAGGCGCCGCTGGCGCAATTGAAGCAGTCATCAGCATGCTCGCTCTGCAGCATCAATTCCTGCCGCCTAACATTAACTTCCGCACAGGGGACTCCGAACTGCGCCTTAACATTATTGCCAATCAATCGCAGCAGGCGGCCATTCGCGCCGTTCTTTCCAACTCATTTGGCTTTGGTGGCACCAATGCCTCGGTCATCATGCAGAGAGCAGCATGAATCTCGCAATTCGCGGCATGGGTTGGGTTACCCCGCTCGGCCATGAAATCGCGAATGTTTGGAACAAACTTCTCGAGAGCGAAGAAGCGCTGGCGGAGACCGTTTCGAATCCAATCAGCCCGCACAAGTATCCCGCATTTCGCGTCCCGGAAACTGCGCCCACGCATCCGCGCTTGCGACGTTCAAGCGCCATATCACGTTTCGCGGTCGCGGCTGGAGTAGCGGCCCTTAATGATGCAGGCCTCACTTCCGAGAAAGATGCAGCCCGCACCGCGCTAATTTTCGCGACCTCGAACGGCGGTGTCATTTACACCAAACGCTTTTACCACGACATCGTGGCATCCGGCGCGCAGTCGGCTAGTCCGCTACTGTTTCCTGAGACTGTGTTCAATGCCCCGGCGAGCCATCTCGCCGCGATTCTCGGCGTCACGGGAGCCAGTTACACATTGGTCGGCGATGGCGCGGTCGGGATACTTGCCGTGCAAATGGCCGCGGACCTCATGCGTAACGAGTCGGTTGATCATTGTCTCGTGGTTGCGGCGGAAGAAATCGATTGGCTCCTCTGCGATGCCTATCGGAAATGGCGTCTACTTCGCGCTGCGCCTCCGATTGAACCTTTCCACCGACCACCTCGCGGAATGGTCTTGAGCGAAGGAGCAGGCGCACTCGTCATCGCCCGCGACGGACCAATCATCCTCGACCGGATTGTTGCCGGCGGAAATTTTAAGAAAAGGCAGGATGCTGCTGCATTGCTGCGCGATGTATACGCGGAGTTGGAACCAGACAGCACCAGTGTTGTTGTCGCGAGTGCAAATGGAACATTCATCGACCTGGCCGAAGAAGAGGCCATTCTACAAAAGATTCCCAGGGCATTCGTTTACACAGTGAAGCCTGCGCTGGGCGAAGGTGTTGCGGCAGGATCGGTCTGGCAGATCGTCACAGCCGCCCAGGCATTGCTTACCGCACAAGCTCCGCCCGTCCTCCACGCCTCCCGCCATTCTGCGCTGCAAATTTCGCATGCACGAACCGAGATCGATTCTTTCAGGCATGCCATCGTTTCAACCTGCGGCCTGAATCAGCAGGTCGCCGGTTTGCGCTTGAGCAAGAGCCTCTAAGTGACGCTTTTAACTTTCCAAAACGAAGGTGCTCCGATACCTTCGGCCACCGCCATGCGCAAGCTGTTCCCGCTGATTCTTTTGGTTCTTGCCTCAGCGAGCGTGGCGACGGCGCAGACGCCGTCAACACCGGGAAATCTTCCCGTGGAGATCAACTCCACCGGCGAAACCACCTACGAAAACGGCATTGCCACGGCGCGCGATAATGTCGCCATCCATGTCGGCGATACCGATATCTATGCCGATCGCGCTAAATACAACTCGGCTACGCACGACGTCGAAGTCGAAGGCAACGTCCGCATCTATCGCGGTACGCATCTCTACGTCGGCGAGAGCGGTATCTACAATGTCGATACAAAAGAAATTCGCGCCCGCAACATGCGCGGGGATTATCCCCCTTACTTTGTCGAGGGCGAAGAGATAGCGGTCCTTTCCGACAACGAAACAATCGTGAAAAACGGAACCTTCACGACAGACGATTCCGCAGACCCGAGCTTTCATCTCCGAGCGAAGACGGTGCGTATTTACGAAAACGATCGAGTCATTTTCCAAAATGTTTCTTTCTACATCGGCAAAGTACCAGTGCTTTGGTGGCCCTATCTTTACCAATCGCTTGATGACGCTTTCAGCTTTTCCATTTCGCCCGCTTATCTAAGTTCGTGGGGCCCTTCACTTCTGACTCAGGTCGCTTTTCCCATCACGAAGGAGATACATGGACGCGTTCGTCTCGATTACCGGGTGCGACGCGGCGAAGCGCTCGGTTTCGAATCTGACGTCAATTACGGTAAGGACAAAGAAAGCTATGCGAGGCTGAAGACTTATTTTCTGCAGGATCAAAATCCGCAGATCAATCGAACAACTTTACCGCGCGGGTCGATCCCAACTTCGCGCTATCGGGTAAGCTTCCAGGATCAGACTTACTTCACTGAGAATCACGATCTCTACGCCACGGTCAATGTGACGAAGTTGAGTGACGCGTTCGTGCTTCAGGATTTCTATCAAAGCGAATTCCGCTATGATCCGCAGCCCGATAATGTTGTTGCGTTAACCAAAACCAATCCCTTCTACACACTCACGGCAATCGCGCGTTTTCAGGCAAACAGCTTTTTTGACACGACCGAACGTTTTCCTGAAGTGGTGCTCGACATCAAACGGCACGCTCTCTTTGGGGGACCAATTTTCTACGAAGGCGAAACCGGAGTGGCGGATTTGCATCGTAATTTTGCGCGCGATTCCGGGTTCGAGGATTACGGAGCTTTCCGAGCTGATACGTTTCATCAGCTTCTATATCCGAATACATACTTCGGTTGGTTATCGATCGTCCCTCGGGTCGGATTTCGCGCGACTTATTACAGCGAGACTCGCGATCTGGGAAAAACGATTTTTACTCCCAATCCCGACCCGTTGATTCCAGATTTCCTTTTGCCCGACCCCACGCTCGCGAGTCCCTTGGAAAAAGGGGGTGCGAAAGTTCGGACCGTCTTCAACACCGGCGTAGAAGCATCATTTAAGGTTTCACGCACGTGGGAGGATGCCCAAAGCCGGTCGCTTGGCTTGGATGGTTTGCGCCACATCATTCAACCCTTCACCAATTTTTCCTACGTCTCGGACACCAATCCCGATCCAGCGGCCATCCTGCAATTCGATCGCTACCAACCCTCGACCCAGTTGCGGCCGATCGACTTTCCGCAATTCACTTCCATCGATTCCATTGACGACTGGTCAATCTGGCGCGTGGGCGTGCGCAATCGGCTGCAAACACGGCGCGATGATTTGACCGTGAGCTGGCTCGAGCTCGAAACATTTATCGATGTAAATTTTTCAAACCCATTCGACAAGACGCAGTACTCGAACCTTTTTAATCGCCTGCGTTTCACGCCGGTACCGTGGAGTGCCCTCGTGATTAACTCCCAGGTGCCGGCTTTCGACCAAGGCTTCACCGAGGTCAACACGAGTTTTCTATTTCAACCGACGGCAAACCTGCAAGTGAGCGTCGGACATCGTTACCTGGACAACAATCCGTTTTTCCTAAACAGCAGTTTGTTTACCGTGGGCGGTTATTATCGAATCAACGATAACTGGGGTGTGGGCGTCTCCGAACAATACGAAGCGGATACGGGGATTTTGGAATCGCAGCGCTACTCTGTTTATCGTGACCTAACGAGTTGGGTTGCGTCCTTCGGAGCAATCATCCGCGATAACGCGGGAGTGAAAGAATATGGTGTCCTCCTTACCTTTACTCTCAAAGCATTTCCGAAATTCGGCTTTGATTTGAACTTTGATCCCTCAGGAACTGGCGATACAACTCCGTGATCGCTGGCCTATTGCATTTTTCGCGATTTGCCTGTTCGTTCCGGCGCTCCCTTTGAGCGCGGTTGGTTTTCATCATGGAAATTTCTATCATCGGTTCAGGCTATGTTGGTCTTGTTACCGGCGCATGTTTTGCCGATGTCGGTCACACTGTTATCTGTGTCGATAACGACCCGAAAAAAATCGAGTCGCTGCAAGCGGGGAAAGTTCCGATTTACGAGCCGGGCCTGGAAGAAGTTATTCATCGCAACGTCTCCGCACATCGTTTGCGTTTCACCGGCAGCATCGAGGAAGGGGTCGATAATTCCCAAATTATCTTTATCGCGGTGCCGACGCCGCAGCAGCCGGACGGAAGCGTTGACTTAAGTTTTATCGAGAAAGTTGCGCGCGATATCGCCGGCGTTCTCAAAGATTATCGCGTCATCGTAGATAAGAGCACAGTCCCGGTAAAGACCGGCGAGAAAGTGGCCGAGTCGATCAAACGCTATAATCGCCACGGCGCAAAATTCGATGTCGTGAGCAATCCGGAGTTTTTGCGGGAAGGTTGCGCTGTCGGCGACTTGATGCACCCGGACCGGATTGTCATCGGCGCGCAAAGCCAGCAGGCGGTCGATTTGATGAAGAAAGTTTACGAACCTTTCATGGCACCGATCCTTGTCACTGATGTCAACAGTGCCGAGTTGATTAAGCACGCCGCCAATTCATTTCTCGCACTCAAGATTTCCTACATCAATGCGGTCTCAGCAATTTGCGAAGCGAGCGGGGCCGACGTCGAAAAAGTTGCGGATGGCATTGGCATGGACCAACGAATCGGGCGCAATTTTCTCAACGCCGGCATCGGTTACGGCGGATCCTGTTTTCCGAAAGACATCGCCGCTTTCATCACGATCAGCGAACACCTGGGAGTGCCATTCACACTTCTAAAAGAAGTGCAGCGGATCAATGCGTCACAGAAGGATCGGTTCTTAAAAGCGATGCGCGAAACGTTGTGGGTTTTGCGCGACAAGAAGATCGCGGTGTGGGGTCTCACATTCAAACCGGATACGGACGATATTCGCTCTTCCGTCGCGATTGATATCGTTGCCGACATGTTGCGCGAGGGAGCGCACGTGATCGTTTACGATCCTAAAGGAATGGAAAAAGCGCGCGCAGTCGAAGCCATTTCCGGCGCGACGTTCGTGGACTCCGCCCTGGCAGCGGTCGATGGAGTAGAAGCTCTGGTCGTCGCGACAGAATGGGGGGAGTTTTTAAATGTCGACCTCGCCGTAGTTAAAGAACGAATGACAACTCCGATCATTTTCGACGGGCGAAATGTTTTCGACCCGCGAACGATGGCCGAGCTCGGTTTTCATTATCACTCGATTGGACGCAAAGCGGTAAAGCCGCATTAGCAGGGGCGACACAACTCATGTCGGCACGCAGCGTCGCGGCGGCCGCTCTCGGCGAATGGCGCAGGAAAGAACGCTTTGCCGACGCGATTATCCAGGACCGCGTTGCCAACGAGTCATTGAGCGATTCAGATCGCGGTTTTGCCCGCGAACTTTTTTACGGGGTTCTGCGCAATTTAAGTCTCCTCGATTTTTGGATCGACTTGTTGCGCAAGGGCAACCTGGACGATCAATCGCGAGATTTTCTGCGACTCGGTCTATATCAGTTGTTTCTTTTGCGAACGCCGGAACATGCTGCCATCCACGAGACTGTAAAACTAGCTCGCCCGAAACAGCGTGCGCTAATCAATGCGGTTCTGCGCGGCGCCCAACGCCGAGAGCAGGAATTACGAACGCAAGCAACTCGGCAGCCCCTCAGCACCCGGTTTTCGCAGCCGAACTTCCTCATCGTGCGGTGGCAGAAAAATTTCGGAGACGTATCGGCCGAATCTTTGGTCGAGTGGAACAATCGTCCGCCGCACATGTACGGCCGGATCAACCAGCTTAAAATTCAGCCGAGAGATTTTCTTCGGACTAATCCGGAGAATCATCCCCTCCCGAATAATCCCGATATGGTGGAGCTTGTTCGCGTGCCAATCGATGCGCTTGCAGCCGGACTCTTTTATATTCAAGATCCGAGCACGACACTCGCGTGTGAGCTGCTCGATCCGCAGCCTGGCGAAAATGTTTTGGATGCATGCGCGGCTCCCGGCGGCAAGACTTGTCTGCTTGCGCAGGGGATGAAAAACCGCGGCTCGATTGTCGCGTGCGATCGCGACTCGGAACGTATCAAACTGTTGCAAGAAAATCTGGATCGGCTCGGAGTCGAAATCGCGACCGTGCTGCAGTGCAACTGGCCACAAAATGTCACAGATCCACCACTTGCTGAGTTTGATCGAATCCTGGTCGACGCACCATGCAGCAATACAGGCGTGATGCGCCGCCGCGTTGACGTTCGCTGGCGACTAGCCGCGGATGAATTCGTGCGCATGCAAAAGCGACAAGTAACAATCATGCGCAATGTCATGAGGTTGCTGAAACGCGGCGGTGTTTTGGTTTATAGCACGTGCAGTCTTGAGCCGGAAGAAAATGGACAAGTCGTGGCTCTCCTCTTGAAAGAATTCTCAAACTTCAAGTTAGTCGAACAAAGAATGGTCACGCCATTTCGCGATGGGTTCGATGGCGCCTTCGCGGCCAAGTTTGTCCGCGAGTCTTAACCGTCATTTGCATCCCTTCGTGCCAATGGAATCATTAATCTCTTATGCAAGATTCGCGCTTTGATAAGCTGGCAAAATTGCTGGTGGAATATTCCACCACATTAAAACGCAACGAGACTGTCTTGATCGAGGCTTTCGACGTGCCGGACGAAATGACGATCGCTCTGGTCCGTGCTGCGCGGAGTGTCGGCGCTTTACCGTTCACTCAAATCCAGCACGCGCGTGTCAGTCGGGAACTCGCCTTGGAAGGCACGGAACGACAACTGAATCTGATCGCCATCCACGAACTTGCGCGCATGAAAAGAATGGACGCCTACATCGGGTTGCGCGGCAGTCATAACATCACCGAGCTCTCCGACGTTCCTGCGAATCAGATGAAGCTCCTCGCAAAAAGAATGCGGCCGGTCCAGGACCAGCGAGTGAAGAAAACAAAGTGGGTCGTTCTGCGCTGGCCTACGCCATCAATGGCTCAGCTCGCCGGCATGAGCACGGAAGCCTTCGAAGATTTTTACTTCGATGTCTGCACTCTCGATTACCGAAAACTCCAACCGGGCATGAAGGCACTCAAGACGCTGATGGAAAAAACGGACCGGGTGGAACTGAAGGGACCCGGAACTGATTTGCGATTCAGCATCAAGGAAATTGGGGCCGTCGTCTGCGGAGGTGATCGCAACATTCCGGACGGTGAAGTTTTCTCGTGTCCAGTCAGGGATTCAGTCCAAGGCCACATCACATTTAATGCCCCAACAATTTATCAGAGCATCGGCTTCGATAATATCCGATTGGAATTTAGAGATGGAAAAATCGTCGAAGCGACAGGTAATCAGACCGCGAAATTGAATAAGATTCTCGATTCCGATCCGGGTGCGCGTTACATCGGCGAATTCTCAATTGCCTTTAATCCCCGCATTCTCGAACCGATGCGAGACATCCTATTCGATGAAAAAATTGCGGGTTCTTTCCATTTCACACCCGGACAGGCCTATGAGGAGGCTGATAACGGAAACCGCAGCCAGGTCCACTGGGACATGGTCAACATTCAACGGCCCGATTACGGCGGCGGCGAAATTTATTTCGATGGAAAGTTGATTCGTCGAGACGGAGAGTTTCTTCCGAAACAACTCCGCTCACTCAATCGAAATCAACTCGTTAGGCGTTAAAGGCCCGTCAATTTAGCGACGCGCGGCGCCGGGCGGACTGAGTTGAATCAAGCCAATTTCCCCGTTCCCGCCCACCTGCATGTTAGCGACTTCGAAAACAGGAGCGCCTTCGATTGCACTCGGGCCCGCCCCGGGCAACTGCACGGAAACATTCTTTGAGCTCGAAGTGAGGACAATGGAGGCGATCTCAAAGGAGGGCGAGAACTCGACCGTTGAAATCTGGAACGCGGCCGTCATATGAACTGACGCCTTGCCTTGTTGGGATGGCGTGAGTTGCACAGGCGCACTCTCGAAGTTGGAGACCAGTTGCACGCCGGCAATGGTGAAGGCCGGCGACGTGATAACGCCAGGTTTTTGCTGTTGCGAGGGCGTAAGGCGAACTGTGCCGAAGCCGCCACCCGTTGCCTGAACCGTGGCCACTTCGAAAGTGATTTGCAGATTCATGGCCGGTTGCGGGTGTTGTGAAGGTGATAAACGCATCATGACGACTTTCGAGACGGGCCGAAGCTGAAGTGCGCCCATTTTGAAAGATGGCGTCAACTGCAGAGAAGCAATCTCGCAAGAAAACGTTAGTTGAACTGCGGTATGCATCGCTCCCGGCGTGGGGGCAGGCGCACCGGCTGTCGTTCTAGTAGCAGGAGTTTGTGTCGGTTCAGGCATGGTAACTGGTGTGGTTGATTGCTGCAGTGCGGGTTCAGGAGTAACAATTGGTGGAATAACTGGTGGCTCGACAGCAGGACGAAAGGCGGCGACCTCGACCGGTGCGACATCAACTACTGGCGCCTTGGCGGGAGCAACCTCTTCCAGGTCAGGGGCGACGCTTTCCGGCATAATCCCCGCTGTCTGATAAGGAACGGGTTGTCCCTGACCGATAGGCTCGAACTCATCTTCCCTTCGCGTCATGGCGGGGGCCACATCGAACGGTTCGGTCGAACTGGGAACGACCTCTCCCGGGTACTTAATTTCTTCCGAGACCGATTCGACGAGCTCTGCTTCCGAAACGGGCTCGACAGTCATTGCCTCCACCGCAGGAATCACTTCACCCCGTGCGATCTTGCCCGTTGGCAATACAGTGCGGCGGATTGAGGGCTCGCTCGCTTTCAGTTGCAGCGAACGCTTAGGTGGTCCCCCCGTAAAACGAGGACGTGGCGTCATCTCTTCGTTTACACTCAAATCTGGCGCATCATGAGTTATCTCTTCACTCATATTTACACTGGCGACATCGTCCTGAAACGACGGACCCATCGCAGGAGCGGCGGGCGCCACCGGACGAAACGAGGTGGGCAGCCGGCGACGAAGCTCAGGAACAATCACCCACGCGAGTAAAGCTATACCGGCAACGAGCAAGGTGGTAACGAGCAGCGTCCGCCAAGTGCTCGAGCGTTCGCCAAGCGCCGGAGAATATTCGCGAACTTGAGCCGGCGCCAGAACGGTCGCGGGCGTAGCGAGCGTCTTGGCAGAAACAAGCGGCTTTGAAAGAGGCGCTGCAGAAGTGGAGGTCTTGGCTGCTACGCTCTTAACAGTTTGCTCTGGAGCTTTCTTTGTCGGTTCAACTTTCGCTGCGATCGTAGGAGGAGCTGAAATCGGCGGAGGACTTGTTTTGGCTGCCGCAATAACAGGAGCAGTCTGCGGTGCGGTTACCGGTGCTGGACCAATATCGGCGGTCGACGTTGTAGCTTCCATGCCGGCGATCACCGGACTCGCACTTGGCGCAACGCTCGGCGCGCCTTCTTTTGCGGCCTGGTTCTCTCCAGTAGCAGACCCAGGGATCGGGCTTGGCTCGATGCCGGGCATCGTTCCCACCGGGGCAGCCGATTCGTTTGCCGCTACAGCCGCTTTCGAAGAAGCAACTTCTTCAGTCGATGCCGGGTTCCGTAACCATCCCGCATCGTAAAATGAATCCGCGAAAACCAGATTGAGCGCGAGCGAGTAAATCTTTCGCGCAGATGTGATCCAGTCATTGGCCTTGGCCGCATTGTCGTGCTTAAACTCCCAGGCAGCCTGGGCGTAATAGAGCGCCGGTGTATCTCCGGTGAACTGGAACTGATCCATCATCTTCTGCGCGCGACTGTCTTTGCCTTCGAGCAGAAGGGTCATGAAAATCTTGAACTTGATTAACTGCGCTGCCTGATTCTTGTCGCCGCCGGGCGTAGCAGCAAAAAGCGCTTCCAGACGATCACGCGCTTTGGTGTATTCCTTTTTCTTGAATGGTATTTGTGCAAGATTGAATTGCGCTTCGCGAAACTTCGGATCGGCCTTGAGCGCTTTTCTAAACAAAGCTTCGGCTTGATCGAAATTCTTTTGTTCCATCAGAACTTCACCGCGCAGGTTCACATAGGGCGGCTGATTCGGATCTGCGGCTTCGGCTTCATCGAGAAACTTGAGCGCGGCGGGCAGGTCGCGTTTCTCGAAAGCCTGCTGCGCTTGATCCAGTTTTGTCTTCGCGTAGGCCTTCGTCCGCGCGTTGCGTTCCGCGGCGGAAGTTAACTCGAGCGCCGCGCGGGTTTGTCCGGCCGGCTTCTGCAGCCAACCCGCTTCGTATATTGATTCAGCGAAGAGTTTGTTTAACTGCGGCGAGAAATTCTTCTCCGCTGCCGCAATCCATTCCTTGGCGGCTTTTTCATCTTTATGCTGGAGAGCTATGGCCGCATTCCCGTACTGCACCGCCGGCGTATCGTTCGACAATTCGAACTTCGATAGGAACGAGTCGACCATGTTGTCCTTCCCTTCGAGGATGTAGGTCAACAGGATCTTATATTGAATCAGCTGCGTTGCTTCGCCTTGTAGTTCGGCTGAATTCGAAGCGAGCAGAGCTTGGAAACGGTTGCGCGCTTCCGTCCAGTTTTTCTGCAAAAACGGAATTTCCGCTAGATTAAAGCGCGCATTCCAAAACTTCGGATCCAATTCGATTGCTCGATAAAGCGCGGCTTCGGCTTTGTCATAAATTCCCTGGCGCATGTAAATAACGCCACGAAGATTCTGCGATTCCGCCAAGTCGGGCTGGCGCGCGTCAATCGCATCCAACTGCTGCAAGGCCTCCGGAAAATTATTCGCGTCGAAAGCGCGGAATGCCTTGTCGTACATCGACTCCAGCTCCGATTTCGATGGCGCCACCGTGTTGGCACCGAAAGAGCTTAGAACAACAAGAGAAATAATCGCTACTTTCGGGAACCTCATGGAAGAAACCATAAAACCGTCGCTCGCCCTTGAACACAAGCCAAATTTTTTTCGCTCCTGTTCGGCGAGTCAACATCTATTTGAGCAGGATTTACGCCGACGAATTGGGTCTAAGTGTTCAAGTTGGCGACCAAACGCAGACCTTCCAAGGTAAGATTTGGATGGACCGATTCAATCAATGGGACGCGCGCTGCAATCAGCTGCGCATACCCACCCGTGGCAACAATTTTCACCCGCTGACGTCGAAATTGCTCCTTTTTGATTTGTGCCAGGATCTCATAAACAAGGCCGCGATATCCAAACACTGCACCCGACATCATCGCGTCCCGAGTTGATTTTCCAACTGCGCGCTTCGGTTCGCGCAGACTCAGCCGAGGCAGTAAGGCGGTGCGTTGATAGAGAAAGTTTGTCATGGCCTCGAGTCCCGGCGCGATCACGCCACCGATGTAAGCGCCGCGCGCGGAAATAATGTCGAACGTTACTGCCGTCCCGAAGTCGACAACGATGGCGGGGCAGCCGTACAACTTTGCCACGGCCGCAGCATTGGCGAGACGATCTGCGCCAATCAATTTCGGATTGGGATAATCGATCTTCACACCGAGGCGAATCTGGGGCCCAAGCCACAAAATCTTGGTCGAGCCCGCAGCTTTTCTAATCGCCGCGTTTTTCGCGGGAACGACAGAGCAAACAACGATTCGACCAATTCGTTTGCCGCGCAAATGGGAGCGGAGTTTTTGACTCGTTAGGCTACGAGTTGGAATACGAGCGGGGCGTGAAATTCGTTCCCGAGTCGAGAACGCAATTTTTGTAAATGAATTGCTGATGTCGACTAACAAATAATCGAATCTTGCTTTCGAAACTCGCCTCGCCATCGATAGCACGCGCCTACATGGAAGACTCCCCGGCGTCAAGCTTGCGACGTTACAGCGGCGCAGGTACCCTCGCGCTGTGAGAAAATTACCTCAGCGTCCGCGACGACTGCGCCGCCTGCCGGCGTTACGCAACTTGGTGCGTGAGACGACGCTGAGCGCCCACGATTTTATCCTGCCGCTCTTCGTCAGTGAAAAGTTGGAAACGAAACGGGCGATCGCCAGCATGCCTGGTGTTTTTCAATTCGCGCCTAGTGAGGTGGCCGATGAAGCCGCGGCTGCGCACGCGCTCGGGCTGCAAGCCGTCGTGCTTTTTGGTATCCCGAAAGAAAAAGATGAGACCGGCGCCGCCGCTTACGATGACAACGGCGTCGTCCAGCAAGCTGTGCGCGCTATTAAAAAGAAATGTCCCGAACTCGTGGTCATCACTGATGTTTGTCTCTGCGAATACATGAGCCACGGCCATTGCGGTGTGACCCGCATCGACGGCGAGCATTTCCATGTTTTGAATGACGAGACCGTGGAACTCCTCGTTAAAGCTGCAATTTCACACGCCGCCGCGGGCGCAGATTTGGTCGCACCAAGCGACATGATGGATGGCCGCATCGGCGCGATCCGCGAAGCGCTTGATGCGCGCGGTTTCGATCAAACTGGCATCATGAGTTATGCCGCGAAATTCGCCTCTGTCTTTTACGGACCATTTCGCGATGCCGCAGAAAGTCCGCCGCAGTTTGGAGATCGCCGTTCATATCAAATGGATCCCGCAAACGCGGCTGAAGCGTTACGCGAAGTGGCGCTCGATATCGAAGAAGGTGCCGACATTGTGATGGTGAAACCGGCGCTTCCCTATCTCGATCTGCTCTGGCGCGTGCGTGAACGTTTTTCCAAACCGACTGCGATTTATCACGTGAGTGGAGAATATGCGATGGTCAAAGCCGCCGCGGAGAAAGGATTTCTGGATGAACGCGCTGCCGTGCTCGAAATCATGACTTCGCTTAAACGAGCTGGCGCTGACGTAATCGTCACTTACTGGGCAAAAGAGTTGGCGGAATGGACGAAACAATAAAAGCGCAGCATGGAGAAAGTGTCGCGCACCGCGACCTCAAACGTCTCGCCCTTTTGTGGGCCCAGGCCCAAGGCTATTCCGCGTGCGCCATTGAGGTTACTTTGCCGCGTTGCCGCTTTCGTGCGGATGTCGCGGCCTTTCGCTTTCTGCCTAACGAATTTGGCTGCACCGCGATCTTTGAATGCAAGCAAGCATCCCCGGATTTGCGGCGGGACAACCGCTGCGCTTCAACCACGCGCGAGCGACTCGAGAGCGTGCACAAGCGCCGGCTGATTATCGAAAAGCATTTGCGCGTGCATTATCCCGCTCTACGCAGAGGAGAATCGCTCTTCGCGGAATGGGACTCGCACGATTTTGTCTCCATCGGCCATCGCAATTACTCGCGAGTTATTCGGGAGGTAACCGCTCTGCAGAATCAATTGCGCGAGGGCACCAAATTTGAAAAACTGGTTCGTTATCGTTGCGCCAATTTATTTTTTCTCGTTTTGCCTAACGAGTTATTTCGGCTCTCCGAAGTCCCGGTGGGTTGGGGGGCGCTCGTAGAAAAACATGGCGCCCTCTCGCTCGCGCATCAGCCCGTCTGGCATGAAGCAGGGCAAGAGAATCAACTACAATTTCTTCACCGGATCGCGGTCACTGGAACGCGGCAGTTGAATCGAAAACTTGGGATCAGTTTCGAGGAGGTACTGGCGGCGCAAGCGCAACTGGCCTTTAGCTCACCCTAACGAGAAGGTTTCTACCAGTCATCTCGCTCGGCTGGGGCAGGCCTAGCAAAAAGAGAATGGTTGGCGCCACGTCGGCAAGGATTCCATCTTCAAGCCGGAATTTTATCGCGTCATCCGCAGTGTAGATGAAGTGAACCAGGTTTGTCGTATGCGCGGTGTTCGGAGAACCATCGGAATTGCGCATTTGCTCGCAGTTTCCGTGATCGGCGGTGAGCAGACATTTGCCGCCCAATGACAAAACCTTCGGAACAATGCGTGCGACGCACTCGTCAATTGTCTCCACGGCTTTAATGCCCGCGGAAACGACGCCCGTGTGTCCGACCATATCCGGGTTGGCAAAATTTAAGATGATCAAGTCGTATTTCCTCAGACGCGATAGAACTTCATCCGTAACTTCACGAGCACTCATCTGCGGTTTAAGATCGTAGGTTGCGACCTTTGGGGAAGGGACAATCCTTCGGTCCTCGTGCGAAAACGGAACTTCTATTCCTCCATTAAAAAAATAGGTGACGTGCGGATATTTTTCCGTCTCCGCGATACGCAGTTGCGTCATCCCTGCGCTGCTGACGACCTCGCCCAAAATGTGAGTGAGCTCTTCGGGAGCAAAAATAAAAGGCGCGGCATAAGTGGCATCGTACTGCGTCAGACTAACAAAACGAACGCGAGGCCAAATCTCACGATCAAATCCGTCGAAATTTTCCAAGAGGAATGCCTGCGATAATTGCCGAGCGCGATCAGCGCGAAAATTGAAGAACAAGACCGTATCCTCATCGCGAATGCGCTGCTCGTTAGGCTGCGCGAAGATGAGCGCCGGCATGAATTCATCCGTTTTGCTCTCTGCATATTTTTGCCGTAACGCCGCTGCTGGCGTGGCGTTGCAAAGTTCGCCACGTCCAAACACAATCGCATCCCATGCAATTTTAGTCCGGTCCCAACGCCGGTCGCGGTCCATGGCGAAATAGCGACCGACGATAGTAACAATTTGCGCACCGATTTCGCGCAGCCGTGCATCGCAAATTTCCAAAATGCCAGCGCCGCCGGTCGGGGAAGCGTCGCGACCGTCGGTGAAAGCGTGTACAAAAATGTCCGAAATGCCGGCGGCGTGCGCCGCATCCGCCAGCGCAAGCAAATGCCCGTAGTGGCTATGCACTCCTCCTTCCGACACCAAGCCCATGAAATGCAGTCGACGACCGCGACACGCGGCAAACATTTCTTGCAAAACTTCACTGCGCGCGAGTTCGCCGGACGCGATTGCTTTATTGATGCGAGTAAGATCCTGATAAACGATCCGGCCGGCTCCCAAGTTCAAATGACCCACTTCCGAATTGCCCATCTGGCCTTCCGGGAGGCCAACGTCGAGGCCGCTCGCACTTAACTTACTTCGCGGGTAGTCGCGATAGAGTTGATCGTGAAATGGCGTGCGCGCCAGGAGCGTGGCATCGCCATTCTCTTCGCGCTTCTCAAAGCCAGCCGGGTTTATTCCCCAGCCGTCACGAATAACAAGAATGACTGGCTTCGCCATCTTGGGCGCACTGTGCTGATGCTCCAGGTGAGAAACAAGCGGTTCTTTCGTTGACAACACCAAAGAGCCGCCCGTACATCGGCTCGTGAAATGGCGCAATCAACTGCTCGCGCTTTTTTGCCTGCTCGCCTTCGCTGGATTCGGTGTTTTGTATTTTCAACACTGGGTCGTGCAAAAGCCGTTCGGCATCATTCTTTTTATTGGTGAAGGTTTGTCACCATCTCGTTTAGCGGCAACACGCGTTTACGCCGGTGGCGCAGACTCACATCTATCGCTGGACTCGATGACGTCGGCAGCGCTGCTCACGAACTATTCGAACGATTTTGCCGCGCCAGATCAAGCTGCTGCCGCGACGGCGTTAGCGACGGGAACCAAAACCAACAATCGCGCGATCGGTGTTGATACAAAGGGAAGGCCACTGCGCAACATCGTCGAGCTCGCACACGATAGCGGGCGCACATGTGGGCTCGTTACAAACACGAACTTTACCGACGCTACGACGGCGGCGTTCTACGCTCATTCTTCCAATGGAAACGATCGTGAGAATATCGCGCTCGAATTTGTGAAAGAAAATCATCTGGATATCGCGCTTGGTGGCGGAGCCGCGGATTTTCTTCCCAAGGCGAAAGAAGGTAGTCGACAGGACGAGCGGGATCTTTTGCTCGAAATGCGACGCAATGGTTATGACATCGTTCGGTCCAAAGCCGAACTGGAAGCGGTTCCGCGGTGGCGTCGTCCAAAACTCTTCGGAATATTTAGCAGAACTGAATTTTCCTACGCCGGCCAAGTCGCAACAGGTCGGGAACAGCCTAATCTTGCTGACATGGTCGGGCGCGCGATTGAATTGCTGCAGTTTAACCCGAAAGGGTATTTGCTCGTGGTCGATGCCGGATTGATGCGTAAAGCTGCACAAGAAAATAATGGAGAGCGAACGTTAGGCGAAACGATCGAATTAGACAGAGCTCTTGCATTGGCTCGAAGCTACGCCGGGAAATCGATGATTCTTCTTGCCGGCGATTCTGCTGTTGGCGGCCTAACGTTAAACGGCTTTCCGTTTCGCCGGGATGGTGGCGTGGCTATTTTAGGAATGAACTCGAGCGGTAACCCATGGTTGACGTGGGCAACCGGGCCACATGGTCCAAAACGTTATGGTGCCGCAAATATGCCTGGACCAATGCAGCCAGATCAAAGCTCCCTGCAACAACCGGGGACTGAGCGGGAAGCATCGTCAGAACCAGCGGCGGTCTATTCTGAAAGCGCTTCAAATACTGTCGAAGATGTTATTCTTCTCGCAACCGGACCGGGGACACAAAACATTCGCGGCATAATGGACAACACCATGGTTTTTCGAATCATTCGCGACAATCTGTGATTCGTCTGCGATCCGATTGCTCCTCCGCTCCCTAAAAAAGAAAATGCCCAGTAGTCCGTTTACGACGGGCTAATGGGCTTTTCTCGGAGGATGTTGAAGTTACGGACTCGTGGGAACGATTTCAGGAATAAAAGTAAACGGAGGATGTTGAGGCAACCCTGGAGGAGGACCTTCCTCCGGAGCTTGCGGCTCGCTTCCTTCAGCCGGGATATCCTTATTATCCAAAATCGTTTTGCCGTCGAAAGTAGTCTTCCCATCAGCATACCTGCGGCCAGCACCTTCGTAATTCGACGCGAGAATTTGCGAACTCGATCTCGGACCGCCAAACGCTGCAATCTCAGCGACAGATAATGCGTTTTGAGTCGGCGCCGGTGAAGCCCAACGGACCATCACATAACGTCCCGATGTTTCCGGGAAATCTATCGAGGCGCGACCTTCGCCTTCGTTGTTGGCGACGGAACCCACGGGCTTCAAATTATTCAAGGCTGCGTCAGTCAACTTCGCATTCTGCACGAGTTCCGTGGCGGCAGTCGCAGCTGGCGTCTGACCAGCGGGAGCGCCTTTTTGTAACGCCGCCGCATTAAGCTGATCACCCTCGCTTTGTGCCGCCACCGGAAGGGACTTCAAAACGTAAAATTCAACGTTGCCCTTGCGGGGAGAATAAATCGCAGAAAGCCGACGGAGCTTGCTCTCTTTTCCAAGATCAATGACCGCGATCGGATTCGCATCGTCACCAGCGAACGTAAAGCTCGTAGCTGGCTGGTTATCAATCATCTTGTTTGCGTCCTTCGTGTCCGCACCGGAGCTGACATATAAAGCGCGAGCTTTTGCGTGCACATCGCTCAAGTTCGAAGTGATCAACGCCAAAGTTTCGGGTTTGCCTTCGAAAGCGACTTTACGAGGACGCGGCATGGTGAAGTCCGAAACCGCTGGTGTCGAGTAAACGCCAAAACCTGCAATGCGACCCGGCTGCGTGACATTAAAAGTAACCTTAACATATTTCGCCTCGGCCGGACCGATCTTCGTTTTAACTGTATCGCCGCTGAGTTCTTGCTGACCTGCATTGTGCCACTGAGGACTCTCGGCCGGAAGCTGCGCACTCGATGTCGCGATGGCAACAGTTCCACGCGCCCCGTGATTCAGAAACGAAAGACTCTCGACATTTTCGATGTTCGGCAGCGACACCATCACAGTCGTTGCGCCGTTCGCCAATCCATAGCCAACAGTCGGATCGTCGCAGAGCAATGCCGCTTCCGCGGCGTTATTATCTTGCGACATCGAGCTAAGTTGAAGTTTCGCGTCTGGGCCGGCCTTAGGCGTGACGTCGACCTGAGCGCCCAACGCATAGCGAGCCAGATTCTCGGGATATAAGGGCGCCTGTTCCACCGTCAGAGGCGGGACTTTGTGTAGAAGAACGTCGGCGGCTTGCGCGCCGCCGATAGCAACGAACGAAAAGGCGCAAACTAACGCCGCTCTGCTGCTGGGGCTCAATCGAAGAAGAGGTAGTCTCATAATTTCCATATCCACAAAAATGATAATAGGCTAGGTGATCCTGTTTCTGCAATACAAATTTTGCGGCTCGCAATTTCGACTTGCCTCAGTCAAAGGCTGCTTCACCGCGCACCAGCACTTCATACCATAATTGTGCCTGTTGATGAACAGAAAAAAACGCCGCGTGAATACAGGTGTGGGAACGAATGGTAATCCAAGTTGGACGCAATTTTCCAATTCGGCGTAATGCCTGAACAAGCGACGTTTTGGCTGGCGAACCCGCCTGCGGGTCAATCAATTCTTAGCTAGAAGAGTCGCTATCGCTGCGCCGAATTTGTGATTTCCCGAATAAGCGTATAACGGAACGTATCGGTCTCTCGAAAGTTCGTCGATCTTGTAGGCTATCCAATTGATCGTCGGGTCGAGAACATAGGTTCCACCCGCGGTTGACCATTCCAGCCACGCGTGAGTCGATCGGCTGGAGACCGTCCGCCTTCCGATAACAAGACGAAAATTCCTTGCGCCGGCAGAACGTAATTTTTCGTATAAGGCTACTGCCTTACCTTTGCAATCAGCGGCGGGTCCGGATTCCACCTCGGCTGGTGTCTTCCATTGTGTCGAAAATCCGTAAGGGATAGCTCGCAGATTTTCGATCCAGTGATTTACCAGACGCAACGAAATCTGGCTATCTTGGACGGCTTTTGTGTTTTGGAGGACTGGACGAATTCTAACCATCTGGTTGTCGTAGGGAGTCGATTTGACCGCGAAAAAGTTTGGTTGCGCCAAACAGGTGACACAAGAAAGGCAGGTGGCAGCTGCGAAAAGCAAAAACAAACGCTTGGGCGAAAACGGCACGAGGGCTATAAAAATCATTTTGACTGTGATTTCTATAAGCAACGGTCATGCCATACCTTCCACACCTCATCGGATATGACCGAACGGAGGCAAAAATAAGGCTCATAAAAAATATTGAGGGGCTCGTGCCCTTCGTTTGTCCGGGGGGCATGAGCCCACCCGGAACCCAACGCCGCCGTGAGGACCGGCGTTACGTAGGGGTCGCCTCCCGCTCCCTGTGCGCGAAATGCTCGAACTGAGACGCGACCGCTAGCACTTTCAGCCAGGCTTGGTTGGATAGGACTACACCAAGAACGCCGGACGGCGCTTTTTCTCCTTAAGTGCCAATAAATGCGGAAGATACCGCGAACCTAAAAGCCCGAACCGCCGTGCCCAGAAACTACGCGAACGGATGGATCTAGAGCCACCACTCCTTCTGTCGTCAACCGACCGGACCGGTTAATCTCGCGGCGTTTAATCACACTTAATGGCGACACGGTTGCAGTACCGATCGATTTCACCTTCACCTTTTGCGGAATTCTTGAGCCCGTGACAAACACATACTTGTCTCCGAATTGTTTATTCGGAGGTTCGGCAAGCGCCGCGGTCGATACGACTATCGCCGAAATAAGCGTCAATGCTGCAGCTTTGAATAGAGTTGAAGAGCGCTTGCACGAGGATACAACCATTATTTTGGATTTTCAACAAGACGACTGAATTATTGCGCGATTGCTTCGGTGTAACAAACCGACCCGCGGGCGAAAGCGCGGGCCCTTCGCATCGAGCCGGTCCCTGAATATTTCGTAGCGCAATACTCGCCAACCAGCGTGATCCGAAAACAAATTGCCGTGATTAATCCCAGCCGAGATCGTTGCTACGAACTACGATCATCTCGTGAGATGTGCTTGGCTTCGCTCCCACTCAGAAACGCTCGCGATTCCCGTAGCATCTGCTTGAGGTACGACGGGGCAGCCCCAGAATTAGGGGCGTATCGAACCGCCGGCCCGAAGGCGCGCGTCCATCGCCTGCGCAAGCCGAAGATTTTCCGCAGCGTCCGGATCGCCGGGTTGGAGACGCAGCGCCTCGTTAAATTGCAAAATCGCCTGCGAGATTTGACCCAAATTCACATAAAGGACTCCGAGACCGTTGTGAATCGGCGCTTTTGGATCGAGACGCGCAGTCTCGAGGTATTCCGCCTTCGCACCATCGAGGTCGCTTTTTTTGAAGAGCGCTTCGGCGAGATGGTAATGTGCTTCCGCAGAGTTCGGCTTGTATCTCAGGGCAATCCGAAACTCTCCGATTGCTTGCTCTGTCTTTCCCTCGCCGGCAAGAAATAGCGCATAGTTGTAATGCAGCCGCCCTGATTTCGGACTTAACGCAATAGCTCTTTGGTACTCGGAGGCGGCTTCGCCCTTGCGACCGAGGCGCTCAAGAGCATAAGCATAATCGGAATGAAAATCGCCGTTGCTCGGATCTTTACGCAAAGCCTGTTCCATATGGTCAGTGGCTTCTTCCAATTTCGATTGAGCAAGGAGAATATTGCCCAGGCGATAATGCGCCTGTTCGTCAGTTGGATCGAAACCTAGCGTGACCCGATACTGCTGGACTGCTTCATCAAGACGTTCGGCATCTTGCAGGACGATACCGTATTTCAAGTGCGCACGCTTACCCTGCGGTAAATCGCTGACGAGCCAGCTTGCACGTTGCGCTGCCGGCGCCGGGCCACGGGTCTGCCCAATCCAGAGCGCACCGAGAGGGATAACAAACACCGCCACCCACTTCAATCCGTGCAAGAACCAGCTTGGAAGAAAATTATTCGGGCCAGCGGCGGAGATTCCACCAGCTAATCCGAGGGATTCGCGCGTCGAGCGTTCGCGTACTTTCCAAATGAACCCATCGTAATAAAAATGTAGAAGACCGGAGGCTGCGACGATGCCAGTGAGCACACGTTTGATTGTATCCACATCGACGCGCTCCTTAAAATACGCGAGCGACCCATAAGCGAAGACAAGCCCGATGTAGACCCCAACTAACGATCCGCTACGTCGAAACACGAATCGCATAAATCCGCCAATCGAACTGTCCTTTTCAACGCGGTTGCGATTATAGATCCAGACTAATGAAAGGTACTGGACATCGTGAAAAACTTCAAAGAGCGCGATTCCCGCAAGGATGTTGGTCACACCATTATTGCAGAACCACCAAAATCCGATGCTCGTCCCGAGCAGCGCCAGCTTCACTGGATTAGGCCGTTTCCCTTTTGTCCACATCCAAGCGAAATTAATCAGGAAGAGAATCGTAACCGCGACGGCTGCGAATAGCGTCACTTGTTGCACGCCGTGCAGAAGCGAACGCGGGATGTATGGCGCGCCACTAGCGTAATAGGTTTCGAGTGTATCGGTCATTCGGTCCGAAGAAAGAAGCACAGCGGTTGCAAACCAGACTGCACACACGGCGAAATCGAGCCGACGCGTGAGGGCGGCAAATGAGCCCATCTTCGCATCGTAGATTCGGCAAAAACCGTAGGTCTGCATCATGCCGTGCCAAACTCCCCAGAAGAAAACGGCGAGAATAATCCCTTTCAAATCCCACCATGTAAAAGCGAGGCAAACAACGAATAGAAAAATCGGCGCAAAAATAAAGCGCCAACGAAATCGTTCGAACAATGCGCGATCTCCGTAGGCGCGAATCATTCCCGGCAGATGATGTCCCATCGCGCCGAATGCGGCCACAAACATGTAGATGTCTTGCGCACTCCATCGCGCCTGTGCGAGCGCGAACATCGGCACCAGCAGCAGCGGCGTCCCGACGTAGAGGATCAGGTCCCGCCAACTACTTAAAATCCACAGGTTCTTGCGCGGTGCCGCCGCCGGCACAGGCGGCACAGTTTGAGGTCGGGAAAAGGCGCTAACGAGTTGCATTTAAGTGCGGTTGCAAAAATCTCGCAGATGATCGGAAAAATCAATAGCTCCTTTGCCGGAGCCAAATCGAACCTCACTTTGATTTCTCAAAACTGTAGCCAAAGCGTTCGATTTCCGGTGCAAAACGATTCCGCACCAACGCTTGCAATTCATCATCATAATAATGCGAGTAGTGCTCACGCTGCGAGCGATTGAACTCAGGTAGCCGCACTGGTGGAAGATTCAATTGGTTACAAACGGAAAGGAAATCCTCGGCCAGATTCTCGAATCGCATGACGCGCTGGACATTTGCGAATGGATCGCTTTCGCCTGCCAAACGCAAATGATCGGTCGCCGACGGGGTTTTCAGAACCAATTTTCTAAATTCCCGCTTGTCCCATTTCGCGATTTGCCGGACAGGAGTGAAATAATACGAGATCAACCGGTCCCACGGATTACGCACGCAGGTAAATTTATAAAGATCTTGAAACCGCTCTTCGCCCAAGGCGCCGCGGTATTCCGCCAGCGTCGAATGTTTCTTCAGATTGTAAGTTCGATTTCGCACCCCAAAACGTTCAATGCCTTCCTGGTGCTCACGGACGACGATCTCGTCTTCTGAGTAATTCCGCAGAACGCTTTGGATTGAATTGCCCGCGGTTTTAGGTATGTGGACGAAAAGGAAACGTTTCTGGAACGAAATCATTTCGACCAATCTCCGGAAGAAACTTCGTTGATCACCTCACCCAATTGCATTTGCTTGCCCGCCAGGTCTCCAACACCGTTCTTAAACTTCGTCCCAACGCGCGCGGCTGCGTTGATCTCTTTCGCCTAGGCTGATGATCATTTCGCATCAACACAAATTCATTTTTATTAAAACAGCGAAAACCGCCGGCACGAGTATCGAAATTTTTCTCTCCAAACATTGTGGGCCCGACGATGTCGTAACGCCAATTGTTCCCCCCGTCGAAGGCCATCAGCCGCGCAATCACGAACAACTGGTCAATCCAATCGCTGATCTTCTCTGGCCATCGGAAAGCTTCGGCCGCGCACTACGAAGCATCACGCAGAAGAGGACCAAATTTTACAATCACATGCCTGCCTGGCTCGTGCGACGACGCGTCCCGGCTCAGGTTTGGAACAAATACTTCAAATTTTGTGTGGAACGAAACCCTTGGGACAAAGTCTTGTCGCATTATCACATGGCGGCCTCGCGCGCTGGCGAAGCGCTTTCGCTCGACGACTATTTAGCCAAGGGCAGATATCCCATTAATTATTTTCGATACACCGATCGTTCGGGAAAGCGGATCATTGTCGATCGCGTTCTGCGCTATGAAAAGCTCAGAGACGAACTCGCGGAAGTATTCGCGCATTTAAATATTCCCTTTGATGGAAATCTCGGAGTGCGCGCCAAATCTGAATACCGCAAGGACCGGACGCCTTATCAGATGGTCTTCAACGAAGCGCAGCGAAAAATTGTGGAACAAGCCTTTGCCCGAGAAATTGAGTTGCACGGGTATATCTTTTAGAATTGCGGCAAGTGATCTCACATAAATATAAGTGCATTTTCGTGGAGGTGCCCAAGACTGGCTCAACAAGTGTGAGGGCAATTCTCGGCAAAGCGATGAGGCCACACTTAAATTTGTGGGAGAACAGGCGGCTGATGGAAACTTATTGGACGCAGCGGGGTGGGAGAAAAAATCGGATTTTAGAATGCCTTTACCTCGCCCTGCCGAAAGAACGACGAATGGCAATCGGCCAAAAACAGTTTGAAACTTACTTCAAGTTTGGATTCGTCCGCAATCCATGGGACCGCATTGTTTCTCTCTACGAACGGGCAGAAGCCCAACAGATGAAAGAAAAAATGTCCTTCGATGAGTTTGTCGAGTGGATCCAATACAGTAGTAGCACGTGTGTTCACTCTTCCCCTCACCGCTACCAGCTCGACTGGTTTGTCGATCCCGACGGGCGGGTTCTGGCTGACTTTATCGGAAGATTCGAGAGGTTGGAGGAAGACTGGACGTTTGTGGCCAGCAAACTTGGGATAACTGAAGGACTTCCTCACCGCCGGTCGAATCCACGAGAACGCCATTACACCGAATATTATTCCGCGCGAACACGAGAGCTCATCGCAGCCAAGTTCAAAGTAGATATTGAGACGTTTGGCTATGAATTCAATGCGCAATGAACTCATTGAAACTCTTCGACCCTGCTTCAATTAGAAGCCGGTTTTGCGGCGTTGTATGAAAGCCATTGTCATGACGTGTGATCGCTATCGCGCGCTGACGCAGCATATGATCCTGCAGTATGAACGGCTCTGGCCAAACCATCCGTTTGTTTTCATGATACCGTACCAAACGCTTCGCGAAACGGATTCCGCGCGAACAAAATACGTTAAGTCACCGGAAGGTATTCGATCCTCAGTTCTCGAATTACTTTCGGATGTTGAGGACGAGGAATGGGTCTATTGGTGCGCTGATGACAAATATCCTATCCGTTTTGTAACCGAAGCGATTGAAAGGTTATTGGTATTCGTTAGGCAATCGCGTGAGATGAGCGGTTTGCTCTTTTGCAGATGCCGAGCACTCCTGGGCCAGCCCGAGCTTACGTTATTCCCTACAGAATTAGTCAGCTCGTCAGGCGATGTTTTGCTCGAACGAAAAACGTGGAACCAAATATGGATTCACCAATTCCTCAGGGCAAAAGTGCTGCGCTATTTCTTTTCGCAAATGCCCGCGCATATACCGGGCGCGAAAGCAATGGACACCTATAAGGAAAATATTGAGAAGCTTCCGGAGCATCGACTGTTTGTCACAAAGGAAAACTTTGCGGTTTTCGGAGAAAGCACGCACGGCGGCGTGTTAACTCGCAACTGCTACAAGAGCATCCGGGCGAGTAAGATTGAGCTACCCGCCTGGTTGCAACGCGCGGGTCGAGAACGAGTGACGATGGGGAAGCTGTAGCGGCTGCCGCTATATTTTCAAAGTGTCATTGACCGATTCTTGCCAGCGATGAATCGTGTCTCTGTATCGTGATACAACAGGCGCGTACTCCGATTTGGAATAGAGGTTGGTCGCCTCGTATGGGTCATCATTTAAATTATATAACTCGTTCAAATCGTTATCGCGCAGACAAACCTTCCAACCATCTGGCGAAATAACAGTCCGCGTCGACTCTTCAATTGCACGCTTAATCAGTCGACGCGGCGCGAGGGAGCTCCCTCGTTTTATTTTTGTGCGGTTAGGCGCCCACTCAATAAAAATATCTTCCGGAGGCATCGCTTCGCCTTTGATCAGAGGCACGCGGCTTTTGCCGGCACACTGAGCAACTTCGGAATCCCCCAGCAGTTCGAGGAGGGTTGGGATGAAGTCGATGTGGCTCACTGCCTGAGAAATCATTTTGCGTTGCCGTTGCTCAGGCAATCGAACCAGATACGGCACGCGCACCGCTTCTTCGAACATGACCTCTTTTGCAAACAGCTGATGAGCCCCCATCAAATCGCCGTGGTCGCTCGTGTGTACGACGATTGTGTTCGATACCAAGGCAGTACGTTCCAATGCTGCCAGAATCGCGCCGATACTCTCATCAACTAACGTTACCAAACCGAGATATCGTTGCTTGAGGCGCCTGTAGTCGTCGGGTGTGATTCCGAAAAAGAATAAGTCGGCGCGACGCTTTTGTTCGAGAGCTGCCTCCGCCTTCTGCCATTCTCGCATCAAACGGTAGCGAAGAGGGACGTCGTCACTTGGCGGCGCGGTCGCTGTGAAGTCAAGCTCGATTTCATCAAGAGAATGCTCTTTGTTGAACGGACCGTTATAGGGTGAGTGAGGCTCCGCAAACGCAACGAAAAGGATGAATGGCTCATGTCGATATCTTTCAATGAATCGAATCGCGTGCTCCTCAAGGAATTTCGGCTTGGACAATTCACGCGGCAGAAAACTGATCGATAGCGTGGTAAAGGATCCGTCCGGTTTGTCAGGAGATAATCCCTGGTCAATGAGAAAATTGCTGTAGTCGCTGACGCCCTCCGTCGAAATCCAGTCGTGAAATCCCCGTTGCGCAGTGTTCTCTTCACCCAAATGCCATTTACCCAGATAACCAGCGTGATAATCTTTCCCGTGCAATAATTGAGGGAGGACGCCAAATTGCGACGGAAGCAGCACGCTATTCTTCGTGCAACCTGTCGCGTGCGGCCACATGCCGGTAAGCAGCGACGAACGCGAGGGAGTACATACAGGATGCGTTACGTACGCGCGAGTAAACACGACTGATTCTGAGGCGAGTTTAGTAAGGTTAGGCGAGTGAACTTTCGATCCGTCAGAATATGCAATTGCATCCGCCCTTTGCTGGTCGGGTAAAAAGACGATTAAATTAGGCTTGCGCGACATCTTTGCGGTTTCGAATTCGCTCAATTAGACGCAACTCGCGCCTTTTCTCTACTCGTGCCCATTTGCCAAGAAATGCAGATCCGTGCGCCATACTTAAACTTCCAAGAAATCGGGTGCCGCGGACTTGGATCAACAACCACCGACTAAAATGAATATTTGAGGGGCCGAAAATTACACGCGAGGCTGATCCAGGCAGAACTCGGTGATTAAAGCAAAACGCCGGGCGTCGGCCATTAGCCACAAAAACCAGGACGTGCCGCTCGGTCTCTCACACCAAGCCGGTTCTGCCACCTGGAACCAAAATAACCTGTCTGTAATTAATTCCCAATTGGGCGACCGGAAATCACTTGAAGGGACGGATCCTCTGACCTCAACACGTCTTCAATTGTATACCGTCCAGACTGGTAGATTTCATGGCGTTTAATTACTCGCAACGGCGAAATAGTGGTGGTCCCTATCGATTTCACCTTCACCTTTTGGGGAATCATCGATCCGGTAACGAACACATATCTGTTTTCGAATTGCGCGTTTGGCGGATCGGCAAAAGCCACTGCAGCCAAACTTGTCGCCGATATCAACAGCAGAACTACTCCCTTTAATACATGTGACGATCTCATGCATCATGCTACGGCGATATCCTTCGATTTTCAACTCTGTCCACAAACTAGTCCCCAACGAAACGAAAGAGGCAGCGGCCGAAACCGCTGCCTCTTTGAATTCTGCGCCTAACGAGTCCTAGAATTTCTTCTTCAGTTCAACGTAGACGAATCGTCCAAGATTGTCGTAGGTAAAGCCTGGATAGCCGGTCGAGTTACCCTTCTGGAATCCGAACATCTTTGGTGGATCCTCACCAAATACGTTGTTCACTCCCACGGTTATCTTGCTGTTATTCAGAATATTCTTCCAGCACGGCATCGAATAATTTGCTGTCTGGCCGGTTTCAACAGCCTTGCCATCTTTGCCGCGCACCACTTCTTTGGCATCCTTCGAATATCCCGCCACCGGCTGTGTCTCTACCGGCGCCGTGAAGACAAGCGCATAGGAAGCCTGCACATCTTGGAAGAAAGTCTGCTCGACCCAGTGCTCGTCAAACGCACCTGGGGGCGGATATGCGCCAAATGCCTGGGAAGCTGCGGGACCAACGCGCTTTTCGTGGAAACCATCGCGGTAATTCAGGGTCCAGCCTAGTTCGAAGTTATTCCACGCCCAGAGAATCCGCTGTGTTCCCTTGTATTTGATCCAGCCATCGCCACCGGTCACCTGCCCGAAGAAGGCGCCTTCGAAAGGAGCACTATTGGTAGTGCCGGCCACTTCTCTGGCCCTCGATAGCGTCGACGACTGGAAGATAAAGGAATCCAAATAGGCCCCCTGACTTAACCAGGTAAACTCTCCGAATTTAGTCTGGAGCTGGTACTGAAGACCAATATCAACGCCCCGCGCATTTTCACGGCCCGCGTTAAAGTACGAGGTCTGGAGGAACGTCACAGTTCCCGAGCTCGTATCGACAATGACTTGTTCTCCAGGTAATGACCCGGTGCCGAAAAAGCGCCGTATTACTTCCTGTGCGCTAGGCACAATCACAACGCCGGTTCGCTCGATATCCCATAGATCGACCGACAGCGTCAATGTACCAGCTGGAATCCACTTCGGCGTATAAACAATACCACCGGTCCAGTTGCGCGAATCTTCGGGCTGGAGGTTCGCGTTGGAAAGGACTGCCTCCGTCGTTTCCGGCGTGCTAGTACCCCCGGGGATTAATCCCGCCAAGGAAGTGGGCGCCAACGTGAAAGCGGTGCCGCCATACAGCTGAAACAGACTCGGTTCGAGGAAACCTTCGCCCCAAGTGCTGCGAATCGTCAGCTGCTCATCAAAGGGTTGCCAGCGCATGCCGATTTTAGGAACCAGGACATTTGTATTGTTATTGCGGAACTCTTCGTACCGCCCAGAGTATGTGAACTCCAGCGAATGTAACCCAGGAATCCCCATTTCAGGGCTGGTGATTGGCACGAGTGCTTCAACGTACAAACCGAAGTCTTTGCGTCCCGCCTGAACCACGGGCGATTGTCCAACGCCGGCCTCCTGCTTCAAACGGCCCTGGTCATCGGGATCGATATTTAAACTTTCACGGCGGAAGCCGCCGCCGAAGGCTAATCCCACGCCGCCTCCCGGAAGCTTGAACAGCTCCGTCGTGTAGACGTTCAAGTCCAAAGTGGCTATTTTGGCGGTGTTGAGGTCCTTCCTGAACAGTGTCGCATAGTTTAGCGTCGGCAAGTTCGATGCAATCGGGACGCGAAAATCGTTGAACGGATTGTAGGCCGTCTGTCCTTCCAGAACCCCACCGGGCTGAAAGATCGGATCGTTCTGGTTCACAATCTGATTATAGCGGACGGTATTTACATCCTGAGTCCGAGAAATATTCAGGATTTGGCTATAGCGGAATCCGGCATCGTAGCCCCAGTTTCCGTCAAACAGCTTGTCGCCCTTGACGCCCAGCGTGTTGAGCCAGGCTTCGTTTTCATTATCGAACAGACGGTTGCCGAAGTCAGCCAGACGCGCGCGCGTCCCACCTGATATAATCTGCTGGAACGGGTTAAACGGATTAAAGGCACCCACCGGCAGGCCCGTCTCCTGAACGGTCGGCGTGCCCGGAGGCGTGATTTGATTGCCGGCCGCGTCGAGCGCGAAAGGATGATTGGGTGGGATGAAGAGTGTGCCCTGGCCCTTGGTTATGAAATCGTTGGTTGCGTTCGGGGCCAGTTCGTCATGCGTCTTCACGTCGGCATAATAAAAATCGCCGTACATCTGGAGTTGATCGTCGCAGATCTTGTGGCTGAAAGCCGTATAGCCGCCCCAGCGTTCCTGTGTCGGAAAAGAACCGGAGACGGCGTTGAAGTTAAAACCAGGGAGTACGCTCAACGCCGATCTGGGGCGTCGCCTGGAGTAAATGTAGTCGTTGGGATTAGCCAACCCGTTGGTAAAGTTCGGCGGAGTACCGAAGAATTTCTGGCCTGGTGTGCCATCCTTATTTAAAGGAAGCAACGCCGGGTCTACTCCCGCTGCGATAACCACGTCCCTATCCAACTGCAGGTTATATGGGCTTGTGTTTGAGCTCAAAAACGGCGGCTTCAGAGAGTTACCGCGGTCAATATTGAACAACGAGTTATGGTGAAAATAAAAGATGTCGCCCGTAACGGAGGTCTTGTCGTCGCCAATCCCGAAAAGCACATCGGCACTAAAGAGGGCCGCGTCCTTATCGAGGGTGTTACCGTATGTGGCAGTCGTTTGGACGCCACGAAAATCTTTCCAGAGCTTGATGTTGATAACGCCAGCGATTGCATCCGACCCGTAAGTCGCCGAAGCGCCATCCTTCAGAATTTCGATACTCGAAATGGCTGCAAACGGAATGGTATTCAAATCGATGAAACCGGAACCCGGATAAGACGCGACACGGCGGCCGTCGATGAGAACGAGGGTAGCGCTGTTATCGAAACCGCGCAGCGAGACCGAAGACGCGCCTGCCGGACCTCCCTGGCTGGTCGCATTATTCTGGACCGGAACACTGTTCGAGTTCGCTATCGGCTGAGTTTTGAGAAGCTCTTCCACGTTGCGTTGGCCCGATTTCTCAATCAAATCACGATTGAGATTCAGAACAGGATTCGGTCCGACTTCTTCGGCGGTCGGGATGTTCGAACCGGTAACGATGACGCGTTCGGCTTCGGCTTGCGCGCCAGGGCCGGCAGCTTGAGCGGCGCCAGCACCTGCGGCAGCTGGGGCACCGGCACCGGGGCCGGTGGGTGGTGATCCGGGGGCTTGGGCGTAAGCGCTCAAGACGATAAGGAAGGGAATTCCAGTCGCGAGTACAAGAGCCGCGCGGATGGATCGTAACGTTTTAAATACGTCTTTGGTCATTAGTTTCTCCATGGTGTTTGGTTAGGTTTGGGGTAGCCATTAGAGGAGATTCTAAGGGCTAGCAAGCCTTTTTTTCACTTTTTTAAAAAATTTTTGAACGCGGTCCGCTGGCGGATGTCACGGTCCGATCGATCGCCGAAGGACTCATCGGGGCTTTCTGCAAATAATTTCCCGCATCCTGCTCGCATAAATAGTCGCGCCACAATTTTCATCGGTCCCGCTTGCCTAACGAGTTAAGCTTGCCTAACGAATCAATTATGGATCGCCGAGAGGATCCTAATTAATCAGCCAAATCGATCAACATGAACATGAAGACCGCCGATCGAATCAACGCCCAAAATCCCTGCAATACTACGACGCGTTTTTTAATCGTTTGAGGCGACCAGGTCGATGCCTTCAGCGTGGAGGACGAAATCCGAATTGAGCTTGTAATTCCTTCCAGAGCCAATCCGCAAATGAAGTGTTGGTGGTTGGTAGAATTTGCGCGTTCGCCAGCGCTTCTGCGTCGCCGACTCGGCCATCCAAACAATAAAGATAAATGAGCAGGAATGCATTTTTGGTATCGGCAAAGCCGCGAGACTTTTCCTGTTCGAGTAACTGAATCGCGCCTTTGACGTCGCGATCCGCCAGTGCGCCCGCGATGAGATCCGCCATCTGCCCTTCGGCAGAAAAATGCTTCTGATCGCGCGAACGACGCCGCGCGATCTCGACGCGAAATGCGTCACTGTTCAGCACTTCCAGAACGGGGGTGCGCAACGGCGAATGACGCAAATACAGATCCAGTTCCGCGAGCCAGTTGCTTTCAATAATTTGCGAACGGAAACGTGTTTCGCGGACCATAAAGAAAAGTTCGGCCGACGATTTGACCGACGTCGGCCAGATCGAGGACATCATCGAAGATGAGAAAAAGCGCTGAGCAGCGGCAGATCCGTTTTCGTAAGAAAGGGCAAATCGATAAACGTTATCGAAATCAGGCGTAGCATCCGTGATTCGCTTTGGGTAAAAATCGGTCAGTGGTTTTGTGTCCCGCGTGATGCGCTCGATTTCTTCGCCTTCCATCAAAAATAAGGCTGCCATCTGTTCGGGGTTCTCCACTCCAAGTCGCACCAGATCCGTGCGGGTTGCGTTATCTGACCACAAAGCTCCAATTTCTGCGTCGGTCAGTTTGCGCCCCGCACCGTTGATTCCGACCATGATCCACTCCAGATCCGAACTCGACCAGAGCGAGGAATTGGGGAAAACGTCGTGGAACGCGCGAAGGATCGCTTTCGTCTGCTCCAGTTTGACCTGGTAAATCGGGAGCCAAAAAGTGGTGATCCCATTTTCCTTGAGCCGGGCTTTTACAAGTGAGAAAAACTCTTCGGTGTAGAGATTAACGGTGCCAGCAACTCTTAACGGCGGCGGTTCTCCGGTGATAATGTCGTATTGCTGCTGACTCGTCTGCAAAAAAAAGCGCCCGTCTTGGATAAAAGTTCTCACGCGCGAATCAGCCAAAGGATTGGAATAGAAAAAACCGGTATACAGAGGTGCGAGTTTAAATACCTCTTTGGAGATATCGACCACATCGATGCGATTCAACGGTGACTCGCGCGTGAAAGCATCAGCCGTCACCCCCACGCCATAACCGATCACGAGCGCGTCTTTTGATTCGGGCCGCAGCGCCAATGGAATATAAGCAAACAAGCGCATATAGCGCTGGCTCTGCGGCATCGTTCCAGACATCGAATACGCATTGGTGAGCAGACGATAATAATACGGTTCGCCAAGGAGCTCGCGCTGCAGCAATTGGAAGCTATCGCTGTTACCTTCCATCCTCTTTATAAAGTGCGAGCCGTCTGCTTCGAAAGGTTGGCGCGCATGCGCAAAATGATTCGCATCTCGGCGATAAGGGAAAATCGCGAAGAGTAACGCCAGAGCACAATAAAGCGCGATGAGCAGCAAACCCGGCGCCGATCGAAATGACCACGCGCTTCGATCAAAGGGTACTATTGCCAGCAGCGCATAGCAGCCGGCGCAGATGAGCAGGCTCGTTTGAAAACCGACGCTCGGTAATAAAATGAAACCCGCGAGGAGCGGACCAAGCGCGGCTCCCGCTGTATTAAAAAGAGTCGTCAGGCCAGTGCTGTTCGTGCGATTCGTTACGTTGGCCTGCACGCGCGACACGATAATTGGAAAGAGAATTCCGGAGAGAACCGCCACCGGAAACATCAGAGCGAATGAAAGCAGACCGATCGTTTTCCACGACTCAATATAGGAAGAGCCCAATGTTTGCTGAACCGGCGGCGCAGGAAAGAAAATATAGGTGAGAAGTGTGACGAGAGCGGCCACAACCAAAAGCGTGGAGATTATCAATCTAGTCCGGGCGCACCTTTGAATCACCCCTGCAAAAACGCCGCCAAACCCTATTCCGGCGAGGACAACGACGAGCATAATCGAGAACGCAGTCGACGACGACGCAATGTACAGACGCAGAAATCGGAACCAGATCACTTCCAGGCTCAAGAAAATCGTACCTAAACCAAAACTCACACAGAGCAGCCGACCCGAGGCGCTGGAATCGATCGTGGTTGCGGCTTCCGCCTTTCGTTCGCTCGACAAAGCCGGACGCATTGTGGCCGCGGCGAGCAACGCGACAGCTGCGGCAATGCAATTCAGCCCTCCTGCTGCCAATGCCGTCCCGAAAAGTCCGAACGCTTCGATTAAGTACGCCTCACTCGCCATAGCACCGACAACCGCGCCCAGCGTATTGAATCCGTAGATCAATCCGATCACGCGTGGAAAATCATGCGAAGCGACGATCGGATCGTTCACGAGCACCGGCATCGTCAGGCCCATGGCGGTTGTCGGAACGAGCAGAATCAAAAACGAAACAAAGAATCGGACGGCATTCAGTAGTGCTTCATGCGACCAGAGAAGTTGAAAACAGGGACGCATCCAGAGACCGAGCAGAGGAAGAGCGAATACGAGCGTGCAGCCAAAGAGCGCGACCGCAATTTCCAAAGAGGCGTAGAGCCGCAATGGCCGCCACCTCTGTCTTTTCGAGAACGCGGCGATCATGCCCCCAAGCGCCAGCCCCGCCATAAAACTCGAAAGAATCAGAGCGGCAGACCAGACCGAGTTTCCAAATGCCAGACCGCTCAAGCGCAACCAGAGCGTTTGAAATATAAGAGCGCTGATGCCTGACAGAAAAACAGCGACTGAAAGAATGAAGAGACGCACTGAATTGAAACTCCCTATTTCGATGCGCTCATATTAATTTCAATTGAATCTGGTGCCCGCGCGCGTGAGAAAGCTCTCGCGCCTGTGCACTGATGCCCAATCAATGGCCCTTAGCACGCAGAAAATCCTGCAAGCGGTTCTCGCAAAAATTCGCGAGTTCGCACCGCAAGCCAATGGGCACTACCTCGATGTCGGGGCGGGGCGCGGCGAATTGATTCGCCTCGTCACAAATGAATTCGCGCTCGAAGCGAACGCCTGTGATTACACGCGCGAATTGATGCGAGATCCCGCCATCACAGTCGACGTGGTGGATCTCAATCGGGAGTCACTGCCCTACTCCGACGAAACTTTTGACCTGGTCACCTGCACGGAAGTGATCGAACACCTCGAATATTTTCGCAAAACGTTGCGCGAAATTTTCCGAATCTTGAAATCCGATGGAATTTTTGTCCTAACGACACCGAATGTTCTGAACCTGCGCTCGCGCGTACGTTTTTTGCTCTTTGGTTTCTTCAGTCTGTTTGGTCCGCTATATCCTCGAGAAAGCCAGCGTTACCTCACCGGCGGCCACATCAATCCGGTTTCATATTTTTACGTGGCGCACGCTTTGAGCGACGCCGGTTTTACCGATATCAGCGTTTCCATCGATAAACGTCAGCGCGCCTCTCTTTTCTGGCTCATTCTTTTATTGTTTCCGATTCGACTTTTTTCGCTTTGGGCAATTCATCGCGAAAAAAATCGGTACAAAACGATTGATGCCGTAAATCAACGATTCGTTAGGGAGATGAACAGCTCCGACCTCTTGCTCGGGCGAACTTTGGTCGTCGGGTGCAGAAAAAAAATCTAGCTGATCCATATCGGTAGTGTTTCTTGGTCTTCGCCGCGTCTCGCATCTACAAATATGTTCACCGGGCTCATCGAAGATATCGGTCTTGTTCTTTGGATCCGTGCCACAGAAAAAGGCACGCAACTCCAAGTCAACGCCCCGCGAATCGCCTCAAACATTCGCCGGGGCGAAAGCATTGCCGTTAACGGTTGCTGCCTCACCGTGGCCGCGCATCGCGGCGAACATTTGACCTTCGATCTGCTGGAGGAAACCCTCGACCGCACCAATCTGCGTCTTTTACGTCGGGGTACCCCGGTGAATCTCGAACGGGCGCTCGCGGCGAACGCACGCCTGGGCGGCCATTTTGTGCAGGGTCACATCGATTGCGCAGCGCGCGTTCTCGCTTTCGAAGCGATGGGCGAGGACCACAGGCTTGAAGTCGAGGTTCCCGCCGACTTCAGCCATTACGTCGCCTGCAAAGGATCCATCGCTATCAACGGCATCAGTCTTACCGTCGCAGAACTTCTAACGAACAGTTTCACGTGCTGGATTATTCCACACACCAAACGCCACACCAATCTCGATGCCCTCGAGGCCGGCGAATACGTCAATCTCGAGTTCGATATTCTCGCAAAATATGTCGAGCGAATGTTGCCGCGGTCCGAGTCGCGTTCCGAATCCTGAAACTCGCCGCTATTCTATATAGTAAGAAGCATTCCTACTTCGCACCCAGTCCAAAGATCACGGCCGGAATCGTCCGCAACAATATTTTGAAGTCGAGTCCGAGCGACCACCGATCGATGTAATCGAGGTCCAGTCTGACCCACTCACGGAAATCCACCACCTGATTCCGGCCGCTGATTTGCCACAGGCAAGTAATCCCTGGTTTCACACTCAAGCGCCGCCGTTGCGCGGTGTCCTCAAATTTCTCCACTTCATAGGTGGGCAATGGTCGCGGTCCCACCAGGCTCATATCGCCTAACAAAACATTAAAAAGCTGCGGAAATTCATCGACGCTTGTTCGTCGCAACCACTGGCCAAAACGCGTGATTCTCGGATCGCCCTCCACTTTAAAAACCGGACCGCGCATTTGGTTGAATGGCTCCATCTCCACCCGTCGCATCTCTGCGTCATCCGCCATCGAGCGAAATTTATACATGACAAAGGGCTTGCCATGTTTGCCCGCGCGCGTTTGCCGGAAAATGGCCGGGCCCTTCGACGTCAGACGGATCGCTATCGCAATCGCCATCATCGGCAGGAGCAGAACTACCAGTCCGGCAAGGGCGAGCGAGAAATCGATAAATCTTTTGACGAAAAGCGCCCACGAAACATCGGGAGTGGAGCGGAAGACCAACATCGGCCGCCCCGCGAAGGCGTCGAAATCTGGCTTCGCGATGGCCGTCTGAATAAAATTCGCGCCGAGCCAAGCCGGTACTCCTTCCAGTTCGCAAGCTCCAATGGCTTGTTCCACGCGATTAAGCTGGCTGTGGCCAGCTGCGAAAATCACACGAGACACCGCGTGGTGATGCATTGCTTCCACCAAATCCGAGATTGGCTGTTTTTCGATATCGATGCGGCCAACGACTTCGGTGAGGAGGCGCTGCTCTTGCGTAAAAGTTTCTTCCAACGCCGCGATATCCTCCGGAACGCCCGCCAGTAAAATCGGCTCACGGGCTTCCCCGCGCGCTGCTCGCCCACGAAAATACGACGTCATGATCTGTTCCTTTGCCAAGAGCAGAACCGTCGCGATCAACATAAAAAATACCGGGACGGTGCGATTGTAGAGAGGCTGCTTTAAAAAGATCACGCACGCGCTCACGACGATGCTCAGCCCAATCATCGCTCGTAAAATTTGTTCGAGCGTTTTCCATTTCGTGCGGTTTATCGGCGATTGATAAAAACCCTGCAGCTCGAGAAGGATCGGGCCGAAAAGCATGACCACGATCAGAAGCCAGTAATAATTTTGCAGCGGATCGACTTGTTTCGATACCGCGATCGAGATCGTGCTGTGCAAGCGCAAGCCGTATGCGGTCAGCAGTGCAAATGCGAACAGCAGCGCATCCACTACCTGCAGGATTTGCGTGTTTAACTCCTGTCGTCTCGCCAGCATGTTTACATGATATCGCTTTTCCCCGGGGAGTTGGGCAAATAAGATAATGACACAGCCGAAAACGGTCAAAGCATCATCCCAGCCACGTTCTGTCGGCGTCATTTTTTCCGAGCAGGATTTGCAGCGCGCTTTGCGTCTCCGCAAACCGCCGGATCTTTTCGAGCTGCGGTTGGATGGTTTGTTTGCAGCGATCCGCAAACTCCCGGCCGCCATCCCACAACTACGTGCTCCTCTTATTATTACTGCGCGCTCTCCCAGCGAGGGTGGAGTAAATGATCTCTCGCTTGCCCGCCGTCGCGAGTTGCTCATTCGCTTTTCGCCCGCTGCAACTTTCGTGGATATTGAACTCTCTTCTGCGACGGCATTGTCCGCTCTGCTTAAGCGTGCGTGCGCCAGAAATTTGCAGATCATCCTTTCCCTCCACGATCTCACCGCGACGCCTGCACTCGCTACGCTTCAAGCAGCGGCCCGTCGTGCCCAGTCGTTAGGCGCGGATATTTTCAAAGTCGCCGTCCGCACCGATCGACCCGAGCAATTGCACAATCTGGTCGAGTTCGTGCAATCACCATCGTCGCCAATTCCGATCAGCGCGATGGGTCTGGGCAAGCTCGGTCCAATCTCGCGCGCTCTTCTTGCCCGTGCCGGTTCTGTCCTGAATTACGCGCATCTCGGTCTTCCGACGGTGGAAGGGCAATGGTCGCTCGAACAATTGCGGGCCGCCACGCGCGTCAAGTAACGCACTTCAGCGACATCTCACGGCACGCCGGCTGCGTATATATTACGAGATGAGCTCGCGGAACGAAGCGCAACTTCCGGATCAAGTCCCGGTCATGCCCTTGTCTGGCGCGCTGCTTTTTCCGCACGCTCTGCTTCCGCTTTACATTTTTGAACCGCGTTATCGCGAAATGCTCGAACACGCGCTCACGCATCACCGCATGTTTAGTGTCGCACTCGTTAGGCCGAACCGCGCCCATTGGAAAACGAGCGCTGATTTTTTTCATGTTTCAACCGCCGGCCTCGTCCGGGCCTGCGTCGGACGCGAAGACGGGACCTCCCATTTGATCCTGCAAGGTTTGCGTCGCATTCGATTCAAAAGTTTTGTTCAAGAAGAGCCGTTCCCGATCGCCCGCATCGAACCTTTGCACTCCGACGAGCCCAGCTCGCTCCAAACCGACGCCCTCGGCGCAAAGGTCCTCGAGCTCTACGATCGATTCAAAAAAAGCGGCCGCCAGCTCCCGGACAAAGTGGATCGTTATCTTTCCGATCTCTCCGATCCGGAGATGCTGGCCGACCTGATGGCTTTCACATTCATCAGCGATCCGTTGCGCCGGCAGGAAGTGCTCGAGGAATTATCCGTCAATCAACGGTTGCGACTGGTCATCCAATATCTGCGCGAGGAAACCGGCAGCGCTTTTGCCTAACGAGCCTCTTGCGCCATGCGCGCGTGCTCTTCGAGCAAATAGCGATCGGTCATCCCCGCGATGTAATCACAGATTGTGCGGTGCAAGCCTTCGCTTTCTATCCGTTTCGTCGCCGCCGCGCCTAACGAAATTGGCTCGCGCACATACGCCTCGAAAACACTTCGCAACATTTCGCAGGCGCGCTGGTTCACCTTTGCCACGCGCGGATGAAAATAAACATTCCGATCCAGAAACTTCCGCAATTCGCGATTCGCCTTGAGTAACTCGTCGCCGTAGCGAATGAGCGGCGTCGGCTGTTGCCTTACTTCATCAACGCTCTGCACATTTGCCTGCGCGATCGAATCCGCGCTCGTCTGCACCACGTCCTGAACCTGGACGCCGATGATGTCACGGATGATCAATTTGTGAAGCTCTGGTTCGCGGACTTCCGGGTAACGTTCCAGGATGGTGACGTGGCTCCGCCGCCAAACCGCGCTTTCCTGAAGTTGCATCGCATCGAGAATTTCGAAATCCACGGCGTCGTCCAGATCGTGGCTGTAGTAGGTAATTTCGTCTGCGAGATTGGCGATCTGTGCTTCAAGTGAAGGGCAACGATATTTCTCCTCGTTAGGCTCAGGTGGATCGTAAAATGCCTGGTGCTTTTGCAGACCTTCGCGCAGTTCGAAAGTGAGATTCAGTCCTGGAAATCTCGGATACGCATTTTCCAGCAACTCCACCACGCGCAAACTTTGCCGGTTGTGCTCGAACCCGCCATGCTCGCACATACATTCCGCCAGCATCTCCTCCCCCGAATGACCGAACGGCGAATGCCCGAGATCGTGCGCAAGCGCGATCGCTTCCGCGAGATCTTCGTTCAACGCCAGCGCGCGCGCGATCGTGCGGCTGATCGATGCGACTTCGATCGAATGCGTCAGACGCGTGCGCAAATGATCGCCCGTGCCATTAAGAAAGACCTGCGTCTTGTATTCCAGACGGCGAAAGGCGCGCGAATGAATAATGCGGGCACGATCGCGCTGGAATTCGGTACGATAAGCATGGCTCTGCTCGGGAAATTTGCGCCCACGCGAGTCGCCGGATTTTTGCGCGAAGGCCGCGAGTGTGGCGCATTCCGTTGCCTCCATCTCTTCCCGCGATCTGTAGCTGCTTCCCTGTGCGAAGCGCGGCGATGAAGACGAACGCTCTTCCATGTTTGCTTCGCCTAATTCTCCCTCGTCGTTGAAGAATCGGGATTGGGAACTAGCCCCGCGCGCAAAGTCTTTTCGAGTTTCCGCCTCTGGGCGCGCACGAGAAGGATGTCAAAAATCGCGAGCAGGAAAACGGTGAACGTCAACCAAACGCAGACGAACCAAAAGACAATAAACGCGACCGGATGCTCGTGCGGACTCAATCTCGTTTGCAGAAATGTTGAACCGCAAAACAAAAGTACGAGCGCCGCGAGAAGGAGGAGAAACATCGTGTTGCGACGCATCTTCTGGTCGCGAATCATCCCGCGCGCCGCGTGGAGAGCAAAGGAAGAGATGCGTAATTTTCGTTCACGCTGCTCGTCCATGCGAGCTCATGCTCGCTGACACCGTGTATCGAATCAAGAAAAGGCGCGCTTAAACGCGCGCCCTCGCAGACTCTTCTGGCGATGAAAGACGTCTCTGCCTAACCGCTCTTGCGCCAGTACGCGCCAGTCCAATCGATCGGGATGACTTCATCCGTGACCTTGTGGGCTTCTCGAAAATCGTGCACTGCCTTCTTGCAACCAGCGCAAGCTCCGTAGTCATCCACGATCAGATAACCGCCCGGCGATAGTTTCGGGTAAAGGCTTTCCATCGCCACGTAAGTGGATTCGTATATGTCGCCATCAAGGCGGATGAGCGACAAACGATCGATAGGAGCTGTCGGCAACGTGTCGCGAAACCATCCCGGCAAAAAGCGAACTTGCTCATCAAGCAACCCGTACTTTTCAAAATTCGCACGAACTTCATCCAGGGAGACGGCGAGTTCGGAATAGCTGTATAAGTTATCGCCTTCGTCGGCCGGGTATCGTGTCGGATCCGGTTTGGGAAGGCCCTGAAAAGAGTCCGCCGCCCACACGCACCGGTCGGTGACGTCATACGCCTTCAAAACTGCGCGCATGAAAATGGTCGCCCCCCCGCGCCACACCCCAGTCTCGATCAAATCGCCGGGGACGTTTCGGGCCAAAATGTCTTCCATGCAGTGTTGGATGTTTTCGAGCCGTTTCCATCCGATCATGGTGTGAGCGATCGCTGGCCACTCGCGCCCTTCGATGCGCGCTTGTTTATCAAATTGCTTTAGGCCCCGCTCCTCGTCACTGAAGATGAGATTCAGCAGTATCCGTTTCATCAAATCGAGGTAGAGGTCTCGCGTGTTGCTCATCTGCTGTCGGAACGTGAAGTCGCCGAAACTCGCTGAGGCAACGAGTCGAATCAAGAAGGGTCGTTAACGAATCGACTTCTCAGCAGCAGATAGAACTGCTCTGATTATCGACGGATGAAAAAGACCAAGGCTAAAAAGCGAGCAGCGAAAAAGGCGCCCAAGCCTGCGATGAAAGTAGATACCAGCACTTCGCTGCAGGCACGGCTCGAAGCTGCGTTCGCACAAGCAGTGTGGAACGCGAAATCCTACGTCAACGACCCGCAACGCTTGGGCGTTCTCTTTCAGGAAGCGTCGAAGCAGGCGAAATCTTTACCAAAGGATTCATTCAAAGACACGTGGCCATACCTGCAAACAATGTTGCGTTTGATTCGCGCCTACTATCGCAGCGAATACCGCGCGGTGCCCGAAACCGCGCTCGTCGTAATCATTGCCGCTATCATCTACGTCGTCAGTCCGCTCGACGTAATTCCTGACGCAATTCCCGCGATCGGTTTCCTCGATGACGCCACCATCCTGGCGCTTGCCTTGCAACGAACGAAGCAAGACTTGGACGCTTTTATGATCTGGGAAACGACGGCGCCCTAGATCAAACGAGCAACAATACTGGTGGATGGGTGCCATGACGAACCGCACGCTTCTTGCTTGCGCATAACAGCCAGCATTACTATCGCGGTGGAATCATGAACAACGGTCCGACTGTCTTGGGCATCTCCGCCTATTATCATGACAGCGCTGCAGCAATGATCGCTGGCGGAGAGATCGTGGCCGCGGCGCAAGAGGAGCGGTTCACCCGGGTCAAACACGACTTCAATTTTCCCAAGCACGCAATCGACTATTGCCTGAAGGAAGGGGCTCTAAGTCCGGAGGCGCTCGATTACGTCGTGTTCTACGACAAGCCGCTCTTGAAATTCGATCGCTTGCTCGAGACGTATGTGAATTTTGCGCCAGTGGGTCTCCAGTCGTTTATGATGGCGATCCCTTTGTGGTTGAAGACGAAGCTGCATCTGCCCCGTGAAATTCGCCGATCGCTCGAAGGGCGCTATCGAAAGCCTGTCGCGTTTACCGGCCATCACGAATCCCATGCGGCCAGCGCCTTCTTTCCATCGCCGTATGAGGAGGCCGCTATTCTAACCATCGATGGCGTCGGAGAATGGGACACCGCGACGATTGGCCACGGAAAAGGCAATCAAATCAAGATTCTCAAGACGCTGCAATTCCCGCATTCCTTGGGGTTGCTTTACAGCGCGTTCACGTATTTCACGGGCTTCAAAGTTAATTCGGGGGAATACAAATTGATGGGCCTCGCTCCCTATGGGGAACCCAAGTATAGGGATGTGATCCTCGAGAAGCTGATCGATCTCCGCGAAGATGGTTCCCTCGCGATGGACATGCGATATTTCAATTACTGCCAGGGCTTGACCATGACCAATGGGCAGTTTGATCAGCTTTTCGATGGTCCACCGCGCAAGTCCGAGAGCATGATCACTCAGCGGGAGATGGATTTGGCCGCTTCTATACAGGCGGTGACCGAGGAGGTGATCTTGCGAATGGCGCGAACCGCCAGGACACTCACGGGTTCCCGTTATCTGTGCCTGGCTGGAGGCGTGGCTTTGAATTGCGTGGCCAATGGAAAGCTTCTGCGCTCAGGCATCTTCGACGATATCTGGATTCAGCCAGCGGCCGGGGATGCCGGAGGCGCTTTGGGCGCCGCCCTATTTGTGCATTACCAATTACTCGACCACCCACGCGCAAGCAACGGGCATGACGCGTTGCGGGGCTCCCTCCTTGGACCTAATTTTGCAACCGACGAAATTCGCTCGTTTCTTGATTCCCGGAAAATCCCGTACACGCACTTTGAAAACGAACCGGATTTGCTCCGAGCCGTAGCTGAAGCCATGGCCGCTGGGCAGGTGGTCGGCTGGTTTCATGGCCGAATGGAGTTCGGACCCCGCGCGCTCGGGGCGCGCAGCATCATCGGGGATGCGCGAAATGAAGAAATGCAGTCCATCATGAACCTGCGGATCAAGTACCGCGAATCGTTTCGGCCTTTTGCTCCATGCGTCCTGCAAGAAGACGTGTCGGATTACTTTGAATTGGATCGCGAATCGCCCTACATGCTTTTGGTCGCAGACGTGCGCAAAGACCTCCAGTGCGCTTTGACACCAGGGCAGCACACATTGATGAAGGACCCGGACCTGCGCAAACGCGTGAATGTGAAACGGTCCTCGATTCCGGCTGTGACTCATGTGGATATGTCCGCGCGTATCCAAACGGTGGATGAAAAGCGGCATGGGCGGTACTATCGTTTGATAAAAGAATTCAAACGCCAGACCAGCTGCAGCGTAATTATAAACACGAGCTTCAACATTCGCGGCGAACCGATCGTCTGCACACCCCAGGACGCATATCGCTGCTTCATGGCGACAGAGATGGACATGTTGGTTTTAGAGAATTGCGTTCTCCTGCGGCCCGACCAGCCGGCCGGTGACCAGTCCGAACGCAAGAAATATATCGACAGCTTCCAATTGGATTAGCGCGAGTGAGCATCGAATGATCAACCCCTTTAAAGAAGTCAACTGGCGCCCAGGACTGGCGGAGAAGCGAAAGTTCGCCTGGAGTTTGGTGATCGGGTTTCCATGTGTGGCAATCGTGCTTTTTTTTCTGCGGCGAGTAATGTCGGGCTATTGGGCGATCGAGCCTTCCTTGTGGCTTGGGGGCGTTGGATTGTGTGTGGGGATGTTGTTGCTCGCTCTGTCCGTTCTGGCGAGGCCTTTCTATATGGCGTGGTACGTTGTGGCCTCCTCCATCGGCCTTGTGGTGAGCAACCTTTTAGTTGCCGGTTTTTATTTTTTGATCTTGACCCCGACAGGCCTTTTGCTGAACCTCATCGGACGGGCGCCGTTTCCGAAGCGACCGGACAAGGGAGCAGCCAGCTACTGGCGGGAAGCTGAACAAATCACCGATGCCAAGCGTTACTTTAGCCAATTCTGAACCTTTATAGTAAGCGTGATGAACGACCAAAAGACTTCCTTTGAGGCTGCCAGCACCAAACAACAACCAAGTTTGCTCGCGGACCTGTGGTTGTTGCTCAAACAACACAAGAAGTATTGGTTGATTCCTGTGGTCGCGGGCCTGCTAATCCTAGGCGTGCTGGTGGTGCTGGGAGGCACCGCCGCCGCGCCATTCATTTACACCTTGTTCTAAGGTTTGCGCCGAAATTGGATTTGCCGATCTGCTGCGTAGAATCGTTTCTGACACGGCTCTATAATCGGGAGCGTGCATTCCTCATCCTAATGTGACAGCCCCCCTTCCGATCGTGCCCCGGCCGCGCTGGATTCGAATCGTCAATTGGCTGCTGTTGGGCCAGTGCCTGTTTTTTGCCGCGGTTTTACTCTACAAAGTGGTGAAGGACGGCAGAGATGTGAACCTCCCCGTCGCCCTCACAGCCGCCGTGCTCGCGGCAGGATTCGGATGGGCGGCGACGTTTTCGCTCGAAAACAAAGTGCGCGTGTGTCTCATCAGTTTGTCGTCCCTCTTGACCTTGCTCCTTCTCGAGGTGTGCGTCCTGGTGTTCAAACCGCACCTCAAGGCTTTCGGCGAGCCGATGATGCCGAAGACTGATTTCCGGGAGAAGTTGGCGGTTTTGAACGAGCTTCGCCGCTCGGGACCTGCGTATCCAGCCGTGGTCCCGAGTCGCCTAATTCGCTCGGAGGGGTTAGCTGATGGCTCGGCTCGCGTCTTTCCGTTAGCGGGCATCTCTCGAACCATGACGGTGCTTTCCAAAGAATCAGGGTTCTGGACGTCGTACCTCAGCGATAAATATGGGTTCAACAACCCGCCGGGTACTTATTCTGGCAATATTGCGCCGACTGTGTTGATTGGTGATTCCTTCGTTCATGGTGCCAGCGTCAAACAGGGGGATGATATCGCAGGCCGGATGCGCCAGTTGGGTCAACCCGCGATCAATCTCGGCTACTGGGCCAACGGGTCTTTGCTTGAACTATCAACACTCACCGAATACGGCCTCAGGTTACGGCCACGCGTGGTTTTTTGGCTGTACGCTGAAGGAAATGATCTGCTCGACTTGATCGAGGAAAAGACCTCGCCGCTATTGACCTTATATTTGAACGATGGCTATTCCCAGCACCTGGCAGACCGGCAGAACCTGGTCGATCAATTGCTCAAGCTGTATTGCGATGCGAAAGAGAAGCAGCTTACGGAACCGAACAGAACACGTCGTCCCGCCCAGCGTCGTAGTATAATCAACCGCGCACGGAATTGGCCCATTGTGCGGATCGTCCGCCTGGTTCATTTGCGAGCCTTGGCAGAGGCTGCATCCCGCCGCAGACTAATGGCCACCATCGGCTGGGACCAGCAGATAACGGAAGATGAATTCTCGCTCTTTCAGAAAATCCTCCCCGTGGCGGAACAAAGGGCGAAACAATCAGGGGCCGAGTTCTACTTTGTCTATCTGCCGGACCAAACCAGATACAGTCAGAAAATGGCCGACAGTCGAGTTTGGCGACACAGAGGAAGGATATTGTCGATTGTCAAATCGCTGAGAATCCCGTGCCTCGATCTTTCCGAAGAGTTCGCCCGGCATCCAGACCCGCTCTCGCTCTACATCTCGCGTTCGTTTTACAGCCATTACAACGCCGCCGGAAACGAATTCGTGGCCCGCGCATGCCTTAAATTTCTGGAAGCTGAGCGGAAGTGAATTTCTGCTCCGCGCTCCCGGGCAATTAAACGAGAAGCAGCGCAGGATTTTCGAGAAGATGCCGGAGTTCTTTCAAATACTCCGCGCCGAGCGCGCCGTCGATGACACGATGGTCGCAGCTCATCCAGATCGACATGCGGTGGCCGACGACGATTTGATCGCAATTATCGACGACTGGTTTTTTTGAAATGGCGCCGACGGCGAGGATGAAACCTTGCGGCGGATTAATGATGGCTGAAAAACTGTCGATGCCCATGCCGCCGAGATTGGAGACGGTGAAACTTCCTCCCTGAAATTCTTCCGGCTTCATTCGCTTGTTGCGTGCGCGGTGCGCCAGATCCTTCGCCATCTCACTGATCCCGCGCAGCGATTTGTTTTGCGCAGCACGAATAACGGGCGTGAGCAGTCCATCGTCGATCGCTACCGCGATGCCAAGATCGACATCGGCGTACTGCACGATCGCGTCGTTGTCGAATGATGCATTCGCCTTGGGAATTTTGATGGCAGACATCACTGCCGCTTTGAGAACAAAATCATTCACCGTGATTTTCGACGTATCGGTACCTTCCCCGCCTGATTTCAATTCCGCGCGCGCAGCCAGGAGCGGTCCGGCGTCGATATCGATGTTAAGGTAAAAATGAGGGACCGGCGCTTTGCTCGCAACGAGACGTTCCGCGATGCCTTTGCGCATTCCGGAAAGATTGATGCGCGCGCCATGACCAGCTTTAACGGAAGGCGCACGACTGGCTACTGGCGTCTTCTGGGGCGCGCCAGTTTTTGATTTCGAGGCCGCGCGTACATCTGTTTCGGTTACGCGACCTTCTGGACCCGTGCCTGTCACACTGGCTAAATTGACGCCTAGTTCAGCCGCGACACGCCTTGCCACAGGCGAAGCTTTCACGCGCGCTTCGTCACCGTCCGATCTCGGCTTGGATTTTTCTTCCTTCTTCGGTTCCTCGCGGTTTGCCGTCTTCTGCGTTTCCTGCGGTGGCGCTGTCTCTTTTTTCTCTTCTTTCGCAGGCGCCGGTTTCGCGGTTTCCGCTTGCGGGTTTTTTTCTTCTTTCTTTTCTTCCGCTTCCGCTTCCTCTGATCCTGCCTTGTTTTCCTGTTCGGCTGGCTTTGCGCCTTCTTCCCCGATAAAGGCGATCTTGTCCCCGACGTTCACCTTTCCCCCTTCCTCGACAAAAATCTCGGTGAGCGTTCCATCTTCCGGCGATTCCCATTCCATCGTCGCCTTGTCCGTTTCAATCTCAGCAATGACTTCGCCGGCGGAAACCTTGTCCCCCTTCTTCTTTTTCCACGAAACGAGAGTCCCCTCCGTCATCGTATCGCTCAGTTTGGGCATCTGGATTTCAGGCATAACTCGTTAGGCGTAGCAGACCTTTTTCACTGCGGCGATTAATTTGTCTGCGCTTGGCAGCACCGCTTTCTCCAAGCGCTCGTTGTATGGCATCGGCACGTCTTCTTGTGAAACGCGGATGATCGGTGCATCGAGCTCATCGAAAACACTTTTTTGAATGCGATAACAAACTTCGGCGCCGACGCCGCAGAACGGTCGGTCTTGTTCGACAATCACAACGCGATGCGTTTTCGCGATAGAAGCGAAAATCGCTTTCTCATCGAGAGGCTTGATCGAGCGCAAGTCAACTATCTCGACACTGATATCTTCATCCTCGAGTTTCTCTGCTGCGGCCAGGGCGAGCGGCACCGTCTGCGCATAACAGATCACCGTGACATCGCTGCCCTCGCGTTTCACTTCCGCTTCGCCGAGCGGGATTAGTAACTCGCTTTCCAGCGGTTCCACTAATCCCTTCGAACTGTAAAGAAGCTCTGCTTCTAAAACGAGTACGGGGTTGTTGTCGCGCACGGCAGTTTTCAAGAGACCTTTTGCGTCGCGCGGTGTCGCCGGTGTGCAAACTTTCAGTCCCGGAACGTTCGCATACAAACATTCAGTCGCGTGCGAGTGCGTCGCGCCGAGTTGATGCGCCGGACCATTCGGTCCGCGAAAAGTGATCGGAATATTAAATTGCCCTCCCGACATCGTGAGCATGTTCGGCGCGTTGTTTACGACCTGATCGAAAGCGACAAGAGAAAAGCTGAAGGTCATGAACTCGATGATGGGGCGCAGGCCGCACATGGCGGCTCCGACTCCCATGCCGGCAAAACCATTCTCACTGATCGGCGTGTCGATGATCCGTTTCGGTCCGAAGCGCTCGAGCAAACCCTGGCTGACTTTGTAAGCGCCGTTGTATTCGGCGACTTCTTCGCCCATCAAAAAAACATCGGCATCGCGCTCCAACTCCTCCGCGAGCGCTTCGTTGAGCGCCTGTCGATATGTGATTTCGCGCATCTCGGTCGTCATGGCACGAACGTGTAATCGTAAAGTTTATCGAGTGGAGGTTCCGGACTTTGTTCGGCAAACTTCACGCTCGCACTCGCAGCTTCCTTCGCGCGCTTGTCGAGTGCGTCGAATTGTTCGTTAGTCAATTTTTCCTCACGCGTGAGTTGCGCGCGCAGACGCGTGATCGGGTCGTCGAGGCGATACTTTTCCAGTTCTTGCTTCGTGCGATAACTCGCCGGGTCGGACATCGAGTGGCCGCGATAACGATATGTTTGCGCTTCAATAAAAGCCGGATGCGAATCCTTTCGGATTGAAGTGACGACTTCGCCGATTTTATCGCGCACTTCACGAAAGTTCATTCCGTCCACGATCTCGCCGGGTATATCGTAGCCTTCAGCGCGATCGACAATCTGCTTCAACGACGTCGAACGTTTCACCGACGTGCCCATGGCAAACAGGTTGTTTTCGCAAATAAAAACAACCGGCAATTTGTAAAGCGCCGCGAGGTTGAGCGCTTCGTGAAAGCCGCCCTGGTTAATTGCGCCGTCGCCAAAAAAACAAAGTGTCACACGATCTTCTCCGCGATACTTCGATGCGAACGCCATGCCCGTAGCGAGCGGCACGTGCGCACCGACAATTGCGTGCCCGCCGTACATATTGTTCTTGCGATCGAAAAAATGCATGGAACCACCGAGACCCTTTGAGCACCCCGTGTCCTTGCCGAAAAGTTCAGCCATGCACGCATCGGCGGTGGTGCCTTTGACAAGCGCGTGAGCGTGATCGCGGTAAGCGGTGATGAAGTAATCGTCTGAGCGCGTTGCCGCGTGCGCGCCGACAACGACCGCTTCCTGGCCGATGTAAAGATGACAGAACCCGCCGATTTTCTGCGCCTGATATTGCTGACTGGCGCGCTCTTCAAAACGCCGGATCAACAGCATCAGCGCGAGCATGTCGACTTCGTCGCGTTGCTCCGCGCGCTGCATGAGCGTTTAGGCAGCTCGCGGCATCGTCGCGCCGGCGCGTGAACGCTCAGCGCTCCTTGCAAATTTTATGCAAGCGACAAAGAGAACAGTGAAAAGCAGATCGCTTACGAGCGAGTTGCGAAAAAACATCCAGGAAGGAGTGGCGCTGTATTGCGGCAAACCGACGGTGAGCGCTTGAATTAAGCCGGCGAAATTCTTGACGTAACCGGGATCGCTCACCCAGGAAAAAACGATGCTGATAAAATAGAAAAGGCCGGAGCTGACGATCGATGCCGGAAGCATTGTCTTAAATGAAGCTCTGTTCTGCAGCAGGATGCCGATGCAACCAATTAACGCGAGTGCAAGGTAACGGCCCACGATGTGGCCGGTGAAAAGCGGAGCACTGTAATAAACATTTAGAACGACGTCCGAAATAAAAAGCGCGATCAGAGGGACAGAGAGCTTTAACTTCGACGGAAAATAAGCGGCGCTACAAAGCGCGATGGCGGCGAACGGAGCGAAGTTGGAAAGCCACCCCGCGCCGGAGGTAATCAACAGCCCGGCCGCGATCCGGTACGCGACAACAAACAATATGAGCAGGAAAGCAGGAATCATCGCAGGAATTTTAACCGTCCTGCGCGATATGCAAAGGTGATTTGGCCACGACCGGCAACTAAGCCGCGGCGGTCCTCGACGATCTGTTGAGGCGAGCTTTGCGCCGATTTGCGGCGTTTCGGTGAATGATGCCGCGCTTGGCCGCTTTATCGATTGCCGAAATTAAAGTCCGAATCTCGTTCGGGTCGGATTTGGCGCTTTCAGCAGAGGCGCGTTTTTGCATTCCGCGCAGACGCGAACGAACGCCGCGGTTGCGCAAGGCGCGGCGCGCAGTCTGTCGAGCGCGTTTTGCTGCGGATTTGGTATTTGCCATTTATTTTGCCTAACGAATCGCGCCGGGTGTGGTCGTTCCCGCAAAGTTTCCGTTCATCGCAATAGTTTTCCCGAGGGGGACGAGTGTGCCAGGTACCGGATTTCCCGCCGGAGCACTGCGAAACGTTTTCGCTTTCGGCACTTTCGGCAAACGATCTGGCACGATCTGTACGAGCGTTCCGATGTTTAGTCTATTATAGAGTTCCGCCACATCACTCGCCTTCATGCGGATGCAACCGTAGCTGGCGGGCCGTCCAATAAATTGCTCTTGTGGCGTTCCATGAATGTAAATGCAGCGCGCGAAGGCGTGCGCATTTTCGTGCTCGAGACCGCGCAGCCAAATGATGCGCGTCGTGATCGGGTCGCGACCAGGCGCATTGGGCGCGAGAATTTCGCCCGTGAAACGCCGTTTGTGAAAAACCGCTCCCACCGGTGCATGATCGCCAATTTTTTGCGCGACTTGCAGAAACCCAAGAGGAGTTGTCATCCGGCCCCAGGCATCACCAAGTCCGAATTTGGAAGTTGAAATAGGATAAAGGGCAACCCGGCCACCGCCTTGCACGAGCATAAGCTTTTGGTCGCGCACGCTAACGATGACGCGATCAGACGTTACGATCTCCGTGCCAGCGTGCAGGGACGCGAGAGACAGAAGCAGCGTGAAACAAGAAGCGATGGCGCGAAACATCGGGCGGGTATTTATCAGAGATTTCCTCGTTGTCACGCAGGAATTGCCGCTCCGCTGCGCGCCGCCCCGAAGTTAAACTTCGGCCACCATTGCGCGAGCGATGAAATGGAGACGTAAAGAAAACCGCCTTGAAACATGAGGAGAAATGGCAGCGAAAGATATTGCTCATGCGCAATCGCGAACCAGACGAAGTAGGTGAAGTAGGCCGCGAACGCCATTTCAAAAATGGGGAGGAGCGATTTTAGCGGCATGTATTTACAATCCCGCCACGGTTGAGCTTTCCGCTCGATCCCGTACTTCGGTGTGCGCGCAAAATCGGATTGATGATTGAACATCGCTTCGAGGACGGCGCGCGCATTGTTGAGCGAAAGGCCGACGCCGAGCGCGAGCAAGCAAGGGAGTAATAGTATTTCCTTCATCCAGGTGCGCGGATTCAATTCACGTTGCGCGCAAATATAAAAGACCGCGACGGAAAGGGAGGCGGTAAGAAAGATCGGGATATCGATGAGAAAAGTTCGCACCCAACCAGTCGGGCCGCCGGTCGCAGGATGCAGCAATACGCAAAGACAAGCGAGGAGCAGATAAGCGAAGTTCGACATCAAATGGCCCGTGGCTTCGAGCTTGATCAACAATGGTAATTCACTGCGCCAAATAGTGGGTAGCAGTTTCTTGCAGGTTTGAATCGAACCTTTGGTCCAGCGATGCTGCTGCGATTTGAAGCCGTTCATATCGACCGGAAGCTCCGCGGGCGTAACCACGTCGGGGAGGAAAACAAACTTCCAACCTGCAAGTTGTGCGCGGTAACTCAGATCGAGGTCTTCCGTGAGGGTATCGTGCTGCCAGCCTCCCGCTTCCTCGATGCAGGAGCGACGCCACAGCCCGGCTGTGCCGTTGAAATTAAAGAATCGCCCGCTACGACTGCGCGCCGTTTGCTCAAGCAGAAGGTGCCCATCCAAAAACATCGCCTGCACACGAGTGAGCAGGGAGTAGCATCGGTTCAAATGTCCCCAGCGCGTTTGAATCATTCCGACTTTCGGATCGGTAAAAAAATCAACGGTGCGGAGCAGCAGATCCGGCGGCGGAACGAAATCAGCGTCTAGAATGCAAACGAACTCGTGTGCGGACTTGAGACCAGTAGCCAGTGCTCCCGCTTTAAACCCGACACGATCACTTCGATGGATGAGCTCGACATCAAATCCCCGGCTACGCAATTCCTCGACACACGAACTTGTAACGTCGCGCGTGTTATCGGTTGAATCGTCGAGGACCTGGATTTGCAATAGGTCTCGCGGATAATCCAGCGCGCTTACTGATTTGAGCAAGCGTTCAACGACGTAAATCTCGTTGAAGATCGGTAGCTGGACGGTGACTTTGGGCAGTTGCTCGAAACGCCCGGCCGGTACCGACACCCTCTTCCTATTTTTTAGGAAAAGATAGATAATGACGTAGCGATGGATCCCGTACGCAGAAAGGCCAAAGAGGACGGCCAAGTAACAGATCGTCCAAACCAGGTATCCAACGCTGCCGTGCATAATAGTGTAAGTGAGTGCCGCAGAGAGACCCGGCAAGGGCGACATGATGCCGCTTCCGGGCCTTCCGTCAAATCAAAAAATGGCGTTTTACCTCGTGAAACTTGTAATCTTTAAAACGCGTCGGCCGCCCGGTACGGTCGCCATTGTCTTCTGGATTTGCGGCGCATTTGCAACGGAAAATCTTCCGCCTCTTTGCGCTCAGGAGCATAGCATGACCGAGCAGGATTACGAGCATGAAGAACTTGGGGTAAATCGATACACGGCGCCATCGATCACACGCATCTTCCAACAACTGGACGAGCTCAAGCCGCTCCCCTTCGATCAGCTGCGCCGCGATTACTCGCAACCGGCTCATGGGAGCCGCGAGCAAATGGCGCTCATTTTCGGTGGACTCATTGCTGACGGTTTTCTGCTTGTCGCGTGCAAGAAAAACGATCTCGTCGAAGATTTTGGGCGCAACTTGCTACGCCAGGCGCAGAGGCTGAGCGTGGCGGATCGGGTCACTCGTCATAGCGCAAGTTTGACCGAGCTGGCCAAGCGTGGCGAATGGCCCGCAGTCCAAAATGAACTTATGTCCACGCAGACAGATGTTGAGCAGGCGATGACTGAATTACGCGACCAAAAGATCGCTCACTTAATTAGCTTGGGCGGTTGGTTACGCGGTTTGGAAATTTGCGCCGGCGCCGTCGAAGCCGATTTTTCGCCCGAGCGAGCACACGTTTTGTCGCAACCAGATTTGGTCGATTATTTTTGCGAAGAATTAAAGACGCTGGCTCCGACGGTCGCGCACGTGCCGTTATTTCAAAAACTTCGCACGCGGATAAACGCTATCAAATCAACGGTCGATTCGCCGGCCGCGGGAGTCTTGGGCATAGCGGAAATAAAGAAAATTCACGAGGCGGCGCGGGAATCGAACCAGGCGATAGAAACGAATCAATAACGCCCCACGCTCTATGCCCTTGCCTCATCGACCGACCGAGCCGATCAATTAAACGATGGAATCGCCGGGTAGAATCGCCTACACGAGCCGGGGTCGTTTCGAGCGAGTCAATATTGTTTTCGCCATTCTGCTGGCGGGTTGGGTGCCCTCGATGCTGATGCTGTGGGTTTCCTACACAATTCTGACCAAAACGCTGGAAACAAAAATTCTGCGCGACCGGCAAACGTTCGTGCAGCTGATCGCGCATCTGGTGGGAGACGATCTCGCGGGCAAGAGCAGTGTGATCGAGTATTACCAGACACAGCCTAACGTCGCGAAAATTCTGACCGATCCCAATCGGCAAGCGGTCGGGCAGCAATGGGTTGGTCAGACTTATTTTTCCCATCCCCGCATCGATGGAATGTTCATCACCGACATCGACGGTCGTCTTGTCGCGTCGGTACCGGCCACTCCCGATCTGGTCGGACAGGACTTCTCCTCCAGCCTTTGGCGTGATGGAGCGCTCGCCACTTCGGGCGCATATGTCTCGCAGGTGCATCCCCGCGAACCCGATCGTCGGCTCGTTTCCGACATCGTAGGCGCCGTTCGCACGCAGGATGGGAGGGTGGTCGGTTTCATGGGCGTGTCGGTCTTGGTCGAACGCATCGGACGTCGCTTATCCACGATTGGATTCAGCGATCAGTCGTTTTGTCAGATTTTCGATCAAAACGGAGCGGCACTTTTTACGAAAGATTTCCGCGCCAACCCCGGCCTACGCACGACGGATAACGACAGTTTGATCGCCGACATTCGCAAAAGTAAAAACCTCCATCTCGAGCGACACGGAAATCTTTATGCATTCAGTCCAATCGAGACCAGCGGTTGGACGACGGTAGTCGCGCAACCAAGAGAGGTCGCCTATCAGCCGTTGCAGGATCTCTTGCGAAAATTGATGTGGCCGGTTGCCTGGCTAATTGCGGGAACCGCATTGGCAGCGTGGCTTTTCGGAAAGTTTTACCGCCGTCAAACGGAAGCGGCGCGCCGGATTGAGCGCGAGATTACTTTTAACGAGAAGATTCTGGCCAACATGCCTAGCGGCATCGCGCTCGTGGATCCGGGTTCGCAAAATTTTCTCACCGCTAACGAGGCTTTCGCGCAAATGGCCAGGCGCTTCGGGCAATTGTCGGAAAGCAGAGATATCAATGAAGCGACTTACGATGAAGTGAAAATCGCTCCGCAGGAAGCCATCGAAAAAGTTTTGAATTTCGGCGCGCCCTTTCAATTGATCGAACATCCATTTACCGATGTGACTGGCGCCACGCGTTACGTGAACGTGAATCTTCTTCGGCTTCAGGACGCGCAACAAACGATCCAGGGAGTGCTTTATCTGGTCGAAGATAAAACACGCGACGTCACTTTGCGGAAAGAATTGATCGGCGCTAATGCCGCTAAAGATCAGTTCCTCGCGCTGCTATCTCATGAACTGCGCAACCCGCTTTCGCCGGTAATTGCCATGGTGGGCGAACTCGAAGCCACCAGCTCCGACTCACCCGAAGTGCGTCATGCCTTGGAAGTCATTCGCAGAAACGTGGAGCTGGAAGCGCGCTTGATCGACGATCTGCTCGATGTCACGCGCATCGCAAAAGGAAAACTGCAGCTCACTTTCGAGATCGCGAGTGTTCACGAAATCCTGCAGCGCGCCTACGAAATTTGTCGTGACGAAATCGCGGGGAAAGATCAGCACGTCGAATTCCGTTTACGAGCGGAGCGCACCTATGCCGAAGCCGATCCGGCGCGCTTGCAGCAAGTGTTTTGGAATCTCATTAAGAACGCGGTCAAGTTCACCCCGGCAAAAGGTAGAATTGTGATTGAGACCTTCAATCCATCTCCGGGCGAAGTTGAAATTAAAATTACCGATACTGGTATTGGTATCGAAGAGGCCAAGTTGAACAAAATCTTCAATGCCTTCGAACAGGGACAAAGTTCTATCACTCGCCGATTTGGTGGCTTGGGTCTTGGGCTCGCTATTTCCAAGGCAATGATTGCAGCGCACGGCGGAGAAATCGAAGTTGCAAGTGCGGGTAAAGACAAAGGCTCAACATTCACGGTCACACTCAAGACGGTGGACGCGCCAGCCCGCACGCATGCCGAAGAAAAACCGCGGGAACCCGATGCTGCCCTAACGAAATTAGATGGTCACACCCGCCCGCGACGCTTACTCGTGGTGGACGATCATCAGGATACGTGCATCGGCATGAAAATGATGCTCGAGCGACGCGGGTATAAGATCACGCTCGCGAACTCCGCAGACCAAGCTGTGGAGAAAGCTTCTGAAGAAAATTTTGATCTGGTTATTAGTGACATCGGGTTGCCGGATCGCAGCGGTTATGAACTGATGCAGGAACTACGCGCGACAAAAGGCTTGCGCGGCATCGCGTTGAGCGGTTTCGGAATGGAAAACGACATCACACGCGCACGAGACGCTGGATTTTCCGAACATCTGACCAAGCCAATCAATTTTGAGCGTCTTGAAGGCGCCATCAAAAAAATACTCGAGCCGGAAATAGTTCCAGCTCCGGCGGGGCCATCGCCGAACGGCAATTAGGCGTCGGGCCCGGCCGTCGTCTGGCCGTTGTTCGGAACCGGAGTTGCCTCGCGTTTCTCTGCGGCTTCCTTCAGCTCGCGGGAAAGCTTTTCCACGCGCTGGCGCATGATTTTTCCAGCTTTGAATTTCACAGTCGCGCGTGGTGGAATGACGAAACTGCTGCCAGGCTCATTCGGGTTGCGTCCAACGCGCGGTTTGGTCAGGCGGGGCTGAAACACGCCGAAATTGCGGAGCTCCACTGCGACATTATTGGCCAGGCTGTTTGTAATATGGTCGAGGGTGCGCTGCACCACGTCAAAAACCTGGTGCTGCACCATTCCGGTTTGGTTGCTGATCGCTACGACAATGTCCCGTTTCGTGAGCTTACCCATTCATAACGGAATCGAGTACCAACCCGAAGGTGAGCGGGGAATTTGCGAAAAAAGATCGGGATAATTCTTAAGGTCCTAAAGTAATCTGGGGCTTGAAAAGCGCCGCCGTGGCGGCGGCGCGGCCAACTCAAGCCGACCGCTGCAAGAACCGCTCGAAATAATAGGCAAACGCCGTTTGCCGCGACAAAGATTTACGGCGCGATTTCAGCTGCCCCTGTGCGATCCCAAGTTTGGTAAAAACGCCGTTCCATTCCGACTCGAGTCGACGCACTTCTTCGTTCGACAATTCGCGCACTCCGCGAATCGACACACAACGCTGCAAGACATTCATCGCCTTACCGGAAATCTCCCCCAAAAGATCCACCTCCGTAAGGACGTGCTCTGTTTCCTGCAGGAGATTGCCCCGGACCTCAGTGAACTGCCGCTCTTGCTCGGCGGAAATAATTGGCTTCGCCTTGTCCAGACCATACGTGATCAGATCGTGCAATTTTTTCCAGTTTTCCAACTGGAGCGTGAGCAATCGCAAACGACTCTCGAGTTCCCGGTCTCTCATCGGTGACTTTTTGCCGTCACGAGCTCGAGCGTCTCATCGAGCTTTTGCAAGTTATCGATCAAGAGATGCGCCCATGGCCGATCTACCGTCTGCACCTGGCTAATGATGCCTTCTTCAAAATAGAAGCGGCCTTGGCGCCACCGGAAAATTTCCGCGACGGCCGCTTCTCCTTCCAAGGTTCCAAAAACAGCATGTCGGATTGAACCCAGCTGCAGATAAATCTCGCTGTTTCCTCGCGCTGATTTGAAAGTGAAGCGGCCGCTGCGTTGTCCCAGACAACTCATCTGTAAAATTTCCGCCGCCGAAAACTGATTCAGATTTCCGATGAGCGAATGGCATGGATCGATTCCCTCCGCTGGGATCACCATCTGCGTACCGACTGAGCGGATGATGTTGCGCAGATGATAACGCAAATATCTTTCGCTGCGTTCAACGGAAAGGAGCGTGATTTTTTGCTGTTGCGCGTCCATGACCAATTCCGCGTCATGTGGCTTGGGAGTCAAACAAACGATGCGCAGGGAGGGAAAGTGTTGCCGCGCGTTCGTGGCCTGTTCGAACGCAACCGTGGTCTCGCCTTCCACCACGAAAATGTCGAAATTTTCGGCGAGCAAAACAAAGACCGCTTCTGCCATCGTGCGGGCGATGCGCGTCTCGATGTCGTCCATCATATCAAAGACTGCGAGCGCGCGATCTTGGAAAACCGGGTCCGCATTTAGGATGAGCAATCTTGTTTCCACGAGAGCGGACAAAATGAGAGCAGGAAGCTTGCCCGTCTCGCTGAAGGAAACTATTTTCGCCACTCGCGCCGCGGGGGCGGAGCAGGGAAATGGTCCGGCGCAACCTCGTGCGCGGTGCGGAAGTGGATTTTCGCGATCTGCTCCAGCGCGGCCGCGCCGTGTGCTGCCACAATTTCTGCCGCGGTTTTCTTAACCGGCGCGGACACTCCTCTCCCCAGCCGAACCCCAAGCGAGCGACCGCGTTTTTCCAGCCAATTCACAAAACCTTCCCGTGCCAAAATCGAGGCCGCCGCCACCGCTGGGTCGGACTCGGCTTTCGTTCGCTGCTCCATCTTGATTGCCTGCCCGTGTTTCAGAAGCGCGCTCTCAATCACGCGCACGTCAGCGAATTTATCCGACAAGGCGCGAGGACAATCCGGCTTCTTCGCGAGCAAATTCTCAATCACGCGTGCGTGACCCCAACCAAGCAGGGCATTGAGATTCCCGAAGCTACGGTAAAGCTCGTTGTATTTTTCCGGACCAATCAGAACGACCTCGAATAAGCCGCCAACGATTTGTCGTATCGAATTTGCGAGCGCATGAATTCGCGCATCCGAACTGATTCGTTTGCTGTCCTGCACGCCGACCTCCAGAAATTTACGCGCGATGCCGCGATCGACGTAAACCCCGGCAATAACAAGCGGGCCGAAAAAGTCGCCTTTACCGCTTTCATCTATGCCGAAATGCGGTTCGAACATTTCCGGCGAGTGCACCTCTTCATAACCGAGCCTTGCCTCGCCCAGAACTTTCGGTTCGAGCTCAAACTGCACGAACTCTTCTACACCCCTGCCCTGCACGAGAATTTTCGGACCCTTCTCGTAGACAGCGACGCTCAACTTGTTTTTCTGCGCAAAGAAAATCGTGTACGGTTTCGCCGTAGAGGTGAAACCGAGTTCGTCCAGCAAAGCGCGCAACTTCTCCACTTGATCGGTATTGAGTGGCGCAGTGAAAACGTTCACGGTAACACCTCTTAGCGCGTCATGTTGAGCGAAGCGAAACATCTCTCAGAAAAAGACGCCGCTCAATTTCGCCGCCGTCTGTTGCGCTGGTATCGGAAGAACGGCCGGGATCTTCCATGGCGACGAACTTCCGATCCCTACGCCATTTTTATTTCGGAAGTGATGCTGCAACAAACGCAGGTATCCGCAGTCATTCCATATTATGAGCGATGGCTTCGCCGGTTTCCCAACATCGAAGCGTTCGCGCGCGCTTCCGAATCGGAAGTGCTGCACGCGTGGCAAGGTTTGGGTTATTACTCGCGAGCTCGTAATCTGCATGCGGCTGCGGAAATTCTGAGAGACAAACATCGCGGCATTTTTCCCCGCCAGCCCGAAGAGTTGGCGGAACTGCCAGGCGCAGGCCGCTACACGGCGAACGCAATCGCGACTTTCGCCTTCGATCGTTCCGCTCCACTTGTCGAGACGAATATCGGCCGCGTGCTGGCACGCATTTTCGATCTGCAACTGCCCGTCGATGACAGTGCGGGCCGGAATGAACTCTGGAAAATCGCCGCGCAACTAGTTCCGCGACGCGGCGCACGAATGCATAATTCAGCGCTCATGGATCTGGGTGCGATCGTGTGCACGCGCGCGCCGCGGTGTTGCATTTGTCCAGTGCGCGAATTTTGTCGCGCGAAAAATCCCTCATTGCTTCCAATCAAGAAGTCTCCTCCGAGCGAGAAACGATTACGAGAGCTGCACTCATTTAATTATGTGCGCGACCGCGTCCTTCTCGAACAATCGCGCAAACGTTGGCGCGGGTTATGGATTCTTCCGGCTCTTGCAAAGGAGCCAGCCGGAAAAGCGCCGCTCCAAGTTTCCGAGTTTCCGTTCACGCATCATCGCATCACGCTCGTGGTCTTCGCGGCTCCGCACTCACCTCGCGTGCACAATTCCAGACAGTGGTTTCCCATTCGCGAATTGCATACCGTTCCAATGCCGTCGCCGCATCGACGCGCGCTTGATCACCTTCTCGAGAACCGGCGATAAAGCGGTCGGGAGAATCCATTGTCGCCGGAATTCCCGGCCCTAACGAACTAATAGGGAATTTTCCGGGCGCAGTTTTGTATTTGTTATTTGCTCACTCTTTCCTAAAGCTTCACTAACGATGAGAAGCATGACCGGCTACGGCCGCGGCGAAGTCGATGACAACGGCGCGAAATTCAGCGTCGAACTGAACTCGGTGAATCGTAAACAGAGCGACATCGTTGTTAATCTGCCGCGCGATCTGAACGAGCTGGAACCGCGCATTCGACAGACGATTAACGAAAAAGTTTCGCGCGGCCGCACCAACGTTGTCGTCGCGCTGCACAATGGCGAAAATGGCACGCGAACACTTGCGCTCGATACCGCGCTCGCCCGTTCCTACCACGAAGCGATGCTGGCGTTGCAAAAGGAATTAAGTGCACCGGGCGAAATCACGATCGGAACTATTTTGCAGGCGCCAGGCGTGATGAGGCTCCCTGAGGAAAACATCGACGCGAATAAAGTCTGGCCTGCAGTTGAGCGCGCGCTCAACGCCGCGCTCGCCGAATTAATTAAGATGCGTGAACGGGAGGGAAAGCATCTGGCGAAGGATCTGATTCATCGGCTCAAAACGGTGCGCGCTGAGCTGAAAGAAATACGAGCGTTGTATCCGCACGTCGTAAAAAAATATCGCGAGGCCATGCTTGAGCGAATCAACAAGGCGGGGCTCAACCTTGCGATCGATGATGAACGATTGCTGAAGGAAATTTCTTTTTTTGCGGACCGCTCGGATATTTCTGAGGAACTGACGCGACTGGAAAGTCATCTTGCGCAGTTCGCCCATCACTTGCGCAAGAACGAGCCCGTTGGCCGCACCTTGGAATTCATCACTCAGGAGATATTTCGCGAACTCAACACGCTTGGGGCAAAATCAAATGACGCCGGTATTTCGCAGCATGTCGTCGCGTGCAAAGCGGAGTTGGAAAAAATCCGCGAGCAAATCCAGAACCTTGAATAAGCAATTCACACGTTACGGAATTTTGTTTGTCATTTCTGCGCCCTCGGGCGCGGGCAAGACCACGTTGTGCGCAGCGCTGCGACAGACTCCGGATTTTGTCTATTCGGTTTCATGCACAACGCGGGCTCCGCGTGCAGGCGAAATACCAGATGAGGATTATCACTTCATTTCCGAACATGAATTTCTTTCACGCGTCGCCGCGCAGGAATTTCTGGAACACGCAAAAGTCCACGGCGATTTCTACGGAACGTTGCGCAAACCGATTTTGGAAAATTTAAAAAACGGCGTCGATGTTCTGATCGATATCGACACGCAGGGCGCGGCGGCGATTCGCAATTTCGATGATCCTTTTATTCGCCAAGCGCTAACCGATGTTTTCATCATGCCACCCGATCTGGAAGAATTGCGCCGCCGGCTGATCAAACGCGGAACGGAAACGCCGCCGCAAATTGAGCTTCGTCTTGTCAACGCTGCGCGCGAGATGGAACTCTGGCGCGATTACCGCTACACCATTATTAGTAAGTCCGTGGAAGAGGACCTGATGAAGTTTCGCCACATCATGGGCGCGGAACGCATCGCGAGCCGAAGATTAATTTTAAACTAAAAGTGATTTCAAAAGCGGGTTTAGCAAATGCAGTTGCTGTGTAGTGCCCTCATCCTAACCTTCTCCCACGGGGAGAAGGGTCTCCTCTCCAGCTGGGAGAGGGCCGGGTGAGGGGCATTCGGCTTTAATCGGTCTGGACTAATGGACGGGAACGGAAAACGGAAACGAGAGAAACCAGCGGCGCGAAAAATTTTGCAGCCCCAATCGGAAGCAAAATCAATTGTGCTCGGCGTGACCGGATCGATCGCCGCTTACAAATCCGCCGAGCTCGCCAGTCTGCTCGTGAAACAAGGTCACGATGTTTTTATTGTCATGACGAGCGACGCGACCGAATTCATTACCCCGCTCACGCTGCAAACGCTTTCCAAAAATCCCGTCACAACCAGCTTCTACGACGAAAAGGAAAATTGGCGTCCGGGCCATATCGAACTTGCGGACCGCGCCAATCTTCTCCTCATCGCGCCGGCAACCGCGAACATCATTGCCGAACTCGCGCATGGACTCGCGAATCATCCATTGGCCGCGATCGCGCTCGCGACGCGCGCGCAGATTCTGCTTGCGCCGGCGATGAACGGAAAGATGTGGGAACATCCGGCAACGAAAGAGAACGTTGAGAAATTAAAAACGCGCGGCGTCGAATTTATCGGACCGGAAGCGGGAATGCTCGCCTGTGGCTACGAAGGCGTCGGACGTTTGTGGAAAGTGGATGACATTGCCTTTCGCGTCGAGTTTCTGCTCGCGCGCGAGGACAATTTGATTGCGTGAGATTCGTCGTCACCGCCGGGCCGACGCGTGAGTTAATCGATCCGGTGCGATTCCTGAGCAATCGCTCTTCCGGAAAAATGGGATACGCAATTGCCGAAGCTGCGATTGAAGCAGGTCACGATGTGACATTGATTTCCGGACCGGTGAATCTGCGCGAACCGGAAAATGCTCGCGTCGTCTGGATCAATTCCAGTGACGAAATGTACGAAGCGGTTCAGAAGGCGGTGCGCAATTGCGATGTTCTCGTCATGTGCGCAGCGGTAGCTGATTACAAGCCGGCAAAATATTCGGAGCAAAAACTGAAGAAGAAATCTGCCGCGTTGTCGCTCGATCTAGTAGCGACGCGTGACATTCTCGCGTCGATCGCAAATCAAGATCGTTCGTTTCTCGTTGTTGGTTTCGCAGCCGAGACGGAAAACGTCGTCGCGAATGCAGAAAAAAAATTACGCGAGAAGAATTGCGACATGATCGTCGCGAACGATGTAAGCAGTTCCGATTACGGAATGGAATCTGCTGAAAATGAAGTCACGATTTTGTTCCGAAACGGTGAAACCAGAAAAATTTTGCGCGCGCCGAAAAAAAATATCGCGCGCGAGCTCATAAAAATAATTTCAAACATGTGCGAAAAAAGTTTGACAAAAAAAACGTGATGATTACTGAACCGTGTACGTGAAGTTATTCACAACTCTTCACAGACCCACCGCGATTGCGGATTGAAAGGGGGGATAGTCGATGCCAGCAAAGAAAAAAGCAAAAAGGCCCGCCAAGAAAAAGGCGGCGAAGAAAAAACGCCATTAACGTTTAACGCTTCGTAACGACTTCGAATTTTCGGAGTCACCAATCCCAACTTCAGCCCGGGAGGAGGACGCAAATTCTCCTCTCGATTTTTTTGTTCAGATCGTTCTCGCACAACGTCCACCAGGGACACAAGGTTAAGAAACCATTCTGTTCCGTTGTGCACTTCATGTCCTTTGTGCGAAATAACGTGTTGTCATGACGCACTATCTCGACGCGGCGATCGAAGCAGCGCGTGCCGCCGGGGATTTGTTGCGAGCAAATTTTCATCAACCGCTGCGCGTCAATGCGAAGGAAGCGCACGACATCAAACTCGAGATCGATGTGCAAACGCAGGATCTCATCACAGATTTGCTGCTGAAAAATTTCCCGCAACACGTGCTGTATGGCGAGGAGGGGCTCGTCGGCGACCAGACGAGCGAGTTTCAATGGGTTGTCGATCCGCTTGATGGAACGGTAAATTATTTTTACGGCATTCCACATTTTTGCGTGTCGATTGCATTGCGCTGCAAGGGGGAAATTATCGTTGGCGTGATTTACGATCCGATGCGCGATGAGATGTGGGCCGTGCAGAAAGGCGGCGAACCGAAATTAAACGATCGTGTTTTTCATGTGAGCGACCGGACGGAATTAAGTGAGGCAGTCATGTCGGTCGGGCTTTCAAAAACGGGCGCAACGATCGAATCCGGTCTGCCGCTTTTGCAATCGATGGTGTATCGAGCGCGCAAATGCCGACTGATGGGAAGCGCGGCGCTCGATATGGCGTACGTGGCGTGCGGACGTTTCGATGCTTACATCGAACAAGGCATCAGTCTTTGGGATATCGCCGCCGGATGGATTTTGGTTGAGAGTGCCGGAGGTTCGGTCGAAATGCGGCCGCGCACCGACATGAAAGATAAATACAGCATTGTTGCGTCCAACGGCGTAATCGATTTGAAATTGTGACGCGCATGATTCGTTGCGGCATTGGTTACGACGCGCATCGATTGGCGGAAGGCCGCAAACTGATTTTAGGCGGCGTCGAGATCCCGCATTCGCGCGGGCTCGATGGACATTCGGATGCGGATGTGCTTTCGCATGCAATCGCGGATGCATTACTCGGCGCAATCGCAGAAAAAGATATCGGTCACCATTTTCCTAACAGCGACGAAAAGATTCGCGGGATCAGCAGCATGGAGATTCTGCGGCGCGTGAAAGTGTTGTTGGAGGAAAAAAAGGCGCGCGCCGTTAATGTGGACGGGACGCTGATCGCGGAGGCGCCAAAGATCGCGCCACATCTTGCAGCGATGAAAGCGAAGATTTCGGAAGCGCTGGGACTGGATGTTTCGCATATCAGCATCAAAGCGACGACAAACGAAGGATTGGGCGCGATTGGTCGCGGCGAAGGAATGGCGGCGATGGCGATCGCGACAGTGGAGGTAGAGTGAGGAGCGTTTTTTCTTTGTCATTCCGAGCGCAGCGTAGCGACATGACAGAAGTTGAATAAATGGCGCTCCGCTTTTTTAATACGTATTCGAGGGAGTTAGAGGAATTTCGTCCGCTCGACGAACAGGGTGGCGATGTAAAAATGTACACGTGCGGGCCGACGGTTTACAGCTACGCGCACATCGGAAATTATCGCGCCTACATCTTCGAGGATTTGCTGCAGCGACATCTGGAATTGCGCGGCTACAAGGTACATCGCGTGATGAATCTCACTGATGTGGACGATAAAACGATTCGTGGCGCACGCGAAGCGGGCGTTGCGCTGACGGAATTTACTGCGCCGTTCAAACGCGCGTTCTTCGAAGACATCGAAACATTGCGCATTAAGGGTGCGGATGAATTCCCATCCGCGACCGAGCCGCAACACGTCGCGAAGATGATCGAAATGATCCAAAAATTGATCGCCCGCGAGTTGGCGTATCAAGCGGACGACAAATCCGTTTACTACCGCATCAAGAAATTTCCTGACTACGGACATCTTGCACATTTTGATCTGACGCAGTTGCAATCGACCGGACGCGTGCGGAACGATGAGTACGATAAGGAACACATCGGCGACTTCGCGCTTTGGAAGGCGTGGGATGAAGAAGATGGTGATGTCGCGTGGGACAGTCCGTGGGGACGTGGCCGGCCCGGCTGGCACATCGAGTGCAGCGCGATGGCGACGGAGCTTCTTGGTGAGCAACTCGACATTCATTGCGGCGGCGTGGACAACATTTTTCCGCATCACGAAGCCGAAATCGCGCAGACGGAAGGAGTCACTGGGAAAAGATTCGTGCGCTACTGGCTCCACTGCGCGCATCTGCTTGTGGACGGGCAGAAAATGTCCAAGTCGTTAGGCAATTTTTACACGCTGCGCGATGTGATCGAAAAAGGGTACAGCGGACGCGAGATTCGATACGCGCTGATGCGCGTGCACTATCGCGCGCCGCTCAACTTTACCTGGGAAGGCATGGAGGAAGCGCGCCAATCTTTGGCGCGGATCGATGACTGGCTTGAGCGCTTGCGCGACTCGGCGGGCGCAACGGCGAGCTCATCAACGAATCCGCCTAACGAGCAATTTGAAAAAGCGCTGGATGACGACCTTAATATTTCCGCGGCGCTTGGATTTCTATTCGAATCAATTCGGGAGACAAATCGCCGGCTCGATTCCGGCGACCTCGCACCGACAGAAGCTCGAAGTTGGCTCGATTGGTGGAACCGCATCGACAATGTTCTCGCCCTTTCACCGACGGAAGCTGGATTGCCGGCTGAGATCGCAAAACTAGCGGAGGCGCGAGCACAGGCCAGACTTGCAAAAGATTGGCGAAAAAGTGATGAATTGCGCGACGAACTGAGCGCGGGCGGCTGGGAAGCGCGAGATACGAAAGACGGTCAGAAGGTGACTCGCCGCGGCGGCGTTTAGTTCGCGACGCGATGTTTGCACCGGAAGAATATCTCAGCCTCGAGCATACGAGTCACGCCAAGTTATTTGAAAACCAGAAGTATGTCTGGGACGCGCTGCGACAGATCGCGAGCTATCTGCAGTTTCGATTGAAGCCGGTGGTGCTGGGCGAATTGATGGGAAAACCGTTTATCAGCAATTCTGTTTTTGTCGGCCGCGGCACAATTGTCGAGCAGGGCGCAATTCTAAAAGGTCCGGCATGGATCGGTGAGAATTGTCACGTGCGCAGTGGCTGTTACGTGCGCGAAAACGTGATCGCCGGCGATGGCGTAGTGATGGGGAACTCCTGCGAGTTCAAGAATTGCATTCTTTTCGATGAAGCCCAGGTGCCTCACTTCAATTACGTGGGCGACTCAATCCTGGGACATCGCGCGCATTTGGGAGCCGGCGTGATTCTTTCGAATGTAAAACTGGATCATCGAGAAATTTTCGTGAGCGCCATTGATGGAAATATCGGGACAGGTCTAACGAAATTCGGTGCGATCGTTGGCGACCGCACTGAAGTTGGATGCAACGCCGTTATCAATCCCGGCTCGGTCTTGGGTCGTGATTGTGTTGTCTATCCCGGGGTGAGTTTTCATGGCGTGCTGCCGCATTCGAGCGTGGCGAAAATGCGACAGGAAATTCAGATTCTGGAGCGGCACGATCTGCGCAACTCGTAGCGCTCGAACTTCGCTGAGCTTTACGGCAAGCCTGACCCGGATCGCACCTTTACGATCGAAATGTCAGTGCCATTGACAGAGCCACTGGCGTTTACGTCTTCGCGAAAGTTCGCCGCGGTAGTCAGGGATCCCGATTGCACTTTCGTTTGTGAAATGTCGGTACCATTCACCATTTTATTTCCGCTGGTATCACCGACGAGCATGTTGATGCTCACCGCAGTGCTCGGAAGCACTTGAGCAAAACTGTCGGTCACACTACTCAACGTAACAGTGATGACCTGCACGTCATCAACGTCGCTGAGATTTACTGTCATCGTATTACCCGAGAATGTAGGAGTGGCAGCGTTGCCAACACCGGAAGTAACGCTGGCGTTGCCGCTCACGACAGTGTTCGAAAAAGTAAAGACAAGGGTGTGATTGCCGCCGGAGCTGCGGCACTCGACCCCAAACGCTGGACCGCTGATCGGCAGATTGATATCGAATGTGCCTGCGCCATCATGAGTCTTGCGCGAAACCGCGCTCAAAAGTTGCAACGGACCGGCTGCGATATTCAAAATCCCCGCCCCCGTTGCTGACTGGCCGTCGGGGTTGGTGACGGTCACATTTTTCGCGCCGCCGGTGGCGCCGATCGTTTTGAGATTCAACGTCACGTGAGTGGGATCTGTGTAGGTAAGGGAGTTAATCGTCACGCCACCGCTAACACTCGCCCCGATGCGATTTGCAAATCCCGCGCCGGGATCAAAGAATCCGGAACCTGCAACGGACGTACCCGTCACCGTCACTGCAACGGAGGATTGGCCACTGGCAACACTCGGCGGACTCGCGCTCGCAGGAGTTGCCGGCGGTGGCGCCAAAAGTTTTGCCACTTGCGTACCCCATGTGTTTACGCCGTCGCAATATTCTTGAATCGTCCACATCGTCATATCATCGCTGGGGTCGAGACTCGTGAATGAATAGTCCCCCCAGCGCCGCCCCAAGGGTCCGCCGGCATCTCCGGGCGGATTGTAGGCGGTGCTCGAACTCGTGTAGAGCGAAACAGCGCCCTGCGTTCCCAGACCATCGCCCGCAAGACGGCCGTTCGTGCCCGCATTAATGCGGTCGTTGTTTCCGGCAACACTGAAACCAAAAGCGGCGTGGCCTTGACCTGAAATCATTACGGAAGGAATCCAGTAAAATTTTGGATTGCTTGCCGCGGAATCGAAAATCGTACCGGACTGATTGACGGTTGGAGTTCCCGCACCCACAGGGACAATGAGTTCGTACCAGCGGACGGCGTTGCGGCGTGCGGAACCACTTGCACTCGCAACCCCCGCAGTATCCACGGCAATGTTATGCGCTGTCCATAATCTGCCATTGCGTAAATGCGCAGCGAAGAGACGATCATCGAGCGAATCGAGCTGCCCATCAGTTAGGCCGGTGTTTCCGAGATGCGGTACCGAGGTCGGAAAAGAAGTCGTCGCGACCGCGATCGCAATATTCGCAGAGATCGTCGGCGTTGTTCCGGGAGTACCCACACGTCGCATGATCATGCGGCCGAAGGCGGCCACGCTTGAACCAATAAAATATCCCTCGTTAGCGGCAGCGTTGTAGTTATCGACACCGCGCGGACTCTCGGGGCCGTCTCCGCCAGTGATGAGCCCGCGAAACGCAGTCACAACGATTGGACCGCCACCGAGGATCGAGCTTTTTCGAATAACGAAAGCTGATGTGGTGACAAATGATCCACTCGCGGCGACGGACATGTCCCCGCCAATATAAAGCGCGTTATTATCGACTCCCAGTGATGGGTTATCTAGGAACTCGCCACTGTCTCCACCGCCAACGGTATTTTGTTGCACGAAAAAGAAACTCCAAACTGTGCTTCCAGTAATAACCCCTGCACTGGCTGCATCGGAAACTGCGATGAGAATGCGATTCGGCGTATCACCCAGAGTCGCGGCTGAAGTGCCGGGCGTATCGATTATCGTTAAGATCCAGCGACTCGTTAGGCGATCGTAACGGATTTGCGGGTTGCTGGTCGAGTTGGCCGCGACTGCCGGAGTCATGACAGTATTGAAAAACGCGTCTGGATTGGCGTCGATCGCGCCGTCTGCCGCGCCGGTCGCCTTGTTAAAGGTTTTCAGGCGGCCGTTGATGAAAAGAAAAAATTGCGCGGGGCCGACCGCGCCCATCGTGTCAGGCGGGAAAGGGCCAGTCGTCGGATTGCCCGTCGCCGCGTCGAAATTCGTACTGACGGTTTGAGGTGCGGAGAGAACAGGGGAAATCTCACGCGCAGCTAAAATTGACTTTGTCCGCGGCCATGTCGCGACGGCCAATGAGTTGGCATCCTGCGGCCGGTTTTTCCGATCGGGTATTTGAGCTCTCTTGCGCAAAGTTACGGCCGCAGGCTTTTGGGTCGCAGGATCCGCCATGATGTCGGCAGTTTTTCTTTGCACACCTCCCGCCCCAACCCAAGGTTCCCCAACCACTTGAACCATTGAATCAGAAACCTTCCTTGTTCCATCGCGCGCAACTGCGGACGACGCCAAAATCAAACCAGCGAACGCAAGGGAGGTAAATTGAAATGGAAAAAGCCTTTTCACGAGTCGGCTATTCTCCGCTTTTTATGGAAAACCAGCAACTAGATTGCGAGGGCTGCTAATACTGTATGGATAAGGCCCTTTGGAGTTCGCGAGACCAAAACTCCACACTCACTGTCGCCATCTGTATTTTTTTAGGAGCGATCACGTGGATCGTTTTCGGGCAAACTCTTTGGCATGACTTCCTCAATTACGACGACGACATCTACGTCTACGCCAACCCTATTGTAACCAGCGGCGTGACGCTTCGCGGGGTGGCCTGGGCATTCACGCACGTTCACGCTGGCAACTGGCATCCGCTCACAACGATCTCCCACATGTTGGACTGCCAACTTTTCGGGTTGAAGCCGGGCGGACATCACTTCAGCAATGTTTTGCTGCATACCGCAGCGGTAATCCTGCTGTTTCTTGTTCTCCATCAGATGACCGGCGCACTTTGGCGGAGTGCTTTCGTTGCGGCCGTGTTCGCGATTCATCCTTTGCGCGTGGAATCAGTCGCCTGGATCGCAGAGCGCAAAGATGTGTTGAGCGGCGTGTTCTTCATGCTGACGCTCGCCGCTTATTTGCGCTACGTGCGCAAACAAACGCTGAGTCGTTTTGTGCTGCTAACAACCGCGTTCGCATGCGGTCTCTTGACGAAACCAATGCTTGTCACCGTGCCGCTTGTTTTACTCCTGCTCGATTATTGGCCGCTGCAACGAATGGTTGATCTTCAGACGCTGCGAAAGCTGGCGCTGGAAAAAATTCCGCTGCTCGCGCTCTCCGCTGCCTCTTCTGTGGCGACGATTCTTGCGCAGGGCGGGCCTACTGGTGAAATGGAGCCATTCCCTTTGACATGGCGGATGACAAACGCTGTCGTCACCTACCTGGTTTACATCGCGCAGATGTTCTGGCCCGCTCACCTTGCGGCTTTTTATCCTCATCCTGAAAACCGTTTGCCAGTCTCGGCGATTATCCTCGCAGCAGCGCTCCTGGCCACAATCACCGGCGTGGCTTTCGTTCTTCGCCGCACCCGACCTTATTTCATCGTCGGTTGGCTCTGGTATCTGGGAATGCTCCTGCCGGTAATCGGAGTGTTGCAAATCGGAATGCAAGGACACGCTGACCGCTACACCTACTTGCCGCAAATAGGATTGTACTTGCTGCTAACGTGGGGCATTAGCGATTTGTTAGGTTCCTTGCGTTATCGTCGCTCGCTCCTCGCCCTTGGCGCAGGGATCGTGCTCGTCGCACTGACCCGCAGCGCCCAGTCGCAAATGCCGAACTGGCGCGATAGTGAAACCCTCTGGCGTAATGCGCTCGCGGTGACCGCCAATAACCACGTCGCGCATAATAACCTCGCCGTTCTTCTTCAGCGGCGTGGTCAACTGGATGAGGCGATTTCGCACTATCGGCAAGCGCTAACCATCCGATCAAATTCGGGACAGGCTCGTCACTACCTGGGCCTCGCTCGTACCCACAGCAATCTTGGTAGCGTTCTTCTACGAAAGGGCCAGATCGACGAAGCTATCGCGGAGTGTGAAGCGGCGCTGAAGTTGCGACCGGCCTACGCCGATGCACACACCAACCTCGGCAACGCTCTTCTGCAAAAAGGATTCGTGGAACAAGCAATCGTTCATTATGAACAAGCGTTGCAAACTGCTCCCGCATCAGCGCCGGCTCTAAATAACCTCGCGCAGATTTTCGCGACCTCTCATGATGCGCGATTTCGAAATGGTTCTCGCGCGATTCTATTGGCCGAACAAGCCGACCAGTTCTCTGGAAGAAAGAATCCTGTATTCGTCCGCACGTTAGCCGCCGCCTACGCAGAATTTGGTGAGTTCAACAAAGCCATTGATGCGGCAGAGCGAGCATTAAAACTCAGTATCGCGCAAGGCGACGCAGCTTTGGCAAATGATCTCCGTTTTGATATTGATCTTTACCGGGTAAAGCTGCCGCCACGGGACACACCTAACGAATCGCGACCTTGAACTGCGAACTGTCGCAATAATGTCTCGCTGAATTTCGGATGAATGAGAACAGGACAACAAAGCGAAATCTCGGAGAGAGAGTTGTCGTTTGCATATATCTCGCTACGATCACATGGCTGGTTTTTGGTGCGACGCTTCAACACGACTTCGTTAATTACGACGACGACAAGTACGTCTATGGAAAACCGGTCATAACGAGCGGCATCACGCTTTCGGGAATCGCGTGGGCATTCACACACAGTCACGCGCGGAACTGGCATCCGCTCACGACGATATCGCACATGTTGGATTGCCAGCTTTTCGGGCTCAAAGCCGGCGGCCACCATTTCAACAATGTCCTGCTGCACAGCGTCGCAGTGATTTTGTTATTTCTCGTTCTCGAAGAAATGACCGGCGCGCTTTGGAGCAGCGCTTTTGTGGCGGCCGTGTTCGCGATTCATCCCCTGCGTGTCGAATCGGTTGCGTGGATCGCCGAACGCAAAGACGTGTTAAGTGGAGTGTTTTTTATGCTGACGCTCGCAGTGTACTTGCGCTACGTCCGCAAACAGTCTCTCGCTCGCTATGCGACAGTTGCGGTCTTATTTGCCTGCGGCCTCATGTCCAAGCCGATGTTGGTAACTCTACCGCTGTTACTCTTGTTGCTTGATTACTGGCCGCTGCAACGAATTGGCGGTTTTCGGACGTTGCGAAAGTTGGTCCTTGAAAAAATTCCACTGCTCGCGCTTTCCGCTGCTTCATGCGTAGCAACGATCCTCGCACAAGGTGGCCCCAGCGGCGAAATGGAGCCTTTCCCCCTTTCATGGCGAATCAATAACGCGCTTGTCAGTTATCTCACTTACATCTGGCAAATGTTCTGGCCAGCGCGTCTCGCGGCTTTTTATCCGTATCCCGAGAATGGGTTGCCACTTTGGCAGATTATTCTCGCGATCGTGTTTGCGATCGCGATCACAGGCGCGGCAATCGTTCTTCGCCGCACGCGGCCTTATTTTATCGTCGGCTGGTTCTGGTATCTGGGAATGCTCGTGCCAGTGATCGGCGTGTTACAAATCGGCATGCAGGGGCACGCCGACCGCTACACATATTTATCACAAATTGGATTGTACTTAGCGGTAACGTGGGCCATCGCCGACTTATCGAATTCCTGGCAGTACCGGCGCGAGCTTTTGGGAATCACCGGAACAATCGTACTCGGCGCTTTAAGTTGGAAGGCGCGCGCGCAACTTCCGTATTGGCGGGATAGCGAATCACTTTGGAACCACACGCTCGCCGTGACGCCCGATAACTACGTAGCTCACAATAATCTCGGCGTGCTCCTTGAACAACGCGGACAGGTCGACGGCGCCATCTCCCATTACCGGCAAACACTAAACATTCAATCGAGTTATGGACATGCTCGTCATAATCTACCTCTGGCGCGAGCGCATACCAATCTCGCCAACGCGTTTCTTCGTAAAGGTCAGATCGACGACTCGATTGCACATGGTGAAACCGCGCTAAATTTGCGACCTGGTTTCGCCGATGCCGAGACAGCTCTTGGGAATGCGTTTGTGCAAAAGGGAGCAATAGGCGACGCAATCGCTCACTACGAAAAATCATTGGAGATGGATCCGCGATCCGCCATAACTCTGCACAATCTCGCTCTTATTTTCGCGACGTGCATGGATGCGCGATTCCGAAATGGGTTTCGCGCAGTCCAACTGGCGAAACAAGCTGATGAGTTGTCTGGAGAAAAGGATCCATCCGTTGCTCGCACCTTAGCGGCTGCCTATGCAGAAACCGGCCGATTCAAAGAGGCCGTGGCGGCGGCGGAACGAGCGTTGAAGCTCGGCAAAGCACAAAATAATTTAGCTCTGGCTGACGGCGCGCGTATTGATATCGACCTTTACAAACTCAATTTACCGCGACGCGAACATTGAACGTCCGCTAATCCGATGTGCATCCCTTTTGGTGCGATCTCAAGCCGTCAGATTCGTCTACAAAAAAAAGCAGCTTCACCGCGAGGTGAAGCTGCTTGATTGAATCCTCGAAACAATTATCCGCGGAGAACGCGGCGGCGGTGTGCGATAACGGCACCACCAACAGCGGTCAAACCGATCAGAGCTAAAGTCGTCGGCTCTGGGACGATCGTAAGAAAATATTGCGCCGCCGGCAGATTGTTATCGGCAAAGTTAGTTCCGTCGTAACTCGTAACTTCGGATGTATGCGGACTGGTTACGGTTGATTGCAAGATCCAATTGCCTGCAGCGGCGTTAGTAAGCTGGAAAGTGATATGCGCGACGAAATAGGTCCCGGGCGCTATTGGCGGATCCGTAGTGGGGTCGCCTACGGTAGAGCCTAAATCCTTTTTGTCGGAGGTGAAGTTGGCCGAATTACCATTTGGACTGTCAAACGCCGCGCCGGTGGCGTTCTGAGTGCCATCAGGAAACGCTGTCCCATAGGTCACTGACGATATTTGGATATTGGGCGCTATGCCATTCGATGCTTCCAACCAAAACGAGAGGCCGAGTGAATTATAGCCCATGTACGTCACGAAGACATCGAAACTAAATGAGGCGGTTGAATTGTATGATCCCGAATTGGCGGTGCCACCTCCGGTGCCAAGATCATCGAATGTGAGAGATTGCGTGCTGCCATGAGGGCGGGTGCGGGCGTAGGCTCCGGCCGCAAAAAGAGCGGTCACAATTATAACGAGCAGTGTCTTTTTCATGTGTAGTGTGTTCTCCGATTTGGTTCGTTTCGAGGGCATTCTGCCCTTTGTTTCGGCTCTTTTACCCGAGTCGAGGGGCGCTATGCAACCTTTTTCTTCTAAAAAATAAAGATTTTTTTATGACCAATTGGTAAGCTTGTGGTAGCCACGAAAATTACCGACGAGATTAGAGGACAATTAGGGGAGGTTTCTCTTTGGTCCAGCCAAAATCGAAAAGGGGACGCGCAAACCACGCAATTGTCTTGGAGTCAAACATCAGATCGGCGGCCTTAAGCCATTTTATCGCGTCGCCCCTGCGATTATGTGCAAACTCCCAGGCCGCCTGCGCATAATAATAGGCCGGCGATTCTGTCGGAAATGTAATTCGCTCCAAGGCCCTTTGCGCGTGAACCAAGTCATGCTCGAAAAGGTAAGTAAGTAGTAGCGCATAGCGCAGCTTTTCGCTCGACAACTGGATGTCGGTTTCTCCTAGCAGTTTATCATAGATGTCGCGCGCATCGGCAAATTTCTTTTCTCGTAAAAGAACATCTCCAAAATGCAGCCGCGGTAAGAAGCGTTTCGGATCCCCTTCGCTCGCCGTCCGAAAAGCCTTTTTTGCTTCATCGAACCTGCCTTGCTCTAGGTAAATGGTGCCCCGGAGGTCGAGAGATTCCGGATTACCACTTCGCGCCTTATCGAGCTGATCGAGCAGAGCGAGAGCGCCAGCAAAATTTCCCCGGCGAAAGTCACCTTTCGCTGTTTCGAGCAGGTTCGAACTTTGCAACGCGGTCTCACCGCCCGCTCCTGACACAAGGAACACGAGCAAAGCGCAAAAAAACCGCTGCGCACCTTTTCGGCCACGACTCGTTAGGCCAAGGTGAAGCGCGTGGCGGATGGGCGGGGATTCGAACCCCGGGTGCCTTTCGGCACACACGCTTTCCAGGCGTGCACAATAGACCGCTCTGTCACCCATCCGGCAATCGAAGCTCACAGTTGCAACCGTCCAAAGAGTTCGTCGAGTGGCAGCTGAATGCCAACGTAGAATTCGCCGAAGTCCGCATATCGCGCGCTGACTGCATCAAAACGCATTTCGTAAACAATCGATTTTATCTGGAAAGTATCGTGGGCGAAAAGCGTGACGCCCCATTCGGCATCGTCGAGACCGGTCGAGCCGGTGATAAGTTGTTTCACTTTGCCGGCGTATTTTCGGCCTACAGCTCCGTGGCCGAGCATGAGCCGCCTCCTTTCGGTAAAAGGCAGCGCATACCAATTGTTCTCTTCGCCCCGCCGTTTGTTCATATTATAAAAACAGATAACCGGCCAATCTGGCAAAGATGGATAAACTCGCTCTTGACGATATTTAATCATGCGTTCTCGAAAAGATTTCATCGCTTGCGCGAATTCATGCGAATCAGCTTTGAGTTGCTGTTCCTCCTGCAGCGTGCGCGCGTGATCGTCGTCGCTCGTGGTGTATTCGCTTTCCTCAGTCAGCGACAAATAACTGTAAACCGGCACCAACACATCCGCGCCAAGCGCCAAACTCAATTGTTTCTCAATGCGATTGGCCTCGTGCAGATCGGGAGTGATTAACATGAAACCGAGATCCGCTTTCGGCGTCACCACGCTCAGAGTGAGTAATTGCGTCAACGGCAACGCGCGGATTTTCTGCACCAGCGACGAGAGCGAGACTTTTGCGATGCGCTGCTCTTCGGAGCTGAGAAGCTGCCATTGTCCCCACTCGATCCGGTAAAAGAGATGGAGGCAGTGCCATCCCTGTTCAGGAATAATCGTGTCTGGCTTTTGCATGAGTGAATCGCATCTCGCCTAACGAGACATAAAATTCTAGCGGCCCGCACTCGCCGCGCTTGGGAGATGCGAAAGACAATATTCTTCGCCATCGCTGGCCACACGAAAATCCAGACTCGGATCGCTCGACTCGGTGGCTCCGCATACCGCACAGCGATGCAAAGGCTCGGTTTCAGTACGAGCGCTCTCGGCAAACCGCCGTCGTCGCCCCGCAACTTCCTGCCGCTGCCGTACCTGCCCTACAAATCCCGGGCCGAAAAAGATCGCGTAATTGCTCAAAGCCACGAGCAAGGCCGCACGATAAGAGTTGGAGCTGGTGACGAAACCGAAAAGGAGAAACGCCGCCATTGCCCACGCGACCCATTTCACTTTCACCGGCAAAATGAAAAAGATGTAGATGACCTCGTTAGGATAAAAAGTGGCGAAGGCGAAGAACAGCGCCGCCGTCAGCATGCTGTTTGAATAATTCGAGCCGAAGAAAAAAGCGGCCACGGTCGTGCCGATCATCCCGACAAGAAAGTAAAGCGTCAGCCGAAACGCTCCCCAGGCTTCCTCGAGTCCTTCGCCGATGAACCAGAGAAACCAAAGTACGAAGATTATCCACCAGGGGCTGAACGTTTGCGGCAGGAAAATGTAAGTGAAGAGTCGCCAGACTTGGCCCTGCATGATGCGGCTCGGATTGAGATCGAGAACGAATTTGAACTCGGGATTGAGGTAAACGAGCAGGAAAACCAACGCGTTAAAGGCAACGACGATGCGAATGAGGCCCGGAACAGCGAGAAAACCAATACGCCGTTCCAGTTTATCGAGCACGCTCATTGCGGTTGATCGTAACTGGCGCGCGGCAGGTTTTCAAGGTAGTGGCGGTTCACCGAACCGCCCCGACCTGCGTTGACACAGTACGGTCGATGTTTAGGATGCTGGCGATGAGCGACGCCACGGAAAAAAAGACACCGCTTTACGACGAGCACGTTCGCCGCGGCGCGAAACTAATTCCGTTCGGGGGTTGGCTCATGCCGGTGCAATACACGAGCATTGTGGACGAACATCAGGCGGTTCGGAAAAATCTTGGCGTCTTCGATATCTCGCATATGGGCCAATTCATCGCCTCCGGGGAGAATGCGCGCGAATGGCTCAACCGGATGTTGACCAACAACACCGAACGCCTTGAGATCGGCCAAGGACAGTACACCTTCCTGCTCAATGAAAATGGCGGAATCATCGATGATCTCATCGTCTATCGAACAGCGCCTAACGAGTTCCTGCTTGTAGTAAACGCATCTCGTGCGGAGGAAGATTTTGATTGGCTGCAAAAGCACCTTCCTGTGGAAGCGAAGTTGCGCAACCGCAGCGCGGAGTTCGCCGGCCTGGCAATCCAGGGTCCGCGCGTGGTCGAGTTATTTCATTCTTTTTTCGGCAAAGACACCGCGCCGCCAGAGCGGAATCGGATCGCCGATTTTGATTACAACGGAGTTCGCCTAACGATCGCGCGCACCGGTTATACCGGGGAAGATGGCTTTGAAGTTTTCTTCGCGGCAAAAGACGCTCCGTTCGTGTGGAATGAAGTGCTGAGCAAAGGCGAACCGCTGGGGATTAAGCCATGCGGATTGGGCGCGCGCGATACTCTGCGGCTGGAAATGTGTTACCCACTCAACGGCTCCGATCTTTCGCCGGAGCGCAATCCAATCGAAGCCGGTCTCGGTTTTTTTGTTGATTTGAAAAAACCGCAATTCGTCGGCCGCGAAACATTGGCGCGCGACAAGGAGCAAGGTCCGTCGGAAAAACTGGCGCCATTTCGCATGACGGGAAAAGGTCCTCCACCCCGGCCGCATTATTCGGTTTTCCAAAACGGAGCACGCATCGCGGAAGTGACCAGCGGCACATTGTCGCCCAGCTTGAATTACGGGATCGGCATGGCATACGTGCCGGCGGCTCAAGCCAAAGTGGGCACCGAGTTGGAAATTGAAATCCGCGGTCAAAGGTTTCCTGCAGTCATCGAGAAAAAACCGTTCTACAAAAAATCATGAATGTTCCCGACGATCTTCTTTACACCGAATCGCACGAATGGATCCGCCGCGAAGGCGAAAACATTCGTGTCGGAATTACCGATCATGCGCAAGCGGAGTTGACTGACGTCGTTTTCGTTGAGCTGCCGAAAGTTGGCCGTCAAGCAGCGCCCAAGGAAGCGATCGCGGTCGTCGAATCGGTCAAAGCCGCGAGTGACATTTACGCTCCGGCGAAAGGAACAGTCGTGGACGCAAACAAAGCGCTCGAATCAAATCCCGCGTTGATCAACACCGATCCATTCGGTGAAGGCTGGATTTTCGCGATGAAAATCGACGATGCGGACGAACTTAAGAATTTGAAAGATGCCGCGGCGTATCGCGCGGCGATCGGTTAGGCTTGTTCGAGCATTTCCTCGACGCAATGGACGAGTTCGTCCATGTCGACCGGACCGACTGAGCATTCATATCCTTCCATTGAACTGCTGAAGACAATCGAGGCCTCACCGTCCCCGCTTTCCAAGGCGATGATGGGAGCGTCACCGAGGCCCGAATCTGATCGCATTTGCTCCCACGCTTCCTGACCGGTCGACTCCTCTCCGGTCAAATCCAGCAGGATTAAGTCCGGTTGAAATTTCTGCGCTGTCTCGGAGGCGATTTCACGATCCGGTTCTTCCTTGATCAAATATTCGCCGCTTTCTTCAAAAGCCTGTCTGACGATTCGGGTCAGGCGCGGTTCGTTGCTCAAGAAAAGGATGCGTTTGCGGATGCTCACCTAAAAGCGGTGCAAGCATCGCTCGTGCCAGCGCGGCCTAACGAGTAGACAATTTGCCGCGTGACCGATCAGCTAGCTGCCTTTTTTGATTGCGAAGCCAACGTATCCCCAGCGGCCCCACTCGTAGTGCGTGGTGCGCTCAGCATCGAGCAGCCCGTGCCTATCGTGTGCGTAGGTCCCCGCGATAAATTCCGGAAACGCAGCGTTGAAGTGGACATCGTGCGAGACCAACAACCCGCCATCGCGCAGCCGCTTCCAGAATTCGTGAAACTCCCAAAGCATGTGGCGATGACGATGCGAACTGTCGTGCAAGAACATGTCGATTTTCGAGGGCAGTTTGTCGCTTTTCACCAAATCCCTCACATCACCGCTCAGAGGAACGAATTGATTTCGCAATTCATCCGGAATCAAAACCCCGTGCGGGCAGTCCTTGTTCCATTCAATGCTGTAAACCTTTGCACTCGTTAGGCCTTCGTCCGCGAGTGCTTTGAGAATAAAAGCCGACGACATTCCCAGATATCCGCCCGATTCCACCACCAAGGAAGGTCGATGCCACCGCGCCAATGCATAAAGGACGGCGCAATCGATCTCGCCCATTATTCCATCACTGCCATGGGCATCGCGCCGCTGCGTCATCTCCTTCATGAATTCGCTCTTTTGAATCTGAGCGGAAAAGCGCGCGACCGCTTCCCAGATGCCGTAGAACGGCATAGGTAACGGATCGGTCGGATTCGTTTTCTTTCTGGAAAAGATGTGCCGCAATTTCTGCATTCGTTGCTTTCGTGACGAACGCGAACATCGGCGACGCTTTTAGGGAAAGCGAAGCTGAAAATTGCCAAATCTAACCGACGAATCCCAGGTTGGGATGGGCAAAGCGGCCGATGTTTGGAAAAACGGTGGCGAGATCTGAAGGGGCGACGCCAAACCACGACGCGAGCGTGGCAGAATATTCATCCACTGATGTTGTCGGAATCCAGCGGCCTTGACCGGTATCGTCAGGGCCATTCACGGCGAGCGCCGGAAATTTACCGAACAAGCGACCGCCATGCACCGCGCCACCCATAACGAACTGGTGGCTACCCCAACCATGATCCGAACCGCTTCCATTCGTCGGAAAGGTGCGGCCGAAATCTGAGGCCGTGAATGTCGTTACCTCCTGCGCGGCGCCCATCTCAATTGTGGCGGAATAGAATGCGTTCATCGCCTGACTAAGCTCGACCAACAAACCGGATTGCGCGGAGAGTTGATCGCCGTGGGTGTCGTACCCTTGCACCGAACAGAAGAAAATCTGGCGGCGCATGCTGAGATTATCTCGCGCGGAAATTAATCGCGCGACCATGCCCAGTTGTTTACCGAGATCCGTATCGGGAAACTGCGTCGTGAGAGGCGGCGTCCCAGCAAGGGCAGTCGTGAGCAAATCGTTGTCGGCGATCGAGCGGGTGACGGTATCGGCATAGGCTTGCTCGAAAAGATTATTGTGCGGTTGCGCGAGCAAATCCTTGAAAGCTTGTAAACGCACATTTGCGTTTGCACTGCCGTTGAATCCGGCGAGTCCAATGCTGCCGTCGGGTGAAACCGAGTAAGGAATGACGGTGTTGCCAGTTTCGAACGTATTCGTGCCCGCAATCGAAATAGTGAGCGAAATTTTCGCGTTGCCGTTCAGCGAATGCAAAAGATCGGCGGTGCGCCCGCCCCAACCGGTGCGCTGTGGCTGATCAGGCCACGAGGTTTGCCACTGCACCGATTGATCCGCATGCGAAAAAAGTTGCGGAGGAACAGCGGCCGTATGCGCCAGATATTGCGCGCGCGTTACCGGCGCGACGAGCGTCCCAACGTTCGTCACCATCGCGAGTTTGCCGGTATTAAAGAGCGTGCGCAGCTCGGGCATGCTCGGATGGAAAGCGAAATCGCGTCCATCGCCACCCTGCAAAGTGAGCGGGAGCAACGAAGCCTTCGGGATAGCAAGAATGTCGCGCGCGGCCGCGTAGGAATTGTAACCAACGATGTCGTGCGGAATGAGGACGTTGTTCGCGTCATTGCCTCCATAGAGAAACAAACAGACGAGCGCCTTGTAGTCGGCAGCCGGAGCGAAAGTCGCAGCGCTGATTTTGCGCAAATCACAAATCGTGGTCAGCAATCCTGACGTGCCAAGAGCCGCGCAAGCAGCCTGGCGAATAAAAGTGCGACGCGTAGGCGAATACATAGAGCTATTTTTCAACGACGAATTCTGGCGAATTAATGACAAGATAGATGGCGGTGTGCGCGCGCTCGGTCGGATTGTTTGCGGGAATGTTTGTTACCGCCGTGATTAAACGCGTCCGCATCTGCGAGGACATGTTGCCCGCCATAAGCAGTGTATTGAGATGATCGACAAGCTGTGTCGGGTTGCTGGCGAGTGTTTGTTCGAGCGTCAAATCCAGTGTGATTCGATCGGTCGCAGGACCAAGTCCGGAATAGATCGCGGCATAAAGATAATTCGCGATCGTGCTCACGGTCGTCTCAGTCGTGATCTGAAATTCCGGACTCGTTAGGCCGGCCTCGGCAGTCGCACCGGCCGCAGCGAAATCGGGCGAGAAGAAATTGAAGACTGTTGGCGAATGCAATGGTGTTTCACCCAGGCTGGTCGCATTCCCAAGTGAAAATATTCCACTTGGCGATGACGCGTTAAAGGCGCGCAGAAGATTCGTTAGGCGAAGAACCGGTTCCTTTTCGTGACCCGTTCCCTGATTGGTACGCGCGTTTCCGCGCGCATCGTAATCGATCAGGATGGCGCGAATGACTGCGCGCAAATCGCCGCGCACGCCGTGCCCATTATTGTTGAAGACGCTTGATACGCGATACAGGTAGCCGGTGCTCGGATTGCTCGTAACGAGGCGCTGAATTAATTGCCGGCAGACGAAGGGACCGACGTTTGGATGGTTGAAAATCGTATCGAGCGCTATTTTGAGATCCTGCTGCGGCGTTTGTCCCGCAGGAATCAAAACGCCGTCGAGAATTTGTTTCGCATCAGTCGAATGATGACTCGGCACCGCAACCATCGGCTTTCGGTAATTTTGCGGTGCGCCGTACCAAACCGGCGTGCCTGTTTGCGCGAAATTCCATCCCGTGAAAGCGGCGGCAAGGCCGAGCACAGCATCTTGATTGTAGGTATCGAACGGAAATCCCTGGGCATCGAGCGTAAGGCTGCCGTCGAGATTCAAGCGATAAAGTCCGATGGAAAAAAGCTGCAGAATCTCGCGTGCGTAATTCTCGTTAGGATGCGTTCCTTTGGCAGGGTTGCCTTTGTCGTTGTGCAACATGTCCAGGTAACGGCCCATCGCAGGATTGAGCGTGATGTCCTCGAGCAGTTGCCGGTAATTTCCAAACGCGTCTCGCAACAGGACATCGACGTAAGTCGACATCGCATCGGGATGATTATTCAAACCGCCGCTGTTCGTGGAAACGACGAGCAACTCGCTGAGAGCGAATGCGACCCGCTGTCGAAGTTGGTCCGGCGCCGTGACCGCGTATGTCCACCAAGCATCCATTTCCTGTTTCGTGGTCGGCGGGTTAACGCCCGAGGCATCGAGAAAAGCGAGATGCGATGAAGGCGGCCTGGCAAATTGTTCGTTCAAAAAACCATCGAATCCTTTTTGTTGAACCTGCGTGATCAACGCCGTCGTTGCGCCGAACGTCGCTTGATTGAGAAAACGGCAGGCATCTTGTGGACTCGGCGTGCCGGATGCGAGTGGTGGTGGCGGAGTCGGTGTCGGAATCACCTGCGCGCCGCGCGACAGATTAAAGAAACCGCTGATCTCGCCAGTAGGATGCGTTGCGGTGTGAATATTGAAGTAAGTCCGCCCGGACTTTATCGCGGCAACAATGTCCGCAACGGTGTTTCCACCGGTCGGCGCAAAAACCCAAATGTAAGTTCCATTCGGTTGCGCCATGGCGGAGTCGACATCGAAAAGAATCCCCGCGGTTCCACCCGGATCCGCGGGGCCATGGATATGCATTCCCGTAACCGGCGAAGAAAGATTCGTGAAATTAAAAGAGATGATGGCCGATTTGCCATCAGCCGCTAACCGCAAAGTCGCCGTGCCGGAACCTGTAGACGACGTGCCCGATTGCGGACGCAATTGCGCAATAAAAAGTGTCGAGCCGTCTGCCTGTGGCGGCTGATCAAGATCGTACATTTCGATCAGCGCAATTCCGGTCGTGTTGTTCAGGCCGCGCGCGATCGCCGTGTAATTTCCCGGCTTGAGCGTCGCGATGAGCGCCGGTTCGCGGTCGTCGTTAGGCGCAAGTGTGCTCGCGTTAATTTCCGTTTGTTGCGAACTGCGCCAATTATTGTTCGACATCATGAGCACGCCGTTGCCGTCGTGGAGCTCAAGACTCGGATCCTGCAAGCGGCCCGCAAAGAGTTGCCCGTTCAGACTCAGTGTCGGTCCGACCACGCGCACGAGCATGCGTTTCGAAATATCGCCGCGAATGATGAAACCGCCGATCATCACGTCGTCGTTAATCAGGATGTGACCGCGCGATGAAATATTTACCAGCCGTGCCGACGTGTTCGCGCTGTCGTCATCGTAGACTTCTACCAGCCCGACACCGGTGGCGCCATTCACCCCTTTCACCACCACGGTGTACGGACCGGGATTTAAAATCGCGATCAACGCTGCTTCGCGATCGTTCTTCGGCGGAATGCCGCTCGCAATCAGCGCTGCTTCCTGCGCTGAGCGCCAGTTGTCATTGATCCCGATTAATTTGCCGCTGCCATCGTGCAATTCGAGCATCGGATCGCTCAACGTGCCCGGCACCGGCAACGACGGACCGATCGCACGCACGATAACTTTCTTTTGTCCGGTCCCGTTGATGATGAAGCCGGCGATGAGAACATTGTCGCCGGTCTCAACTTTCATCCGCGTCGAGATATTAACCGCGGTGGAAACGGCGGGAGCACGATCGGCGCACGTGAGCAGGAACAGCAGCGCTATCGCGAGGTGAACTCTCCCTTTTTTATGCAGCGCCCTATGCTTAATTGAATTCACGCGATGTCGACTCCGCAGAAAAAAGGCAATCCCGAGCTGAATTTCGAAGGCGCGATGGATCGGCTCGAAACGATTGTTGAGCAAATGGAATCCGGCAAGATGCACCTAGAGGATTTAATCGTTCGGTACGAGGAGGGAATGAAACTGGTAAAAATCTGCCAGGAAAGACTTGCCAGCGCCGAGCAACGCATCGAAATCATCACCCGCAACAGCGCCGGTAAAGCCGTGGTGAAAGAATTCGAACCGGCAGCAGAAACCCTCTCCCCTTCCGATTCAGAGAAAAAAGAAAATGACGGAGTCACTCTCTTCTAAGACAACCGAGAACGCATCGCGGTTACTGGATAATATTCGCTCGCCCGCCGATGTGAAGGCGCTGCCCGAAGAAGACCTTCCGCAACTCGCGCAGGAGGTGCGCGAGGAACTAATCAAAGTGCTCTCGCAAACGGGTGGACATCTTGGCCCCAATCTTGGTGTCGTCGAGCTGACGATTGCGTTGCATCGAGTCTTCAGCACGCCAAAGGACAAATTTGTTTTTGACGTCAGCCATCAAGGCTACGTCCACAAAATGTTTACCGGCCGGCTCGACCGCATTCACACCATGCGCCAGTACGAAGGGCTCAATGGATTTCTGTTGCGCACGGAGAGCGAACACGACTGCTACGGAGCTGGTCATGCCGGTACGGCGCTTTCCGCAGGATTAGGGATGGCGGTCGGTCGGGATTTGCGCGGGACGAATGAAGATGTTGTCGTTGTCGCAGGCGACGCGGCTCTCACATGCGGAATTAGTTACGAAGCGCTCAACAACGCGAAGTCGCAAACGAAACGTTTCATCGTTGTGTTGAATGACAATGAATGGTCGATCGCGAAAAACGTTGGCGCGATCGCGTCCTATTTAAACAATATCGTGACGAATCCGACCTACGGATATCTGCACGAAAAGGCGGGACAATTTATCAGAACAATCGCCGGCCAAACAGCGTTGCATCTGGCCCACAAGGTCGAGGAAGGCGTGAAGAATCTGATCTTGCCGAGCGTGATCTTCGAAGAACTCGGCCTTCGTTATTACGGACCAATCGATGGTCACGATATTCCGCTGCTCATTCGCACTTTCGAATTTTTGAAGACGCAGGATGAGCCGGTGTTGCTTCACATCCTGACGAAAAAGGGGAAAGGCTACGAACCGGCATTGGCGAAGCCGGACAAGTTTCACGGTCTCGGAAAATACAAAATCGAAAGCGGCGAAACTGCGCCGGCGCCCACGCCCACTTACTCTGAAATCATCGGGAAGACGTTGTCCAAATTCGCCGACAACAATAAGAAGATCGTCGCAATCACGGGCGCGATGCCGAGCGGAACCGGACTCGGGTTTTTCCAGACACAGCATCCCGACCGTTATTTCGATGTCGGAATTGCGGAGGAGCACGCCGCGCTTTTTGCCTGCGGCCTGGCCACGCAAGGCTTGAAACCTTTTCTAACGATCTACTCAACTTTCATGCAACGCGCCTACGACATGATCATTCATGACATCGCGTTGCAGAATTTGAATGTCGCACTTTGCATGGACCGCGCCGGCTTGAGCGGCGACGACGGTCCGACCCATCACGGTTTGTTCGACATTGGTTATTTGCGGCATGTCCCAAACATCGTGCACATGCAGCCGAAGGATGAAGACGAATTCGCCGACATGCTTTGGACAATGGCGAATTACAACTCTGGACCGATCGCGGTTCGTTATCCGCGTGGCGCCGGCACGGGTGCAAAACCGAAAGCGGAACCGAAGCTCCTCGAAATCGGCAAAGCCGAAGTTGTGCAACACGGTCGAGATGTCGCCATCTTTGGACTCGGCAACATGTTCGAAGTTGCAGAAGAAGCGGCAAAAAAGTTGCAGGAGAAAGGTTTCTCCGTCGCGCTTATTAATCCGCGCTGGATTAAACCTCTCGATACCGGCACGCTGGAATTTTTCGCGCGCGGCGTCGAGGTCATCTGCACGATCGAGGATCACGTGCTGCACAACGGTTTTGGTTGTGCAGCCATGGAACATTTGCACAGCAATCAGATCAACACGCCGGTCGTGCGCATCGGTTGGCCGGATCAATTCATCGAGCACGGAAGTATTCCGGTGTTGCGCAAAAAACATGGCATCACCGCCGACGCGCTTGTGGAAAAGGTTTTACCGCTGCTTAAACACAAAAGCGTTGCCGACGCACGCTCGAGTGCGGCGTAAATCGGACAACGCACGGCGTTGATTTTCCGTCAGCCATGAGCGCGATCGAGGCATCCGGCCTGACGAAAGTCTATCGCACTTACCGGAAACAACCCGGGCTCTGGGGATCAGTCAAAGGACTCGTTAGGCGAAAATACGACGAGACTCGCGCGGCCGATAATATTTCGTTTCAGATCGACGAAGGAGAATTGGTTGGATTCCTCGGGCCAAACGGCGCGGGCAAAACGACCGTGCTGAAGATGTTGTCCGGCCTCCTCAATCCGACCTCGGGCCGGGCGCGCGTGCTTGGGTTTGTCCCATGGGAGCGCAAGGATGAGATGAAGCGCCAGTTCAGTTTGCTCATGGGTCAGAAGAATGCGCTCTGGTGGGACCTGCCCGCGCAAGAATCGCTCGAACTGAATCGCGCGATTTATGGAATCGATCGCGCTCGTTTCAAAAAAATTGTCGATGGTTTGACTGAATTGCTCGAAGTGCAGGACAAGATGAATGTCATGGTGCGCGAACTCTCGTTAGGCGAGCGCATGAAAATGGAATTGATCTCGGCGCTCATCCACGAACCAAAAGTTTTGTTTCTGGACGAGCCGACGATTGGTCTCGATGTCGTCAGTCAAAAACGCGTGCGCGAATTTCTGCGCCTTTACAATTCCGAACATCGCATCGTCACCATGCTCACCAGCCATTACATGCAGGACATCGAAGAACTGGCCAAGCGCGTCATTGTCATCGATCACGGTAAAATATTTTTCGACGGTCCGCTGCACGAGATCATCGATCGCTTTTCGCACGAGAAGATTGTCAGCCTCACTTTCGCCGAACGTGCGTCGCGAGACTTCTCCGCGTTTGGCGAAGTGATCGAGCAAACGCCGGTTTCCGTGCAATTAAAGGTGCCGCGCGCGCAGGTAACCGAGATCAGCCGGCGATTGCTCGAAACATGTCACGTCAGCGATATCAACGTGCAGGAAATTCCAGTCGAAGATGTGATCCGCCAGCTTTTCGGCGAGCAGCGATCAAAGAAAAACGCCGAAGGACGCGACGCGGAATTGCTGCAGCAGGCCTAGTGTTGAAGCGCGTCCCGCAGCCCCTGCACATATCCGGGGTTGATCTCAAATTGGGTCACCGGCATTTCCGCCATTTGCACTTCCTCTGCGTAGGGGATGCACTCAACGAAGCCCGCTGCCATTAGGCTGTTAAGGGTGTCCGTCACGTCTTCACCGTCCATGCGCGCGAAGTCCTGAATTTCTGCGCCGAGCATGGGTTCGGTAAAGCCGATCGCGCGAACTACGGTTGCCTCTCGGCCGGTAAGCTTGATCTGACGCACTGGATAGTTCCAAGCAGCTTCTATACCGGTTTATAATTTCTAGAAAAGCGATTAGGCGGCGGTTAATGCTGGGAGAATGCTCTCCCGCATCGCCTGTTGGAATGTCCCGTATTTCGGCGCCCACCCAAGAGCGCGCAATTTTTTATTGCTCACGCGTTTGTTGCTGTTCCCGCGTTTGCGGCTCTTGGTTGTCTCTCCGGTCGGGGGCGCTGACCGATGCAGTTCGCGGGCCAGCCACTGATAGCATTCACTCAACAGAATCGGTTGATCGTCCACCACGTTGTAAATTTCCGCCGCGCCGCGTTGCACGAGTAGCAACAATGCCGCGGCGATATCGTCTCGGTGGATTTGATTCACGAAACGCTCCCGCTCCGGATCTATCACCGCTTTACCTGAGAGAAGTTGCTGGAGAAGGAATGAACGGCCAGGACCGTAAATTCCAGCGAGGCGCGCAACGATCCCACGGCGATCAAGGACGAGTTCTTCCGTCTCCCGCAATATCCGCCCCGACTCGTGAAGAGGCTCGGCCGGATCTGACTCCGTCACCCACGACCCATCTCGTTGTCCATAAACACTTGTGCTGCTCGTAAAGAGCAATGGTGTTCCGGCAAAAACGTCGAGAAGGTTTCGCGCTCCCTCCAGATAAACGCGCCGATACTCACTCGTGCCGCCACCGCCCGAACTCGCGCAATGAATAATCCGGTCGAACTTGTCGGCGGCGGAAAGCACCTGATCGCGATTCGCAATGTCCACCGCGCGCACGATGAATGGCAGAGTCGAAAGCTTTTTTGCTGAATCGCTCGAGCGTGTCCAACCTTCGACTTCCCAGCCTGATTCGTGGAAAAGAAGACCGGTCGCTTCTCCGACATAGCCGCAACCGGCAATTAAAATCCGCGGCATTCTTAGCTGCTCGCGGGCGCGATTTCAATTTCGTCGAAGATATCGTTTTGTAGAACGCGGACTTGTTTCAGGCGAATCAGTTCGAGGAGGGCAAGAAACGTAACGACAATTTCCACGCGCGAGGCCGCTGCCGCGAACAAAGTCGAAAAGCGGACCGAAGTTTTATTGGCGACGCTTTCCAGAATCTGGTCGATTTTGTCGGAGACCGTAAAATTTTCGCCGAAAATCTCCTGCAAATTTTCACGCGCTTCGACGCGTTTAAGCACGACTTGAAACGCATTGATCAATTGAAATATTCCGACTTCGCCGAGTCGCAGCGGCGCGCTCGCCAGTAACGCTGGCGCACCGCTAGCTCGCGAAAATATTTTCTCCTGCTCAAATTGACGCACCTGCAATTGCTCAGCCGCTTCCTTGAATTTCTTATATTCGATCAGCTGGCGGATTAACTCCCAGCGCGGGTCGTCTTCTTCCACGTCCTCTTCGGGCGGCTGCTGATCGACAGGCAAAAGGCTGCGACTCTTCCAGTAGATCAGGTTCGCCGCCATAACCACGAATTCACCGGCGAGATCGATGTTCAATTCTTTGAACGCCTGAAGATATTCGAGGTACTGCTTGGTGATGCGTTCGAGCGAAATGTCGTAGATATCAATCTCGTCGCGCTTGATCAGATAAAGCAGCAGATCGAGCGGCCCCTCAAAGATTTCGAGCTTTACCTTGTAATCGGTTTCCATGCGCGGCGCTCGATCTTACCGAGTGGCGTGCGAAAGTAAATCGCCTCCGAATTCAGCGCCGCCGCGATCAGTTCTGCCTAACGAGTCTCGACCTTGCGGTGGACCCAGACGCTGTTCACGATGCCAAGGCCAAACATGATCATGAGAACAAAGGAACCGCTGTAACTGATGAGCGGCAACGGCACACCGGTGATCGGCATCAAGGCAATCGTCATCCCAACATTTTGAAAGATGTGCGTAAAGATCAGCGCCGTGACCCCGATCACGAGCAGCAGTCCAAATTGATCGCCGGCGAAGAAGGCGACGAAAAGACAGGTAAGAAGCAAAAGCGCAAACCCGCCGATGAGAAAAATCCCACCGACAAATCCCCATTGTTCACCAATGGCCGAGAAAATGTAATCGTTATGGATCGCCGTGGCCGGCAAAAAGCCGAGCTCGATCTGTGTGTTTGGGGCTTTGAATCCCTTGCCCGACCATCCGCCGGAGCCGACCGCAATGAGAGACTGGTTGATTGCCCACGCCGCGCCTTGTTGGTCGATTTCCGGATGCAAAAACGCCGTGATGCGATCCTGCTGATATGGTTTAAGCCCCAGGTTTACGGCGAGAGGAATGAACCCGATCGCGATGAGCAAAATACAAACGAGATAGCGGACTGGAACGCCGCCGACGAAAAGGAGCGCCAAAAGCACCGGCGCCCAGATCATGCACTCACCCAGATCGGGTTGCATCAGAATGAGAAGACACGGAGCACCGACGATCGCGCCGCAAAGAAGCAAGCGCAGCATCGGATGCATTTGCCGGAACTGACTGAGAAATAACGCCAACACCATGATGCCCGCGACGACGGCAAGTTGCGCGGGTTGAAAATTAATCGGGCCCAAGTGCAGCCAGCTGCGAGCGCCGTAAACTTTTACGCCAATAAATTTCGTCAGAACTAAAAAGACCAGCCCGGCAAAATACATTGGCAATGCGCCCCAGCGTATCCAGCGGTAATCGATCAAGCTGGTAATAATGAAGGCGGCGAAACCGACCGCGACCCAGCTGGCTTGTTTGCGCCAGAACTCGGAGCTGATCGGTTCTTCGCGCATGTAAGTGGCGCTGTAGATAGCAATCACGCCAAAAATCGCGAGCGCGAGCATGTTGACCAGGAGAAGCCAATTCAGACTCAGCAACTTCCGCAGAAAGGGCGTCATTGTGGTGGAATTTTCAGCACAAAACAGGCGAGACGACGACGATCATAATCGCGTTTCACGCTTTCGTAAAATCTGAGACGCTCCGCAGAAGCGATAAATTTAGCCGTGCAGGGTCCAGGTGAATGTTATTACGTAAAATACAAAACATCGTCAGACGTGAAATTCTTAACGCATTGGATTTCAGATATTTAAGTGCAGTATAGAAATTATTTCCACGACCTCTTCTTGTCACGATGTCAAAGGTAACTAGAATGGCTTGCACCTCCCTCCTTCTCTACTGTGGCTAAAAAAACAAAACGAAAAATCGCGCACTCTAAGTTGCCCATGCAGCGACAGCTTCCGTTGCAACATGAAGGTCGCTACTTCGATTTGCGCGCAATCTTCGACCGCTTAAACGAGAAACATTTTCGCGGACGCTTGCGCGGTTACAAAGTGTTGTGGGGACGACGTCGCAAAAATCGGCCGAAAGAATATTTTGTTTTCGGTACGATCCAGGAAGAAGACCGCGTCATTCGCATTAACCCACTGCTCGATCAGCCGTTCGTGCCGCTTTGGTTCTTAAAATATATTCTCTATCATGAGATGTTGCATTCAGTCGTGCCGGACGAACCGCGGCAGGGTGGCCGACGCCGCGTTCACACCGACGAGTTCAATCGACGCGAACGCGAGTTTCCGAATTATCGCCGCGCCCGGCGCTGGGAAGAGGAAAATCTCGCGCGGTTTCTGCGTTAGCTTTTTGATTGCTATCGCTGCCGCGTGGTAGCTGCCGCTGTCCTCAGCGGCAGGAGAGTTGCGACATTTTTCCGACTGCCGCTGAGACAGCGGCAGCTACATCTACCGATTCTCTGCCGCGGCCGGCGGTGATGAAACCTCAGACGGCGAGGGGGTCGTCGCTACGTTCTTTTTGATGAGGTACCAAAGCGTCGTCGCGAGTAGCAGGGAGATCAACTTCGCGTGCCAATTGTTCAGGATTAGTTTCTTCATATTTGCCGAGCAGAATTTCGCCGATGCGCTTGCGAAATGTTTCCGGTGTGAAATTTCTTTCGATTCGTCGCCGATGACAGATCGAGATCGCGCCTGTTTCTTCCGAGATAATAACAGCAATTGCATCCGACTCTTCGGTAATGCCGAGTCCGGCGCGATGTCGGAGACCGAGGCTGCGATCGAGCGTTTCGCGCTGGCTCACCGGAAAAATGCACGCCGCCGCCGCGATCCTGCCATCGCGCACAATTACCCCACCGTCATGCAGCGCCGATTTCGGGTGGAAAAGTGTAAGAAGCAATTCGACCGAGAAATCGGCATTGATCATAACACCTGTTTCCTCAAAAATTTTGATCGAAGTATCGCGCTCGATCGCGATGAGCGCGCCGAACTGTTTGTTTGCGAGCTGGGTAACGGCTTCCGTCAAATCGTGCACCGTCTCACGTTTCTCACTCGTTAGGGAAAAAATGGGATGCCCGCCGAGCTCGGCCAGGGCGCGGCGCAATTCCGGTTGAAAGATGACGACAAGGGCGATGGCGAGGAAGACGGAGAAGCTGCGAATGATCCAGCCGATGACAACCAAGTTCAGCAGTTGCGAGATAAGAGTAAGCGTAAGGAAGACGATCGCGAGACCGGTCAGAACCTTCGCGCCGCGCGTCCCGCGAAAGTAAAGATAACCAAAATAAATGCCGACGCTGAGCAACATGATTTCAATGCCGCTGCGCCACCGAGCGATGAAGAATTGGACGAGCGTGTGAATCATGTGACGGCTCCGAGAAGAGCATCAGCCGTGCGCAAGGCGGCGACGTTCGACTGCACGTCGTGCACGCGCAAGACGTTCGCACCGCGTGCACGCAGTAACGCCGTCAGCGCAATCGTCGGCGCCAAACGGTCGGACATTTCTTTCGACTGCATGATTTTTCCCAGAAAACCTTTGCGTGAGACCCCGACGACGAGTGGACGGTTGTGCACGCGCAAATCTTCCAGATTTCCCAGGAGCTTGAGATTGTGTTCGAGCGTTTTACCGAATCCGATTCCCGGATCAAACGCGATAGCCATGGGATCAATTCCAAACTCTAGGGCGCGGTCATATCGTTGTCGAAAAAAATCAGCCACTTCCGCGACGACATCGTCGTAATGCGGCGCGCGTTGCATCGTGCGCGGATCCCCTTGTATGTGCATGATGATAAAGGCGGCCGCGTGCTCAGCCGCGAGCGGCAACATTCCCGGATCCCCGCGGCCACCGGTGACGTCATTTATAATTGATGCGCCGGCATCGAGCGCCGCGCGCGCAACCTCCGCTTTCGAAGTGTCGATTGAAATGAAACCGGATATTTCCCCGCGTAGTTTCTTGATCACAGGTCCGACCCGGCGCAGTTCTTCCTCAGCGGAAATTGCGTCCGCTCCAGGTCGAGTCGATTCACCACCGACATCGATGATGTGCGCCCCATGGCTAACCATCTGCCGAGCGTGTTCGACCGCTTCGTCTATATCAGAAAATTTGCCGCCATCGAAAAAAGAATCAGGCGTAACATTGAGCACACCCATGATCATGCCGTGGCGCGAAAGATCGATTTCGCGGCCCGCAATTTTCCAAACTGTCGCACCCATCAGGGGTGAGACTATCACACGCGTTCCTTTATTCGATCTTCAGCGGTTGCGAATATCCTTCTCGTCGCGAAGAAGAAATTGAACGAGTTTCGTGCCCGAAACCGCGAATGATGAAATCGAACGAAGAATTAAAGCAGCGAATCCTGAGCGTGCTGCGCGCGCCGAAGTACCAACCGCTTGCGAAAATTGATCTGGCGAAAGTTCTGGGTCGCGAAAGTGGCGTGCGCATGGGTTTGAATCAGGCGCTGCACGAATTGGAACAAGCCGGCGAGATCGCACGCATTCGCAAAAATCGTTACGTCCTTCCGGAAGCGGCGGATCTTGTTACCGGCACGTTGCAGGTGCATCAGGCGGGATTTGGATTTCTCATCAGCGAAAAACCAGGCGAGTCCGATATTTTTATCGCGTCGGAAAACACTGGCACGGCGATGAATGGCGATCGTGTTGTCGCGCGCATCACGCGAGATCTCGAATACGCGCGCGCCAAGAAAGTTTCCGGTCGCGCGGAAGGTCGCGTCATTCGCATTCTGCAACGTGCGCACGACACGATCGTTGGCACGCTGCAGCAATCGCGGAATTTTTTCTACGTCGTGCCCGACGATCCGCGACTCGTACACAACATTTATGTCCAACCTCGGTCCGACGCGCCCGCGCTCAAAGCGCCGGCAACGGGCGACAAGGTTGTGGTGCGTTTGGATGCGTGGGAATCGCGCCACGTTAATCCCGAAGGAACGATCGTCGAAGTGCTCGGGCCGAGCACAGCGCCCGGGATCGACATGTTGTCGATCATCCGGAAATACCATTTGCCGACGGAATTCCCAGAAGCCGTGGTCAACGAAGCGGCGACGATTCCGGACAAGGTTGAGCCGCGGATGTCTGGAGGCCGCGAGGATCTGCGCTCGGAATTCATCGTCACAATCGATCCGGACGACGCGCGCGATTTCGATGACGCGATCAATGTCGATGAACTTCCCGACGGCAGTTGGTGGCTCGGCGTCCACATCGCGGATGTCTCCGCTTACGTGAAGCCGGGCAGCGCACTTGATCGCGAGGCATACCGCCGCGGGAACAGCGTCTATTTGCCGGACCGCGTCATTCCCATGCTGCCGGAGCGATTGAGCAATGGCGTTTGTAGTTTGAATCCGGGCGTTGATCGCCTGACGCATTCCGCATTTATTGAGTTCACAAAAGAGGGTCGTGTAAAAAATGCGCGCTTTGCCAAAACCGTTATCCGTAGCGCGCGCCGGCTGACCTATCGTGAAGCCTATGCGATTTTGCAGTCCAAGCCTAACGACCAATTAGGCGAACGACTGCACACGGCGTGGCGGCTCGCTTCGTTGCTGCGTCGGAAACGATTTCAACATGGTTCGCTCGATCTCGACTTTCCGGAAGTAAAGGTTCGGCTCGACGAAAACGGCAAACCGATTTTGCTCGAGCGGATCGAGAACGACGAATCCCATCAGTTAGTTGAGGAATTTATGCTCGCGGCGAACGAAGCAGTTGCGCACGAATTGAAAAACCGATCGATCCCGACGATTTACCGCGTCCACGAAAATCCCGATCCGGAAAAACTCACCGAATACCGTGAATTAGTATTGAGTTTCAACTACCGCGTGGGCGATCTGACCCAGCGCGCCGAATTGCAGCGATTGCTCGCTTCTCTCCGCGGCAAAGCGGAAGAACAAGCGTTGAAAATTGGTCTGCTGAAAAGTCTGAAGCGCGCGCGTTATCTTCCGCAACCGCTTGGTCACTACGGATTGGCGAAAAATAACTACACCCATTTTACCAGTCCGATCCGGCGTTATGCCGATCTCGTCGTGCATCGTTCGCTCGCCGAGCGCGACCAGGCACGGCGCGGGCGCGGCGATATGGGCCAACTCGCTTCCATCGCCGAACACATCTCGATCACGGAACGGGTCGCAGCGGAAGCCGAGATCGATTCGAACAAAATGAAAAAACTGGAGTTCTTCCAGCGGCAACTGGATGCGCGCGATCCACAGGTTTTTCGCGCGTCGATTATCGACGTTCGCAATTACGGTTTACTCATCGAACTGCCGGATGTCTTGATGACTGGCTTGATTCACGTCTCATCGCTCACTGACGATTTCTACACGTTCCAGGCACCGCAGCGCCGTTTGCTCGGTCGCCAATCGCGCCGCCGCTTTTCTATCGGCGACGAGTTGCGCGTCGTTGTCGTTAGGGTCGATTCCTTCAAACGCCAGGTCGATTTCGCGATCGCAGACGAGAAGAAACGCAAGCAATCGCGCGCGCGGCGATGAGTTTATCCGCAATGTCAGTGCGAACTTGTTATCGCTAAAGATTTTGGAAGTGAAAATAAGCTTTCCATTCGTTAGTCGGATGAGCAAAATCGCGGCCGATTTCCAAAAATGGATAACATCATCGAGGCTCGCCAAGTTCAGATCGAGCGCAAGCATTTCCATGTTGAGCTGCGCGAAAACGATCGCGGGAAATTTTTGCGTATCACCGAAGAAGCTCATGGCCGCCGCAACACGATTATCGTGCCCAGCACTGGCGTGACCGAATTCACGGCTGCGATCGGTGAAGTGCTCACGAACGGCGAACGGCTCGCTACTTCGTAAGGTTCTGCTGAGGCGCAGCACCGCATCCTCGGCTCGCGACGTGCTGCGTTTCGCTGGCGCGCGTTGACACCTCCACCACGCCATCTAGTTTGCGGAAATTTCCGACGCATGGTTAAAAAAAATAAGCGGACTTCTGTCCCGAAGCGAAAAGCCAGGGCCGCGAAGGCCAAAAAGAAGTACGTTTATTACTTCGGCGATGGCCAGGCCGACGGCGGGGGAAAAATGAAACCGCTTCTCGGCGGCAAAGGCGCGAACCTGGCCGAAATGACGCGGATCGGTCTGCCCGTTCCGCCAGGATTTACCATTACGACGGAAGTCTGCACTTACTATTATGAGCACAAACGAGCCTATCCTCGCGAGCTTGAAGCTGAAGTCGCACTCGCGCTTGGTAAGGTTGAGAAGTCGGCGGACAAAAAACTGGGCGATCCCGAGCGACCATTGCTTGTTTCTGTTCGTTCAGGTGCGCGCGATTCCATGCCGGGGATGATGGATACGATTCTGAATCTCGGGATGAATGATGCGGTCGTAGAAATTGTCGCCGAGAAAACGGGCAATCCGCGTTTCGCATGGGATTCCTATCGCCGCTTTCTGCAAATGTATGGCGATGTCGTCATGGGCGTGCAGAAGGCTGAAGGCGAAGATCACGAGCCGTTCGAGAGTGTGATCGAACATCTGAAAGATGAACGCTACGACAATCACAATTTTCCCGACGTTCAGCTGACGGTCGACGATTTGCGTGTGCTCGTGCAGCGCTTCAAAAAACTGATCAAGGATCGGACCGGAAAATCGTTTCCCCAAGATCCGCATGAGCAACTGTGGGGTGCCATCGGAGCGGTTTTCGGATCATGGATGAACGACCGCGCAATCGTCTACCGGCGCAGATACGGAATTCCGCACGATTGGGGCACGGCGGTGAATGTTCAGACCATGGTCTTCGGTAATATGGGGAATACGAGCGCAACGGGCGTGGCGTTCACGCGCGATCCAGCGAGCGGCGAAAAAGTTTTTTACGGCGAATATTTAATCAACGCGCAAGGCGAAGACGTCGTCGCCGGCGTGCGCACACCGCATCCGATCGCGGACCTCGCGAAGGAAATGCCGGCCGCGCACAAGGGCTTGCTCAAAGTGCGCGCACTGCTCGAGAAACATTTCAAGGACATGCAGGACCTCGAGTTCACGGTCGAAGACAACCGGCTTTATATTCTGCAAACCCGTAACGGCAAACGCACAGGGCATGCAGCCGTACGTATCGCCGTCGATATGGTCGGTGAGAAATTAATTTCAAAACAAGATGCGGTGAAGCGCATTCCCGCCGACTCGCTGGCGCATCTACTCGCCCCGGTTTTTGACCGCAAGTCGGCCGGTCGCGCAAAAAAAATCGGAAGCGGACTCGCTGCCGGACCGGGCGCAGCATCGGGCCACGTAGTTTTCAGCGCGAGCGACGCCGTCAAGCGCGCGGAAAAAGGCGAGAAGGTCGTCCTCGCTCGCATCGAAACTTCACCGGAAGATTTGCGCGGAATGATCGCCGCGGAAGGCATTCTGACTTCGCGCGGCGGAGTCTCGTCGCATGCAGCACTGGTCGCGCGCCAGATGGGAAAGGTTTGTGTGTGCGGCGCGGCCGGAATTGAAATCGATTATCAGCGGCGCACGCTGAGTGCGAACGGCACATCGCTGCAACAAGGCGATTACATCTCGATCGATGGAACAACGGGCGAGGTTTTCGCGGGCGAAGTTCCGACCGCACCATCAGAAATCGTGCAAGTACTGGTCGACGAATCGCTCGAGGAAAAAAAGAGCGCCACCTATCAGCAATATGCCGAGCTGATGAAGTGGGTAGATCAGTTTCGAAAGCTGGACGTCCGGACAAACGCCGACACGCCCGAACAAGTCATGAATGCGGTCGCGTTCGGCGCCCAGGGCATTGGGCTTTGCCGCACCGAGCATATGTTTTTCGAGGGCGATCGGATTGACGCGATGCGCGAGATGATTTTGGCCGAGAGCAAGGAGCATCGCGCGAAAGCGCTGGCGAAACTGCTGCCCTATCAGCGCGAAGACTTCGTCGGAATTTTTACTGCACTCAAAGGACTTCCTGCCACGATCCGCTTTCTCGATCCGCCACTCCACGAATTTTTACCGCACGATCAGGCGCAACAGCTCGAGCTTGCGAACAAACTGAACGTGAAAGTGGAAAATATTTCGCGCCGGGTGCGCGAGCTTCACGAGTTCAATCCAATGCTCGGCCATCGCGGTTGCCGACTCGGCATTGTTTACCCCGAAATCTCCGAGATGCAGGCGCGCGCTGTTTTTGAGGCGGCGGCCGAAGTGCAGAGAAAAAGCATCAAAGTTCGACCGGAAATAATGATTCCGCTCGTCGGTTTCCCGCGCGAATTAAAATTACAGATCGATATCGTGCACCGCGTCGCAGACGAAGTTGCCAAGGCAAAAAAGACGAAATTTCAATATCTGGTTGGGACGATGATCGAGATTCCGCGCGCTGCCCTCGTGGCCGATGAAATCGCGCGCGACGCCGAGTTTTTCAGTTTCGGAACAAACGACCTCACACAAACTACGCTCGGTATGAGTCGCGATGATTCCGGAACGTTTTTGCCGACTTACGCGGAACTCGATATCGTAGCAACTAATCCATTCGCTTCGATCGATCAAAAAGGCGTCGGCCGTTTAATGGAAATGACGCGCGACCTTGGCCGAAAAACACGACCGAATATTAAGTTGGGTATTTGCGGCGAGCATGGCGGCGAGCCGACGAGCGTAAAATTCTGCCATCGCCTCGGACTGGACTACGTCAGTTGCAGTCCATTTCGGGTTCCAATTGCACGGTTGGCTGCGGCGCAGGCCGCACTCGAAGCGTGATTTTTTTGAGGGCGGTTCGGACCTCTAGAATCTCCGCCGCCACGGCAAAAAGAGTGTTGACACTTTGCTGAAGAATTGATCTAAGGAAAGCTCCAAGGGAATAACGTTTATGAGAATACATTCGTCGCTTAAAGCAATTCTTTGCACAGTCGCTTTGATCCTGTTGGCGTCGCTCGCCGACGCGGCGCTGGTGACATGGAATTTGAATCCGTCGAACCTTAATCAATCGGTGGGCTCGAGCAGTAACACCTATACCTCCAGTGGATTCTCGATCACCGCTTATGGTTTCGACAATTCCGGTGGTAACGCTACTCCGGAGACACTGTACTATAAGGCTCAGCCAATGAGTGGCGGCGCACACGAAACCGGCTTGGGCTTGGCTAACAGCCCATTTAACGAACTGAACGCAGGCGCGAATATTCCGAACTTCATGCAGTTTGATCTAAGTGGAATCCTTGCCGCGGGCCTGACCGACGGTCAGATTGCGGTCGCCAGCCTGCAAAACGGCGAAGGTTATAAGATTTACGGTTCAAACACGCTCGGGGTCCTCGGCACGCAAATCGGTGGGCCTTTGACCGGGCTTTCCTTCGACGACCAATACGTCAATATCCCGGACTTCGCGAGTTACGACTTTATCTCAATCGTCGCGGCATCGGGGAATGTTCTGCCTTTTGCGCTGCGAGCCAATATGTCCGCAGTTCCCGAAATTGGCGGCTCGAGTGCGGCGTTCGTCCTGCTTGCATTTTTCGGAGTAGTGATGGCGACGCGCAAGATCGGCGCGAAATCCAACGGCTAAAAAATCCCAGACTAAACTTTGGAGCGCCGGCGAATTATCCCGGCGCTCTTTTTTTATTTCTTGTTTGCCCGCTCGAATGTGAGCCACGTATTCCAGGCCCGTTCCCAATTTTCTTTCGCCGCCCACGATTCAGCTTCGAGATAATAAAAGTACGTTGGGACACCCGTTTGTGCGGTGAAGTGTCGGATTGTGGCGAGTGCGTCATCAATTTTCCCCTCGTGCATTTGCGCGCGATAAAGGGCGTAGCCGACGGAAAAATTATTCGGATCGGAATAAAACTTCTGCTGCAAACTTTCTGCTGAAACGGATTCGTTAGGCTCAGGGAGGACAGGCGGTGTCTCGAATTGCCGCATCAGATTAACAGCGGCGCGAAAATCGTTTTTCCCTGCATAATGCCTGGCCAACCCCTGCCCGCCGGCACTTCGCCAGTCGGGATGCATCTCGACGGCGCGCACAAATTCTCCCAGATCGCCGCGCTCGCCCCAAAGCGTTAACAACCTCTTCTTTTGGTCTGGGGTGAAGGCACGCAGATCTGCGTCGAACTCGAGAAACTTCTTCAGCGCGATCGCAAATTGCTCTCGCGGGATTCTATCCAGACCGGCAATCACGAGCTCGGGATCGTTTGCCGCCGATGCAACGAGTTCTCCAAGGAAATAGGGATCCGCGCGCTCGGCGTTAAAAAACATCTCACCATAAACTTCCAAACGACGCGTCCCCGCTCGTCGGAGAGCCTCGCGCCACGCCGTGATTGCGAGAATCGGCTGCCGGTGCTCGATCCAGAATATCCCTTCCTCGAATGGGACTTCGTAGCCGTTGGGCTCCAGAAAACGAGCGCGTCGAAAATCGCCGATCGCATTTGCCCGGCTCTTCTTGGCATCGACTTCGGTGCAAGCGCGCAAAAAATAAAGGCGCCAGTCGAGCGGCGCCCAGGCGAGGGCGTCATTCGTCATCGCGATCGATTCATCCAGGCTTTTCGAGCGGTACATGATTGTCGCTTTCTTGCGCAAGTTGTCTGCGCCTAACGAGCCAGGAAGTGACCATTGATAGAGTCGGGCCATGAACCACGTGATGCCGGCGACGAGCAGAACAATTCCGATGAGTCGAAATAGGATCGGGAGCAAACGGCTATAGCGACATTGAAAAGGCCGATGCAGAGCCGAGCCGAAAAGGAAAATCCCGGCGAACGCCGTGCCCATGCGATGCGCTGAAACGTCGATGAGGCCGTGCAGTCCAAAAATCAGCGCTCCGATCAGCGCGGCCAGCCTGATGCGCTGGTTGGTTCCTTCGCGCAATGGAAACACGTGAGGAATGACGAGAGCAATCGCGATGACGACCAGCGCGATGCCGGGCCATCCCAATTCCGTCCAAAGCCACAGCCAGTCGCTTTCCGGATGGAGCGATCGCGTATCCGCAACAGACGCAATCCGGGAGACCGCAAAAATTGGTTCGAAATTTCCAAGGCCGACTCCGCACCACGGGGACGTCCAGATCAAACGCCAGGCATCGCGGAAAATAAGCCAGCGAAAGTCGCTCGAGATTCCGTCACCCGCACCGCCGCGCAGATGAAAGCGTTCCAGCGTCGAGCCACCAAAGATTAATATTGACGTCAGGAGAGCGAGTACGGCCGAAAGGCCGATAGCGATCCTTGCCGGCGATGCCTGGCGGAACATCATGACCGTGAGCCAGATCGCGCTGCCCGCGATCAAAATAAGAATGCCGGCGCGTGAGTAATTAAGGATTAACGCAGCGACGAGGATGACGAAGCCGAGCACCGACAAAATCCAATAGTTTTTTCCCCGCCGAAAATGATCCTGCCCGGAAGCGAGCAACAGGATTGCCGTGATGCCAAAGAGATCGCCCGTTTGATTTCGGTTCGGAAACGGGCCAAAACCGCGCTGGTTGTGCCAGAACGAAATCGTGGTCCCTTTCGCGTAAAGTAAAACGGATAACGCGGCGAGCAGCACTATTCCGCTCGCGAAAATCCGCACTTGGAGGCGCACATCGCGCATTTCGAATTCCTGCGCGCAGACATAATAGAACCAGGCGAGTCCGGCGCCGAGATTGATGAGACACCCCGACGTGATCCACGGTTGCGGCGAGAGGGTTACCGGCAGCTTTATCCCAAAATCGTTGATCAAAGCATAACGCCAGCCCGGTTGAAAAAACCAGCTCGCAGGCAGGAACGAAAGCGAAGCGAGGAGAAGGAGAGCGACTAGAATTGCGTTAAGCCAAGGCCCTAACGAGTGACGCGGCGGGTCGAAGATAAACACGAGCCCAAGCGCGCCGATGACAATGCCTTCGGCCCATTTTTCTGTCGTGCCGCCGAGAAAGCACGCGAGCACCGGCAGGAGCGCGACGGCGAATGTAAGCCACGCCGGACGTTCGCGCCCGATCGGTGCTGTTTCTGGGGCAGGCTCGTGATTGTTTGGCATCGGCTCAGGAAAAAATCACTGGTATGGTAATAGCTACTTTGAGAGATGCATCTTTTCTACGGATCGGACCATGAGTTTGCCGCTTAGTTTCTCCCGGGTTGAAGGCGCGCTTCGGCCGCCTATCCTCTTCGCTGCGCTCAACCGCTAACCATGGTTACGCAACGCACGGAAGGCCTCCACCGTCTTTTCCTGCTCTGCCAGATTGTCGTAGTCGCTCTTCTTTTCTGGATCGGCGTCTGGGTCATGGTCACGTTCTACTCCGCGGGCGCGGATCTTACCTGGCAGCGTTACAGCATTTACTGCAGCTTGCTCGTTCTCGGAATGGCGATCGAATCGCTCAGCCGCGACAGTACCCGAAACTATTTGCTGCAAAATCAACTATTGCGCGAACACCGTTTGAGTCTTCGACAAACGATCGCGAGCGTTGGGACCCTAGTCTTTTACCTCATCGCAACGAAAGACGGATTTATTTCGCGCGTTTTCTTTTTCAACTTTGTTCCCGCCCTCTACGTCGTTCTTCTGCTCTCGCATCATTACCTGCCGGGGTTTCTGGCACGCAATGTTTTCGCCGGTATCCGTGAAGAAAAAACGCTTCTCGTTGGTTCGGCGCGCAAAGCTTCGGCCTTACGCGATTGGCTGAAACGAAAATCCGAAATCGGACTGCGCACCATCGGTTTGATTTCCGATGAGCCAATCAAAGAAACGGCCGAGGGAATTCCAGTGCTTGGCAGTTCGGATGATCTCGAGCGTGTGATTCGCGAGTGCGCCATTACCCAGGTGATTCTGCTCGAACTTCCTGTCTTCACCGAACTGCATCGTCATCTCATCGGAGTTTGCGATCAGCTCGGCGTTCGGCTCCTGATTGTGAGCGATCTCGAAGAGAAATTGCGACATCCGATAACACATTTCGAAGACGATGGTTTTCGCTTCATCGGTCTGCGCGAAGAGCCACTCGAAAATCCGCTCAATCGTTTTCTTAAACGCGCAATCGATCTCGTAATCTCGATTCCGCTCATGATTTTCGTTTTCCCGCCACTTGCTCTTTTTGTCTGGATCGCGCAGCGACTGCAATCTCCCGGTCCGCTTTTCCACATCCAGACGCGGGCTGGAATTCAAAATCTCCGATTCAATATTTACAAATTCCGCACCATGCGGTCCGATCATGCCGACGTGTCGCGCCAAGCTACCCACGACGACGATCGCGTTTATCCAGTCGGAAAATGGCTGCGAAAACTTAGTCTCGATGAAGTTCCGCAATTTTGGAATGTGCTCCGGGGCGACATGAGCATTGTCGGCCCGCGTCCGCACCTCGTCGAACACAATCAACAATTCTCGCGATTGATGCGGAATTATCACGTGCGCACATTCGTCAAACCGGGCATCACCGGGCTGGCGCAGGTGCGAGGATTTCGCGGTGAAGCGCAGAACAATTCCGACGTGGAAAATCGCGTGGCCTGCGATCTGGAGTACTTGGAGAATTGGAATCTCTCGCTCGAATGCGGAATTATCGTGCGCACGGTGGCGCAACTTTTCATTCCGCCGCCGACTGCTTATTGATGATTTGCGCGTTTCTTTAACGCGTAGGTTTTTGCGACGCACAAAAACTCGTAAGTCGCGTGCAGGCGCGCAAAATAATATCCTTCTCGTCCGTCGAGAAATCCTTTTTGCCAGATGTAAATGTAAAGGAAGCGGAGGAGCGGACGAAAAGGCAGCCGATGCGATAATAGCTTTAACTTTCGCCGCAAGCCTACTGGTGCGCTGGCAAATTGATCGGCCGTCCCTTTTAAAAGCCGGTCCACAGCCACACGCGCCTCCCAATTGGAATAGCGATTGTGTTTTTCCACAAAAACCTCAACCGAGGGAAAGGCGTAATGGTCGAGCTCGCATTGCAGCCGGCCGGTAGGGCCATTCACGATCACGTGTTCGTGAACCTCGTTATCGCCGCTATCAGTCGGAGAATCGGTTAGTTTCTCGTACCGGCCTAACGAGTGGCGGAACAAACGCAGATTCCAATTCGGATAATAAGCGTGTTGCAACCATCGCCCCATGAACATGAAGCGACGATTGATCCAGTAACCAGCGACCGGGCCTGCCTGCGCAATGGCATTCCTGAATTCCTGCTCCGCTCCTGCCGGCAGCACTTCGTCAGCATCCAGAATGAAAACCCAGTCGTTGCGGAAAGGGACATTTTCCAGCGCCCAATTTTTCTTTTTCGGCCACACACCCGTGAAATTGAACTGCACCACGGTCGCGCCATGCCGCTGCGCGATTTCAATCGAGCCATCGTTGCTCTGCGAATCGACTACAACGATCTCATCCGCCCAACTCACGCAGTTGAGACAACGCGGAAGATTTCCCGCTTCATTCTTGATCGGAATCAAAATCGAAACCGGAACGCGATTAGATTTAGTTTCCATCCGCCGCAAATAAACTGAACGAAAGGTCACCGGCCGTGACGGAATGGATGGAAAGTGGGCGGGTATCGTAGCGGGCGAAGAAGGCTTGATAAACTGCGGCGTCCAATTTCAACGTCCGACCGTCGCTCTGCCATTCTTTCAGACGGCGCGTTTGTAAAGCGCCCTCTCGCGGCAGGAAGATGCAGTTATGATTTTCCGGGAGATAAAAGGCGGGAAGATCCTTTTCGCCCGGAGTCGTGAGTAATTTTTCGCGTGCTGCAAAATTGCCGCGCGCCATGTGATATTCAAAATCCCAAGGCCAGGCGTCGGCGATGACAATGGATGGTTCGCCTGCGCACTGGCGCGAAAGCGTCCGCAGATAATTGAGCTTGTAAAAGGGTTTGGCTGAGACGGCTTGAAAATAACTGCCGGGAATAAGAAATGGGTGGACCAAATGCCGGTCGCGAAAGATATCGATGCTGACGACCGAACCGAACAAGGTCGCGATCGTCAAAGTAACAAGCAAAGTTTTGGATCGATCTACCGCGAGCAGAAGCAAAAATGGAACGGCGGCTAAAGTAAAAGCAGGCTTTGTTGCGTAATGAAAAAACAAAGCGAAGAAAACCAGCGGTATCGCAACCGCCATAGCGAAGACAAAGTTTTCCGGAAAAGGAGCGCGCAGGCGTTTTCGTATTTGAGGAATTCCCGTAAGCAAGAGCCAACAAAACAACCCGAACACGGGCACGGTGAAACACTGGAAAATTAATTTGTAGCCGCCGGCGAGAATCGATTCGCGGAAGCTCATTCCTGCATTATACGGCGCTCTCAGACCAATGATAAGAATTGGCAGCCAAACGATCAGAACAGCAACCGCTGCGATCAGCGCTGTGATAAAGGCGTCTTTCCAACTGAGCTTCGGATGCGCGAGGCAGTAGATCGGAAAGATCGCCGCGGCAAATATCAGTTCCGGACGGCAGCCGGTAGCGAATGCAAAACAAGAGATGGAAAGCAATAGCCGGTGAAAAGGCACCGGCATTTCCGGCGGAACAATGAGAAACCGGACCGCGAGTAAAATGAAAAAGAGTCCAAAAATAAATTCCTCGCCATCGATAGCATTGGAAAAATATTGCGCGGAAAATGCAAGACACACCGCGACGAGCATTGCCCGCCAACGAGCGGCGCCGAGTCGACAAACCAATTCATAAAAAAGAATGAGCGTGCCGAGAGCAGCGAACGCTTGGAATGCGAGATAAACTCTTCCGTCAAAGCTGTGACTGAGAAGTTTCAAAAACCACCCTGCCGCCGGAAAAAGATAAATCTCCGTCGTGGGATGGCCCGGGGGACGCGAAACTTCAAGCTGATGGTGATCGACGAAATGGCGCGTGACGCGAACGATTCCATGTCCATCCAAGCTCGCGAGCCCGCGATCCAGATGCGCCAGAAGCAGCGCTGCGTAGAGAACGACAAAGACTGCAAAGACCCAATGGCGTTTCATGCCGGCGTAACCCGGGGCTTGATAACGCGACAAGGATTTCCGGCGGCGACCACGTCATCCGGCACATCTTTTGTCACGACAGAACAGGCGCCGATGACGCTGCGTGCGCCAATCGTAATGCCGGGCAAGACAAACGCGCGCGCACCGACAAATGCGTCGTCGCCAATTCTAATTCTGGCAGTGACGAGTGGCATGGACGATTGGGCAAAATCATGACTGCCTGTGCTCAAATAAACTTCCTGCGCAACGGTAGCGCGGGCGCCGATTTCGATTTCCGCGAGATTGTAAGCGTTCGCGCGATCGCCGAGGCAGGCCCGATCGTGCAGGATCAGATTCGAAGGAATTGCGATGCGAGCGCGTTGATGGACGAATGGCGTGCCGTTTATTTTTGCGCCGAAAGTTCGCAGCCAGAATAACCGCCACGGATTCGCCGGTTTCGGCGTCCAAATGCAAAAAGCAATCCAGCAAAATTCCCAAAGCAACATGAGAAAGCGATCCCCTGCCGGCCAGGGGGAAGCGAATTGCGATTCCTGCTCGGGATTAACAGTTTTTAAAGGCTCGGGCATGGGACCGCGAAATTGTGGCACTCAGTTAACATTGTCTGCCAGCAAACTCGCAAAGTCGTCCAGATAACGTTGCGCGACTGGCTCGAGTGCAAATTCAGCAGCTTTCGCGCGCGCGGCGTCGCTCATCTTCGCCAATCGACTGGAGTCGAGCTGCAGCGCATTCGTGAGGCGATTGGCGAGGTCTTGCTCCGCATTCTTGCCGCGATGGTCAAAGACGAAACCAGTCACGCCGTCCTCAATGTAATCGCGAAAGCACGTCAGGTTGGACACGAATGGAACGCACCCAAGGGACATCGCTTCGAGCGGTGCGAGGGGTAAAGCTTCTCCGGCCTCGGCGATGGAAGGATAAGTGAAAAACATGGCCGAGCGATACTGCGCCGATAATTCCGTTTCGTTAAAAATCGGACCCATCCATTCGATCTTCGCCCTGCTTTGCTGCGCGATCGCCTGCAGCTCTCGCAGAAAACCTTCTCCTCCACCGCCGTGTTTTGCTTCGTGCGGTCCAACGATCTTGATCGTCCATTCCGTGGCCAACTCGTTAGGCAGATGGGATAGGGCGCGCAGAAACAACTCCAAGCCTTTCTCGGGATGAATGCGACCGACATATAGAATGGTCTTACTGCGGACGGTCTCGCTCATCTCTTTAGTGCGAAGGGGTAGCGCATTGGGAAGTGTGCGAACTTTTTCTCGCAACTCGGGCACTTGCGCGACGATGGCGTCGGCAATCGCAGCTGAGACTGCTTGCAGCCTCGCTGCGTGGGAATACCAGCGCATCTGACCCTTCGGCCCGCGCGCGACATGCACATAAAGTAATCCGCGATGAGAACGGCGAAGGAGAAGCGGCAACCAAAAGGTGTTTGTCACGAGAATATCTGCTTTGGGCAATACGCGCCGCACACGCCAGGAGTAAATTAGGTCCAGCATCTTCAACCAAGGCATCGATCGCGGCTGCGCAAAGCCGGGAACGCGAAGATGATTTACGCCTTCGATCTTCTCTGTTCCCGGGAGCGATGGATGGGTTCGCGAAATCTGCACGACCTCGTGGCCGCGCCGTGCAAATTCCTGACCGAGCGCAAACCAGACTTTTTCAACCGCACCTCCCATGATTGGCGGGACCGGAAAAAACGCGCCCAGCACGATCGTGATCTTCATGTCACAAAGAAGAAGAAGAGATGTCTCATTGTTCCGCAGACTCCTGCAGGACCCTAACGAGTGATGCGGCGGCGCGATTAATCTCAAAATGCGATCGGAAACAACGGCGCGCATTCTCTCTCATCTCAACTCGCTCTTCATTGGTGCTGTTTAGCCAGCGTTCGATCAGGCGGGTCGTTCCAGCCGGATCGTCGTTCTCAACATATCCAGCTCCGTCGTTCTCAATCTCTCGCCAGACGTTCACGCGATTCGAGATAAGCACAGGCAGGCCAAAGGAAAGCGCTTCTGCGACGGACATCCCGAAATTTTCCTGATGCGACGGAAGGATGAAGGCATCGGCAACAGCGAACGCGCCGCGTTTCATTTCGCCTTCCAACATGCCGGGAAAAATAATTTGTCGTTCGCAATGCGCAGCCCGCGCGCGCAATTCTTTTTCCCAACCGACCTGATCGGGCCCAGCAAGGATGAGCGACAACTCCGGATTAGCGACGCGCGAAAAAGCGTCAATCAACAAATCGCATCCTTTCTTCGGATGGAGCCGGCCGAGAAAAAGCAAAATGCGCATATTGCGCAACGATGGATATTTTCCGAGGAAAATATTTCGACCACCCGGTGTGAAATCCGGTGTCTCAACGCCAAGCGGCGAAACTGTTTCGCGAGCCCGATAAAGCCAGAAAGATTTGCGAGCCCCAAGCCGTTCTTCTTCAGACGTAAAAATTACCGCGCGCGCGTCACGCAAAACACGATAATCGGCCCACGGCCAGTAGAACCATTTCTTAAGATGTTTGAGCGGGAACGTGCGCTTGAACCACGGATCGAGCATGCCGTGAGGAAAAACGTAGTATGGAATCTCAGTTCCGGCATAGCGACGCCGCGCGGCGAAACTCAAATATTGCCAGATCCCATGCACGATAACGCGATCGTAATTTCCGCCGTGTTTCCGCAACCAGGGCAAAAGGTTTTTCGAATAACGATAACTCGTTAGGCCGCCGCCGAGCGGATAAATCGGCGCTTGGATCTTCTCCAGCCATGGCGCGCCGGGTTCATCGAGCGCGACAATTTCCACCTGGTGTCCCATTGCAATGAGCGCCTGACTTAGCGTGACAACAGCGCGTGCAACGCCCCCTGTGCCCGGATCGAGCGTCTGCACCAACTGCAGAATTTTCAAAACACGAATCCTTCCGTGCGTCGGAAGTAAGAAAGCTCGGGCGAGAGTTGCTGCAAAGGCTTTGCCGGGACACCGCCGTAAAGCTGGTGGGTCTCGCTGAAGTTCTTGTTGAGAAGCGATTTTGCACCAAGCACGCAATAATCGGGCAGCGTACTTCCGCCGAGTAAAACGCAATTCGTTCCGACAAAACAATAATCGCCGATCTGCACGGGAGCCGATGTCTGCCGGTTTTGTTCAAGGTCGATGCTGTGCGTGAGAATCTGCGACTGAAACCCGGCGAAGGTCGTAAACTTCCCAATGGTGACGGAGCTCGTGCAATCGATTAGATGACGGTGCGTGATGGCTGAGTGTTCGCCAACGATGAGCTCCGGTTGACGATCGGTTTCCTCCGCGAAATGACGGGATGGACCGAGAGGAAATCCGGTGATCCAATTGCCATTTCCGATCGAAGTGTGCGCCTTGAGATGAAGAAGCGCGATGTTCTTGCAGAGTGTCAAATGGCCAATGGTCGCGCCTTCTTCCATGATCAATCGTTGTGGAAAAATCCAGGCGAACCCAATCCGACTTGTAGGATCGATGGAATAACCGAATTGCTTTTCGAGAAAGCGGCGCCGCATTTCCCACGGAAGGAAAATGCCAATAAACATGAGAAGCGTCTTCATACCCGGGCGCCAAGTTCGCGATACAATTCGGTGTAACGCGCAATCATTTTTTCCACGTTAAAATTTTCGGCATTGCGCAGACCTTTTTCGCTCCAGCGTTCGCGTTCAGCCGGATCCAGGAGGCGCAAAATATCGCCCGCGAATCCTGCTTCATCATCAACTTGCCGGAAGAGCGCAGCGTCACCTGCGATTTCCCGCAGTGGCTCGCGACTGCTGCAAATAACGGGACAACCGCAGGCCTGCGCTTCAATGATTGGCCAACCGAAACCCTCAAATCTCGACGGATAAACTAATGCGACTGCCGAGCTGTAAAGCGCTTCCAGCAATATGCTGTCAGGATTCGGGACTTCGACGATTCGATCCATGATCCCGAGACTTTTGCCTAATGAGCGCAATTCATCGTTTAATGGATCGCCAGCTAGAACTAATTGGCCGTTCCAATCGTTCTTCGTTCGGCTAAACACGCGTAAGAGACCTTCGCGATTTTTCCTCCGTAAATTCGAGCCGACATGAAGAACAAACGGCTCCTTGAGATTGGGAATACCGGAAAGACGCTCGCGAACGATTTCCGGCGGTTGCTTCCGATACGGGTAGTTGAGACCATTTGGAACGAAATGCAGCTGGGGATCGCCCACCAATCGTTCGGCGTCACGCAGGGTGGCGCGCGACACGCAAGCGATCGCGGTCGCCCGCTTCAAACCGACCAGAATCCAGCGCTGAAGAAATTTCCCGGTGAATGTTGCCGGACAATCGGTGTCTTCGCCGAGCGCGCCGCGGACCGCGAGCAGATCATGACACGTCACAAGCACAGGCGTTTTCCCAAGATGCTTCGTATAAACAGCGTTCGAATGATCGCATATGTGAACGATCTCAATCCGCGTTGATAGTTTACGGCGAAGCTTTCGTGGAAAGAGCAAAAATTTGTCGATGTAAGCGAGCCATTTGGAAACGAAATTTCCACCGAGTTTGATCCTGCCGAAAAAAGGTTCCGGCTGAATCAACTCCGCTTCGACACCTGCCGCAGTCAAACCTTGCAGCATCATTTTTCCGAATCGCTGCATACTCTGCTGCTGATCGGCCGGATAATTACCGATCAGTAGAACCATTGGTCTTCGCTCGCCCGCCATCGGTTCCATGCAGGCGCGCGGCATAAGCCGACCGGCCGCGAATTTTCGGTCCCGGCGGCGCCGCAATAAGCTTCGCCGAAGCGAGAAGGGGCGCTTCGCTTCCCATCTTGGTGGAGGCCAGACATAATCCGCTGAAGAAAACGGCAAAGCCGAGAATGGTGGGTTGGCCAAACTGGCCGTTGAGGAGCGCGATGAAACTCGAGCTGAACAAAATGATGGGGAGCGTTTCGGCATAAGCAAGCGCGCGCAAGCTGAGCCAGAGGAGGCGAAGCGTCAGCGCTGTGCGCCAACAGAGAAAAGCCAGGCCCAGAATCGGGCCACTTTCCAAAAGCACGCGCGCCCACTCGCCTTCCGCGAGAAGAAATCCAGCGCTGCCGGTGACAAATTTCGCACCCGCATTAGTGCCGATGCCGAGACCGAAACCAAAAATGGGCAGCCGATCAAAAACACGGAATCCTTCTATGAATCCAGCATAAGTCCGCGAAATGATACCACTCGCGATCGTACTCTCAGAGGCCTCCGCTGCTTCCGTGAAACGATTTGAAAGAATACCGATTCCTTCCTTAAAGATCGGCAGATGGCTAATGCCCCACGCCACGACCACGGCAAGAAGCAAGCTGCGACCGAATTGATTCACTGCTTCGGGTCGAAGGACCAAAATAAAGACCAGGGATAATACGACCAAACCAACCGATGCCACGGTCGATCTACTTCCTGAAACGGCCACGGCCACAATCAAAGCGAAGCCTGAAGTTACGAGCAGCCAGTTGCGATAGGTTTGTCGCGAAATAATTCCGTAAATCAGAAATGCCGCCGCCGTGCTCAAATAACAGATCGCCCCGGATACAAACGAAAATGTTCCCGGCGGCCGAATCTTTCCTCCGCCCGCAGTGATCTGTTCACCTTCGCCCAAACCAACCGTGCGATTGATGAACGATTCAGGCGACGCACGAAATTGCAACGCCATCAAGAGCGTCATCGGAATCAAACCCACCAGAATCCACCAGCCCATTTTCTTGACGTCGTCGGCGTTGAAGACGTTAGCGATGACGAAAATGAGCGGAAGATGCAGGAAGTTGGAGCGCACGCCGTAAAGCGTGACGAAGAGAACAATTTTGGGTGAAAGATAGGGCAGCAGAACAAGCACGCTCACCACCCAGGAAAGCGCGGCAATGATGCCGAGCGAAGTCACGAAAAGATTGCGCGGAAAAACTCCGGTGCGGAATGCGAAAAGATAAATCGCGATCACGACGGGATCGCGCACGATTAAAAGCGGATTGGAGAGCTGCGGCACAATCCATTTCCGCAAAGCTCCTTCGAAGATAAGGAGAAAAAGATAGACCCAAAGGAGGCGATGCACATATTTGAGCGCCTTTTCCTTGCCGGTATCGGTTGGAATGCGGGGCGCTGGTGCCGCCGGTCTTGGCCTAACCACTTCTTGCATCGCAGAATTCTCTAAGAAACCACTTCCCGTGCCACTTGAGCAAGGGCGCGGCGATAAACTTCCCACCGTTGCTTTTCCGCTTTTCGACGCGCGGCCAGCTTCATTTCCCGAAGCCGCTCCCGCGCTCCCAAAAGCATTTCTATTTTTTCGGCGATCGCTTCCGGCGACCGAATCGGAACGATAAATCCATCGGTCCCGTCTTCGATCAAGTCTGGCGCCGCCGTATGCGGAGTGGCGATCACGACGAGACCCTGCGCCATTGCTTCCAGAATGACGAGGCCGAATCCTTCGAAAAGCGAAGGTAAAACGAGAATGTCGTGACGGCGCATTTCGCCCAGCATTTCCTGGTGCGGCAGCGTCGGGATCCAGCGATATCGACGGACCGCTGCATCAAGCGGCCCGCAGTTCGAGACTACTTTGCGCCCGAGCAATGTCAGTTCCACTTTATCGCGGCCGACCGATTCCACCGCCTGCAAAAGATACGACAATCCTTTGCGCTGGCCTAACGAGCCGGCAAACAACACGCGCAGAGTGCCGTTATGGCGCGCGATTTCATCTTGCGCAACCGCAGGCGCGCCATACGGGATGACGCTCACAGGAGTCGTAAAGTTGCCGCCTTTCAATGTTTGCTCGGTAAAGCTACTGGCCACTACCACGCGCTCCGCCAATTTTAATTCTTCCTCCTTGCGCGCCAGTTTTTCATCGCTATCGCGAATCCCCGTCAACGTTTCGGCCCATTCCGGTTGGCGCTCCGCTTCCTCGCGATAAATCTGCTGCGCCGCTCGCCAGTAACCGATGGGCAGATCGTAAATGCGATGGATGCCGCGATCTTTCGCGACCCGAAAACTTTCCAACGCGCCATCCTCGTAGGCATAGACACCAGTCAGGTTTCTCATGCGACTTAAACGAGCTGCAACCTTGCGATCCAAATCCTGCAAGACCGCATCGATTCCAACCATTCCAAAAAGAAGACGGCCTGTCTCGCGAAGAGGCGCCGTCCGCACGAATGGTCGAACGCTTTTCGGAAACGAACGGCGCGCCAGTTGATCGCACAATCGTTGGGGCAGGAACCGATTGATGACAGCGTCCGGATTCCAATTGAGACCGGTCCATAATTCGCCTAACAAATTCGTTTCCTGAAGAGCGAGCGCCGCCTGCCGGACATTCTCGTTCCCGGTGGGATGCGACAACAGAATCATCGCACGGTGGCTTCGATGAGTTGGAGATACTCACGCGCAACTTCTCGCGCTTTAAATCTTGCGAGATGTTCCGGAGCAGCACGGCGCAGAGAATCTTCGAATACGCGATCTTGCAGAACGCGCTTCAAGGCGTCGGTCAACGATCGCTCGCTTCCATTTTCAAAGGTAATCCCGCAGGGTCCGATAGCTTCCTTCAATCCCCCAGCCTCCGAGCCGATAACCGCGCAACCGCATGCGATTCCTTCAAGCGCGACGACGCCAAACGGCTCCGCCCAACGCGATGGGATTACCATAATGCGATGCCGATTAAGCAAACGAACCAATTCTTCGCCAGTCTTTTGCCCGGCGAACGAAACTTGATTTTCCAAACCCAGTTCGCTACTCACCGCGGAGAGATTCTCTGAGTCAGGGCCGCTGCCTACAATGGTGAGATCAGGTTGCAGACCCTCGCGGCGCAGCTGGCTCAATGCGCGCAAAAGCAAGTCGGCGCCTTTGTCGGAAACAAGCCGGCCGACGAAAACCAGTGTTTTGCTCCGCTCATTTTCCGGCAAGATCCGAAACAAATCGTCGCGATATGGGTTAGGGATGATGATGCAATTGCAAGTAGTGTCGTTCGCGATCGCCCGACTGATGGAAACATTGGTCACACGCGCGAGCAGCATTCGTTTGAAGAGACTAATCCAATTGATTTGGCCGCGCGTATTTCGAATCCAGGTTTGGTGAACGACGATCGCGGGCTTTCGTAAAAGCAGCGCCAGCAACAGACTGCGTAGACTGATGTTGTTTTGAAAAAATAAATCGGACGATCGAAGGAGCGCCAGCAACTTTATTACGCCAGGGGATCGAACGACGCGATAACCTTTGCCGTCTTGCTCAGCGCCACGCGTCTCAGTGATTAATTCGATCTCATGTCCGCGAGCGGCAAATTGCTCGGCCAGAATTTCCGAGACTGTTTCGATTCCGCCGACGCCTGGTCGAAAAGCATAAGAAGAAAAAAGAATTCTCATCCCGCAAAATCCGGGCGACCCCAGCGTCCGAGAAAATAATCTCGCACTGCCAAAAAGCGTGCGCGCGCTGAGAAAGCGAAGGCTTTGCCTGGGGACTGAACGATAAGGCGGAAAGTGTTGAGCAAAATCAAAAGAGCACGCAGGAAGGCGCTGAGCCTGCCGTAATAATCGTGAACCATTAAGAGCGAGTTGCGGGCGAAAAAGTAGCTGCGCAGCGGACTTTCGGTCCAAGTCCCAGGATTAGTCACTACGGCGCCCCAGACCATCACGACTTTCCATCCCCGGCGAACTGCGCGCGCACCCAGCTCATGTTCATCGCCGTAAGCAAAATAGCGTTCGTCAAAAAGACCTGCCTGCTCGAGGCATTCGCGGCGCAAAAGCATGAGCGTTCCATGCGGCACATCGACTGGTTGAGCGATGCCGGTTGACAACGGTGGCGCGTTTTCCGGATACACTCCCCGCAGCGCGGAAAAGCGTCCGATGAATTGTTCGTGATATTGCGGGCACGCGATTCCAATTCGTGCATCAGTTTCCACCGCAGCAAGCAACAAGCGCAAGCAATCTGGTTCCGGCATCGCATCATGCGCGCTGATCAAACAATATGGATTTTGACTTTCTTGAAGCCAGCGCTGCAGGACAACGTTCAAAGCCCCGCCCCAGCCTTTGTTTTGCGCTAGCCTAACGAGTTCAATTTCCGGATCGAGCTTTGACTTCAGAACTTGAAACGCTTCCGACTTGGAATCGTTATCAACGACTGTGACCATCAATGGAACTTCCTGCGCGCAAAGCGCACTCACGGTCGCAATGCATTCCATCGGTCGGTTCCAGTGAACGACAAACAAACTGACCGGCGTGTTCTCCCGGTTCACAGCTTTGTCTGGAGCAATGCCGCAATGCCTTTTGCGAGATGTTCTATCGATGCGTGCCGCTTATACCACGTATGGATTCCGGCAGAGATAGGCGCGCGCTCTCCCACGGCCGGGAGATGTGTTCGGTTTGTTTCGACAAAGTAGGGGCCCGGCAATTGGTCGGCCTGCAACGAGATAGCGGAACCTTCGTTTGGAAAAACCGGGATTACTCCGTGCGCGCAATAACTCGCGAACGATCCCGATTTGAGAATTGCGGCGGTTGGGACGTTACGTTGCCGAAAATAATCGATCCATCCGAAGGAACAGGAGGAAAGGATTTCCGAGGCGACGGCAGCTTCAACGGCGGGATGATAATGGCAGTCGATTCCGTGGAACTCATCAAGATCTCGACGGATCGTCGAGCTCTCGTTGCCTCCAAGCACGTACAACTCGTGCGGTGAAAACGGTTCCGGAATGACCGACATGCGCTGTCGAAATGTTCCCAACGAACGCTGTATTAAATGCGTTCCGCCAAAAATAACCCAACGATGCGGATCGCGCCTAACGAACTGATCGGTCGAGAAAGTTGGTTCGCCCAAAGTCGAAACAACTGGATGGACTGAGATATCTGAATTCGGTGCAAGCCGCTTCAGGAGATCGCGCATCGTTTCACTCGAGACGACACATCCATCCGATAAACGCGCAATCGCGCGCGCGATCGATTTTTGCATCGGTTGCAACCAGAAAGCACTTCGCCATGGCGGCGCAGACGCGTAAAGTTCGTGAAAGATTGTTACCAATCTTCCACCGCATCTCTGTCTCAAGCGTTGCAAAAGCGAAGGTAGTTGTCGGGGCAGGCCGCGCTTTTGGTAACCGTAATTGACGTAATGCAGGACAATGTCGCGATAGTTTCCGCATTCGCGCTCGGTCGCGGCAGCGAGTGGCGTCACGACCGCAAAGTTTCCAACACGAGAAGAAGAGCCAGATGCCGCGGCCGCAAAAATTGTTTCCCGCTCATAATCTGAGCGCAACCGCTCCGCCAGTTGGAGTGCGTAGTCGCCCACTCCGTCCCGCGATCCTGGTGCGCGAGGCACGATCTGAAGAATGCAGCTGGACATCTTCAAGTAGTAACAGCGGCTCTTTTTTTCCAAGCCTGAAAACGCGTGCGGAGCAAATGGCGAAAATGGAATGGTCGCAAATACTGAATGTAAGGAAGGAACCGCGCCCATCTTTCAGGCAAGCGACGCCGCTGTTTGATCAGCACACACCACTCGATCACGCGATGAAAGCAAACCGGCCCGGAAAACCATTCCTCCCATTGTGCCCGAGCCAGACGACCCATCTGCGGGGCCTGCGCTTCGCGGGTTTCCAACAACTCTGGGATGCGAGCAAAATCTTTTTCGAGAACGCGAATGCTGAAGTCCGGCCAACAAGGTCCGATCGGTTCGACCCAGTCATCTGAAAGAATCACGGGCACGCGCGCCATTCGCATCGCATCAAAAAGGCGCACGCTGGAAACGCCGCGGCCGCGCGGACAGAGGATAAATTTGCTCGCCTGACTTATCTCCGCATAACGCCGCCAGTAATCGCGTTCCTCATCTGCATTGAACTTCTTATACAACGCCCGCTGATAATCTTTCGAGCTATCGTAAAAAACCGATCGAGGGTGAGTCAGTGTTTGCAGATGACGGCGAACCGGAGCGTTGTTCACAGCGCCGACAAAACTATAAAGGTAAGGGAGATCATTTGCGGGTGAAGTGAGGCTAACAAACTCGTTTTCCGAGACGCCGAGGTAAAAGCCGGAACAGGTTCGTGCAGACGACCACTGTTTTTCGATTGATGCGTAGACGCCGGGCAAGAATGGAATCACCAAATCATTCGAACAAAAGAGGAAACATTTTTCGCGGAAGTTTTTCACGAACGAATGGTTGCGCACGGCTTCAAAATAGGTACCTGCGCCGTAGAGCTCAGCGAAAAGAATTACATCTGCTACGACGGGATCGTTCGTCAGCGCATGGACGCGAAATGTATCGATCATGGCGCTTTCGCGTAATTTCCGGAAAGCGCCGCGGTTGTAATCGCTTTCATCTTTCGCGCTGGCGGCCGAAAGCAAAAGAACCTGCGCCATCTAGGATCGGGCAGATAGCGGTTCGCGAGGAAGATCAGTGACGGGATGCAGGGCGGGTAGGACGCGCTCCCAAAACTTGGAGTGTTGGTTGGAGCGGAGAAACGCGGTGCGGGCCAGTTTCGCTGCATTTTGCGTGAACTCAGTGGCGGCGTCGCTTCTTAACAAATCTGAAAGCACCTTCGCGATCTCGTTGGGTTGAAGAGAAGTAGCAAGCGCTGCGGCATGGTTCTTTTCCAGCAAATTGTAAGCCGCCGTCCCGGTCGGCCCGTGATATAAAATCGGGAGACCGCTGCCGAGATACGTCACCATCTTCGTGGAAAGGCTGTAGGCGGCAAAAGGTTTATCGGCCTCATCAAAATGGAGCGGCAAATACAAACAATCGGCTTCCGCCAGATCCGATTGCACGTCGCTTTCGGAGCCAAAAGGAAGAACGCGCAAGAGGGACGTCTGACGAAGAACAGCCGGGCGAATGTAATCACAACGCAGCGTAATCGAGCAATTACTTGTTAGGCCAGGCGGGAGCAAGCCAATTGCCTTGATCAAGGCTTCGAGATTCTTTTCGTAGCCGATGTGGAAGAGGCCCATGAAATAAATTCGCAGGCTTGCCATGTGAAGGCGCGGTTTCGCACACAGATTATCCAGGCCGTCGGTAACCACGACAAACTCATGTTGACCATAACGTTTGGTGTATTCGTCGCCGAGCTCGCGTGAAATAACGAAACGCGCCGATGCCCCCTGCCACGCTTCCATCATACATTGAGCGGGAACACGTCCCGCGCTCGTGTAGGCAACGTCATCATGGACTTGAAGGAAAAAAGGAATTTGTAATTTTTTCGCCAGGAGAAAGGCCGAATGAAAATCCAGTCCTCCATGCGCGACCGAGTGAATGGCGCGGGCGTGAGCGTCTGTCACCACTTCTTCCAATCGCCGCGCGAACCTGCGGCGGAAGAGCGGAGTAATCGAATGCGCGAGCGCGTTAAACCGAGTGCGTTCGATCCGTCCGAGGTTGGGTCGCAGCGGCACTTGCAGTTCCGAATCGTGACACTGCCTCGGCGGTGCAGTGCAGACGGCGAGTGTGGGAACCGGCGCGTCCTTTAGGAGCGAACGCAGGATCCGGGGACCGCCTCCGGGGGAGACCAGAGAAAATGGCTGCGTGAAAACAACGAGGTCGGACAAACGATCGAATGCAGTCCGATATTTTCGGATCGTTTCCTTTGCGATTTCGCTCCAACGATATTTGGCCGACAAGGCAACGCATCGCGCCGATAACTCGGCGTAATGTGGCGGGGAAGATTGCAGAATTTGTAATGCCCGATCAGCAAGCGCGCTAACATCGCCTTCGGGCGTCAAGAATGCATCGGAGTGGGATTCGAAAATCTGGCGAGGACCGGGGACGTCATAAGCTACCGTCGGTATTCCGGCCGCCAGTTGCTCGAGCACAGCGAGGCCGAAGCCCTCGATGTAACTCGGAAATAAACCGACCGCGCAATCACCCAAAAGCTGCGGAAGCTCGGATGGATTAAAGGTTGGAATGCATTGCACGCGTTGAGAGTCGCGCAAACCAAGTTCGGCAAAAACGATCTTCTCACTGAACATGGTGCCGAGAAAAACGAATTGCGCATCGGGAACCTTCTCCCAAATCCGGCGCATGATTTCGGGCCAGTCGCGCGAGCCTTTTCGCAGACTCCACATCCCGATGAAACAAATCTTCTTCTTCGCGAGACGGGCTTCCGCAGGTTGCGCGCTTTGCGCAAAAGCGGCGCGAGACTGATCGTTCAAACCGTAAGGCTCAATCATGGCGGGCCGGCGAATACGAACGTTTTTTTCCAGTTCTTCCAATTCGTTTTCGTTAGGCAAATTGAGCAGATCGCAACGGCGAATCGCTTTATCGGCATTTTTGTGCAGCCGACGAACGCGTAAATTATGAAACAGACTTCCTAGTAGTCGCCCCTTCGGTTGATCGGGCCAACGCTCGCGCGATGACAGATCGAAGCGCTCGTAAAGCCGATGCAGTCCGATCGAGCGCGCAACGATCAGACCTCGGAAACCAAGCGATTCCTTCGTGAATGGCAACGTGCCGATGAGACAATCAATTACGTCGAAGCGATGAGCATTTTTTCGGACGAATGCGGCCGCGCGGGAAGGAAATATTGCTTGCCGTAAAGCAGACAATACCGGTGACGATGTTGGCTTCGGAAATGCGTCGGCCAGGCAAAATTTTTCCACGACGTGGCCGGCTTTGCGCCATTCTTCGCTCAGTTCAATCCAGACACGCGCGGCGCCGAGGCGCGGGTCCCACGGAAGATTGACGATGGCGAGGATGCGCAATGGCTTTGTCGTGGACTGTGTCATTGGCTGCTATAGCGAGTCATGCAAAACAGAGGCGTCTTTCTGGGGAGCGCACGCGCCCTCGCGTGCTGATTTCGGGGCCCACGCCGAAATCTCCCTTAGAGTTCGCGATGGCGAGGGCGCTATCACCAGCACGCGAGGGCGGGTGCGCTCCCCAGAAACCTCGCCCCCAGTTGGATTCATTGGCGCCACAACGTCGTCCAGAATTTGTGCCGCACCGGATTGACGTAATGCCGAAGCGCAAGTGCATCACTGGCGTAGCGGTCCGAATAGATCGTTTGATCGTCCAATTGCAAAACGTACTTCGTCCGATCCAGGGGCGACGCGCCGTTCGCGTGCATCGTCAAATGTGTCATCGTTTGATTCGTAAAAAAATTAGGCGCGCCATTCAGCTGGGCAAACCGGCGTATACCTAACGACCAATCGAGCTTTTTGAATAAGAGGATAACGCCGGTATTTACGGGCTGTTCGCGTTCGTTAGGCAAGCGCACCAGCCGGTTGTCCCCCGAGAATTGACAATCGGCGAGATAAAAGGCCGAGACGCTGCGAGCATCCGCCAGGGTGACGAGATCGCGGGCCTGGGCAAAGAACAGAACATCGGAGTCGACGTAAAGGGAGGGGCCGTTTCGCGGCAGCGACATGATGAGCGTTAGTTGTTTTCCCGTGGGGTGCCTTTTTAAATAAGAAGAAAGCTCGGAGGGAAGATTTGCAGGCACTTCGGGCAAGGGCGCGACTGAGACGCAAGGATCGACGCCTTTCAGCATCGCAATATCAGCGGAGGAGTAACTGCCGTCCGATACAACAGTGAATTGTTTCGGCCTTCCCGCATATTTGAGGAACGAACGAATCGACGCGACCTGCTCCGGCAGAGCGGCGTGGCCGGAATAGGAGAACACCGCCAGCGGAATCGAAGCACGCGGTGTGATCGTTCGTGCGACGATCCGTGGCATGAAAGCGCGATACATTCGACGGATGATGGCGCCTTCGGAACGCGCGAGATGGTATCCGTAATTTGGCATTGGTCGTTAGGCTGGGACGACGTGCGGCTTGCGGAAACCGCGAAAACTCAGAACGAGATTGAGAAGAAGATTCGGGACGGCCGAGAAAAGATTGAAGCGCAGGACACCGGAGACACTCGAAAAATCGGTGACGGGAATAAGCGCGACCTGCGTCGCAAGCGTAAGAGGAATATAAAGCCACGATCCAGTGATCCACGCTTTTGAGGCATTGAGTCCCCAGATAGTTCCGGTAAGCGCTGTCAAGACCGAGGCGCCAACCATTAAAAGGAGCTCGTGCTGTAAATGAGCGTATTTGTTTCCGAGAACGAATAGCAATTGGTTAGGGAAAAACGCTGCCGCAAAAGTAACGACCAGGCTGAAGCCGCCGACCGCGCTAACGATGGCGGCGAATTGCCAGCGAAGTTTTTTTGGATCCTGACAGCGGGCAAAGGCGGGAACGAAGATGTTGGCGAGAAGATTGTTGATCACAATAAAGATCATGGCGAGACGGCCGAGCGCGCCAACTTCGGCAACCGAACTGGGATGACGCGCGAAAAAACTGATGAGAAAGACTGTGATTTGCCCCTGAAAGCAGAAGAAAATCGCGTTCGCTGCCTGATTGCGAATGAAACCAATCATGGCGCGCCGATCCTCCGGGTTCTCCGGCGCACTCAAATCAATCGCCGCCGCGACGTAGCGGCGGAGCATGAGATATTGAATGAAAATCGCGAACGAACTGACGGCGATCGCGACCGCCGTGTTAAGAAAAACAAACGCGAGCAGGATCAAGACAAGAAGGCGAACGGCGGCGCCGGTGAGATCGATGATTTGAATTTTTCCCACGTCGGAACGCAATCGTGGGACAACGCTGAGCACGCCGACGGCAAATTGAACGAGCAAACCCGCGATCAGAATCGCGATCATGATCGCGGTATAACGGAGCGGAGCGCCATTCTTGCTCAGCATGAAATACAAAACCGGTGTGATGACGATGATGGCGACGGCGCCGAGTGTTCGGCGCATCTTCAACGCAGTGTTGATTAATTCGCCGAAGCGATGGCGGTCGTGCCAGACGCGTCCGCCAATCGAAATCAAACCGATGCTGATGCCGATGTCAGCGAGCAGGTTGATTGTCCCCTGCATTGAATTGGTGATGGTAAAGTAGGCGTACTCGCGTTGGTCGAGACGGCGCACAAGAAGGATACCGGCGCAAAAACCGATTACCTGCACGATGCTCTGAACGAGAACGAAATTGCCCAGCACGCGGGCGCGATGAAGAGCGCGGCGAATGGTGGGCGATGAAGCTTCGTTTAAAACCGGCGTTGCAGTTGGACCGAAAAAACTCATCGGGCGATCAATGGCGAATTGTCATGCAGCATGAAGTAGCTGCAAAGGTGCCAAATGTCTTCGCCGGTTAAAATGCCGGGCGACACGAAATAGTGCGACGGTCGGAGACCGCCGCTACAGGAGAACGATCAGGAAGATTGGACGCGATTTTCCTCGCGGTGAGCCGGGGCGAGAGTCTCGTGATCGGCGGCCGGAACGCTCGGTGTGTTGTAGTACTCCGCGTATTGATAGTAGTAGTATTCCGGCAACGACGTGTCGACGAAGTTCAAAATCACGCCGGGAACATTCACTTGGCGATTGTAGAGAAGTTCGAGCGATTTTCTCGTCAACCGCGCCGAAGTGTAGGACAAACGAACGACGAAAAGTGTGGCGTCGATTTTCGGCGCGAGGCTCGTCGTATCATCGGCGGCAAGGACCGGTGAGCTGTCGATGATAATATAATCGTATTGATGATAGAGTTCCTTCAACAACAGGTCGGTTGAATCGCGCAGAAGATGCTCGCTCGGTTGCGAGAGAGTTTTGCCGCGTGGAAGAATGAACAGATTCGGATAGGAAGTTGGCACCACCACTTCGCGCCAGGCGACTTCCTGTTTCAAAACTTCTGCAAAGCCGATCTTGGTCGAGAGGTCGAAAGCGTCGCGAATTGCGCCGCGCCGCAGGTCGCCATCGATCAAAAGAGTTTTCGCGCCGGAAAGCGCCATGGTGATGGCGAGGTTGGCGGAGATGGTGGATTTGCCCTCGTTAGGAACGGCGCTCGTTACGAGCAGCGTTTTGGGACGCGGCCCTTCATAAGGCATGAAGAAAAGTGACGACCGAATATTGCGATAGGATTCGGCGAAAACGTGACGGGCATCATCCGCCTGGAGCAGAGTAACTTTGCCTTTCGTCTTTTCCTTCGGGATCTGGCCAAGAACGCTCTCGGTGAAGTGGTGCTGAAATTCAGTAAACGATGACATTCGATCGTCGATGCGATCGAGCAGCAGCAAAATAGCGACGCCGGCGAGCGCGCCGACACCGAACCCAATGAGCAAGCCTTTGAGCAAACCAGGACGGACGGAAATGGGGCCAGAGGCCGCCTCCATGATGGAAACCTGATCGCTACTATCCACCACCTGCGATACGCCGACTTCTTTCAAATTGTTCGTTAGGCGATCGTAGAGGGTTTTTAGTCGATCGACTTTTCCTTTGATGCGATTGAAAATGGCAAGACGCTGACTGAGATCGAGTGCTTTCGTTTCCCACTCTTTAATATTCGCCTGAAGGTTCTCCATCTGCTTGGCGATGGATTTCTGACGCGTTTCCAACTTCTCCACCGTATCGGCGCGGAAGAGTTTGATTAGATCCTCCTGCTTTGCGATCTCGTCGTTGAGATGGAGGATCTTCGGATGTTTCGGCCGTAAATCTCTCGAGAGCGTGTCGCGCTCAGCCTTGAGCAACTGCACGGCCTGCTTCGCCTTTAGATAATCATCCTCCGGGCCGACGCCAGCGAATGGCATCGTCGTGTCTCCGACGGCAGCCTGCGTGCCGGGTGAATTATCGGGTCTGGCGCCTTGCGCACGGTCGAGATTTTGATCCAGGTCGAGCAACTTGAGTAATTCAAATTCGGTTTTCAGCTGCGCATATTGCTGATTAAGCCTAACGAGATATCCAGCCGCGCTGTTTCCCTCTTCCTGCAGAAATCCGATGTTGTTTTCCTTTTGAAACTCGAGCATCTCGTCCTCGCCGTTGCGCAAATCTTTTTCCGTCTGGATAAGTTGCTCGGTAATCGCAGTCGTAACGTTATGACCCTGGTCCTCGCGCATCCCCTTTTTAAAATCGAGATACTTTTGCATCGTTGCATTTAAGTAAGCCTGGGTGTAATCCGGCGTGCGACCAATGGCAGAAAGCTCAAAAATCGAAGTGCGCGGTCGTTGCATCACCGTGATCTCGACTGGCACGGGCTGCATTTCCGGATGAGTCGAGCGCACGAGCGATTCGGCGCTGCGGCGGACTTCGGCGCTCTGCATTAGTTGAATTTGCGTCCCGTAGAAGTTCACGCTGTCTTCGCTGTAGACCGCGCCCTGACTGATGTTCACCTTGCCCGCCAACATCATCTTGGCGGTGGAGAGAAACGAGGGTGGCGTTTGATAGATGAGCCACGCCTGGACGAATAGGCCGATGCAAATGGTCAGAACCAGAATCCACCACCGGCGCAGAAGCAGCGCCTTGTAGCGATGCATTCGCGTGATGAGCGAAGTCGACCACGAACCCTGAACCTGGCGCTCAATTGGCGAAGCAGCTTGCATGATTACATGTTGATCAAACGCTGCGGCACGTAGATCTGATCGTCGGGTTGCACAACGACATCTTCATCGGTGCGTCCTTGCTCGATGATCCGCTTCAGGTCAACCGTGACGTCCTGACCATTCTTGCGCGACAACTTGACTTTGCGCTTGTCGGCAAAATCGCCAAAGCCACCGGCGCGAATGATCGCTTTGCTCACCGTGTAGGTTTCGTCCGGCGGAATTTCCTGCGGCCCCTGACCTTTGACCGCTCCGTAAACGTAAACGCGTCCGCGCGATTTTTCGCTCACCCGATCCACAGCCAGAATCACAGTCGCATGATAGTAGTATTCTTTTTCGAACGCATTCTTGATCGTGTAGGCAAGTTCTTTGCAGGTCCGGCCCTGAGCGGGGACGAGCCCGATGTAGGGAACCTCCAGCTCACCGTTATCGTTGACGCGCAGAGGCTGCGATACGTTGTCGCGATCTTCGACAACGCGAAAGCTGACGTAGTCGTTAGAGCCGAGCCGCTTTTTGTCGTCGAGCACACTCATGGAATTGGTTCGCATGACTGTGCTGCTGGAAGGCGGAGGCTGATCGGCCGGCGCTGCTTTTGGAATGGAAGGAAGCGGACTGCTCTCCTGCGCGAAAATTGACAATGGCGTAGCGGCCAAAGAAATGACGGCGAACAGGCTGCACGCGCAAATCTTCATGAAGTTGCAAGCTCGCTCCTTTTTAAAAGCTGTAAGTTCCATCCAAAGAGACACGATTCTGATCGTAACCGCGCAGAGGCTTGTCGGAATCCTTTGTCGTGTACTGATATCGAGCGCCCAAGGTAACGTGCTGCGTTAGCTGGTAGCCGAGAGTTAACGCACCACCAAAACGCTGCGCGTGTTCGGAGAAAATTCCGCCGGAATCATCGGCGTCCTCATAGAAAAATTCGGTCGAGAGCAAGGTGTTGCGGATAATATTCCAGCTTGCGGTATATCGGACGTAATTGAGCAGGATGTAATTTGAATTGAGGCCGAGCTGGGTTTCGTGGCCTGCGGAGAGCGAATGGGTCAACACACTGTTGACGCGATGCGAGATGAGAATGTTGGCGTAGAAATCATGCAGGTCGCTGCTGTCCATGACACCGCCGCCGCTATCGAACCAAATCCCCTGGTAACCACCGGCAACGCGAACCTTCAGGTAATTCGTCACCTGCGTCTCAGCAAAAACACCGATGCTGAAGGTCGTCGAATTATTTAGAAAACGTTGATCGTAATAGGTGAAAACGGCGTTGCTCTCCACGCCGATACCGGTCGTGTTCGTGAGAGTAAAGTAGAGACTTCCGCTCAACTCCTCCGCGTTGCGGTTCAGATAATCGAACAAAGAGGTGGTCGAGACATAATTATAATGATCGTACCCAAAGGTCGCGACCGCCTTGTTTAAATCCCACAGCACTGAGACTCCGGCGGTGTTTTGAAAGCGGCCGTAATCAACCACATTGCTAAGCGCGATTTCCGAAATCGGATCCTGTTCCAGCGACATGCGATCATGGAAATTGATCCGGAAATCCCCGACGAAAACATCGAACGCGATGGCGGAGCCAGGCGCAATGAGGACACCATCCGTGTCGTTATTCGGATGATCGAGGTAGAAAGCGTAACCGATGCCGAGATCGAACTTCAGAGTGTTGAGTTGCGTGATCGGCCAGAGCGCGTTGACGTTAATTTGGGGTCGAACGATGAAGTCATCCTCCTTATTCGTTTCGGCAAGATTGATGTTGTCATTGTACTCGATGCCGAAAGTGGTGCTGAAGCGGAACCGGATCGGCCCCGCCAGAAGATTGTAGGGAATCTTATCGATCGATTGCCGACGCGCTTCCGCGGAAGCTTCGCCCGCCAGTGACGGTCGAATAGCATCCTGCGCCTGCAAAACCGAGCAGGCGAAAAGGGGCAGTAGGAAAAAGGCGATCCGTATTCCGAGGTGGAATCGCGAGGTTGGATTACTGCTCATAAGACGGTCAATCAGGTTAAGGTTAGCAGGTGTAGTACCAGACACGAAATAACGAAGGCGCGCCGTTTTGGCGAACGCCTAACGACGCTCCAACACGATTCTGCACTGGTTTTTTAGAAAAGGGTTGTGGTATTTCGAAATTGTTCTGGTTCTTGTTGACTCCCGTTGTACTAACGCAGGACAATTTCATCAAGAGAAATTACTCCCGCAATATTTCCTCCGGTGGTCCGATCTAAGCTTTTGTCACCGCGTGACATGAGTGCGATCTCCTTCAAGTATGGACGCGGCGGCTCGGTCATCCTGTTGGTCACGCTGGCCCTGCTCCTCCTGAATCAGCAAAAAACGTCCGGGCAACAAGACGCCCTGCTTACACTCGAAGATAAGCCGTTGCACTATTCGCTGCCAGAGGGCGAAACGACTTTAATCATCCAAATCCCGAAGGCGTCTCTGCTCGAGCAGTTCACTTTTATTAATGAGGAAACGGTTCGCGGCGCTCTCAAAATCGCCGTGGCTAATTCCCGACTATCCGCGACGGATCCGAAATGGAACGCCGTTAGCGGAAACATCGCCTTCGCTCATAAACGGCATTTCAATCTCTCAATGGTCGGCGTGGATGCGCAATATGTGAAACTTTCGTTCCGCGTGACGAAAGAAGACCGTATCGCAGAGCTCGGTCAGTAAGAATCTTTTCTGTCCTCGCTTCAAAACCCGCACGGATCGCGAGCGTGCATGCATCGCCAATCCCGAAGTCGCGCGGGTGACTAGCGCTTTCTGATTATTGAGAGTTTTCTGAAGCCAGTCGACTGAGTTGTTGACCGTCCCAAAATATATTCTCGCGCGCTCCTCTTCGACTCGCACCGATAGCGAGGGTTTCAAATTCCTGTCCCCAAATGAGGGCATGGAACTAGCTTTTTATTTTTCGGCTACGCGCCACATGAACGCATGCGATTGGCAACGGAATCCAAGGGAACAAACGCGCCGGCCGCACCGACCAGAAGCGCGAGGTCGAAAACAAATTCAGCACAGGCTTTAACTCATGAAAATTCTCAGCCTTCACCTGCGATTACATCACCACAGAGCACTGAACATCTTGCGCTGGTCGCGCGGGCTACGAATGATGCGGTTCGGGTTTGGGATGTAAAAACGGGCGCGCTTTCCTGGCCGCAGGGTCTGGAAAATTTGCTCGGCTTCACACCTCCGGACGCCGGGAATGATATCAGTTTTTGGGAAGAAAAAATTCATCCCGAAGATCGCGCGCGCACGACGAGCGGCATCGCCGAAGCGTTGCGCACCTCGAGCGAACACTGGTCGGGTGAGTATCGATTTCGGCACGCGAACGGAACCTACGTGCATCTTCTCGAGCGCGCGTTGATCGTGCGGGATTCCGCCGGAGCGGCGCAACAATTCGTCGGCTCGCTCATGGACATTACCGCGCGCAAACAATTGCAGGATCAATTGCTGCGTTCGCAAAAAATGGATGCTTTCGGTCAGCTCGCGGGAGGGGTGTCGCACGACTTCAACAACTTTCTGACCACGATTCTCGGTTACAGCGATCTCGTGCTTGATTCGCTCGGGCCAAAAACCAAAGCTGCCAGCCACATCATGGAAATACGCGAAGCCGCTGGTCGCGCTTCCACGCTCACCGGTCAACTTCTTGCCTTTAGCCGCAGACATCCGCTCGAGCCGCGTATCGTCGAAGTAAATTCGGTTATTTCAAATATGGAGCGCTCGCTTCTGCGACTGCTCGGAAAAAATATTTCGGTTGTTTGCAATCTCCATCGTGAAGCAGAGGGCGCGCACATCCGGGTGGATCCGGGCCAGCTCGCACAGATTCTTCTAAATCTCGCCGTCAACGCACGCGACGCGATGTTCGACGGGGGTCAACTTGTCCTCGAGACGTCGAGCGTTACCATCACACCGGCTGCGGAAAATGAAGTCGCATTGGAGAAACTCGAGCTCGGCAATTACGTTCTCCTCAGCGTGAGCGATAGCGGCACGGGCATGGATGAAGAAACGAAAAAGCATCTCTTCGAACCATTTTTTAGTACGAAAGATCAAGGCTCCGGTCTCGGCCTTGCGACAAGCTATGGAATTATCCGGCAGAGCGGCGGCTCCATCCAAATCGAAAGCGAACCTGGCAAAGGAACCAAGGTTAAGATTTATTTGCCCAAGGTAGAAGCGCCGGCACGGACATACCGCAAACGTGACGGAAAAGTGCCTACCGGCACTGAAACCATTCTTGTGCTCGAAGACGATATCGGCGTTCGCCACATGTCGGTGCGTGTTCTACGCGGTCTCGGCTACGAAGTCATCGAAGCAGCCAACTGCGATGACGCGCAGCGCCTCATTACGCAACAGGGGGCTCGCAAGATCCACTTGCTCCTCACCGACATGGTGATGCCGCTAATGAGTGGCCGCCACTTTGCCGACTGGCTCCGCACGACCAGCCCGGAGACACGCGTGCTCTTTGCATCCGGGTATCTGGAAGAATCACTGGGACCGGCCGAACGTCCGGATCCCGAAATGTTCTTTCTCGCCAAACCTTTTAATTCTGAAGAGCTCGGCAGCAAAGTCCGCGAAGCGCTCGATCGCGCACCACTCGTTAGGCTTTAGTCGTTGCAGCTGCCGCCGTCTCGGCGGCAGAAAAGATTGCCCGGAAATCCATCGCGGTATATTCAAACCGCGTGATCACGTTTCAAGACATCGAGCAAGCGCGCGATCGCATCAAAGGCGCGGTTTACTATTCGCCTTGTCCTCCATCAATTCCTCTGAGCGAAGTCACCGGTATGGAAATCTTCTGCAAGCTCGACAACTTGCAGCGCACCGGAAGTTTTAAGGAACGCGGTGCGCGTAACGCGCTCGCGCAACTTCCACCCGATCAGCAAAAACGCGGCGTGATCGCGGCTTCCGCCGGCAATCACGCACAGGCGCTCGCTTATCAGGGAAAATTGCTTGGCGTGTCGGCGACGGTGGTGATGCCGAAATTCGCCCCGCTCATAAAGGTGAGTAATTGTCAGAAACTCGGAGCGAACGTTGTTCTGCACGGAAAGGATTTCGGTGAAGCCAAAGCCCGCGCACATGAGATCGCCAAGGAAAAAGGTCTCGCCTACATCGATGGCTACGACGACCCCGCGATTATCGCCGGTCAGGGAACGATGGGACTAGAGATCATTGAACAAGTGCCCGATCTCGATGCGGTGGTCGTTCCGGTGGGCGGCGGCGGGTTGCTCGCCGGTGTCGCGCTCGCCGTGAAAACATTGCGACCGCAAACTAAAATCATCGCTGTGGAAGCGGAACACGTTGCGAGTTTTTCCGCCGCGTTGCGTGCAGGAAAACCTACGCCGATCGAAATGGAACCGACACTCGCAGATGGTCTCGCCATTCCACAGGTCGGCACGAACGCGTTCGAGGTCGCTCGTTCGCGTGTCGATAAAACAATGACTGTTACCGAGGAACAGATTGCGCTCGCGATTTTGCGCATTGTTGAGCTGGAGAAAGGCGTCATCGAAGGAGCAGCCGCCACTCCCCTCGCCGCGTGTCTCTCCGGCCAACTTTCGGAACTTTCCGGCAAACGCGTAGTCCTTCTGCTCTGCGGCGGAAACATCGATCCGAATGTCCTCAGTCGCGTCATCGAGAGCGGTCTGGTCGCGGACGGCCGGCTCAGCCGCTTCACCGCCATCATCAGCGATCGTCCGGGCGGTTTGGCGGATCTGACCGCGCAAATCGCTTCCACTGGCGCGAGCGTCAAACAAGTTGTGCATGATCGCGCCTTTGCCGGTTCCGATGTTTCAGCGGTGCATGTTGTTTGCACGGTCGAAACCCGCCACCGACAACATCTCGCCGAGCTGCGTGACCGTTTGAAGGAGCATGGCGTGCAAACATTCGACACCAAATCGCAGTAGAGCGGCGCTCGTCGCTTGCGCTGTATTTTGCGTTCCGTAGTCTCTCGCATGCAATCCGCGGACACGAATATTCCAGACGAACGTTTCGATTCGTTTGCCCGCCGGCATATCGGACCAAACGACGCCGACATTTCGGCGATGTTACGCGAAGTCGGCTACGACAACATCGATGCGCTGATCGATGCCACCGTCCCGAAAAACATCCGGCTCGATCGTCCACTCAATTTGCCAGCCGCAAAATCTGAACACGAAGCGCTCGCCGAATTGCGCGCGATTTCGAAGAAGAACAAAGTCGCACGCTCGTTTATCGGCGCCGGTTACTCCGATTGCATTACACCGCCGGTCGTTCAGCGGAACATTCTCGAGAATCCCGGTTGGTATACCGCTTACACGCCTTATCAGGCCGAACTCGCGCAAGGTCGTCTCGAAGCATTGCTGAATTTTCAAACGATGATCACGGATCTTACCGCGATGGACATCGCAAACGCTTCGCTGCTCGATGAAGCGACCGCGGCGGCCGAGGCAATGTCGCTTTGTCACGCCGCGGTCCCAGGGCGAAAGAAATTCTTTGTCGCGAACAACTGTCATCCGCAAACGATCGCGGTCGTCCAAACGCGCGCGAAACCACTTGGGATCGAGGTCGTAATCGGTGACTTCGCCAGGTTTAAGTTTAAGGATTCTGTGTTCGGCGCGCTCGTGCAGTATCCCGCGACGGATGGCGCAATCGTCGATTACAGTGAACTCGTTAGGCAAGCGCACGAAGCCGGCGCCCTCGTGGTTGTGGCAGCCGACATTCTTGCGCTCACACTATTGAAACCGCCGGGCGAATTCGGCGCCGATGTTGTCGTCGGCAGCACGCAACGTTTCGGCGTTCCGCTCGGCTTTGGCGGGCCGCACGCCGCTTACTTTGCCACGCGCGATCAATACAAACGTCATATGGCGGGACGACTGGTCGGGGTTTCGCACGATGCCGACGGCCGTCCTGGTTATCGGCTTGCGATGCAAACCCGCGAGCAACACATTCGCCGCGACAAAGCCACGAGTAACATTTGCACCGCGCAGGTTCTGCTGGCCGTCATCGCCTCGATGTATGCCGTTTATCACGGTCCACGCGGATTGCAGTCGATCGCCGAGCAGATCCACCGCCTAACGAGTCGACTTGCAGATTCGTTACGAAACGCCGGTTTTAAAATCGTGCACGAAAATTTCTTCGATACTTTGCATGTCGATCTGGGAGACAAAACTAACGGCGCAATTCTGAAACAAGCCGCAAAAGCAGGGATGAATCTTCGCAAACTTGGCAATCGGGCGATCGGGATTTCTCTCGATGAAACGACGACAGAAGGGGACATCGAAGCGCTTGTTTCGATTTTTGGTGGCGCAGCTGATCTGAAGACAGGCTCGAAGCCTATCCTCCCAGGTTTCGCGCAGCGCACGTTGCAATTCCTCACTCATCCCGTTTTCAACACGCACCGAACCGAGACCGAGATGCTGCGTTACCTGAAGAAACTTGAGTCGCGCGATCTTTCGCTTACGACATCGATGATCCCACTCGGCTCTTGCACGATGAAGTTGAATGCAACGGCCGAAATGTTCCCGATATCGTGGCCTGAAATTTCAAAACTGCATCCATTCGCGCCTAACGACCAAACAACTGGCTACCGCGAACTGTGCGAGCAATTGGAAGATTGGCTGGCGGAGATTACCGGATTCGCCGCTGTTTCGTTACAACCGAACGCGGGATCGCAAGGCGAGTACGCAGGGCTTCTCGCGATCCGCGAATATCACGCTTCGCGCGGCGAAGCACATCGCAATGTTTGCATTATTCCGACATCTGCGCACGGGACGAATCCGGCCAGCGCGGTCATGGCCGGCTTTAGAGTTGTCGCGGTCGCATGTTTGAAGGACGGCGACATCGATCTGGCGGATCTGCGCGCCAAAGTGGAAACGCATAAAGACGATTTGGCGGCCTTGATGGTCACCTATCCGTCAACGCACGGGGTTTTCGAAACAACGATTCGGGAGATTTGCGAAATTGTGCACTCGCACGGCGGCCAGGTTTACATGGATGGAGCGAACATGAATGCGCAGGTGGGACTTTGCCGGCCTGGTGACATGGGCGCGGACGTTTGCCATCTCAATCTGCACAAAACGTTTTGCATTCCTCACGGCGGCGGAGGGCCCGGAGTTGGTCCGATCGGTGTCGCGCAACATCTCGCGCAGTTCCTTCCGCAACAGTTCATCCTCGATCCCAAGACTGGCCGCATTGTTTTCGGTGAAGGCGAGCAAGGAAAACGGCCGCCCTCGGTTAGCATCGCTTCGAATCATCGCCATGGCGGAGGCGCGAGCGGGAACGTTTCTGCAGCGCCACTCGGTAGCGCGAGCATTCTTACGATCTCGTGGATGTACATCCGCATGATGGGCCCGGATGGCCTAACGAATGCAACGAAGGCCGCAATCTTGAACGCCAACTACATCGCAAAACGGCTCGATCCATATTTTCCTGTTCTCTTCAAGGGCAAACACGGACTGGTCGCGCACGAATGCATTCTTGATTTGCGACAATGGAAACGCGTGGGCGTCGAAGTGGAAGATGTCGCGAAACGGTTGATGGATTACGGATTTCACGCGCCGACTGTTTCCTGGCCGGTAGCAGGAACGATGATGGTTGAACCGACCGAGAGCGAAGCAAAAGCCGAGCTCGATCGCTTTTGCGATGCGATGATTTCTATTCACGCCGAAATCGAAGCGATCGCGACTGAAAAAGCGGATCGTCAAAACAATGTTCTGAAAAACGCGCCACACACCGCGCAACAGATTGCCTCGGAAAAATGGGACCACCCGTACTCTCGTGAGCAAGCGGCCTTCCCCGCGCCGTGGACGCGCGACTTCAAATTTTGGCCTGCCGTCGCACGCATCGACAATGTTTACGGCGACCGCAATTTATTCTGCTCGTGCGTGCCAGTGGAAGAGTCCTTGTAGCGGCGGTCTATGACCGGCGCTAACTTCGGCGGCTTGAAGTGCGACGCTCACAGAGCGCCGCTACAAATAATTGCGCCCTACCGAGTGCGGGAATGTAGAGATCGCCCGGGAAGGTGATAGTTTGCTCACAGATCGCCATGAAGACTGCGTTGATATGCCTGGCTCTCTGGTTGGGGTGCGCGGGAATTCCGAACGCGTTCGGGATGGCGGAGAAGGTTTCTCTCATCAAAATCGATGGCGCGATTGGTCCGGCGACGGCGAGTTACATTTCGCGAAGTATCGATGAAGCCCGGACGCAGAACGCCCAGTGTCTCATCATTCAACTCAACACGCCGGGTGGTTTGCTCGATTCAACACAAACGATCGTGCAAAACTTCTTGGCGTCCTCTGTGCCAGTGGTGATTTATGTCTCGCCGACCGGCGGGAGTGCGACCAGTGCCGGTTGTTTCATTACCATTGCCGCGAGCGTTGCGGCGATGGCGCCGGCTACGACTATCGGTGCCGCGCATCCAGTTTCGTTAGGCGGGAATCCGACCGGCGAAGAACAAAAGCCGGACGAAACCATGAAGCAGAAGCTCGAGAATTTTTCCGTGAGCTACATCGAGACGATCGCGGCCAAACGTCATCGCAATGTCGAGTGGGCAAAATCGGCGGTAAAGGAGAGCGCGTCGATCAGCGCGGAGAAAGCGCTCGAGTTAAAAGTCATCGATCTGATCGCAGCCGATCTGCCGGAGTTGTTAAAACAATTGAATGGACGCCAGGTGGATGGCAAAACCCTCCACACCGCCGGCGCGGAAATCTCCGAGATCAAGATGTCGGCCTCCGAGCGGATCTTTCAAAAGCTCTGGCGCCCCGAGGTCATGTTCGTTCTCATGCTCATCGCCATCTACGGAATCATCGGTGAAATGACGACACCGGGCGCGATTCTGCCAGGAGTGGTGGGCGCGGTTGCCTTGGTCCTTGCGCTTTATATGGCGGCAATCCTGCCAACCAACGTGACGGGTCTCGTATTGATCGCGCTCGCGCTTATGCTCTTCATCTTTGACATCTACGCGCCTACGCACGGTGTCCTGACCGCGGGTGGAATCATTTCGTTTCTGATCGGCTCGCTCATGCTCTTCAACCGCGCTGATCCACTGTTTCGTCTATCGCTAAGTTACATTATTCCGGCGACGCTGGTGACCGCCGCGTTCTTTGTTTTCGTGATCGGAAAAGGCTTGCGTGCGCAGCTCTTGCCAGTGAAAGCCGGAGCGGAGACGATGGTCGGGAAAACGGTGACCGCATTGACTCCAATCGATTCGCGCGGCGGCAGAGTCTTCATCGAAGGCGAGATTTGGAATGCGATTAGCGATACACCGATCGAAAAAGGCCAGGAAGTAAAGATAGCAGCGGTGCAAGGATTAACTCTAAAAGTAAAAACCAAAGAAGGATAAAGCCATGCCATTAATCGAAGGACTGTTGAAGTTAGTTGGTTGGGCCATACCCCTCATCATTCTTGCCGCGATCATCCTGCCCCAGATGATCCGCATCCTGCGCGAGTACGAGCGCGGCGTGATTTTCCGGCTCGGGAAATTACTCGGCGCGAAAGGACCAGGACTGATTTTCCTTATCCCGATGGTCGATCGAATGGTGCGAATGGATTTGCGCGTCGTGACCATCAACGTCGAGCGCCAGGAGGTGATGACGCGTGACAACGTGCCGGTGACGGTCGATGCGGTTGTTTATTTCCGCGTGGTCGATCCGCAAGCCGCGGTCGTG
>JBBRYI010000006.1:0-210471 GCA_038237805.1 Chthoniobacterales bacterium | reverse complement strand
GCGGCCGCGTTGGTCGCGGGAGATTTCGATTTGCCGGCCAGTGAATACTTGGTCGCACATGACGCAGACACGTTTGTCGTCAAGCGAGTGCCATTTTCGAAGGCGGTCGCCCGCGCGCAAAATATCCAGCCTTTGTTCGGGGTTGAAATGTTTTCGAATAATGTCTTTCGACATCAGATAAGAAAACGGATTCCAACGCCGCGCACAATCGGGCTCCACGCGCTTCGCTGTATAGGATAAAGTCCTATCCGACCGACGAAACCAGCCCTAACAGGCCCCGGAACCCTGTGAACTGCCTTGTTCAGAAGCTGACGCTGTGGACAGTTTGCGCGCAAAGCGGTGACCAGTCGCGATTCACCGATATGCTACTTATCATCGCAATCATTCTTATCGTCCTGTGGGGGTTCGGGTTTTTCATGCACGTTGCTGGCGGTCTGATCCACATTGTCCTCGTCATCGCCGTAGTTATGTTCGTCATTCACATGATTCGAGGCAGAAGCGTTTAGGACGGCGCTGGGTTCGTCGCGGCGGGACCGGGGCGTTGGCTGGCGGGATCGAGCGACGGGTTTGCAACTGCGGGCAGGCTGCGGAGCGGCGGCGACAGTGGAAAATATTTCCTCTCGCTCTTAAGGCCAAACGACGACTCTTAGTTTGACCAAACGAGCACCTGTTTAAAGGATGTCGCGCCAAGCCGAACAGTCGGCACGCCATCAAACCTAACTGAGCGGCGGCGCGGAGGACAGCTCCGCATTTCGTCCGGCCACTTGCGACCTAACGCCGAAAGATCAGTCCAAGCAGAAATCCGATACCGAGCACGGAAAAGATGGCTTTCGTCGGATTCTCGCGAACGTATTGCTCGCTCTCCTTGTGGAACGAGCGGACACGTTCTTGGGCATCGCCCCACGCCTGCTCGGCCTTACCTCGATACTCATCTACTGTCTCGCGAGCGGCGGTCTTAAGATCATCAGTCGCGCGGCGCGTCTGCGTTTTGCTGCTCTCGAATTTGCTCGTCGGGTCGGTCGACCCCGTCGCGGTCGTTGATTTTTCGTCAGCCGGCGGGCTGCCGCCTTCAGGCTCAAAAGGTTTATATGGTTCGTTCATTGTTTTTTCCTTACTTCCTTGCTCTAACGTGCGGTTCTTAGCTATTTGCCAAACACCTTCTTGATGTCGCCAACTTTGCTCTGAACCTTTCCACCTGCCTTTTCCGCGGTGCCCCGGTCGCGCAAGTCGGGATTGCCCGTCACTTCGCCTGTCTTCTCCTTGATCTTGCCCTTTGCTTCGTGCAGTCCGCCTTTGATCTTATCGTTCGTGCTTGAGTTCATACACTCAAATCGCCTCTGCACGGATTGAAGGTTGCCTCGATTTAATCAAGCTATCCCTGCTCTGCATACAAGGCGAAGCACATGATTCTCGGCGCTACTGAGTGAGGCAAAAAGCTACCTGCCTAGTTTCGGGGTTCGGACAAATACCGTAACCAATACTGCTCAAGTCGGCGTTAAAGCCCCTTCTGAGGCTTTTTTCTTGCGATCGTCCGCGCGACAATCCTTCATTCTCGAATGGGCAACGTGCAGCGAACGCAAGTTCCCCCGCTTTCGCGAGGCTTGATCGAAAGGGCTGCTCCAATAGCCTTTGCTCTGTATTGCATGTTCCGCAACCCCATTCCGCGGGTTTTCAATGTCTGATCGAATGCCTTCCCGTCACTGCTAATTTCAAGAACGGGTCGTCTATCCAAGATTGTTAGTTCGATGGTGATTTTTGTAGCGTCGCCGTGCTTCAATGCGTTCCCGAGCGCTTCTTCCGCTATTCGGTACAGATGAAGCGCGATGCCCGGCTCAATGTCGATCCTCTTTGTATTAGGCCAGCGAAACTGCACACCCTCCGGTACTCTGACAGCTAATTCCTGGAACGCGGCAGGCAACCCCTCTGCCTCCAACGTTACTGGATGTAGGCCCCTTGCTATGTTGCGGCAGCTCTCTATCGCGTCTGAGATCAGCCCCGCTATGACGCCCGCTTTTTTCCTCTGCTCTGGCTTTGTAGAGACTATCTCCTTCTCCAAGGACCCAGCAAGAAGCGCCGCGGCGCCGAGACGCTGGCAAAGATCATCATGCAAATCTTGACCTATCCGCCGTCGTTCATCTTCGACCGCGGCCAACAATTGAGCGTCCAATCCTCGACGCAATACCATTACGCGCTCAAGGGACGTGACGGCGCTTAGGCGATGACCGCCGTCCTTTTCGTTCGTCAACTCCCGTAAACCTTGGTACCGTTCTTCACAGTCCTGTAGGTCAGCTACCACTTTTCGGTAAGCTGGATTCGTAAGCAATTTGATTCTTCATCAGCGCTGTACCCGTTGCACTCCCGGCTGCGTTTTTAAAGAATCGCGGCTGCGCGGTACGTGGATGTATTCTCTTAGATTCTCGCTCTTCTAATGAGAATTACACGGGCATGTTTCGGCCCGCAAAGCTGCCATTTCGGGCATCCGGCGGAATTGCGAACCGTACGACTCGTGTCTGGGTGTTGGGGGGGTGTTGATTTTATCCACCGCTTTATCCACCGGCGCGTTTTTTTGAGAGCTTCTGGGAGAAGGTGAGATCATCGCGATTGCACAGTTCTAAGAGGGGTGAGCAGTGGAGAGCGCGTAAGAGAAGATGAGCATAAGCGCTTGGAAATCGATGCCATTGAGGCGCTCTACCGCCGCCGCCCACTTCGCGAAGACGTCAACATCAACGGGACCAACAATGGCACTGCCGTTTCGATCGTAACATCAAGGTCTCGGTCGACGTGCCGCAGTTTACACTATGCGCCACACGTGATTCCCCATCACTTTCGAAAACCTTCCGCGATCGAGTGTCTCACCCGTGCAGCTGGGGCAGTGCTACACACTTAGCTACTGAATAGTCCTTACGGTTGCAGGTAGAAGCTAGGTATCAGTTTTGCGCAGATCGGATGCGATTTCGGCGAATTGGGCGAGGGCGGCTTCTAGGTCTTCGGTGATTTCCAAGGCTATCACGCCGGGAGGGGGGAGATTGGCGCTGTCTTCGAGGGCTGAAAGCCCGGCCGCTCCTTCACCCGCGTTACGGCGTCTTTGAGCCAGAAGATGTCGAGGTTAGCGCTGGCAGGCAAGCCAGCCTTACGGCGGGAGGCACCGAGTTTTCGAGTGTGTCTAGGGAAACCGGGCACGTTCGATTCGGGGGACGAATGCTTGTCGCGTTTGATCAGCTCTTCGTAGGTGAAGCTCTTGAAGCGGTCGGTCTCTCTGCGGTCGTGGCGGTTGGTAGGCCTCGATTGCCGGTCCAATCCAGTCCAAAGCGAAGAGGACTCATCCCGCGGAGCGACCTCTTGTTTCGCCTAGTCCCGTTCAGGCTCAGATAAGCGTGGACAATACGGCGATCATTCCTCAGACTGCCGGCTTCATACGCGTGTCGAAGCGCGCTTGCTTCGATGTCGTTCGTCCTCACAGGGTGAAGATGGCTGTGGATGAGCTTCCCTCAATCAAAAACCACGAAAGGAAAGTATCATGAAACTACTCACTGCCGCCTTGGCTGCTATCAGCGGGATCAGCTTTTGCGTTGCGCCTTTGGCCTTTGCGCAAACTGCGGATAACTCCGCCATCGAAACGAAACTCAAGGGAATGGAAGACGCTTGGGCTGCGTCCGAATTGCAGAAAGATCACGGCGCCAGTGCCGTGGAAGCAATGCTGGCCGCCGATTACGCCGGAGTCGGCTCCAAGGGCGAGATCCGCACCAAAGCCAGCCAGATCGAGCACATACGCTCAGACACCGACACCTATAGTTCCGCCAAGAACGATACGATGGACGTGCACGTTTACGGCCCGAACATCGCCACCGTCGTCGGCACCTCCACCGAGACAGGCACCGACAAGGATGGGAAAGCGTTCACCCGTTCCTTTGCCTGGACCGATACCTGGATGGAACGCGACGGCCAATGGCAATGCATCGCCAGCGGCGGCACGCCTGTTGTAACCAAGTAACGGTTACGCGCAGCGCGCGGCAACTCGCGCAAAAGTAACGAACACCGTTCGTTCATCATCCGATGGCGGGCGGTGTTTTGCTTTCGGCGGTCAGAGCGATCGAGGCTTGGCTGTGTTCCCCGATGTCAGCGTCCGTGTCACGCGCACTGAGCGGGGTTCGGAGTTCAGATCTGGCCCCACCTCCCCATCAAACGTTTCATCCCCGTTTTAGATCCGCGGCGATTTCGGCGAACTGGGCGAGGGCGGCTTCGAGGTCTTCTACTATCTCGGCCGCGATCACGTCTGGGTCGGGGAGGTTGGCGAGAGTGGTTGAGAAGAAAATCCTCGGCAAAACTAAAACGTTTGCCCATACTTTTCAACGTTGCAGCGCAACTACGGGGCAAAAAACTATGTTTCACTTCATCTGGTACATCCTTGTCGGTTTAATTGCGGGCGTGATCGCAAAATCGGTCATGCACGTGCACATGACGATCTTTTGGACAATCGTGCTCGGAATCATCGGGTCGATTCTCGGCGGAGCAGTCACCCATATGTTTTCGCGTCCGGCCAACGAACGCTACCATCCAGCCGGCCTCATCTTTTCGACGCTGGGCGCGATCCTTATTCTCTTCATCTGCTATAAGTTGAAGATCCATTTCCCGAGCATCGGATAGGGTTGCAATTTCCGAGCTCGCATCGGCTCGCAATCTACCGCTCTAGGTCGACTTCGATTGGAAAGCCCGACCGTTGCTTCGCATCCGTTACGGCGGGGAACTGGGCGAGGCCGGCTTGGAAGTCTCCATTTCAGCTTGTCAGCTTTTCAGTGTCAGTTTTCAGCGTGACGCTGTCTTCGAGGGCTGGAAAGCCCGGCCGCTCCTTCACCCGCGTTACGGCGTCTTTGAGCCAGAAGATGTCGAGGTTAGCGCTGGCAGGCAAGCCAGCCTTACGGCGGGAGGCACCGAGTTTTCGAGTGTGTCTAGGGAAGCCGGGCACATTCGATAGGTATTCAATGCTTGTCGCGTTTGGTTAGCTTCTGGTAGCTGAAACTGTTGAAGCGCTCGGCTTCTTTTCGCTCGTGGCGAGAGCTAAGACAAGGCAGGTGGCGGGTGCACTCATAAGCGGTTACGCGAGCTCTAACAACTTCGCGTCAAGTGTACCTTTCCCGTCAGCTCACTAGCTAAGTGCGCTCAGAATACGCTTCGCAACATCAGCGTTATCCAGGTAGCCAGCGATGCCGTGACGATTGTTCGTCGAATTGTTAACAGTGCCATTGTTTTCAACTGTCGGCTGGAGCGGGAAGTTTTTTTCGTCAAGAGGGTACAGCGCAACGACATCCCTGCTGTCAAAAGCGTTATACCATGCGGCGAGCGCAGTTGGGAACTTCAGCGGCCTGAACTGATCGCGGACCGCGCGCACCCCGAGCGGCGATCCAAGAGTGACCAATAAAGGAACCTTTAGCGACCGGCGGTCGTTCCGCAATACGTTGTAAGCGACGACAGTCCCTAACGAGTGGCCTATCACCACCGTTGGTTCCTCAGTCAACTTTTTGGCGATGATGCTGTCGATTTCATCTCTAACGCCTGCGCGAGTGGTATAGAGAAACACGTCTCGCGTGAATGTCTCCAAGGGTTTCTGATTCATGGGGCCGTGCTTGTCTATCGCACGGAGGATTGCCTGCACCCACTTCCAGTTAAGCGGACCGCGCGGGGAGGGATCAGAACCGTACTCCGCGTCGACCTGTGCATCGGTAATTCCGGCACGTTCGCGCACAGCGTCGGCAAACTCAGCTTGGAATACCAAAAACTCCTCGTCTACACCACTGCCTCGCGCTTGAATGTCCGAAGTCAGCGGAATATCGACTGCTCGAGCGTACTTGTCGAGAATGTCGCCGTAAAAAGGGAATGCAACGTCGATATCCGTCGACAGCGTTTTACCGAATTTTGCAGCGCCGCGATTTAGCGCATCGAGCCACTCCGCTTTCAGCTTGTCTGGATCCGATCCCTGCTGGCCGCGACCGTGGACAAAGAGAAGCTTCTTCGGTTTGTCAGCGGCTCGGGATGCAAACCTCGGGACAAGCCCCGAGAGAGCGATAAGGGAGACGGTTCTCAGCAGATCACGTCGGTGCATTATCGATGATGTGTTTTGAGAGTCTCGCGCTCCCATCGACTCATGTTCATAGCTAATTAAATCACGCTACCGGACCGTAAAATCCGCTCGGCAATCCCCATACCGTGTTCGTCGAACGTCGTCCACAGACTCAATTGAAGGTGATCCTGTAGATCTTTGACCTCTTCAGAGAGAAAAACACGCTTTACGCGAAGTTGACCCCAACCTTGCGACAGCATGGGGCAGAACGGTGCCGGGTGGTTGCCGCGTTCGGTGTCCTCAGTGCGCTTTTCGGATAATGCCCCGGTCAACATCGCAACATCGCAACATCGAAGAGATCGGCTCCCAAGGTGTCCCGCATGATGTTTCTAACAGAACGGACTTGGTCTAAGAGACCGGCATCGGCGTAAGCATAGGATGCATAAACCCCCAACGTCGGATCGACTCCTTTAAGCACCCGAACCTGGTCAGCCATCTTCCGGCCCAGGTCTCGCCGAGTTTTTTCCGAACCTTCGATTCGGAAGACGCCGAACCGCGCCGCCGTGGCAACTATGGCATGCAATTGCTTAAGTCGCGATGCTTGCTCCTCATAGATGTGCCTCATGTCGCTGTCGCGAGACGGGAAATAACTCACGTTCGTGACCTTGCCTTCGACAACGACTACGTTGCCAACGTATCTATCTAAGGCTGCGAGTATCGTGCCAGACCCGTTCGCAAAGCGAAGCGCCACACTTCCAGCATGCCCCCTTTTACCGAGATCTACATCGACAACGCTCTCACTGCCTCGATCCGTGATATTCACTTCGACATCGCGGCTCGTCACAGCCGATACCAGACGCTCGCCGGAAATTACGAATCCTGTCTGCACACCGATTTCCGCCGCCGGCTTCTGAGCATACTCGATTGTGTCAATTGAATCCTTGAAGCCCGATTGAGCAGCGACCTCCTTTATTTTGCTGCTATCAGAAGTAGCTAGACCGATGTCAAAACCCCTAGCGTTTAGGATTACTCTAGCAACATCGGAGATGGTGGGTGTAACAACGTTCGCTGGCGCTGGTGAAACACTGGGTCTGTTTCTATCCGGCCCATGCCCTATATAGGTGGGTTCGTCGGACATAATTAGGCAGTCAGGTTCTTGTTGGAGCGTAATCTTCACCGCGCGGGCTCGCTTAGGTACTTCTGTGGCGAGGAATGGTTTAAGACGGCGATTCGGAATTACCAGTTCGCCGCCCACAGTTTGCACCATGTCATCGTAAGGATGTCTGAAAGCATCGAGGAAACACTCTGTAAAAATGGCTTGGAATTCAGCGCTGCTCTTATCGACGGCGTATTCATATGCGGCAGCTCCGACTCGTGTCGCAAGGAACCGATCTACATCAGAGCTGCGGCCTCGAGGCGCCTGAATCGGAAAGATAATACTGCCGCGAATTAATTGAGCACCCAGGCTGTCCGGCCGTGACCGACATGCGTCTGAAATAAACACGACATTGGGGATGCCAGATGTCTGTGCCAGCGTGCAGCACTCATTCAAGGCGACCGCAGCGTTGGGATTGTGGTAAGCATCCGACAGCAACCACAACTCAGAAAGAATCGTGGAGATGCACCCATGGCCAGCGAAATACACGACTAGCTGGTCCAGTGTTCCACGGTTGATGAAGCTCTCGATCGCGTCTAATAAGTCCGATGCTTTAACCGGCCCTCGATCATCAACGAAGAGTTTGACGTCGAAGCTTTCGTTCGTTAGCCAGTCAGCAATCTTCCGCGCTCCGGATCCAGCAGCCCTTAGCGTCGGCAGATTGCCCACCTTGTCTACACCGATGACCACAGCACCGCGATTCCTCGACCTCGGCGTCGGCGTCGGCGTCGGTGTGCCACATACACGCTGCAGCGTAAATGCGCCTGCCGTAAGGATTCCGGTCGCTAGAAAATCACGACGTTTCATACCGGGCTGAACGAGAAGATGTCGCAGGATAACCAATCAGAAAGTCGTGGGCAAACAAAAAGGAAACGCAAAAAAGATGACCGCGGCGCGGCCGTGCTGTTTGAGGATGGTAAAGATGTGCTGGAGGGAATTGAGCTGTAATGCCGGTGGGCTCGCACTTGCTCGTGCTCGCCCAAAAATCGTCGCGATTGATGATGGTTGTTCCTGAAACCGTCGGGCCTCCGGGCTCCTTACCTGGCCTTGGAAAGATACCAGATCAAAAGAGTAAGAAGGATCGATCCAACTCCAATGATGAAGCCCCACTTCGACCAATCGAAGTTCCGAACTCGGGGAAAGATACCGAACACCCGAGTTCTTCGAAAAGCGATGCACACAATTCCGTTTTTCGGGTAGTCAGAGTTTCGCTGGACCGCTAGGGCGAACCGGTCGCACTGATCGCCTCCTACGCCGGCGTAAAAGGCACGCCTATTACCGTTCCCAGAAGTAAAACGGCTTGGAGAGAGTCGCACGCCTTTCGCCGTGTCAGCTTTCATCTCGTCACAGCCTGCCGCGCCGTAAGCGAAGCAAAGGAGGATCCGTTTTTCAGTTTCTCAGTTTTTGCATGTCAGCTTCTCAGCATTTCCGCATTTCAGAATTTCGGATTGGCGTGTCATCAGGTAAGATGAGAGACGCTCCCGATTGCACCCCTGCTCCACAAATTAGAACCCTCCGCTATCAGGGTGGGTCAAAGCCGCGTCAGGTAAGACCTTTTACGCGGAAGGTAAGACCGCCGTCTGAGCGAACAAGATTCCGGTCGCCTGCGGCGAAATGTTTCATGAAACCGTGGTAATTCTTCAAGTCATTCGTGATTTCGGTGAATCACTTCTATCGCAATCCTAACGCGTGCCTGATCTTCAATTTCCAATTTCGAATGTCCCGATGAAGAACTCGTTGAACCCATTGCGGGTATCGGTTTAGCAGCTCAAACTTCGGCAGTCTCGACAGGGAGGTCCAATCGCGTTTGAAAATATAGGCAGCATTACCTTCTTGTGGGTTTTCCAGAAGCACATGGTCAGTTCGATCGAAGATGAATGCAAAGTAACCTTCGAATTCATCCTGGCCGACGAAAATTTGAGTTGGTCGCAAGCTATGAGCGTATAGCAGACGCTCCTCGTCAAAACGTAACGCTGGGTATCGTCTTCGCAGGATATTTAGTTCTGACGCTAACTGAACTACTCCGCTCGGTCCTGGCGGTAGAAAACGCCACCAAACCTTCTGGATTCGCGCTAAATGATCACCCTCAAGATACGCGCGGATATCGCTCCGAAGGTGGTCGATGATTCTTGAGCGCATTTGCCTTTCGGTACCCCTCTTCCCATATCGCGCCACCCAAGCCGCTCTCGCGCGGCGCTGCGGTTCGACCCTCCGAGCATAAACACGTAACGCGTTTTGGTATTCGCGAAACTTCCGTTTGAAGTTTGCTCTCCCATCGACAGCCTCTCGCCACTTCTTTTGAAAATCCCCAGGTTGATTTTTCAAGGCGATTTCCGTCAATGCCTCATCCATCTTGTTACGCAACGAATTGAGGCGACGTGCGGCTTCTCTTCGAGCCTTTTTTGAAGGAGGAGCCGGGGCCGCCTGCAATACCGAGATTGCATTAAGGTAGGAAAGGCGAGAGGATTCGTACTCTCTCGTTGCAGGAATTGCCAAGTCCGGAATGCGCGGCTTATACGGCGGCAGCGGCGGTGGTGCTAGTTGTGGTTGTGGTGGTCGATTATCCGCAGCCTTACCCTCCAAGATGTTTGTGAGTTTTCGGAGCAACTCTCCGTTAAGCGGATAGGTGGGTGTGACCTTAGCCTCTTCGAGGTTTTCCCGAATGTTTTTGGCTAGTTGCGGAAACGACAGCGTGATTGCAATCTCAGCGGATACCAAACGCGATGCACTCATGCCGCCGATGCTTGGCTGCCACTTGTCTCGAACACGTGTTCAAAAACTGCTGAACACTTTTGTTTATAGAGTTCCGGCGAATATTTTCTAGGTAGACCATCATCGAGTGAGTCTTCGATCGCTAACCGCACCTGAGCGCGAGCTTGTGCTCTCTGTCGCCAATCGACGACAAGAATCGATTGCAGTCGCTTAAGTAGCTGTCGCGCGACTTTTTTCACTTCTTCTCTCTCTCCGGCACTGAGCTCCGGGCCGGGCCGAGTCAGGATGTCGAAGACAGTTAATTCGTCTTCAGAAAGATTCTCGCGCAGGTGGCGTTGCTCCTCCTGCGTTAATGCGCGGGCGAAACCAAGCAATTCTTCGAACAGTTCCTGGATGTTTCGGCTGCCAGCGTTATAGGACTCGATCAGCTCTTCAAATTTTGCGAGATAATCGGCACGAGTTCGGTTTAAGCGAATGAGTTTATCCAGTTGGGCACGAATGGCTGCCTTCAGCTGCTCAAGATCGACATTCTTCTTGTTTGATTTTGCGAATCGCTTCGCAAGCGCGTCGAAATCGATCTTAGCCAAGTCGATGATAGCCTGGCCGTCTTTGCCTTCTCGAATACGAAATCCATCAGCAGCGATCGATTCGTCGAGCAACTGATTAACTTGCGATAGAACACCGGAAATATCAGCAGCGTTTCCCGAGCCTGTGCGCAATCGGATTTCATCAGCGATAATGGCGATACAAGAAACGCGAGATACGAATTCAAGAACGGTCGGATCGGGTTTGACCGCCCGAAAGAGTGTTCGAACGAGTCTTTCGTGTGCCAGGAATTCTTTTCGAAGCGGATCAGGAGAAATGACCGCGTTTACCGCGTCACCGATTAATCGGACGCGGTCGAGTCCGGTTGCATTTTCAATTGCTCCAATGTCCACGTTTTGCGCCAAACAAAAATCAAGTGCCTCATCGAGAGCTTTACGCAGTTCAGCAACCAGCTTGGCTTTATCTCGCACAGGTGTGGCGCCGCCTTTCCCCGCGCCATAAATCGCAAGCGCTTTTTCCAGCGACGCGAAGACGTTTGCGTAATCGACGATCAAGCCGCTGTGCTTGCCGGGGAAAACTCGGTTCGCGCGCGCAATCGTCTGCATGAGCGTGTGATTTCGCATCGGTTTGTCGAGATAGACCGTTGAACAACTCGGCGCATCGAACCCGGTCATCCACATCGCGCAGACGAACGCGATTCTAAGCGGATCGTCCGGGTCTTTGAATTTCTCGTCGAGTGGCTCGTTGTTCATTCGCTGACGATGCGGGACAATGTCGAGTCCGAGCTTCTTCATCTGCTCGACTTCATTTTGCGCTGCGGAAACAATCACGGCCATGTCGGTGCTTCTCAGAATTCCGAGTCGCTCGTTCAGCGCTCGTATCTGATCGGGGTCCGACTCTTGGAACTTCGTGAGTCTCGCAATCTCCTTCTCGACGCGATCTCGCTCTTCCTGCCAATGCTTTCGCACCTTGTCGTGCATCTTAAGCGCGGTTGCCTTGTCGATTGAAACAACCATTGCCTTTCCCTGAAAGCCGCGCCCGAGAAAATGCGTGACAACGTCTTTCGCGATCTTATCCAATCGATCGTCGCGCGTGATGATGTGATAGTGCCGACCAAGTTCGCGTTCGAGCTTTGCTTCGGATTCTTCGTTCAGCTCCGCGTCTTCTATGAGTGCATAAATGTCTTCATTGAGTGACGGATTCTTGAGTTTCAGTTCCGGCGTCCGGTTTTCGTAGAAGAGTGGAACAGTCGCGCCGTCCTCGACTGATTGTTGAAAGTCGTAGATCGACACGTAATCGCCGAAGACTTCGCGCGTTCGTTCCTCCCCGACGATCAACGGCGTTCCGGTGAAGGCGAGGAACATCGCGTTTGGCAACGCCGCGCGCATGTTCACCGCCAGTGTGTCGTATTGGCTACGATGCGCTTCATCGGTTAACACAATGATGTCGCGCCGATCCGAAAGTTTTTCCGGCGTTAGGAACTTGTGAATGAGCGTGAAGACGTAGCGATGATTCCCGCGAAGCAATTGCCTTAGCCCGTCACCGCTTTGCGCGTGGCATTCATCGCCTTCCTGTGGACTGACTGCGCCAGTCGCTTTGAAAGTCTTGGCAATTTGATTGTCCAGTTCAGTGCGGTCGGTCACGACTACAAACGTCCAATTGCCTTCGATCTTCCGTAGAATCTTCTGCGAGAAGAACACCATCGAAAAGCTTTTGCCTGCGCCTTGTGTCTGCCAGAAAACACCGGCGCGTCCGTGGCCCTCCTTCCGCGCCTCCAGCATGGAAGTGATCGAATTATTCACCCCGAGCACTTGATGATTCTGCGCGAGAATCTTAACCAGCCCGCTCTTGTGCTCGGAGAAGAGGGCAAAATTCTCCACCAGATCAAGCAGCCGTGTCGGCTCACAGGTGCCGCGAAGCATCACTTCGAGCGATACTCGGCGCGGCTCATCTTCACTTTCGACGCGCTTCCACTCCGACATCCGCTCCCAATCTGCCGTAATCGTGCCAACGCGGCTCTGCCTGCCGTTCGAAGCAATGATCAGCGCGTTATACCAAAACAAAGCCGGCACGCCATTCTGCGGGTGCTTGTAGCTCGTGATGTTTTCATCGAACGCTGCCCGCGCCGACACGCCTGGTTTTTTGAACTCAATCAGCACCAGTGGCAATCCATTGACGAAGCCGATCAGATCCGGCCGACAGGTGTAAAGCGGACCGGTGATCGTCATCTGACTAACGAGCAGAAAGTCGTTCGCCTTCGGATTGCTCCAATCAATCACTCGAACACGCTCGATTTTCTGGCCGCCGCGCGCGCGGTCGGCCACGCTAATCCGCACACCTTCCTTTAATAGCGTCCAGATTTGTTGATTGGCCGCCACGGCGGTCATTGCGGAGCGATCACGGATCAATTCGTCGATTGCGCCTGAAATTGCCTCGACTGATTGCGTAGGATTGAGCGCTTCCAACGCTCTTCGCAGACGCGTCTTGAGAATTACCTCAGCGCTCGTTTCGCGGCTAAGAGTGCCGCTCGAACCTAACGTTTCGTGCAGGGCCGAGATCGTCTGCCAGTCAAGATCCGCGCCGAGCTCAATCGCTGGCCGCTCGACTAGCAAATCCTCCGTGTACGCGGAACTCACATCTGGCTAGGAAATCAGATGCCTTGGAATTCGGGTGCCGACATCGGTTCCACGCTATCGGGCAAGCGCCCCTCCAATTCAACGAGGACCCTCTGATTGTATGGGCCAGGAGGCGGATTCAGTTTGCACACCCGCGCATGAATGTCCCCAGGGCATTCCCCGAGTGCGCTGAGCATGTCTTTGATCAAGTAACGCGGAGCCCAGCCGATCATGTGATAATCATCAAACGTCTGCAGCTGCACAGCAGCGCCGGTGACAGGATTGTTTACCTCGACCGCGACTTGGAGCGAGTCGCCCTCCTTCAAACTCGAAAGCCTACTCTGCGACTCCATGTTTACATGACGCCAGCCGTGCAGAAAGAAACGCACACTGAACGTGCCGTCGCGCCGCTTCTGAATCTTTGGAAAGACTTCCAGATTGTCGGTCTGTCGTCCACCACCGCTAATAGCAAGAATCTCGAACGGATTTGCTTCTTCGACCGTCAGGCCGAGACGCCTAACGAAGTCCGCGTAATCGCCGCGACTCGGATTCGGAACGCGATTTTGAAACAGCGGAAACAATTCGCTCGATTCATAAGCGCTTTCAAATTTCGGGAAAGCATCAAGCGGTTGAAAACCCGCCTCGTCGCGCGCCGTCAACGCGCCGCGAGTGTAATGAAAAGTGTAGAAGGGCGTTTCGCTTTGCACGTCGAGCCTTCCGATCGGATACCATCCGCGTGTCGCCGTCCGAGACGAAGTCTCGCGCGGTGCGTCCTGCCAGGCGAGAAAAAGTGTTTTCATTTTAAGTTCTGCAGATATTGAAGCGTGTAGTCGAGCAAAGATAGACAAAAACGTCGAGACTGCTCGCTCATATATTCCTCCGGCACTCGCTGAACGATCTCTGAGAACCGAGCATTATTCAATCCGCGCAATCTTTCGAGCCACGGCTGCACGCGGCGCGGGCGTAATCGCAATGCGAAGTCTGCCAGGCGAAGCGGATTTGCTGCACGCTTTTGGTCTTCTTTCAAAAAGATGCCGCCGGGAGCACGGTTGGCGTACCACTCGGGTCGCCACTCTTCGCTCTCCCATTGATCCAGTTTTCCTGGAAGCAACTCCCGGCCAAGTGAAGAAGCGTGATCGAAGGAAGGAGCTACCGAATAACGCGACTCGCCTGGAATCCGATTATCTCGCAGCAGCGCCCAATTCTCGTGGTGTCGATCGGTATTCAAAATCAGTGCATCAAAGATTACGTATCCGGTGAGCATCGTGATTGCAGCAGAACGCTGCGCTTCATCAGGAATCGCGCGCGAGACCGCGGCCAGGATGTTAACGAGAGTGTGGTTGGATTGCCGGAACCGCTTCTCGCGGTCATAGCCAAGGACAAGGCCCGGCAACAAATCATTACCGTGAATCAGTTCGATGCCACGCTGCGAAAGTTCAGGAAAGCGCCGGCTTAGACTGCCCAAGCGTCCACCGAACTCAGCAAGCTCAACCCGCGCGTGCGGAATACCAAACAGCTCTGCGATCTCCGCGACGATCTTCTCCGCCCAATGTTCACCGGTGGGGACGCCTTCATTGACCCGCGCGTATTTGAACAGCCATCGTTCGTTAGTTTCGGGCAAGAGGAACCAAGCCTTATCTTTGCTCCCCATCGTCTCATCCGACCGGACCCACTCAGGCTCCAGCTTGATGATCGGGTATGGTTCACGCTGCGGCACAAGTCTTTTCCTCTCGACCAACATCAAGCCGCACCGGGCATCCAGCATTCCTAGCCAAAGTGGCACGCCTTGAGTCGGCAGTAGCTCTCTAACGCCAAGACTGAGTTAGAAGAAGTTGTAAGACCTCCAGCCCTCCGGCGACCTTCTCAGGATCCAGCGGATAGCGTTTTTTTGGGCTAAGCAAATTTAAGTACGCAGAGGGATACTCGGAGAATGTATTCTTGGTATCTTTTCTGTAGGTCTTGTAGCAATAACCGTTCGACACGACGACCGCTTTGCACGACGGAAACTTTGTTGCGTACTTTTTCGCCTGCGCATGAGTGAATGTTAGCCCAGAAGAAAACCCCTTAGTCTCAATTATGAGCACACAATCCTTATTGTTCGGTTCGCCGCTGCTGTCTCTTGCGTAAGATTTAGAGAAACAAGCGACGTCAATTCTGCCGACGCCTGTGACGCCGAGTTCAATTTTAATTTGCTGCTCGGACCAACCTAGAGCCAGAAGCAGTGGCATAATGAGAAAGGTCCGAGTCTCGTGTTCGCGAACGTCAGGCCAATAACAATTGTGATAATAATGTTTTGCCAGTAGCCGGATTCGCCGGAATGCGGACGTGAGATCCTCAGCGGCTCCGGGTCTCAACCCTTCTCTAACTAGGAAGTCGAGAATTTCCTCGTCGGATAATAGCTCAACGGGGTCTGGGTCTCCCTCGAGAATCTTCTTCGAACGATTTGCGGTAATGATTTGATCGGCTTGCTTATGAAGCGCGGGAATTCCAATCGCTTTGATTGTACCGCGCGAAAGCCCGGCTACTGCAATTGGACGGGCAGGCACATGCCAGTCGACGAAGCAATAAGCCTCCAAATCCCATCCGTCATAATCACGAAGCCATTGTTTATCGCTGCACCCACCATGCGACGCACCCCTTTTGACTACGCTTCCGACCGCAGCAATTGCTGACGTTCCTTGCTTGAGGATCACGCGATCTCCTTCTTGCACTTGCTGCATTCGCGCGACGTGCTTAGCGCCTCCCACGAATGCCATACCGAAACGGAGAAAATCTTCGGAATAATCGCGTCCTTCCGAACCTGCCGCGATTTGCCAATAGGTCATGTCATTCTGGCGGCACTCAAGCCGCAGCACCCTCTAATTTAGAAACATCAATCGCCACCTGGCCCGATAGCAGACGCGGCAGCAGAAGGTCGCGCGTTCGGCGGAGGTTTTGGATTTGTAGTTGCAAAACCAACACTTGGTCTAGCAGCGGCAATGTTTTGTCGCCCAGCTGAGTGACAGTCTCCTCATTTGGGACCGCGACTTGAATACGCGCCAGTCCTTCGTTGGTCAAAGACATCTGTGTCGCACCGGTGCAAAAAAGATCCTTCTTCACATGGAACTCCTCGGAGCTGATGGTAAGGAAGAGCAAAGGGAAGTAGCACCGTCGTTTGGCCTGAAAGCCGGCAAATCCCGAAGAGAGCATAGAGGCTTCCGCCTCTTTAGAGTTCAGGTCGGTATACCAGGCAATCTTGTAGGTGTCTTTCATCCGAGCGAACCACACCGAGAAAGCAATCGGTTGCTTCTGCGCTCGACTTGGCTTGTCAGGAAAACTGTATTCAATACCAGCGCCCTGAATCGTCAGTTTTTCGATATCGGCGGTCGCAAAATACCGCTTAGTGCCTTCATAAGGTGAGACGTTCTCGGAAATGAATTCCCAGTAAGGCGTTTCCAATACGCTTTTGCTGGAGACTGGGCCAGTCGCACATCGAAGGCGCTCGCGGTAGTCGGTTCTGGCAATCGTTACAAGCTTACGGATGCGTTGCTTGCCGTTGGCAATCAGATCGTCGTAGGCCATAAGCACAGCAGCTACTCGCCGCTGCACAGAAAGTGGCGGAATCGGAATCTCTAATTCTCGAACAGCTTTCTTTGTGATTGTTGCTGTCGCCGCACCGCACGCAAAGCCCTTCACGTAAGCCTCGTTCGCCTTCATCCAGTAGTACGCGTAGGCTTGGTGTAGGCGGGTCTCATCGGTCCGCAGTAGGAAAAGGTTCATCGCCAGTGAGACGGGCCTGCCTAAGTCCGGCATCCGATAGACACTCCCTGGATTAGCGATTTTGTTCATTAGAATGTCGCCGGGATGGACCTTCGATTTCGCCAGAAACTGATATGCGTGTTCGTTGATGTATTTCAAACCGTCGACGAAGTCGTCGTTCTCAAAATTTGTCGTACGAATCATCACTGCGTATTCAGGCGCATCCAATAAAGTGACATTTTCGCGCAGCCTTTCGTACGAGCCGTTGGCGTGGTAGTCGGTGAGGATCGTTAAGTAGTCTCCCAGTCTTGGGATGGAGTCGCCCATGCTGTAGTTAAGCCTCCAATATTTCCGCCACACTCTCCGCGATGGTTTTCTCCAGCTGACGGGCTTTCGCCTTGAGAGTTTCAAGTTCCTCGTTGAGCATTTCGAGCTGCGCCTTGAAGTCCTCGTCGCTCAAGCTTTCGCCCGCCGCCACGCCTACGTAGCGACCGGGGTTGAGCGACCACCCTTGCGCTTCAATTTCCTTGAGCGTGGCAGCACAGCAAAGGCCGGGTACGTCGGCGTATTTCGGTTTCTTCCCAAAGATTTCCTTGAGCTTCGCCTCGGCTTCGTCGCCGCCCAGGGTGAAGTCGAGTTCCTCGCCGCGATAGAGACGAACCACGTTTGCGATAAAGCTAATCTGCGCGGGCGTCCAATCCCGGTGTGCGCGATCAATCTGTCGATAGATATTCCGGGCGTCGAGGAACAGAATGCTGTCGGCACGGCGTGTCTTAGCTTTTCCTTTGTCGAAGAACCACAGGGTGCAAGGGAGCGTGACGGTGTAGAAAAGGTTCGGGCCGACGGCCACCATCACGTCCATGGCGCGGGCTTCGATGAACTGCCTTCGAATCTCCATTTCAGAAGCACGCGCATCGGACGCGGAGTTTGCCATGACAAATCCGGCGCGCCCTTTTTGATTTAGCGCCGAGTAGAAGAGTTGAATCCAGAGGTAATTCGCGTTGTCCGTACGCGGTAGGCCGAATGGGAAGCGGCGATCTTTGCCGACCTGATCTTTCAGACGCTCCTTGTCCACTCCGTTGACGTTGAAAGGTGGATTAGCGAGGACGAAATCGAAGTGCCCGGTGCTTTCGTGCGGGTCGTCGTAGTAGCTAATCGCTTCGCGCACGTCGCCTTCAAGTCCGTGCATCGCGAGATTCATTTTCGACAACGCGACGGTGGTCCCAACTTTCTCCTGTCCGTGGATCGACAACTCACGAGACGGATCTTTCTTGTGTTCGGAAATAAAACGCGCGCTCTGCACGAACATACCGCCCGAACCGCAGGCGGGATCGAGAACTCGCCCGTGGAATGGTTCGATCACTTCAACCAGCAATCGAACGATGCTGCTCGGAGTATAAAATTCTCCGCCCATGTGTCCCTCACTCTGAGCAAATTCGCCGAGGAAATATTCGTAGATGCGCCCGAACGCATCGTAATCGAGCGTCGCCGGAATTTCTGAGACGCGTTTGAGCAATTGTTTCAATAACGAGCTCGTAAACAGCTCATAGGATTTTGGCAGCACGCCCGCGAGTTGCGGATTGTCACGCTCGATCGCGCGCATCGCGTCGTTCACCTTCGATCCAATGTTCGCGCCTTCCGGAAGATTCAATAGAAAATCGAAGCGCGCAACCGGCGCGAGAAATATGATTCCTTCCGCGGTGTATGCATTCGGGTCATCCAGTCGCGACCCGCCCCGGCTTCCGCCTGCTTTTTTCTCAATCGCAGCTCGTTGCTTCGCAAAGCGCACTTCAGCGAACCGCAAAAAAATCAGTCCGAGAACAGGCCCTGAATACTGCTGCGAAGTAAGTCCCGAATTTGCGTGGAGCTGATCAGCAGCCTGCCAGAGACGCTTCTCCAATTCGTTGTTAGCGGAGTCTTTTTCTGAGGGGGCGATCCATTTCATGCGCGGAACTTTTCTACATGCACGTAGAGAGAGTGACAAGGGACATGTGACCAGTGACGAGTGACCAGTGACGAGTGACCAGTGACGAGTGACCAGTGAGCCGGTGATTCAGGTTGCCAAGGAAATCCGAAGAGGCACGCAAACGGAAGCAAAACGTGTATTTCAATTTGCGACCAATCGTGCTACCGATTTGGGAAACACGAAAAAAGCAAATGCTTCGATAGCATTTGCTCAGGTAAAATCTTAATCTGCACCGCTAGCTCAATTGGCAGAGCAAGTGACTCTTAATCACTGGGTTGTTGGTTCGATTCCAACGCGGTGCATTTTCTTGCCTAACGAATTGTTTTAGTCGACAAACTTTTGCGCGATCGGCATGCGCCGGCCGAGGCCGAAGGCGCGGCTCGTCACTTTTAATCCCGGCGCGGCCTGTTCGCGTTTGTATTCGTTTAGATCGACGCGGCGCTGGACCCAGCGCACCGTTTTTTCATCGAAACCGTGCGCGATAATATCGCGTGCACTGAGATTTTCTTCGACGTACTGACGCAAAATTTCGTCGAGAACATCGTAAGGGGGCAACGTGTCCTGATCGGTTTGACCAGGTTTCAGCTCTGCGCTCGGCGGCTTTTCGATCGTAGATATAGGAATAATTTCGCGCTCACGATTAATCCAGCGCGCGAGACCGTAGACCAAAGTTTTCGGGACATCGCTGATCACCGCCAAACCGCCCGCCATGTCGCCGTAGATCGTACAATAGCCAACGGCGAGCTCGCTCTTGTTTCCCGTGGTGAGAAGCAAGTGTCCAAATTTGTTGGAGAGCGACATGAGAATCATCCCGCGCAAACGCGATTGCATGTTTTCCTCCGTCGTATCTTCCGGAACTCCGCGGAAGATATCTCCGAATTGTGCTTTGAATGTTTCAAACGCCTTCGCGATCGGAATTTCCAAACATTTGATTCCGAGATTGCGCGCCAAAGCGAGCGCGTCATCAATGCTGCCGCGCGACGAATACGGGCTGGGCATGGAAACTCCGACGACGTTCTCCGGCCCCAGAGCCTCGACAGCGATCGCGGCGACAACGGCAGAATCGATTCCTCCGCTCAACCCGAGAACAGCCGATTTGAATCCGCATTTTGCAAGATAGTCGCGCAAGCCTAACGAGAGTGCGTTAAACAAGTCGGATGATAAATCTGGATCGCGAAAGGGAACAGTTGTTATCGAATCGGTTTCGACGACCGCTTCTTCTTCTGCGAACGCTGCGAGCTGGGCGATGACATCGCCCGAAGCGTTCACCGCAATTGAGTTGCCGTCGAAAACGAGCTGATCGTTTCCGCCGACAGCGTTGCAATAGCAGATAGGTCGTCGATATGTGCGCGCCAATGCAGCCACCATTTCGTGGCGGATGGCGGATTTATTGATGCTGAAAGGTGAGGCGCTGAGATTAAGAATTATTTCCGCGCCCTGCTCGACCAGGCTGCGTACTGGTTCGACATCATAGAGAGGCCGGGGCAGATAATGTTCCGTCCAGATGTCTTCGCAGATCGTGACGCCGATTTTTTTTCCGCGAAAATTTAGCGGCGTGACCGATCGAGCAGGCTCGAAGTATCGATCCTCATCGAAGACGTCGTAGGTTGGGAGGAGTGATTTGTGCGTTTTGCGAATGGGTTGACCCGCTTCCAATAAAGCAGCGGCATTATGAAAAGGTTTTCCGCGCCCCTGGTTGCGATCGACAAAGCCGACGAGCAACGCGGCGCGATCTACGCAAGCGTGCAAACGCTCCAGCACCTCAAAGTTCTGCGGAACAAACTGCGATTTGAAAACCAGATCCTGGGGTGGATACCCTGTAATCGCCAACTCCGGGGTAAGAATCAGATCCGCGCCAGCGGCCGAAAGACTTTTGTAACCGCGGAGAATTTTCTCAAAATTGCCCCGTAAATCGCCAACGGTGCAATTGATCTGAGCGAAACCAATTTTCATGCGCAACTCAGCGTATGCGCAACGTCGCGACCAGCAATCGCTTTTGCGTTAGCGCTAAGGACGCTTGCCGTTCTCTTCCGAGCGGTGCTTATAGCCACCGTTGAGCGCGTCATCCGCGCCGGTGACGAAGGTTTTTCCCCACTCGATGAGGGCGGCCGCGAAAAAAGCTGCGACCATGCAAATAATCACCTTCTGCAAAAACGTGGCGTGCACTCTGTTGTTGGAGCAGGCGCGGTGCCACTGACTCTTACCAAAAACCCCATTGTTGAGTGCGCATGATCCAAAGGCCCAGAAACAGATTTGTCACCGCGTGAACCATGACGCATGACCTCAGACTTTTGGTGCGATAAGCGACCGCATTATACGTCATGCCGGTGATGAATGCGGCTGCCCAATCCGGCATCGAATGCGCCAGGGCAAAAGCTGCGCTGACACTCCAGAATGAGAAGGCGGAGAATTTGCCGAAGGAGACCGCATAGAATTTATCGTCGATCAAATAGCGAAGAAGAAATCCTCGCCAGAAGATCTCTTCCACCAATGGGACGACGATCGCGAGCCGAAGAAATCGTAAACCGATTGTTAGCCAATAAAGAGGAGACTGATTCGCGAATACGTTTGGGTTAAACCCTTCCGTGCGCGGAGCGAAACCAAAAATGACCTGGGGCGAAATCCAAAGCAGGAAAACCGAAAGACCGACCGCGAGCACAAAAATAGGCTGCTGGAGTTTTCCGAAATCATATTCGCGGCGGAACCGCCAGATCAGGCCCGCGCAAATTATTGTCTGCGCGGGATAAATCCAATACTCCGGCGAGGAGAGCCAGAACGCCCCGCCAATTTGCTTCAGACCACTCCCCAGGGCGAGCAGCCCGAGAAATAAAGCCATCGGGGAGACATAGGCTATCAGCTTGCGCCTGTGCGGTACGCTACTTGCAGTTTCCATGCGTTCGTGAGCGAGAATGAATCGTTTTTCTTGAAGACCGACAGCAACAGCAAGCAAGAAACGGAGAAACTTTTCCAGATGCTGGAGGTAAAGCTCGGCCAGGAACGAGCCACCTGGGGAAAAGCGAAATCTCAAATCCGGGTCATCCGCACCGCCAGCTTCCTCTTCTTGTTTCTGCTCATCATCGGCGCGCTTGCCGCTTTTTATTTTATTTTCATGCGCGCTCAGGAGCAGCGTTCGAACAGCACCCAGCAAACCACTCTTTCCGATCACTAAATTGCGCGCGATCGGCCGTGAAAAGAGGATGTCCTTCTGGCACTGGACTTGCATTTAAAGCGCAGCGTGATCCACCCCGCGCGGCCGACGCGCAGAAAGCACTTTATTTCATGCGTTCCCGCGTAAACTCTAGGACCATGCCGGCGCATCTCGAAGAACGCGCGATTCTCGATCGCGTCGGCAACGCCATTATCCTTTCCGATGCGAAAGGAGCGATCACCTATTGGAATCGTGGAGCTGAAGAGATTTACGGGTGGAGCGCCAAGGAAGCTCTGGGAGAAAATGTGCACACACTCCTGCGCACAAAATTTTGCGATGGGGCGCAGGCATTCGGGCTGGAAGACGGCTTGCGGAAAAAATCTCGGTGGGTCGGGGAACTAAGTCAGATCCGCCGCAACGGAACGGAGGTTTACGTCACAAGCCATTGGTCGCTCGCGGGCGACGAACCGGAAGCGTTGCGAGTCCAAATCAATTCCGATATCACGGTGCGCAAGCAGGCGGAGGAGACTTTGCGCGAGTGTGAAGAGCGCTATCGCCGTTTCGTCGATGAAGATTTTACCGGGAATCTCATCATGTATCCGGATGGCCGGATCATCACATGCAATCCCGCGTTCGCGCGCATTTTCGGTTTTGATTCAATCGAAGAGGCGCGCGCGACAAATTTCATGTCGCTCTTGCGTAGCCGCAAAGAGGGCGCCGAATTATTCGACTTGGTTCGTCAGGGTGAGACAATCGATACGCATGAACTGGAGCTGCGGCAACGTGACGGCGATCCCGTTTATGTTGTAGCGCGTTTCATCGGCAGCTTCGATGAAAAAGGAGAGCTGATCGAACTTCAGGGATATCTCTTCAACGACACGAAGCGAAAGCGGCTCGAGCAGCAATTGATGCAGGCCCAAAAGATGGAGGGTCTCGGCACGCTGGCTGGCGGCATTGCGCACGACTTCAACAACATTCTCGCCATCATTCTGGGTTACACGACGCGGCTGGAACAATGGCGCTCGGATCCCAGTCACATCCCAGGTGCTATCAAAGTCATTAAAGATGCGGTTGAGCGCGGTGCGGCGCTGGTGCAGCAACTTCTCACTTCCGCTCGACAAACCGAAGCGCAGTTTTCCTCGCTCGATCTCAACGATCTGATTCGGGAGCTGGAAAAAATGTTGCAGGCGACTTTCCCAAAGATGATCGCCTTCGATTTGCGGTTGGATCCTGCGCTCCCGCACATCACCGCCGACCGCAGTCAGATCCATCAAGTATTATTGAACCTTTGTGTAAACGCGCGCGACGCCATGCCCAGTGGCGGGACCATGACATTTGAGACATCGATGGCAACAGGCGAAGAAGTCGGCGATTATTTCACCGGTGCCGAACAAGAGAAATATGCCTGCATTCGCGTCCGCGATACCGGCACTGGGATGAGTCGGCAGGAAAAAGCGCACATCTTCGAGCCCTTTTACACCACGAAAGAGCGCGGCAAAGGAACAGGCCTGGGTCTTTCGGTCGTCTACGGTGTGGTCAATAGCCACCGCGGATTTGTCCACGTCGATAGCGAACCAAACAAAGGCACGACGTTTTCTATTTATCTACCGTTGCAGCCCGTGCCGGAAAATATTTCGGGAAACGGCGTTCAACAACTCGGACAAAAAACATCGGCGAAAACGATTCTGCTCGTGGAAGACGAAGAAATGTTGCGCGAATTGGGTGTCACCATTTTGGAAGGCGAGGGCTATCGTGTCCTCGCCGCGAAGGATGGTGTGGAAGCGGTCGAGATGTTCGAAGCAAACTTCGAACACATCGGGCTCGTGGTTTGCGATCTGGGCCTGCCGCGCATGGGCGGACGCGATGCTTTCATGCGCATGAAAGAACAAAAACCGGATGTCCGTGCGATCGTCGCCAGCGGTTATCTCGAACCGAATTTGCGCTCGGAAATGTTGAAAGCTGGAGTCCTCGATACCATTCAAAAGCCTTACGACTTTCGCGAGATGCTAGAGAAAATTCGCTTTGTCATCGGCGACGTGGAGACCGAAGACGATCAGCCGCGGTTGTTCTAGCGCTGAGCAGGCGCAGAAATCAATGCGCGTGACACGCGCAACCCGATTCGCAATCGCCGCCTTCGGTCACGATCACCTCCAAGCGAATCTCCTGCAGCGCGAGTTGATCGTGAATCGCACCAAGTAGCGCGACCGCTTTGTCATCGGGCATTTGCGCAGAGCGCAATTCGATCCTGGCCGGCTTTCCCACCAGCTCCGGATGCGCTTCCGCCATTTCGCCATCGAGCAGGAACGAAACGTAAGCGTTAAATTTTTCCTGCAGCTCGTGCAGGCGAGAGTCTGAGTCATCCCAAGGCCGCGCTTCGTTCATGACCAAAAGCACTTCTCCCTTTTTCTTATCGAACGCGAAAAGATCAATCACGCCTGCCTGTTCGACACCACCGGAAACATTTTCCCCTAACGAACCAATTGTTGCTGGATCGGATTCATCCCCTGTCATTCTGAGCGAAGCGTAGCGAAGTCGCTCGGAATGACAAGGCGGCCAAATGGTCGATTCTTGCTCCTGCTCTTCTCTTGCCCGTAATCTTTCGCAATCGAGCAAGAGTAAGAGTAAGAAGGAACACTCATCGTGGCGAAAGCGAAACCAACAAGGCGACTAACCCTTCTGGGAAAAAGCGAAGCAAAACTTCCCGCCTCACCATCAGAAGCACGACTCGAAACGTTTCCTAACCCAGCGCGGCGTGATTACCGCATTCGCTTCGAGACGGCTGACTTTACCTCGCTTTGCCCGGTTACCGGCCAAATGGATTTTGCCACCATCACGATTGAATACGTGCCTAACGAGTTGTGTATCGAAAGTAAATCCCTCAAGTTTTATCTCGCATCCTTCCGTAACGAACGCGCTTTCAACGAAGCGGTGACCAATCGCATTCTCGATGATTTCGTTCGTGCCTGTAAACCGCGCGAAGCAACTGTGACCGCCGAATTTTCGGCTCGCGGCGGTATCGCGCTCACAGTCCGCGCGGCCTTTCTCGACACAAAATGAAACGAGCGGTCGTGCTCGTCAGCGGCGGAATCGATTCCGCCACCACGCTCGCGCTCTGCGTTCGCGATGGATTCGAAGCCTACGCGCTTTCCTTTGATTATGGACAACGTCACCGTCGTGAAATTATTGCGGCGGAGAAAATCGCGACGGCTTTCGGCGCGCGTCGCTTTCGCGTAGCCAAGATTGATCTTCGCGTTTTCGGCGGATCGGCCTTGACGGACGAGATTGCGGTTCCAAAATCGCGCTCGACCGAGGAACTCTCATCTGGAATCCCCCTCACCTACGTTCCGGCACGAAATACCATTTTCCTGAGTTACGCGCTCGCCTGGGCCGAAGTGCTCGATATGCGCGACATTTTTATCGGCGTGAACGCAATCGACTACAGCGGCTATCCGGATTGCCGCCCTGAGTTCATCGCCGCCTTTGAAAAGCTCGCCGGTCTCGCGACCAAAGCGGGAACCGAAGGCGCGCAATTTCACATTCAGGCTCCGCTCATCTCAATGTCGAAGGCCGATATTATTCGCAAAGCAAACGAACTCGGTGTCGATTTTTCGCTCACTCACAGTTGTTACGATCCGACACCCGAAGGCTTCGCTTGCGGTCAATGCGATTCCTGCCAGCTGCGTTTGAAGGGTTTTCGCGAAGCCGGCCTGCAAGATCCAATTCGTTACGCGCAGGAATGAAACGTTTGCGCGAAATGTTTCGCCTAACGAGTGCAGAATAGCGCGTGGTTGTGATTGTGATTTTCGCGCTGCTTGCTGCCGCCATTTTCCAGAAGCGCCACGAGCCAACCGAGCGCACCCTGCCAAAACAATCATTGCAGCCAACGCCCACACCAAACACTGCGGACGCAGATTAGTTTTCGCCTAATCCTGGGACTCGTCCGTAGCCGACAAAAAGCGGGCTCATCTTTGTATCTTTGTCCGCCTTTGGCTTCGATAATTTGAAATCGAAAACGCTGACGCCGTAGCGCTGCTTGCCGTCAAACGATCGGCCGTCACTCGCGCCTACCATGATGCGTCGATCCGTTCCCTTTTTTTTCCCGACATAAATCATGCTGTGCGTGATCGGTGGATCGCGCTCGATGCTGTAGGTTCCCGTCCAGAATAGCAGATCGCCTGGCTTCAAGGCATCGAGCTCGAACGAGTCGGCGTTGCGGCTGATGACGGCGCGAAAGTTTCCGGACTTGCGAACCCAGACATACTGCTGGCTGGAATCGCGCGGCACATCTTTAACGTCATTTTGTTGAAGCACGTAATAAACGAATCCGGAGCAATCCATGCCACCGTTCGTTGGATCGGCCGACCCATAGGAGTAGGAGAGGTTGCGCGTCGTCAGTTCGAGTGCGGTATCGATGATCTTGCGAACGCGCGCGGGGTAATCGTCGTAACCGGATAATTCGTTAGGCGAAATCGTCGCGTTGGAATCGACCTTTTTTTCCGGCGATGAAGCAGATGGTGAAGGAGTTTCGGTCGGACTGGGCGTCGCGGTCGGACTTGGTGACGGGGTTTCCTCCTCTGGCGTCGCAGATGGGGAAGGTGACGGAGTTGGCGATGCGGTTGGCGTCGGCGAAAGCTTCTTTTTCTTCGATTTTGATTTCGGACTCGCGCTTGGCTCCGGCGTTGGCGAAGCCTTCTTATGTTTCGGCGATGGAGAGGCGGAGGGCGTGGGACTCTTCTTCGCCGCGGGATGCGTCCGGTGTTTTCGCGCCGGAGAGGGCGTGGGCGTAGCAAAAATCTTTTTGATTTTTTCGCCTAACGACTCTTCCGCATTTATTTTCTGCGCTCCCACCCCCAAACCAATTAGTAAAAGCAGGAAAACGCGAAACGACGTTTTCAAAACGGGCGAACGTCAATTCAAGCTGCGAGTTCTTGCAGAACGGCTTTGTTCATGCGCATTCCGCCCTCGAGATTCTCTAGCGGAAAGTTCTCGTTAGGCGAGTGCGCGCGACAGTCGGGCAACGCGAGTCCAATGAGCAACGTCTCGACGTTGAGTATGCTGCGGAATTGCGAGACGATCGGAATGCTTCCGCCTTCGCGAATCACGGCCACATCTTTATTGAACGCTTTTCGCAGTGCGCGCTGCGCCGCCTCGCCAATAGGCGAGCGCGGATTCGTCAGATACCAGGGCCCGCTGTGGCCATCGGTAATTTCCAATTCCACGCCCGTGGGACAGTTTTTTTGCAAATGCGCACGCACCAATTTCAGAATTGCTTCGCCTTGCTGATCCGGCACGAGTCGAAACGTGAGCTTTGCCATCGCCTCTCTTGCGATCACTGTTTTTGTCCCTTTCCCCTGGTAACCGCCGCCGATGCCATTGATCTCGGCGGTTGGGCGGCCCCAAATTCGTTCGGTCGTGCTGTAACCAGTTTCCCCGAAAACCTTAGGCACGCCAGTTTCGTGCAGAACTTCTTTTTCGATATCCACCGGAAGTTTGCGCCAAGCTTCCCGCTCCCAATCTTCGAGCGGTTTCACTTTGTCGTAAAAACCCTCGATCGCGACGTGGCCGTTACCGTCGTGCAGGGTCGCGAGTAAACGTGCAAGAGCAGTGATCGGATTTTGCACCGCACCTCCGAAAACACCGGAATGCAAATCCATCTTTGGTCCGGTCACTTTCAATTCGAGCGCGGTTACGCCGCGCAAACCATAGCTGAGCGTTGGCACACCAGGCGCGACCATTCCCGTGTCGGAAACAACCGCGACGTCGGAACGCAAGGCATCGCGATTTTGTTCGAGAAACTTCGGTAGATTCTGGCTGCCTACTTCCTCTTCTCCCTCGACAACGAAGTGAACATTCACCGGAAGCTCGCGATTTTGTTCGAGCATTTCCTGCACGCCGAGAATGTGGGAAAGAATCTGACCTTTGTTATCGGTCGCGCCCCGCGCAAAAACGTAACCATTTTTCAAGACCGGCTCGAACGGCGGCGACTCCCATAACTCGAGCGGATCTGGAGGCTGCACATCGTAATGTCCGTAGATCAAAACGGTTTTGCGGCCGGCCTGATGTTTATTTTTCGCCCACACAACCGGATGACCCGCGGTCGGCACCAATTGCGTTTCGAGTCCGATAGCCTTTAGCTTTTTCACCAACCAATCCGCACACGCCCTCACTTTTTCAGCATAGGCGTCATCGGTCGAAACACTCGGAAACCGCAGGAAGGAATAAAAATCTTCAAGATAACTGTCGCGCATAGCGGAGACGTTAAACAACTTTTCGCCGTTTGCCTATTAATTGCGTGATAGCTGTAGCCGGGTCCGACGAGCCCAGCTACACTCCCCGCCCATGAGCGTGCTCGACGTTTCGCAAGCCGAACAAAAGCTCGTCCGCGCGATCGGAGTGCCGGGCCTTACCGCGAACATCGTTAATACCACCATCGGTGCGGGCATTTTTGTTTTGCCCGCATTGGTCGCGGCGAAGCTCGGCTCGGCATCGCCTTTTGCCTTTCTCGTCTGCGCCGTTGTGATGGCGATGGTGGTGACATCGTTCGCCATCGCGGGTAGTCGCGTATCGCTCACGGGCGGGCTTTACGCCTACGTCGAGGTCGCCTTCGGGCGCTACATTGGATTCCTGGCGGGCACTCTCTTCTTCCTCACTGCAATCCTCAGCGTCTCAGGCGTCATTAGTGTTTTCGCTGTGACGGTTGGCGCCGCGCACCCACTCTTTGCGACCCCACTCGGACATTTCGGCATTGTATTTGTGGTTCTAGCCGCGTTGGCCTGGATCAACATTCGTGGCGTGCGTGCCGGCACTCACGCGGTCGAAGCCGTCACTCTGATAAAGGTGATCCCGCTTCTTATTTTCGTTCTCGTAGGAATTTTCTTTCTTAAGCGGGGCGCGATTGCCGTGCCTCAATGGCCGGGAGCGAAGCCGATTGGCGACGCTGTTCTGCTCCTCATTTTCGCCTTTGCCGGAATTGAAGTCGCCCTTGTCCCAAGCGGCGAAGTGAAAAATCCGGCGCGCACAGTTCCGCGCGCGATTTACACGTCGCTTATCCTAACGACCATTCTTTACATTTTAATTCAACTCGTTGGGCAAGGCATTCTTGGCGGCGAATTAGCAAAACATCCAGGCGCTCCCCTCGCGGAAGCTGCCGCTCGTTTTCTTGGAAGCGCTGGACGAACATTGATGCTCGTGGGCGCGACGATTTCCGCATTCGGTTTCATCACCAGCGACATCTTGAGTTCGCCGCGGGTTATTTTTGCATTTGGACGCGACGGCGTTTTGCCGGCGTGGTTCGCACACGTTCATCCTCGTTTCCACACGCCCGACATCGCCATCATCAGCTACTGCGTGATTGTGTTTGTCCTCTCGCTCAACTCGACATTTCAACAACTCGCTGTTCTCGCGAACGTCGCCGTGTTGTTGCTTTACATTCTTTGCTGCGCGGCAGCGTTGGAATTAATGAGGCGTAAAGTTCGAACCGACGGGCCACCATTTCACATTCCGGGCGCGCCCGTCATTCCCGTGCTCGCCATCGCGGTGATCGCTTGGATTCTCGTGCATGCATCGACAAAAGAGTTTGCCGTCACCGGAATTTGCCTCGCTGTCGCGTCGATCTTATTCGTCGCGCGACGGGTAACAGCTGCGCGGCTGTAGCACCATATCTTGTGCCGGGGGCCTGCTTGGCCCCCTCTGAATTGTAGGAAAATGCTTGTCACTAGCCCGAGAAGGCTGTAATACGCACCATAACTCCTCGTTAGGGTCTGGATGCACCTGCAATCACTCGAGCTTTTCGGCTTCAAATCTTTCGCCGATAAAACTGTTTTTGATTTTCACGAAGGCGTCACAGCCATTGTCGGTCCTAATGGTTGCGGCAAATCGAATGTGCTCGACGCCGTGCGCTGGGTGCTCGGCGAACAATCGGCCAAAGCGTTGCGTGGCGGCGAGATGGCGGACGTCATTTTCAACGGAACCGACACCCGCAAGCCTCTCGGGTTTGCGGAAGTTTCGCTAACATTTACAAACTGCGGCCAGGAACTCGGCGTCGATTGGCACGACGTGCGCGTAACGCGCCGTGTTTATCGCGATGGCAATTCAGAATATCTCCTCAACAAAACGGTTTGCCGTTTGAAGGACATTAACAGTTTATTTGCTGATACCGGAGTTGGTCGCAGCGCCTACTCGATGATGGAGCAAGGCAAGATCGATTTGATTCTAAGCTCGCGGCCGGAAGATCGGCGCGCCGTTTTTGAAGAAGCTGCCGGAATCACGAAATACAAAACGCTTAAACGCGAGGCGCTCCGCAAATTGGAAGCGACGGAAGCGAATCTTTTGCGCATAGGCGACATCATTAAAGAAGTGAAGCGGCAGATCGGATCGCTGCAGCGTCAGGCGGGAAAAGCGCGGCGATACCAGGCCTTACACGCCGATTTGCGCATTCTCGATACGCACCATTCCCGCAAACAGTTCGATCAACTCGAAAATCAACTGGCTAAATGTCGCGCGGAAAGTGAGCGTCTCGGGCAGTTGGAGCGGGCCACGCAAACCAAGATCGAAACGGGCGAGGATCGTCTGACAGATGAACGGCACGAACTGGATGAGATCGATGACAGGATCGCGGAGGGACGCGCGCGCGTGCAGCAGTTACAAAGCGAAATTTCCGCGCACCGCAATCGCATTCAATTCAACCAACAACGCGAAGAGGAATTCTTCGAATTGATCGAGCGCTATCGCGGCGACATCAATGCGGCTGAGGCAAAACGAACGGAGCAGGAATCGCAAATTCACGAAGCTGATCTGCTCATTGAAAAAACTCAGCGGCTGCTCGCGACAAAAGAAGACGAGCTCGCGCAATGGAACGAAAGGGCCGCGCAACTGCGCGCCGAGCGCGGGCAACGTGAAGAACAATTGAATGATCTGCGCCTTTCCGTTTCAAAGCTGGAAGCGAGAATTTCCGCGCTCGAAGGAGAACTTAGCGGCAACGAGGCGCGACGGGAGGCGACTACAGCTCGGATCGCCGATTTGGAAAGTGCAATCTCCATTGCGGTTCGCCAACGGGATGAGATTGCGACAAGACTGAGCGGCGCGCGCGATTCGCTGCGGCATGAACAGGACGCGTCGCAGAAATCGGCCAGTCACGCGCTTGAGACAGAAAAGCAATTGCGAAAAATGGAGAGTGCGATCGCCGAAGGGCAGCAGCATCTGGTCGCGCTCGAACGCGAAGTTGCTGAGAAACAATCGCGTCTGGAAGTCCTCCGCCAGTTAAATGAGGAAGGCGAAGGACTCGCGAAAGGTTCGCAGGCTGTCTTACGCGGCCTCGATCAACCGGAGAGATTTGGACCGGCTCTCGCGGGCGCCCTTGTTTCGCATCTTAACGTCGAGCGCCAGTACGTTGGCGCCGTTGAAGCCGCGCTCGGTCGAAATACGCACGCGGTTGTTTTGCAAGACAGCGAGCTGGCCATTGAGATCATGGCTACGCTTTCGAACAAAAAACTTGGACAGGCCGCGCTCGCGCTTACCGGTTTTATGGAGGCGCCGCCGGTTCCGGAGAATCTTCCTGAAGACGCACTCGCCTGGGCAGTCGACAAGATTTCTGCGCCCGAAGCGCTGCAACCACTCGTTAGGCGATTGCTGCATAATGTAGCGATCGTGCAGGACCTTCGCGATGCTTTGACGCTAAAGAGAAATTTCAAGCAGCTTAGGTTTGCGACTCTCAGTGGTGAATTTATTTCCGAAGAGGGAATTGTTTTTGGCGGAGTAGCGAACGCGCAAGCTGACTCATTGCTCGAGCGAAAAGTGCGCATTGAAGTTTTGCAGCGGGAATGCGCTGCTCTGGAAGAAAAACGGTCCGCACTCGTTGCTGAATGTTCGGCGGCAAACACGCAACTGGAGTCAGCAAAAGAGAATCTCGAACAAGCGCGAGAGCAGCACCAGGCCGCACATCTCAGTCATTCCAATGCCAGCGGGCAAATTCAGCTCGTTGAACGCGAGCAGCAGGAAGTTGAGCGGAAGCTCGAGGTTTTAGAGAATGAAAAAGGAACACTCGATCAACAGATACAAGCCGCAGATGCGCGAATCGGTGAACTTGAAAGCGAGCTGGCGACTCATCGGGAAACGATCGCCGAACAACAGGGAATACTGAAAGAGCTCGAGACGGCAAAAGAAGGCGCCCTCCTCCTCGAAGAAGAAGCGGCAGAGCAACTGAACGAATTGCGGCTGGCGGTTGCGACGGAGCGGCAGCGCCAGGAGAACCTGCTCAATCAACGCCAACCGATGGCGGCGCGCGAGGCCGAGCTCGCCGAACTCATCGCGGCGCGGCGCGGCGACGTGACCAAATATCACGAGCGTATCGCGTTTCAGAAAAAGGAATCCAGCGCAGCGGAAACGGAGATTGCACAACAAACGACTGAGTGCGCAGCGGCGGAAGCAGAAGCGAAGCAGATCGCGGAGCAGCGCACGACGCGGCTGGAAGCTGTCACTGCCCTTGAGACCGAGCTGCGCGGCCTGCGCAATTCACTGAACGATGTGCGCGACCTACGGGGAAAAGAAGAAGTGCGCCAAACGCAATTGCAACTGCGCGCCGAAAATCTGGCGGAACATGCGATGCGACGCTATCAGGTCGATCTGCGCGAGTTCGAGCGCGATCAATTCGCTTTCAGTAAGACGTTACAGGTGCAGTTAAGGCGACGGGGGGCTCCTGAAACAGAGTCAACGGTTGCGAAATCAGAACCGAAGACGGAAGTCGAAGTCGATGATTCGCGTGTCGAAGAACTCATTGCGGAGCTCACCCACCAGCTCGATAACATGGGACCGGTCAATCTCGATGCCGTGCACGAGTACGACGAGCTGGAAGAGCGTCATCGCTTTCTCGAAACGCAAAACAACGATCTGACCGCGTCGCGACGCAAGCTGCTCGATGCCATCACGCACATCAACAATACCACGCGCAAACTGTTCGCGGAAACCTTCACCCAGGTGGGGGCGAATTTTCGCGAGATGTTTGGCGAAATGTTTGGCGGCGGACGCGCGGATCTCTCGCTCGTGGATGAAAACGATCCGCTTAATTGCGGCATAGAAATCACGGCGAAGCCGTTGGGCAAACAATTGCAAAGTATTTCGCTTCTTTCCGGCGGCGAGCGCACCATGACGGCGGTGGCGTTACTCTTTGCCATCTACATGGTGCGACCGAGTCCGTTCTGCATTCTCGACGAAATGGACGCGCCGCTGGATGAAAGTAATATCAACCGTTTTATCCGCGTTCTCGAACGATTCGTTAAGCAAAGTCAGTTCATCATTATCACGCATAACAAACGCACGATTGCCAAGTCCGACATTCTTTACGGTGTAACCATGGAAGAGCGCGGCATAAGCAAATTGGTCGGAATGAAATTGGCTGGTCCGCAAACGGCAGAGCAAAATGGGGCGCGACCGGCCGCGGAAGAGAAGCCAACGCAGCCTCAATTTGCGCTCGAAGCAACAGAGCGCCCACGTAGTATCGCCGCGACGCGTTAACGCGATCCAAAAAACATTTGGCGCAATACGGAGGTTGCTGCCAAAATCGTCGGATGCTTCAGACGGCGCCCCGGCGCACCAAAGTCCCGAAGGCAACATCAGCGCCACACGAGCGTTATCTCGAAGCTTATCGCTGGATGCTGCTCACGCGTGTTTTCGAAGAAAAACTCGCGAGCCTTTATCGCGGCGGCATGATTACCGGCGGCGTTTATATCGGCCGCGGTCAGGAAGCAGTGAGCGTGGCCTGCGGAATGTTTTTGCAAAAAGGCGATGTATTCGCGCCCTTGATTCGCGATCAGGCGGGACGTTCCGCGTTTGGCGAACCGCTCGTTGATGTCGCGCGTACTTATCTTGGTTCGCGTCAGGGGCCGATGCGTGGACGCGATGGCAATATTCATCGCGGTTCATGGGAAACGGGGCAGCTCGCGATGATAAGCCATCTCGGTGCGATGATGCCGGTGGTCGTAGGCAAATTGCTTGCGAAGCGGATGAAGGGTGAAAAAAATTTCGTCGGCCTAACGACTATCGGCGAAGGTGGCATGCAGACCGGCGCGACGCATGAAGGCATGAACATCGCCGCGGTCGAGCGCGTGCCGTTCGTGCTCGTGGCGACGAACAACCATTATGCTTACTCCACGGCAAATGACCGCGAGTTTGCCTGTAACGATCTGGTCGATCGCGCGATTGGATATGGGTTTGAAGGGCACACGATTGACGGCACCGATCTCGCGCAATGTCTCGATGTCATCGGCAGCGCGGTGAAACGTTCGCGTGCTGGCGGTTCGCCACAGCTCGTGGTCGCATCGACTTTGCGCCTGGCTGGTCACGGCGAGCACGACGACGCGAGCTACGTCAGCGACGATATCAAACGCGAACCGTTCGCGCAGGATCCGCTGGTGCGCACCGAGCAAACGATCAGCGAACAAAAACTAGCCGATAAGGAAACACTGCAGCAATGGCGCGCCGAAGCGGTCGCTAAAGTGGAAGAGGCCGTGACGACCGCGCAACAGGAAGATGCGCCGATCGGTAGCGAAGAAGATTGGTGCGCGTTTTCGACGCGCGAAATGATGGATCGAATTCCGTGAGCGTCTCCTACCTCGAAGCGATCCGGGAAGCGCAGGCGCGTTTGTTGCGCGAAGACGAACGCGTCTACATCTACGGGCAGGATGTCGGCGGAAAATTCGGCGGTGCATTTAAGGCCACCAAAGGTCTCGACGCGGAATTTCCCGGGCGCATTCTGAATGCACCCATCAGCGAAGACGCAATTATCGGGACTGCGATCGGTGCGGCCATGGAAGGAATGCGCCCGATTGTGGAAATGCAATTCGCCGATTTTTCCAGCATCGCGCTCAATCAGATTTTGAATAATGCCGGCACGCAATTCTGGCGCACGCAAACGCCGTGTCCGATCACGGTGCGCCTCCCGAGTGGCGGCACGAAAGGCAGCGGACCCTTTCACAGCCAAAGCATGGAGGCGATCTATGCGCATTATCCCGGATTGGTTGTGATGACTCCGGCGACCGTCGAGGACGCCTACACGATGTTGATCGACGCGGTCGCAATCGACGACCCGGTTATTTACTGCGAGCACAAATATCTCTACTACCATCTCAAGGCCGACAAATTGCCGGAGAGCGGGCTGCCGGTCGGCCGCGCACGAGTCGTTAGGCCCGGGCGCGACCTTAGCATCGTGACTTACAGCGCGATGGTGCACGAAGCTTTGTCGGTCGCGAATGAATTTGCGGCGGAAGGTTATGAAATCGAAGTCGTCGACCTGCGCACAGTCAAACCGCTTGATACCGACACCGTCCTCGCGTCGGTCGCGCGCACGGGGCGTTTGCTCTGTGTCGGAGAATCATTTCCCTGGGGCGGTGCCACCGCGGAGGTGATCGCGCGCGTCGCCACGGAAGGTTTTCATCTGCTCGACGCCGCGCCTGCCCGCATCAACGCAAAGGACACGCCGATTCCCTATCATCCCAATCTCTGGGCCGAGCATCGCCCAAACATGAAGACGATCGCGGCGAAAGCGCGACAAATTTTGGCGGAGTAAGGTTATGCCTCAAGTTCCGATCACCATGCCGCAGCTCGGCGAATCGATGGCCGAAGCCACCATCGTCGCGATTAAAGTCAAACCCGGCGAGAAAGTCGTAGCTGACCAGGAAATCATCGAAGTCGAAACCGACAAGGCTGTCATGGGCGTGACGACGCCCTGCGCAGGCGAGATCGCCAAGATCAATGCCGAAGTGAAAGGAACTTATGCAGTCGGCACGGTGCTTGGGTTGATCGAAGCGAGCGAAGCGGATGCATCGCGGTTGGTGAAAAAGACCGCGCCGCCAAAAGGCGAAGTCGCCAAGGAAATTCCTGGTCGCGAAGAAGAGACTTCGAAAACAAACGGCAGCGGTTCTCATTTCCAGGTCGATGAAAAAGGTCTCGCTCCGGTGCCGACCGCTTCACACTCCGATCAAACGGGTGGATTGCCCGTGCCCGCGGGCGCGAAAGGGGCTGGTTATCTTTCACCGCGCGTGCGCGCGCGCATGGCCGAACTCAGCCTAACGAGTGCTGATCTCGCCGCCATCGCAGGCAGCGGAACTGCGGGCCGTGTCACGATCAAGGACCTCGAAAATTTTCTTAGCGGAATCGAAAAGCAATCGGCGGAAAAGCCCAGCGCTATTCGCACTGGGGTGGCCGATGCCATGCGTCGCAGTTGGACGCGGCCGCTCGCGACGGTTGGCCTATCGGTAGCGCTCGACGCAGTGCTTGACGACCGCAAAGAGCGCGAAGCGAAACCGGGCCCGGCACTTTACGTCGTGCGGGCCCTCGCCCTCGCGCTCGCGGAAAATCCTGCGGCTGCCGCGCGTCTCATCGGCGACCGCGTGATTCAAGCCGACTCGATCGATATTGGGGTCGCGGTCGAAGCACAGGACGGCATTATGGTTCCGGTAATTCGCGCGGCCGACCAAACGTCGCTCGCCGACATGACCGCGCGTTACAACGAACTCGTTGAGCTTGCACGTAAACGCCGCCTCGGACCCGACCTAACGAGTGGCGGCATCGCGTCCGTTTCCAATTTCGGCACATTCGGTTTGGATTGGGGCACGCCAATCCCTCTCCCCGATCAAACGCTGCTGCTGGGAATGGGCGCCGGGAAAAAATCACCGCACTGGGACGAAGCTAAACAACAATTCCTTCCCGTTACGCAAGCGGAGCTCACCTTAAGTTTCGATCATCGTAGCCTCGACGGCGGTGGTGCTGGACGGTTGCTCAAACGCGTCGCTGAGTTGCTGGAAGATCCGGCGAAGCTCTAGAATTCGTCGGCGTCTCACGCTTGTTTGCGCGAGCCGGCGCAAACACGTAAATTCATTCCGCGAATGAATGTCACCGCCATCAATCCGAACATCACGATGCGGGAACTGCTCGAACAGTTTCCCGGAGCGCAAAGGGCGCTCTTTCGCAAATACCACATAGGTGGTTGCAGCAGCTGCGGGTTCAGTCCGGATGAAACGCTGGCCGGACTTTGCGCGAGAAACGACAATTTGAATGTTGATGAAGTGGCCGAACACATCGTTGCGAGTGATGCGGCCGATCGCGCGATGCAAATCGAGCCGCGCGAATTGTCGGATCGAATCGCGGCCGGCGAGCAGATTAATCTTCTCGATGTGCGGACGCGCGAAGAATACGAGGCGGTTAAATTAACGGATGCCCAATTGTTCACGCAGGAATTGATGCAGGAGATTCTGGGTAAATGGTCGCGAGAGAATCTCCTTGTCGTTTATGATCATGACGGCGCACGAAGCATGGACGCGGCGGCATATTTCCAAGGTCACGGTTTTGAAAATGTGAAAAGTCTCCGCGGTGGAATCGATGCGTGGAGCGTTGAGGTTGATCAAAAGCTGCCGCGATATCATCTGGAACAGGCGACATGAGCGACGACTTGCAAACGCGAATCGAGGAAGCGGTGAAAAATCCTCGCAATCTCGGCGAGATGGAAAATGCGGACGCTATCGGAACAGTCGGCAGTCCCGATTGCGGCGACATGTTGCGCATGTGGATCAAGTTTAAAGTAGAGAATGGCCGCAAAGTTATCGATCGCGCGACGTTTCAATCTTTCGGATGTCAGACGGCAATTGCGGTAGCGAGCGTCGCCACTGAACTGCTCGCCGGAAAAACGATCGCCGAGGCGCAATCGATGTCAGGAGAAGAACTGGCAGCGCCGCTGGGTGCGTTGCCACCAGTAAAAATTCATTGCGCGCAGTTGGTGGAAGGCGCGCTTCGATCTGCCCTCGGCGCGGAACCAACCCCATCCACGCAGCCGCAGCCGAAAACCTCCCCGACGCTGATCGAAAAACTGACCAGCGGAACAGGATCCAGTAGCAAAATGAAAATTGTTTTGGAGAAATAAAATGCACGAAAATACTGAATTCACGACGACGCGTGATTGCGAAGCGATCCAAATCCCGAGCGGACAAAAAACAACAATTCCTTCCGGGACGCAGGGCGTAGTCACACAAACGCTTGGCGGCAGCTATACGATCGCGACCTACCAAGGCCTGGCGCGCATTGCAGAAAAAGATTTGGACGCCATCGGTTTGGAAAAACCGCAGCGCAACGGCGCCACTGAAGCGGCGACGGAAGCATCGGGGCCCGTCGACGAAAAGGCCGTCTGGGAGCAACTCAAGCAATGCTACGATCCGGAAATTCCAGTGAACATTGTCGATCTCGGTTTAGTTTACGATTGCAAGCTCATCGGGAAGCCCGAAGGCGGCACAAAAGTGGAAGTGAAGATGACTTTGACGGCGCCCGGCTGTGGAATGGGTCCGGCCATTGCGCACGATGCCCAGAGCAAGATTTTGAGCATCGACGGTGTGGATGAAGCGCAAGTAGATCTCGTTTGGGATCCGCCGTGGAACCAAAACATGATCAGCGAAGCCGGCCGGATGAAGCTCGGCATGGTTTAATTGCAGGGAATTTTTCCTACCGTTGACAGACACTTCGTCGGTCCTATAATCCAGTCCGCGTTAGCCGGATCATCTCGCCGCGGATAATTTTTCACTGCATCATGCCCTCTACTGAAATCATTTTGACTGAAAACGTTCCCGGCCTCGGCGCTGAGGCCGATGTCGTGAAAGTGCGCCGCGGCTACGCGCGCAATTATCTTCTGCCACACGGCAAAGCTCATGAGGTGACACCTGCGAGCTTGCGTAAGCTCGACAGCTTAAAAGCTAAACGGGCCGAGCGCGAAGCCCGTGAAATGAACGAAGCGGAGGATCTCTCGCGTCGCATTTCGAAGTTGCGCGTCACATTTACTCTTGAAACGGGCGAGACTGGAAAAGCGTTCGGTTCAATTACCGCGCAGGATTTGGTCACGCGCATCAAGAACGAGCTCGGGAACGACATTGACCGTCACAAAATTTCGCTTGAGCACCCGATCAAAACAACAGGCGAACACGAAGTTTCAATTAAGTTGCATCACGATGTAGTGGCCAACTTCAAGTTTACTGTGAAGTCCGCGCAAGAACCGCCCAAAACCGAAGAGCCGATGGAACCTGCGACGCAGAAGCGCAGTTTCTTCCGAAGAAAAACAGAACAAAAATAAATGCCGAGTTCTCAAGGAGCCGGTAACGGCGAACCTGGGAAACCTCGAAAAACAGCCGGCAATGGCGCTGGTCGAGGTGTGACGGCACAAAATGGCGGGAGAGTTTTTCCCACCTCGCTAACAGCTTCTTCGCAGGATATTCACCGTACGCCGCCCCACAGCGTCGAAGCGGAGCAGGGCGTTCTCGGTTCGATGTTGATTTCGCCGCGCGAAACGATCGCCGAATGCGTCGAAAAAATTAACGAAGAATATTTTTACGTTCCCGCGCACCAGACTGTTTACACGATTCTGGTGGAGCTTTGGAATACGGGTCAGGGCATCGATCTGATTACGTTCACGCAGGTTCTGCGCGATCGGAATGTGCTGGACGCGATCGGCGGTGCGGCGTTTGTCACGAGCCTCTTCACGTTTGTGCCGACGGCGGCGAACGTTGGCTATTATCTCGAGATCGTTCGCGATAAATACATTCTGCGGCAGATCATCTCCGCAGCGACCGAGAGTGTGCGACGCGCCTACGAAGAGCAGAATGAAGTGAGCAACCTGCTCGACGAAGTGGAAGCGAAGATTTTAGCGGTGGGCGAAGATCGTTTCAAAGGCCAGATGCCCACAATGAAGGATCAAGTGATGGCCGCGATCGAAGCGATCGAAGGACTTTACGAGCGCAAAGGCGGCATCACTGGAATTTCCACCGGCTTCGCCGAACTCGATCGCATGACGAGTGGATTGCATCCGGCGGAAATGATCGTCCTCGCGGGACGGCCGAGCATGGGAAAGACGGCGTTGGCGATGAACATCGCGGAACACGTCGCCATTCACGAAAAATTGCCGGTGGCGGTTTTTAGTTTGGAAATGAGCAGTCAGCAGCTTGTGCAACGTCTTCTTTGTTCGCGCGCGCGCGTGAATCTGCAGAAGGTGCGCGATGGATTTCTGGCCGAACGAGATTTCCCGAGCCTGACGGCGGCAGCGGCCAAGCTGGCGGAAGCGCGCATCTTCATTGATGACAGCGCGGGTCTGACCATCCTGGAGTTGCGCGCGAAGGCGCGACGACTCAAAGCGCAACACGAGGTGCAGTTAATCATCGTAGACTATTTGCAGTTGCTCCGATCGTTGACGCGGCGGGCGCAGGACAATCGTCAGCTGGAAATTTCTGAAATTTCCGCGGGAATCAAAGGTCTGGCGAAGGAATTGAAAATTCCAATCATCGTGGTTGCGCAGTTGAACCGGCAACCGGAAGCGCGATCCGGCGGAAAACCACGGTTGAGCGATTTGCGCGAGTCGGGTTCGATCGAGCAAGACGCCGATCTTGTCGGATTACTCGTTAGGCCAGAGATCTACGAAGAAGACGAAGAAGCGCGCGCCGAAAAGGCGGGCGAAGCCGAGTTGATCATCGCGAAGCAGCGCAACGGGCCTGTGGGTCAGATTCAGCTCACGTTCTTGAAAGAATTCACGCGTTTTGAAGATCGCGCGCGCAACGTGAGCGAGCCGGCGTTTTAAGTTTGGGGAGCGCACGCGCCACGCCTGCCAGTTTTGGCGCCTCGCCAAAACAACCTTCCGTAAAAGTTCGCGACGACGAGGCGTCGTCGCCAGCACGCGAGGCGCGTGCGCTCCCCGGATTAAAGATTTTTGGCAGCATCGATCACGTGTTGCGCGTCGATGCCGAACTCTTTCATCACTTGATCGCCAGGTGCGCTTAGGCCGAAACGATGCAGACCGATGACTTTCCCGTCGAGCCCGACGTATCGATACCAGGTATCGGGGACGCCCGCTTCGATTGCGATGCGTCGCCGGCATTCGTTAGGCAACACTTCATTACGGTATTTTTTCGGCTGCCGCTCGAAGCGCTCGAAACACGGCATCGAAACGACACGCACCGCCTCGCCAAGTTCTCTCGCGGCAGCGAGCGCGTGCTGTAGTTCGCTCCCACAAGACAAAATAATGAGATCGAGCTTGCCGGTTTCTCTCTTAGCGATGTAACCGCCAAGTGCAGCACCCTCGCGTCGAACCTTAACATCGATGTCATTCAACATCGGCACGGTCTGTCGCGTGAGAGCAATGAGCGTGGGCCCATCAATGCGCTGCGTTGCCGCAACGAATGCTCCCGCAGTTTCCTCCGGATCCGCTGGGCGAATGATATCGATCTGCGGAATGACGCGCAGACCGCTCACGGTCTCTACCGGTTCGTGGGTCGGACCATCTTCGCCGACGCCAATCGAGTCATGCGTGAAAATGTAAATGTTCGGCAGCTTCGCGAGTGCGGCGAGACGAATCGATGCGCGGCAATAATCGGCAAAGACCAAAAAGGTCGCGCCTGACGCTCTGAATACACCGTGATAGGCAACACCATTCATGATCGCGCACATGCCATGTTCGCGAATACCGAAATGGATGTTGCGACCCAGCGGATTGTCGCGCGTGAAATCCTCACCGCCCTCGATGTAATTTAAAGTCGATCCGTGCAAATCCGCGCTCCCGCTGATTAAAAACGGCATCGCTTTGGCGATCGGCTGCAACGCTTCGCTGCCGGCTTTGCGCGTGGCAAGTTTCGCGTCGGTAGAAAATGGTGGGATTTTCTCTAAAAGATCAGCCGGAACTTTTTTATCGATTGCGTCATCCAGCTGCTGCGCTTGCTCTGCATTTTTCTTTCGCCATGCCTCCCACGTCTTTTCCCACCGGTCAAAATCAGCGAGCAACTTCTTCTTATGCGCAGCAAAATAATCGTAGACCTCCTGCGAAACGAAATAGCGCTCATCCGGGAGCCCAAGGCCTTTGCGCGCGGCATCGACGAACTTCGCGCCGGCTTCACCATGTGCTTTCGCGGTTCCCTCCACTTCAGGAATCCCATTCCCCGCAGTAGTGTGCGCAATAATCATCTGCGGCTTTCCGTTGTCGCGTTCCTTCGCCACAACGAGCGCATCCAAAAATTGCGTCATGTCGTGGCCGTTCACTTCCTGGACATCGAATCCGTATGCTTTGAACCGCTTGTGCGTGTCTTCGCTCTGCGTGGCTTTGGCCATCGCGTCGAGGGTGATCGCATTCGAGTCGTAAATCAGAATCAAATTGTCCAAACCGAAATGACCGGCGAACGCGCTCGCTTCGGCGGAGACACCTTCCTGCAAGCACCCGTCGCCCGCGATGCAGAAAATGTGTTGATCGAAGATTTTGTGTTCGGTGTTGAAACGCGCCGCGGCCATTTTCGCCGCCATCGCGACCCCGACGGCGTTGCCCACGCCCTGCCCCAACGGACCCGTCGTGCATTCTACGCCTGGTGTTTCAAAAAATTCCGGATGGCCGGGAGTTTTGCTGTGCAATTGGCGGAAACGCTTGATCTCACCGATCGGCAAATCGTATCCACTCATGTGCAGCCATGCGTAAAGAAACATGCTGCCGTGACCGGCCGAAAGAATGAGATAATCGCGACCGATCCAGCGCGGCTTGTCTGGATTGTGCTTCAAAACGGATCCATAAAGGACCGCGCCCATTTCCGCGCAGCCGAGAGGCAAACCCAGATGCCCCGACTTCGAAGCCTGCACCGCATCCATCGCGAGTCCGCGCGCTTCATTCGCGGCGCGCGAAAGAATTTCGAGATTCAAACTCATGAAGGATTTAAGGTCGCAGATTCGCGGAGATGTTCAGTAAAAGATGGCAAAGTGAAAACGGCAAATTTTAAATCTGAATGAACCAATCTTTGTTCCTCCACATCGTCGAAAAGCTCGAAGGATTTCTCGGCAAGCTGCCGGCCACTATCCAAAAACCGATTTTGCACGAGCTCACGCCGCTAAAGGAACTTTTTCTCCAGCAAAGATCCCCGCGTTTTGTCTTTGTCGGCTCGAGTAAACTTCCGCTTCAGGAAATTCTGCCAGCCATTTTCGGACTCGCGGCGGAGGAGAACCGGGACGCTGTGACGGAAATCTTTCGCTGGCTTGATTTGAAGATGAATGGTCAGGGAACCATCACCGTTCTTGACGCACGCGGCGCCGACGAGTCCGCGGTCACAAATGTTCGGGACGAGTTGAAATCGCAAGCGGCCGATATTTTCTTTTTTGTCGACGACGGCGATGCCAGCCGACCGCCGCGCAAAAGAGAAATCGAAACCCTCGGGACTTTTCTCGAATGGAACGAAAAGATCGCCCCTGGCGCTAAAATCATTGGCGTCTCGCTCTTCGATCCCACACGAAAGCGCGCGAAGGATGGCGCGGCAGCGGACAAACCGTCGACGAAGTTGCGCGCCGCTCTCGAGGAAAAAGCGGCCGTGCGCAATCACCTGTCTGAAATCGTGTCGGTGCGCCTTGGTCGCGAACAATCGGCAAAAGTCCAAAACGAGACCGAGCGGTTGGTCGGTCTGATAACGCAACACCTGCCTAACCAGGCCCGCGTGGAAATGCTGCGAATTTCGCGCGATCGCACGGCCCAGACCGAAGTCGCGCAGGTTTTGGTGAAATCGACCACCGCAATTTGCACAGCGATCGGCGCCCAGCCCATACCGTTGGCGGATCTGCCCGTTCTCACCACGCTGCAACTAGTGATGGTTTCCGGGATAATGTATTTGAGCGGGCGCGAACGCAGTTTGCGCGCAGCGACGGAGTTTATGGGCGCGCTCGGCGCAAATGTGGGCGCCGGAATGCTGCTGCGTGAGGGCACGCGCGCGCTTCTGAAATTTTTTCCGGGCTGGGGCAACGTCGTCTGCGGGATGGTTGCGGGCGCAGGAACGTACGCAATCGGTCGCGCCGCGATCGTTTATTTCATCGAAGGCGTCTCGCTTAAGGACGCGAGACGAACCTACCTGACTAGCCGGAAAAAGTCTTCCCGTACGAAACAGGCTTCTTCAGTTTTAGGTCGCTGAATAAGTTGTGAATAAGATTCGAACAACCGCGGGGAAATCTACGGATTTTTCGTGAACCAGGGACGCAACAGGCTCCTGATTTGCAGCTGCTTCGGCCCACCATGATGAGGCTTTCGGAAATTGAGGCAACGCTGCGCGAAATTGAAGTCGCGCCGGTTAAAACGCTCGGTCAGAATTTCCTGCACGATCGCAATCTTGCCCGTTGGATTGTGGAAAAAGCGGAGATTACATCAGACGATTATGTCGTTGAAATCGGACCTGGTTTAGGAGCGTTAACAGAACTTGTCCTCGACCGGGGAGCGCGCTTGCTCGCAATCGAAAAAGATCGACGGCTCGCAAATTTTTTGAAGCAACGCTTCCGCGAATCCCGTGTAGAAATTCGACACGGCGATGCGCTCGAGTTCGATGTCCGCAGCCTTTTTGCACAACCGCGGGTGAAATGCGTCGGCAACCTCCCCTATTACATCGCGAGTCAGTTATTGATAAAATTCGTCGAATATCCGAGTCCCATCTCATTGTTTTTGTTTATGTTACAAAAAGAGATGGCGCGCCGGCTATCCGCACAGCCGGGGACCAAAGACTACGGCGCGTTGTCGGTTCTGATTCAATCTCGCTATCATGTGCGTTCCTTCCGCACTGTCCCGGCGACGGTTTTTTTTCCCGAGCCCGCGGTGGATTCTGCGCTCGTTCAACTAACTCCACGCGACGCCGAAGAACTTCCGTCATTCGACAAAGAGACCTTCCGAAAACTCGTCAACCGCGGGTTTTCTCAGCGTCGCAAACAACTCCAGAAATTATTGCGTGAAGAAATTCCTGATTGGAAAAACGCTGCCGGCCAGTTCGGTTTCAATCCCAAAGCCCGTGGCGAAGAACTCTCGCTCCAGCAGTGGATTTCTCTTTCAAATTTCGTGCGTCCAGCCGGGCGAAATGACGTCGAAAATATCGGCATGGAGAGCTTTCCGGTGGTGGACAAGAACGACCGTTGGTTGAGGGACGCACCCCGCACGGAAGTGCATGGGAATAAGTTGCGTCATCGGGCCGTTCATATCCTGCTTTTCAACGCAAAAGGAGACGTTTTTCTGCAAAAACGTTCGCGCTGGAAGGATCGGCATCCTCTGCTGTGGGATTCTAGCGCGGCAGGCCACGTTAGTGCCGGCGAAGAGTACGACTCCGCAGCGTTGCGCGAGCTGGATGAAGAGTTGGGAGTCTCGACCGAGTTAGAACGGATAACGAAGCTACCGGCATCGGAGCAGACTGGTCAGGAATTCATCTGGCTCTATTGCGGCCGGCACGAAGGTCCGTTCCGGCTCGCGCCATTAGAGATCGAGCACGGCGAATTTTTTGTTCCTGCGCTCGTTGCCGAGTGGATCCGGGCGCGGCCGAACGATTTCGCGCCTGGCTTCGTTGCCTGCTGGGATGCTTACCGCAATTTCAAAGCTGGCGGCCGACGAAACGCCAAACCGCGAGCTTAACGCCGCTTCTTCCCTGCGCTACGCTTCTTCGAACCGCCTTTGGCTTTTCGCACGGGCGCGCCGAAACCGCGAAAGCTGCGATCGGGCAGGTTGCCGAGGACTGAGCGTTTGTGTTTGCGGGCAGCGCGACGCGCAGCCTCTTTGCCGCCATAAATGGCGTCGCTAAACATCTTCGTCACAATCGTCGAACCGCGAAGAAAGTGCACTTGAAAGCCGTGCGTTTGTTTTTTGGCACGGGGCTTCGTGTCGATGCGTTTGATATTAGATTCCGAATCAGGATTAGGTCGTTTTCTCATGAAAATTCAGCTGCGAAGGAGTTTACGTTAGGCGGATTAGGGAATCGCACAACCAGACTTTCTTCTTTCTTGTTAGGGCTGCAATCCCACAATTTCAGGCGCAGGTAACTTCCACTCACGCCATTTTTCTCTATAAACTTCGTTGGGCAAAAGCGCAAAGCAGGGATTGCGCGGGGCCCGCAGCCAAGTGATGAGGGACACCAAATCCGGTTCGGCCATAGTCGTGCAGCCCGCCGTCGGGCGGTTCACGCCGCGCCGAATGTGAAAGAAAATTGCACTGCCGTTTCCCGGCACCGGCGGATCAGAGTTGTGACGAATCTCCACCAGCCAGCGATATGCAAAATCGTTGTGCCGCATTTTTTGTTTCTCAAACCATTCCGGCGGATTCGCGGGATCATCAATCGTGACGAACTGATTGTACCGCGGACTTCTCACATCATCCACCCACGCATCCGCCTTCGTCACCTGATGAAACGGGTAATCCGCACCACCGGGCAACTGGGCGTCATATGTATAAATCTTTCCGATGCGGAAAGTTCCCGCAGGCGCGCGCCCGTCGCGCTCCTTTTTGCGCAATCCGCTCTCATCCTGGCCGGCGAGGCCGCTGCACCAGGCCAAACCGCTCTTGCCAAATAAAACCGGGAACGATTTGCCGTCGGTTTTCCAATTTCCACCGGCTCGTTCGAGCAACTGTGCGCGGCCATGCATCGAATTCCAATCCGGGGCGAGCGCCAGGATCAATTGCGTGCAATCATCCGGCAGGCCGGCGGCACGTACGCTGCTCGCCATCAGGCAGAGCCCAATCGTCACGACCCGATTGATAGTAACAAGCATCCAACCTAGACGCGCATTCCCACGATCTGTTCAACCTCTTTTGCCAAGTGAATAAACGCTGGGCCATTTTGCTCATCGCACTTGCCGTCTGTGCAAGTTATGCGCCGGCCGTGCGCGATGGCTTTGTTTGGGATGATCATGCGCTCGTTATGCGCGATCCGCTTATTCGCAGCTGGCGGCTCATTCCGGAAGGATTTCAGCATTTCCTTTTTACCGACGCAACGCCATCGGATTTCTATCGGCCGATCCAGCGTCTGACCTACACCCTGGAATATTGCGCATTCGCTTTTCGACCGTCGGTTTTTCATCTTACCAGCATCCTTTGTCATCTCGCCGCGGCGATCGCTTTCTTTTTCTTCGCGGATGAATTGCTGCGCTTATTCGGGACAAGCGAGCGCACGCGCAAAACGGCGACTTTTCTCGCGACTCTGCTGTGGGTGATTCATCCGATTCAGAGTAGTGCGGTGATTTATATTTCCGGGCGCGCCGATCCGCTCGCGGCCGCTTTTGGTTTCGCGGGTTTATATTGCGGGTTACGTAGCCTTCGTGAAAACAAGGGCAAAGCCTGGCTTTTAATCATCACCGCGACGTTTGCATTTCTGCTGAGCGCGTTGAGCAAAGAAATCGGGCTCATCTTTCCTTTGCTTGGGCTGGTCACGCTCGCGCTGCAACGAAACTGGATCGCACTGCGTAATGCCGCCGCGGCGGCAATATTTGCTTCGATCATTTATCTCAGTCTCCGCTTTCCTGCAGAACATATCCCGCCGCCTCGAACCACGGTTCCAATACTCGTTAGGCCATTGCTAATCGCTCGCGCGGCGGCGGAATATGCGGGTCTGCTCATTCTTCCGCTCGATCTGCACATGGATCGAGATGTGGAAACGCAACCCAGTGGATTTTCAGAAGCCAGTGTCACGGGAGCCTCCTGGCGCGAACTGCAAACCTTGTTGGGCATCGCAGTCATGGCAATGGCCGTCTATGGAATTATTCGCGTCCGCAAAAAGCCCGACGCGTTTGTCTGTCTTTTACTGGCGGGAATTAGCTATCTGCCGGTGAGCGGCATCTTTCTTTTGAACGCCACGGTTGCCGAACATTGGATATATTTACCCTCGACATTTCTTTTCCTCGCCATTTGCCTAACGACTCAAACTCTAATCGAAAATTGGCGACTCCAAAGCCGGACGATTGTCTCCCGGATTGTCGCCAGCACTGCCATTCTCTGGATCACTTTGCTCGCCGCGCGCACCTTCATCCGCACGTTCGATTGGAAGGATCAGCGAACCTTTCTCGAAAGTACGGTCGCTCATGGGGGGGATTCCTCTCGGATGTTGACCAATTTGGGCGCACTAGAACTGACGCAGGGAAGTCTCGACGCGGCGAAGAAGCATTTGGAAAACGCATTGCAAAAAGACGCCGATCAACCGTTCGCTCTGCTCGATCTCGCCGCGGTCGCGATCAAGCAAGCCGATTTCAAGCTTGCGCATGAAATGCTGAAGCGCGCGCTGGAGTCACCGCTCACTGAAGCCAAGGCGAATGAACTTCTCGCCGTTCTGGAGCACAAGGAGACGGGCAGCGTAAATTTATTGCGCATGCGACTTGCGGCACGCACCGGACCACCCGATTGGGCCATCGAAAAGCGTTACGTCAAAGCGCTGGAAGAATCAGAGAGCGCTGCTCGCGCCATCACCGAATTGAAACTGTGTGTCGGCACACAATGGTATCGAGCGGAATCGTGGCAAATGTTGAGCGAACTTCTGGCCAAAACCGGACAGCAGGATGCCGCCGTGCGCGCCCATACGTTGGCCCAGGATTTCGACGTTCATCTCGCATCGACGCTGTAAACGCGCTTGGACCAAGCGCCGCCGTTTGTCACCCCGAGCGAATGCGAGGGACCTTCCGAATAACGACCGGTTAATTTGTCGGCACGACCGGCGCTACGATATTGGTTCGAATTTTTGGATCGCGTCGAGAAAAGCGGGCAAATATTTTTGCGCTTTCACATCTCCCACACCGCGAATCTTGCGACCAGCATCCACCGAGCGCGGCTTGAGACGCGCGAACGCGCGCAACGTCTCGTCTGGAAAAATAATGTAAGCCGGGAGGTTGCCATTTTCGCGCGCGAGCATCGAACGCACCTTTTTCAATTGCTCGAAAAGTTGAGCGTCAGTTGGTGGCAAATCCTGAGTGGCTACAGTTTTTGCTTTCCCTTTTCGCGATCTGGTTATCTCCGAAGCGGTGCCGCGTTGCGGCCAACGCAACGCGTAATCGACCGCGCCTTTCATGACTTCTTCTCCCCGAACCGTCAGCGTGACCATCGGATACTGTCCCCCAGTCGACACAAGCATCCCGCTATCCTGCAACTCGCGCAGCAATTGATTGGAGTACGCGACGCCTTGGGCTTTGAGCAATCCGTAGGTCGAGAGCTGATCCAGGCGCGCGTCAATAATTTCACGCGAGCGACTTCCGACAAGTGTCTGCACAATGCGACCGCGACCGAAGCGTGCCTGCCATCCATCCGACGTACGGACAGACATTCTTGCCACGCCGCTCAAAGCTTTCTTTACCATCGATATCTCCTCTTCAGTTGGCGCGCGGGCCGAGCCAGCGGTCTCAAGGCAAACATCGCAATTGCCGCATTGCGCCGGCTCGACCTCTCCGAAATAACGAAGGATGGCCTGCTGCCGGCACACGCGCGCGTAGGCGAAGTCGATTATTGTTTTCAACTTCACTCGATCGCGCCGTTCCTTTTCGCGCAATTTTGCGGTATCCAGTTTCAGTTGCGCGCCGCGTAGCTCGGGCTTGAGCAGTCGTGTTCCTCGCACACGACGCCCGGGAATGTCGAAACGATCGATGTATTCTTCGCGATCGAGAATGTAGAGCGCCGAATTCAGCATCATATCATTGCCGTCGGTCTCGGCGCGCTCGGCCATCTCTTTGAGCGAGAGTTGGAGCTCTTGTTTTTCATCCGCCTCGCGCCGCAACATTTCGTAAATGCCGACGACGAACGCCGGCGGCGGATTGCTCCCTTCGATAAAAAATTCCTGTACCCGCGTATCGGCGTGATTAAAAAATAGTTCGCAAATCGCCGCTTCGCCGTCGCGTCCGGCTCTCCCGGCTTCCTGGTAATACGCCTCGACGCTCCCCGGCACCTCGAAGTGCGCAACGAAGCGAATGTCGGCCCGATCGATTCCCATCCCGAAGGCATTTGTGGCAACAACGATGTCCTTTTCGCGCCGCATGAATGCATTCTGTGCGCGTTCGCGCTCTTCATCGTTCATGCCGCCGTGATAAAGAATGCTCGACAACCCCGCGTCCCGCAGCGTTTCGGCGACGGCTTCGACGCGTTTGCGGGTGGCGCAATAAACAATCCCGGTCTTGTGATCGCGGATCAGGGCATGAAGGCGCGCATATTTTTCGGATTCGTTGGCGACTTGCGTTACCATCAGTTTCAAATTGGGGCGCGCGAAACCGGCGACGAATTCGCGGGGCTCGCGCAAATCCAGATGCGTCAGAATATCCCGCCGAACATCGGGAGTTGCGGTTGCGGTAAACGCAGCCACCTGCGGACGGCCGAGTTTTTCCAGAATGACGTTGAGCCGAAAATAATCCGGCCGAAAATCGTGCCCCCACATGGAAAGACAATGCGCTTCATCGACCGCGAAAAGCGCGATCGTCGCCTGACCCAGCGCATCGACGAAACTGCGACTGCGAAAACGCTCCGGCGCGATGTAAACCAGTTTGAATTCACCGCGCGCGAGAGCGCGAATCCGGTCCTGTTGCTCCGGCCACGCGAGCGAGCTGTTAATCAACGTCGCGGCTATACCGCGGCGCTGCAGGGTATCGACTTGATCCTTCATTAGCGCGATCAACGGAGAGACCACAACGGTGGTGCCCTGCAAAAGTTGCGCGGGCAATTGATAACAAAGCGACTTGCCGCCGCCGGTCGGCATCACAACGAGCGCATCGGCGCCGCCAAGAATCGCCTCTATCACTTCCTCCTGCGCATCAAGGAACTCGCGAAAACCGAAATATTTTTCGAGAGCTTGGTGGGGGGTCATTAAACTCAAGTGATTCTGTCTTCAACCGCCGCGGTATCGCGCGCCAAATATTTCATTCCGGCGAGCCAGATTGCTCCGGCGATAAGCATCGTCAGCGAAATAAAGAGGAACGCGATGTCCAAATTAGTCCGCCCCGCAATCGCCCCGATCAACGGCGGAGCGATCGCATCACCGAGCGCGTGAATGACAAGGATATTGAGCGCGAAGCCGGTCGCGCGAATCGAAGGCAACGTCACGTTCGCGATCACGGTGTTTGATGGACCGGTGTTAAAGAAAACAAAAAAGACGGCGAAGAACAACATTACCCAGGCGCGAGGAAATGGGGTGAACACCATCGCCACGGTGAACGGAAATGCGATCAGCATCCCGATTCCCGAAACAAGAAAGTAGGATCCGCCAAAACGTTTGCGCAGACGGTCGCCGGCAATGCCGCCCAGAATTGTCGAAATCAAACCCGCGACAACGGTGATTCCGCCAAAAATAATTCGTGTTGATGGCGGTTGATGCCGGTACTGGAGATAGCCGGGAATCCAAAACGCGAGGCCGCCGAGGGCGAATGTCATCGCTGTCTGCGCCGCGGTATTGATAACGTAAGATGGCGTACGAAAAAGCGAACGATACTGGCTCCAATCAGGGCGCTGCTTTTGCGCTCGTCCGCCTGTTTGCTCGCGAGGATCGCGCATAAAAAAACAGATCGTTGCGAGTAAGATCCCGGGCGGCGTCACCAAATAAAATGCCCAACGCCAGCCGAGGTGATTACCAATTAAGCCGCCGAGCACGTAACCGAGCGCACTGCCAACCGGAATGGCCGCGCAGAAATAAGCAAGAACGCGTCCGCGAATTTCGACCGGAAACAAATCCGAGATAATGGTCGGCGCCGCCGGTCCATACGCGCCTTCTCCAATTCCGACAAACAGGCGTGTCGCGAGCAACATTCCAAATGTCACCGCCAGGCCAGATGCTCCACTCGCCAGACTCCATAAGATCACAGCAACACCAATCAGAAGCCAACGCGACATCCGATCGGCAAGCCAGCCGAGGAGCGGCGCGGAAATCATGTAGCTAACGAGAAAGGCGGTGCCAAGCGCGCCTGTCTTCGCCATCGCGTTGATGTCGTTAGGCGCAAAAAACGTGGAGCGAATCTCGGGCTCGACGGCCGCCAGAATCTGGCGATCGATGTAGTTAAAAAGGTTAATGCCAAGCAGAAGTGCGAGCGCGGACCACGCACCGGGGAGAAGGGCCCTATTCTTCTTTTCGTTCATGCACAATTACGCTTTCAAGGAGCGGCTGTTTCCGATCCGCCATTGTCTGTGCGGCGACTTGAGATCGCCGCCTCTTAGTTGGAAATAACCGGTTCATCGGAAATGCCGATTGCAGTGCGCGTCGCGCAGATTGTAAATGATAAAGCAATGATGGGATCGAGCTTCAGCGAACGGGCGGTTTATTTCCTCGGTTTGGCAATTGGCCGGTTGATTTATCGCGTGCGGGCGCTGGGCATTGAGAACCTCCCGCCCGGAGGTTTTCTGCTCCTACCGAATCACATTTCATTCGTAGACGCGATCGTGCTCCAGCTTGCCTGTCCGCGGCGGATTCGGTTTATCGTCGACCAGGAATATTATCGTAATCGACTTTTGCACCCGATTTTGCGGATCGCTGGTTGTATCCCGATTACACCGCGTCGCGCAAAGGATGCGATGCGCGCTGCGGCAGATCAAATTCGCGCGGGTGAAGTAGTCTGCCTTTTTCCCGAAGGACAACTCAGCCGCTCCGGAACTTTGCTGCGATTGCGGCGCGGCTATGAATTGATCGCGCGCGAAGCGAACGCTCCAGTCGTCCCGGTGTGGTTGGATCGAATGTGGGGATCGATCTTTTCCTTTCAAGGCGGTCGTTATTTTTCAAAGTGGCCGAAGCAATTTCCCTACGGTGTGCTCGTGGATTTTGGCCAGCCACTTGCGCCTAACGAGTCGGACATCGCGACGGTCCGGGAAAAATTGCTCGAACTAGGCGAGCGCGCCTACCACGAGCGGCCGATTCTGCGCGGTCATCTTGGGGCCGAATCGTTGCGCGGATTGAAACGATATCCGTTTCGTACCGCCATCATTGATGGTTTTGATAATACGACATTGTCGCGGGGCAAATTGCTCGGCGCTGCGATCGCGCTCGCCCGACACCTGAAACAAACATTTCCCGGAAAACGCATCGGTATTGTGCTTCCGCCCGGAAAAGGCGCGGTCGTTGCAAATCTCGCCGTCACCCTCGCGGGCAAAGTTCCGGTGAATCTGAACTTCACGAGCGCGCGTGAATCTATCGAATCAGCGATCGAACAGGCCGAGATCCGCACAATCATTTCTGCGAACGCGCTGGCGAAACGTTTACCCGATTTCCCCTGGACTTCTCAACGCGTGCAACTCGATGAGGTGTTGCCAAAAATGAAGGTAAAGATTCTCGCATCTTGGATTCTCGCGCTTCTCGCTCCAGCACGTTTACTCGTCCGATGGCTGCAACTTCCGCGCATTGGTGATCAGGATGAAGCCCTGCTGCTTTTTACGAGCGGAAGCTCCGGGAAACCGAAAGGCGTCGTTCTGAGCCATCGCAACATCGTCGGCAACGTCTCGCAATTCGCCGCCATTCTCGATGCGCGCAAAGACGATTTGATCCTTGCGACGCTACCGTTCTTCCACACCTTCGGATGCACGGTCACCTTGTGGTATCCGATGATGGAAGGTGTGCGTATCCTCACATTCCCGACGCCATTAGAAACTGCAAAGATCGCGACCTTGATCGAGAAATATAAAGCGACGTTGATTCTTGCAGCACCGACTTTTTTGCGCGGATACTTGCGAAAAGCAGAGCCGCAACAATTACGCAGTGTTCGTCTTGTCATCACCGGCGCGGAAAAATTGCCGCTCGATCTGGCCGAAGCTTTCGAAAAGCGTTTCGGCAAACATGTTTTCGAAGGCTACGGACTGACGGAAACGTCTCCAGTCATAAGCGTGAATCTTCCCGAACCAAAACCGAGCAAGCCTGGCGAATCGGTTCAGCCTTCGAGTCGCGTCGGTTCCACCGGCAAGATGGCGCCCGGTATTGCGGCCCACATCCGCGATCCGGAAACCGATCGAAAACTTTCTCTGCATGAAAGCGGGATGGTCTGGTTCCGCGGCCCGAACATTTTCGAGAGATATCTGAACGAACCCGAACGCACGGCGGAAGTGTTGCATGACGGCTGGTTCAAAAGCGGCGACCTCGGTCGCTTCGATGAGGATGGTTTTCTTTACATCGAAGGGCGGCTTTCGCGTTTCTCGAAAATCGGAGGCGAAATGGTGCCGCACGAAGCGGTGGAACAGCGCATTAACGACTCGTTAGGCATTAGCGGTGAATCCGATCGCGTTATCGCGCTAATCGGCGTTCCGGATGAAGCCAAGGGCGAAGCGCTCGTTCTTTTAAGCTCGATCGAAATTAACCTCCAAAAATTGCGCAGCGATTTGAGTGAAGCTGGCGTCCCCAACCTCTGGATTCCGAAAATGATCCGGCGCGTCGACGCCGTCCCTGTTCTGGCTTCGGGCAAACTCGATTTGCGGCGTTGCAAGGAAATCGCCGAGGAGCCCATAATCGCGGCGAGCGCGAATTGAATTTTCACGCGCGGCGCAACTTCGATGCAGACGCTCTACCACTCGCTGGCGAACCACGCTGTCAGCCGCTTGATGTTCTGGCTGTTTGCCACGGTCGGACGTGTCCGGGTAATGGGCCGTCAAAATACAAAGCATCGCGGCGGGTTTATCCTTGCCGCAAATCATATCAGCCATTTCGATCCGGCCATCATTTCGGGGATTGTGCCGCGCAAAATCGATTGGATGGCGATGAGCGAATTCTTCCGCTATCCGATCGTCGGTATTTTTCTTCGCGCGGTCGACGCTTTTCCCGCAGATCGCGATAGCGCTGATCGTACCACAATTCGCAACGCGATCAAACGATTGAAAGAAGGACGCGTTGTCGGACTATTCCCCGAAGGCGGTATTCGCGACGGCGCGCGTTCGTTGCTTGAAGGCGCGCCATTCCGATCAGGAGCAACGGCGCTGGGCCACATCGCGAACGTTCCCGTTTTACCCTGTGTGATCGTTGGCAGCGATCGCTTCTATTCGAAGAAAAGTTGGCTGCCTTTGCGACGAACGCCGGTGTGGGTCGCGTTCGGCGAACCGATCTCGCATTTTCCGGATCTGGAAAAAGCAGCTGCGCGCGAACGCACCGATCGCGAATTGGCCGCCGCATTCAAGCGTCTCTACGCGGAGTTACAGGAAAAATTTTCGCTGAAGCATGATGATTTGCCGCAACCGCCGAAGGAGCGAATGCGAAATAAACAATTCCCGATTGGAAATTCAGCGGCTTCTCACGCGCTGCGACGCATGTCCGCCATCGGCATTGATTCATTCGTTAGTTTGTCGATGAATTTCGTCCAGTCCCGTCACCGGCTGGACGCGCGCAGCCGTGATGAAATGGAACGTTATGTGGTGGAGTGCGAGAAGCTGACGGCACATGAGTTTTACGCAGCGCCTGCAAATGGCGACATCTCAGGCGCAATTGGCGAGACCTATGGTGCCACGGTCAGCTGGCGCAGCCCGGTCAATACAAAATTTTCGGAGAACAACATCGCCCGCGCGGATTTTTTCCCATGCGCGCGCGGCTGGAGCGCACCGACGGTATTGATGTTGCACGCGCTCATGTCCGTGCGCGATGCCGGATATCGCCGTTGCGCTGCACGTTTCAATGCACAGGGCTGGAACGCATGTTTCGTGCATTTGCCGTATCACTATTCGCGCGTCCCGCGCGGTTACTGGAATGGCGAACTCGCGATCACCGCCGATCCAATCCGCAACGCCGAAGGGCTGCGCCAGGGTGTGATCGAGGTGCGGCAGTTGATGGCCGCCTTGCGCGCGCGTGGTTGTCGCGAATTTGGCGTGCTCGGAAGCAGTTACGGCGGATGGATTGGCGCGCTGCTGGCGATGGTCGAGCGCGAGTTTCGTTTCGTCGCGCTGATGGCGCCGATCGTGAACGTGGAGCACGCAGTTTGGAAAAATCCGGCGACGGCTTTTATGCGGCGCGAGTTGCGCCGCGCCAAAATCGAACCGTCACTCCTGGCTCGAAATTTTCATCTCAGCTCGCCCATGCATAACGAGCCGCTCTGTCCCGCAGAGCGAATACTTTTTGTTGCCGGCGAATTCGATTCCATCGTCCGGCTGGCGGATATCGAGACAATTCATCGCAAATGGCGCGGCTCGGAACTGCTTCGCGTTCCTCAGGGGCACTTCGGCTATCGCATGTTTCGGGAAACAATCGCGCGATTAAAGGCGGGAATGATCTAGCCCGTTCGAATGACCGCCAACGCGCTTCGTCAAAGAAAGGCGCGTGAAAGATCGCTCACGCTCGAATTAATCAAAAGTAATGGAGCGCGACGGCGAAAAACCAGTCTCGGCAGAGCAGAACGAAAGCGAAAGCACATCGGCACGGATTCGATTGCCCGAATTGTTGCGCGGGCCATTCGATATCCGATCGATCGCGCTGACCGGCCTCTTCATCCTCGCGGTCTTTTACACGATCTACTTTATGCGTGCGGTGTTGTTACCGCTCGTGCTCGCATTGCTGCTGAGCTATCTGCTTCGTCCGATTGTCCGCGCGCTGGCTCGAATGCACATTAGCCCGCTCATCGGTGCTGCACTTATCCTTCTCGGATTGGTCGGAACAATCGGTTACGGAATTTATTCGCTCGCTACGCCCGCAGCAGGCTGGCTCGCTGGTGCGCCCTACAGTTTGCACCAGTTGCAAACGAAACTTGTGCCTCTCAAACAACCGATGCAGAGCGTGGCCAAGGCAAGCGATGAGGTCGCGAAACTCGCCGCGCCAGACAATCGACCAGCGAAAACAACTGTGGAAGTGAAGAGTCATTCACTCAGCGACATTCTCTACGTGCAGACGCCGGAATTTATCATCAGCGCGGTCACGCTGCTCATCCTCCTTTACTTCCTTCTTGCCTACGACGGAGTTTTTCTCGCGAAACTAATCAAGTTACTGCCCACTCTCTCCGACAAAAAGCGCGCTGTTTCCATCGCGAACGACGTCGCATCACACGTTTCGCGTTATTTGTTCACGATCACAGTCATCAACACCTGTCTCGGTATCGCGGTGGGCGCGACTGTCGCGTTTCTCGGTTTGCGCAATCCAATCATGTGGGGCGTGATGGTCGCCGTCCTGAATTTTATTCCGTATCTCGGCGCGCTCACCGGAATTATTTGCATGACACTTGGGGCTGTCCTCAGTTTCAACAGCTTTAGTTACGCGTTGGTTTTTCCTGCTGTTTACCTGACTCTGGCGACGCTGGAAGGAAATTTCATCACGCCAATGGTGATGGGCCGTTCGCTCACGCTCAATCCCGTCATGGTGCTCTTGTCGCTCGTGTTCTGGGGTTGGATGTGGGGAATTGCCGGAGTCATTCTTGCGGTTCCGATTCTTGCCGCGTTCAAGATTTTCTGCGCCCATATCGAGCCGATGACGCCGCTCGCGGATTTCTTAAGTTGACCGAGTCGGTCAGAGTGCCAGGGGGGAGAATTGAACTCCCGACCAAGGGCTTATGAGTCCCCTGCTCTGCCGCTGAGCTACCCTGGCGTATAACTGCCCCTGAAAATAGCGCGCCTTCGGCATCTCGACCAACCCCGAATGCTTTCGGGGGCTGTTTACCACTGAGCTACCCTGGCGCAGCGGCCTCCAAGCAACTTGTAGAGGCGCTTGTGTCAACCGCCTAACGAGTCCTGCCGCGCGAGATTCGAGCGACGGTCATAGACCGCCGCTACAGAAAAGAATCAGTCGCTCGACAAATAACTCGCCAGATCTTTCTTCCGTCCGCGCAACGCGGCCATGAAACACACACCCTGATGTTGCTGGACCACGCCGACCCACCCTTCCTGGTCGATATAGCGCCACCCTTTCAGATCGGGATCGTTAGGGGCTTTCTTTTTCTCCGCCGGAAATAAAAAGAAATGCATCCGTTTTTCACTGACTTCGATTTGCGCGACAGGATGTCCTTCTTCGTCATCAAAAACGCGGTAACCGATCGTGTGTAGTCGCGAAAATTCCAGGGGTACATCGTAGTGCTCGAGATGATGCTTCATGAAGAAAAGATCGGAAAGATCGCCCGCGTCGGTCCGCACAGGTTCGAGTTGCGACATGCGCGTCGCGCTGGCCACCGTCAGCAATTTTCGCGCGGAGGTTGATCCTGGAAATTCTTTCAAATGCTCGAGAAAATTGTGGACGGAAATAGCGAGAATGACCGCGACCGCCAAACCAATCGCGACGATGACCGGATTGCGCGCCGTCTTTTTCCACGCGCGCTTCTTTACCGCCGCGACCAGCTTTTCGTTCACGAACCATTCCGCTGCTTCCTTCGGAACGGGAATGGCCTGCACCAGTTCGCCCACGGCGCGATCGAATGCCTGCTGATGCGCGAAGGCTTCCGCGCTCTGTTTACTTTTTCGCGCGCGAAAGGCCGCCATCCGCATCGCGCGATCCTGCGACGGTTTCTCGGAAAATGGTGCGCATTGCGCGAGCGCGCGCTGGCGTCGCCAAACGTTAAGCAATCTCATCGCTCAAAAGTGAATATGCGCATCGAGCCAGGTCTGAAATTGCCGGCGGCCTTTGGAAATTAATCCGCCCAGCTCTGCCACGCTCAACTCGAGAAGCGATGACATTTCGCGATGACTGAATTCGTCCAGATAAAAAAGAGCGAGCGCGCTCCGTTGCGGGTCGGGCGCGCCGGAAATCCAGATCGCGAGCTGTTGCGCCTCCAGCTGCCCCAGTTGGGACGGCCCCTCAGGCGCGACCTCGGTTTCTTCCATCTCGATATCCTCCGCCTGCATGCCGTGTTCGCCCGCGGCAAGACAACGCCAGCGCGCTTCCCGAAAAAACCAGAGTCGGTCGTTAGGCGGTTCGCCTTCGGCCGAATGCGACGCAGCCTCACGAATTGTATCTTGAAAAACAGCTTGAGCTTTTTGCTCGTCGCCGGTCATCAAGAAGCAATAGCGATATAGTTGTGGGAGATTTTTAGTTGGAGCAGCCACGCGGGATTCCGGAAAAGCCGGAAGCTACTTGACTCTCGTCATGCGACAAGGGCCGGTTGCGCACCTTTTACCGCAGGTTCTGCAGGCGGCGGGCAACCTCTTGCGCATTCTCGCGGCTGTTGAAAGCGGAGATGCGAATGTAACCCTCGCCATTCGACCCGAATCCGCTGCCTGGTGTGATGACGACATTGATAGCGTGCAACATGCGATCGAACATTTCCCAACTCGTTAGGCCATCGGGCGTTTTCACCCAAATGTAAGGCGCATTCGTTCCACCAAAAACTTCGAGCCCGATTTGTCTGGCCGCGTCGGCGAGGATGCGCGCGTTTCCCATGTAATGGTCGATCAGGGTGCGCACTTGCCCGAGGCCTTCCACGGTGTAGAGCGCTTCCGCAGCCCGCTGCACCGGATAGCTCACGCTGTTCGCTTTCGTGCTCCACCGCCGATGCCACAATGGATGAAGCGGCAATTTCTTTCCCGCCTCGGTCCGCGCGAGCAGGACTTTCGGCATCACGGTAAAACCACAGCGCACGCCGGTGAAACCACCGGTTTTTGAGAAACTTCGAAACTCGATCGCGCACTCATATGCTCCTGGAATTTCGAAAATCGAATGCGGAATGTCGGGTTGGCCGATGTACCCCTCGTAAGCGGCGTCGAAGAGCAAAAGCGCCTCGTGCTGTCGCGCGTACTCGACCCAGCGCGTCAGCTGTTCACGTGACGCCACTGCGCCCGTCGGATTGTTTGGAAAGCAAAGATAGATTAAATCCGCATGCTCGTTAGGCGGATCAGCAACAAAATTATTTTCTGCCCGGCATGGCAGGTAAATGAGTCCCTCGTAACCGCCGCCCGGCGCAAGCGCCCCGGTGTGGCCTGCCATGACATTCGTATCGACGTAAACGGGATAGACCGGATCGGTGATCGCGATTTTGTTTTGAGCGCCGAGGATGTCGAGAATGAAGCCGCAGTCCGACTTCGATCCATCCGAGACAAAGATCTCGTCGTCCGCGATCTCGATCCCGCGATCGCGATAATCGTGCTGCGCGATTTTGCTGCGCAAGAAGTCATATCCCTGCTCGGGTCCATAGCCGCGAAAGGTTTCTCGCACTCCCAGCTCATCCACCGCGCGCTTCATCGCGTCGATGGCCGCGCGTGGCAGTGGTTCCGTGACATCGCCAATGCCGCAACGAATAATGCGTTTTGCCGCAGTGGGATTTGCTGCGCAAAATTCACTCACGCGGCGGGCGATTTCCGGGAACAAATATCCCGCCTGCAGCTTGAGATAATTTTCGTTGAGGTAAGCCATCAGATGGAGGGACGCGCTCCGTCGCGTCCGACGGGACGACACAGAGGTCGTCCCTCCACTTTGCAAGTGGCCCTTAGTAATTCTTCGCCACCGCGTCCCAATTAACCACGTTCCACCAGGCCTTGAGATAATCGGGTCGGCGGTTTTGGTAATTGAGGTAATACGCATGTTCCCAAACATCGACCCCCAGGATCGGCGTGTTGCCATCCATCAGTGGACTGTCCTGGTTAGGCGTCGACATGATTTCGAGCTTGCCGTTTTTCTTAATCAGCCACGCCCAGCCGCTGCCGAATCGTTTCACACCCGCATCGGCCAATTTTTCCTTGAAAGCGTCAAACCCGCCGAACGTCGATTTTATATCGTCGGCCAGCTTTCCTGACGGCTCGCCGCCCGCCTTGGGTCCCATAATTTTCCAGAAAAACGAATGATTGGCGTGACCTCCGCCATTATTTCGCACGACCGTACGGATGTCTTCGGGAACGGCGTTGAGATTACTGATCAAATCCTCGATCGATTTGTTTTCCAGATCGGGTTTGCCTTTGATCGCGTTGTTTACGTTCGTGATGTAGGCCTGATGATGTTTGGTATAATGGATCTCCATCGTGCGCGCATCGATGTGCGGTTCCAGCGCGTCGTAAGCGTACGGTAATTTCGGTAATTCGTAGGGCATAATTCTTACTCTCTGCGCGATTAGCGATGCGTCAATCGCGTGCGCGTTCTGTCTGTGAGATGGCGCGACGTCCTTGGGTTTAGGGCTCTATGGACGCATTACGTAGGCGTGGTTCACCGAACCGCCCGCGGGCGATTGCGGTCAATCGCCCCTGCCTGCAACGGTAGAAGCTCGGATAGTGATCGTGCCCGGCGCGATAGTTAACGTAAGTCGCCAGCGCCAGCAGCGGGAAATTCTGCCGATACATGTCGTACTTCAAATAGAAGACGCGCGGAAATCCGGTGCCGGTGATTTGCGGCTCGTCCCAGCAACCATCGCGTTGCTGCGTTGCGAGCAAATAGCGCAAGCCGCGCTGCACACTCGATCGCTCCAGCTCGCCGCACGCACAAAGACCCATCACTGCCCAAGCAGTCTGCGATGCAGTGCTGTCGCCCTTTCCTTTCAGCGACGGATTTTCGTAAGTCGCGCAGGTTTCACCCCAACCGCCATCGTCATTCTGACAACTCTCCAGCCAATCGCGTCCGCGCAAGATCCAGTCTTGCGTCATATTTTCACCAATGGCGCGCAACCCGCGTAACACCTGCCACGTTCCGTAGATATAATTCACGCCCCAGCGGCCGTACCACGATCCGTCATTGTCCTGTGTCTCGATCAAATAGCGGATGGCGCGGCGCACACATTTCGCTTTGCGGTCAAAACCGATGTAACCCAGCAACTCGAGCGTGCGCGCCGTGAGATCGCTGCAAGTCGGATCGAGAATCGCGTTGTGATCTGCGAAAGGCATGTCCTCGAGCCACGGCGTTGTGACTTCCTTATCAAATGCCGCCCATCCGCCGTCGCGACATTGAAAGCTGAGCTGCCATTTAAGCGCGCGCTCAAACAATCGCGCGAGATCGTCTTCGCTCCGCGGGCGCACAAGGCGCAACCCCATTAGTACCATCGCGGTGTCGTCGGTGTCGGGATAATAAACGTTGTTGTATTCGAAGGCCCACCCGCTCGCTTCTGAATGCGAATTATTCACGGTCCAGTCGCCACGAATGCGCACTTCCTTTTGCAACAGCCAATTCGTCGCTTTTTGCAAAGCCGGGTGCTCAGCAGGCAATCCCGATTCGCCCAATGCGATGATATTAATCGCTGTGTCCCAGACCGGCGACAGACACGGTTGAATCCGAAAATCCTCTGGATCGTCAACAAAGAGACCCTCAAAATCTTTCGCCGCTTTTTTGTAGATCGGATCATGGGCGGAATAACCGAGAGCGCGCAACGCGATCAAACAATTGAGCATCGCGGGAAAAACGGTGGCGAGTCCATCGCTGCCCTCACCGATTCGTTCGAGCATCCAGCGTTCTGCTTCTTCCAGCGCGCGCTTGCGCATCGGACGAAAACCAAGGGGATGAATGAATTTTAAAACGTCATCGGCGCGCAGAAATAAATTGCGCCAGGTCCAAAAACGCTCGCTTCGCGGTAGCCGAAAATCTTTGTGCTCGGTCCCGAGCGGATAAAGCTCGTGCAGCTGCTTCATCCCCGGCAACTCGCGCGTCGGTTTAAAATGATTGATGATCGCGAGTGGAATCAGCATGGCGCGACTCCAAGACGACATTTTGTAGATGTGAAACGGCGCCCACTTGGGCAACAGAATCATTTCCACCGGGATCGTCGGCAGATATTGCCACGGAAATTGGCCGAGCAACGCGAGATAAAGTTTGCTGAATGTGTTCATGCCCGGAATTCCACCGAGGCGCATGATGTTGGCGCGCGCTTCGCGCATGAACGGCAGATCAGGGGAATGCCCGGCGAGCTTCAGCGCGAAGTAGGCTTTGACCGACGCATTGATTTCACTCGGACCGCCGTAATAAATGTTCCAACCACCATCGCGCAGTTGTCGTTTGAGAATATGTCGGACGCAGCGGTCTTGCAGGTTATGGTCGACTTCGCCTAACCAGTGCATGAAGAGCACGTAGTCTGAGCAAAGTGTGCTATCGACGAGTAACTCGCCGACCCAATGACCATCCGGTTTTTGCTGCCGCAGCAGATTTTCCTGCGCGGCCGCGATTGCCCGCGCGATTCCCGCATCGACCGCCGAGTACGCGGCTTCGCGATTCGGAATAGCACTGGGTAACGCGATGACGTTCGCAGCGTTCGGCATGGATCTCAGGATGCTTGCGCGGCAAGCTCCGCCTTCTTGCCGGTGAGATGCCCGTTGCCGGAAGTGACGCCGTTGTAGGCTGCGATTTCGTTGCCCCGTCCGCGGCGTTGCGGTTTGCGTCCGAAGTTAAACTTCACCGTCTTCCACGTGTCGCCGGGTTTCGCCTGTAAACCCAGACTTGCGGTCGGTTCATAACCGCAATGGGTCATGCAATTTTCGCAGCGCGGATCACGCGCCACGCCCTCAACGACGCCGTATTTTTCCCACGACACTTTCTCGAGCATCTCCGCGTAGGTTTTGTAGTGACCTTCAGTTCCGATTTTGTCGGTCATGAAATAACAAGGCGCTTTCCATCCCAGCATGTTGCGCGTTGGAATCGCCCATGCTGAACAGGTCAGATCGCGTTTGCCGGCAAGAAATTCGAAATAAACCGGCGTGCCGAAGAGTGTGTAATCCTCCATCCACTTTTCGATTCGGCTAAACTTTTCGACCGTCGCCTTGCGCGTGAGGAAGAAATTTTCCGGCTGCAAATTCAAACGCGTGATCATGTCGCGCTTGGCCGCGTCGTAATCGTAGCCCGGCGTAATGGTGTGGCCGTCGACACCGAGATCGGCCAGAAAATCGAACATCTGCTCGATCTCATCGACATCGGTCTCTTTGTAGACGGTCGTGTTCGTCGCGACCTGATAGCCGAGCATCTTCGCCATGCGAATCGCCAGAATGCATTCCTTAAAAACGCCTTCGCGCTCCACAATCAAATCGTGCGTTCGTTCCAGTCCATCGAGATGAACGTTCCAATACATCCACGAGCTCGGCCCGATCGTCGGCTTCGTTGCATCCTTCGGACCCTTGCGAATTTCGCCCGCATCTTTCTCTGTCAACAAACCGGCGGCGATTAGTTCTCTGATCTTCGTTTCGACAAACGCCGGGCGCTTCGCGTTCTGGCTCGCGAGCCATTCGCGCATTTTTTTGCGCATGAACATCGCGTTCGTGCAGATGTAAACGATGCGTTTCTGTTGAAGCAATCCTTTCACGAGCGCTTCGATCTGCGGGTGAATGAGAGGTTCGCCGCCGCAAATAGAAACCATGGGCGCATTGCACTCCGTGGCCGCGCCGAGACAATCCTCCAGGCTCATCATGTCTTTAAGCGACGTGGAATATTCCCGAATCCGCCCGCAGCCGGTGCAGGTGAGATTGCAGGTATGCAACGGTTCGAGCTGCAGCACGGTGGCAAATTTCTCCGTCCGCCGGAGCTTGTGGCTGATAATGTACGCCGCGATTTTAGTCGTTAGCGCGAGAGGAAACCTCATAAGGGTCAGGATAGTAACGTGGGTGCACTTTGTGTCAATAGGACGGCCGCAGAGCGCCGGGCTGTGATATTCTATAAGATGAGTGCGCAGAAGTCATCAGAAACGGTCGCGGTTCTCGGGGCTTCGCCTAAACTGGACCGCTATTCCTTCAAAGCGATGGAGCTTTTAAAGAAGTACGGGCATAAACCGGTTCCGGTCAATCCCGCCCTCGATGAAGTCCTGGGCGAGAAATGTTATCCCCGGATCGCTGCCGCACCCCAGCCGATCGACACGGTCACGCTCTATCTGAGGCCCGCGCGGTCGAATCCCTTGATCGATGAGATTCTCTCTGTCAAGCCGCGCAGAATCATCATGAATCCCGGCGCCGAAAATGAAACCCTCGCCCAAAAAGCTCGCGACCACGGTATCGAAGTCATCGAAGGCTGCACTCTCGTGATGCTGCGGACCGGTCAGTTCTGAGTTCGTCCAAAATGTGGAGGGGGCTCAGTGCCCCGACCTGTTCCGATGAATCGCAGCACTAAGGCCGCTCCCACATTTTCATCAAGGCGCCTGCCAGCCGCGCCGAATCAGGCTAATCGCGATCGCAGCCAGGAGCAGCGCGATCAATTTCGAAACCCCGCGCAAACCTTGTCTCCCCATCCAGCGCGTAAACCGTTCCGCATTGCAAAGCGCGATCGCGACGAGCCCAAGGTTGATGAGCAATGCGAGAAGCGTGAACAGAACTCCCACCGAATCGATCAGGATCAAGAGCGCGGTCAACAACGCCGGGCCCGCGATCAACGGCATTCCCAGCGGCACGACACCAAATTCATCACCGCCGCCGCCGCCGCTCTGGCCGAAGCCGACGAGTTCGCGCACCGCGAGACAAAGGAGGATCAACCCTCCTGCGACCTGAAAATCCGCCACCGTAATTCCAAGCGCAGCAAAAATAATTTTGCCCAGAAAAATGAACCCGATCGCCACGCAAAGCCCGGTCAAGATCCCGAGCATCGCTTGATGCTTTCGATTTTCGGCCGGAGCGCTCGTCCCCAGTCCCGCGAAGATCGCAATCAACCCGATCGGATCGATCGCAACAAAAAGCGGGATAAACGCGAGAAGGAATTTTTTCAGATACGGCTGCACGCGACGGTTTTCGCATGTCGCGTGCGCTTTCGTAAAGGCGCGATTGTGCTTTACCGATTTCCGCGCCTACACAACTTTTGTTTCTGCGCTTGAGGCAACGGCCCGCCACTACCAACCACCTGTGAAAATCTGTGTCAATCTGTGGCTCATTTCGCTTTTGCTTCTGGGCCCGAGCTGCCAACGCGCAGAAACGAACGTCGAGAAAGGCAATCGCCTCCAGATTCTGCACAAAGGCAACGGCCAGGAAGTGCAGGACCTCGATCCGCAACTCGTCAACAGCGTTAGCTCGCTCAATATCATTTCCGCGCTCCTCGAAGGTCTGGTGAGCGAGGATCCCCACGATCTGCATCCAATCCCTGGCGTCGCGGAGCGTTGGGACATTTCGGCCGACGCAAAGACCTACAGTTTCCATCTCCGAAATAATGCGAAGTGGTCGAACAGCGAGGCGGTCACGGCGCGGGATTTCGTCGAGTCGTATCACCGCATTCTCGCACCCACGCTCGCATCGCCGGTTGCTTACATGCTCTATCCGGTCGCAAATGCGGAAGCGTTCAATAAAGGAAAGATCAACGATTTCACGCAAGTCGGTTTTCGCGCGCTCGATGATTTGACCTTGGAAATTCGCCTAACGAATCCGACGATTTACTTTCTTTCGCTCCTGAACCATTACTCATGGTTCCCAGTTCATGCGGCAACGATTTCAAAATACGGGCCGCTCCTCGAGCGCGGCAGTCGCTGGACAAAACCTGGGCGCTTCGTCGGCAACGGTCCCTTTACACTCGAAGAATGGCGCTTGAATAGTCGCGTGCGGGTGAAGAAAAGCCCGACCTACTGGGACGCGTCCACGGTTGCGCTCAATGAAATTGTCTTTCACACCATCGACAGCAACGACGTGGAGGAACACGCGTTTCGCTCCGGGCAATTGCACGTCACCGACTCGCTCCCGATCAATCGTGTCGATCGTTACCGGCGGGAACATCCCGACCTGCTGCGCATCGATCCTTATCTCGGCACGTATTTCTTTCGCATAAACGTCACGCGACCAGTTCTGAATAATCGACTCGTTAGGCGCGCGCTCGCCATGGCAGTGGATCGCCAGGCGATCGTGGAAAACGTATGGCGCAGTGGACAGAAGCCGGCGGCCTGTTTCACGCCGCCGGATACCGCCGGATACACCTGCGCTTCTTCCATCGCCTACGACGTCGAAGCGGCGCGAGGCGCCCTCGCGCAAGCTGGTTATCCCGATGGCCGCGGTTTGCCGCCGCTCGAAATTTTGTTCAACAGCTCCGAAAACCACAAGCGCACCGCTGAAGCGATTCAACAAATGTGGCGGAAGAATTTAAATGTGAATGCGACCCTTCTGAATCAGGAAGAAAAAGTTTACTTCGATTCGCGCCGGCAAATGAATTACCAAATTTATCGCTCGACATGGATCGGCGATTATGTCGATCCCAATTCTTTTCTCGATCTTTGGGTTACGGGCGGCGCAAATAACCAAACCGGCTGGTCGAATCCCGAATACGATCGCCTTATCGCTGAAGCCAGCCGCACGGGCGATCAAGCCACGCGCTACACGGCCTTCCAGAAAGCCGAATCAATTCTCCTCGATGATGCGCCGATCATTCCGATTTATTTCTACACGCACACCTTCCTCATCCAGCCAAGCGTGAAAGGCTGGTTTCCGACGATTCTCGATCATCATCCCTACAAATACGTGCGTTTGAAATAACTCTCCGGTCGCTGAGGAGAGAATTACGTAAGGGCCATGCGCAGCGCACTATCGAAAAAAGTGCGACGCTCAGAGAGCGCCGCTACAAATGTTTTTGTCATTCCGAGAGAAGTCGAGGAATCTCTCACAACTCAATTTTTCGACATGAAATTTATTGCTTATTTTTTATCCGGACTCGTTCTCACATTCGTTTTCTCCGTCTTCGCTGGGAATGCTTCGCCATTACCACCAAAATCCGCGGCGGAGTCCATCACCGCCGATGGACTTCTTCGTCACATCAAAGCTCTCTCTTCGGATGAATTCGAAGGACGCGCGCCCGGATCCAAAGGCGAAGAGTTGTCGGTCAAATACATCACCGAACAATTCAAGTCGTTAGGCTTGAAACCGGGCAACCCAAATGGCACTTACACGCAGGAAGTTCCTCTCGCTGGAATCCAGAGTACACCGACTGCTTCGTTCGCCGTCAAAGAACAAACTACGTTGCTGAAGTTTCCGGACGACTACGTCGCGTCGAGCGCGCGACTGCAGTCGCAAATTGACGTGAAGGGTTCGGACATGGTTTTTGTCGGATACGGCATCGTCGCCCCTGAGTATGGCTGGGATGACTACAAAGACGTCGATGTAAAGGGCAAAACAATCCTTATGCTGATCAACGATCCGCCACTTCCCGATCCAGCCGACCCATCGAAACTCGATGAGAAGATGTTCAAAGGAAAAGCGATGACCTATTACGGACGCTGGACTTACAAGTATGAGATTGCGGCGGAAAAAGGCGCAGCGGCCGCGGTCATCATTCACGAAACGGGACCCGCTGCTTATCCTTACTCAGTTGTGCGTACGAGTTGGTCGAAGGAAAACTTCGAGCTCGATGCCGCCGACAAAAATATTGGCGCCGTTCGAGTGCGCTCGTGGATCACATTAGATGTCGCCAAGAAATTGATGAGCGATTGCGGTCAGGATTTCGATGCGCTGAAAAAATCGGCGATGAGCAAGGATTTCCGGCCCCTGGCGCTCGGGGCGAAAGCAAATTTCTCGATTCAACAAAAGGTCCGCTCTTTTAAGTCAAAGACTGTCGTCGGAAAAATCGAAGGGACCGATCCGAAGTTAAAGGATGAATGGGTCATCTACAGCGCGCATTGGGATCATCTTGGCAAACATCCCGAGATGCAGGGCGATCAGATTTTCAATGGCGCAGTCGACAACGCATCCGGCGTCGCGGCCGTAATCGAACTTGCGCAGGCGTCGACCAAAGCGAAAACGAAACGCTCGCAATTGTTCGTGGCCACGACCGCGGAGGAAGCCGGATTGCTCGGCGCGAAATATTATGCGGAACATCCGCTTTATCCGCTCGAGAAAACGCTGGCCGATATCAACATCGACAGCATGAATGTGTGGGGCAAAGCGCGCGACGTGGAAGACACTAGCTACGGTTTCTCCACGCTCGACGACATGCTCGCCGAGGCGGCAAAACGACAGGGCCGCACCGCGATTCCGAACAGTCGTCCGGAAAAAGGAAGTATCTATCGCGCTGACAACTTCGAATTCTCGAAGGTCGGTTTGCCGTCGCTTTACACCGGCAAAGGGGAGCACTTACTCTCCCGGCCTTCCGACGCGCCCCTCCGCTCCGATGAATTCGATCTAAAAGATTACCATCAAGTGAGCGACGAAATTAAACCCGATTGGGACCTCTCCGGCGCGGTCCAGGACGTGCAACTGCTCTTCGAAGTCGGCTATCAAGTTGCTAACGCCGACAAATATCCCGAATGGAAAGCCGGCAATGAGTTCAAACCGAAACGGGATGAGATGTTAGGAAAACCGAAATAGCCAAGGTCTGCGACTGATTGCGCGCCTGCATATGACTTCTCTGGCGCGAGGCGTGCTCTCATCTAGCCGCATGCAGGGCAATGTGGGATTAAAGGAGCCAAATGGCTGGGCTAACGTAGGGACGGACCGCACGAGCGAGCTGAATAATCTGTTACAGATCATTTCTTCTACGAGCGAGCTGATTCGAGACGTAACCAAAGGCAATGTCGGCTGCGCGAAATACGTGGAAATGCTCCGTGAAAGCGTCGAACGCGCGACCGAGATAACAACCGATCTCGTTCGCCAGTCGGGTGGGTGCGAAAAGAAGGCATTGTTACGTCCAGATTTTTCAGACCTGATTCGGTCGACGACAGCTGAGTCGCCACTTACATTCCAAAAATCGATCCTGGTGGTGGATGACGAGCCCATGGCTCTGGGTCTGGCGAAACAAGTTCTTAGTGAAGCTAACTTCCGCGTCACGACCGCCTGCTCAGGTTTCGAATGCATCGAACTCTGTCGCGATCGTCCAAACTATTTCGACCTTGTCGTGCTCGATTTATCTATGCCTGACATGACGGGAGAGGAAACCTTCGCCCGACTTCGCGGAATCTACCCGGATCTTTCGATCGTTATCAGCACCGGTTACATCGCGCAGGAAAAGTTGAATCAGATGCTCGCCTCCGGTCTCACCGGATTTATTCGCAAGCCGCTTCCGCCAAGCGAATATGTCGGACACATTCGTTCGATATTGGAGAAGGCAAGATTCTGGCAAAATCCCGCTCTTCCTCGTGGAACGGGTACGAACTGATTTTTGCCCGGTTCGATTCGCCGGGGTGAATTAATCACCTGCGCTTTGCAAACATAGCGGATGCACGCATCTTGAGTTCATCCGATAGGAGGAGAGTTTCTGCATGTGTCGCAATATTAAAACTCTGCATAACTTCCAGCCGCCGGCTACGGAAGATGAAATCCACGCATCGTCGCTCCAATTCGTTCGAAAATTGAGTGGCTTTACGACGCCGTCCAAAGCGAATGAAGACGCTTTCAATCGAGCTGTCGATCAAGTCGCGCGCGTTGCACGCGAGCTACTCGATTCACTGGTGACAAACGCTCCGCCGCGCGACCGCGAAGTGGAAGCAGCAAAAGCGCGGGCAAGATTTCAAAAATCAGAGCGCGATGTCCACCATCACGTCATCGCCTGACGGAACGCTGAGAGAAAAGTTTCCATCTCGCTTTTCTTACCGATCGTGACGCGCATGTGATTCGGTAGAGCGGGGAAGAGCCGGCCCACTTGCACGTTACGCTCTTTCATTGCTTGAATCAGCGGAACGACCGGGCGCTTTACACCGATCATAATAAAATTCGCCTGCGACGGAATGGATTGGTATCCCATGGTATTGAGTTCGCCCGTGACGAAGATCCTCGCTTCGCTATTGAGCCGCTGGCCGTTTTCAACTTGAGCGGGATCGTTCAGGTTCGCGACCGCCGCGGTGATGGCCATGATGTTGACGCTATCCCACGGCTGATGCGAACGCATTTGCTCGATCGTGTCGCGTTGCGCGATGCAATAACCACAGCGCAATCCCGCCATGCCGTAAATCTTTGAGAACGTCCGCGCCACGATGAGGTTCGGGTGATCTTTGACCATGGGGATCACGCTCTCGTAATCGGAACTGTCGGCGTAGTGAAAGTAAGCTTCGTCCACCAGGATCATCGTGCGGCGGGGAGTTTTTGCGATGAATTCGCGCAGCTCGTCCTTGGGCGTGATGCTGGCGGTGGGATTGTTCGGATTGCAGATATAAATGAGGCCGTCTTTCGCCGCCGTCGCCATTTTTGGGAGGTCATGCGCGAAGTTGTTCGTCAGCGGAACTTTCACGACCTTCGCGCCGTTGGACTGCGCGTGATTAAGGATCGCTTCGAAAGTCGGATCAGCCGCGACCATCGTGCCACGTTTCGAACCGGTAAATGCCTCGGCGCAAAGTTTGAGAATTTCGCCCGACCCATCGCCGAGGAGGATCTGGTTGCGATTGACGCCATTGAGCTTCGCGAGTGCATCGATTAGCTCGTCCATGTGTTCGTCTGGATAACGACAGCACAAAGGGAATGCATCGTTCATCGCCTTGAGCGCTCCGGGCGACGGGCCGTAGGGGTTCTCGTTTGAGCTCAAACGTACAATGCTCGTGCTTGCCGATTCCGAGGTCGCCGGCTCAGTCGCAAAAGACAGAACAGACCGTGTAATGGCGGCGGCCGCGCCGGCGCCTAACAACTGCGCGAATCTACGTCGGGAAATGGAAATTGTATTCATCAGATTTCTTTCAGACCTCCTCCATCAATTGATAGGTTGAACTGTCATCTAATGCCAGATTGAATTGCACGTGAGAGCGATGATAGATGCGATAGCCAGGATAACTTGAAGCGGCGCGAATGAATTTGCCCATCCCCATCCTCAGTGTGCTCATCGGAGTCGCGCTGCTGCTGTTCGGTCGCAAACTTTTCTGGCTTCTCGTCGCGGCAGTGGGATTTGCCGCAGGCGTGCAACTGGCACCGTCGCTCGTGCATGAACCGTCGCAGCTGCTGGTAATCACGGCGGCGCTCGTGCTCGGCTTTGTCGGTGCGTTGCTCGCGTTGTTTCTCCAAAAGTTCGCGGTGGCAGTGGTAGGATTTGTAGCTGGTGGCCGGCTGGCCGTGGCAATCATGGCCGCCTTTGTTGTGCAACACGAAGCTACCTTTGCGCTTACTTTTCTTATCGGCGGAATCATCGGCGGTTTGTTATTTCTTCTTCTCTTTGATTGGGCGCTCATCTTTCTTTCTTCGATGGTGGGCGCATACCTGATCATGAGCGCCGTTACCCTGCCGCAGGTGGGAACGGCAATCGCATTCATTGTGCTCACAATCATCGGCGTGATCGTGCAGGCCGGTTTCAACCGCAGCGCCCGAGCAGCCTAACGAGTTCGGTGGCTCCGGGGAGCGCACGCGCCCTCGCGTGCTGGCGCGGGCGCCTCGCCCGCGCGAACTTTTACCAGCGAAGATTGTTTCGGCGAGGGCGCGTGCGCTCCCCGGAATTAATGCCGGAAGTGGCGAACGCCGGTAAAGATCATCGCCATGTCGCGCTCATCGGCGGCGGCGATAACTTCGGCATCGCGCACGGAGCCGCCCGGTTGGATGGAGCAGGTCGCGCCAGCATCGGCTGCGGCCAGGAGCCCATCGGGGAACGGAAAAAATGCGTCGCTCGCGACGGCGCTGCCATAAAGGGAGAGACCCGCTTCATTCGCTTTCCAAACCGCGATGCGCGAGGCATCAACACGCGACATCTGACCAGCGCCAATGCCGAGAGTGCGATCGATGTCGGCGTAAACAATCGCATTCGATTTCACATGCTTGACCACGCGCCAGCCGAATCGCATCGCCGCCATTTCATGTTCGTTAGGCGAACGTTTCGTTACCACCTTGCTTTCCAAATCCTTGATATCGTCGGTCACATCCCGGTCTTGCACGAGGACGCCGCCGCAGACAGAGCGCAGATCGAGCTCCGGTTCCGCATCGGGAACCGGTGGAAGCAAACGAATGAGCCTGAGGTTTTTTTTCTTTTGCAGGAGAGCACGCGCATCTCCTTCAAACTCCGGCGCAATAATTACTTCGCTGAAAATTTCGCTGATCGCTTTTGCGAGCGCTTCCGTGATTGGCCGATTGCAAATGATAACGCCACCGAACGGCGCCTGTTTGTCGGTGGCAAAAGCTTTCTCCCAGGCTGCGCGCAAATCGAGATCGCTGCCCACGCCGCACGGATTGGTGTGCTTTAAAATCGCAACGGTCGGTTCGGCAAAATCAGCGATCAAATTGGTGGCGGCGCTGATGTCGAGAATGTTGTTAAAGGAAAGTTCCTTGCCGTGAATTTTCTCGAAACATTCGTCGAACTGGCCGTAAAGCGCGGCGGTCTGGTGTGGATTTTCGCCGTAGCGCAAACGCATGGCGAGCGGTAGCGAAATGGAAAAGGAAGCGTCGGTGGTTTGCTCCTGATTGAGAAAATTCGCAATCGCGCGGTCGTATTCGGAGGTCTTGATGAATGCTTTGATCGCAAGTCGCTCGCGCAACTTCAGCGTTGTCTCGCCATCGTGATCGCGAATGTTCTCCAAAACGTCATCGTAATCCGCGGGATCGACGATGACGGTGACCGATTCATAATTTTTTGCCGCGCTGCGAATCATTGACGGTCCGCCGATGTCGATCTGCTCGATCGCTTCGGCAAGCGTGACGTTCGGCTTAGCAATGGTTTCCTCGAATGGATACAAATTCACCACGACGAGATCGATTGGTTGAAAGCCCTGCTCGCGCGCTTCCGCTTCGTGTTTGGGATTGCCGCGTTTGTAAAGCAAACCGCCGTGCACACGCGGGTGCAGCGTTTTGACGCGTCCTTCCAACACCTCGGGAAAATCCGTGAAGTTGGAAATCTCGCGCACCGGAACTTTTTCTTTTCGCAAAAGCTCGGCGGTACCGCCGGTGGAAATGAGATCGATGCCGCGAGCCTCAAGCGCGCGCGCTAACGCGGCGACACCGGTTTTGTCGGAAACGGAAATTAGCGCGCGCGTGATTTTCATATGGCGAAACCTGCGGCCGGGTCAGCGACTCTCGGCTGCAACTTCAGCGATCGAGAACCACGTGCTTCGCCATCGGATACAAAACTGGGCAGCAACCGATCGTTTCGCAGAATGCTTTGCTGAAGTGACTCAGGCTGGAATAACCGACTTCGGTCGCGGCTTCGGTGACATTGTAGCGGCCACTGCGCAAAAGTTCGGCGGCGCGTTCCATGCGCAGGTCGCGCAAATATTGCGGAATGGTGAGCCCGACTTCGCGCGAGAAAATGCGGCTCAAATAAAACGGGCTGCATCCAACTTCTTGCCCGAGCATTTCCAGCGTTGGCGGATTGGCAAGATCGCGCGCGAGCAGTTCTTTTGTCCGTTCAACGCGATCGCGCGCGACACGCTTTTGCCGCATGCAGAAAAATTCCGGATCCTTCGGAAGAAAAAGAAAATGCGCCATGAGCTCAAGCGCTTTGCTCTGATACCACAAAATCTGCGCAGCCTTCGGAACTGGCGGTTGCGCGAGAGTGGCGACAACGTCGCGTTGTTGCACCGACATTGGCCGCGGTTGCGAGATGACCGCGTTTGTCTTCTCGGGAAAAATTGCCGATCGCATCTGCGGATCGAGATCGGCTTCGCAGTTCTGCAATTGTTTCTGCAAATGTTTTTGCGAAAATTCGAGGGTGACAAAGCGATGGCGATCGTTCGCGTCGCGCGTGGCGAGCAGAGGCTCGTCACCGAGCGAGTAGTAACCACTCGTGCCGGAAGTGTAATCGCCGCGCGCAACGCTTTTGTGACCGACGGCGCCACGGCCCTCCATGTTCAAACAAAATTCAACGCTATGCGGACGAAAACTGCGACCCCAATCAAGCGCCTGGTCGGTGCGAAATTCATGCCACTCCACACTGAGGCCGAGCCGGTCGAAATCGCCGTAAAGCTGGCGCCACGCATTTGGCACATCGCACCACGCCGCGCCTGTCCCTTCGTTTTTTGCCATCACCGCGCTTAATTACGAATCTGTCCGTGAGAATGCAAGATTGGTTTCTTTTCTTCGAGTGCGTCGCGGTCCCATTTTGCCAGCGTTGAAGCCGCGTCGTAGGTGCTTCGCGCAAACTGAAGCAATGTATCGTCGGGCGATGACGACGTGCGCACAGCATCATAAGGCAGCGTCCATTCGTGTAATTGTTTGTGGTACGACGCCGACTCAGGGCTGATTTTTGCGTCCGCGAAACCGGGCGGTTCCGGATAGGCGTAGGAATAAAAAATCGGAGTTGGAATGGCGGCGTTACCGGGCCAAAAACCAAGACTGCTCACTTCCTGCGAATAGGCCTCGCGCGTCACCGCGTCCGGCAAATGCGGAATTCCACCAGGATGCGGCGGCGCCTGGCGCCCGGAAAATCGCGTCACGGCCAAGTCAAAACTTCCCCAGAAAAAATGGACCGGACTGCATTTGCCGCAGAAGCCGGCGCGAAATTCCTTTAAGATGCGATCGGCCTGCACGAGCACACGCCAAAAACGATTGGCGTATTCCGCATCGTAAGCGCGATGCTGTTCGTCGCGGTCAAATGGGATCGCGTCCTGAATCTCGTTAGGCAAAAGATTGATTTTCACAGGGATTCCGATCTCGCGTAGTTCGCCGGTCAGGTCGCGATAAAATTCCGCCACGGTGCGCGGCTCGAGTTTTAAGGAACGTTGCGCACCGTCGCTCGCGAGAATGCGCAGGTTGTGATCCAAAAAATCGAATCGAATTTCGAAAGTTCGCGTCCCATGCGGAATCGGTGAAGTCGTTAGGCCGCGCGCCGTCAAATAAAGGGTGACGTGCCAGGAGTGATTCGTCCAGGGAGTAAACTCCATCCGAATCTTGCCGACGATCTGCGTCCACATGTGCAACGTCGCCGCCGTCTCTGCCCATTCTGCAAATGGCAGCGCAGGCCAATCGCTCTTGTCGTGCTGCGTCGCCATAAACGGCTTAGTCGCCCTCTTCGTCGTCCTGGGATGGTTCACCGCGAATGAAATCGCCGAACGACCGGCGCACACCCTGAAACGTGCCTCGCGCGTCATCCCTGATCTGGCGAAACCATCGTTTGATCTTGCGCTTAACAACGTTCTCATCGTCCGGATTTTCCTCATCATTCCCGACATCGCGGTCGGCTTCGTCTGCGTTCACCACCTGATTCATGGGCGCGCCATTAAACATTCCCTCCGTGCGCGTGACCGTTCCCTGGTTGGCACCCATGTAAATGGTGCCGACCGGCCGGCGCGATTCGTTTTGCAAAGTCACGATCCAGATCGGTTCGCCGCGCTCATCCGTGCGCAAAGTGTAGGTGACGGTGGCAAACGGTGTGTTCGATTTTTCCGCTGTCCGGCTGGCGACAGAATAGGCGCCGCTCGAATCGAGATTCAAATGCGAGGTGTCGATCGTCGCACCTTCAGTCGATCCCACCACCGCGCGCATGGGTGTGCGTTCGGAAACGACGCGGCCGTTCGCGACTTCGATTTCGCGCACACCGCCGCGAGCTCGTTTATCCGCGAGAAGAATTTTCCATTTTTTCGGCTGCGGCGTTCCGTCAGTCCCGGTGACGGAGATGACGTGGTTGACTGCCTCGCGATTGAGTTTCGTCCCGACCACGCGCAGTGCGTTATAGGCGGTGTCGTTCTCCTGCGCCCAAGCCGTCGAGGCGGCGAGCATGAATGCAAGGAACAAATTCCGCATGGTCAAAGTGAACAGCGCTTTTTTCCGACTGTCCAACTTCTTCTCGGCACAGGAAGTGTTGCAAGAGATGCGACATCATTGAGGATGAATGCTTGAAACACGCGCCCACTTTGCACACTCTGGGTCGTCCTTGATGGATGAAACAAAAGATCGAGTTCTCTAGCCACACCGCGAATCTCGCGTTGATGCGCAAATTTGTGCGCGATTTCCTTGTCCCGTTTCCATTTTCGGACAAGCAACGCACGCTTATGATTCTCGGTGTGGACGAAGCTTGCACCAACATCATCCGGCACGCCTACGAATTGCGCGACGATCAGTTGATTGCGCTTTCGCTCGAAGGATTAAAGCGCTGCATCCGCATGCGCGTGCGTGATTTTGGTAAACAAACACCGCGGCACGCCATGCCATGCCGTCCACGTGATCTGGTCAAGCCGGGCGGCCTCGGTCTGCATTTGATCTGCAACGCCTTCGACAAAGTCGATTACGTTCTGCGCAAAAACGGCACGGAACTGGTGCTGACGAAGAATATTGAAGGGGCAAATCGCGAGGCGGACGACTGACTCTGGGGAGCGCACACGCCTCGCGTGCGGGTTTCGGCGCGCTCGCCGAAACAATCTTATTTATTAACGGTCGGCGATATGATGCGTCGAAGAAAGTTCGCGAAGGCGAGGCGCCTTCGCCAGCACGCGAGGCGCGTGCGCTCCCCAGAATAAATCGCTCCGTGCGCAGGCTTCGCTCTGATGTTATAAAAAACAGCGCAAAAATGAAACCGCCTGAACCCGATCCCGCGTTCGAAGTCTCGCTGCGGCCGCCGATGTTCAGCGAGTTCACCGGCCAGGTGAAAGTCTGTGAGCGATTGGCGGTTTTAGTGGAAGCGGCAAAGAAGCGCGGCGACGTGCTCGAACATATTTTGTTGAGTGGGCCGCCGGGCCTCGGCAAAACCACACTTGCGCATATCATCGCCAACGCCATGAGCGTGAACGTCAAAAACACGAGCGGGCCGGTGATCGAGAAGGCGGGCGAGCTGGCGGGTTTGCTGACTAGTCTCGAAAAAGGCGATGTCCTTTTTATCGACGAGATTCACCGGCTCCAGCCCACGATCGAAGAATATCTGTATCCGGCGATGGAGGATTACCGACTCGACATCATCATCGATCAGGGACCGCAGGCGCGTAGTCTGCGATTGCAATTACCGAAGTTCACCTTGATCGGCGCGACCACGCGCGCGGGGATGGTGAGCGCGCCGTTGCGCTCACGTTTTGGAATGACAGCGCGACTGGACTATTACAGCGCGGAGGAAATGCAGAAGATCATTTTGCGCAGCGCGGGTTTGTTAGGCGTGGAGATTGATGCGAAAGGCGCGGCGGAGATTGCAACGCGCGCGCGCGGCACGCCGCGCACCTCGAATAATTTACTGCGCTGGGTCCGCGATTATGTGCAGGTGAAAGCGGATGGAAAAATTACTGGTGAGCTTGCCGACCGCGCCTTAACAATGCTCGAGATCGATCGCGACGGTTTCGATCAATGGGACAAGCGCATCATCGAAACGCTCATCCACAAATTTAATGGCGGTCCGGTTGGCCTAAACTCTCTCGCAGTCGCCATCGGTGAAGAAGCGGGCACGCTCGAAGAAGTGAACGAACCGTACTTGATCATGGAAGGTTACATCAAGCGCACACCGCAAGGGCGCGTCGCCATGCCAAATGCGTATCGCAAACTTGGGTTGAAGCCGCCGACTGGCGCGCAACATGAATTGTTCGGCTAGAGGATTACCACAGAGACACGGAGCACACTGAGTTGGATGGTTTAAGAATTTCTATCTCAGTGTCCTCCGAGTCTCTGTGGTAATTTGATTGATGGAAGCAACCGGCGATCTGTTCCCAAAAGTCGCAAAGGTTCTCACCGTCGCGGATCTGACGCGTTCGATCCGCGGACTATTGGAGACGCGATTCGGCGCCGTCTGGGTGCAGGGCGAAGTTTCCAATTACAAACTGCATCCATCGGGTCACCAATATTTCACGCTCAAGGATCAGCGCGCACAAATCGCCTGCGTGATTTTTCGGAACGCGATGGCGCCATTGCGCGTGCCGCTAACAGATGGCGCGCAGGTCCAGGTTTATGGCAACGTCTCCGTCTTTGAAGCGCGCGGCCAATATCAGCTCAGCGTGCAAATCGTGCAGACGCGCGGCGCCGGGTTGCTTCAGGCAAAATTCGAAGCGCTCAAACGCAAGTTGGAAGCAGAAGGGCTTTTCGATGCGGCACGCAAACGCGCTCTGCCAAAATTTCCAGCGCATATCGGCATCATCACATCGCCGAGCGGCGCTGCCATACGCGACATCTTGAACGTGCTTCGGCGCCGCGCCCCCGGCGCGCATATCCTGATTAGTCCGGTGCGCGTGCAGGGAATGGGCTCGGCCGCGGAAATCGCAACGGCCATTCGCGAGCTTTCTACGCCTAACGAGTCATGGCCGGCGCTCGATCTCATCATCCTTACGCGAGGCGGCGGCAGCATCGAAGACCTATGGGAGTTCAATGAAGAAATTGTCGCGCGTGCGATCTACCATTGTGCCATTCCGATCGTGAGCGCGATCGGCCACGAGATCGATTTCACAATCGCGGATTTCGTCGCCGATCTGCGCGCACCGACCCCGAGCGCGGCCGCGGAATTGGTTGTTCCTGATTTTGCCGAGGTGAATCGCCGTGTCGATGAACTCGCGATGTGTCTGGACCGGTCCTTACGAAATTTCCTCTCCCATCAGCAAACCCGTTTGCGTTTCTTGTCCGAGCGCGCGTTGTCGCGCGAATTGGTGAAACGTATTCGCGATGCGCAACAGCAAATTGATTTCACACGAGAGAACCTGCGGCGCGGTGCTCGGCAACGCATCGGCGAAACGCGCGCGCGGCTGGCAAATTTTGCGAGCCTGATCAAGTCGCGCAATCCGCAACGGGAAGTGATCGCGCTCCGGAAAGGATTTGCCGATTTGCAAAAACGTTTCGGCGCTCTTGCGCCGCGATCCCTCGATCATGCGCGTCAGCGTTTTTCGCGTCTGGAAGGGATTCTTGCTGCGCTCGGGCCGGAATCAACCTTGCGCCGCGGCTACAGCCTTACGACGGACGCGCAGGGCAAAATCGTGCACACCGTAAAACTCGTTAGGCCAAAAATGAAAATCCGGACGCGCGTAAGCGACGGGGAATTTGAGTCGGAAGTTAAGTAGAACTACTCCGGATTTAACACCTTATTAGCATTACTATCGATCCAACTGCCATCGCTCGTGCCGGCGAACATATTCACTTTGGTTCCACTGGCATCTGTTCGTTGTACCTCATGTGTTGTTGCGTCCACCGGCATCAACTGACCACTGGAATCGCATAATACCACGACGGCTTTTTTGCCCGACCAAACCCCGCCCTTTTGCGCTTTATTCACGGCATAGGTTCCAGGAGTTGAGCTAAAGCCATCCGCGATTAACGGATAAGTTGGCGGCGAAGTGTCGGCCAAACCAGTTACATAAGCGTATGAATTTTCGCCGGCCTTGAGCGTGTTGGTGCGGGTGCTCGCACCTGCTGCATCCAGTCTGTTGTCCGGATTGCCTGGCGTATAGGCCGAGCCGCCAACAGCAAAGATTTGCTCGCTTTGCAGATAATTTGGAAAGAGCCACCAGAAAGCGTCATTAGAAGTAGTAGGCGTTCCCGACGCCGCGGAATAATCGGCTGCGGGTGCTTTCGATGCATAAGTGCCGTTGTTGTCGATAGCGAATTGGCGTAACGCGAGCGCAATTTGTTTCGCGTTAGATAAATCTTTCGTTTGGTCGCCACGTTCTTTGACGCCGGTGAATGCTGGCAACGCAATGCTTGCCAGAACGGCAATGATGGTGATGACGATCAACAGTTCGATCAAAGTAAAAGCAGCAAGGGTTCTTCTTTTCATAAAATGAGGGTGTTGGGCGAAGCTTGCCTAACGCGTGGGTAACGGGTCAAGCAGGAATGATCGCGCGAACAGACAATCAAGGAGCGCCGGTCGTCAATCCGCCCCTGCTGCAGCCCGGCGTCGGCGCTTTGGAAAGCGCCGCTCCTCGAGGCTTGAGAGTAGGAGGAACGCTAAGTGGCTTGCCGTTCGAGTTTGAACGCGAGCGTCGCGAGGGGGGGCAATTGGATGAGAATGGAGTGGTCGCGTTCCTGCCAGCGATGTTCTTCGCTCTGCACCCCGCCCAAATTGCCAACGTTACCGCCACCATACGTCTCAGCATCGGTATTGATGAGCTCGCGATAGAATCCGGCATGCGGCACACCGAGCCGATAATTGTGCCGGACCATCGGCGTCGCGTTCACGATCAAAACAATGACTTCGCCTTCCTGCGATTTGCGCATGAATGAGACAACGCTGTTTTCGGAATCGCGGAAATCGATCCACTCGAAACCATCATAAGTGTCGTCGAGGTCCCAAAGCGCAGGCTCGCTCTTGTAAACGTAATTCAGATGTTGCACGAGACGACGCAGCCCGTCATGACGCGGCAGATTGGTCAGGTACCAATCCAATTCCATATCGTGATTCCATTCGCGCCATTGACCGAACTCGCACCCCATGAAGAGCAACTTCTTGCCCGGATGGCCGTACATCCAGGCGAAGAACATGCGCAGATTGGCGAACTTCTGCCATTCATCGCCCGGCATTTTCGCGATGAGCGAACCTTTGCCATGCACAACTTCGTCATGACTGAGCACAAGAATGAAATGCTCTTGAAATGCGTAGATCAGAGAAAAAGTAATGCTGCTGTGATGAAAACGCCGGAAGATCGGATCGAGACTCATGTAATGGAGAAAGTCGTGCATCCATCCCATGTTCCATTTGAAACCGAAGCCGAGTCCGCCCAGATAAACCGGTCGCGAAACACCAGGCCAGGCGGTTGATTCTTCGGCGATCGTCATGACGCCGGGAAAACGTTCGTAGCAGACTTCGTTCGTTCGTTTCAAAAAATAAACCGCGTCGAGATTTTCGCGGCCGCCGAAAACATTCGGGATCCACTCGCCCGCTTTGCGCGAGTAATCGAGATAAAGCATGGAGGCGACCGCATCGACGCGTAGCCCGTCGATGTGATATTGCTCGAGCCAGAAAAGTGCGTTTGCGATGAGGAAATTGCGCACCTCATTGCGCCCGAAATTAAAAATGAGCGTGCCCCAATCCTGATGCTCGCCCTGGCGCGGATCCATGTGCTCGTAAAGATCGGTGCCATCAAACTCCGCGAGGCCGTGCGCATCTTTCGGGAAATGCGCCGGCACCCAATCCATGATGACGCCAATACCGCATTGATGGCAGCGATCGACGAAATGCCGGAACTCATCCGGGTTTCCGAAGCGACTTGTGGGCGCGTAATAATTTGTGACCTGATAACCCCAGGAACCTTCGAAGGGATGTTCGGCCACGGGCAACAACTCGATGTGCGTGTAACCCATTTCCAAAACGTAGGGCAGGAGCGTCTCCGAGAGTTCGAGATAACTAAGGGCTCGATCTTCCTCCGCGTTCCGTCGCCAGGAACCTAAATGGACTTCGTAAATGCTAAGCGGAGAGCGATGCAAAGTTTTCGAGCGGCGCGCTTCCATCCACTCGTGATCGCTCCAGTGATAACGGTTCAGATTGTAAACAAGAGATGAAGTCTCAATGCCGTGCTGACTGAAAAACGCGAACGGATCGCTCTTCAGCAACAGTGCGCCCAGTTGTGTGCGGATCTCGAATTTGTAATGCGCACCTTCTACGACTCCCGGCAGGAATAATTCCCACACGCCGCTGCCGATAAGTTTGCGCATCGGATTGACGCGCCCATCCCAATTGTTGAAATCACCAGCCACGCTCACGCGCTGCGCATTCGGCGCCCAAACTGCGAAGTAGACGCCCTGCTCATCGCCAATCGTTCGCAGATGTGCCCCGAATTTTCTGTAAAGCTCGAGATGGTTTCCCTCGGCGAACAGATGCAAATCGATCTCTCCCATGATCGTGCCGTAGCAATACGGATCGTGCAGCGTGCGCTCCGAGCCGTCCCAGCGCACCGCACGCACGCGATAATCGCAGTGACGCTTTTCGCCGGGCAACACCGCCTGGAAAAATCCGTCGTTGTGAATTCGTTCCGCTGCGACCTCCTGCTTTGATGGGAGAACGATTCCTACTTCGCGCGCATCAGGACGAAAGACGCGCACAACCAGATCATCACCCACGCGATGGGGACCGAGAATCCGGAATGGATCGGCATGCGTTCCCTTGATGAACGTTTGCAGTTCATCTGTCGGCAATCCGCGAAGTGCAAACGAAGTCATGCGTGCGCAACCTTAGATCGTGTCACGGAAATTTCCTGCGCGGATTTTTCCTGTAGCTGCCGCTGTCCCCAGCGGCAGTGTAGCGGCGTTCGTGTTAGACGTCCGAGCTTTGTTCGTTAGGCGCCTGACGCCAGCGCCTCTACCTCGGACACAATGCTTCGCGCGCAGCTTCCAGACGCTTTGCATCAACGCGTTCAGCCTGTTCCTCTGCCCGGCTTTGTAAGCGCGCAAAATCGAACCGTTGCAATTGCGGCCAACTTTCCTGCACCGTCGCCAACGCACGCCAGAGAACCTGTTTCCCTGTGATGCCGAGCACGAGCGCTTCAAGCGCGAGGAACAATCCGGGGTCGCCCGATCCTTCGCCCTCCGGCCGCAATTTGGCGCGCCCGAACTTCTCCGCAATCCAAGCGCCGGCTTTGCGCACGCTGCTTTCCTTCACTTCCAGAGCGCGCATCATCTCGCGCAGTTCATCCTGATCTGTCGTGATGTCGCCACGCAGTTCCTCACAAAATTGCGCGATCGGTTTGCCTTTGTAGGTCTCGATCAGGTGATCAATCATTTCGATCGCGCCGATCGATCCGGCAAGATGATCGTTCAGATAAATTGCCAGATCATCGTTCTTCATCTGTTCGGGGAGATTACTGCGCAAAGTGGATGGGCAAAATATTTTTAAGCTCGCTCGCCGGCGCCTGCACGAGCAATGGCTGTTGACTCGGTTCCAGCCATCGCAGCAACGTCAATAAATCATCGCGCGCCATGGCCGTGCACCCGACCGTCGGGAAGCCGGCATTTCGCCAGACATGAAGAAATATTGCGCTCCCTCTTCCTTTCACGACGGGACGATCGTTTTGCTGGACAATAATCCCGAATTCGTAGAGCCGATCCGAACGTTTCATTCTCTCAAATGATGTCCAGAGTTTCTCAGGCCGATTCGGTTTGCGCGCCGGAATTGTGATCCAGCGGTTATAGTCGTTCGCCGCCGGCGCATCGACGAAGTAGTCCCGATCGGTGATCGCGCGATAAACTAATTTGCACCCTGCAGGAGGCCGGGGCGCATAACCAAAAGCGGGCCCGACCCGGAAAATCCCAGCCGGTGCGCAGCCGTCACCTTCCCTCTTCTCACGTGCGTCTTCGGCATTGCGATACATTCCGTGGGCCCAGGCGAGTCCGTTCTTACCCACACTGACAGGAATTGGTTTGCCGATCGTTCGCCAATCTTTTTCGCCGATGCGTTGGTAGCGTTGCAAATTTCCTACGGTGCTCCGCCACGATTGCGTCGTTACGACAAGCAATTGTCGCGTTGTCACGGGCAAGCTATGCGCCTGATCCATCATGGCTGCGACGAAACAGAGTGCGTTCAAGAATTTCACGCTGATAACAAATCACACAATCAGCACCAGTTTCATCACTTTCGATTTTGATTGCACCGGCGCCGTCGCCTACTTTGCGTCCAATGAATACAAGCGCGGGTGACGCAGTTGACGAACTGCTCAAGACTTATAGCGAGACCGGCGGGATCAATTATATCGATGCCGCGGCGACTCTGCCTTCGCGTGCACCGATTGAAGGCGCCTGCCTCGCGCTCATGAGTTTGATGTTTCCAGGATTTCGCGGCGAAGTCCTGATCGATTCGGGAGATCTGCCGGATGTGACCAGGAGCCGGATCAAAACTCTGCACGCGCAATTGAAGCCCGAATTTTGCAAAAATTTTGGCCGGCTTCCCGCGAGCGCAGCGGTGGAACGTAAAGCGGAAGAACTGCTCGCCTCATTCATGTCGGAGCTTCCGCGCGTACGACGGATTCTCTGGACCGACGTCGATGCAGCCTATGAAGGCGACCCCGCGGCAAACAGCTACGAGGAAGTCATTCTCGCGTATCCCGCGATCGAAGCGATTGGGATTCAGCGCATGGCGCATGTGCTCTATGAAAAAGAAGTGCGTTTGATTGCGCGCATGATGACGGAGTGGGCGCATAGCCGAACGGGCATCGACATTCATCCCGGCGCAAAAATCGGTTCGCATTTTTTTATCGACCACGGCACTGGGGTGGTGATCGGCGAGAGCTGCGAGATCGGATCGCGCGTAAAACTTTTTCACGGTGTTACGCTCGGCGCGCGCAGTCTGCAAAAAGACGAGCACGGTAAAATCAAGAAGGGCGGCAAACGTCACCCGACGGTGGAAGACAACGTCACGATTTATCCAAACTCCACCGTCCTCGGCGGAGAGACGGTGATCGGCGCTAACAGCACGATCGGCGGCAACGTTTTTCTCACGAGCAGCGTCCCGCCGAACTCGCTTGTTTTTTACGAGGCCAAGCAGTTGCAGGTCGTGCAGAAACGTCCGCGCGATGGGACGAGTTTCCCGTGATCTATCTCGACTATAACGCGACCACGCCATTGTGCGCGCCAGCGCTGGAGGCGATGCAGCCATATCTGGAGCGGCATTTCGGAAATCCTTCGAGCGTGCATGCGGCCGGGCGTGAAGCCCGCGCAGCCGTGGACGATGCCCGCGATCGGCTTGCATCGCTCTTGCACGTCCGGCCTAACGAGTTGATTTTCACCGGTGGCGGCACGGAATCGAACAATCTCGCCGTCTTAGGATTGGCCCGCAGCCACGCGCATCGCGGACGTCATCTCGTATGCTCGAGGACGGAACATCATGCCGTGCTGCATGCATTCGAACATTTGGAGAAGCGCGAAAACTTCGAGGTCACCTGGCTAGCGGCTGACAACGGCGGGGAAATCGATCCGGCGCAATTGGAGAATGCGATTCGTCCGGACACGACCCTCGTTTCGGTAATGCTGGCGAACAACGAAACCGGCGTCGTGCAATCGATGGCGGAAATTTCACGTTGCTGCCGGGAACGTGGCGTTTTATTGCACAGCGATTTCGTGCAGGCCTTCGGAAAGTTGCACTGCGATCTTTCAACTATCGATGCCGCCAGTTTCGCCGCGCATAAATTTTACGGACCAAAGGGTGCGGGCATTCTCTATTTGCGCGGGGGCATTTCGATCGAACGTATTCACTTTGGCGGTTCGCATGAAAATGAGCGACGACCAGGAACTGAAAACGTTGCCGCGATCGCCGGGATGGCGGCTGCCGCGGAGTTTGTCCTGAATGATAGAGAGCAGGAACAGGAGCGTCAGAAAAAAATGCGCGACGAACTGTGGAAGCAAATTGCGGCCGCCGTCCCGGCCGCAATAAGAAATGGAGACAGCGAGCACGTTCTCGCCAACTCCTTGAACGTCAGCTTCCCTGGTTTCAGTTCGGAGACTCTGCTTATGGCCCTGGATTTGGAAGGCGTCTGCGCGTCCAGCGGATCAGCCTGCATGGTCGGTTCCGTTGTCGCTTCGCATGTCTTACTAGGCATGGGTTTATCAAAGGAACGCGCGAGTTCGGCCATTCGCTTCTCGTTAGGCAAAAATACCGATCAGCGTGAGATCGATCAGACCGGGAAGGCAATCGGGCGAATCATGGAGCGACTGGCGCGCGCAAAATCGAGTTCAGCGGCCGCGGCTTATGCTGTTGGTTGACCAGCTTGAATTCAAATTTTCGGTGCCGGAAAAGAGCGCGCGGGCAGGCCGCGATTTAGCACTCGAAGAAAGAGCACAGCGAATTCTTTGTTCGTTAGGGGCGCCGAGTCTTGCCAAAAAAATTCGTGTGGAATGGAACGGACGCATGCGCAGTGGCGCGGGCCGCGCCGACTGGCGGCACGCCTTGATCTCACTGAATCCACGGCTGCGCGAACACAGCGCAAGCGAAGTTGAGCAGACATTGCGGCATGAGCTCTCACATCTGCTTGCACAAGCACGCGCGGGACGCCGCCGCATTGCGCCGCACGGCACGGAATGGCGCACAGCTTGTCGCGATCTCGGTATCGCCGGCGAAGCGCGCTGCCATACCCTGCCCTTTCCGGTGGCGCGGCGCGCACGACGTTTCCTTTACAAATGCCCGAATTGCCGAGATTCCTTCGCGCGCGTGCATCGCATCCGGCGACCGGTGGCATGCCTCGCCTGCTGCCGCGCCCATAATCGCGGGAATTTCGACGCGCGTTTTCGACTACGCCTTGTCGAAACGAAATGATTGCTTAACCTTGTTCCTTGATTTCTGGAATAACCGTCAAAGTTTTTTGTCGCGTCGGCATCGTCGCCGCGCTTTTCCTCGCGCAAACCACGCTTGGATACATCCTCGAAAATGTTTCCTGGACCCGCAATCGGACAGTAGTGATGCAGCTTTCTTTCAATATGCAGCGACCTTTGAGCGACGGCTCTACGTCTTTCAATCAAGTCGCGCTCAATGCCCTGAACGTTTGGAATCAATACCTCGTTCATCTCCACCTCACCGGAAAGACGAACTCTCCAGTGCCCCCAGCCGAGGACGACGACGAGATGTCCGCCTTTTTTTCCGACAAGGTGTTTGGCAAGGACTTCGGCGCAGGAACGCTGGCCATCACAATGTTTCTGTCTCGCGACAATGGCGTGTTGGAAGAAAGCGACACTATCTTCAACACCGCTTACACGTGGGACTCTTATCGCGGTCCGTTGCGTTCCGGAGTTCAAGATTTGCGGCGCGTCGCGATTCACGAGTTCGGCCACGCCCTTGGCCTGGATCATCCGGATACTCACCACCAGCAGGTCGTCGCCATCATGAACTCGGCCGAAAGCGATTTGGACACAGTGCAGGCAGACGACATCGCCGGCGTGCGCAGTCTTTACGATAGCGGACCCGCCTTTCGCACTTCTGTTGACGCTCCGGTCCTGCGCAACCTTTCGACTCGTGCCTTGATCGGCACCGGACAAAATGTGCTTATTGGCGGCTTCATCATTCAGGGATCGCAGCCGGCCACGGTTATTGTGCGCGGGATTGGATTCTCATTAAGAGCGAACGGAATCACCAATCCAATTTCCGATCCAACCATAACGGTGTACAACGGGAATCAGCAGGCCATCGCAACAAATGACGACTGGTTTACCAGCGCCAATGCAGAGACGATCGCGAGTTTCCATCTCGATCCGCCCAACAGTGTCGAGTCCGCTCTCTATCTGACATTGAATCCGGGTTCGTACAGTGCTGTCATGCAAGGTTTTTCGAACGCGAGCCAATCGGGCTCGACCGGAGTCGGCCTCATTGAACTTTACGATCTGCACCTCAGTGCGAGCAGAGCTGGAAACATTTCCACACGCGGCCAAGTGTTGAGCGGGGAGAATGTCCTCATTGCTGGATTCATCGTCGGCGGAACCCAATCCAAACAAGTAGTGGTGCGCGCGATCGGACCTTCGCTCGCGACCTCCGGCGTTGCACAACCGCTGGCCGATCCCACGCTCGAACTGCGTAACGCAAACGGCGTCCTTATTCAGTCGAACAATAACTGGCAGCAACAAAATCCGAACGCGCAGACGATTTCAAATCGCGGTCTCGCGCCGACAGAACCGCGGGAATCGGCCCTCCTCGCCACCGTAAGCCCGAGTAGTTACACCGCGATCGTCCGCGGCGTGTCCGGCGATACGGGAACGGCGCTGGTGGAAGTTTACGATCTCAGCGCCGCGCCGTAAGCGCCTCTATATTTCCACAGTATCCTCGCCGGGTTTTTGTCCGCGCAACTTCGCCTCGATGAAAAGATCGATTTCGCCATCCATCACCGCTTGCACGTTGCTCGTTTCCGCGCCGGTGCGGTGATCTTTCACCATTTGGTAGGGCTGAAATACATAAGAGCGAATCTGACTTCCCCAAGCGACGTCTCCTTTCTCTCCGTATTGCCGATCAATCTCGGCACGTTTTTTATCCTGCTCGATCTCGTACAGTTTCGCTTTTAACATTTTGATCGCGAGCTCGCGATTGCGGCCCTGGCTTCGCTCGGCCTGACACGCGACCACGATTCCCGTCGGTTTGTGCACAATGCGCACAGCAGTTTCCACCTTGTTTACGTTTTGTCCGCCTTTGCCGCCCGCGCGGTAAGTATCGACCTCGAGATCGGCTGGATTAATCTCGATCGGCGCGGAGTCCGCGATTTCGGGAACGACATCGACGCTGGCGAATGAAGTATGGCGCCGTTTATTCGCATCGAAAGGCGAGATGCGCACAAGCCGATGCACGCCGCGCTCTGTGTTCAAATAACCGTACGCATATTCTCCGCTCACCAGCAGCGTCGCCGATTTGATCCCAACTTCTTCGCCCGTTTGAATGTCGACCGTTTGCGAGGTAAACCCGGAGCGCTCGATCCAGCGTTGATACATCCGCAGAAGCATGTCCGCCCAATCACACGACTCTGTGCCGCCGGCACCCGAGTGAATCGTTAGGAATGCGTTCGCGCGATCGTTTTCGCCGGAAAGAAATTCACTAAGCTCTAGCTCCTCGAGCTTCTGAATGATTTCAGGATACTCATCCTCTAACATCATTCGAGCCATTCTGGCTTCGGCATCATTGGCTGTACTGTTCGCGAGTTCGTCGTGCGCTGCGATCTTTCTGTCTAATTCTTGAAAGGGGATTAATCGCGACCGCAATCGATTGAGTTTTTCGATGGTTTCTTGCGCGCTCGCCCGATCCGACCAGAAATCGGTAGATGCCATGCGCATTTCAAGCAGCAGTACGTCTTCTTGCAACTTATCTACGTCAAAGGAACCTCCGTAACGCGTGTACGCGCGATTTCAGTTCCGATGCGTCGAACGTCTGAAGCTCGTTAGCCATGGGAAAAGATAAATGAACCTTTCTCCGACGCAAAGGTAGGGGCGATTGACCCCAATCGCCCGCTGGCGGTTCGGTGAACTGCCCCTACCTGCGCTTCGCTCCGCGCGATTCGAGACGAAAAATGGTTTCGCCTTCTTTCATCAGATCGAGACGATCGCGCGCAATCGTTTCCAAATACGTCGCATCCGTCATGAGCAAATTCACTTCGCGCGTTTGTCGCGCGAGGAAAATCTTCTGATCGTTTACCAGCGACTGCAGTCGCTCAATGTCGTTGCGACTTTGCTTCAATCGGTTGTAAGGCGGAACAAAAAGACTGATGACGATGAACCCGAGCGCGATGAAAAGAAGAACGCGCAGAACGCGATTGAGCCGTTGCCAGATGGTGGCTTCGCGACGTTCTCTAAAATCGCCGTAGCCAGAATAATCCACTAGCGCATCTTACCGCCATAGATCGCGTTGTCACCAAGTTCCTCCGCGATTCGCAGAAGCTGGTTATACTTGGCCACGCGATCGGTTCGGCAAAGCGATCCGGTCTTGATTTGGCCGGCATTAGTCGCCACCGCGATGTCGGCGATAGTCGTGTCTTCCGTCTCGCCGGAACGGTGGCTGATCACCGCCGTGTAGTTATTTTCCTTTGCCAACTCGATCGCATCGAGTGTTTCGGTGAGCGTGCCGATTTGATTGACCTTTATCAGAATGGAATTTGCGACGTGCTCTTCGATCCCCTTTTTCAGGAAGGTAACGTTAGTAACAAAAAGATCGTCGCCGACCAGTTGCACCTTATCGCCTAGCCTCGCGCTCAACTTCTTCCAGCCGTCCCAATCGTTCTCCGCGCAACCATCTTCAATCGAGATGATGGGAAAGCGGGCGCAAAGTTCGGCGTAATAATCCACCAACTCCTCGGCCGTGCGTTCTAAGCCACCGGATTTTTTGAAAACGTAACGGTTTTTTTCTTTGTCGTAAAATTCCGAAGCCGCGGGATCGAGCGCGATAAAAATTTCTTTGCCTAACGAGTAACCGGCTTTCTCGACCGCGGTGGCAATCGATTCGAGCGCGTCATCGGCCGAGCGCAAGGCGGGCGCGAAGCCGCCTTCGTCTCCAACCGCTGTCGAGAGCCCACGGTCCTTCAATACGCTTTTCAAGGCGTGAAAAACTTCTACGCCGTAACGCACCGCCTCCGTAAAACTCGGCGCTCCTTTCGGCACGATCATGAATTCCTGAAAATCGATTGGCGCGTCGGAATGAGCGCCGGCATTCAAGATGTTCATCATTGGCACCGGCAAAACTTTCGCCTCTTCGCCGCCGAGATAACGAAAGAGCGATTGCTTCTTCGCCGCGGCGGCTGCGTGCGCGGTTGCGAGCGAAACTCCAAGGAGCGCGTTGGCACCGAGATTTTTTTTGTTCGGCGTCCCGTCAAGTTCGATGATCTTTTTATCGAGCGCAGCCTGCTCGGTTGCATCAAACCCGACCAGAGCGCGCGCAATCGTCTCGTTTACATTGCGCACCGCCTTCGTTACCCCTTTGCCGCCGTAACGTTTTTTGTCGCCATCACGCAGTTCCCACGCTTCGTGCTCACCAGTGCTCGCGCCGCTGGGGACAGCCGCACGTCCGCAAACGCCTCCTTCCAAATGCACATCTACTTCAACCGTCGGATTGCCGCGCGAATCGAGAATCTCGCGCGCCCATATTTTGCGAATGCTGGTACTTGCCATAACGAGCGCGACATGATGCGCGCACCGAAGCGCGTGATCAATCAATCTTTAATGCAGAGGGATGCGCCCAGATTCTCACTGGCAAAACGGTATTGCTGCGATACGCTTCCCAATGGCTTTTTTCGCGCGATGGCTTGTTGTCGCCGCACTCGTTAGTGCAATTGCCACGCTCAACGCCGAGCCGCCACGTTTGTCATCGGAGACATTGGCCAAGGCAATCAAAAGCGACGCGATGACTATTCCCACACCCGGAGAACTATTCGCCGCGCTGACCAAGCCGGGAAAAATAGACTGGCCAAGCCAGTACCGGGAATCGGTTCCGATGACTTATCAAAACCGGGCGCAGATTGCGCTTAATCTGGGCGGGCTCATTGCCGATGGTTTTATCGCGGTCGAGGCGCACGACACGCAGCAGGTCAAGAATACGGGAGCGGACATTATCAAACTGGCAAAGGCACTCGGCGTCAGTCAGAACGTTCTCGGGCGCGGCAGCAGCATCAATGAGTTTGCCGAAAACGACGATTGGGACGCGCTGCAGGAAGAGCTCGAGGCGACACAAAATGAAGTCAAAGCTTCGATGCGTTCGCACCAGGATCAGGACCTGGTGATTTTAGTCAGCGTCGGCGGATGGATTCGCGGCACGCAAGTCGTGAGTGCAGCGGTGCAGAAGAATTACAACGAGCGCAACGCTAAAGTCCTGCGCCAGCCGGCATTGGTCGCTTTTATCAGGTCGAAGATCAACGATATCTCGCCGGAATTGCGCAATGAATCGCTTGTCAAAGAGATAAGTGACCAACTCGCGGAGATCGAAAAAATGGTTTCGTTTCCGAAAGATGCGGTGCCGAGCGCCGACGACGTGCGAAAATTAAACTCCGCTGTCAGCAGGTTGATCGAGCAGATTCAAAATAAAACGGCATGAAACGGCTCGCATTCCTGGCCATTTTGGTTTCGCTCGGTTCGCATGCGGTTGTTTTGGCCGAGTCGGACACTGAAGTGCAGGCGCGGAAGACGGCCCTCGATCTTGCCGGTGCATTTACCAATGATGGTTTCAAAATTCGCGATGGCCATTGGTCCGGATCCATCAAGCCGCAGGAGCCTGCGTTAATCGCGGTGAATCTTTACGCCGGAAACCAGTACTGGTTTGCCGCCGCGGCCGATGCCGAAGGCAAGAAAGTGGGCGTGAAGATTTACGATGAAACCGGAAACTTGGTGACGGCGGAAAATTACGAATCGGGCGAACGCGCGGCTGCAGGTTTTTCTCCGGAGAACAGCGGCCAATACTTTATCAGCATCAGCCTGCTGGAAGGCGAACCGGGCAGCGTTTGTTTAGTTTGCTCTTATAAGTGAACGAAACCTGCTCCGTCAAAAGTGTGCGAAATAAGTTATTCCTGCTTTCTCTGGTGGCGCTCCTCTGCCTAAGCGGGTGCGCCCTGACGCAGAGAAATATCTTGAACGCCTCCGATGGCGCAAAGTTTTACGCGGTGACGGCTGAAAAGGCCGCTTTCTATAAGTTCGGGCCGCAACAGGGAGGTGGACCTGATCTGATGCTGCCGCGCGACACGATCATGATCCTCATCCGCCCATCTTTCGGTTACTGCAAAGTGCACCTGGCTAGTGGCCAGGAAGGTTACGTCGCCCACGAAGACATCAAGGTCGCGCCCCCAGCTCTGGTTGCGGCCGCGAACGCACCGCCGCCGGGAATAGAGCCGAGCACCCACAGCGAACGTTTCAACTTAAACTCCGCTGATCCGCGGCTGGTTGTTCCGCCGGAAGACTTGCCACAAAATAATCCCGAGCCGACTCCCCTTCCGGGGACGTCGCCGAATTGAAAATGCCAGGCAGGGCGGTTCACCGAACCGCCCCCCCGGGCGATTGAGGTCAATCGCGCCTACCTAAAATCTTGGCCGGCGCATTTTTTGCGGCGATTGTTCCGCCATGAGCGCAGTGCAGGTCTTCTTTGAAGGTAATGTGCAAGGCGTTGGCTTTCGCTATTCGGTCAGACATATTGCGAAGGGATTCGACGTTACTGGCTGGATCCGAAACCTGCGCGATGGCCGTGTCGAAATGCATCTAAACGGCGCGGACGCCGAAGTGCAAGCGTTCCTGGATGCGATCATGCAAAGCGAACTGCGCGCGCATATCAAAAAGCAAGAGGTCACGCCGCTCGCCGATGCGCCACCGATGCATGGATTTGAAATCCGCTATGAATGAGATTGCAGTCGCCATCCTCGGCCTAACGAAAGTTTTTCCGGTTCCGTTCAAGCGCACACCGGTTGTCGCCGTACGCGATCTGAACCTCGAGGTCGAGGCTGGACAAGTTTACGGATTGCTCGGGCCGAACGGCTCCGGCAAGAGCACGACCTTGAAAATTATTCTCGGCCTGATTTCGCCGACGCAGGGACGAACGGAGATTTTCGGCCGCGATAGCCGTCTCGTGCAAAGCCGCGAAATGGTCGGCTTCCTTCCCGAGAATCCGTACTTCTACAAATTTCTCACCGGCGAAGAGACGCTGCATTTTTATGGGAAACTTTGTGGCTTAAGTGGAAAGCAGTTACACAACCGCACCAGAGAATTGCTGGACCTTGTCGGCCTAACGAGTGCACGCGACCGCCGACTGAGCGGTTATTCCAAGGGAATGTTGCAGCGCATCGGTCTCGCGCAGGCTCTGGTGCAAGATCCACAACTGGTCGTGCTCGACGAGCCGACGGCGGGAGTCGATCCCGCCGGCTCTCGCCAAATATGCGATCTCATCCTCGACTTAAAGAAGCGCGGCGTGACTGTTCTGCTCTCGTCGCACCTGTTGGGTCAGGTTCAGGAGATTTGCGATCGCGTCGGCATCCTGGCCAACGGTGTTCTGTTGCGTGAAGGTCCGCTCGAAGAATTAATCGCGATAGAAAATCAAACGGAATTGATTCTGGAAAATGCCTCTCCCGAACTTCTCAAACAAATTGAGAATATGATCAAAAATTCTCCTGCGCGTTTAATCGAACAACGCAGGCCTCAAACCACACTCGAGCGCTTGTTTCTCGAAACGACCCAGCGTCGTTAGGCATACCCTCCTGTCATGTCGAGCGAATATGCCAGTCCGGCTCGGACCGAGACATCTCTCATGGTTTCCTGCCATGATTCACTTTCAGACGTCTCTTCAAACAGTAAGAGATTTCTCGACTTCGCTTCGCTCCGCTCGAAATGACAACGGAAAAAGCTAAAAGGGTAAGCGGACAAGAGCACACTGCCTTTTCTTTCGGCCGTGTCGCCGCCATCGCGCGCAACACATTCACAGAGTTAACGCGACAGAAAGTTTTTTATGTCGTCCTTATCTTCGGTCTGCTGCTCATCGGCACTTCTGGTTTTATGGCACAGCTGAGTTTTGAACAGGAGTTTCAGGTCTTGAAGGATGTCTCGTTAGGCGCGATGAGCATTTTTATTTCGGTGCTTGCAATCTTCACCACGGCTCAACTTCTGCCTCATGATATTGAAAACCGAACCATTTCTACCATTCTCGCCAAGCCGGTGCCGCGTTTCGAATATTTGTTGGGAAAACTCACGGGCGTCCTCCTGCTTCTGATCATCACCATTGCACTCATGAGCGCACTTTTTGTGGCCATACTTTACACGCGCGAACAGACTGTCCTGCGTGAAACCATGCGCCAGATTTCAGGTTTGCCCGCCGCGCAAATCAACGAGACCGCGCGGAAAATCCGCACTGCCGCCTTCAACGCCAACGTGCTACCAGCGATCTCCACAATTCTACTCAAAGGCTGTCTCCTCGCTTCGCTCACACTTTTTATTTCCACTTTCGCCACCACCAGCATCTTTACCGGTGTCGTTATGGTTTTTGTTTATTTCATCGGACATCTTCAGGCGATGGCGCGCGAGTACTGGTTGCAGGAAAAAAGTGCCAACGGGCTGACGCGCATTTTTCTCGCCTTCGTCGCGCTCGTTTTTCCGGATTTACAAGCTTTCAACCTCGTTGATGACGCGGTCGCGGGCTCAGTCATCCCACTCCAGCTCTTTCTAAACACCGCTTTGCTCGGCGCCTTGTATACAACCGTTTATCTGCTCCTCGCTGCCGTTGTTTTTTACGGTAAAGAACTGTGATGCGTATTTTACTCGTGCTCCTAACTGTAGTGGGGTTCGGCGTGATCAAGTTGCCGCTTGAACGCCGGCTAGCGACAACGCATCAACAACTGCGCTTCCACACTACCCAACTCAATCTTGGCTTGCGCGAGCAAATCGGTCAGCTTGGTTTCATTGCCGCCCTAAGTGGTTTTCGTTCCCTCGTGGCCGATATTGTTTTCATTCAGGCGCACGCCGCCTGGGAACGGACGGAGTGGGGCCGCCTTTTGCTTCTATTGCGACAAGCGACCACGCTGCAACCGCGCTCGACTTTACTCTGGGAGATGGCGGCGTGGCATATGGCTTGGAACGCGAGCGTCGCTGCACTAAACGATCCCGCGCAGCCGCACCAGGCGTTACGTGTAAAAGCGCAACGGGAATACTTCGCCATCGGCAAGGATTTTCTCGAGCGCGGAATCAGGAACAATCCCGATCGTCCGCAACTTTACGAATCGCTCGCTCGTCTTTATCGCGAGAAATATCACGATCATGAACGAGCCGCGCACTATTTTGCTGAGGCTGCGCGGCGTCCCGGCGCGCCTGGTTACGAGAAGAGATTTGCCGCCTACGAGCTTTCCTACTGCGAAGGACGCGAGCGGGGGGCTTACACGCGGCTGCGAGAACTTTATCTCGCCGGCGAAAACGAACGCCTGCCGACACTGATCACCCGTCTGAAATTTCTCGAAGACAAACTCAACATTCCGAGTGAGCAAAGAATTCCGAAAACAACTCGTTAGGCGTTGGCGTCTGCGTTGTAGCTTGCGCTGCTGTTGTAGCTGCCGCTGTCCTCAGCGGCAGACCTGCCGTGTTTGGGAAACCTTTCCCTCTGCCGCCAGTGACGGCGGCAGCTACAACGTCTCTGCTAACACCAGTTACACCTAATGCGCTTCGCGATTCTTAGTGATCTCCATGGCAATCTCGAGGCCAGCGAAGCTGCGCTTGCCGACGCGCGCGCGTCCGCTTGCTCACACTTCGTCTGCCTCGGGGACGTTGTCGGCTATAACGCCAACCCGCATGAGTGCGTCAAACTTGTCCATGACCTCGAGTGCCCCGTGATCAAGGGAAATCACGACGAACAGGCATCGCTTCTCGAGCCTTCGCATGGATTCAACGAACTGGCCGAGCACGCCATCAACTGGACCCGCGAAAATCTCACTGATGCCGATAAGGAATGGCTGCGCGGGCTGCGTCTCCTGCGACAAGTGCGTGATTTCACTATTGTGCACGCAACCCTCGATACGCCGGGGCAATGGGGTTATGTCCTGAATAATCTCGATGCTGCCGCCAGTTTTACCTACCAGCACAGCACCGTTTGTTTTTTTGGTCACACGCATTTTCCAGTCGCTTACGTGCGCGACGACGGAGTGCGGCGCGTCCGATCCGACCTGCTTATGATCGAGCCCGGAAAGAAATATTTCATTAACGCAGGCAGCGTCGGCCAGCCGCGTGACGGCGACTGGCGCGCCGCTTATTGCATCTACGACACGGAAAAAAATGTGGTGGAGCAACGCCGTGTAAAATACGATCTCGCCACGGCGCAGAAAAAAATATTGAAAGCGGGCCTGCCGCGACTTCTCGCCGATCGGTTAGGCATTGGTCGTTGAGTTCCGCCTTTTCCTTCCTCTTCCTCTTCCTCTAAATCTGAAATCCATTCTCATCATCAAGCCGAGTTCGCTCGGCGATATCGTTCATACCCTGCCCGCAGTCGCGGCAATTCGTGACGCCAATCCGACCGCGCAAATCACCTGGGTGATCAATCCCGAATGGGCACCGCTGTTACGCGGCAATCGCGACGTCAATCACGTTCACATTTTTCCGCGTGGAGAATTTCGCGGGCCCGGCGCCGCACTCAATCTGCTCCGCTGGAGAAAGAAAACGCGCCGCCTTAAACCCGATGCTGCTCTCGATTTCCAGGGTTTATTGCGCAGCGCATTCATCGCTCGCAGCAGCTTGGCCCGCGAAATTTTTGGCATGAGCGACGCGCGTGAAGGCTCACGCTTCTTTTACGATAAAGTCGCGCGCGTGGATCGCCGCGCGCATGCGGTCGAGCGTTATCTGAAACTTGCCGAAGCGTTCGGCGCACCGATCCCTCGAGAGTTACGCTTTCCGCTCCCGACGGGTGATGCCTTGCCGCGTTTCGAGGACGATTCTCCTTTCATTCTTCTTCATCCTTATGCCCGCGGCCGGCGCAAATCGCTGTCGAATGCGATCATCAAAGAATTCTGTCAGGCCTTTGCACCAATGCGCGTAATTCTGGTGGGGCAAACGCACCGCAAATTCTCCCCGCCGGACAACTGCCTGAATCTCGCGAATCAAACAACGCTGCTGCAACTGGTCCATCTCATCCGCACCGCGCAGTTCACTATCAGCGTCGACAGCGGTCCGATGCATATTGCCGCTGCGATTAACGATCGGCTCATCTCCATTCACACCTGGAGCGATCCGCTCCGTGTCGGTCCCTACAATTCAAGCGCGTGGGTCTGGAAAAGTGGACAACTGCGTCGCGTCCGCGAGTTCGCTGTCGCCGGAAAAATAAAAGGCCATGGCGCCTTCAAACTAGAACATGTCGCCCAAATCGTCGACCATGTGCGAAGTCATTTCGACCCCGGCCTCCGCTCAGCCTAACGAGTAGCGATCGACTGGCGCTGATTCAAAACAGATTCCGCAAGAAACAAATCCTAGGAAAAGTGATTTATTTGATGTTGTTTGAGAAGTCGGAATATCAAAATATTTAAGACGCGACCCCATCCTTCCCCTTCTGTTAAGGGGATCATTCTCCACATAGCCATACAAATTAATCCCTTCATTCTCGGCGATCGGATCGCGTCTGATCCATCTGCTGACCTTGTCCCGTAAAACTGGACGGTGGGAATTTTAGTTTTTGACTGGTAGAAGCTCTCCGAAAAGGAGGAGAGAAAATGCCACGAAGGCGGTGGGCAAGAAGCTGGTCTACCGACTTTACCGCGAGCTTGGCTTGGAGATGCGCAGCAAGAAGCGGCGCAAGCTGGCCAGTGCCAACCGTGGACCAGTTGAGAAAGCCTCTCCCCCCTAACGAGCGCTGGTCGATGGACTTTATGAGCGAACGTTTGGAAGGCGGACGCTACTTCCGCACTCTCACGATCATTGACCAGTTTACGCGCGAGTGCCTCAAATTGGAGGTGGCCATCACATGTCGGGAGAGCAAGTGGTAGAGAGCCTGCAAGGCGTGATTGAGTTGAGGGGCTACCCCAAATCGATCACGGTGGACAATGGAACGGAGTTTTGCTCGCGGGCAGTTGACGCTTGGGCGTACCACAACCAGGTGAAGCTGGATTTTATCCGGCCGGGTCGGCCTGTCGAAAATGGCTTATCGAATCCTTGAACAGCCGGCTCCGCGATGAATACCTCAACCTGCATCTCTTTTGGTCGATCGAGGATGCGCGTGACAAACTCCAAATTTGGCGAAAGGATTACAATACCGAACGCCCGCACAGTGCTCTTGCAAACTTGCCTCCGGCTGCGTTTGCGGCGAGCACTGCGCGGAGAGAAAACAACAACGAAAATCGAGAGCTGCTACTGATCGAAAACTAAACCTCAGTTCTGTCCAGAGATCGGGATAAGGTCACATCACTCTTTTAAGGACAGAACTACACTTATAACCTGTCCAGCTTTTGGGGTCAGGCCACCTGTGGCAAGCTGAACTCCTTCGGATAGAAAGCGCTTTACGACCGTGTTGGAGTTATCTCTTTCTTCGGCGATTGTCATGCCACTCCAGACGTCGTTGCTCGTCTTTTGAACAACGCCCCTACAATCGTTGGACCGTTGAATACAATTAAACACTTACCATATTCCGCCTAATCGCCGCGATGTGAGAAGCCGAGGCAACAAGTACCACCAAATTGTTCCCAAAAGGCCATGAACGAGATGGGGAAATGATAGAATTTGCGCGAACCACGACTCTCCCACGATCGAATGAAAGCGAAAGTTTCGAGCGAAGAAATAAAGCAGACTCAGAGGAAAATCGATCACCGCAAACACGCCCCAGAGTAAGGGCGCTTGCGGATCAGTTGAGTTCCAGATGTACAGCGACAATAATACAAAACCCAAAAAATGAACAGCGCTGAGACGAAAACCAATCTTGCCAGCGACTGTATTATTTGTTTTTCACAGGAACACGAGGGATCATTCGGCTCCGGATCGCGCTTTCCGGGACGATCGATAGCGGCTCCAATTACGTTCCCCCAAAAACCGCCAATTGCGTACGCCGCATTACTTAATTGATCGTCACAACTTCTGAAGCAGCGACTTCGCCGATCCGGATCGCATGGAAAGGCTTGTCGACACTTGTAGTAACAGATGTCGTGCTTTGTGCATGCTGCATCCAAACCATCTATGGGCGGAGCATAGTATGCGCGGGTTTGTGGGCTATATGGCTCTTGTCGTCTGCCCGTCCAATTTGGACCACACCAGTTTCCGTATATCTTTAGAAGGCCGAGCGGATCAAGACCACCTAGCGGATTATTGCCAACGTAGACATACAGGTTTGGCCCATCGCGAAATTCAGCGTCCTTCAGTGGGTCTCTGGTGAGCCATCTGCCGATGATTGGATTGTAAGCGCGATAAGGTGCGAGATAGAGCCCACTACGGGCGTGGTAGAAGTGGCCGGTGAAAGCGAAGTCGGGATAGAGGCTGCTTCCCTGGCTCCCCAACACCTTTATCTGAGAGATGTCGCTCGAGTTGATCGCGCCGTTGTGATTGATGTCGTATTTGAAGGTCGAACCGGTCACGGCCACCCCTGTGTTCGCCGTCACGAGAGCAATGTCCTCGATCGTGACCGCGCCGCTCTGGTTCACATCACCCACGAGCACGCTCATGCTTATCAGCACCTTCGTGTTTACGCCTACTACTCCAATGATGTTATCCAACTCGAGCGTGATCGTCTGCCGATCGGATACACCACTGAGTGATATCGTTGCCGTGTTCCCGCTAAAACTCGTGCTAGCCACTGATCCGACACCGGAGGCAACTGTTACGCTGGTTGCCGACAATACGGTCCGGTCAAAGGTTAGAAGGACGCTGTAGCTGCCGCCACTGCGCATCTCAATCCCGGGCGCGCCACTAAGCGGCAGATTTGCGTCGAAGGTTCCCGTGCCTTGGGTCATGCGCGAAGCGGCCAGGGTTAATACCGGCCCAGCGCCTGAGGTATCGTTCGCCGGCACCGGCGCGCGGCTAATGCCTCCGTACACGTCGTAATCGAGCGTGTCGAGAATGGTCCCGTTTGAGTTGCTCAAGCTTCGGACACTGCCCAGGTGATCTTTAGAATAATAGAGCTTGTTGTTGGGCGTGATACCGGTAGGTAGCTGAACTCCTTCGGGTAGGAAGCGCTTGATCACAGTGTTGGTGCTATCTCTTTCCTCAGTGATCGTCATGCCGCTCCAGATAAAGTTGCTTGTCTTCTGCACCGTGCCTGCGCCGTTTTTCTCAAGCAGCTTCACCCTCCGCCCCAACCCGTCATAGGTGAAGTCAGTCCGTCCAGCAGAACTTGGATAAACGACCGCGGTCAACCGATTGGCGGCGTCCCACACGTATGTATTAACCCCGTCAGCGGTGAGATTCCCATTTGCATCGTAAGTGTATCCGGTATTGGTGATCTGGTTTACATCGTTAATTGTGTACGTCGCGGTGCTGTCGCTAGTTCGATTGCCCGCTGCATCGTCGCCGTAGGCGAAAGTTGTCGCAACATGTAAGTCGGACTGCAACAAATTTACTGCGGCGTGGTCACTTTCTGCGTGAGTAATAATATTCGACGATATGACGCGTCGTAACAGGCTTAGGGATCTGTTCAATGTCATGATTCAACGTGTTGCGACCGATAAAACGTGGTGCTAACGGATCAGAATTGACCCTGTCTATAGCATCGAGCTTTTTTGACGCGTCGGTCGATACACTTGCCAGCATGCGACACAAATAAAACCGAACATTTGCTTCCTCGCTTTTATCATTTATGCGTCGAAGAACCCACGACGTCGATACTTTGCCCTCAAGCTGCTTATAAGAGCGTTCAGCTGTTTGATCGTCTTCAGAACCCAACAGCGTGAGCAACATTTCCTTCCCAGTTACCATTCTACCGATGCAAATTGCGAGTAAGAACGTAGTTACAACCAAGATAATGTAGAGAAAACCGTTATCCTTCAGGACTTTTACATGTTGCTTTAACAGAAGGAGACATAAAAATAAAAGGAAAGCTGCGAGAATCCACTTTATTCTTAAAGCAAAGGCAAGCCAGTCAACCGGATCACTAGGAAGCAACATGGCTACTATTGGCAGCAGACACAATCAAACGACAAGAATGTGTAGTTCACATAAGCTTGTACGTTGCGATAGCTCCCCCAAATATAGCTGGCATATCGAGTTCGCATCCAAGTGGTTACTGTTACGGACATTCCAGAACAGTTAATCCCGTCGATTGATCGGGGCGTTGGGCTACTAGGATCGATCGAGGTTTCAAGCACACCTGCCAATTGATCGTAATGAACAACAACATTTGCTACCTTCCTGCCCACGGGACAAGAAATAGTAAAAGTTAAGTAACTTCCATGTCGACTAAAACCGGACCCGCGCGTAGGTACTCCTGAGCCAGCAGCCGCTATCTCAAGACCGTCTGGATCCCACGAGTCAATCGGGTCGTTAGCCACATACGAATATAGATTCAAGTTGTCGCGTTCCCCGATTGGATCTCGACTAAGCCACCTTCCAATAGCTGGATTGTAAGCCCGATAAGGAGCTAGATAGAGTCCGCTGCGGGCGTGGTAGAAGTGGCCGGTGAAAGCGAAGTCGGGATAGAGGCTGCTTCCCTGGCTCCCCAGCACCTTAATCTGAGTGATGTCGGTCGAGTTAATCAAGCCGTTATGGTTGATGTCGTACTTGAAGGTCGAACCGGTCAGTGCCATGCCTGTGTTGGCCGTCACGAGAGCAATGTCCTCGATCGTGACCGCGCCGCTCTGGTTTACGTCGCCCACGAGCACGCTCATACTCACTAACACCTTCGTGTTCACGCCGACTACGCCGACGACGTTATCCAACTCCAGCGTGATAGTCTGCCGATCCGACACACCGCTGAGTGATACCGTTGCCGTGTTGCCGCTGAAAGTCGTGCTGGCCACTGATCCTACGCCCGAGGAGACTGTTACGCTGGTTGCCGACAATACCGTCCGGTCAAAGGTTAGAAGGACGGTGTAGCTGGGGCCGCTGCGCATCTCAATCCCAGGCGCAGCACTAAGCGGCAGATTCACATCGAACGTTCCACTGCTGCCATGTGTCATGCGCGAAGCGGCCACCGTTAATACCGGTCCGGCCCCTGAGGTATCATTCGCCGGCACCGGCGCGCGGCTAATGCCTCCGTACGCGTCGTAGTCAAGGGTATCGAGAATCGTTCCATTTGCATTGGTCAGGCTTCGCACACTGCCCAGGTGATCTTTGGAATAATAGAGCTTGTTGTTGGGTGTGATACCGGTCGGTAGCTGAACGCCTTCGGGCAGGAAACGCTTGATCACAGTGTTGGTACTATCTCTTTCCTCAGCGATCGTCATACCGCTCCAGATAAAGTTACTCGTCTTCTGAACAAGACCTGAACCATTTTTCTCAAGCAGCTTCACCCTCCGTCCTAACCCATCATAGGTGAAGTCACTGCGTCCCGCAGAAGCCGGATAGACGATTCCAGTCAACCGATTAGCGGCGTCCCACACGTATGTATTAACTCCGTCAGCCGTTAAATTGCCATTTGCGTCGTAAGTGTATCCGGTGTTCGTGATCTGGTTTACGTCGCTAATTGTGTACGTTGCCGTGCTGTCGCTAGTTCGATTGCCCGCTGTATCGTAACCGTAGGCGAATGTCGTTGATGGGTTACCAGGAGTTGTATTTGTTACACCCGTCAATTGATCGCCCGAATCGTATGTCAGATTACTCGTGATCCCCGGGCTCGTGGTGAGCTGCTTTATCCAAGTGGGATAGATTTGGCCTTCGGCATCGTAGGTGTAATCGAATTTGCTGATGTTCGCTGTAGTGGAGGTCAAATCCTGCAGTGTTTGCAACCGGCGATCGCGCAAGTTATCAAAGTAGGTGTAATTCGCAGTCTGCCCCGTCGGTGAGGTGAGTGTCTTCAAACGGGACGTGACATCGGATTCGTACGTCCGGCCAAAATGCCCCAGCGGGTTATCTGACGTGCTCAACCGGCCAAGCGAATCATAAGCCACGCTCGAACTTACACCGTTAATCGACTGGCTGGTGATGCGACCCAACTCATCATAGCCATACGTAATGACGTCATTTGCCAACGGACCATCGACGGTTTGGAGTTGGCCGGCGCCAAGCGGGGGCGTTGTGGTGATCTGGTAATATGAATAGCTCGTTGTGCCGGTTCCATCCACCATCGTCGCGACGCGATTGTAGTTAGTATCATAGGTGAAACTAACACTCGGCGTAGGCGGACTAAGCGGCTGGCCCGCTATATTCGTATAACTGATTTGCTGGAGGGTATCGTCGAGCCAATACTGATAATTCGTGCGCTGGCTCTTCGCATCCGTCATCGATTTCAATCGGCTCGTTGTGTTCTCGTATGCGTAAGAAACCGTCGTAGCACTGGGAGTGCCGTAACCAAACGTCTTTGAAATGACCCGCCTTTGCAGGTCGTGGTCGAATTTGGTGATTTTGCCGCGCGGGTCGGTAATGCCGGTAAGAGAACCGCACGTGCACCACTCATAGGAGGTAGTGCGCGTGGAGTTGCTACCGAATGGCTCGGTCAATGAATCGAGCTGCCGATTTCTGTTGTAGTGACGAACGGTTTGGCGTCCGCGGCGATCGATCGTCTTAGTTAGATCGAGAATATTTTTACCGGGGTCGGCCTGCCCAAAATCCTGTTTGTATTCGGACTGTTGAGTAGTTCCGTCGGGATAAGCGACCGTGATCGGACGATCAAGATTATCGTAATCGGTTGTAACGGTGTAGTTATCGGGAACATTCGTCACGGTTCGGACGCGGTTGGCGGAGTCATAAGTGAACTTTGTTTCAGCTGATACTCCGTTATATGTTGGGCTGGATACCGAAGAGAGATAGCCGGTTGGCACACCAGTGGCAGGGCCGTACACATAGGACGTCTCTTCGTTTCTGGCGTTCTTAACCTTCGTAATCTGGCCGAAGCCGTTGTATTCGTAGATTGTGGTCTTGCCCGCAGCATCTTTATCAGTGACGACCTTATGTTGTGAATAGGTCATCGTCCGCAAAAGCTCGTTATTTGAACCGGTCGTCTGTCGCACCATCAACAGATCAATGTTATTGTCCGGATCGTAATCATAGCTCGTAACGCGACTGCCTGGGTCGGTCGATTTCGTCATTTTAGCGAGAGCGTTGTTGTACTCATACTGCCAGAGCTGGGTTGTGCCGTCGTCCAATACGCGTGCAGTTTTGATTGGATTCGCATGCGTACCGACGTGAGTCTGGTCTACCTGTCCTTCGTAGGAATGCCAAACACGGTTTTCTAATGGCGCCTTCTCACTCCCTAGGATTCCGGAAACGGTACCGTCAGAGTTGTAGAGCCAATGGGAAATCTTGGCTTTCGTATAGTCAGGAACACCATTCACCGGCGGGTACAACTGCATCGCCTTCTTGCTCCAATAGAAGCTATTCGCGACGTTAAGTGCAGTGTTCGCGCTCGCGAACCCAGTCGGAACACTCGCCTCCGTTGCACTGATGCCGGGTGCATTGTCACGATATTCAACCCGCTCTTTTCCACCTTCAGGATCAGTGATTTCAATCCATCGGTTTGTTCCCGACTCGCCTGTTGTGAAAGTGGTTGTACCATATGGGGTAGTTAACGAATCAATAAAATCGGTTCCCGGCACGTAATGGAATTGGGAGACAATTCCGACAGGGTCGGTAATGCTGGTTAACTGGCCATTGGTATAGCCCAGAATTGCTGAACGATTAAATGGATCGGTGACCTTTGTAATCCGGTAAGGATTGTTAGCGTCTTCATAGTAAAACTGAGTAGGTGGATTTCCCACCCCATCAATGATCTTATCGATCTTTGTGCTGTTTGGCAGATACTGAATCGTTACGGCATTGCCGGAAGGATCAATCCACTGCGTCATGAAGAATTTGCGCGGATAGGAAGTAGCACTATCGCTTTGGGCGAATACCTGCTTGGAACCATCCGGCAATTGTCTTTCATAGCTACCGTCGGGGGTCGAGGTGCCCGGAGGAATCCGCACGAGGATAGCATGGCTCTGAGGATCTCGAGAAAAAGTCTGAGTTCCCGAATCAAAGAGATATTTTTCTGTTCCGCCACCGGGGACTGTCAGGAAAGCAGCCGGTAGAGACGCCAGTTGAGTACGGGGATTGTCTGTTACGTAGGAGAGCCAATTGAAGCTCCACTTCGACCCCAGGTTGGAAAAAGTAGCGGAGGGGGGCAAATCCGCGTCTCTCTGATTATAGGTAACGGTGAAATTAACCGCAGGTCCACGCGGCGGCGAATATCCAACAGGTGTATCTTCGATGTTTAGACTGGCCAGCATTGAGTGCACACTGTAACGGGCCATACCCCCCGCGCAGGACTTGCATTGATCGCCACCCTCCTTGCTATCACACGGCTTAACATGTGTGCTCGGAATTGCGGTGCCCAGGTAAATGTCCACGTAAATTTCATTAGTCGGACCGCCCGGACATCCTTCTGTGCAATTCATTCCGGGCATTACCACGCCGTTCAATATTTCGCCGCCCGACGCTGGCAACACGCGACCAAAGTTATAACCCGCCGCTCGGACCGCAATCAAATCGAGCACCTCATATGTCCCCGGCAGGCAGTCGCACATAGTATAGGAACCGCGATCTATGACCGCAGTTCCGCTGGGACTGCCAATTGCCTGCTGGGCCATCAACTCACCGCGATCATTGTATATGTAATAAATATCGCCCAGCGTGATTCCGGCCCAATGAATATTTAAGTAAACGTGACCTGCGCTAGTTCCGCAATTGTGCTGCGGATAGCCGCACCTAATGTCGTGTAACCCGGTCCACACAACCCTCGAAGCCTCCGCTGTATGAACAACGAGCCATAACATGGCTAGCGCTAGTCCTCTTATTATCCAAAGAGCAGGCACGGATGATTTTCGACCGCTCGTAGGAGAATCGTGAGTCGATCGAGTCATCACGATTGTTCCGCCTCCAACGTTTACGAGGAGACCGTCTAAAGATCGTCGCGGTGAAGTATCAATGTAAAGGGAAGAGAAGGGAGGTGTTCGCATGGCTTTTGAATTCGTTCAGGGTGGTTGGTTGAGTTTCCGAAACGCCAGATAGAGGGAATCGAAACGCTCAGCGTAGACAGGATCGCAATTTGCCGTCAAAACTTTTTGCAAATTATTTGCGATTCGGGAACGGGCTCCTTTTGCAGGAAAACTGCAGAACTCCGGCTAGTGATACCTTCGGCGCGTTCCGTTCGATCGCTGTCGCGATTGTTACGGAGACTTGGCCCGTTCGTTCAGGACGAATTTGGCAAGCTCTAGATCGCCGGGAACGGTGATTTTGAAATTGAAATCTTGATTCGTCACAATCGCGACTTTGGCGCCGACATGTTCAAGCGCAGAAGTTTCGTCCGTAACCGAAACATTTTTCGCGAAGATCGTTTCGTAAGCCCGAGCCAAAACTTCACGCGAGACAATCTGCGGCGTTTGCAACGCATACATTTGTTCTCGCTCGACCGAGCCACAGATGAAATTCCGCGCGTCCACGCGCTTGAGCGTGTCCTTGACCGGCTCCGCGAGTGCAGCGGCCCCATATTTGCGCGCCGCTTCGAAAACTTGCTCGATCTGTTCTGGCCTAACGAGTGGTCGCGCCGCATCGTGCACCGCCACAAATTCCGCATCGGCCTGAGCCAAGCCTGCGCACACCGAATCCTGCCGGCGCTCGCCGCCGGGAATCACTGTTCGTACCTTCGGGAATCCGTGGCTTCGCACGATATCTAGGAGCTCACTGAGTCGTTCCTTACGGCCTACCAAAACAATCTCGTCAACGGACCGAGTTTGCTCGAAGGCGTCGATCGCGTGCGCGACGACCGGCTTGTCCCCGAGCAGGGCAAAAAGTTTGTCGAAACCCATGCGTTGACTGCTTCCGGCCGCGACGATAATCGCTGTCAGCATGCGACTAATTCGTTAGGCTAGCTGCCGCTGCACTTCCTGGCTCAACGTCTTTCCATCGGCGCGTCCGCCCACCTTGGTCTGCAGCTCCTTCATTACCGGGCCCATTTGCGCCTTCGATGTTGCACCGACCGCGGCGATCGCTTCGCTCACAATTTTCGACAATTCGTCGGCACCAAGTTGCTGCGGAAGATACCCACTCAAGATTTCCAGCTCTTCCTTTTCTTTCGCGGCTAGTTCCATGCGACCGCCTTTCTCGAAACTTTCAATCGAATCCTGTCGCTGTTTGGCCTGTTTGCGAATGACCTGGATTGATTCGGCCTCATTGAGTTCGCTTTCAGCGTCAGACTTTTCGATCGCCGCGTACATCAGTGCGGATTTGAGCATGCGCAAAACACCAAGCTTCGTCGCATCTTTCGCGCGCATCGCGTCTTTCAAATCCGAATCAATTTGTTGCTGCAGCGACATGCTGCGACGCTAGGCAGCGCACGACTCAAACGCAATCGCGTTCTTCCCGTCTAGAGAGCGGCCTGCAATTTTTCCACGGCCGCCTGTACCGACGCGGGATCACTCACGCTTACAACTGCGACACCTTTACGAATACGCTGCAGCAAACCGGCAAGCACATTTCCCGGGCCGAGTTCGATGAAAAGCTCGCAACCACGCGCGAGCAGGCGCTCCATGCAATCCACCCAGCGAACAGTCGCAGTGATTTGATCTTGCAAAGTTCGGCGAATGTCGTCCGGATTTTCAACTTCTTCCCCCGTGACATTACTAACGACAGCAAAATGCGGTGTTCGAACCTGCACATAACCGAGCGCCTGACCCAGCTTTTGGTAAGCGCTTTCCATCAAACGCGAATGATAAGCTCCCGCGACATTGAGCAAGGTCGCCCGCCGAATTCCGTATTCTTTCGCCACCCCAACTGCCCCCTCGACTTTAGCGAGCTCGCCCGAGATCACGATTTGGCCGGGCGCGTTGATATTCGCAATATCGACGTCTTCGTCCGCAGCCAGACGGCGCACATCGTTTTCCAAAGCGCCAATCATCGCTGCCATTCCTCCGATGGTTGCGGCGCAGGCTTCATCCATGAATTCCCCTCGCCTTTGCACAACTTTCAATCCCGTCGCGAAATCGAATGTCCCGGCTGCCGTATGTGCAGTCATCTCGCCTAACGACAAGCCGGCTGCGCCCTCAATCGCAAATTCGCCTGCAATTTCGCGTAAGACCGCCAGCGTCGCGAGGGCGTGAACAAAAAGAGCCGGCTGGCAATTCGATGTCTTCGTCAAGTCGTCGAGCGGACCATTCCACATGACGCCTGTTAAAGAACGCCCAAGAATTTCATCCGCTTTTTGAAACAATTCTGCCGCGGTGGGGAATTGTTGCGCCAAATCGCGGCCCATCCCGACGCTTTGTGCGCCCTGTCCGGCGAATAGTAGCGCGATTTTTTTCGACATTATTTGTTGTAGTTAGCGCTCTTCTTGTTGCAGAGCGAGCATCTAAATATCGCCTGTCATCCCGAGCGAACGCGAGGGACCTCACAAATCATCTCAGAGCGCAACGCACATGCTGGACTCGCGAGGTCCCTCACTTCGTTCGGGATGACGAGTGGCTCGGCGACTTTGCGCTTGCACCATCAGGCTGTGTTGCGAGCATAAGCGAACTCCCGCTTATGGCATTCACCACGCGCGAAATCGAATCGCCCGATCCTGTGACGCGCGTCGTCGCGGCGGACGCCGAACTTCGCAACGAAAGCCCGGGTGACGATATCGGGGAGAAAATGGTCCTTAACATGGGCCCATCGCATCCCGCGACGCATGGAGTGTTGCGACTCGTGCTCGAACTCGATGGCGAAGTGATTACGAAAGCGACGCCCGACGTCGGCTTCCTCCATCGCGGCGATGAAAAGATCGCGGAGAACATGCAATATAATCAGTTCGTTCCTTACACGGATCGGCTCGACTATTTGGCGCCGCTTTCAAATAACGTCGCTTACGCGCTGGCGGTGGAAAAATTAATGGGTTGGGAGTTGCCGCCGCGCGGTCAGGCCATCCGCACCATCTGCTGCGAAACTTCGCGCATCTCCGCGCATCTTCTCGGTCTGGGCGCGATGGCACTCGACCTCGGCGCGATGACGGTTTTTCTCTACAGCTTCACCGAACGGGAGAAACTTTATAACTTGTTTGAACTTCTCACCGGCGCGCGTTTTACCACTTCCTACACGCGCGTGGGCGGACAAATCCGCGATCTGCCGGAAACATTTATTCCGCAGCTGGAAAAATTTCTCGATGAGTTTATTCCGCAACTGGATGAAATGGACCGATTGCTAACGCGAAATCCGATTTTCGTCGATCGCACGCGGGACGTTGGCGTGATCACGCAAGATCGCGCGATCGCTTACGCGCTATCCGGACCGAATCTGCGCGGCAGTGGCATCGAACACGATCTCCGCCGCAAACACCCTTATCTCGATTACGAGAAGTATGATTTCGATGTTGTGATCGGAAGCGCGGGGGATTGTTACGATCGCTATCTGGTGCGCATCGAAGAAATGCGCCAAAGCGTCCTCATCTTGCGTCAGGTAATCGATAAACTCCCGAGCGGTCCGATCAACATCGCGGATTGGAAAAATACATTGCCGCCAAAATCACATGTCATGACAAAGATGGAGGAATTGATTCACCATTTTATTGTTGTGACCGAAGGGCTCGATGCGCCGCCAGGAGAAATTTATTTCGCGGCAGAAAATCCGAAGGGTGAGCTCGGTTTCTATATCAAAAGCAAGGGCGGCGGCGTGCCGTATCGGCTCAAAATTCGCGCGCCCTCCTTCGTAAATCTGAGCATTCTGCCAGAGTTGTTACCGGGCCACATGGTCAGCGATGTCGTCGCAATTCTCGGAAGTCTGGACTTCGTCATGGGAGAATGCGACAGATGAACTGGAAATATGAAAAACAAAAAAAAACACCCGCTCATTCTTCTTCTCGCCACGATCCTGGTTGCTTTTGTCAGCTGCGATCGCAGTGCCCTCACCGGTTCTAAACTGACTCCGGCCAATTACGACCAGGTCACAACCGGTATGTCGAAGGCGCAGGTGGAGAAAATTCTCGGACCGCCCACGACGTTGGAAACGAAGGACATGGTGATCTTCAAAAAAACAACCTATCGCTACGAAGACGGCAAGAAATTCGCCCTTATCACTTTTAAGAACGACGAAGTAGATAGCAAAGAGGGCAATCTCGGCCGCGAGCCATGAAGTTTTTTTTTGTCACACTGGTCGCGACGGCTGCGCTCGCGCTGAGTGGTTGCCACAGCGGCGGCCGCCTAACGAAGGCCAATGTTGACGAAGTCAGCGTAGGAATGTCGAAGAAACAGGTGGAATCGATTCTTGGTCCACCAAGCGCGATCGACACGACCGATCTTATTTTACTGAAGAAAACGACCTACACCTATAGACAGGGCCAGGATAGGGTGACAGTCGTTTTTAAAGACGACAAAGTGCAATCGAAAGAGAGCACACTTACGCAATAGCTTGTCTGTGGATTCGACGAGCACGCGCGTACCGCCCGAGCTGGAGCGAAAAATGGACGAAGCGATCGGGCGCTATCCGCCCGATCGAAAACGCAGCGCTGCCATGCCCCTCCTGCATCTGTGGCAGGAGCACTTTGGGTTAATCAACGATGATGGGGTGAACTGGATCGCGGCGAAGCTCGAGCTGCAACCGATCAACATTCTCGAGTTGGTGACGTTTTACCCGATGTTCCGTCAGTCGCGCTTTGGGAAAAAACATATTCGTGTTTGCCGCACATTGAGTTGCGCGATGGCTGGCGGTTATCAACTGATGGAAGACTTGTGTGCCGCCACCGAAATCGATCGACAACACGACGATAACGGAATGCACAATCCTGTTTCGTTGAGCGCTGACGGTGAGTACAGCAGCGAGTTCGTGGAATGTCTTGCCAGTTGCGGGACCGCGCCGGTTTGCATGATCGACGATGAGCTGTACGAAAATGCACGTGACGTCTCTGCGCGCGATCTGCTCCTCAATCCGCATTCCGCGATCCGCAATCCGCATTCCCCACATCCAATGGAGCGTCGACTCGTCTTCAAAAACATCGGGCGCAAAGATTGGACGCCAGACATCGATACTTATTTGCGTGACGGCGGTTACGAGCAGTTAAAGAAAGCTGTCACCATGTCGCGCGCCGACATTGTGAACGAAGTAAAAACGTCCGGACTTCGCGGCCGTGGCGGCGCCGGATTTCCATGCGGCGTTAAGTGGGGATTCATCAAGCCCGATGAGAAGAAGCCGGTCTACTTAATTTGCAACGCCGACGAGTCGGAGCCTGGAACTTTCAAGGACCGCTACATTATCCACGAAGATCCACATCAGCTCCTTGAGGGAATTCTCATCTCTTGCATCGCTCTTAACGCGCGTATCGCCTACATATATATAAGAGGCGAATTCCCCGAAGGCGCGAAAATCCTCGAACGTGCGATCGAAGAAGCGCGCGCGAAGAATTTCGTCGGCAAAAATATTCTCGGCACCGGCTTCGATGTTGAGATTTACATTCATCGCGGCGCCGGCGCTTACATTTGCGGCGAAGAAACCGGCCTGATCGAGTCGCTTGAGGGAAAGCGCGCTTATCCTCGCATCAAGCCGCCATATTTTCCGGCAGTTCTCGGTCTCTACATGTCGCCCACGATCGTGAACAACGTCGAAACGCTATGCCACGTGAAACACATCATCGCGATGGGCGGCGCGGAATACGCGAAACTTGGCCGACCAAACAACACCGGCACCCGCATCGTTTGCGTTAGCGGCGACGTGGCGCGGCCAGGTTATTTCGAAATCGAAGTCGGTGCCGTCACCATGGGTCAGTTGATCTACGACATGGCCGGCGGAATTCAGTGGGGCCGTAGACTGAAAGCGGTCATTCCTGGTGGAAGCTCTGCGAAAGTCTTACGCGCCGACGAGACCTTCAAGCTGAAGGAGAAGCAAATCGACGGCACCACACTCGAACGCGAAATGACGATCGATCAAATCCCGATGGATTTCGATTCGCTCACCGCTGCAGGTTCCATGGCCGGTTCCGGCGGAGTCATCGTTCTCGATGACTCGCGCAACATGGTGTGGGCCCTCAACAACATCAACGAATTCTACGCGCACGAAAGCTGCGGCCAGTGCACGCCGTGCCGCGAAGGTTCGCTCTGGATGAAAAAAATTACCGACCGCATGTTGCTTGGCGGCGGCATCCTGCAGGATCCAAACACGCTCAAGACCGTCGCCGACAATATCGCTGGACGAACTATCTGCGCATTTGGCGAAGCGTGCGCCTGGCCGACGCAAAGCTTTGTCGAAAAATTCCCAGAGGAATTTGCCGGGCGCGCGACAAAACCTGCGCCGCCGCCACTTCCGCCGGAATACACGCCTAACGAGTTAATCGAAGAACAGGTTATCCCGACAGTTCCCCTCGCTCATGATCCAGGTTGGGAAAAAGCCGGCACCGCAGGAACGATTTAGCAATGAGCGAAAAGATTTCTGTCGCGCCGCAGTTATTTCGCGTCCAGATCAATGGCGTCTGGCATCAGTTTCCGAAAGGGACGCGCGTGATCGAAGCGTGCGAGCAGGCGGGCCATTACGTTCCGCGTTATTGCTATCACAAGAAGCTCACCTCGCCGGGGAATTGTCGAATGTGTTTGATCGAAATGGGGCTCCCAAAGATGGGTCCGGATCGCAAAACGGAGCTCGGTGCGGATGGGAAACCGGTGATCAACTGGATGCCGCGTCCGCAAATTTGCTGCGCGCAAGATATCGCCGACGGGATGGGCGTGCGCACTGATTCACCGCTCGCGGAAGAATGTCGTCGCGGCGTGATGGAATTTCTGCTCATCAATCATCCCCTCGATTGCCCGATTTGCGATCAGGCGGGCGAATGTCGCCTGCAGGAATTCAGCGTTGATTACGGCAACGCCTCGTCGCGGTTCCTCGAAAACAAAGTCAAGAAACCGAAGAACGTCCAGCTGGGCCCACGCGTTACGCTCGACGACGAGCGATGCATTCTTTGTTCACGGTGCATTCGATTTTGCCAGGAAATCGTGCACGATGATGTGCTCGGTTTTGTCGATCGCGGCAGTCACAGCGTGCTGACCGCGCATCCGGGCAAGCGTCTCGAAAATAATTACTCACTTAACACGGTAGACATTTGTCCAGTCGGCGCGCTCACCTCATCCGACTTTCGTTTCAAAATGCGCGTTTGGTTTTTGAAGGAAACGAAAAGCTTTTGCACGAGTTGCGCGACTGGATGCAACACGCTCATCGGAACGCGACAGGACGTGATTTATCGACAAACGCCGCGTGAAAATGAAGCTGTCAATTCGTGCTGGATGTGCGACTACGGACGACTCAATTTTGGCTATCTCCAATCGGAGAAGCGCATCCTTGAACCGCAAACGTTTTCCGGCGGCAAGCTCGCCCCGAGCTCGTGGTCGGACGCGATTCGAGGCGTTGCGACGCAACTGAAAGGGGTGGCAGGGCGCCAAATGGCGATCATCGCTTCCGGGCGCATGACTAACGAAGAATTGTGGCTCACGGCGCGACTCGCAAAACTGCTCGGTATCGAAATGCTCGACATCGTGCCGCGCTCCGGTCCGGGCGATGACATCCTCCTGAGCGAAGATCGCAATCCAAATACGAACGGCGCAAAACTGATCCTTAACCTAACGAATGATCCCGGGACCAAGTTGGCTCGCATTGCCCGGGAAATATCCTCCGGCAATGTAAAAGCGTTGATCGCGCTCGGTGAAGATCCGACCAAGTGCGGAATAACGACGGCACAACTCGCCGCGCTCCCAACGTTCGTAGTCATGGATATTCTAGCCAACGCCGCGACTCCATTCGCGACCACCGTCTTTCCCTCGTTTGGTTTTGCGGAAAAACGCGGCTCAATGATCAACGGCAAAGGCCGGCTGCAACGATTGAACCGCGCCGTTACCGGCCCGGGCGAAACAAGAGACGATTGGGAAATTCTGCGTGATCTGATTCAAGCCTGCACCGAACAGAACGGAATTTACTCGATCGAAGATGTTTTTCGAGAAATGAGCGCAGCGATCCCGGAGTTTGCCGGTCTCAATTTAGGGAAGATCGGAGACCTTGGTGTGCAAGTTCTGAATAAAGAAACGACTCCGCCTCCCGGCGAGCCGGCAAAAGAAAAAGTTAAAAAACGCGAAACGGAAAAAGCAGCGAAGTAAGTCCGAATTATTTAGCGACGACCTGGAAATGTCCTTCCTCATTATCACCTCGCTGCTGAAGATTCTGGGGATTGTCTTTCTCGTCATCCTCCCGCTCGTTTCCTATAGCGTGTATGCCGAGCGCCGCGTAAGCGCGCTCATTCAGGATCGACTCGGGCCAAATCGCGTCGGACCCGCTGGTTTATTTCAACCTATCGCTGACGCCGCAAAATTTTTGCTGAAAGAGCAATTCACGCCCGCGCACGTAAACACGTTTTACTACTACCTCGCGCCCTGTCTCGCCATGGTTCCGGCGATCATGACCATCGCGGTCGTGCCGTTCGGCAGCACGCTCTTCGGCGTGCCCATGGTCATCGCCGACATCAACGTCGGTGTGCTTTATGTCTTCGCCATCGCGTCGTTAGGCGTGTATGGAATCGTCCTCGCCGGCTGGTCATCGAATTCGAAATATCCATTTCTCGGTAGCGTCCGCTCTTCGTCGCAGATGATTTCCTACGAACTCTCGTTAGGTCTCGCCGTCATCCCGGTTTTCCTTCTCATCGGTCAGCTTCGCCTAACGAGTGTGGTTAGATATCAGATCGAGAATGGCTGGATGATTGCCCCGTTCCTTGATGATTGGACAAATCCAGCGAAATGGCTGCTTACCATTCCGATGTGGATTTCCTTTCTCGTTTTCATGATCGCGATTTTCGCCGAGACAAATCGGCTTCCGTTTGATTTACCGGAGGCGGAACAAGAATTGGCCGGCGGTTATCACACTGAATATGCCGCAATGAAGTTCGGTTTATTCTTCCTCGGCGAATACGCCGCGATGATCACCGGCTCGGCTGTCATCGTTACGCTTTTTCTCGGCGGCTGGCATTTACCTATCCCCTCGTGGCACGGACAATTTCATTGGGTGCTTGTCGATGGCTCGGCGCCGGGCTGGCGCGGCATCCTTGGCGGTCTTTTTAACATCGCAACGTTCTTCGCCAAACTCTCCGCGCTTCTGTTTTTCTTTATTTGGGTGCGCTGGACGTTGCCGCGTTTTCGATACGACCAGTTGATGCGTCTCGGCTGGGTTTTCTTTTTCGAGATTGCGCTCGTCAATATCTTCGTCGCCGCAATCATCATCGCTTATTTTCCGACCTAGAATGGCCATCACCGTTTCACGTCCGAAGCTCACCTGGCTCGAGCGGCTTTATTTTCCGGCCATCGCCAGCGGCATGGCGATCACGATCAAGCATTTCGTCAATATGCTTTTCGGGCGCACGAAAGTGACCATGCAGTATCCGGAGCAAAAATGGGACTCTTCTATGCCGGAACATTATCGCGGCGCTCCCGCGCTGGTGCGCGATGAAGCCGGGCGCGTTCGCTGCGTCGCGTGTCAGCTTTGCGAATTCATCTGTCCGCCGCGCGCGATCAAGATTGTGCCGGGCGAGATTTCAGAACGCGATCGTTTCGCTAAGGTCGAAAAATATCCGGAAGAGTTCGACATCGATATGATTCGCTGCATCTACTGCGGGATGTGCGAAGAAGTTTGTCCCGAGCAAGCCATCTTTCTTCGCAAAGATTACGCCATAACTGGACTGACCCGCGCGGAGATGGTGCACGATAAACAGAAATTGCTCGAGATCGGCGGTGTCATGCACGGCGTCGTTCTGAAATGGAACGAAAAAAAGTAAGACCGATATCTTAGATCTAAGACATGCAGCCGCTGCTCTTTTGGATTTTTTCGCTAATGATGATCGGCTTCGGTGTCGCGGTGGTGGTTAATCGCAGTCCCGTTGCCAGTGCTCTCAGCCTTGTGGTTTCGTTTCTCGGCCTGGCTGCTCTTTTCGTTATGCTCGATGCCTACTTCATCGGCGTCATTCAAATTCTCGTCTATGCCGGCGCAGTCATGGTGCTTTTCCTTTTCATTATCATGCTGCTCGATCTCCGCGCCGAAGAGCGCCGCAAAATAAATGTAGTCGCATTTTCCGGCGGGGTCTTGGTCGCGCTCGCGCTCTTCTTTCAGATTTACTCAGTCGTGCACAGGTTGCGCGCGGCGGAGCAGCCTTTTCCGCCGTTGCCGCTGGTAAAGATAAATGATGTCCGCAATATCGGATTCATCCTCTTCGACCAATACAATCTTCCTTTCCAGATCATCGGCATTCTGGTCCTGGTCGCAACGATTGGGGTGATCGTTTTAAGCAAACGCGAGCTGCGCTAATATGCTGACGCTTGGAGATTATCTACTCGTCAGCGGACTGCTTTTTACGATCGGCTTCGCGGGCGTCATCCTGCGCCGGAATCTCCTCATTATTTTTATGTCGCTCGAGTTGATGTTGAACGCAGCCAACTTATCGCTCGTCGCGTTCTCGCGCTTTCGCGTCGACGCAACCGGCTTGCCCAATTACAACGCGCAGGTCTTTGTCTTTTTCATCATCACCGTCGCCGCGGCCGAGGTCGCGGTTGGTCTTGCAATCATCGTTGCGCTCTTTCGCGCCCGACGAACAACGCATGTTGAAGACATCAACAGTCTGAAATTCTAGCGCGCTATGATCGACGTTTTGCCCTGGTTGGTCTTGTTTCTGCCGCTCTACGCCGTGTTTACGATCATTTTCGTAACCAAGTCGTCGCGTCGTCTAAGCAGTTGGATTTCCGTCGCGACAGTTTGGATTAGTTTTCTCGGCAGCGTCATCTTGTTTTTTTCTGCAAAGACAAACCCACCGTCGTTTCACTGGATCGACCTTCGGCCAATCTTAGACATCCCCTTTGGCTTTGTCTTAGATCGTCTTTGCAAGACAATGCTTGTCTTAGTTACGGGTGTTGGCGCGCTCATTCACGTCTACTCGCTCGGCTACATGCGGGACGATAAAGGTGTATCGCGCTACTTCGCTGCACTCTCCTTCTTCATGTTCGCGATGCTCGGCATCGTGCTGGCCAACAATTTCGTGATGATGTTCATCTTCTGGGAACTGGTCGGTGTCGCCTCGTATTTGCTCATTGGTCATTGGTTCGAACGCGACGCCGCGGCCGATGCGGCAAAAAAAGCATTCATCACCAATCGCATCGGGGACTTCGGTTTCATGCTCGGTATTCTCATGGTCTGGACTGCGACCGGTTCAATCGTTTTCGCAGAGATCGCATCTAATATATCTAAGATAACGTCGCATCCGGAATATCTTACTATCACAGCGCTGCTCATTTTTTGCGGCGCGGTTGGAAAGTCGGCCCAATTCCCGCTGCACGTCTGGCTGCCGGATGCGATGGAAGGTCCGACGCCGATCTCCGCTCTCATTCACGCTGCGACAATGGTGGCCGCCGGTGTCTACATGCTGGTGCGCGTCGGGTTCCTGCTGCAACCCTCACCTATTGCGCTTCTCGTCATCGCGTGGATCGGAACGATTAGCTCCGTGATCGCTGCGCTAACCGCAACGCAGCAAGACGACATCAAAAAAATCCTCGCTTACTCCACAATCTCGCAACTCGGCTACATGATCACCGCGGTCGGGCTCGCGTCCGGTGAAGCGGCGATGTTTCATCTTTTCACGCACGCGTTTTTCAAAGCGCTCCTCTTTCTTGGCGCCGGTGCGGTCATCGTCATGCTTCATCATGAGCAAAACATTTGGAAAATGGGCGCACTGGCGCGTCGCATGCAGACGACTTTTCTTACCTTCGGCGTCGGCACGCTCGCGTTGGTAGGATTCCCTCCTTTCAGTGGGTTTTTCAGTAAAGACGCGATTCTTGTCCTCGCCTATCAACGCAATCCCGCCATTTTCGCGCTCGAACTTTTCACCGCTTTCCTTACCGCGTTTTACATGGTGCGATTGGTTCTGGTGGTATTTTTCGGAAAGTCGCGCAGTGATTCTGCGCTCGAAGTCGAAGAGGCGCCACCCGTGATGACAGTTCCATTGATTGTGCTCGCCGTTTTGTCGTTCATCGCCGGTTTCGGTTTCGTGGCGCAACGATTCCTCCCTTTTGCTGAGAAAGAGGCCACAGTGTTTCTCGTTCCTCTCCTTGCCTTCGCCGCGTTGATTCTCGGCGGCGGCCTCGCCTTTTCTCTCTATCGCAACCGAGAGAGCGATCCGATCGACGCCGCAATTCTGCGCCGCCGTTTTTACTTTGATGAATTATACGCCTGGCTCATCGACTCGACACAAGAGCTGCTGTCGCGCATCGCCGCGTTTTTTGATCGATGGATCGTCGATGCCGGCGTCGTTCGCGGCGCGAGCGGTGCAACCTGGGGAACCGGCGCGCTTCTTCGGCTGATACAGGTTGGAAACCTGCAGGCCTATTCATTTTTGTTCGGCCTCGGGATCGTCTGGCTGATCTACTTCACTGTTTTCCGCTAATGCTCCTCCTCATTCTTTTCGCGCCGCTTATTGCAGCCGCACTGATTTTATCAGGAGCGTCGGCAAGGCGCACCGCAATCGTTGCGTGCGCGATTGAATTGATCGCCACACTTTTTCTCTTCCTGAAGTTCGATCGCAACGCGAGCGGTTTTCAATTCGTTAGCTCGTGGACCATCAGTCAGACGTGGGGATGGCGGTTCGCTCTTGGCGCCGACGGGCTCAGTCTCCTGATGTTGCTCCTTACCGCGATCGTTTCTTTCTGTGCGATCTGGTTCACAGCCGAAGTTTCGAAAAACGAAAACGCATTTTATTCCTGTCTCCTTCTCATTTCCGCCGGCGCAATCGGCGCCTTCGCATCGATTGATCTGTTTTTCTTTTATGCATTTCACGAGCTCGCGCTCATTCCGACATTCCTGCTCATTGGAATTTGGGGAAGCGGCAATCGACAAACGGCCGCCTGGAAAATCACGATCTACCTCGCACTGGGCAGTTTTATTATGTTGCTCGGGTTGATTCTGCTCTATCGCAGTTTACCTGAAGCATCGCGCAGTTTTGATTTTGGCGTTCTGCAAACCGCGGCTGCGGCAGGCCAAATCAGCGTCGAAGCGCAACGCCACATCTATTTACTGTTGCTGATCGGCTTCGGAATTCTGATTTCACTTTTTCCCTTTCACACATGGGCGCCCGAAGCCTACGCCTCGGCGCCTGCGCCCGTCGCAATGCTCCACGCCGGCGTGTTGAAAAAATTCGGACTCTACGGACTGTTGCGTTTGGCAATTCCGTTGCTGCCGGCAGGCGCGGAGTACTGGAACAAACTCCTCATCGTGCTCCTGCTCGGAAACATCATTTACATTGGTCTCGTCACGATCGCGCAAAAACGGCTCGACTGGATGCTCGGTTATTCCAGCGTCATGCACATGGGCTACATTTTCCTCGGAATCGCGAGTGCAAATATTCTCGGCGTTAACGGCGCGGCCATTCTCATGCTCGCGCACGGACTTTCTATTGCGTTGCTTTTCGGAATCACCGGCGAACTGCGGCGGCGCACAGGCACACTCTTACTGGAAGACCTCGGCGGCCTTGCCAGGATCATGCCCTTTGCTGGTTTCGCTTTCGGACTCGCGGCATTTGCCGCGATTGGCTTGCCCGGTTTTGCCAATTTTGCCGGCGAAATTTTAATTTTCTTTGGAGCGTTCCGCCGCGGAGCAAGCATGGCGCAATTCCAAATTTTCCAAGTCGCGACAACGCTCGCGCTGTGGGGCGTCGTTATCTCAGCCGTCTATATGCTGCGCGCTTATCGGGCCGTTTTCATGGGGACGATGAATCCGAAATGGAAGGGACTTACCGATCTTCGCCCGACACTTCGTTTACCGATTAGCCTGCTTGTCGCGGGGCTCCTTTGGGTTGGATTTTTCCCACAAACATTTATTCGCGTGATCACTCCGCCGTTCCGCACGTACTTCGCCGCAAAGTGATGATGATCGGCGCGCCCACTCTCGAAATCGCAGTCGTAGTTCTGGGCACTGGACTTCTTTTGCTCGAGGCATTCGCCGAGAAAATCGAGAAGCAAGGTATCGCGCTCGCGGCGATCGCGGGACTTATCATCATTCTGATCGCGAGTTTCTTCGTCGCTCCGACGCCGGTTGATCACGCTTCTGCGCTTTGGAATTTTTACACAGCCGATCCGCTCGCGATTTTCTTCAAACGATTCGCACTCGTGACGACGATTCTCGTGCTCGTCATGATGATTGATTACGCACCGATCATTCCGCAATTCATTCACGGCGCGACGCATCAATCGGGACTTGGCGAATTTTTCGCGCTCCCGCTTTTCACTTGCGCCGGATTGATGTGGTTGGCGTCCGCCATCGACTTCGTAATGATTTTCGTTTCGATCGAGCTTGTCTCGATTTCTTTTTATGTGCTCGTGAGTTTCACGCGGCGCAACCCCATCACCCTGGAGGCGGGCGTAAAATATTTGATCCTTAGCGCCGTCGCGACCGGATTTCTGGTTTACGGCATCACCTGGATATTCGGCGTTACCGGGGAAACAAATCTCGGTCGAATCACCGCCGCCCTAACGAGTGGCAACATCGAGTCCGTCCCGGCGCTCTTCGGAATGGTGTTAGTGTTGGTCGCGATCGGTTTCAAAATTGCAGCCGTTCCGTTTCAAATCTGGGTTCCAGACGTTTACCAAGGCGCACCCACGCCGGTGACCGCTTATCTTTCAGTCGGATCGAAAGCCGCTGGTTTTGTCGTGCTGTTGCGGATTCTGCAGCCGTTTTTCATCTTACCGCAGATCCAACGTGTTCTTCTGGTCATCGCCATTCTAACCTTACTCTATGGCAATCTCGCCGCGCTTCCGCAGAGCAATCTTAAGCGTCTCCTCGCTTATTCCAGCATCGCGCACACTGGTTACCTACTCATCGGGATCGTTTCCTTTGCAGGCGTCGCGGTAAGCTTTTATTTGGTCGCTTATCTTGTCATGACGCTGCTGAGTTTTGCTGTGCTCATCGTGGTAGCTAAAAGCGAAGGCGAACAAATTCAGGACTTCGACGGACTCGGAAAACGCTCGCCTTTCCTCGCCTTCGCAATGTTAATCGCGATGATTTCGCTCGCGGGGGTGCCCTTTACCGCGGGGTTCCTCGGTAAATTTTTCATCTTCGATGCCGCAATTCAGCAGCATCAATTCGTCCTTGCGGCCGTCGGCGTTATTACGGTCGCCTGCGGATTCTACTACTATCTAAAAGTAGTCCGCGCGATGTACTGGCAGGAGCCGAGAAACGCGGAGCCGATTTCAATCGGCGGGCTTTCGCGCGTTGCCATGTCGCTGCTGATGATCGCAAACATCTGGCTCGGGATTTATCCGCAGCCGATTCTGAACGCGCTAAGTCGCTGAATCTGTAGCGGCGCTCTCTGACCGTCGCAAACTTTTCCAGAAATAGTGCGACGGTCAGAGACCGCCGCTACAACATCAATCAGTCGCTCAGCTCAACGTTCCAATAAGCGAGATCGACGAAGTGTCGCCAGCTCTCGTGTTGCTGCGATGTGAACGTCACATGCACAAATGGCCGCCACTTCGGTCGTTTCGGCTTGCGAATGAGCGCCATGTGCGCTTCATGCGGCAAACGATTTCCTTTGCGCGTATTACACGGGATGCAGGAACAAACGACGTTTTCCCACACCGTTGTCCCGCCTCGATCGCGCGGAAGAACGTGATCCAGGTTCAACTCGCTGCGATCGAAAATCTGGCCGCAATACTGGCAGGTGCTCTTGTCACGCTCGAAAACATTGTGTCGCGTGAATTTCACTTCCTTCTTCGGCAAACGATCGAAGAGCAAAAGCACGATCACGCGCGGGACGCGGATTTTCCATGAAATGGTCGTAACCATTTCTTGCTCCGGCGCTGTCTCGGAAAAATCGAGCCAGCTATCGAAATCGTGCGTGAAAAAATTGTTCTGCGGATCGGAGGACACGACCTGCGCGTGACCCTGATAAACGAGGGCGAACGCTCGACGCGCCGAGCAGATATTCACCGCCTGCCACAGGCGATTGAGCACCAACACCTGACTATTAAGTAGCGTATGCAGAAGTTCTTCGGGCAGCCTTCCCAAGACTACCCGCCTAAATTCCCGCGATTTTAGCAGCCGCTATTTTCCTTGTCAACGAACGGGCCGGGCAGCGCGGCGCGTGGTTTTGACGAAATTTCCCGGAACGCGTTTCTCGTCATCGGGGGCGGCGCCGGCGGAATTGCTCAGCTGCTGCTCGTCCTCCGGAAGGAATTTTTTGAAGAGATTCTTGTCGATTGCCTTCATGAAAGCCTCGTGCGGAGAGACGACGCCATTTTGCAGCAACGCCCAAATCGCATCGTCCATGAACTGCATTCCCTGCCCTTTGCCCGAAACGATGACGTCCTGCAACTTCTGCGTCGAACCCTCGCGAATGATTGCGGAGACCGCCGCGTTCGCGATCAAAATTTCATTTACGGCGACGCGACCGGAGCTGTCCGCCTTTTTCAAGAGGAGTTGCGCGAGCACACCGCGCAACGAATTCGCCAGCATCGTCCGCGCCTGTGGCTGTTTGTCTGCTGGGAATGCGTCGATCATGCGATCGACGGTCTTGCGCGCATTGTTTGTGTGCAAGGTTCCAAAGACGAGCAGGCCCGTTTCGGCGGCGGTCAGCGCGAGGGAAATGGTTTCGAGATCGCGCATCTCGCCGACGAGCACGATGTCAGCATCTTCGCGCAACGCCGCTTTCAAACCGGTCGGGAACGACTCCGCATTCGTCGGCACTTCGCGCTGCGTGATAATGCTGCGCTTGTTGTCGTGCACGAATTCAATCGGTTCCTCGATCGTGATGATGTGGCGAGAAAACTTTGCGTTGATGTAATCAATCAGCGCCGCCAACGTCGTCGATTTTCCGGAGCCGGTTGGACCAGTCACGAGCACCAAACCACCGCGCAAGTCTCCAAACTCTTTCACAACAGGCGGAATCCCGAGCTCTTCAATGCTGGCGATTTTGGTTGGGATGAGGCGAAAAACTGCGCCGTACCCGTTTGCCTGTTTTAGAAAGTTGCAGCGAAAGCGCGACTGCTTGTCCATTTCGTACGCAAAGTCGAGATCGCCGCGTTGCTGGAAGAGCTCCCAGTTTTTCGGGCCGCAGATCTCACTCATCATGACGGTCGCTTCGTCACGCGTGATCGGTTCCGTGCGGATCGGCATGACGTCGCCGTGGCGTCGAATTCTGGGAGGTTGGCCTTCGCCGATGTGCAGATCGGACGCGCCCTCCTTTACCAACAAGTGAAAGAATTGATCGAGATAGGGCATTCGACGTCAGGTCTTCAAACGCTTTCGCATTTCCTGTTTTTGTTCGGCGCGTGCATACGCTTCCTCAGCGCTGATCAATCCACGAGTCTGCAAATCACTGAGCGCATCGTCCATCAATTGCATGCCTTGCTTTCTTCCAGTCTGGATAATGCCTGGAAGCATGAAGGTTTTTGCTTCGCGAATCACGTTCGCCACCGCAGGCGTGTTGGTGAGCGTTTCGAGCGCAAGGACACGACCGGTGCCATCCGCCCGCGGCAGGAGCTGTTGACTGATGATTCCACGCAACGATTCGCTCACCATGATGCGGATCTGTTCCTGTTGATCGACGGGGAAAACATCGAGCAGACGATCGAGCGTGCGAGACGCATTGCCGGTGTGCAGTGTGCCCAGGACGAGGTGGCCGGTTTCCGACGCGGTGATAGCGAGGGAGATCGTTTCCAAATCGCGCATCTCGCCCACCATGATGACATCGGGATCTTCACGCAGCGCGCCGCGCAGGGCCGCGCCGAACGAGCGAGTGTGCGTGTGCACTTCGCGTTGTGTGATGTGGCAACCTTTCGGTTCGAAAATATATTCGATCGGATCTTCAAGCGTGATGATGTGCTCGCGTCGTTCGATGTTTACCTGCTCGACCAACGCCGCAAGCGTCGTCGATTTTCCGCTACCGACCGAACCAGTGACGAGAATTAGCCCATTCTGATAACGCGTGAGCAATTTCAAATGTTCGGGCAAACCGAGTTCATCCATCGTGCGCACGCTCGTGTTGATGACGCGAAAGACGATGTCGGTGCCGAGTCGCTGTCGGACTACGCTCGTGCGAAAGCGACCAAAATTATTCGCGTAAGCGAAATCGGCATCACCGCGCTGAGCGAGCTCGGTTTTGCGGAGATCAGATAGAAAACCATCAGCGAGCGCAACTGTTTGCGGCGCGGTCAGACGCGGCGCGTCGTGCCACATTGGCTGCAGCGTGCCATGCAATCGCCAGATCGCAGGCGCGTTAACGCCGAGATGGACATCGGACGCGCCCGCTTTCTGCGCCATGGACAAGTATTCGTCCACGTGCGCGAATGTTTTCGACGTGGTTTGGCGCGGCTGCTCTATCGATTTTGCGGTCACGAATCGGTGCAAAGATAGTTATGCACCGGACGCCGTCGCGTAAATCTAAAACGCCCTCACCATTTCTGCTTCGAGCGCGAGTCTTTCGAAAAAGCATTTAGCTTCTGCATCGCGTAACTAACAATGATCGGCTTGAGAACACTGGCGGCGAATTTCACCCCCGTGAGTAGGAGTCCGGCTTCGACCAGCTTTTCCTGACCTTTCTTTTTTCCTTTCGCGTCGATGTAAATTTTTTTCTTTCGCGCCGATCCGGCAGTGGACATCAAGCCGAGAAGAATCGCTCCCGCTACCCAAAGAACCGTTTTGCGCTGAAACGATTTTTTGATTTTCAGTGGAATATCCAGTTCGTAGCGCAGCCCACGAAGATCGCGGCCCAACTCATAACGCGAACGCTCGATACGTTCCTTTATCTCAGCTAGAGATCTGTCTTTTCCAGGGTCTTCAGCCATTCCCGATCTTTCTTTAGTTCAGCTGCCATGGCGCGGAACATCGGTTTCTTCATTCGGCTGCGCGCAATGACTACGCAAAGAAGCGCGAGCACGAACTGTATCAACGCGACCGCTACCGCAATCCAAACCCACGATACGTGCAACGCGTGCGCCAACCCCGCGACTGCACTGACGAGCAAAAAAATAATTGCGATTCCGCACAACAACGCCGCGCCTGCCAGGCAACTGACGAGGATGATGATGTTTACCAGCGCCGATTTTGATTCCTGGGCAAAGAGCTCGAAACGAGTCTCAAAAAAAGCGATGAGCGCGTTGAGCGCGCCGAACAAATTGCCCAGCAGCCCGTGATGCCCCGCCGGATTGCGGAACCGCATGGTTTCCCCAGCCATCCAGCGCTTTTCTTAACGCCGGAAAATTAATCCGAGCACAAACCCGATTCCGAGCGCGGTAAAGACCGCCTTCGTCGGATTCTCCCGGATGTATTGCTCGCTGTCCTCTTGGAACGTGCGCGCGCGATATCTGGCATCTTCCCATGCTTGTTCGGCTTTGCCGCGTGCACCTTCCCAAGCCTCTTCCGCTTTGCCGCGATATTCTTCCGCGACCGCGCCGGCAGCCGACTTTAGATCTTCGGCCGCTTTGCGCGCGTGTGTTCTGCTGCTCTCCAATTTGTTCTGGGCATCAGCCGTTCCAGCCGTTCCCGCGTTTGTTTTATTTTCTTCCGCCATAATTTTTCTCCTGTGAATTCTTCCAGCAATATCCGCGGCCTCGTTGCTTGAGCAAACTCAGTCCGCGGGAATAAATAGTTCCCCTGAGGAAGAACGTAAGTCGTGTTCTCTTTGCGCTTACCCTTCGAACAGGAAACGCGCTATTTCTCGCGGAAAATAATCCGCGCCTTGGTCAGATCGTAAGGGGAAAGCTCCACCTCGACCTTGTCGCCCGGGACGATGCGGATGAAATGCTTGCGCATTTTGCCGGATATATGCGCCAGAACGTTGCGCGAGCCTGGCAATTCGACCCGAAACATCGTGCCCGGTAACACCTGCGTCACCGTTCCTTCAGTCACGATCTGCGCTTCTTTCGGCACGTACAAACATATCAGGAATCATTTCTTTCTCAATGTGACCCCGGCCGACACAGACAACGCCGCCTGTCATTTTACTCCGCGGGCCGCTTCGTGTTTTTGCTGCCGCTCGTAGATATCAATCAAATTGCTCGCCACTGCTTTTCGCATGGGATCCTGGAGTTCGAGGTGCTGTCGCGCTTCGCTGTGAGCTTCGAAGGCGAGGTTTTCCGCTTCGGTCGCGCGATCTTGAGAGAGAAGCAATTGACTCAGTCGAATCTTCGCCAGACTTATGGCGGCATAATTCCTTGTCGGTTGTTCTTCACAGATGCGAAGAGTTTGACGCAAATAATCTTCACCTTCCGCGACGCGACGTTCCTTGATCAAGACACTGCTCAAGGTCACCATCGAATCGGTCCAGGGAAGTTTGTCATCGGGCGAGCACTCTTGTGCGAGCGCCAGAGATTTGCGCGCAAGTTCTTCGGCCGGCTGCAAATCATTTTCCATCAAGCAAACCGTCGCTCGTCGTTCCAAATTGCGCGCGAAGTAAAGATTCTTATCTCCTAGCGTTTCACGATAAATTTCTTCAGCCACGAGGAAGTTTTCGGCCGCTTCCCCCGGTTGCCTTTTGGCGAGCGCCAGTTCACCTAGCATTTGCAACGTCATGCCTTCTTCCCATCGCGGGTGATTCGTCTCTTTACGGAACTCTGCGAGCGATTCCCGCAACAACGTTTCTCCTTTCCTAAAATCGCCGACCGCCACGAGCAGTCCGCCCAAATCTGTTTTGATGTTCGTCACAATGGACCGATCGGCTTCCCGTATTTGCGCCTGGGTCGCGATCTGAAGCGCTTCTTCGAGAATCGCCCGACCATTTTTTGCATCGCCTTGATAAAACTTTACCGCGCCAAGATTATCGAGGGCATAGGCCAACTTCACCGCGCTGAAGTCAGCCGCACGCGCTTGCCGCTGTTTTCGCAGGAAGGTCACTCCTTTTTCCAAAAAGCGTTCAGCCTCCGCGAATTTTTCGCGGCGAAATAAAAGAACACCGAGATCGACCGTCGTCTGCATGACTTCGGCATTTTGCTCCCCGTAAAAAGCAGTTTGCGCTGTGAGGGCCGCGCGCAAATTTTTTTCCGCCGCGGCGTGTTCTCCCTGAGCCGCGTACGCGTTACCGATCGTTCGCAAGAGTTCGCCGCGCGCTCCAGGCCGGTTGCCCAGCTCGCTCTCCGCCTGCGGGGCAATTCGATCGAGCATTTCCTTAACCGTTACACTTCTCCTCTGCGCGACCGGCCAAACAGAAGGCACACTTTGATCCGAAAAGGAAAATACCCGCTGCAAAAAGCTATTGATGCTTTGGGTTCGAGATAATTCTTCCTGCATAACGTCACGCCGATGTCGCGCATTTTTTGCATCCCGAAGGGCAACCTTCAGGCCAATCACAAGCGCGATTACTAACAGGGCGGCCGCTAACACGGCCCCGCGCTGTGGCCAACCGAACGCGAGCGGGTGAGAAGGAGGATGCTCGCTCGCCAACGCTGGAGGAATTTCAGGGGGAGTCTCGATCTCTTCAGGACGTTGTAGAACCGGCTCGTCTTCGCCTGCTTTTGTTTCTTCACGATCGCCTTCCAAGCCAATGTCGTGTTGATCGTCGGGCTCAGTTTCGGGTTCTTGCAGTTCGGTTTCGGAATCAGCGGTAACCTCGCCCTGAAAAATTGGCTCTTGCGCAGTTACAGGATCGCTCGTCCCATTCAGAACTATTTCCGGCGCGAGTTCGTGAGCTGGGGTCTCGATAAAATCTCGCGCGTCATCTTCGAATAGCAGCAACGACTCAGCTTCTTCGCGCAGAGCAACATCGTCGCCGCAGACGTCGCTTAAAAACTGAGCGCGCTCGGAGACGGCGCATTCCAGAGCGGACGCGACTAAGTCCGCAAGCCGCTCGGTTCGCTCAGGCTGCATCGCTCAATGCGCGACAAAGCCACAACTTGGCGAAGTTCCAGTCGCGCAGCACCGTTTTCTCGGAGATCTCGAGAACTTCCGAGATCTCGCTCACTTCAAGTCCGCCGAAGAACTTGAGTTCCACCACCTCGGATTTTCTCGGATACGTTTCGGCAAAATTTTCAAGCAGACGATCCAACACGACCAGGCTCGCTTCGCTGTTGCCGTTTTTATCGGCGTCGTGCGCGTGTTCCACCAACACGCGGCGCATCTCACGCGCCGCGACTTCGTAGAAATGTGCGCGATCTTGCCCCGTGGTTTGCGTGTCGTCGACCATCCGGAAATACGCCTCACGCACGGGAGGGGTTTGCAATGTGTCGCCGCTTCGATCGCGCTCAAGGTAATTGCGTGTCAGCTGCTGTAGCTCTTCGTAGATCAGCGGCATCAGCTGCGCGGGCATATCCTCGTCGCCCTCGCGCCACCTGATCAGAAGCTCTGTGACATCGTTCGCCTCGGTCTTCAACGCGGTCCCCTTTTCCCAAACCGTTAATACTAAGACAACTCGCTCCCCACGAGAGTTTATTTTCGAATTAAGATCGCCTCAGTCCCGCTCAAATTTTCGAACAGCGGCCCGTACCTCTTCCATGTCCTTGCGATCGTATTCGGTGAGAGCCTGTTGCGACTCTAATTTTAAAAAGATATCGAGCGCCCGCCGGTAATTTTCTTTCGCGCCTTGCATGTGCGCCTCACGCTCCCACCCGCTGGTGACTTCGGAAAAGTCTCGGTGCGCATCCCCAATATACGTATGAATGGTCGCTAATTTGCGAACAGGAAAATTGTTTCCCGCGTCGACGCGCGCGTCGTCTTCGAAAAGGGTGGCAGCTTTTTTGTAACTCGTTAGCGCCTCGGAAAAATTGCCTTGTTGATGTTTCGCCTGCCCGAGAAAAATCAAGACTCTGCCGATGTCATGTTTGTAGGCGCGATTGTTCGGGTTGAGTTTCTCCAGTTCGGCAAAGGCTCCTGATGATTTTTCCAGATAACCGACAGCCTCGTCAGGTTTCTTCAAGCGCAGTGAGACCAAACCAAGCATCGAATATGTTTTTGCCAGATTCTGGCGTGCCTGCGTGTCGGCAGCATCACTCTGGATTGCTTGCTCAGCGACGGTCCGCGCTTTTTGCAGGATCTCGGACGAGCGGGCAGGATCCGCATCTTCGTAGAGCTGCGAACTTTGCAAGTAAGTATGCAGCAAAGCCTGTTTCAGGACATTGTCCTTAGGATACTTCGCGACGAGAGGCTCATTAATCCCGAATGCTTTCGCCATTTCCGTTTCGCCCTCCTTCTGTTTTCCGTCCCACGAAAGCGTCATGCCTAGAAGGGTATAGCCCCGGCCGAGTAGCCGCAGAATTTCCGGATTTTCAGGATCTGTTGGGCGCAGACCTTCGAGTGTGGCTATCGCAGTCCGAAGTGGCGGGTAAACTTTGGCCAGTTGGTCGTTGAAATAATATGTGTGAGCGAGATCTAGTTGAGCCTCGGCCGATGCAAGCCTCAGCTCGGCTGAATTCGGCTGCGCCTTGAGAAGTTTCTGATAATCCTCGAGAGCTCTTTGAGAATCCTCCAGCGATCCGCTTGCGTCGCTCGTCCACCAGCGAATAAAGCTGACTGCGCTCAGGTTAGCCGCCAGAAGCCGCAAATTCTCAAGGTCGTTAGGGCTCTTCTGTAATAACCGTCGCCGGATTTCTCGCGCCTTTTCGTAGCTGGCAATCGCGCCGGAAAAATCGTTTAGGTTTGCTTTCCGCGGCGCTCCCTGCAATTCGCCCACCTTTTCGTAAGCCGAAGCCAATTCCGTCTGCAGCTGAGGATCGCTGCCAGATTCCCTTGCCAGCGAATCGAGATAGTCCAACGCACGCCTAACGAGTGAGGTCCTGGCTTCGGTCGAGCCCTCGAGTCGCTCGACTTTTGGCGCGATATCGAATAAGAGCGCATTCGCGAGCCGGCGCACATCCCGAAAACGACCTTCCGCGCGATCGCGCTGCTGAGCAGCAATTTTTGCCTCCTTGGTTGCGCGATTCGCTTCCCAAACCGTGGCGATGATTCCGCCGACCAGAGTCAAGGCAAGGAGGACCGCCGCGGCCACGCCGACTTTATAACGTTGAATGAATTTCCCGGTGCGATAACTCCAGGTATCTCTGCGGGCGATTACCGGCAACCCCACCAAATGTCGGCGAATGTCTTCGGAAAATTGCGCAACCGAACCGTAGCGCCGTGCCGGTTCTTTGCGCATCGCCATCAAAACGATGTTGTCGAGATCGCCGCGCAGAGATCTCGATTTCCGTTGTTCGATGTTCGATGTTTTATCTCTTGCAACCGCGGTACTTGGCCGCTCCGGCTCCTCTTCACAGATGACCCGCGATATCTCATCCGGCCGCGAAGTTTTGATTCGATAAGGTCGATGCCCGGTGAGCAATCCGTAGAGCACAATGCCTAACGAGTAAATGTCGGTGGCGGTCGTTACTTTCTCACCCTTTACCTGCTCGGGACTCGCGTATTCAGGGGTTAACGTTTTCATTTCCGTAATCGTGCGCGCGAACGTGAGCGACGGATCCGGATCAAGTAACTTCGCGATTCCAAAATCCAGTAGTTTCGGAACGCCATCGGCCGTAACCAAAATATTGCCTGGTTTGATATCGCGATGAATAACTAGATTCTGGTGCGCATAGTGCACCGCGGAACAAACCGTGCGAAACAATGCCAACCGCGCGTTCGTGTCCAGTTTACAAGCGTCACAATAGGCATCGATCGGCATGCCATCGACCAAGTCCATGACAAAGTAGGGCAGACCCTCCTCTGTCGTGCCGCCGTCGAGTAATCTGGCGATGTTCGGGTGATCAAGGGTGGCGAGAATCTGCCGTTCATGGCGAAATCGCCGACGGACCTCTTCTAGATCGAGCCCATAAGTAATGAGCTTGATTGCGACTTGTTTTCGGTATTGCTCGTCGTCTCGCTCCGCGAGATAAACTGCACCCATTCCCCCGCGCCCGATTTTTCGGACGCACCGGTATTGCCCAATGCGTTTTCCTTCGAAGGGGTCGGTGTCGGGTTCCTGCAAAACTTCCGCGGCGACCGCAGCGGGCGGCGCTTCGATAAAATCGCGCACGTGGTCCTGTTGACCGAGCAACGATTCAACTTCCGCGCGCAGATCGATATCACCGGAACATGCCTGATCGAGAAACGCGCCTCGTTCGTTAGGTTCGAGATCGAGCGCGGAGGTTACGACTTCGAGAACCTTCTCAGTTTGCATTCCCGCTTTCTCGATTCAGCTCCCGGAACAACCACAACTTCGCAAAGCTCCAATCGCGCAGGACGGTTTTTTCCGAAATGTTCAATGCCGCCGCGATCTCTTTCGTTTCCATCCCGCCAAAGAATTTGAATTCGACCACTTCACTTTGTCGCGGATAAGTTTTGGCCAGATCTTGCAGCACCTCATCCAGCGCCACGAGATCATCGGCCGATTCCTGCGGAACAAATTCGGCCGCCTCAAGCGATAATTTCGCCTCACCGCCTCCGCGCTTTTCCGTTCGATGCGCCTTGGCGTAGTTAACAAGAATCTGCCGCATCAAACGCGCGGCGATGCCGAAAAAATGGGAACGATCCTTCCATTCCACATCCTTTTGTTGAACCAAGCGCAAGTAAACTTCATGCACGAGCGCGGTTGGCTGCAGGGTGTGTCCCGGCCGTTCATTCTGCAAATATCCCCGCGCCAATCGACGTAATTCCTCGTAAACAATCGGCATCACTTTCGCCGCTGCGTCAGGATCGCCTTTCCCCAATTGACGCATATAGACAGTGACATCTTCGGGCGGGGTAATATTCACAAGGGCGTTCCCATTAAATCCGTTGGCTCCATAAATTCTAGCAGCCGCAAGGCCGCAAGAACACAGAAATCCCAAATTCCATGTCCGTTCCTGGACCGGTTTCTTGCATGGGTAATTGATGAAGACCTCACTAATTACCACCCTCGCCCTGATGCTGCTTTCGCTCGCCGCGGTATCCAAGGCTGATACCTCATTTGAAACCGGGGCGGACTGGCAGATCTCACTTAATAGCGGAGTCAGCTACGGACCTCCGGATCAGCTATCCACTCGGACCTTGCCTGACGGAGACATGGTCACGGGCATTGAAGGTGGAAATCCATTCAACGTAACCGACAGGTGGTACCGCTTTACCTTTACACTCACTGAATTGACGATGTCCGCCACCGCTCAGTTCGTGACCAATGATTTGTTCGAGTTGCTCGTGAACGGCAATTCGGTGGACCTGAGCTCGGTCGTGAATGGCGACACCCTCAACACTAACGATCAGTCGCCGGTCAGTGGCCTGCCCATTCCGGGGTCGGACTTTCAGTTGGGATCGAACGAGATAATCTTCAAGACCCACTCGTTCACAGGCGGATCGGCAGGAGATCCGTTCCTCGCCGCGCGCGTTGACATCGTGCCTGAGCCCTCGACCTGGATGCTGATGCTTCTCAGCAGTTGTGGACTTTTGGCGCTGCGACGCTTTCGCTCCCATCAAAAGTTCTAATCTCGATTCGCGCAATCGCGATCAGGGAGCGAATACAGGCCCAAGCCATCTACTCAATCGAGACACGCGGCAAATAAATCCCGCGCTCCTCACGTTTCCACCATGCGCCGGTTGCCTGGCGCTCGGCCGCGGTGGTGAAATGATAATCGTAAGCAATAGCGCGGATATAACGCGGCGGATTTTTTGGAAACGGATTGTCCGCTAGTAGTTTCGTGACGTCGGGTGAATTTTTCAGGAGCTGAATCACCAATCTCGTGAACCATGGGTTCTCGCGATAATTGCTGAGGGCGGCGAACCACATCTGCCAATCGAGCCGCGGTTTATGCGGCGCGACCCAACCCGGCGCGCGTTTCAAATCGCCTGGCTTCCATTTGAATTCGTATTCCAGCCAATCGCTTCCGTTTTCGCTCCCTTCAATTACGATCTCAGCCCGCTCTTTCGTCATCACCCGAAACAATCCGTAACCGTTAACAATGCGAAACGCTTCGATGCGCGAGTAGAGCGCGAGGATAGATCGCGGCCATTGCATCTCCGGTTTGATCGCTGAGAAGATCACGTATGCGTTGAGTGGCAGCGTAATGATCAGCACGAGCGTCGGAATCCAATTATTGTAGCGGCGGTCTGTGACCGTCGCACTTCTCCGCCGAGCGATTTGCACATCGTCCAAAAGTAAAAAACACAACGCGATCGTGAGCAGATTGAAGAAACAATAATTGCCCGTTAGCGCGATCATGATCTGCAACGAAACAAACAACACAAACGCGACAAAACGCAGCCGGCGCGGCGCCCAAATCAAAAATGGGACGAGCGTTTCCACGAAAAGAACAACGAACGTGCAGAAATGTTTCAGCCATTCGGAATTCTGCGCGGCCCACCATGCGAGAACGGTTGGCAACGGTTGCGTCCAATAGTGGTAATCGAGCGCGGTCAGGTTCCACCATGAATCATCGCCACTCGTTAGCTTCACTGCCCCCGACATGAACATCAGTTTGAAAAGCAACAGCTGTAGTAGAAAGAAACCGACCCCCGAAAATGGCGCTTCGCGCTTCGCCGTCATTAGCCATGTCCACGGCGCGAAAAAAATGGCGAGAAAGCCTGCTTCCAGCAGCAGAATGTCCCATTGAAAACTGAGGAACGTCTGGCCCGCAATCGTGAGCGACAGGTAGAAAATAAATAGCGCGATCAAACAAAGAATGGGCACCATCCCGAGAATCAGGACAATCGAAGTGACTACGCCGGCGCCACATAAGAAATGCAGAAACGCGTCGCTCGAGTTGAACCAGCAAAGCGTGGGTAAAATGAAATGGGCGCGGCCGCCAATTTGTTCTTTTGCCGCGGCGAGGAACTGCGAAACGGGAGAGATGCCATTCGCGCCGATTAATCCGTCGACTTGCGACCAAAGCGAAATGAAAGCGATAAGATAGACGATCCCGAGCGCACGAAGAAAAAGCCGGCGGGCCGCAAAATAAGTCGGACGCCGGACGTCCTTCCCCCACATCAAGCGAGTAGTCTTCGACGCCAATGTGCGATGCCTTGCAACGAAGGAATACGCGATTTCAGATACCGGTGCGACACCAGGAACGTTATCGTAAAGCCATTCAAAAAAACGGTGATTCCGGCTGTAGCCTAACGAGCGATAAACTGCTTCGGCCCCCCGAAAAACCCGGCCATCGGTTTCAATGAATTGCACCGCTTTCTCGAATTCAGTGCGCGGAATTTCCGGAAACCTTTCCGCGGCGGTTTGAAATGGTTCGTAATCGACGCGTCCGGCCGTGATCTCACGCCACCGTTCGATCCAGCGTCCGCAAAAATGACAATCGCCATCCCAGATCATGAGCGGCTTGGGCGGCGGCGAGGAAACTTGCATTGACTTTTTCTCCTGTGGGGGCGGTCTCTGACTGTCGCACTTCCTGCGCGAAAGATTAAGCGACGGTCAAAGACCGCCGCTACAAATTAAATTCGGCCCAGATCGGTGCGTGATCGGATGGATCTTTGCCTTTACGCATTTCACGATCAATTCCCGAAGCCGTGCACGGCTTCGCCAATTCGGTGCTCGCTAAAACCGCATCGATGCGCAATCCGCGATTCTTGGGAAATGCCAGCATGCGATAATCCCACCAGGTAAAAAGGCCGGATTCCGGATGATGTAATCGGAGCGTATCGACCAGTTCCGTCCCACATAGCTCTTGAAAAACGGCACGCTCGCCATCCGAACACATGATTGCTCCGCGCCACAAAGCCGGATCGTATACGTCCTCGTCCTTTGGAGCGACGTTGAAGTCACCGGCCACGATCAGCTTGCGGTGAGCAGATAAGTCCCTCGTTAGGCAGTTTCGAAGCCGTGCATACCACTTCAATTTGTAATCATATGCGGGCGACCCAACGGCCTGGCCATTCGGCGCGTAAATGGAATAAACGCGCAGCTCATCGATCGTCGCGGCGATGACGCGTGCCTGCCGATCTTCCACTTCGTCGCAAAGCGAGAGGCGCACGTCGCGTAACTCCGACTTAGATAGAATAGCGACGCCGTTGTACGACTTCTCGCCATGGAACGCCGAGTGATAGCCAACCCCACGCAATGCAAGTTCGGGAAATTGGTCGTCCGGAACTTTTGTTTCCTGCAGGCAAACGATGTCGGGCTTTGTGGCTTCAAGCCAGGCGAACAAACGATCCTGGCGTTTTCGCAACGAATTGATATTCCAGGAAACGATTCTCATGTTAACCCTGTAGTGGCGGTCTACGACCGTCGCACTTCTCTCAGAAATTATGCGACGCTCATAGAGCGCCGCTACAATTCAATCTCCACGCCCGGAGTTGGCACGATCACTTCCGATCCGGGCAATGCCGCCGCGGTTTGCGCGCGCACCCATTCCACCGCGGGCGGGTCGCCGTGCACGAGAAGGACTTTCTTTGGCGCAAGCCGCTTCACATAGCTCACAATCGACTCGCGTGAAGCATGCGCGCTGAATTGAAATTGCTCGACGTTGCACCGCAATTCCTGGGGAACACCATCCGGATCGAGCATGACACGATCTCCACGCTTCGCCGCTTTTAGAATTCCAGCTGGCGAATCTGGGTCGGCGTAACCGACAAAGAAAATCGAATGCTTGGGATTTTCGAGGATGCGGCGCGCAAAAATGTTCGACAAAGTTTTCGGCGTCATCATGCCACTCGATAACGCATAGAGGCGTCCGCCACGCGGCGGCGCGTCTCCGACAGTTTTGCCGGTCAATACAAATGGTTCGAGTTCCGGCAGCAGCTGCAAACGCGGCCATTGCCGCCGTGTGCTGTGTGATCGCTCGTCGTAAATTTCCGTCATGCCCGTGCTCAGTCCGCCGATGTACAACGGAAAATCGCCCAATAATTTTTCGCGTCGAAACTTGTAGATAATTGCCAGCACTTCCTGAGTTTTTCCCAGCGCGAAGACCGGATTAAGGACCGAGCCTCCATTCGCAAAGGCCCGATCGATCGCGTTCACGAAACGACGTTCCTCCTCTTCGCGCGAAAAATTCTCGGGCAAGGGCGTATTTCCGTGCGTCGCCTCGATAATCAGGACGTCGATTCCGGACTCTGGAAACACGGCGGCTTTCGCGATCGTCTGGTCGGCGAAATTTACATCGCCGCTATAGAAAACTTTTCGCCCTTCGGCGTTAAGCAAAATCCCGCACGAACCGAGAACGTGCCCGGCATCGAAAAATTCGAACGTGATTCCATCAGCTTCCTGCGCAGCGGCCCTTTCGCCACGCAAAGTGATACGCTGATTTAATCGACATGATTGCCATTCCTCAACGACGCGATCGAGACCGCGGTGGGTGTAAAGCGGATACATCGTCACGCCCAGCTCTTCGCGTTGCCGCTTCATGACGTTGACGGAGTTGTGCAAAAGCACACCGCCGATCTCGGCCGTTGCATCGCTCATGAAAACGCGCGCTTCCGTCTGCCGCCCCATGAGAACCGGCAGCGTCCCGATGTGATCGAGATGCGCGTGCGATACAAGAATGGCGTCGAGTTTCCGATCGGCGATTGGCTTGAAATTCGGAAGCGCTTCTTCGCCTTCCAATTTCGGATGCATCCCGCAATCGATAACGAGTCGCTGACCCGCAGCTTCGAGATAATAACAATTGGCGCCAATTTCGATGCGCCGCGTCAGGTTGATGAATTTCAATCCGCCCTCTTACTCTTTCTCCTGCTCTTACTCTTGCTCTAGGGCCAACAGGTTCGGGTCATCCTCGTGCACACGCGTGCTCAGGCTGCTGATCAGTCCCATTAACATGGAAACGATCTCCAATAGTTGGGCCTTACGCTTTGTACCGCCGCTTCGGGTAGCAACTTCTTCGCTACAATTACATCAAGACGCGCGGCGCATTCCAATGCCGATCCACGAGCGAAATCAAGAAACCGACAACGATCTTTGATCGCAAATTTCCCGTTTTCTTCCGCGATGTTTAACGGAACGCTTGCAGATGCTCGGTTGAGCTGATCTTTGATGGCCGCTTTCGTGGGAATTTGAACAAGCAATTCTGTCGACCACGCGACAAACTTAATCGCCGATTGGTAAACCTTAAGTTTCTCATGATCGAACTGGGGCATGAATGAATGCTGATTGGGCCTGAGAGTAAGAGCAAGAGTAAGAGTAAGAGCAAAAGTAAAAGAAGATCGCTACAGCAGTTCCTTAAAAATCCGCATCCAATTCCCGCGTAGAAATTTTTCGATCGCATCATCTTGCCAACCGCGCTCGATCAATCGGCGGGTCACATTGCGAGAGTGCGAATGATTCGTGAGATTGGGCAAAAAATGCGGTGTCGTGAGCTTTGCTTCCAGTTCCTGCTTTTTTTCCTCGGACATTTCGCGCCAGAGAAACTCGCAGAAATCGAACCCAATCCCGACACCATCGATCCCGATGAGATCGACGACATGTTCGATGTGGTCGATGTAACGATCGAGCGTCGCTTCTGTTTTCTTCGCGCTAACGAGAATGGCATTGATCCCGATGACACCGCCGCGTTCGCCAATCATTTTGATCTGATCATCGCTGATATTGCGCTCAACATCGTAATAACGTCGCGCATTCGTGTGCGAAACGATCAACGGCTTACTCGTTAGGCTGCAGACCTCACTGAAACCCGCCGAATTGATGTGGGCGAGATCGATCATGATTCCAAGCGCTTCACATTCACGCACGAGATCGCGGCCAAAGGCACTCAAGCCATGAGAGGGCGAGCCACTCGCGGCAAAGACTCCACCATGGGCGGCTGCATTGGTTCGAGCGTGCGTTAATGATATCTCGCGCAGTCCAAGCTCATAAAAAATGCGCAGGAGATCGAGGTCAGTGCCGAGCGGTTCTGCTCCTTCCATCGTGAGCAAGAAAACGATGCGGCCCTTCGCGCGCGCGCGCTCAATCTCTTCGTATGTCCTGCAAAGGGCGAACGTTTCCGTGCGTTCGATTCCTGCATACAAGCGCGCAACCTGACCCAGCGCGACATGCACTGCCTTGTCCGGCAGGTATTCGTCCTCAACATAGGTCGCGACGCCGAGCACACCGATGTCGCCCGCGTTGAATTCCGGCAGGAACTCTCGCACGATCACGTCCGCGTCTCGCTTTTTCCACTGTAAACCGAGCGGCAAATCGAAATGCATATCGACAATGCCGCCCGCGTGCAGACGTTCAACGCGCTCTTCAACCGAATCTCCTGTCGAGATCATTCAGGTAATCGCTCTCCTTTGTGGTGTTGCAAAAGTCCAAACAACACCAAAAGCCACACCACACCTAACGGGAAATAGCCCGGCATCCAGATGGCCCAGCGCGACATTAAATGCAGAGCGACCAGACAATACGCCGCGGTAAAGGCAAGCGCGCCGAAAACAAGGTAGGCGCGCGAAATTTTCCCAACAATTCCTGCCGCCAACACTGCAAGTATCAGGATCACAAAATCGAAAATGCGACTGACACGGCGCGGGTATATGCCGCTTTGAATCGTCGCAATCGTAGTGGCGAAGACAGCCGGTGGGCCAAGTGGATTCGCCGGCGTGCGCGCCAGGACAATTTGATCGTGAAGATTTTCGAGTCGCGCGGCCGTAACACCAGCGTGACCGCGTTGCTGCGCGGCGAGAAGGAGTTCATTCAATGCGAGGCGGCGCGCGTTTTTTGCCACGAGCGGGTTAATCAGAAGCGTGCCGTCAGCGCGGATCGGAATTTTCCGATCGCCCGGCAACAAAATCCGGGATGGAAGTTCAATCTTCACTTCGGCGGGCGTGACGCGCAGCCAAAGGAGCACGGCTTCAAGCGCGAAGGACGGGATGACTTCGCCGCGATGCCGGAAAAGTAATGGCACATGGAGATCGTCCACGATTTCTTCGGGCAGATTAATAAAACCCGGCATGGAAATTAAACGCATGTCCTCGTTAGGCTGGCGTCCCACGCCGGAGAATTCCACCAGGTGCCCGCGAGTGCCGGTGACTTGCGTGAATATCGGAACCTCTGGCGCCGCCTGATCGGGATCGGGCGTATTTGTCAATTCCGCGCCGAGTAAAAGCTTGGGCACGCGCATGGCCTGATCGAGAAAAACTTGTTCCTGATCTTTGTCGCGCTCGCGCCATTTCAAAATGCTTTCAAACGCGACGACGGTGGGTTGGAATTCCAAAACTGATTGCAAAAAGAGTGCATGCTCAAGCGGCGAGATAGCAACGCCGGCGCCGTGTAGAAATGCTTCCGTCGAATCTTCGGACGATTCGTCCTTTTTTGTCGATGGTCGATCGCGACCGACCTCTACAATTGTCAGCGGGACCGTTGTTTTTGGTGGTTGGGCATTGTTCAGGAGCCAGCGGAGAAAATGTTCCTCCAATTTTTCGAAACGCGGTTCACGAAGGATAAGGATCCCGAGCAGTAAAACCACGAGCACCGGCCAAATGGAGAATTGCCGCATCGCGCAGGAGTGAAAGATGACGCGTGAAGCGTGACAAGTGAAAAGATTGCATCCCCCTCTGCTCGGACAGGTAGGGGCGATTGACCTCAATCGCCCGGAAGGTTCGGTGAACCGCCGCTACCTGCTCAATTCCAGCATGCGCAGAATCGGCGCTTCGGCGCGTTTGCGCAGTGCTTCGGGCAAAATGATTTCCGGGTGCATGTGCAACAATGCGTCGTATGCCTTCTGCAACGTGTTCATCTTCATGAAACGGCACTCGGCACACGCGCAATGTTCCGTCGGCCCGGGAATGAACGTTTTGCCCGGAATTTCTTTTCGCAATCGATGCAGCATGCCTGCCTCAGTCACAACGATGATTTCGCGCGCCGGGGATTTTTTGCAAAAGGTCACCATCATTTCCGTCGAGCAAACTTCATCGGCGAGCATGCGCACGGCGTAAGTACATTCCGGGTGCGCGACCAATGGCGCGTCAGGATACTCTTCGCGAATCTTGCCGATGCTGCGCGCGGTGAACTCGACGTGCACGTAACAATTCCCCTGCCACAAATCCATCTTGCGCTCGGTGCGCTCGATCACCCATGCGCCAAGATTTTGATCGGGCACAAACAGAATGTTGCGATCGGGCGGTGCGGCGCGCACGATTTTCTCCGCATTGCCGCTCGTGCAGATGACATCGGAAAGCGCTTTCACGCCCGCGCTGCAATTGATGTAGGCGATGACGTAATAATTTTTGTCCGCATGATCATGCAAAAACTGCGCGAGCTTTTCCGGCGGACACGATTCTGAAAGCGAACATCCGGCGTCGAGGTCAGGAAGGATGACGCGTTTCGACGGATTGATGATTTTGGCCGTCTCCGCCATGAAATGAACGCCGCAGAATAGAATCACGTCGGCATCGGTTTTCGCGGCTTGATAACTTAAGCCTAACGAGTCACCAACAAAATCGGCGATATCCTGAAGCTCGGGCATTTGATAGTTGTGCGCGAGAATGACGGCATTGCGTTCGCGCTTGAGCTCGAGCAGATCTTCTTTGAGATCAACGCCCGTTCGGCTCGAACCGACACCGAAATTTACACCCGCGGCTACCATTGATTAACATTCGACCAATCCGATAGATTCTCAAACCTGCCGGAACGCTCCCTTCCAAGGTGTCATCCCGAGCGCAGCGAGGGACGTCGCAATTGCACTCCAGGTTTTCTATTTAATTAGTGTGATCAGTCACCTTGTGGGAGGTTCTTCGCTTCGCTCAGAATGACAAAGTATGAGAACGGCCCCACAAAATAAATACCGACTTGGATTCATCGGTGCCGGGAAGTTGGCTCGTTCGGTCGTTCGCGGCCTGGTGCGCGCGAATTTTTGTTCGCCCACTGAGATTATCGCGAGCGAGCCCTACGCCGAAGCGCGCGAAACCTTGCAGCAAGAGCTTGGCATTTCCGTCACGACAGAGAACGCAGAGGTCGCAGAGAAAGCAGATCTTATTTTGATCGGCGTAAAACCGGGCGTGGTATTGAGCGTCGTGGGGGACTTGGCTTCGCTCATTGTAGACAAACAAGTCATCTCACTCGCAGCCGGCGTGCGCGTCGAGAGCATGGAAGCAAAGGCAAACGCTCGATTCATGCGCGCGATGACCAATACGCCTTCGGCGATTTGTCGCGCCGCCACCGCAATCGCGCGCGGCGCGCGCACAACGGATCACGACGTTGAGCGCGCTCGAGAAATTTTCGCCGCGATTGGAGTCGTCGCTCAAGTCGATGAAGAACAAATCGACGCCGTGACCGCACTTGCCGGGAGCGGACCGGCATTTGTTTATACCGTCATCGAAGCGCTCGCGGATGGTGCAACAAAATGCGGATTGCCGTCCGATGTTTCGCTTGAGCTTGCAACGCAAACCGTCCTCGGGGCATCGAATCTCGCGCTCGAAAGCAAACTTTCGCCTAACGAGTTGCGAAAAATGGTCGTGACACCCGGCGGCACAACTGCCGCTGGTCTGGCGGTGATGGAAAAAGAAGGAACGGCGAAAAGCTTGAGCGCCGCAGTTGAAGCTGCGGCCAAACGCGGGAGCGAGATGGCGCAGGAAAACAGGTAGAGGCGTTACATCGCCAGCGCTTTTCGCATCGCATCGAGCGGCGCTTCGCGGCCAAACCAGATCTCGAATGCGAGCGCGCCTTGGTGCAGCAACATCGACAACCCGTTCGCGGCGCGCGCGCCTGCCTCGATCGCGGCGGAAATAAACGGCGTGCGATGATTCGAATAGACCGTGTCGTAAATCATGAGATGCGGCGCGAGCAATCGCGCGGGAAGCGGTGACGGATCGGTGCGATGCAATCCGAGTGGTGTTGCATTCACAATCAAATCAAGATTGGCGATTTGAAATCGGAACACCGCTTCTTCCCATGGAACGGCTTGCAACCGCGGGACGGGTCCCAGAACTTTCGGGCCGGCAAAAAAATCGCGAAGTTCTTCCACGAGCGCCTTCGCTTTTTCAAGTGTGCGATTAGCAATGACCAACCGTTCACAGTTTTCGCGCGCACATTGAAGCGCAATCGCGCGGGCGGCACCGCCGGCGCCGAGCACGAGCACACGCAGGTCGCGCAGATCCACAGAAAATTCTTCACGAATCGCACGCGAAAATCCACGGCCATCTGTGTTAAAACCGCGCATCTTGCCTTCGGCAATTGCGATGCCGTTGACTGCGTTTATTCGTCGCGCGTTTTCGTCGAGTTCCTGAAGAAAGCCGACAGCCGGAATTTTATGCGGTACTGTCAGGTTCATTCCAATAAAGTCGAGTTCGACAATCATTCTCAGAGCGCGCTCTAACTCGTTAGGCAAAATGTGAAACCGCGCGTACTGCATGTTGATCTTGCATGCCTGAAGCGCCGCATTTTGCATTTGTGGTGAGAGCGAGTGCTCGACGGGGTCGCCAATTACGCCAAGACGGATCGGCGGGTCGACGCCGCGCGCGAGATCTTCCCATTTCTCTAGATCATCGAGCGTGTAGATCTCCTTCGCGCGCGTCTTCTTCATTGTCATCCCGAACGGATGTGAGGCACCTCGCACAAGCTGATCGAACACGCAATCAAGAGCGCGGGGATCGCATGCGGTATGTGGGGGGTTATTCGCTTCGCCCAGGATGACATGCATGAATCGTCGGCTTGCAGTGAGGTTGTGGATCAAAGCCTTCGTCTGTAACTTTGCGCGATCCGTATGACTCCGCCTGATAATCCAACTCCGTCCGACTTCATCCGTGACGTTGTCGCGGAGGATATTCGGACGGGACGCCACACAAAGATTTGCACCCGTTTCCCCCCGGAACCGAACGGTTATCTGCATATCGGTCATGCGAAATCCATTTGTTTGAACTTCGGCATCGCGCACGAATTCGGCGGCATTTGCAACATCCGCATGGACGATACGAACCCGACGAAAGAAGAGACTGAGTATGTCGATTCGATCATGGCCGATGTGAAATGGTTGATCGACGATTGGGCCGATACGAACCTCGGCGGCGCGCCTCTTTATACGTCGGATTATTTCGATCGACTTTACGAATACGCGGTGGAACTGGTGCGCAAAGGCAAAGCGTACGTCGACGACATGACACCGGAAGAGACCGACGAGTTTCGCCGCATCGGTAAAGAAAGTCCGTTTCGGAACCGTCCCGTTGACGAAAATCTCGATCTGCTCACGCGCATGAAGGCGGGCGAATTTCCAGACGGCACGCGGACGTTACGCGCGAAGATCGACATGAGCGCGCCCAACGTCTGGCTACGCGATCCCGTTCTGTATCGCATTCGCCACGCCGAGCATCACCACACGGGGAACAAGTGGTGCATTTATCCGATGTATGATTGGGCACACACGCTGAGCGATTACATCGAGGGCATCACGCATTCGGTCTGCACGCTGGAGTTCGAAGTTCATCGGCCGCTTTACGAATGGCTACTTGATGCGCTCGATCTGCCTGAGCCGCGACCGCATCAATACGAATTCGCGCGGCTCAACCTGACTTACACCGTCATGAGCAAACGAAAGCTCATCCAACTCGTGAACGAGAAGCTTGTGAACGGTTGGGACGATCCGCGCATGATTACTATTGCCGGATTGCGTCGGCTCGGAATCACGGCGAGCGCCCTGCGCGCATTCGCTTACAACATCGGCATCACAAAATATCCCAGCATGACCGATATGGCGGTGCTCGAGCACGCCGTACGTAGTGAATTTAATCGCACCGCGACGCGCCGTCTCGCCGTCCTTCGGCCGATTAAAATTACCCTAACGAATTACCCGGGAGATCAGGTCGAACAACTGAACGCTGTTAACAATCCGGAAGATCCGAATTCCGGAACGCGCAAAGTTCCGTTTAGTCGTGAGCTTTTCATCGACCGGGACGATTTCATGGAAACGCCGCCGCCGAAATATTTTCGACTGAAGCCGGGTGGAGAAGTCCGACTAAAATACGCTTACATCATCAAGTGCGACGAGGTCATGAAGGACGAGGCCGGTAATGTCGTGGAGCTTCGCTGTACGATCGATCTCGAGAGCAAATCGGGCGGCGCGACTTCGAATCGTAAAGTAAAAGGCACGATTCACTGGGTGAGCGCGCCGCACGCAGTCGATGCCGAAGTGCGCCTTTACGATCGGTTGTTCAGCGTGCCGGAGCCGGATGCAGGCGGTGATTTCAAATCATTCATCAACCCGCACTCGCTGGAAGTTGTGCGAGCGAAATTGGAACCCGCATTAAAAGACGCGATGCCTAACGAGCGGTATCAGTTCGAACGCCTGGGTTATTTCGCCTTCGATGCTGATTCGCAGCCCGACAAACAAGTTTGGAATCGCACCATCACGCTCAAGGACACCTGGGCGAAAGAGACGGCGAAAGGTGGGTCTGCCGCTCCGCGGGCGATGTCGAAATAATTGCGGCTTTGCCGCCAAACTAACATCGAGCAAGGGACTGCTCGATCCACCTCAAAAAATCGCAAGCGCACGATCGACGCGCGACAGGACCTTCTCTTTCCCGAGAATTTCGAGCAGGTGATATAGACTTGGCCCAACGTTGCTGCCAGTGACGGCGAGCCGTGTTGGATGAACTAACGCACCGACTTTCACGCCAAGATTTGACGCCGTGGCTTTCAATGTCGTTTCGATCTCGCTTGCACCGAAACTTTGCAACGCTGCCAACGCGTCACGCACCGCTTTCAGGCGCGATTTATTTTCGGCGTTGAAATGTTTCGCAACACCGTCCGGGTTGTAAATGACGTCGTCGCTAAAATAGAAACCGCAGTAAGGCGGCAGTTCGTCGAACGTGTTGATCTTGCCTTTGCAGGTTTGAAGTGCGGCGCGGACATAGTCGTCCGGAAATTTTTCGAGTGCGATTCCGGACGATTTCAAGACAGAAACAGCGAGATCGTGGAATGTGTCGTTATCGAGTTCACGCGCATACTCGCCATTCAACCAATGCAGTTTGTCCGGATCAAACGTCGCGTGGCTACGCACAACATTGTTTAGATCGAAAATCTTCGTGGTTTCTTCGATCGTCATCTTTTCGCGATTGTCCTTCGGCGACCAACCGAGCAGAGAGAGATAATTGCGGACCGCCTCCGGTCGATATCCGCGCTTGATGTAATAGTCCACGCTCGCGCCTTGATCGCGCTTACTCATCTTAGAACCGTCCTTGTTCATAATGAGCGGAATGTGGGCGAAACGTGGCGGCGTTGCCCCAAGTGCGCGATAGAGCTCGATGTGTTTCGGCGTGTTCGAGAGGTGATCTTCGCCGCGGATGACGTGCGACATTTTCATTTCGATGTCGTCGACGACATTGACGAAATGAAAAATCCAGGAGCCATCGGGACGGCGGATCGTCATGTCGGGATGCGTTCCGGGATTCGTTAGGTCAAAATCGATTTTGCCGCAGACGATGTCATCGACAATAACGTGCTCGCGCGGGGAACGGAACCGAAGCGCGCCTGCGTCTTCGAAAACGTGGCCGGCGTCCTGCAATTTGCGCAGATATCTCTCGTAGATCGAATCCCGTTCGCTCTGAAAGTACGGGCCGAAATCGCCGCCGACATTTGGGCCTTCGTCCCAATCGAGTCCGAGCCAATGCAACCCATCGTAGATCGCGGCGGCTGCTTCTTCGGTGTTGCGGGATTTGTCGGTGTCTTCGACGCGCAGAATGAATGTGCCGCCGTGGTGCCGCGCAAAGAGCCAGTTGAAGAGCGCCGTGCGCGCGCCTCCGATGTGGAGGTAACCAGTCGGTGATGGAGCGAAACGAACGCGAACTTCGGAACTCATTTCAAAATTGTAGCGGCGCTCTCTGAGCGTCGCACTTCCTTTGGGTTTATTCGAGCGACGGTCAGAGACCGCCGCTACAGCAAAAGTCTACTCGATGAAAATTTTTCCGGCGCGGCGTCGCACATGACGGTCGCCCGGAAGATTGGTCTTGGCGACGCGACTTGTTAGCTCGACCAAATCCCGCACGCGCTCAACAAGAGCGAAATTCACATCAGGCACCCTGTGCACGCGCAACCAATCGCGCAATGTCCGTCGCTGCAACGTGAGCGGCATCACACGCAACTGTTTCGCTTCCAACTCGGTCAATCCCTCCGGCAGCAGTTCATCGAAAAAGCTTTCTTCTTCCGCGGTGATCGTAGCTGCACGCCAGATGCTCGCTCGAATATTGCGGCCGAGCGTTTTTTCCAGATACGGAATAACCAGATGACGAACGCGGTTGCGCAGCGGAGAGAGGTCGCGATTGGAAGCGTCTTCGCGAAATTCCAGGTGATTGGTTTCGACATAGCGCTCGATCTCGTCACGCCATACCCCGAGAAGCGGGCGAGCGATGGTGAGTTCGACATTGTCGACGCGCCGCGTGGAAATCTCCCGCATTCCAGCAAGCCCGGTCGTCCCAGCGCCGCGGAATAGATTGATCAAGAAAGTTTCAACCAGATCGTCGGCGTGATGCCCCAGAAAAACTGTGCGAGTGCGCATGCGTCTTGCCGTCCGCGCAAAAAATTCATAACGCGCGATGCGTCCCGCCGCTTCGATTGAGATTTTCTTCTGAATGGCAAGAGCGCGGACATTCGTTTTGTCCACTTCGAGTTCAAGGCCGTGGTGTTTGGCAAGATCTTCCACGAAGCGCGCGTCAGCACTCGCAGCGCGGCCGCGCAATTGATGATTGAGATGGCAAACGACCAAATCACGGTAACCGGTTTCGACTAACCAATGAAGGAGCGCAACAGAGTCGCGGCCGCCCGATACACCGATCAGATAACGACTCGTTAGGGGAAACTTACGAAGCTTGCCAGGTAACGTTGCAAAACCATCCGCGCGACGAGAGGCCATTAATATTACGAGGACACCGCGCGTCATCCACGTCAAGGACCGTGTCCCTTATGTCATGTCGAGCGCAGTCGAGACATCTCTTAGTGTTTTTGAAACAATGAGAGTTTCCTCGACTCCGCTCGGAATGAAAAAGGGGACTTGCGGGGCTCTCAATGGTGTCCATTTACTGGCGCCTCATTCGTAGCAAGGGCGATGAAATCCATCCCGTCCCTCGCGTATTTGACAATGAATGAACGTTCATTCACCTTCCATTCCCATGTCTCAAAGCCAGATAGACACCAGCGTCGATCGCAAGACGCAAATTCTCGAAGCTGCCATGAGTTGCTTCGCCAAACGTGGTTTTCATCAAACCAGCATGCACGATATCAGTGCGGAGGCCGGTATCAGCGTCGGGTTGATCTATCGCTATTTCGAAAACAAGGAGGCCGTTATTTCCGCGATGGCAGACCGGCACAAAAAGGAAATTCACGAGGTCTTGGAGCGTGCCCGGCAGGCCCCGACGTTGTTCGAATCATTGGACATCCTATTTACGGCGCATTGCTGCGAAAATTCTCCGAAGGTTTTGTCTGCGTTCGTAGTCGATCTTTACGCGGAAGCTTCGCGCAATCCGCAAGTCGCCGATCTTGTGCGCGGCATTTTGCAAACAGGTATGGATGGAGTGACGGATTTAATTGCGCGCTCGCCCGAAGCTCGGAATACCGCGCATGGTCTCAAGCCGAGCGAACTTTCGGAATTAATTTTTGCGGTCGCGCGCGGCATGTTGATGCGGGACGTTTTGCAGCCAGCGGAGATGACCGACGCGGAACGACGCGAGCGCCAGCGCGAAGTAACGCGCGGACTCTGGAACCTCTTGTTCAAATCCGAAACCGAACCAGCTTATGCATGACGTAGCCAGACCGGAAACTATGGACGCCCAAGTAAAATCCAGGCGAGGCATCATCTTGAAAGCAGTGCTTGCTGTTGTTGGGCTGTTTCTCATTCTCGCGGCCATCAAAGCCCTGCAGATCAAAACCATGATGTCGTCCAAGCCGCCAATGCCGGTAGAGACAGTGACGAGCACGCCCGTGAAAGAGGAAGATTGGGCGCCAACGCTGGCATCGGTTGGCAGTGTCTCTGCCGTCCAAGGCGCGGTGGTTTCTACGGAGTTGCCCGGCGTCGTCAGCCAGATCGGATTTGAAAATGGCGCGATGGCGAAGAAAGGCGATTTATTGATGCAGCTTGATACTTCGGCTGAAGAAGCGCAGTTGCATTCGGCTGAAGCCGATCTGGAATTGGCAAAGGCCGATTCGGAACGCGCGACCGATCTTGGCACGCGCAAAGTGATTTCGAAAGCGGAACTCGACGCTGCGGAATCGAAATACAAACAAAAGGCCGCGGCCGTCGATCAGATGCACTCGATGATCACAAAGAAAACGGTGCGCGCGCCATTCGATGGTCAGCTCGGGATTCGGCAGGTGAATGTCGGGCAGATGATCAATGCCGGGCAGCAAGTGGTCGCGTTAGCGGCCCTCGATCCGGTTTTTGTCGACTTCGCCTTGCCGCAGCAAAATCTATCCCGGTTATCACAGGGACTCGCAGTGGGTGTCCACACCGACGTACTTTCCGGCCGGGAATTCCACGGAAAGCTTACGGCAATTAATCCGGTGGTCGATACGGTTACACGCAATGTTGTGTTGCAAGCGACGCTGGAAAATCGAGATCATGCTTTGCGGCCCGGGATGTTTGCGAAGATCGAGGTCATTCTTCCGGAGAAACACAAAGCGCTCGTTATTCCAGGCACAGCCGTTTCCTACGCGCCCTACGGCGATTCGGTTTTTGTGATTGAGAAAAAGAAGGATCCGAAAACTGGCCAGGAATCGCAGAGCATTCGCCAGCAATTTGTCCGAGTCGGTGAGTCGCGCGGCGATTTCGTTTCGGTGAGCGAGGGATTAAAAGCTGGCGAAATAGTTGTCGGCACAGGCGTTTTCAAATTGCGCAACGGCATGGCCGTGACGATCAATAACAAGCTCGCGCCAAAACCGGAGCTGAATCCGACGCCGGCGGATACATGATGAGCGAGCTACATCAATGTGGGAGGGACCTCAGTGTCCCGATCAATTCGTTAGGTCGCGGCACAAAGGCCCCTCCCACATTCTGACATGAAATCGTTTACTGATCTTTTCATCAAACGTCCGGTGCTGGCGCTCGTCGTCAGCTTCGTGATCCTCATCGCCGGTCTGCAGGCGGTGAAGACGATCAATGTGCGGCAGTATCCGCGTAGTGACATCGCCGCCATAACAGTCACAACTGTTTACGTCGGGGCGGACGCCGAACTCGTGCGCGGATTTATCACCACGCCGCTCGAGCGCGCGATCGCGGCCGCAGACGGAATCGATTACGTCCAGTCGCAGAGCTCCCAGGGCAGTTCAGTCATTACCGCGCGGCTAAAACTAAACTACGACGCCAACAAGGCGCTCTCTGACATCAGCTCAAAAGTGGACGCGATCCGGCGTGACTTGCCGCCAGAAGCGGAAATTCCGGTCATCAATATCGAAGCGGCCGACTCGCGTTTCGCCTCGGCCTATTTGAGTTTCACCTCTGATATTTTGCAGCCTAACGAGGTGACCGATTATCTCGTGCGTCTTGTGCAACCCCGATTGACCGCAGTCGGCGGCGTGCAAAAAGCCGACATTCTCGGCGGCCGCACCTTCGCCATGCGCATTTGGATGAAGCCGGATCGGATGGCGGCATTAAACATCAGCCCCGCTGATGTGCGCAACGCGCTTTCACGAAACAATTACCTCGCCGCCGTCGGTAGCACGAAAGGCTCGCTCCTCCAGGTCAATCTCACTGCGAACACCGATTTGCACACAGCGGACGATTTCAAAAAGCTCGTGGTCCGTCAGGATAAGGGAAATCTCATTCGGCTGAGCGACATCGCGGACGTCGTTCTCGGCGCAGAGGATTACAATACGGAAGTCCGCTTTTCCGGAGAGAAGGCCGTCTTCATGGGGATTTGGGTTTTGCCAAACGCAAACTCGATCGACGTGATCAAGCGTGTGCGCGCGGAGATGGAGCAAATCCAACAGGAATTGCCCAGCGGCATGAAGGCCCAGATCGCATACGACGCCACCGCCTACATCAACGACGCCATCCACGAAGTCGTAAAAACTTTGATCGACACACTGCTGATCGTGATGGTTGTGATCTTTTTGTTCCTCGGATCTATCCGGTCCGTGATTGTTCCGGTGGTTGCGATCCCGATCTCACTTATCGGCGCGCTCTTTCTCATGCAGGTGTTTGGTTTCACGCTCAACCTGCTCACGCTGCTCGCCATCGTACTCTCCGTCGGGTTGGTCGTCGATGATGCGATCGTTGTCGTGGAAAATGTCGAGCGCCACATGCGCGAAGGCATGTCGCGGATGAACGCGGCGCTGAAAGGCGCGCGCGAACTCGTCGGCCCGATCATTGCGATGACAATTACTCTGGCGGCGGTCTATACGCCGATCGCGCTGCAGGGTGGATTGACCGGCGCGTTGTTTCGCGAATTCGCGCTCACGCTCGCTGGCGCGGTGTTCATTTCCGGTGTCGTAGCATTGACGCTTTCGCCGATGATGTCCGCACATCTCCTGCGCACGGAGCACGCCGATCGTGGATTTTCCGGAATGGTCAATCGTACCTTCGATCGTTTCCGCGATTGGTACGGGCATCAACTTGATCGCACGCTCGCCGCGCGCCCGGCGGTTTACACGGTGTGGATCGGGCTCTCGTTATTGGGCGCGCTTTTCTGGTACATGTCGCCTAACGAGTTGGCGCCGACGGAAGACCAGGGTGTCATTTTTGGCATTATGACCGCGCCGGCCAACGCCACAATCGACGACACGATCCGCTATGCGGACGCAGCGAATAAAGTCTTCCTCGATATTCCGGACACCAGATTCACCTTTCAAATTACGAATCCGTCCGGCGGTTTTGGCGGAATGGTTTTGAAACCATGGGGCGTGCGAAAAACGCCCACCGCCGGCTATCTGCCGCAGGTGATGGCTGGGTTAGGGCAAATCCCGGGCATCCAAATGTTTCCTGTCATGCCGCCGGCACTTCCTGGCGGTGAAAGTTTCCCCGTGACCTTTGTTCTCACTTCAACGGCCGACCCCGAACGCATCCTTGAGTTTGCAAAACAACTTCAGATGAAAGCGATGCAAGCAGGCATTTTCCGATTCGCCGACATCGATACGAAAATCGATCAGCCGCAATCCCAAATCGTTTTCGATCACGACAAAGTCGCCTCGCTCGGTCTCAACATGCAGCAAGTCGGCGCCGATCTATCTGCCAGCATCGGCGGAAACTTCGTCAATCGCTTCAACATTGCGGGGCGAAGTTACAAAGTCATCCCGCAGGTCAAACGCGTCGATCGTTTGAATCCGGAACAGCTCCAAAATATTTATGTCACCGGTCCAAATAGTCAGTTGATTCCATTGAGTACGGTGGCTTCGCTTCGACATCTGACGGTAGCGCGTTCGTTAAATCGCATGCAGCAGCTCAATGCCGTCACCATCAGCGGCGTGCCGACACGATCACTCGATACCGCGCTGAAATTTCTCGAAGACGAGGCGCACAAGATTTTGCCGAAAGGTTACGTTCTCGATTACACCGGGGAATCGCGCCAGCTCCGCACCGAGGGAAGCAAATTCGGGATGGCGTTTACCCTTGCCGTCGTTCTCATCTTCCTCGTCCTGGCCGCGCAGTTTAACAGCTTCCGCGACCCGTTTATTATTCTGCTGGGATCGGTGCCACTCGCCATTTTCGGCGCGCTACTTTTCACTTTCTTGAAGATGCCGTTCGGAAAATTCTTTACCGATCATTTTACCACCACGCTCAATATTTATTCGCAGGTAGGCCTCGTCACATTGGTCGGGCTTGTTTCTAAAAATGGAATTTTGATTGTTCAGTTCGCGAATGAATTGCAGCGGCAAGGGTTGGGTAAGCTCGAGGCAATTGCACAGGCGGCGCGCATCCGTTTGCGCCCGGTCATGATGACGAGTGTCGCTACGGTCGCCGGTCATTTTCCGTTGACGTTGGTGACCGGCGCTGGTGCCGCAGCACGAAATTCAATCGGTCTTGTGCTTGTCGGCGGAATGACCATCGGAACGATCTTCACTTTGTTTATCGTTCCGTCGCTCTACATGCTCATCGCGAAGGAGCATCACGAAAAATCTCTGGGTGAAACCGAGGAAGAGCCGACTGAAGACATCGATCTTACGCCCGAGTATGCTCTGGCGCGTAACGGCAACGGTTGGAAACAGGAGTGATTAACAAGGAGCGGCGACTTCCAAGTCGCCGAATGACGTAATCGGCGCTTTAGAAAGCGCCGCTCCTTGATTGCTGCAAGCGCGATCACGCACCTTCAAAATGAACGCCATTGAACTCGACGATCGCGGCGTCTTGGTGGCGTGCACGAAGTGCGGCCAGCGCAATCAACTGCAGTACGACAAGCTGGGCCAGACCGGCCGCTGCGGAAAATGTGGCACTGAACTAACTGCTCCCGCCGAACCGATTGACGTGACAAGCGATCTTGCTTTCGATGCCCTAACGAGTCGTTCGGCTTTGCCGGTATTGGTTGATTTTTGGGCACCTTGGTGCGGTCCCTGCAAGATGGTCGCACCGGAACTCAACAAAGTGGCGAGCGAGGGCACGGGCAAATGGCTGGTCGCGAAAGTGAATACGGAAAGAGCGAAAAACCTTGCGCGCCGCTTACGCATCAACGCCATCCCGACGATGGCGTTGTTCAAAGGCGGACAGGAAGTAACGCGGCAAGTCGGCGCGATGGCGGCGCCCGCGATACGCAGGTTTCTCGAACCCCACGTTAAGAACAGCAGTCCTTAATTCGTTAGGCGCTTCAATCGATCTTGATCGTCTTTGGATCGAACGAAAGGTCGCGTTGAAATTTCCGCCGCGCCGAGCGCCGATGAACTTGTCATCACGGTCAAGGACGCCTGCGCCGGAATTCCGGCCGAAGAAATTCCGCGCATCTGGGAGCGTCTCTATCGCGGCGACAAGAGCCGCTCGCAACGCGGGCTGGGGCTTGAGCTTGTCCGCGCGATCGTCCACGCGCACGGCAGGCCGCACTAGAAGCGCAGAGCACGGTCGGGAAAGGCTCTAGCTTCGCCATCTGCCTGCCTAACCGGTACTCGATTTACGCTCTTGGTAGGGCGCCTCGGCGCGACGAATCCTCAGCCTGCTCTTGTTGGACCCTATCAGTCGTGCTTAAATATTGCATTATTACATTTAAATAAATTTTTGTTGCATTCCTATGTTACCCCGTGTAGTATTGTGATCTCTACCTATGAAAAATGCCGACAATCTTGTGTCTACGACAGCGGTGGAGCGCGCCTTGGAAGCTCTTCGACGACGGCGCGCCGAGATGGAGCGTCAGATGACCGCTTTGCAGCAACAGATAGCCGCTGATCGCGAGGAGGAACAATTACTCGCCCGAATTCTCGCAGTAAGGCGCGGGGAATCGTTGGCTAAACCGGCTAGCGTTTCAAGAGTCTTGTCCCTGCAAAGACCTTCGGACGTGCAGGAAGCGGATACGCCGGTGCAAGCGGTGTTTGAGGAGCTCACGGCAGCTGGTCGGCCACTCCACATCTCTGACCTCATGCGTTTACTATCGATCCGAAAGGTGGCAATCCCAGGAGCGGGCACGCAGGCCAACCTTATCATATACCTGCGACGCGACCCGCGCTTCATTCGTACGAGCAGAGGGATGTACGGACTCGCGGAATGGGGAATCGAAGCTATGCCACCAATCCGTAAACGTAAGCGGCGGCGGCGTGGAACGCGAGCGACTCAATGAAAAAAGAAAAAATGACAATAGAACGTAACGAAACAATTAAGTTCCACGAGAAGGGCACGCTCGAGGCCGTCACACGTTGGATATCATCTCATGGCGATGGATTAGCTGAGCTGTTTAAGAATGTGCGACGGCAATACCAAGTTGACCGCGCGAATGTGCCTGATGGTCAGCGCGTCGCGGTTCTTCTGCTAAAGGACGCTGCGGGTAACCGACCTGCTCGGATCGGACTTCTTGATGTTGGTGGTGCCACGCTGGAAGACGTGACTGCTTGGAGCACGTGGCAAGACCCAGACGCTTCTCGCCGCGGTCTAAAACTCGACGAAGAGACAACTCAAGGTAACGGCGGGAAGGCTTACATGTACAGATTCTTCACGGGAGTCGCGAAGATCCTAGGCATTCGTGAGGGCCGTAGGAACTGCAAAGGCTTCGAAGGTGAAGCAGGAACTGTGGAACGGGGTACTCCCGGCTGGATACCGACCGTAGCGGAAGGGCGAGAAGTCGAGATTAGCTCTTTCGATGCGGAATTACGAGCTGCCCTCGGTTCTTACGAGATCACACCTAACGACCTCCCTACTCGCGTAAAGGCAGTAATCAAATCGCGCCAGGCTTTTACGTTGGTAGAAGGTGAAAACCCGGTGGGCGTGTACAAGGGTCGCATCGATGCGGAGGACCTAGTCAACAAAGTCGTTAGGCATGAGCAATCGACACTTTGTTTAGAGCAGGTCGACTTCTTTGTTATCCATAATGGTCAGTCACTCAATGACGGAAAGAAGCTAACTCTTCCCCCGATCACGCCATATCTAGGATTCGAATCACCGTCGATTGTTCAGATTCCGGACGAACTTCCGCTTCCTGACGGAGAAATGGTGTCGTCAACCGAAGGAGGCAAACGCGAGGCTGGGCGACTCACACTCCACACCTCGGCTGAAAACATGCAAGCCGCTTACAAGACCCTGCGTCCACGGTGGCAGATAGTATATCGCACTAAGCATCAAATGATCGGCGCGAAGCCAGTAGCAGAAGTCGCGGTAACAACGCCTGGTTCACAGTTTATTTACGGCACTGTGGAGCTTCCAGCGCTCGAACCTGCTTACGTTGAACACGGCCGCAGGCGCCCAAAGCCAGGTCCACTTGTCGAAGCGATAGATCACTTTGTAGCTCATAAGATCCGCGAACTTGCGCAGAAGATCAACGCGACGCGTCAACAGAAGCAGGACGAACATGAGCTAGACGAAGTTTTTCGAGAAAATCAAAGGCTCGACGAGTTCAAGAACCGATTCCTGCCGGAGTACGGGGACGGTAGCGGCGGGACGGGGAACAGCGGCGATGGACCACCTGGCGGTGGTGGTGGTGGTGGCACGAAGTGGGGCTATGTGCCCGAGTCTATTGCCTTCTCGATGTGGGATCAGGGTTTACACGTTGGCAAAGGTCTAAGCATACCGCTGCGCGCGCTCCTCAATGTAAGTGTCCGCGATGACAAGAATCTACCTGTTAAAGCGATGATCGAATGGTTTACGAGTGACGCGAAGATCGCCTCTGTGTCGGGTGACGGGATTCTCGAAGCACGCGAAAAGGGGCAGTGTCAGGTGTGGATGCAAGTAAAGAACACCGCGATAAAGATTGAGGCGATCGATTGCGTCGTTTGGAGCGTTGATCACGTCCTGCTCACGCCCCGCGACATTGAGATACCTTTGAGTACTCGGGAGCGAATTACTGCTGAAGTAACTGATGACGAAGGTAACCGGTCGACGAACGTACTGCTCGAGTGGGTCCATGATGCAGACGATCCGCTAATAGTCCGAATCAGCCGTGAAGGCGTAGTTACCGGAAACAGACTCGGACGAACGGCCGTAAAAGCCGGTGCCGGTGGCGTCTGGTCTCGTATCCCGGTTGAGATACACGTTGTTCCCAATCCCCAAGAACCCAAACGTGGTGGAGGCTTCCCGCGACTGCTGTTAACTGATCGTGACCTCGATCCCGCGACGGGCGTAAAGAGGCCGGGCGATCCTGATCAACCTCCACTATGGCAAGAGCCTTCCGATTGGATCAACAATGTGTGGTGGCTTAACCTACAGAGTCCCGATGCAGCCTTTGCATTTAAGAAGCACGCGACGGAGCCCACGCTTTGGAGAACCTATCACGCGGAGCGACTCATCGAGATGGTGGTGCAAGTCTGGATGAGTGAGGAGTTCACACGCAAAGGTGAAGGTCAACTACCAGAGTTTTGGGCTGACCACCTCGGTGCATTGAATCGACATCGTGTTAGAATCGCGCAGCAAATGTGGAAACGGCTTGAGTCCTACGTCTCAGGCGGCTCAGCTTTGGACTTGGAGGGAGAGTAATGGTCGAGTCGCTGACGCTGGCAGAGAAGGTACTGTTAGGTGCGGTAGAATGCACTAATGGGAGCGACGCAGCAACGTTCACCGCCGAAGCACTTGCCGTTCAAGCATGGAAGATGGATCGAAATGCCTTTGGATTGCGAGGGTTCGAGAATGATTATCCTGACTCCAACAAGATCTTTAAAAGTATTGACTCCAAAGGTGGCCTAGTTGCTAAGGCTCTTATTGCGAAAGTGGGTGACCGAACATTTCGCGTAACGCCCGCCGGGTTTGCTAAAGCGGCTGCACTGCGACCGACAGATGATGACCTACGAAAGCCAGGTAGGGGATTAGCGACGGAAGTTAACAAGATTATCTCGCACCCCGTATTCCGCGAATGGCTAATTGACTCCCAGAAACCAAATAAGTTTTTCGCTGCAGGTCACTTTTGGGGAATCGCTGCTGGCACGCCTTCTAAGGTAATTCGTGATCGTCTCAAGCACATCGAAGTCACGCTAACTGCAGCGCTTGAGTATCTCGACAGAAACAAAACCGAGGCATTCTGGGGCGACCGAGAACAAGTAATAGCCGAGCGGCGTGATATTGAGCGAGTTCTGCAATTCAACACCACCTTGAAAGAGCGCTTTAAAGACGAACTTACGCTCCTGATGTCACGCTAAGCCACCAGCACGGCCCGACCGGTAAAATTCACTCGATCTTAATTGTCTTTGGATCGAACGAAAGCTTGGGATAGCGCGGATCCATGTTCTTCAGGACGCGCAAGACTCTATTGACGATAAAAAAATTGCGCGCCCATTTGTGATTGGCGGGGACGACATGCCATGGGGCGTAATCAGTCGAGCAGCAGTTGATCGCATCTTCATAGGCGCGCTGATAATCATCCCAAAAAGCGCGTTCCTTGACGTCGTTAGGATTAAACTTCCACCATTTCTCCGGATCACCGAGGCGCGCTTCGAGCCGCTTTTTCTGCTCATCTTTTGAGATGTGGAGCATGAACTTCACAATCGTCGTTCCATTTTCCGTCAGATTTTTCTCGAAACGATTGATCTGATCGTAGCGCGCTTTCCAAACTTTTTTTGGCACGAGTTTGTGCACGCGCACGATGAGCACGTCCTCATAGTGCGAGCGATTCCAAACCCCGATCATTCCATGGCCCGGCGTCGCTTTATGTGCACGCCAGAGAAAATCGTGATCGAGCTCTTCCTGAGATGGCGCTTTGAAATCGTTGATTCGAATCCCAGCGGGATCAAGACCCGCGCAAAAATTTTTGATCGCGCCGTCTTTGCCGCCGGTATCCATCGCTTGAAAAATGAGCAACAAGCTGCGCCGATGTTCGGCATACAAAATTTCCTGAAGCTGGCTGATCTTTTCGCGAAGCTGACAAAATTTCTCTAGCGCTTCTTCCTTATTGAACCCACCCGTCTCGTTGGGATCGATCTTGGAAAGCTTGATTTCGTGGGTGGGGCGCGCTGTGACAATTGTCGTTTTCATTCCCGACCAAATCTCGTCGCTTTATGCCAGCAACGCCATCAACGACTGCGGCTGCTCCCTTACATTTACCGAAATGGTGGAGCGATAGTTCTTTGCCATCAAGCTATCCTCCACTTGACGACGTTTTTCATGCCGAGGATCACCGCGCTCGGTCTGCTGATCTTGATCGCTGCATGGGCGATTGTGAACGGCATCATGGAAATCGTCGCCGCGATCAAGTTGCGTAAAGTAATAACTAACGAGTGGCTGCTCGTGCTTGCGGGCCTGGCCTCAATCGTTTTCGGCGTCCTCCTTTTCCTTTTACCCGGTCCTGGCGCCCTCATCCTCGTCTGGTGGATTGGAAGCTTCGCGCTTGTTTTCGGAATTCTACTCATGATTCTCGCATTCAAAATGCGAGGGTTAAAAGGATTCACCACGGCGACGATACCGCGAACGGCGTAGCGCGGCAGTTAACTTAGCGTTAAGAAGAGCAGCATGCGCGCGATGCTGCTTGAAAAGGTTGGAGCACCGCTTGTCTCGCGCAACCTCGCGCCACCGCGTCCGAACCCGGATCAGGTTTTGGTCCGAGTCTCGGCCTGCGCAGTCTGTCGCACCGATTTGCACATCAGCGATGGAGAATTGTCGCCGCCAAAGTTGCCGTTAATCCTCGGCCACGAAATCGTGGGGCGGGTTGAGGCGCTTGGCGATAACGCAAATCGGTTCCGCGTTGGCGATCGCGTCGGCATTCCCTGGCTCGGGTGGACATGCGGCCAATGCAAGTTCTGTCAGTCCAATCGAGAGAATCTCTGCGATAACGCGCGTTTCACCGGTTACACAATCGATGGCGGCTACGCCGAGTTCACCGCCGCCGACCAGCGCTTCTGCTTTCCGATTCCCGATGTCTTTGACGATGTTCGCGCTGCGCCGCTGCTTTGCGCCGGATTGATCGGCTATCGATCGTTACGAAAAACGAACGACGCAAAACGAGTTGGTATCTACGGTTTCGGTGCCGCAGCCCACATCATTACCCAAGTTGCGTGCTTTCAAGACCGCGAAGTTTTTGCCTTTACGCGCCCGGGCGATTTAGAAGGTCAAAAATTTGCTCGCAAACTCGGTGCGGTTTGGGCTGGCGATTCCGATGACTCGCCGCCAGAAAAATTGGATGCTGCGATAATTTTCGCACCCGTTGGCGCGCTTGTGCCAACGGCGCTTCGCGCGCTCGATAAAGGTGGAACGGTTGTCTGTGGCGGAATTCACTTGAACGACATACCATCATTTCCTTATCGCGATCTTTGGGAAGAACGCGCGATTTGTTCGGTCGCCAACCTAACTCGCAGCGACGGAGAAGAATTCCTCGAGATCGCCGCACGCGTTCCGGTTCAAACTGCGACGCAGACTTTCCCACTCGAGGAAGCGAACGAAGCTCTTGCCGCGTTACGCGACGGACGGATCAAGGGCGCAGCCGTGCTTCTTCTGTAGCGGCGGTCTCTGACCGTCGCATTCTTTCTGTAGCCGCGTCGCTATGCGAAGCGCTCTTGCGAAACGCAGCTCGCGTCGCCCACAGGGCGACTGCTACAGGAATTCGAGCGACGGTCATAGACCGCCGCTACAGATTGGATTGTTGTTAGCGCGCCGCCGCAACCAGCAATCGCCGCACTTCGTCGTCGCTCGTTTGCGAAAAATCATCGTAGAACTGTCCGACGCCGTGAAACCATTCCGGCGCAAAAAGCCAGACGATCTCGTCGGCAAATTTTTGCATTTCACGGCACGTCTCCGGCGCACAGACTGGTATCGCGACGACAATTTTTGCCGGTTCGTGTTCGCGCAGCGCTTGCACGGCCGCATGCATCGTTGCGCCCGTTGCTAATCCATCATCGATAAGAATGACGGTGCGGCCCCGAACATCGAGCGGCGGACGATCATTACGATAGGTGCGTTCGCGTCGGTCCATCTCCACCAGCTCGTTCGCCGTCACCGCTTCCACAATTCGATCCGGGTCTGGAAGAATGCGCACGACATCTTGATTCAACACGCGCACACCGCCGGAGGCGATCGCCCCAAGCGCCAGCTCTTCGTATCCCGGCAAGCCAAGTTTGCGCACGACGAAAACATCGAGTGGAACGCGCAATCGTGTTGCCACCTCGTAGGCGACTGGAACTCCGCCACGCGGCAACCCCAGCACGATGACATCATCGCGATCCGCGTAAACGCTCAATGGCTCGGCCAACTGCCGTCCGGCATCTTCACGATCGCGGAATGTTCTTTCCATGACCGACGCTTTTTCGAAAAACGTTAGGGCGGTACGTTATCAGACACGGCGCCGTTGCTCTTTTTCTCCAGCGCGATGCGCAATACTTCATCGACGGTTTCAACCGGAACGAATTTGAGCTTTTGCTTCGCCTCTTCCGGAACATCGACAAGATCTTTCTCGTTTAGTTTTGGAATGATCACCGTGGTAATTCCCGCGCGCAGCGCGGCTAGACTCTTTTCCTTTAATCCACCGATCGGTAAAACCAAACCGCGCAACGTAATTTCACCGGTCATCGCGACATCCGATCGCACCGGCGTATTACTAAAGAGCGACGCAAGCGCCGTGAACATCGCCACGCCGGCCGACGGCCCGTCCTTTGGCACCGCTCCCGCAGGAACGTGCACGTGAATGTCCATATCGCGAAAATCTTCCGGCTTTAGTCCCATCTCGCCATCGCGACTTCGCACCAGACTGAGCGCAGCCTGCGCCGATTCCTTCATCACGTTTCCAATCTGACCAGTGAGCGTAACGTTTCCTTTGCCAGCGTATTTCGTTGCTTCGATATGCAGCACTTCGCCACCGACCGGCGTGTAAGCGAGTCCCGTAACGACTCCTGGCTTATTTGTCGCAAGTCGAGTTTCGTGAATATAACGAACCGGCCCAAGCGTTTTCGCCACGAAATCCCTCGTAATTTTGACATGCTCGGTTTTTCCGCGCGCCACTTGCGCCGCGACCGCACGAATGACTGTGCCGATCTGCCGCTCCAACTCTCGCACGCCGGCCTCCCTCGTATAATCGCTGATCACGAACACCAACGCTTCCTCGTCCCATTCACACTGCTCGGGCTTGAGTCCATTCTCTTCGAGCTGTCGCCTAACGAGATAACGGCGCGCGATCTCCAGCTTTTCGCGTTCGGTGTAACCGGGGAGGGAGATCGTTTCCATGCGATCGCGTAATGGTTCGGGAATTCCATCCGCATAATTGGCCGTGGCGATGAAAATGATTTTTGAAAGATCGAAGGGCACATCGAGATAGCGATCGACAAACGCATTGTTCTGCCGTGGATCGAGCACTTCCAGTAATGCACTCGCCGGATCGCCGCGAAAATCCGCGCCGAGCTTGTCGATTTCATCCAACATCAAAACCGGATTGCGTGTGCCGACACGACGCAGTTCCTGAATGATACGGCCCGGCATCGAGCCGATGTAAGTGCGCCGGTGTCCGCGAATCTCCGCTTCATCGCGAATTCCACCCAGGCTCATGCGCGCAAATTTCCGGCCGAGCGCATCGGCGATGGATTGACCGAGACTTGTCTTGCCAACGCCGGGCGGGCCCAGCAAACAAAGAATCGCGCCCTGCCCTTGCGGATTTAGTTTCCGCACCGCGAGATATTCAATCAGCCGGCGCTTCACCTTCTCCAGATCGTAATGGTCGCGATCGAGAATCTGTTGCGCTTGATCGAGATCGATATTGTCTTCGCTGAACTTCGACCACGGAAGTTCCGCGATCGTCTCGATGTAGCTGACGATGACGGAATACTCCGGACTCGCCGGCGGAATAAAATCGAGCCGCTTCAATTCGCGGTCGGCTTGTGCGAGCACATCCGCCGGTGGCTTCGCTTCCTCCAGTCGCGTGCGCAGCTGCGCCACTTGATCCTGCGCCGCCCCCTCGCCTTCGCCAAGCTCGCGCTGAATCGCCTTCAGTTGTTCGCGCAAATACGCGCGACGCTGTGCATCGGAAAATTGGGACTGCACATCTTTCTGCAACCGCTGCTGGATTTGCGCGATCTCGAGCTGCGATGAAATGCTCGTCTGCACCGCGCGCAGCCGTTTTTCCAAATCGAGTTCTTCTAGAATGGACTGCTTCTGCGCGGCATCGACTTGCAGATTCGGCGCGAGGAAATCAACCAACTGCTCCGGATCATCGATGCTGAGAACCGCGGCACGCGCCTGTTCCGGGATGTCGGGCGAAAGTTCGAATAATCTCGCCGCCGTATCGCGCAGATTGCGGAAGGTCGCTTCCCATTCCTTGCTCGGCGCAGGTCGGATCGTCTCAAGCAAATCGACTTCCGCGCGCAGATACGGATGCGTCGACACAATCTTACGGAGCGAAAATCGTCGCAGTCCCTGCACCACCGCGACAGATGAATTGTCCGCCTGTCGCAAAAGTTTCAGAACGATCGCAGCGGTGCCGACCGAATAAAGATCCTGTGGTTCCGGTTCTTCCTTGTTCTCATCCCGCTGTGTCAACAGGCCGATGACTTTGCTTTGCGGCAAAGTTTCATCGAGCAATTTGATCGAAGCCGTGCGGCCAATTGTCAGCGGCAAAACCGTTCCTGGAAAAATGACGAAGCTCCGCACAGGCAGGATCGAAAGCACACTCGGAATCGCGGGCATCCTTTCTTCAGGCTCTTCCACGCCGGAAACGGTAGGACGAATCGGTTGCGATTCGTTAGGCGTTTGTAGGACCGTGATTTGATTTTCGTTCATGAGGCAAAGGGCAAATGAATCCAGAGCAACCCGTCCTTTTGTTCTGCGTGCACTTTTTCAATGTCGACCTCGTCGAATAAGGCGACACTCCGCTCGAACGGGCCGTAATCGATTTCCATCGCTAACATTTCGAGCGGGCGGCCTTCGGGATCTTTCGGCTCCGGCACTTCGCGGTTGCCGCGAATCACGAAGCTGTGCGGTTCGATGCGCAAATCGATGGCTTTACGATCGACCCCGGCAAGATCCACGCAGATGCGAATGCCCCGCTCGCAGCGATAAGCATTGATCGCCGGCTCCCAGGTCGGCGGCGCGAATTGAAAATTCGCTACGTGATAGCTGATGTCGGCCCCTGCTCCCTCCAGCAGGCGCAACGTGAGGCGACGAATGGGATCCATTCTCCAATCTGCCACGAGCGCATAGCGATTGCCAATTTCCTCACGTCAAATTGCAATCAAAAACTCGTTTGGAATAGGAGCGCTCGCGCAATTACTCGCCCGTCATATTGTCATTCCGAGCGAAGCGTAGCGTAGTCGAGGAATCTCTCGCTGTTAGTCGGGCATCGATAAGAGATGTCTCGGTCCGAGCCGGACTGGCATTTCGCTCGACTGACAAAAAAAGCCGCAGCTGATGTCTTAAACAGCGGCGTCGAGATCGACGAGAATCTCGCGCGGCTTCGCGCCTTCGCCTGGCCCTAAAATTCCGCGCTGCTCCAGGATATCAACGATGCGCGCCGCGCGCGTGTAGCCCAGACGCAAACGCCGCTGCAGGAGCGAAGTCGAGGCGCGCTTTTCCTGCCGGATGATCTCCAGACATTTCTCGACCAATTCTTCGTCTTCATCTGAAACTTCTTCGGCGGGGGCGGCCGTCGCTTGCAATTTCTCGTGCATTTCCGCGTCGAAAGCGGGTGGACTTTGAGCAGCCACAAACTCAACGACGCGGTGAATCTCTTCGTCTGTAACGAGAACACCTTGAGCGCGGATCAAGCGCGACGTGCTCGGAGGCAGATAAAGCATATCGCCTTGGCCTAACAAACGATCGGCGCCGTTCTCGTCGAGAATCACACGACTATCGATCTTTGATGCAACCTGGAACGCGATGCGGCTGGGAATGTTCGCCTTGATCACTCCTGTGATGACATCGGCCCGCGGCGTCTGCGTGGCGACGATGATGTGAATGCCGGCCGCGCGCGCCATTTGCGTGATGCGTGCAATCGCGCTCTCCACATCCGCCGGCGCCGTCTGCATCAAATCGGCCAGCTCATCGATAATGACGACAATGTACGGAATTTTATCCGGAATGATGAGCTCATCATCACGCGGAACCTTCATTGTAACTGCCGCTGTCTCAGCGGCAGAACCGCTATCACTGCGTAATTCCCTGCCGCCAGTGACGGCGGCAGCTACATCATCCAATTCTTTCTGCGTCTTTTTCGCGGGCCGCGCATTGAAACTTGTGACGTTGCGCACTCCAGCCTGTGCAAAAATCTTGTAGCGCTTCTCCATTTCATCGATCACCCATCGCAAAGCGAGCAGCACCTTCTTCGGATCAGTCACGACCGGAAACGCAAGGTGCGGCAGCGAAGTGTAATGCTGCAGCTCGACCACCTTTGGATCGATCATAATGAAGCGCATTTCCTCCGGCGTGAATCGATAGAGCATGCTCGCGATGAGCGCATTGATACAGACGCTCTTTCCGCTTCCAGTCGTCCCGGCCACGAGCAAATGCGGCATTTGCGCGAGGTCGGCGATGATCGCCTTGCCGTAGACATCTTTGCCGAGCGCGAGCGGAATTTTAGCGCGCGTCTTCGACTCCTCCCAATCATTCGATTGCAACAGCTCGCGCAATGTCACCATCACTTTGCGACTGTTTGCGAGCTCGATCCCGACCGTATCCTTGCCCGGAATCGGCGCCAGAATATTGATCCGCTCCGCTCGCGTTGCGCGTGCGAGATCACGTTCGAGACTCACGATTTTGTCCACGCGCACCCCTTTGGCCGGATAGACTTCGTAGCGCGTTATCGTCGGGCCTTTCGTGATATCCCCTGCAGCCACGGCGATGCCAAATTGCCCGAGCGTTTCAATGAGTGTTTGCTGAATGCGCTCCAGCTCCGCCGGATCGGCCGCAGTGCGCCCTTCGAGATCGTGCTCTTCCAGCAAATCAATTCCTGGCAGCGTATAGTTTTTCGCATCCCATGTTCGACTCGTTAGGCTGGACGCGGCTGTAGCTTTCTTATCGGCGCTACGCAGCTCGGCCAGGGAGGGCTTTTTCCGTCCCGATAACGACTCGTTAGGCAGCGCCGTCGTATCGACCACTTTTGGTTTTGGACGGTTGGCCAGCTCTTCCGGCGGAACAAATGCTGCCGCGGATTCGGACACCGGTGCGCCTTTTCTCTTAAGTTGCTTCTCGATCGATCGCTGTTGTTTGGCGAGTTCGCGCTGGCTGATCTCGAGCTGGCCTTTCAGGTCGGAAGTCCGCATCCGGCGATTCAGTTGCCATTCACGCAATCGCGCCATGGCATTATGGACTCCGGCCACACTTTGCCTAACGAGATGAATAGGCCTCAGTCCTGTCATCAGGATGAGACTCGTTAGGTAAACGCCGCTTAATAAGATAACGGAGCCGACGCGCCCCATCGTGCTTTGCAGAATCCTCCGTCCGAAATAATAACCGACCCAGCCGCCCGGCCCCTGAATGTTAAAAGCCGAGTGCCAGTTCGCGAGAAAGTGATGCTGCAAATGCAGCAGGCATGCGCCGGACGCGATAAAGAGCACGATCCACGGCGCGCGCGGCGTCATGCGTAACCGTGCCGAAAACAATTTCGCCCCACCGAATCCGAGCAGGATCGCGGCGAGGAAATAGGACGCCCCGCCGATCATAAAATAACAAAAGCCCGCCACGATCGCGCCAAGCGGGCCGATGAAATTTTGCGCCGGCGAATTCGGCGGCGAAAGATGACTAAACGGGACCCACGAAGGCAGATCCTTCGGCACGTAAGAAATCAACGCCAGAAAGAGCAGCGTTCCGACGCCAAGCAGAACGATGGCAAAGACTTCATTCCACGCGTTGTTTTTACTCGATCTGGCCACGGTGCATCATAGTAATCTGCCCGATGCTTCTTTCAATGATGTAGAGGTGCTTGCCTCAAGCAATGGCGCCGTGGGATCTGCCACCCAGACCCCCACCGCCAGGCCGGAGCGGCTTCAACCTTTTTGTTGCGCCCCCCGAGCCTTAATCGTTAGAGTGCGCCTCGCATGCGATCTCCCATTCGCTGGATCGGCCTAGCCGTGTTCCTGGCCTTTTCTGTTTTCGGTTTGTCTTGCGAAGAACATCACGTTGGTGAGTTGCCGCCGGAAAAACCAGCCGAGGGAACTGAGCATACTTCCCCTGCAACTTCGCCGGCAGCCGCTGTTTCGCCCACTCCTGCAGAATTTTTCCCGACCGGTACTCCTCGTTAGGCGAAAGGAACGCCATGGCTAAATACGCGTACGCAACGTCACCTCCTAACCTAAAGGGGATGCCGCCAGGCGTTCCCTACATCATCGGCAACGAAGGCGCGGAGCGATTCAGCTTCTACGGCATGCGCGCGATCCTGGTCGGATTCATGACGCAATTTCTCGTCAACAAATCCGGCGTGCTGGATGGCATGCCGCAGAACGAGGCGCAAGGTTGGTTTCACCAATTCGTTTCTTCGGTTTATTGGATGCCGTTTTTCGGCGCGATTCTATCTGACGGTTGGTTAGGCAAATACCGGACGATCCTTTACCTATCGATCGTTTACTGCTTCGGCCATTTCACCCTTGCCATGATGGATACGTCGTTCGGAATCGCTTTCGGGCAAAAATGGATTCTGGCTATAGGCTTGATGCTCATCGCCATCGGCGCCGGCGGCATCAAACCGTGCGTCTCCGCGAATGTGGGCGACCAATTCGGCAAGTCCAACCAGCACCTGCTCTCGCGCGTCTTCGGTTGGTTCTACTTCTCCATCAACCTCGGTTCATCCTTTTCCATTTGGATGTGTCCCATTCTTCTGCGCAATCCAAACTACGGTCCCAGATACGCCTTCGGTCTGCCGGGCGTCTTGATGTTTATTGCCACCATTATTTTTTGGCTCGGTCGCAAGAAGATGGTGCACATCCCGCCCGGAGGACTTGGGTTTCTGCGCGACCTGAAAAGTAAAGAAGGGTTGAGCATTCTCGGACGCGTTTGGGGGATTTTCATCTTCACCATGATTTTCTGGGCGCTGTGGGATCAAAGCAGCGGCGGCGAATGGACGATTCAATGCCAGAAGCTCGACTTGAATTTCTTCGGCCTCAAATTTTTGCCGGAGCAGGTGCAGGTCGTAAACGGAATTCTGATCCTGGCATTCATCCCTCTCTTCAACTACGTCCTCTACCCGGCGGTAAGCAGGATTTTCCCGCTCACAGCGCTGCGTAAGATCGGCATCGGTCTTTTCCTCACCGCGCTTTCTTTTGTCGTTATCTGGTGGATTCAAATTCAGATCGATCACGGCGGTCGTCCGAATGTCGGCTGGCAATTGCTAGCGTATGTAATCCTATCTGCCGGGGAAGTGATGGTTTCGATCACCGGTCTGGAATTTTCCTATACCCAAGCTCCTAACCGCATGAAGAGTTTACTCATGGCGATGTGGCTGCTCTCGGTCGCGCTTGGAAATCAAATCCCATCGCTCATCAGCTTCCTCATTCCGAAACTCAAATCGATGGGCTGGAATCTCGAAGGTGCGAATTATTTCCGCTTCTTCACTCTGCTCATGATCGGGACCGCGATCATTTACGTTTTCGTTTCGCGGCATTATCGCGAACGCACTTATCTGCAGAGTCAGGAACCAACACCGGCCGAGCGCGTGACCGAACCTCTCCTCGCCGGCGGCACGCCGACTTGATGTAGAGGTGCTTGTGCCAAGCGCCGTTGTTTTATTTTAGGCGCTTGGCACAAGCGCCTCTACATCTTTGCGACAGCTTCAACCATGCGCTGCCGCATCTTCGCATCGGGTAAACGACCGACCCCGCCAAGAAGATTGTCCTCGAGATGGCGCACATTTCCGGTCGCAGGAATCGCGCATGTCACAGCGGGATGCGCAATGATCCATTTCAGGAAAAACTGCGCCCACGAATTGCAATCGAACTCCGCTGCCCATTCCGGCAACTTTTGCGCGCGCGCCCTTTCGAATAAATCACCACCGCCAAATGGCCGATTCACGATAACCGCGACGCCGCGCTCCTGCGCGAGCGGAAGAACACGTTGCTCTGCGTCTCGCTCCATCAGCGAATAATTGATCTGCACAAAGTCGAGCTTTTCGCGGGCGAGAATTTTCTCCACCACCGGAAATGCGCTCCCTTCGTAATGAGTCACACCAAGATAACGGATGCGCCCCGCGCTCTTCCATTCGCGCAGCGTGGCGAGATGCGTATCCACATCGATCAAATTGTGGACCTGCATCAAGTCGATACGTTTTGTTTGCAATCGAGCGAACGATCGTTCCATCGATTCGATTCCTTCGCGTTTGCCCGTCGTCCAAACTTTCGTCGCCAGGAAAAGCGATTGCTGAAGACCGAGGTTGCCCGCCAGTTGTCCGATCACCTCCTCGGCGTAGCCATACATCGGAGAAGAATCGATAACGCGCGCGCCGCGTTGCACGAACGTTCGCAGCACTTCTTCAAGCGGCGTTCGGTCCGAGGGCGAAGAGCCGACGTCGAAGACGCGCCACGTTCCCAGTCCAATCACCGGAAGTTTCTCGTCCGATGAGGGAATGGCTCGCGTGATGAGCGATAATTTCTCCGAATTGTTCGCTGCACTTGCCATTCGTCCGGGCAAAAGTAATGCAGCACTTGCGCCGGTGAGCAAACGAGCCGCTTCTCTTCGCGAGACATTTTTGCCTAACGAGTAATCGCTATTTTGTTTCTTCATCATTTGCCGTTCCAAAAGCGGGATCGCGGTGTCCCGTTCTTGGAACGCGCCCGAATGCATTCGTTGAAAAATTTCCGATTACCTTGGGCGAATTCATCTCAACCCTGATGGCATGCGCGTTGCTAAGTTGGCGCGCGATGAAATCAACCTCACGCGAACCGGCGCTTTTTCGCGCGCATCTGATTGCACATCCACAATTATTTCTGTCAATCTCTCGCATGCCAGTTATCCATCTCAAGCTGCTCGGCCGATTTCTTGTTATCGGAATGTTGTTCAATCTGCGCGTTCTAGGAACGAGCGCTTTTGCGCAGGATCCGTCGCCGGGGAAAGCGATCGAAAAAGCCGTGAAACCTTTGCGCATTCTTATCCTGGGCGGAACCGGCTTTACCGGGCCGTACCAAGTTCGCTACGCGTTGTCGCGCGGTCACACGGTCACCGTTTTCAATCGCGGCAAAACACATCCCGGCGAATTGCCGGATGGCGTTGAGCAATTGATTGGCGATCGCAACGGCAATCTCGACGCGCTGAAAGGAAAAAAATGGGATGTGGTGATCGATAATCCGACGTCCGTTCCAGTATGGGTGCGCGACCTGGGCAAAATTTTGCACGGCAATGCCGATCGCTACATTTTCATTTCCACCATCTCGGTCTACGCGGATCCGAGTAAACCCGACATCGACGAAAGCGCCGCTCTCGCCAAGTACGAAGGCGCGGATGCGATGAAAGAAACGCGCGACACACTCATCGCTTCTAAGTTCGCACTTTACGGTCCACTCAAGGCGCTATCGGAGAAAGAAGCGGAAAAATGGTTTCCGGAAAAGACGTTGATCATTCGTCCCGGTCTCATCGTCGGGCCCGGTGATGAAACCGATCGCTTCAGCTATTGGCCGGTCCGAATTGATCGCGGTGGCGAAGTGCTGGCACCGGGCGACCCGACCGATCCAGTGCAATTCATCGACGGGCGGGATTTGGCCGAATGGACGATTCGCATGGCCGAGCAAAAAGAGACTGGAATTTACAATGCAACGGGACCGGCAAAACAACTCGGCGTGGGTGAAATGTTAAGCGGCATTAAGTCGGCCATCAATTCGAACGCCACATTTACCTGGGCGAACACGGATTTTCTCGAGAAACAAAAAGTCGAACCCTGGTCGGATATGCCCGTGTGGGTGCCACCGCGAGGTGAGGAAGCGGGCATGGGACGCATTAGTATTAAACGCGCACTGGCAAAAGGACTGACGTTTCGTCCGCTCTTTGAAACCGCGCGCGATACATTGAAGTGGTTCAAGTCGCAACCAGCTGAGCGCCAGGCAAAATTGAAAGCCGGCATTACACCGGAGCGTGAAGCAGAAGTTCTCGCCGCGTGGCACAAAGAAACGAAGTAACGCACGTTTGTCATTCCAGGCGACGCGAGAAACTTCACGAACAATCATGTGTGCTCAATTGCAGTGACGTTTCAGATGACTTGAGAGGTCCTTCGCTGACGCTCAGAATGGACCGCGTTTTAGCATGAACGACGTGCTGACAAATTTGCGCCAAAAAATCGTCGACGTTCGGCCTAACGAAGTGCGCGCGCTTTTTCTCGCGTGCGCTTTCAATTTCGTCATCCTCGGGAGTTACTATGTCATCCGTCCCATTCGCGACGACATCGCGGCCGCAGGCAGTCTCGAGAGTTTATCCTGGATGTTTACGGGCACGCTCGTCGCGATGCTGATCGCCAATACGCTTTTCTCCGCCATCGTCGCGCGCATGTCGCGGCGACGCTTCATTCCGATCGCCTACCGATTCTTCATCGCGAATCTGCTCATCTTCTATTTTCTCATGCGCACGGTCTCGTCCCCACAGAATGTTTGGGTCGGCCGCGCCTTCTACATTTGGGTCAGCGTTTTCAATCTATTTGTGGTCACGCTTTTCTGGGCGTTCATGACTGATGTATTTAACAGCGAGCAGGCAAAACGTCTTTTCGCGTTCATCAGTGTCGGCGGTTCTGTCGGTGCAATCGTTGGTCCGCTCATTACCGCGTCGCTCGTCCACAAACTCGGCGCGGCCAATTTGATCTTAGTCACGGCGGCCATGCTGGAAGTCGGCCCGTGGTGCGTGAAATTCTTCCCGGCAGAGTTTGGCCATCAGCACGGTCATCCCGAGCGAAGCGAGGGACCTCGCGAATCGGAACACGCGCAAGCAACTGTGAGGCCCCGCGCCACGGTTCGGGATGACAGGGCCGCAGCGGACGCCGAAAAGCCAATCGGAGGCGGAATAATCTCCGGCGTCGCACACGTTTTCCGCTCGCCCTATTTGTTAGGCATTTGTGCGTTCATGTTGCTGCATGCCATCACTTCGACCGTCGTCTATTTCCAGCAGGTCGATGTCACTCATCATCAGCTCCAGGATCGGGCAATGCGCACTGCGTTTTTCGCGCAGCTCGATTTATCCGTAAACACTTTGACCATTCTTGTGCAGTTGTTCCTTACTGGACGGCTCCTGAAATGGCTCGGTGTCGGTATGACGCTCGCGTTTTTGCCGGTTATTAGCACGATCGGATTTCTTGGGATGGGTTTCGTTCCGATGCTTTCGCTGCTCGCTATCTTCCAAGTGCTGCGGCGCGCGGGAAATTTTGCAGTCACACGACCCGCGCGCGAAGTGCTCTTCACCGTTTTGCGGCGCGAAGATAAATACAAAGCGAAAAGTTTTATCGACACTTTTGTCTATCGCGTAGGCGACCAGATCGGCGCATGGTCGTATCCGCTGCTGCAATGGTTTGGGCTCGGACTGACTGGAATTTCGTTTGTTGCCGCGCCGCTTGCGGCGATATGGTGCGCGCTCAGCTTATGGTTAGGCAAAAAACAACAGGTCATGGCGCACGAAAGAGAACAAGAGCCTCAACTCCAAGCCACATGAAAAACATATCTTCTGTAGCGGCGGTCTGTGAACGTCGCACGAAATCAAAATATGCGACGGTCATAGACCGCCGCTATAAAACCATCGCGAGCTTCGCACTGTTTCTCATTTTGCCTTTCATTGCCGCGAGCGCATCCCCGCAAGACGATCAATTTCAAGCGCTCGCTTCGGGTTACATCGCGAAATATCTCGAAGTGAATCCAGAGGCTGCCACCCAGCTGGGCGACCATCGATTCGATGACCGCGTGACCGATTATTCGGCCGAAGCAACGAACAAGGAGCTGGCACGACAGAAGGAATTTCGCGAAAAACTCAACTCGTTAGGCGATGAAAGCCAATTGAGCGATGTCAATCGCATCGACTTCCAAATCCTGCGCGACAATGTCGATTACCAAATCTTTCAGCTCGAAGAATTGAAAGAATGGGAATGGAACCCGCTCGTTTACAACCAGAGTCTGGCGGACGCGCTCTACTTGCTCATCGCGCGCGATTTTGCTCCCGCGGAAAAGCGCATTCCAAATTTGAGGAAGCGGCTCGAAGCGATCCCGACCGTGATCGAGCAGGCTAAGGCTAATCTGAAACATCCGCCGCGCGTTCATACCGAAACCGCGATCGAACAAACGCAGGGTGCGATCTCGTTCGTGCAGGAAGGACTCAGTCCACTGCTTCATCAAGCGCCGCAGATGGGGAAGGAGCTTGCTCCGTTGCAGGAAAAAACGGCGAAGGCATTGGCAGATTACAAGGAATGGTTGCAGAAAGATTTGTTGCCGCGTTCAAATGGCGACTTTCGCATCGGCGAAGAGAAGTTTCGCAAGAAACTGCACTTCGCGCTCGCTTCCGATTTGTCGACGGAAGAAATCATGAAACGCGCCCGGGCCGATCTAACCGCGACGCAGAGCGCGATCTACGAAACGGCGCTTCCACTTTACAAAAAATATTTTCCGAACGCGGATGAAAAATCGCTGAAGGACGAACGCAAAGTCACAAAAGCCGTCCTGAACAAACTGGCGGAGGAACATCCGGACGACAACACCGTTGTCGGTTACGGACAAAAGGTTTTGACGGAAACGACCAACTTTGTTGCGAAGCAGGGACTCGTGACAGTTCCGACTGCGCCGATTGACGTGATCGTAATGCCGGAGTTCAAACGCGGCCCTGCGATTGCCTACTGCGATTCACCCGGACCGTTGGAAGATAACGGCAAAACATTCTACGCCATCGCGCCGCCGCCTAACGACTGGCCAAAAGAGCGCCGCGATTCATTTTACCGCGAATACAACAATTACATGATGCGCAACCTGACGGTGCACGAAGCGATGCCCGGACATTATTTGCAGCTGGCACACGCCAATCAATTCCATGCGCCGACGCTGGTGCGCGCGATTTTTCAGAGCGGAAGTTTCATCGAAGGCTGGGCGGTTTACGGCGAGCAGGTGATGGCAGAACACAACTACGGCGGAGCGGAAGTGAAGATGCAGCAGCTGAAGATGCGATTGCGCGTGATTTGCAACGCCATCATCGATCAAAGCATTCACATGGCGAACATGTCGGAAAAGGAAGCGCTCGACGTGATGGAAAAGGAGGGATTCCAGGAAGAAGGCGAAGCGGTCGGCAAATGGAAACGCGCGCGGCTGACTTCGACGCAGCTTTCGACTTACTTCGTCGGTGTGAGCGAACATCTCGATTTACGCGAGCGCGCGAAAGCTAAAGAAAACGATTCGTTCGATCTGAAAAAATATAACGACAGCGTGATCGCCTACGGCTCTCCACCAGTAAAGTACGTGCGCGAGATTCTCGGGCTGTAAGGGTAGGGCGCGACGGCTCGTCGCGCCGACAAATCGCCGAGAGATCGCAACAATCACTCGACCGCTGGCCCCAGAAAATAATCTGCGAAAATCTGTGGATCAATTGTTCGTCGGCGCGACAGGCCCGTCGCGCCCTACCATTTGCAATTAGCCTAACCACGCGCACTTTTCGCGATGCCTAAAATGGCCACGTGGATCCGGCCGAAAGACGACAAATGGTTTCAACCGTTTTTCGCCTCGCACCTGGAAATAAAAATCGCCAATGCGCGTGATATTGCGGTCACACTCGACGACGCGGATGGTTTGCTTCTTACCGGCGGTCCCGATATCTCGCAGGAATTTCTTCGTCAGCCAGTTCCCGATCCCTCTATTCTCGAAAAAGACGCTGATTCCGCCCGTGACAAATGGGAATTTGCCGCCGTCAGTAAAGCGCTCGATCTGGGTTTGCCGATCTTTGCCATTTGCAAAGGCCTGCAAGTTTTCAACGTCGCGCTCGGTGGCACGCTCAAGCTCGATATTCGCGGCCATGATTTGCCCGAACAAAAGGATCACGACATCCAACCGTTGCGAGTCGATCAACACGCGGCCCACCGGTTTGAAAAGGTAAATAGCTCACATCATCAGGCGATCGATCGTCTCGCGGAGCGTTGCGAGGTAGAAGCATGGTGCGCGACCGACGACATCATCGAGCAATTTCGTTTGCGTGATTATCCTTATGCGCTCGCGGTGCAATATCATCCGGAACGCAACTCACATTACGCGCCGCTTTTCGAAGATTTTCTTGCCCGCGTGAAAGATCACGCTGCTGAGTCGTTAGGGCGCTAAGGTTACTGGAAGGTTTCTGTGTCGACACCGCAAAATACCATCGCCATCGTTTACGACTACGATCAGACACTAAGTCCCAGTTATATGCAGGACGAAGTGGTTTTCCCCGCCTTCGGCATCGATAACAAAAACTTCTGGAGACGCTGCAGCGAGATGGTGCGCGACGGTGGCTACGATGCCGAACTCGCTTACATGAAAGTGTTACTCGACACGCTCGGAATGGACCGTCCCACCAACGCCGATCTCAAGTCGTTAGGCGCGAATCTCAATTTTTACAAAGGCTTACCTGAAATGTTCGAGCAATTCCGTGACGGCCTGCTCACGGCGGAACAGATTACGCACGGCATCAAGGTCGAGCATTACATCATTTCCTCCGGCATGAAGGTGCTCATCGAAGGGAGTCGCCTCGCGCCCTACACGCGCGCCATCTTCGGCTGCGAATTCGCGGAGGACGAGCAGGGCCGCATCACGTTCCCCAAGCGCGTCATCAGCCACACGCAAAAAACGCAATATCTTTTTCGCATCAATAAAGGCATGCTCGATATGTCGCAGGATGTGAACGATCACATGGACGCGGACATTCGCCCGATCCCGTTTCCGAACATGATTTATCTGGGCGATGGACCGACTGATGTTCCCTGCTTTACCGTCATGCGTAAGAACGGCGGCGAAGCGATCGCCGTTTACAATCCCGACGACCCTGACCGGCTTGGCTTTCGCAAATGTTATCAGCTTTCAACCCATGCTGATCGCGTCAAACACATCGCGCCCTCTGATTATCGGCCGAACACGCATCTGCGCATGCTGCTCGAGCAGATGGTCGAAGAAATCGCCAATCGCATGGTGGAAGAACGCAAGCTCGCGGTCGAGACCGGCACTGTGCGCGCGCCGAAACATTAGCCGCGGCAAAATAACATGCTTGTCTTCCCGAGCGGGCGCGAGGGACCTCACGAAATACGTCGGCACTCACAATCTGAAATGTGAGGTCCTTACGCTAAGGATGACAAAGAGAGAAAGCGCTACCTCGAATGCCGGTTAATACGAAATGGTAGATTACGTTGTCGATCTTGCGCGTCAGCTCGGGCCGTGGGCGTATCTGATCGTCTACCTCGTGGTGATGCTGGAATGTCAGCCGCTCCTCGGTCTTTTTATGCCGGGCGAAACTCTCGTGGTAGCGAGTGGATTTCTTGCGCGAGAAGGGGTTCTCGATCTTAAACTCTTGATTGTGGTGGTCGCAGCCGCGGCAATCATCGGCGATACCATCGGCTACGAATTAGGACGGCATTTGGGGCGAGGCTGGTTGCAACATTATGGCCATTGGTTCGGCGTGCGCGAAAAACACCTTGCGCGAGTGGATGCTTATTTTATTCGCCATGGCGGAAAGAGCGTTTTCTTCAGCCACTTCCTGCACCTCCTGCGGGCGCTGATGCCTTTCATGGCGGGTGCGGGACGCGTGCCGTATTTGCGTTTCGCGTTTTACAATACACTGGGCTGCGTTCTTTGGGCCACGATCTTTGTCGTGCTCGGTTATTTCTTCGGCCAAAGCTGGGAACTACTCCATCAATGGGCCGGGCGCGCCGGCGCAGTTTTGGGCGCGTTCGTTTTTTTCCTTCTCGCGCTCGGCTGGATTTGGGGATGGATCGCTCGCAACGAAATGGAATTGCGATGGCGATGGCAGATGTTTTTGCAACGACCACGCGTCGCCAGTCTCAGTGCCCGCGTGGCGCAGCGAATCGATCTTCTCTGCAAACAACTAACGCCGGCCGGTTACCTCACGCTGCATTTGGCCGCGGGCGCATGCGTCATCACTTTCGTTTCGTGGTCCTTCGGTGCGATCGCTTCGAACGCCGAGGGCCACCACCACTTGCTCGCCGCCGATCACAAAATCTTTTTCTGGTTTCAAGAGCACGCTACCCGGCCGCTTATCAATTTCGCCGCGCAGGTCAGCCATCTCGGATCGCCAATCGTTCTCGCCGTCGCGTCATTTGCAACCGCACTGTTTCTATTCTGGCGACGTTCGTGGCATCGCTTGCTCTTGTTGATTCTTGCCGTGGGTGGAGGAGGAGCGCTTTGTGGAGTCCTAAGAATTTTCCATTGGACCCTGCCGCTTCCGGAAAATCCGTTAGCCAATCTGCCGAGCGACACCTACCCGAGCTGGCACGCGATGGGATCGATTCTTTTCTACGGGCTACTCGCCGTCTTCGTCGCGGCCAGTCTTAGCGCGCTCCGCTGGCGCGCGCTTACGTTCCTTATTGCCAGTGTAGTTGTCTTGTTCATCGCGCTGACGCGAATCTATCTCGGTGCTCATTACGTTACAGACGTGATCGGAGCGATAGTCGCGGGTCTCGCGTGGCTGATCTGGTCTCAGCTCGGCGTCGCACTCATGCGGCGAACCGTGAATCCGCTCAACTTCGATTCTTCCTCGTCCGCTACCTCTTAATTTTCTTTTCGTTAGGGTCGTAGCGCGAGAAAGCAGAGTTAGAGGAAGATTGTTGCTCCACTTTTCACACGCCGCGTTGGGTCGGCGTCCAGATGAACTTGTGCATCTGCAGTTGGAAACGAACGTGCAAATTATCCGCCAGGATCCATTCCACGATTTCGCGCGGATCGATCCGACCGAAGATTGGAGAAAACAAAACGGCGCGACAGTGATCCGGCAATTTGTAGCGCAAAACTTTCTCGCGCGACCATTCGTAATCTTCGCGCGAGCCGATGACGAATTTTACTTCGTCGCGTTGCGTCAGCTGTTGGATGTTGGAAAAAAGATTGCGCTCCACTTCGCCGCTGCCTGGTGTTTTCAAATCCATGATGCGATGAACACGCGGATCGACCGTCGAGATATCGTGCGCACCGCTTGTTTCGAGCAAGACCGTATGACCGGTATCGGCGAGTAACGTCATCAATGGCAGCACACTCTTTTGCAAAAGGGGCTCTCCGCCGGTTATCTCCACCAGCGGACAACGGTAAGCCGCAACTGCATCGATGATTTCCGGCAGCGTCTGTTTTTTGCCTTCGTAAAACGCGTATTCGGTATCGCAGTAAGAACAACGCAAATCGCAAAAAGTGAGCCGAACGAAGACGCATGGCCAACCCGCCCAGGTGCTCTCGCCCTGAATGGAATGGTAGATCTCGTTGACAGTCAGCGTCGGTTCACCCACACCGAAGTGTAGAGGCGGCGGAGCGGGTGGCAACGATTTTGGATTTGCGGGCGACACGCCCGCCGCTACACCATCAGCTGCAATGTTTCGTGGCAAAAAAATCGTGGTCGTTATGCCCGCTTATAACGCAGCGCGGACTTTGCGTCAGACCCATGCGGAAGTGATGGAGCAGGAGATCGTCGATGAAATCGTCCTGGTCGATGATGCGAGTGCCGACGACACGATCGCGATCGCCCGCGCGTTGCCCCGCACGAGCGTTCATCTGCAACCGCGCAACCGTGGATACGGCGCGAACCAGAAGAAATGTTACCAGCTCGCTTTGGAGCGCGAGGCCGATATCATCATCATGGTTCATCCCGATTATCAATACACGCCGAAACTGATCCCGACGATGGCGGCCCTGATCGCGAGCGGATTGTATCACTGCGTCCTTGGCTCGCGCATTCTGGGCGGTGGCGCTTTGAAAGGCGGGATGCCGATGTGGAAATATTTCTCCAACCGCGTTCTGACTTTTCTGCAAAATCTGCTCATGGGAACGAAGCTCTCGGAATTTCATACCGGCTACCGCGCGTTCTCGCGCGAGTTACTCGAAAAGTTGCCGCTGAAAAAAAACTCCGATGATTTCCTTTTCGATAATCAGATCCTCGCCCAAATCTTCGCGCTTGGTTACCCGATCGCGGAGGTCACTTGTCCGACAAAATATTTTCCGGAAGCGTCCTCGATCAACTTCTTGCGAAGTTTGAAGTACGGTGTGGGGTGCCTTGTAACCGGCCTGCGCTATCGCTTTTTAAAATCAAGTTTGATCATGCGCTAAAAAGTGACGTCTAGAGGCGACCGTGTCAGTCGCAAATATTTTGGATCGCGGGCGATACCGGCCTCTCCGGGCAAGAGCTTATCCGCGGATTGAACTGCCGCTCCCGCTCACCGGAACGATTTTTCAGCCACATCGCCACGCCACGAGTTCGTAGCAAAGAAGATTGCGACAGTAATCTCATCATGATCATCACGAGAATCGATCGGGATTTTTGCTAGCCTTTGTTCAGCCGGGAAGAAAAGATGCGCGCATGAAGACGTTCTACTTCCGTCCGATCGTTTCGTTATGGGTATTGAGTCTGTTGTTTTGCGGCTGCGCGAATCAGCCGGCACAAACTCAGAGCACGCAGGAAAGCGCGTCAACCACTTCAACTTCTCCTTTTCCGCAATATCACCACACAGGCAACGCAGGAGGAATGCGCGGAGGATATTAACAGCCGCTTGGCGAATGGCCGCGCGTCTCTGCCGCCCGTATTAGCGGCCGCGGCTACAGCGAGGCGGCATCGCGAACGAGGAGTTCGTAGGAAAGAATACTAAGGCAGTAGATCGCGGCGGTCTCGACGCGAAGAATAATCGGGCCAAGCGTGATGGGCCGACAGCCGTGGGTGCGTGCGAGGGCAAGCTCGGCCGGCGTGAAATCGCCTTCGGGGCCGACGAGCATCAAAACATTTTTCGGCAAGGCGCCGTGATGCTGAATATGGTCTTGAAGAATTTTTCTCAAATGCTGCGCGTCGGCTTGCAGAGAGCCGATGAGGCGAAGCGGATGTAGAGGTGCTTGGGCCAGGCGCCTGTCTGAAGGTTCGGCGGCCGACGCAACCGCCGCTACATCTGCCTCGCGGAAAAATTGAGCGAGTTTTCGCGGAGCGCGCACGTCGGGCAGCCAATTCTGTCCGCATTGCTTGGCTGCTTCGATCACGATGTTCTGCCATTTGGTTTGTTTCTGCGCGGCGGTCTCATCATCAAGATGCACGATGGTGCGATCGGAAATGAGCGGCGCAATTTCCGCTGCGCCGATCTCGACGGCCTTTTGCACAATGAGATCCATGTTTTTCCCCTTCGGAATCGCCTGCGCGAGCGTAATACGGCAGGGAAGCGGCGGCGTAGTTGCTTCGTGCAATTTGCGCAGATGAATTGCGGTGTCGTCGACCGAGGTGATCTCGGCGGTCAGTTCGCGACCGCGACCATTGAAGAGAACGACTTTGGCGCCCGCTTTAAGGCGCAGGACATCGCGCGCATGGTGCGCCTCTGCTCCACGCAACACAGGCACACCGGAATTCCACTCGTTAGGCGGAATGTAGAAACGATGCATGCAAGAGAGAATACGCAGATTTCACGGATTGTTTTCGCGGAGACTCCGTCCCTTTAATCTGTGTAAATCTGCGAAATCTGTGAACGATTCGCTGATTCCCTTATCCCTCGATCTTTGGCGTGTCGATGCCAAGAGCGTCGGCAAGGTCCTGCAGATGTTCCTGCTCCTGCGCGATGATTTCCCGCAACACTTCGCCGAGCGCAAACTCGCCCATGGTGTCGGCTTGACGAATGCGCTGCCGATAATTAATGAGGGTCTGACGTTCGTTTTCGAGATCGAAGCGCAACATCTCTTTCGGTTTGTCGGAAACTTTCACTTCCTTCGGCTTGTTTACCGGCTCACCGTTAAAATAGTCGATCTGCTTCGCGATCTGGATCGCATGTTGCAACTCTTCGCCGGCGTGCTTTTCCAATTCCTGCGCGATGTGATTGTATTCCGCGCCTTTCAACGTCTGGCTGTAAATGACGTAGGCGATAATGGCTTGATATTCGCGCGCAAGATCTTCGTTGAGCAACGCGACCATGCGTTCGCGACTGATTTTTGTTTCGTCCTTCATATTATTAGTTCGCACGACTGGCGTGCTTCAATGTTGAGGGTTGAATCCCGTTATCCCGGGAAGAAGCAACAAGCTACCGAAACGCCGGGAAAGATCAGCGAAAGAATTGTTTGGCGCGATTAAAGAAACTTTTGTGCAAAGGCGTGTTTTCCTCGCCGCAGAGCGCGGAAAATTGTTCGAGTTTTAGACGCTGCTCGCCGTTCAAGTGCGTCGGCACTTCAACAAAGAGGCGCGCGAGCAAATCACCGCGGCCACGACCATTCACATTGGCGATACCTCTGTTGCGCAGTTTAAAGACCTGGCCGCTCTGTGTCCCGGCGGGCACCTTAATATTCGCTTTGCCCTCGAGAGTTGGCACGGCGACTTCCCCACCCAACGCCGCGAGGACGAAAGAGATCGGCACTTCGCAATGAAGATCGTCATCTTCGCGCTGAAAAATTTCGTGCTCCTTCACGTGCATGACGACGTAAAGATCGCCGGATGGACCCTCGCGAATTCCGGCTTCGCCGTTGCCGGTGGAGCGCAGCCGAGAACCATCGCCGATGCCTGCGGGAATTTTTAACTTGATGCGGCTTTGGCCTTCGAGACGGCCTTCGCCTTCGCACACGCGACACGGTTTCTCGATAATCTGGCCGGTGCCATGACAACGCGAACACGATTGCGAGACCTGAAAAAAACCGCGTGAGCTGATGACCTGCCCGCGACCGCCGCAAGTAGGACAATTGATCGCGCGCGAGCCGGGTTCCGCGCCGGAACCGTGGCATTTCTCGCAACGGTCGAATTTCCGAATCTCGATTTCCTTTTCCACTCCGAAGGCCGCTTCTTCGAGCGTGATCTGCATGTCGTAGCGCAGATCGGAACCGCGCTGCCGTCCTTCGTGATCGGTGTTGATACCGCCGCCGAAAAAAGTTTCGAAAATTCCGCCGGCGCCGCCCGCTCCGCTAAAGACTTCACGAAAAATATCGAATGGATCGTGAAAACCACCGCGACCTGCGCCCCCTTGTGTAAATGCGGCGTGACCAAAGCGATCGTAGGCTGCGCGTTTATCGGCATCCATGAGCACGTCGTAGGCTTCGCCGAGCTCTTTGAATTTCTCCTCCGCGTGCGGGTCGCCCGGATTTTTATCGGGATGAAATTTGACCGCGAGTTTGCGATAAGCGCGTTTCACTTCCTCGCCGGACGCGGTGCGTTCGACGCTGAGGACTTCGTAATAATCGCGTTTTTTTGTCATGCGAAAACGAAAAGAAAACGAATCAGGAAAGCAGGAAATGATTAGAGCAAGTTCTGTTCATAATCTTCCTCTTCCTCATAGTCTTCCTCTTGCTCCCACTCTTACTCTCCAGCATCGGCGTTAAAACGAAGGAGTGGGAGCAACAGCAAAGTAAGAGCAAGATTAGGAGACAGCCGGTCCACTCGAAACGACTACGCTCGATGGGCGAAGAAGCCGATCCTTCAAGCGATAGCCGCGCCGTGTTTGGCGCAAAACCGTGCCTTCAGGAACATCGTCGCTTGGTTCGCGCGCGATCGCTTCGTGCAAATTCGGGTCGAATTTTTTTCCCTCGGCTTCGATTGGTTGCGCCCCGTTTTCGGTCAGAAGATCGTTGAGCTGTTTCAGGATCATGCTCATTCCCGAAAAAACCGGGGACGTTTCGCCTTCACTGCGAGCGGCGGAAAGGCCGAGCTCGAAATTATCTAAAATGGGGACGAGCCGTTCGAGTAACGAACTGTTCGCGTACTTAATCGCTTCGTCCTTCTCACGCGCGGCGCGCTTTTTGTAATTCTCGAAGTCGGCCTGGCTCCGCAACGCGAGATCGCGAAACCGGTCGAGGTCGGCTTGCAAATTCTCGCCATCGTCATCTGTCGCCGCGCCGCCTTCCACCTTCGCACGCGCCGCAGCCATGGCTCTATCGTCCGCCTCTTGTTTTGTCTCCCTTTTCATGTTTTCCGAATTGCAATCAAAGTAATGTCATCGTTCTGGGGTTGTGATCCGACGAAGTTTCGAACGTCCTCGGTTATGCGACTTATAATAGCAGACGCGCCTTTATCTGCACTTTCGCGCACGGACTCCATCATCCGTTCCAGACCGAATTCATCGCCTTCCGCGTCGAGCGCTTCGGTGACGCCGTCAGTATAAAAAATCAGGCAATCATCGCGCTCCAGCTCGAGGGAAAAATCGCGCGTTATCCTATCGAACACGTCACCACTGTCAATGCCCACGGCCATTCCCGGCGGCTTAACCGGCGTGACGGTACGCGTGGCGTGTTTATAATGCAGCGGTGCATCATGCCCCGCGCGCGCGAGTGTGATGGCATTGTGCACGTGATCGAGAATGACGTAAGCCATGCTGATGAACATGTCTTCTTTGATGTCGGGATAAAGCTGGCGGTTCACCTTCTGTAAGACATCGGCGGGCGACGGATTGTTCGGGGCTGTGCTGCGCAAAACGCTGCGGCAAATCGCCATGATGAGCGATGCCGGCACGCCTTTCCCGGATACATCCGCGATCGCAACCCCGAGTCTTTCATCATCTACTTTGATGTAATCAAGATAATCGCCGCTGACCTGACGGGCGGGAATATTCAGTCCATGGATTTCGAAACCCGTGACCGACGGCGCAACCGAGGGCAACAGCACGCGCTGAATTTCGCGCGCGATTTGCAGATCGTGGTCGAGACGTTTTTTCTCGTTCGCTTCGGAATAGATGATGGCGTTGTAAAGCGCGAACGCTGATTGCTCGGCAATCGATTTAAAAATAACGAAATCGCTTTGCGAAAAGGGCGGGCTCTTCGCTGTCTGACCGAGCGCGAGCACCCCCATATTTTGCTTCCCGTAAAGAAGCGGCGTAACCATGACCGAGTCCGAGCCGAAAGCTGAAGTGCGCAGTTTCGCCAACTCAGGCGCATCCGCCAGATCAGACAAGTTTACCGGCTGACCAGTCTGCCAAACGCGTCCGACGACGCCTTCTCCCGGATCAATCGTGCGGGTGCGCAGATAATTTTCCAACTCGGCGGGGTTAGTCACCGCCTGCCGCAAGACAGCTTCTGGAACGTCCACGAGTGGAGGAGCACCTTTGGAAATAAATGCGGGCGCAAGCTTGGTGCCGATGCGGTCCACCATGTAAAGGACGCCGCCGCGCGCGTCGAGGATGCGCGTCGCGCCTTCGACGATCAATTGGTGCAAATAACCTGGCCGGATCGTTTCGCGAAAAGCTTCCCCAAGACCATGCAGAAAATCGAAGACAAGCGTTTCTTCGACTTCGATTTCCTCCTTCGAACGCTCGAGCTGTTGAATGCGGCGACGTTGCCACCACGCCGTCAAGATCCAACCCGCCACCGCCGCGACGAGCAACGCGGAAAGGAGAGATGACCACATGAGGAGACGGCGATATTACTTCGACGCCGTCTCTTGATGCAGGTCTTGCTTTAGATAGTCGAGAACGTCTTTGAAGCGGGGAACGTTTTCCGGAGCGGCTTCGCAGAGCGCTTCATGCGCGTCGAGCATCTCTTTTTTCTGCTCTTGTTTTTTTGCTTCGGCGGACTCCGCTTCAGATTTCGCATTGAGCAATTCGCATTGCGGCGCGGCTGATCCGTTCACCTGAATGCTGAAGAGTTGATCGAGACCGAGCCCGGAAAGCAATTCGTGACTGCGCTGACCGCAATGGACGACACGGAGATGCCCTTGCCCGAGTTCCTTTAAGCGCAGTGCAACTCCAGCCATCGTGCCCATAAAAGTAGAATCAAGCATCACGCATTTGTCCAGATCGACGACGAACTCGCGATACCCCTGCTCCACCATATGTCGTGCGAATTCCTTAAAATTGCCGCTGTTAAGGAAACTACCTTTGCCTTCCACTCTCACCCAGACGACTGGGCCGCGGATCCCTACTTGTATCGATGACTGCACGACTGATTATGAAAATATAAGATCGAGCCAGAGGGTGTCAAACCTCGTCGTATTACCTAAGCATCTTCCACGCCTCGACAAACGCGTGCGGTTGACCATGTTATCGTCGCTTTATGGCTCACGAAAACAAAAAGCTGCACCTTTCTATCTCCAGAGATACGACTTGTTTTCCGCCACAATGCGACCGTTCTCGACCAGCAGACAACGCCAGGCAGTAACTCGGCCGTCGTCTAAAAAATCGTCGCCCACAATGGCGAACTCGCTCTTATGATGGCCCCGCGCGTTTGGATAATGAATCTCGCGGGCCTGAGTGAATGAACGCAGCTGTTCCTGTCGATATTCCAGACGCACAGTGACATCGGCATTACGTTTGGCGATCCAGAAAAAGTCGAAATAATTCCCGGAACGTTCTTTTTCATCGAGCGCTGTGACTGCGCCGAAAAGACGATACTTCGACTCGAAATTAATCGCAGCTTCCGCTACCGCCGCAGTGGCGCGATTGCCCCCGGTGCCGCTAAATTTTTTATTTGCCTTGGCCGTCGCTAAGACAGTCGACCGGCCCTGCGAGAAGAGTTTGGTTTTGCGAAATTCGAAATCGTTGCTTAGAGCAAGCGGCAGCGGATCGACTTTCGCCAAAACCTTCGCTTCATCCGCGGCATGTGCTGCGGCCGCGCAGAGAAAGAGCGCGACCAGGCCGACGACACTTTTCATCCGGAGAATGAAACCGGTTCTTGCATGGTATGTCAATGCAACCTGCAGAGTGTCGCGAGCATCTCCGGTGCAATTTCTCCATTCGCAAGCCGGAGGCGTACGCTATTTTCTTGTGTGATCAATGTTCGTTACGAACGCGGTATTCTTTTGCCGGACCAAAATCTCTGGCTCGATCCATGGGATGCAAAGCCGTTCGCTTTCGTTTCGCACGCGCATAGCGATCACATCGCGGCGCATGACGAGATCATTGTTTCGGAGCGCACCGCGCGTTTGATGCAGGCGCGTTTGCCTGGAAAAAGAAACGAACACGTCGTTGCCTTCGGCGAATCGGTTACCGTGCGCGGTCTCGATTTGATGCTACTCCCGGCCGGCCACATCTTTGGATCGGCGCAATTTTTTCTGCAAACGGACACCGAATCGCTGCTCTACACCGGCGATTTCAAGCTGCGTCACGGAAAATCTGCAGAGCCCGCAGAATGGCGACAGGCCGACACCTTGATCATGGAAACAACCTACGGCTTGCCCCGTTATCGGCTTCCCCCCACCGAGCAGGTGATTCAGCAGATTGTCGCTTTTTGTCGCGAAGCGCTGGAGGAGGATGCGGTTCCTATCCTGCTTGGCTACTCGTTAGGCAAAGCGCAGGAGATTTTGTGCGCGCTCGCCGGCGCGGGTCTCACGCCCATGCTGCACGGTTCCGTCTATCAAATGACGCGCATCTACGAACAATTCGGCCAATCGTTTTGCGAATACGAACGCTACAAAGCGAATGAAGTTGCCGGCAAAGTTTTGATTTGTCCACCAAGCGCCAATCGCTCGCGCATACTGGAAAAAATTCCGCGCAAACGTGTCGCCATGATCAGCGGTTGGGCGGTGGAACCGAACGCCGTTTACCGCTATCAAGTCGACGCCGCTTTCCCGCTTTCCGATCACGCCGATTACAACGATCTGCTGCGCTACGTTGAACTCGTGCAACCGAAGCGCGTGCTCACCCTGCACGGATTTGCGGCGGAATTTGCGCGCGATTTGCGCGATCGCGGTTACGAAGCCTGGGCGTTGAGCGCGCAGAACCAAATGGAGCTGACGCTCGGAACATTCCGCGCTGTAGAGGCGGGCGTGTCGCCCGCGAAACCAAACGGTGCGGCGGGCACGGCCGCCGCTACATCTTCAGAATTCGCCGCTTTCGCGGACGTCGGTGAAACGATCGCCGCAACGCCGGCAAAACTCGAGAAGGTACGCTTACTTTCCGAATACCTGCGCGTATTACCTAACGAACAACTACCGATCGCGACGATTTATTTTACGGGTAAGCCTTTTCCGCAAAGCGATCTGCGGACCTTGCAGGTCGGATGGTCCGTGATTTTCCGCGCGCTTATAACAGCGAGCAAACTGAGCGAAGCGGAATTTCGCCGCATCGCGAGCAGTCACGGCGACGCCGGGAAAACTGCGTTCGAAGCTCTCGAGCGCCGAACATCACCAGAACCTTTTGGAATCGTCGAGTCGCGCACATTTTTCGAAGAGCTGCAGAAGACGCGAGGACCGCTCAACAAAGCAGAACTTCTACACGCGCGCTTCGCCAAACTTTCCGCCCGCGAAGCGGAATACGTCGTGAAAATTTTGACCGGAGATCTGCGCATTGGATTGCGCGAAGGTTTGGTCGAAGAAGCGACAGCAGCCGCATTCGATGCGCCGCTCGATGAAGTGAAGGAAGCAAACATGCTTCTCGGCGACATCGGGCAAACAGCTTCGCTCGCCTCCCGTAACGAATTGCAACGGGCCGAGCTTTCGCTTTTCCGTCCAATCAAAAGCATGCTCGCAAGTCCGGAGCCGAGGGCCGAGGCGATTTGGCAACGGTTTTGCAACGACGTGGTGGATTCGTCCGTTGTAGCTGCCGCCCTCCCTGGCGGCCGGCGCGAAAACGTAGAATCCTTGCTGTCTGCCGCCGAGACGGCGGCAGCTACAATGGGGGCGACAGCTCCAGCACCTACAGTTTACGTCGAAGACAAATTCGATGGGATTCGCGCGCAATTGCATCGTGGAGTGAATCGCGTGGAAATTTTTTCGCGCGATCTGCGCCGCATGACCGATCAATTCATCGAAATTGCCGATCAGGCGCGAAAATTCCCCGACGAAGTGATTCTCGACGGTGAGATGATGGCATTCGAACACGGAAAAACACTTACATTTTTCGATCTGCAAAAACGTCTTGGTCGAAAGAATGAAGGTGCGGATTTGTTCGCGGCCACTTCCGCGGATGTTCCCGTCGTTTTCGTTGCCTTCGATCTTCTTTGGTTGAATGGACGCTCTCTCTTAAAAACACCGCTACGCGAGCGACGCGAGCTTTTGCGCGGATTGAAACTGCCCCCGCAATTTCAAATCGCAGAAGTTTTTCCGGCACATTCCGCAGCCGAAATCGAACAGGCGTTCCAAAGTGCGCGGCGCCGATCGAACGAAGGTCTCATGATCAAAGATCCGGAAAGTTTTTACTCACCGGGACGCCGAGGGATGTTTTGGTTTAAACTTAAGAAAGAGCTGGCCACGCTCGATGTCGTGGTGGTCGCGGCGGAGCTTGGATATGGAAAACGTAATCACGTTTTGAGTGACTACACCTTTGCGGTGCGGGATGAAGCCAGTGGCGAACTGCTGCCGATTGGCAAAGCCTACAACGGCCTAACGGATGTCGAAATTGCGGACCTGACGGAGCACTTCAAACAAAATACAATCGTGGATCGCGGACGTTATCGCGAAGTGAAACCCAATGTAGTCCTCGAAGTCGCATTCGATTCCGTGCAACCGAGCTCGCGTCACGCGAGTGGTTTGGCGCTGCGTTTTCCGCGCATCAAAGCAATTCGACGCGACAAAAATGTCGATGCGATCGATACGCTCGCCTACGCGCGGAGTTTGGCCGAACAACGCGGCCCGCTTGAAGCTGCAAAATGATGGTGCTTCTTCGTCGTCGCCGCATTCGAGATTAGCGAAACGCTACTGCGCCGAAGCGGTAGGAGACGGGCTGGGACTTTCGCGATTCCGCTTGTTCTTTCTTTTATCTCCGTCGCCCTTCTTGATGTCATTTGAAGCTGGATTCGCTGGGGTCAAACTCGGCGCCGGCGACACCGGCTTCTTCGCAGAAGCGGGTGGCGTTCGTGTGGGCGGCGGCTTCACAACGGGAGTCATTCGCGGCGCCGCGGAAATTGCAGGCGGCTTCACAAGGGGTGTCGTTCGCGGCGCCGCGGGAATTGCGGGCGGAGGTTTCGCAACGGTTGCTTTGGGCAACGGTTTTGCAACCGGCGTCACACGCGGAGAAATGGAAACCGCGGGCGTGGGCGATGGCGGCTGATTCTTCACCGTCTTCGCTTTGCGCTGTTCTCCCACCTTTCGCTGCTGAGCCGCTTTCTCATCGGCATGCATTTTTTCTTTCTGCGCCCGTTCTGCTTCCCTCTTCTGGCGTTCCGCGTCTTTTGTTTCCTGTCGCGGTCGCGCCGGAGCCGGAGTCGGTGAGGTAATCGGTGTGGCAGTAGGAAGCGCTGGTGGAGTGGGCTTCAACATTTTCGCGCGCTGCGGAAGGTTTCGGACGGGCGTAGCTTCTGCCTGAGCCGGCTCGGGCGTCTGCTGAATTTGCGGCGGCGCGACCTTTGGCGGTTGTGCACCGGAGGGTGGAGTCGCTTCCGCTTTCATTTTCGCGCGCGCTTTTTCGGCAGCTTTCTTGTCGCGAACCTCAGTCCAATCGCGATCAACCACGGCTTGCGCAATTTTTTCTTTCACGACGCGCGGCCGCCCTGTTTGTTGCGCCGGCGCGATCGCGGGCGCTGACATCTCGATCACCTCGCCGCGCACGATCGCCTGGGGATTTTCGCGCGCGAAGCGCTGGCGGCGCTCGAGCCGCAAGCGTTGAATCGGTTGCCGAGTCCGCTGACGGAGCTCTTCGTAATTCGGACCCTGATTTACGATCGTGGTATTATTATACGTGATGTTGGTCACGTTAGTCGTTTCATTGACGATCGTGACGTTCCGCTCGACCGGAACAATTGTGCGCTCGATCCTCTGATCGCCAAAATCATTCGTTGGAACAAAAGCGTATTGTTCAGGACCGAGATCATAATCATTGTCGGCCCGAGTATGGATGCCTCGGCTACGATCGAAACGCGCTTCCGGCGGAAGCGGAGCCCAGCCAACATACTCGTCGCTCTTGCGCCACGAGACCCAGGCCGGCGCCCATTCGTCGCCCGGGACCCAAACCCAGCCGACATTGCGCAAGCGCGTCCAGCGTCCGTAATGATAGGTGGCCCAGCCGAATGGTTCCTCCGAATACCAGGTCCAGCCCGCATCGGTATAAACCCAGTGACCGTTTGTGTAAGGACGCCAGTTTCGTGAACGACCCGACTCGTTAGGCTGAAAAACGTAACCGTAATCGGAAGTTTCCCGCCAGGCGCCGTACGGTTCCAACTTCGTGTAGAAAGTGTCGTAGCTTGCGGCTTCTCCGCCGTCGGCCTCGACGCTTTGTCGGGCCTCTGTCACCTCGCGCTGTTGGATGTCGCTCCCGCGCATCTGCGGTGTCGCAGTCTGTGCTGGCTCCTGTGCCTTCTGCGCCAACGCGTCTTCGCGCGCTTTGAGATCGGCTTCACGCTGCGCGAGCTTCTGCTGTTCATCGGTCTGGCGTTCCGCCGCGACTCGCTCCTGGACCTGGCGCTCAATCTCTGCGTTTCTCTCCGCTTCAGTCTGCTGCTTTCCGCAGGACATAAAAAACGCGAGAGCGATTGCGATTCCGAGAGCACAAAACTTTTTCATCGTTGCATTAGACCTCATTAGTTCCCCGTTATTCGAAGCAAAGCTTCTATCGCGCCATCACGAGAGTTTATGGAATTGAATAGCGCGATGCCCTTGGGCACAGCAAATGGCGACGAAGAGGCAAACTATTTTGAAGAACACTCACCACAAGAGGAAATTTCGAAATTACGTTTTAAAGCGTTTGCCGTCGTCAAGCCTTAATCGTTTGCGCAACGGAATGAACGATGTTCGGCTCGGTCCGGGAATTTCTCTCTACGAACCGCCGCGTCACTATTCGCAATTGAAAAGGCCTTGAGAAGGCGAGTTGCGAATTGTTACCACGCTATCCGCGCGGAATTCGATCGCCTGCTGCGATGACAGCTCGAGCTAAAAAGGAATTTGTTTGGCCATTGCCGAATCGTGAGACGCGAAAGTTTTCAGGGTTTTAGAACGACTTTGATGCAGCCGTCTTCTTTGTCGCGAAACGTTTTGTAAAGCCCCGGTCCTTCTGCGAGCGGCCGGTTATGGGTAATAACAAATGATGGATCGATCTCGCTGGCTTCGATTCGTTCCAAAAGCTTTTTGTGATAACGCGCAACGTGCGTTTGCCCCATCTTCATCGTCAAACCTTTGTTCATCGCCGCGCCCATCGGCACTTTATCGACGAATCCGACATACACACCAGGAAGCGAAACCGTGCCGCCTTTACGGCAACACATGATCGCTTCTCGCAAAACATGCGCACGATCGGTCGCCAGGAAAACTGCCGCCTTTGCTTTGTCCATGACGGCATCGAACGCGCCGGAGCCGTGTGCTTCAGCGCCGACCGCATCAATACAACGATCGGGCCCGCGGCCTTTCGTCATTTCCTGCAACCGATCGTAAACGCCGCCTTCGATTTTTTCGAAGTTGATGACTTTCGCTTTTCCCTTCTCTTCCGCCATGCGCAAACGTTCCGGCACACGATCGATCGCGATGACGCGACCCGCACCAAACATCCACGCGCTTTGGATTGCGAATTGTCCGACCGGACCGCATCCCCACACCGCGACCGTGTCGCCTGGTTCGATTTCCGCATTCTCCGCCGCCATGTAACCGGTCGGAAAAATGTCCGATAGAAAAAGCACCTGTTCGTCGGTTAACGAGTCATTCTCGATTTTGAGCGGGCTCACGTCCGCATGTGGTACGCGCAGATAATCCGCCTGACCTCCCGGATAATGACCGGTGAGGTGCGAGTAACCGAACAAGCCAGCGGGCGCATGGCCCATCATCTTGGCCGCTTTTTCCGCATCGCGATTCGTCGTATCGCAACACGAATAAAGTTCCTTCCTGCAGAAGAAACACGCTCCGCACGCGATTGTGAACGGGACCACTACGCGGTCGCCTACTTTTAGCTTTTTGACGTTGCTTCCGACTTCGACCACTTCTCCCATCGGCTCGTGCCCGAGAATGTCGCCTTCTTCCATCATCGGCATATAGCCATCGTAAAGATGCAAATCCGATCCGCAGATGGCTGTTGAAGTAATTTTTACAATGACATCCCGCGGATCTTCGATCGTCGGATCGGGAACATTATCGCAGCGAACATCTCCCTTACCGTGCCAGACAAGTGCTTTCATACTTTGATTTTCCTTCGTTACTTGTGTCCAAAAGAAACGGCAAGCACGTGCGAAGTGGATTGCTTTTTCTCGTTAAGTATTCTTGCGAGTGAACGGGCTCGCCTTTCGCCCGTGTATCCGTGGCGGGCTTCTTTTTTACTCGTTAGGGACTAGCTGAAGGTGTCGGTGTCGCGACTGGCGTGACCTTTACCGTTTCGATTTTATCGCGCCGTGATTTCTGCACGTTCGCGTAAAGGGCAATGAGCGCGAGCGCGATCAGAATGGCTGCGATCACGACGAGGCCACGCGACGGTACGCGTTCCGGTGTAGGCGAATTCATCTTGGCTCCAATTGTAAGGCCGCGATCGCATTCATGACGCGATCACTTAACCGCTGGTAAAGTTCTTTGCCGGGAGGTTGCAAGTCCGCTTCTGAAAAGTGAATTGGTTCGCCGATGACAACTGTGATCGGATGAAAACGCAGTTTCCCACCGCCGCGCGGCAGAGCTTCGTGCGCGCCAAAAATTCGCATCGGCACAACTGGCGCACGCGTTTTCGCAATGACGAATCCCACACCAGGCAATGCCGGTTGTAAATTTCCATCGAGTGTGCGGCTGCCCTCTGGAAAAACGAGCGCGCCATTTCCGGAACGCAAAATTCGAATGAGCGCTTTGAGCGCGCTGCGATCGCCACCTTCCTGATCGACCGGAATGACATTTAACTTCGGCAACAGCCATCCGAAGAATTTGCCTTTGAGCAGCGACTTGCGCGCGAGGTAATAAATATCTCGATTGCAAGCCGAGCCGGCGAAAGGTGGATCTAAATAACTTTGATGATTCATGGCGAAAAGGACCGGGCCTTCGTGAATCAAACGCTCCCGATGCAGCACGCGAAAGCGGAAGAACAACCGCGAAACCAACTTCGCGAGTGTGTAAATCGTCCAGTAATAAGGGTTCATGAAGTCATTGAGTGATTGAGCGAGTCAATGAGTGAATGATTTTATGTCGAATCGCCCGATCACTCACTCGCTCACTCATTCAATATCCCCAATCCCCTTCCGCTTTAGTTGCCCGATGATTTCGCCGACCACGCCGTCGATCGTGAGATGCGAGCTATCGATGACATGCGCGTCGTCCGCAATAATAAGAGGCGAGGCACGGCGCGAGGAATCGGCGCGATCGCGCGCGGCGATCTGATCGCGTTGACCTTCCGCCGCGCGGCGCTGTGAGCGGATCTCGGGCGACGCGTCGATGTAAAACTTATAGGGCGTATCCGGAAAAACGACCGAGCCGATGTCGCGCCCTTCCATGACGACATCGTGGTTCGCCGCGCAATCACGCATCATCTTCACCAGAATCTCGCGCACGCGCGGGACACTGCTTACAAGTGAAACCCCGTTGTTGACACGATCGTCACGCAGAAAATTTGTAGGATCGACTCCAGCTATCCTGATGCGCGATTCGTTTTCTTTCAGATCGCAGACGAAGGGAGCGGTTTCTATCAGGCGCGTAATTGCATCTGCATGAGCGAGGTCGATCCCACGCTCGAGCGCGTGCCAGGTAGCGGCGCGGTAAATCGCACCGGAATTGACGTAAGCGAAACCAAGACGACGAGCCAGTTCGCGCGCAACGCTGCTTTTTCCCGACGCCGCCGGCCCATCGATGGCGATGACGCGATGAGGAGTCATTAACGCGAACAATAATCACACCCGCGAATTCGACGCGACACTTCTTGCAAACAACCGCCACGCGTAACCTATCAAGGAGCGTGTAAAGCGCGCTCCGCCCAAGAAAATCTGGGGCGGAAAAGCAAATTACTCCACGTCGAGGCGCGCGGCCGAAAGCGAACCGATCACAGGTGTACTCGCGCGCGTCCGTTTCGGATTCATGAATTCCTCGAGCGTCTCTTCGAAACCGGGATACGATTCCCGGACACATTCGACGTCCTGAATAATCGTCTCGCCATCCGCGTGCAGACCGGCAATCGCAAAAGCCATCGCGATGCGATGATCGCCGAAACTCGCGACGCGCGCCCCGCGCAAAGATGGCCGCCCATGAATTTCCAAACCGTCCTTTAACTCGACTACCTGTGTTCCCATCGCGCGAAGATTATGCGCAATGGCAGCGATGCGATCGGTTTCTTTGACGCGCAATTCTTCCGCTTGCCGGATGATAGTCGTTCCGCTTGCGAGCGCGCCGGCTACGGCCAGGACCGGCAATTCATCCACCAACTGCGGAACCTCTTTTCCCTGAATGACAGTCCCTTTCAAGGGCGCGCCAGTAACTTCGACCGCGCCGCACGGTTCGAGCTGATCGACATCTTCGACGGCTTCACGCAATTGCGCTCCCATGCGGATGAGCACGCCGAGCAAGGCGGTGCGTGTGTCGTTCAAACCGCTATCGCGCACGAGCAAATGTCCGCCGGGTTGCGCCGCAGCCGCAACGAGCCAGAACGCGGCAGATGAAATGTCCCCGGGAATAACGAAGTCGCGGGATTCGGGAGTTTGATCGCCAAAGATGGTTATGCCGCTATCTTCTTCCTTCACCGTCCGCACCAGAAAATAATTCAGCATCAGTTCTGTGTGATTGCGGCTGATGGCCGGCTCGTTCACGGTGGTTTTACCTTTTGCGAAAAGTCCGGCGAGCAGCAACGCGCCTTTCACCTGCGCGCTCGCAATTGGAACCGAGTATTCGATCCCCTTGAGCGGCGCGCCCTTGATACGCAGCGGTGCAGTTTGGTTCGGCCCTTCACCGACAATGTTTGCTCCCATTTGTGTGAGTGGAGCGATCACTCGATCCATCGGGCGGCGCGACAACGAAGCATCACCAACCAGACGCGTTTCGAACGGTTGGCCAGCGAGTAATCCCGCCAGAAGGCGCATCGTCGTGGCAGAGTTCCCGCAGTTGATTGGGCCTGATGGAGTCTTGAGCAGCCGTCTGTTTCCATGAACGACGAGCATGGTCGGTTCCGGTTGCTCGATTTTAATCCCGAGCGCGCGCAGAGCATTCACCGTATGCAGGCAATCGTCGCTCGGCAAAAATCCGCGAAGAACACAAACGCCATTTGAAAGCGCAGCAATAATGACGGCTCGATGCGAAATGCTTTTATCGCCTGGCAGTGTGATCTCGGTATCGATCCGAGGAGCTCGTTTCACCCGATATTCCATGTGAGTCTTATCAATTCCATTCGCGAAGCGGGCGCATATTTAACGGACCCGATCGCGCGACGATCAGCATCCGATATTGCGCTGGGTTGTCCAGCAGAGGGCACGCCGAGGTTTTGTGAATAACCTGACCGCCTGCGAGGCGGCGCCGCGATCAGGTTCGCAATTTATGGAACGAGAAAAATCTTATTCGTGTAAGGATCTTTCACTTCTGTTCCTGGCGGGAATCCGCGCACATCGACATAACCTTGATTGGGCGCGTACGGGCTGGTAACAAAACCGGGCTTATTCGGAACGGGAACGCCATAGGGAATATCACCTTTAGTGGTCGTCTTCACGGGCGCGGCGGTCGCGGCCGGCGTCGGAGATTCTTCTACCTGCGGATTATCGGGAGGAGGCGGTGGTTGCCCTTCGGGATTGAACGGCTGCTGCTGAGGCGGGTATTGGTCTGCCTGAGCGGGATAACGCGCGGGGCGATGTTTCCGCACTGGCGGTTCCTCCTCGCATGACACAACAGCGAAGGCGGTAAGAACGACGAGCGGCAGTAAGATTTTCATAGAGGTGATTCTGACGGTCTTCGCTTGCTTCTAATTCATCCAAGATGGCGTGACAATGGCTAAATGGACAATCGCAGCACTTGGTTCGCTGCATTACATTTTTGAAAATATTTACGATTAAACGATACGATACCGCACCCAGTCGTTTCCGAATAGAGAGTGACGCATGACGCAAGAAAGTAGCGATCGAATCCTCGTCGTTGATGACGATCCCTTGAGTCGAAAGCTTTTGCGGCACGCGCTCTCCACCACCGGCTACGTTTGCCGGGAATGTTCCAGTGGAACGGAGGCGTTGGAAATTGTGCACTCCGAAACGCAATCGCTTTTGCTTTTGGATTTCGACATGCCCGGACTCAACGGGGCGGAAGTCTTGAAAAAACTGCGCGCGGACGAAGATCCGTCGATCGCGCAAATCCCCGCCATCATGCTCACCGGCCACGGCGGCGAAGTGAGCGAAGTGCTTTGTCTGGAAGCCGGGGCAAACGACTTCGTCACCAAGCCGATTAATATTGCCGTGTTGTCGGCGCGTATCGAAACGCAGTTGCGACTGCGCGAAATGCGGCGGCAACTGGAAAAGCAAAATGACGAACTCGAAGCATGGCGCGGAAATCTGGAACGCGACTTGGAAGCGGCGCGGCTGACTCAGCAATCGTTGATTCCGCAAAACCCGCCGTCGCTTTCGGGATGGGAGATCGCTGCGGTCTATCGTCCGGTCATTCAAGTCGGCGGCGATATTTACGGATGGCTTCGCATGCGTGACGGACGAACCCTATTCTGGATCGCCGACGCCACGGGGCACGGCGCATCCGCGGCACTGATGACGACGCTGGCGAAACTTCTTTTTCATCACGGAACGACGGAGCACAATTCGCCGCGCGAAATCATGGAGGCGGTCAACAAGGATTTTCGCACTATCTTCGGCGCGCGCTCGTTTATGACTGCGATGTGCGTCGCCCTCGATCCGGAGACGGGTCGGGCCAGCGTTGTCGGCGCGGGTCATCCGCCATTGATCGTGCAGCGGCGCGATGGTGCGACCGAGACGATTCGCTCTTCTGCTCCTCCGCTGGGGTTGGCGGAAAAATCAAAGTTCGATGAGACGAATATCGATTTGCATCAAGGCGACGCATTCCTTCTTTACACCGACGGATTGGCCGGCGCGGAAGACGGAGGCACGCATCGTCTCGCGATCGAACGCGTGGTGGAGATGCTGCCGAAGGATCCTGGAAGTGCGCAAAGGTTGCTTGCTGGCACGCTCGAAAAAACGATACCGGACGACAACGGGAAACCTTTGGCCGACGACTTGGCGGCTTTGGCGGTTCGCCGCGCTGAATAATTTTTTTGGGAATCGGCAAAATTTAATGTTGCCCTCTATCGAGCTAGCGATTAATCAGCCTCTATGCCGAAATCCACAGCTAAAAAAACTTCCAAACGTAAACCGAACGCCGCCTTCATGAGGCCGGTCCAACCCGACGAGAAACTTTCCGAGATCGTCGGCTCCAAACCCCTCCCACGTTCCGAGCTCACCAAGAAACTCTGGGACTACATCAAGAAGAACGGATGCCAGGATAAGAAAAAGAGAACGATGATTAACGCGGACGACGCGCTCAAGCCGGTTTTCAACGGCAAGAGCCAGGTCAGCATGTTCGAGATGACCAAACTCGTCTCGGGACATATCCGCTAGTTTCCGTCTCCCACTTTCTTTCGTCTTAGCCCGGCTTTTGCCGGGCTAAGTTTGTACTGAGCGCACGAGCCGCCACGCTTGCGCAAAGGCGCAGTTTGTCGGAAGTTGGGGGCGTGAAAAATTTCCGCCTCCTTTTCCTGGTCGCAGCCACTGCGCTCATCAGTACCGCTTCGGTTCGCGCTGAGTTGTCGTGGCTCACGGATTACCAGCAGGCGCAACAGCAGGCGAAAGCGAATCACAAATTGCTTCTGCTTGATTTCACCGGCTCGGACTGGTGCGGCTGGTGCATCAGGTTGCGACGCGAAGTTTTTTCCAAGCCGGAGTTTCAGGAATACGCGAATAAGAATCTCGTTCTGATGGAAGTGGATTTCCCCCGCGGGAAAGAACAAACCCGAGACGTGCGGCTGCAAAACCAAAATCTCGCGCAGCAGCACAATATCGAAGGCTTCCCAACGATTATCGTCTTGAATAGCGACGGCAAAAAAGTCGGCGAGCTCGGATATATGGAGGGCGGGCCGACTGCTTTTATTTCGGAGTTAGAAAAACTCCGAAAAAGTTAAGAACTTCCGCTAGATCAGTCTTCGCGCGGCAATTACGCGCTGCAACACGTCGCCCAGTTCCGTGCGCGTGAACGGTTTTGGCAATGCAGCTCGAAATCCGTAGCTCAAGAATTCTGTCAGCGCACCTTCGTCGGAATAACCGCTGCAGATAATCGCGATCACGTCCGGATCAACGTGGCGCAAGCGCTCGATCGTAGCGACACCGCCAAGCCCGCCGCGAACGGTCGCATCAAGTATGACGGCCTGAAATTTTTCGCCGGCGCGAAGCGCGCGTTCATAAGCTCTAACTGCTTCCACTCCGTCAGGCACTGATGTCACATCGTAGCCAAGCGTTCCCAGAAGTTGCGACGTGAGCTCGCGAATGGACGCGTCGTCGTCCATGACGAGCACGCGTTGCCGATCGAAATTGAAACGGCGTTCGCGCCCGCTGACTTTCCCTGCAGAAAGTTTCACGTCCGTTGCCGGTAAGTAAAACGCAAACGTCGATCCATCGGCGGAGGACGATTCGAGATGAAGCAAACCGCCGTGCTTTTTCACGACTGATTGACCAATGGAAAGCCCCAAGCCGCTGGCGAGAGCTTTGGTGGTGAAATAGGGATCGAACATTTTGGCGGCGACCTCCGGCGTGATTCCTTCGCCGTGGTCCGAAATACTGACCTTAAGATAGTGCCCGGGCGCGAGAACGCTGTTTTCCTCCGGCGTTAATTCTTGATTTGTGGCTTGCAAGCGAACGGTACCGCCAAATGGCATCGCATCGCGCGCATTCAGGATGAGAGCGTTGATTACTTGCTTGATTTGCTCGGCATCCACTTCGGCCTTCCAAAGGTCCGGCGCGATCTGTATTTCCGCGCGCAGATTCGACCCGTGCAAAGCAAACTCGCAGGCATGCGTCAATAACTCGCCGACCGAAGCGGCCTGCTTGTGAGGTATGCTTCCTTTGGCGAACGTCAAAAGTTGATTCGACAAATGCGCTGCATATTCCGCGGCGCGACTCGCTTTCGATAGCGAAGGAAGATATGTCCCCGCCCCTTCCGGTGCGCCGAATTGCGCCAGTCCGATGTTTCCGGAAATGACGGTGAGAATGTTATTCAGGTCGTGCGCGATTCCCGCGGCGAGTGTACCAAGGGATTCGAGCTTGCTCGCCTTGAGTCGTTCTTCTTCGGTCGTCTTTCGACGGTTGACATCGCGAAAGAAAACCGAGATGCCCCGTCCGCTCGGATACGCGTGCACTTCGAACAAGTGGTTGCTCGTCGCATCAGTTGCTTCAAACTCGAGCGCGGCGCCTTCCGCCATTTTTTTGCGATAATCGGTCTCGAAACCGTATACTTTCGGAAACTTCTCCCAGAAACTTTCACCGAGGAGTTCATCGCGCGAGCAGTCGAGTAAAGAAGCGGCCTTGGGATTCACATAAATAAATTTCCAATCCGCATCTAGGGCGAGAAATCCGTCGGTCGTGTTTTCGAGAATCCCCGTCATGTTGCGCGCGTAATCGCGCAAAGCCGCGCGCGATTCGTTGCGTTCGGCCAAACCGCGAATTTGCCGCTCAGCCACGGAAAGCCGCAGATTCAATCGACCGGCATCAACTGGCTTAAGTAGATAATCGTTCGCGCCCGCTTCGAGGGCTTCTTCCAGCGCCTTCGTATCGGAGCGGCCCGTGATCAGCCAAATATACGGTTCGTCACCGTCCGGTTGCGTGCGCAATTCCCGACATAGTTCGACGCCGCTTCTTCCCGGCAACATCCAATCGAGAATCAGAAACGGAAATTTTTCTACGGCGAGCGCGGTCTCCGCTTCCTCGACGCTTCCGCAGGCTGTTACTTCATGGCCGCGCCGTTCGATCAATCGCTGCAGATTACGGCGGCTGCCCTGGTGGTCTTCCACGAGCAAGATTTTCATTCCTAGGAGATTGCCTAACTAAGCAGGATGACTGCCAAAAAGTTCGCCATTATTGGAAGAGGGGCTGCTTCTTGCGTTGCTCAAGTCCTCTGCTAGATACAGCAACAATTTTGCCGTTCCGCATGGTTCGCTCGCTCGTGATTTGCACCTTTGTTCTGGCTGCGTGGCTCGGCGCCGCGGCGCAACCCGTTCCTGTTTCACAGGGCCAGCCGGCTCCAACTCCGATTCCGCCGGCTCCGGCCGAGCCGCAAATCACGGTCAGTTATGTGCACGTGGATGGACCTTATATCGCCATGACTTTCGACGATGGCCCGAGTGAAAAATTAACGCCGAGGTTGCTCGACCTGCTCGCAGCGCATCACATCAAAGCGACCTTTTTTGTCATTGGGCAGAATGTGGCTGAGCATCCGGAAATTTTGCAGCGCGCAATCCGCGAAGGTCACGAGGTTGGTAATCATTCGTGGTCGCACCCGAATCTGGGAAAAATGTCGGACGATAGCGTGCGCCGTCAGCTGAAAATGACGGAAGAGGCGATCACGAATGCATGCGGCGTGCGACCGACTTTGATGCGCCCGCCTTACGGATCGATTACGACGCGGCAAAAGCATTGGATCCATGATGAGTTCGGTTATCGCATTATTTTGTGGGACGTTGATCCGCTCGATTGGAAACGGCCGGGACCAAAGATTGTGACGAGTCGAATCCTCCAACAAACGCGAGCCGGTTCGATTGTGTTGTCGCACGATATTCATCCCGGAACAATTGAAGCCATGCCGGAAACATTTAGACAATTGGAAGCGAAAGGATTTAAGTTCGTCACCGTTTCCGAACTCATTGCCATGGCCAAGCCCGTGACGCCGAAGCCGCTCCCTTCAGCCACTCCCACCGCTTCCCCGGTTCCTCCGCACAGCTAAACATCCGGCATGCTCGCCGATAATTATTTGCAGCTTCGGAGCGAACTCGAAACTGCGCTCGCGGAGTTGTTCAAGCTCGAATCGAATCTGCAACGCGATTCGCAAACGCTCGACACGATTCAGGGTTTGATTACCGATATTCGCGAACCGCTTCTCTTCGTTGTCGTAGGCGAAGTGAAGGCAGGAAAGTCTTCGCTTCTCAATGCGCTCTTCGGTCAGGAGTTTGCCAAAGTCGACGTCCTGCCGGCGACGGATCGTGTTTATATCTTTAAGTACGGCAGTGAGGAACGTTCCGTCGAAGTCTCCCCTCGCCTGACCGAACGTTATCAGCCGATCGATTTTTTGCGCGATTTCAATGTCGTCGATACTCCCGGCACCAACACGATGGTGGCGGAACACCAAACCATCACGGAAAATTTCGTTCCGCGCGCTGATCTCGTCTTCTTTGTTTTTTCCGTCACGAATCCGTGGACACACTCGGCTTGGGAACTGTTGCATTTCGTGCAGAAAAAGTGGCTGAAGAATATCGTCTTCGTGCTGCAACAATCCGATTTGCGCGAGCCTAACGAAATTGAAGTGATCCGGCGGCATTTGCAGGACACGGCGTTGCAAAAGCTCGGAGTGACTCCACCAATTTTCGCGGTCTCAGCGCGCAAGGCCCTGCTCGCACGCACGACCGGCCTGGATAAAGAGCGGCTTTTGCAGGAGAGCGGATTTACGGCGCTCGAGGAACAGATCAACGCGGTCGTTACCTCGTCCGGTATGCGCATGTTAAAGCTAAGATCAGCATGTCGTTCCGCGCAGATCATGCTCGATGAAGTAGCGGAAGAAGTCAGCGGCTCTTTTGAAATTATTAAACGCGATGAAGCGCAACTCGCTCGTCTTCATTCCACCCTGCAAGTGCGCAAGGAACAAACTCTGCGGCAGGTGAACGGATTTCTGCGCGGCGTCGAGCAGGCTTGCCGCGACTCAGCGGACGCGGGAATGAAGCTGCTCGAGAAAAAACTCTCTTTCTGGCGCACGTGGAAATTGATTTTCAGCAAGGGCCAATGGCAGCGCGATTTTCAACTCGAAGTGGAAAGCAAGCTGCGCGACTCGGTGCAACCGAAAGTGGAGAATGCAGTGCAATTACTCGAAACCGATTTGCGCGGACTGTGGCCGCAACTGCAGGACACGATCGAAGCGCAATTTGCCGCCAACGTGAAGAGTCGCGTCGCCAAGACGGTACCGGATTTTGCGCGCCAACGGCGCGAACTCCTGCAATCGATTCAGCTGACGCTGGTCGAACGCGCCGCCAGCAAAGGATCGGATGAATATCTCGCGGACATGTTGCAGGAGACGGGAATGTGGCTGCGTTTTCCCGCCGGCGTCGCCGCGGGTGGCGCGATCGTGGCACTAATTGCGGCGATGAACAGTGCCGCGGTCGCTGATGTCACGGGAATTTTAGCTGCTTCCGCGGCGGCGGTTGGAACCGCCTTTGTCTTCGGCCGGCGGAGAAAGATTCTGAACGCCTACCGCGCGCAGCTTGAAGAAAAACGCTCCACCTTATTGCGAGCGATCGAAGAAAAACTGCTCAGTGCAATCGAGCTTTTTTATCACGAAATTGTGATTGCCTTTCAACCGCTGGAAACATTTTGTCTCGCGCAGCGAAAAACTTACGAACCGCTGCTGGAACGGATCGAAGTGCTCCGTAAAAGATTCGCCGGATTAAGTTCTCAGTTAGCGCACTCAGAATAAGCTTAAAAGGAACGCTGGCTTCCAAGCCGCCGACTAAATGTGGGAGGGGCCTGAGTGCCCCGACCGAAAACTGTGTCGACAAAGTCGCGGCACTAAGGCCGCTCCCACATTCATCCGAGAGACCGCGACGCCGCCGAAATACAAAGGGGCGCTTTGGAAAGCGCACGTCCTTGAATTACTTCTTCGCTTTGTTCGAAGCGGGAGATTGCTTAACGAGTCGTTCCTGCGCCTGCCGTTGGGCAATGACAAAATGATTGTTATCTCCGTAAGTGCGCCAGGGTCCCGGCGGAACATCACGCACCTCGACAAATTGCCAGTCGGTCACGTCCGTCGGTTGAAGTCCGAGATAATCACGCACCGCGGGTGACACGTCCAAACCGGCACCGCGATTTAGATTCGGTTTCGGACGCTCGTTTTGGAAAACGTATTGGAAGTGATCGGTGCGGAACGGGCCGCAATCTTCCCATTGCGCGTAAGCGATGCGGTTGCCTTTTCGGATCGCAACCCAGTGAGATTTACAAACTGATTGGCCCGGCGCGACGAAAGTTTTGCGGAACCATGGAATCACCAGTGCCGCTTCCGGCTTGGTTTGTCCGTGCGTGACATCGTTATAAGGCAGCGCGCAATAGAACGGATTTTGTTTCGGGACGAATGAAACGGGAATGTAATTTCGACGCGAACCCGTGTCGGGATTATCGAAACCGCCGTAGTTGTAAGTCCAATTCGCATCCCACGAGCTCTTGACGTTCGGGACTGGATTGTTGCCGCCCGCCGCTTCCCCCACCCAGAAAACGGTCGTGACAATGTTGGTTTTCCACGGGAATCGCGAGACGGTATTGCGAGAAGTGGTTGGAACAAAAACTTGCGGTTCTACTTTAAGCAAGGCCTGTTCGCGTAACTTCATCGCATACTTCGCAAAATCGGCGCTGCTTTCGTATGGAGACTGGGCGCGCGCGCAAAGCACGCTGAGAGAAGCCAATAAACTGGCAGCGAAAAACCTCTTCATTTCCGGAACGACCGTTGTTCTATACGAGTTCCCCCAGCTAGGCAAGGTGATTCCTTCCTGCAAAACCTCTTCTTCATTGAAATTACGGGAATTAAAGCAGCAAGCGTTCCAACTTAAGTTCGTGCGAGCAGGGTGTCGTGTTTGTAACTCTCGTCCGTCTCGGGATGATCGAGCGTAAAGTGTAGCCCGCGACTCTCTTTGCGACTGAGGGCGGAGTCGACGATCAACGCCGCCACCGTCGCGAGGTTGCGCAGTTCCAACAGATCGACGGTAACTTTAAAGTTCCAATAAAATTCCCGGATTTCGCGCTGCAGATTGCGCAGCCGCGCGGCGGCGCGTTGCAAGCGTTTTTCCGTGCGGACAATGCCGACGTAATCCCACATCAGCCGCCGGATCTCGTCCCAGTTGTGATAAATCACCACAAGCTCATCCACGTTTTGCACGTTGCCAGATTTCCATTCCGGTAGTGGAATCGCGCGGGCCGCGTGTGAAGTCGACTGCTCGCGCACGAAAGCCTGGCAAGCACGGTGCGCTACCACCACTCCTTCGAGGAGCGAATTACTCGCTAAACGATTGGCGCCATGCAACCCGGTCGATGCGACTTCGCCGACCGCATAGAGACCGGGCAGACTGGTCGCGCCGTTCACATCGGTTTTGATTCCGCCGCATTGATAATGCGCCGCCGGCACAACTGGAATCGGTTGCTTCGTCATGTCGATACCCAAACGCAAACACGTTTCGTAGATATGCGGAAAACGTTCTTGCAAAAATTCGGGAGACTGATGCGTGATATCGAGAAAAACGCAGTTCGCACCGGAGCGTTTCATTTCTGCGTCGATGGCGCGCGCCACAATATCGCGCGGCGCGAGCGAGCGCTTTGGGTGATAGCGCTGCATGAAATCTTCACCGCGATTGTTGCGCAAAATTCCACCTTCTCCACGCACCGCTTCGGAGATGAGAAATGATTTCGCCTTCGCGTGGAACAAACACGTGGGATGGAATTGAATGAACTCCATGTTGGCGATGACCGCGCCCGCGCGCCATGCCATCGCAACACCATCACCCGTCGCGATGTCAGGATTGGTGGTGTAGAGATAAACTTTCCCACAACCGCCCGTAGCGAGCACGATTCGATCGGAACGGATCGTTTCGACTTCGCCTGATTTTTCATCGAGCACGTACGCACCAAGGCAACGATCTTCAGCCGAAAATCCAAGTTTGCCCGCAGTGATCAAATCCACCGCCATGTGATTTTCGAGGAGCTCGACATTTGGCGCGCGCTCCAATTCGCGCAGCAACGTCTGTTCAATTTCAAAACCGGTGACATCCTGAACATGCAGAACGCGCCGCTTCGAATGTCCGCCTTCGCGTCCCAGATCGAGCTCGCGATGGCCGGACACTTCGCGCTCGTCGAAATGCAGGCCGAGCTCCATTAACTCGCGGATGCGCGCCGGACCTTCCGTCACGATTGTGCGGACGGCGGATTCATCACAGAGACCTGCGCCTGCTTCGAGCGTATCGCGCACGTGCAGCTCAAAGGAATCTTCGTCGCTTGTTACGCACGCCACACCACCCTGCGCCCACGCCGTATTCGAATCAGCACCTTTCCGTTTCGTGATGACTGCAACCGACCCGTGCTTCGCCGCCTTCAGCGCAAAACTCAGACCGGCAATTCCGCTCCCGATGACAACGAAATCGTAATCCTTCATGGAAGCTGAATATTGTCGATCAATCGCGTTTTGCCGAAGAAAACCGCGAGCGCGAGCCGCGACTTTTTGCCTAACGAATTGATCGGTTGCAGATTTTCCGCATGGACTAATTCGACGTAATCGATTCGTGCAAGAGGCGCTCGCTCGATCACGGAGCGCGCCGCCGCGATGATATCGGACGCGGCGCGTTGGCCGTGGCGCACGAGCTCAGCGGCGGCCAGGCATGCCTTGCGTAAAACCGTCGCCTGTTCTCGCTCTTCCGCATTCAAATATTGATTGCGCGAACTACACGCCAAACCGTCGGACTCACGCACGGTCGGCGCGCCGATGATCTCGATGGGAAAATTCAGATCACGCACCATGCGGCGAATGATAGCCAACTGCTGAAAATCTTTTTCGCCGAAAACCGCCGCATGAGGTTCGAGAACGTTAAACAATTTTGTCACCACCGTGCAGACGCCGCGAAAGTGGCCGGGTCGCGATTTGCCGCACAGCGTGTTGGCAAGAGAAGTTTCCTCCACGAACACGGATCGGTCGGACGCGAACATTTCTGATTGTGTGGGGCGGTAAAGGAGATCGACTCCTGCTTTTTGGCAAAGCTCCTCATCGACTGATTCCGGGCGCGGATATTTTTCAAAGTCGGCCCCGGGTTCAAACTGCAGCGGATTCACGAAAATACTTACAGCAACTTCACCGCCAGTGCCCGCGGCCTCGCGCGCGATGCGAATCAACTCAAGGTGACCGCGATGCAAAGCACCCATCGTTGGAACCAACACGCGACGCTGCGGGCTCCTTGCGACATGCTCGTGCGCCTGTCTTGTAGTCGAAAAAACCTGCATGCTTAGCTCTCTTGCAAATCGAGCCAGATCGCCTGGCGTGCGAAACGAAACCGGCGATGATGAAAATTCTTCCAACCTGCCCGCTGTGCGAGCGCATCAAGTTCGCGAAAAGAAAATGCGCGCGCAGCCGAGACGCGTCCATCGTAACGCGTCATCGGGTCGCGAAAAAGAATCGCTGTGAGCAGATAAACGCCGATGGTGGCGAAGGGGCCGCGGCGCAAATCCGAAACAAGCACGAATCGTCGCGTCAATTCCCGGCAATGCCGCAGCAAGCGCACCGCGTCGTCTTCTGTGAAATGATGGAGCGCGAGAGAGCAAAGCACGATGTCGTAAGCATGCGACTCGCCCCATTCGAAAACGTCGGCCTGGCGGAAACCGATTTCGGGATAATTGCGACTCAGTTTTTGCGCGATCTTAACCGTGGCTGCTTGTTGATCGACGGCATCGATCTGAGCAGTCACGCCGATTTGTCTCGTATGATCGGCAATCAATCGCGGGATGTCACCAGATCCTGTCGCTAAATCCAGCACGCGCAAAGTTTCACCGGGTTGGATCCATTTCCGCAAAAAATGCCTAACGAGTGTGTAGCTTCCGAAGAAGCGATTGAGCTGACGCAAATTGTGCAGATCGGATTCAAGTTCCGCGGAAACAGGTTGCGGGCGATCCATTAACTCCGGCTTGGCCGGATCGAACTGACGCTTCATTATTTAATGTGGGAGGGGCCTGAGTGCCCCGACCGAAAAATTTGAAGATGTCGCGGCACTAAGGCCGCTCCCACATTCATCCGAGAAATTTCTGCCACGATTCGGGCAGAGGCGCGCTCTCGACGTCGCTCGCAATACGGCCTTCAAATTCCGCTCTGAACGAAGTGCTCGTGCCATAAATCATGATCAGATCTTCAGAGCCTTCCGTGCGGATTGCGTGAGCTACGCCAGGCGGAATCACGACCGCGACGTTATCGTCACTGCGATGATTATCGCCATCGATGAGAAAACGCATCGTGCGCGATGGAAGCGCTGCACGCACGTCGTGCAAGATCATCTCCGCGGCACCCTGCACGACAAACATCACATCCCACTGCTCTTCATCATAGCGGCGTAGAGAATAATTCTGAGGCTCATCGAGAAAAAGTCGGCGCATCCAATCCGCGGCGGACGTTCCTTCCGGGATACTGGGCGGATGGACATGAAAGCCTTTTGCCGTCGACGCGAACATGCGGGCGGCCGACCACTGGTTAGGCCAAAATCCAATTTGCGCCAGAACACCTTCGTCACGGCGGCCTAACTCGCTGAACGCTCCGCGATGCCGTTGCGGATAGACGGTGCGCGAGAAAATTTCCACGCCCGGAATCCAGGCCTTTCGCACGTCGGCATCATTGCGATCCGCAGCGACGAGCTGGCGCGCTTCTACTCCCTTGCCCGCAATCTGTGCCGCGAAAGTTCCAGCGCTGTAATCGCGCGTCCCGAGCGCAGCCCGAGCTTCGTCGTTGATCCCCTGCCAAAGATTTTTTTCTCTTTTGCTCATGCTTTGCTTATTCGCCTAACGAGAAATCCGCCCGTTTGCGAGAAAGATTCGAGTTATAATAAGGATCACACTGCAATGTCTCCGGCCAGCGCTCCTGAATCACTTCCATTTCGCGCGGTGCGGCGGCGCGACCGCCGGCTGATTCGTGGAGATACAGCCTCGCAAATGGCGTGTAAACAATGAGGTAACCGGCGCGGCGCATTTTTAAACAAAGATCGACGTCATTGTAGTTAACCGGCAATCGCTCTTCATCAAATCCGCCCACCTCCTCAAAAACGTCGCGGCGGGTGAGCAGACATGCCGCTGTCACCGCCGTGTAATTACGCGTGATCTGCAATTGCCGACAAACACCAGGATGGTCGGCGGGAAAACCGCGAAAGGCGTTTTCCGCTATTTCACCTACGCCAACGACCATTCCGGCATGTCGAACAGTGTCGTCGGGGGAAAGCAAACGTGCGCCGACGGCCCCGACTTCGCGACGCTGCACGTGTTCTGCCATTAGACTGAGCCAATCGCCATCAATAGCTTCAACGTCGCTGTTCAAAAACAGTAACCACGGACTGTCCGTTTGTTTGACAGCGAAATTATTGAGCGCGGAAAGGTTGGGTGGCCCCGGAAAATGAAGGACGCGATGAGGCGTGCTCGAAAAATAGGCGCGCGCCTCGTCCGAAGCGGAGTCGTTGTCGACAATCACGATTTCGTAATTGTGATAGCGCGTTATACTCGTTAGGCTATCGACAGCGCGCGCGACCCGGTCGATCTCATCCCGCACGGGGATGATAATCGATATTTTTTCCTCGACGCGAATTTCGCGTTTCACCCAATAGGCGTAGGTCCGCCAATCAATTGTCACGTGGCCGGCCTCGTCCCGCCGCCGGAGATGTTCCTCGATCGCGCGTTTGCCAGCTTCCAGCGCCTTCGGTTTGCGCCAGATATTATCGGCCGTGGACGTGGCTGTGCGCCGCCAATGATAAAGCACACGAGGGACGTGATAGATTCGGTTCGTCCTCTCGCTGATGCGCAAATATAAATCGTAATCCTGCACGCCATCGTATTGCGGTTGAAAGGGGCCCACTTCATCAAGCAACTTGCGGCGCAGGCAGGTGAAATGGGAAAGATAATTATAGGAAAGAAAAAAGTCCGGCGACCAATCCGGCTTTAACAGCGGTTTTTCGAAACCATTTTCCGTTAGCCGATCTTCATCCGAGTAGATCAGGTCGGCGTCCGGATGCGATTGCAGTGTCCGCATGATTTCAAAAAGAGCGTCTGGCTCGAGGAGATCGTCGTGGTCCAAAAATCCGATCCACTCGCCCTTGGCTAAAGCGAGTCCATCATTGGAGGCAACGGAAATTCCGCCATTTTCCTTTCTTCGCGCAAAACGGATGCGCGCGTCGCGCTGCACCAGATTCGGGAGCGCAGCGAGAGTATCAGGATCAGTGGACGCATCATCGATTAGAATGAGCTCCCAGTTTTCGTAAACTTGCGCGAGGACGGAATTGATCGCCTCGTCCAGGCCCGCGACCGTGGGATTGAAGACAGGTGTAATGATGCTGACTAGTGGTTGATGAGCGAACCTTCGCGCTTCTTCCCGCATACCCGGGAGCTGCGCAGATGAAACTCGATGCTTCTTCAGCCAAACTTGGTATTCGCTCGGCGAATTTTCACGCGGCTTCGACTCGTTAGGCGAGCGTAACTGTTTGCGCACTTTGCGAAACAATTTTTGCGGCAGACGATAGGGTGCGAGAATCACCTGGCCGACTTTGCGCTCGGGACATTTGCGCAACGCCTGTTTGTCTTTCTTGAGTTGTTTCAACTCCCGCGTCGCTTCCCGCAGTTTCAGAATTTTCTCTTCGAGCCTGGCGATGTGACGATCGGCCGCTTCCAACTCAGAAGTGCGCGTGCTGAGAGTGCGCTCAAGATTACGCGTTTCGAGATGCAAACGGAGAAAGGCCGACTCAGCCGCAGGAATAAGATGCTTTGGACCGTCGTTCTTTTGACGAACTAACCGAATGGCACCGCTCCCAAGGTCACTCAGATCGCAATCATAATCGGGCACAAAACCGCGACCAATGAATCGATCGACCAGAATCGGACGTGTTTTTAAAAACTCCGCGCCCGGTCCAGGCATGAGAACAAGCTCATCAGTTTGCTGCGCGAGCAAATCGATATCCGCTTCGTCAGAGCTTTGCGTTGAAGGACAAAACCAAATCACTCGATCAAAGCGTGAAATATTCCCGTTCCCGGTTTCCGTTTCTTTGAGCTGATCAACGCCGGCGAAAATCGTTACCGCTAACCCGGCTTCCACTCCGCGTTGCTCCAGATCTCCCGGCTCGATTCCGACCAGGAGCAGACGACCGCGTCCCAACTTTTGCGCCAGCACATGCGCAAAATCGGAGCGAAGCGAGGAGGAAGAGCTTTGCAACACGCTCACATTATATTGATTGAAGCAAGACGCAGGCAAATTTACGCTCACGCTTCCGCGACCGCCCCGAATGCTTGATTTCTGCATTTATCTTCTGTATCGCGCAGGCGCGGCCATCATCGGTGTCCTGCCGCTCCGGTCTGTGTTCGCGCTCGGGGAAATCCTCGGGTTTTTCGCGTGGGTTCTTTTGTCGAAGTATCGGCGTCTCGCTTTGCGCAATCTAACGATTGCCTTCGGTGCAGAAAAAACTCCACGCGAGATGCGACGACTCGCGCGTCTGCATTTTCAAGGTCTGGGAGCAAATCTTCTTTGTGGCGTAAAACTGAGCGCGATACCGATGGAGCAAGTCGTTAGGCACATTGAAGTTGAAAATATGGAAGCTGCGCATCGTCCGCTGCGCGCGGGAACGCCCGTTATTTTTGTTCTGTGTCATCGGAGCAACTGGGAATTGATCGCGCAGCTCTGTCCTCACTACATCAGCTACGTCCGGAATGGCACGGTCTACCAGAAGCTCGGGAATCCCTACATCGACGCGCACGTTCGGCGCATGCGCAGCCGCACCGGGGTGGAATGTTTTGATCGGAGCGAAGGATTCCAGCGCGTCATCGAGTTACTGCGCGGCGGCGGGTTGCTCGGCATCCTGAGCGACCAGCATGCCGGCGATCACGGTTTGTGGACGCCGTTCTTTGGGCGTCTTGCTTCCGCAACTCCCCTCCCCGCGCTTTTGGCCAAGCGAACGGGTGCTGCGCTCATCGCGGCGACCATCCATACCAAAGGAAAAGCACGCTGGCGTTTTGTCCTTACCGATCGGTTCGATGCACCGGGGGACTCCGTGCAGACGCTCACCGCCAAAGCGAACGAAATAATCGCGGGACAGATCCGCGCCGCGCCGGAAGATTGGTTTTGGGTCCATAACCGATGGAAGACACCGAAACCGCACTTTTTGCTCTCGCGCTACAAGCGTGGAATTTTCGTGCCGCCTAACGAATCACTAAAACCGTTTCGCATTGTTGTTCGCTCCCCAAATTGGCTGGGCGACAGCGTCATGGCTGTGCCCGCGGTGCGCGCGATCAAGGCCGGCCGGCCTGACGCTCATATTACGATCGCTGCGCCGAAAAGAATTGCGCCGGTCTGGAAATTGATTTCGGAAATTGATGAAGTCTTGCCGATTCCTGAAAGATCGATCTTGGGAACCGCGCAGATTTTGAAACGGCAGGCTCCCTTTGATGTGGCGATTTTGTTTCCAAATTCGCTGCGCTCGGCTTTGGAGGTGTGGGTCGCGCGCATCCCGCGGCGTGTTGGTTTTCGCGGTCATCGTCGGAGCTGGTTCTTGAATCAAATCGTACCCGAGCGCGCTGAACCGGGACCGATCGAACATCAGGCGGTCCGTTTTCTTCGAATCGCGAAAGCGATCGGCGCACTGATTCCGAATGACATGAGTTTGCCTAACGAACGAAGGACGCATGTCGCAAGTGCGCCGCGTAAAATAGGTTTATGTCCCGGCGCTGAATACGGACCGGCCAAACGATGGTTGCCAGAGCGTTTCGCTGAGACGGCGGCGACGCTTTCGGCCCAAGTCGCAACGCATTGGATTCTATTCGGCACAAAAAAAGATGAAGAGATAGGTCGGGCGATCGCTGCAACGCTGGGCGAAAATTGCGTCAATCGTATTGGCAAGACGACGTTGGAAGAGCTGATCGCCGAATTGCGCGAATGCCAGCTACTGCTGACCAATGATACCGGCACCATGCATCTCGCCACACTTCTTGGTGTGCCGGTCGTCGCGATTTTCGGATCGACCGAGCCGCGTCTGACCGGTCCAATAGGTGAGGGCCACATCGTTCTTCGACATCAGGTGGAATGCAGCCCCTGTTTCCTGCGCGAATGTCCGATCGACTTCCGCTGCATGAAAGCCGTAACGGCCGAGGAAGTCGTCAAAGCGATTGTAGAGGCGGGGGTGTGGCGGCGCCGCGGACAAAAAAAACGGGCGGGGGCCCACCCCACCAAAAAAACAGAGTTTGGAATGAAAAGAGG
>JBBRYI010000005.1:0-214844 GCA_038237805.1 Chthoniobacterales bacterium | reverse complement strand
TTAAAGTGGTACGCGAGCTGGGTTCAGAACGTCGCGAGACAGTTCGGTCCTTATCCACTGTGGGCGCAGGAGATTTGAGGGGTTCATTCCTTAGTACGAGAGGACCGGGAATGACGAACCTCTGGTGTTCCAGTTGTCGTGTCAACGGCAGTGCTGGGTAGCTATGTTCGGAAAAGATAAGCGCTGAAAGCATCTAAGCGCCAAGCTTATCCCAAGATGAGATCTCCCTGAAGGGTCGTGGTAGACCACCACGTTGATAGGTTACTGGTGTAAGCGTAGTAATACGTTCAGCTAAGTAATACTAATAACCCGTTCGGCTTGATCATTTTCTTTTTTGTTAACCCGTCGCCTTAGCAATGAGGCGACGGCACACAGAGAGGAAATGATCCTAATAAAACGAAGCCTGAGAAGTTGGGTTCCCACTTCCTGTATGTAGACATCAGAGAACCAGTAGTTCTTTGTAGAGTGTAGCGGCGGTCTCTGACCGTCGCACTTGGTCGTTAGGACTGAGCGGCGAAGCTCGCCATTCCGTTCTGGCGATCCTAGCGCAGTGGCACCACCCGTTCCCATTCCGAACACGGAAGTTAAACGCTGCAGCCCCGATGGTAGTGCGACGATAGGTTGTGCGAGAGTAGGACGTCGCCAGAACAAGAACCCCGCTGCTGGGAAACCGGCAGCGGGGTTCTTGCATTTTCCGAGTCGAACACGTTTCATTTGAGCAGAAGCTCTTACTAGTCTAAGACAGGAACATCCACCGAAAGGCCCTTATGCTTACGAGCGAAAAAGTCATCAACGCCATCAACGAACAGATTGGATACGAATTCAGCGCTTCGATGCAGTATTACGCTATCGGTGCGCATTTCGCCGCTGAAGCGCTGCCCCAACTGTCGCAACATTTCTTCATGCAGGCTGAGGAAGAAAAAGATCACGCGCTCCGCTTCATCAAATATGTGGTCGATGCCGGCGGGGACGTTGTCATTCCGGGAATCGATGCGCCGAAGGCGAGATTCAAAACCCCTGAGGACGCAGTGAAACTTTCACTCGACCAGGAAGTGAAGGTCACGCATCAGATCAATGCGCTGGTCGAGCTCGCGCGATCGGAGAACGATTACATCACGATCAACTTCCTGCAGTGGTTCCTGACCGAGCAACTGGAGGAAGTTTCTTCCATGGACAACCTCCTTAAAATCGTGCAACGCGCGGGGACGAATCTCCTCCAGGCGGATGAATATTTGGCGCGCGTCGGTGTTAGGACGATGCCCGAACCCTCGAAAGAATAATCCAATCGGTATTGCGGGTCTCATCTCCTGCCATTGCAAATGACTTGAATAGTTGTCGAGCGCTTCGTCTAATCAACAAACCTATGAAAACTAACATCGTATTCAGTTTGATTGCTGCCGCGAGTCTTGCGCTAAGCAGCGCCACTTTGGCAGCAGGCGTTCAGGATTATCAAGTGACCGGCCCGATCGTTGAGGTGAATGACACCATGATCGTTGTCGAGAAAGGTAAGAATAAGGAACGTTTCGAAATCGCGCGTAATTCAAGCACGAAAGCGAGCGGCGAAATGAAGGTCGGCGACAAAGTGACCGTTCATTACACCATGACAGCGACCAGTATTGAAGCGAAGGGCAAGGACACGAAAGCTGGTGCAAAGAAAAAGAATAGTTAGCCAATTGTTGTTCGGCGGCGAGCGGGCCTAGTAACGTCGCCGGCCGCTGCCGCCGAGCAATCCTCCCAAAACCCCGCGAATCAACTGCCGTCCGACCTGGCTGCTAGCCGCGCGCATCGCACTCTTAGCCATCGAAGTCGCCACCGAATCGTGGACAGCTCCGCGTGGACCGATCGTCGGTGAAAATATTTTGCCGAACAATGATTCCCTGGCCCCTTCCGGAACCGAGGCGCCGGGTGTGGCCGAAGGCGCACCGGCGGCAGCAGTTTTCTCAGCCGCCTTCGCCTGCAATTTTTCATAGGCGGATTCACGATCGATTGCTTTCTCGTAATGGCCTGCGAGAACCGATGAGTTGACGATCTGCTTTCGCTGCTCCGCCGTAATCGCGCCAACCTGGCCGCGCGGCGGAACAATCTTGGCGCGCTCTACCACAGACGGGCTGCCACCTTCGTCGAGCATGGACACGAGCGCTTCCCCTACTCCAAGTTCAGTCAAGACCGTCTCGACCTTTAGTTTCGGATTCTGCCTGAACGTTTGCGCCGCGGCTTGCACGGCCTTTTGATCGCGCGGTGTAAAAGCGCGTAATGCATGCTGCACGCGATTACCAAGCTGGCCGAGGACGATGTCTGGAATGTCGAGCGGATTTTGGCTGACGAAATAAACGCCAACTCCTTTTGAGCGAATCAGACGCGCCATTTGTTCGATCTTCTCTTCGAGCGCCTTTTCGATGTCGCTGAAAAGAAGATGCGCCTCGTCGAAAAAGAAAACCATTTTCGGTTTTTCCGGATCCCCTATTTCCGGAAGGTTCTCGAAAAGTTCGGAAAGCAACCAGAGCAGGAACGTGGCGTAAACTTTAGGCGATTGCTGCATTAGCTTTTCCGCCGCAAGAATGTTGATCACGCCTTTCCCGTTCTGCGTCTGGATCAAATCATCGAGATTCAGCGCCGGTTCGCCGAAAAATTTATCGGCGCCCTGTGTTTCCAGGGCCAGCAAGTTGCGCTGAATTGCTCCTGCACTCGCAGCTGAAACATTTCCGTACTGCGTTTGGAACTGCTCGGCGTTGTCCGCCACATACTGCAACATCGAGCGCAGATCTTTCAAATCGAGCAGGAGCAATCCGCCTTCATCCGCGATTTTGAAAACCATGTTGAGCACGCCTTCCTGCGTGTCGTTCAACTCGAGTAATCGACCGAGCAGGAGCGGCCCCATTTCCGAAACGGTGGCGCGCACGGGATGACCGTTTTCGCCGAAAACGTCCCAAAAAACCACGGGCGATGCTTCACCTTTGAAATCGGAAATCCCGAGCTCCTTTGCGCGCTCAAGGATTTTTGGATTATTTCCGCCCGGTTGACTTAGACCAGCAAGATCGCCTTTGACATCGGCCATGAAAACCGGCACGCCCCGTGCGCTAAAATTTTCCGCGAGGGTTTGCAGCGTTACCGTTTTGCCTGTTCCGGTTGCGCCTGCGATAAGGCCGTGGCGGTTGGCCATCTTCGGCAGGAGATAAATCGGCTCTTTCGACTGTGCGATTAAAATCGGTTCGGTAGGCATGAATGTGCGAATGAAGCTTTGTGGTTAGGCCGCTGTTTTGCGCCACGCGCCCAGCACCAATCCGCTGACAGAAAAAGCGAGGAAGGGCCGGCCCATGTTGATTAACACGAGCGGCCAGGGATTTGTGCCGAAGGCGGAAAACACCGAAATGGTCGCGTATTCGACGAAGAGAAACGAGAACCAGCAAATTGCTGCGATCGCAAATCCGCAGGCCGCGCTTTCGGCATTCATGCGCACGACCAACCAGGCCAGGGCGTAGTTAACGAAGATCGACGCGAAGATCGCGACTACATACGGGACGAAATCATGCGGATTCTCGATGTCGGTCATCGTCTTGGCGTTAAGATTCAACCAGATGTTGCCGAAGACTGCGTACCATCCGAATCCGATTAACTGATGGATGACGACCAAGATCCAGACCGCAAGGTGATTGATCCTTTGGTTCATAAGAGCGCCGAGTATCCGCGCGCGGCGATTTCCATTGCAAGCCGATTTCGGCGGCCCGGCTATTCGACGGCGACTTCTTCTATCGCAACTGCGGCCAACGCTGGGTCCGCTGCCGCCTCATCAACGGGTGCGGCTTCGATAGAGATAATCGCGGAACGTCCAGTGCCATGATCGGTATTCAATGTAACAACTTCGCCTAACGAGTGACCGATCAGCGCCTGACCAATCGCGGTCTGATAGGAAATGATTTGGCGCTCGGGATCGCCATCCCACGCGCCCAAAATCGTGTAAGTCTCTTCCTCTTTGGAATCTGCATCACGCAGAGTCACAATCGTGCCGATGGAAACGCGCGATGTATCCGGGCTTTGAAACGCCGTGCCGCGCGCATTGAGCAGCATTTGTTCGAGCTCGGTTTTGCGTCGCATGAGCACAGCCTGCATTTGCTTGGCGGCTTTGAATTCAAAATTCTCGCTTAGATCACCGTACGATCGTGCAAGCGCGATCTCCTTCGTATTCTCCGGAATTTTCTTTTTGATGAGCTCCTCATATTCCTCTCTCCGCTTGTGCAGGCTGCTCCAGGAGACCACCAGCACCTCGGTTTTTTCTTCTGGCTGCGCACCCGTGATCATTGCTCCCAATTCCGGGTAAAGCTTGATGATCCGCGCGAGAAGCGATCGCTTCGTTAGATCGTCGAAAACCGGCGTTAGCATCAGGCGCCGCATCGAATCGCGAGCCACATCCATTTCCGCGTTGCGGAACATTTCCGGAATCAATTCGCGATCGTCGAGCAGGATATCGCGCAATCTACTGCCGCGCGCGTTTTCATTGTGTTGATCGCGTTCCAACGCGCCCAGACTCGCGGCGAGCAAATCGGGTGAAATCAATTGACTCCAGAACTCATCGCGCTCTTTGCACAGCCAAAACAGTGTCTCGCTCGTGGCCGAATGTTCGCGAATTCCCTGCTCGAGCGCTGAGCGCAATTCAATCTGTTGCCCGGCTTCGATGAAAACTTTTGGGATCTGCGAAACCATTCGTGCGTGGCTCTCTTGCATCAAAAGCAACGCGCGCACGGTCCATCGCGGACCCAAAGCCGCCGGCAATGTTTGCAGGACGCGACGCTCCCTGGCCGAAGATATTTTCGGCAAAATCGTCGCCAGCCGCGTTTCCTCGTCGGCGATCAAACGCGTGAGAGTAAGGTTTGGGTTCGTTGTTTTCAGCTGCGGAACGCGCGTCAGCAAATCGTCGCGTGCGATGACTAATTCGAAAGTAAGCGCGGGATTCAGCCGTTCATTTCGCGCGGCGCTATCCTCGATCGCATTGACGATCGGTTGCAACTGCTTTGCCGGATCCTCAAACTCGTGATGAAACCGGATGATTTGATCGAGCGCGGCCACTTGCTCCTTGGCCTGGCGCGCGTGTTCGAAAATAGCCAGGAGCTCATCGCCGCGCGAAATTTTTTCGACGCGTAACGTGATCGGTTCCGTCTTTTTTGCCGGAATTTGAAAGTAACCTTCTTTTTTCAGTACCTTCTTGGTCGAATCCCACCAGCGCTTCCATTCCGCCTCCGTAAAAATGTCGCCCAGGAACATTTCGCTGATTTGCGTTTGCGTGGCGGCGCCGCCAAATCCCTCCAGGATATTTCGCACCAGCGCAGCGGGATCCTTTTTGATTTGATCTTTGATTGTCGCAAGATCGCTGGCTTTGCGCGCGAGAAAATGGCCCGCTGGAATGAGCGTCAGATTATCCGCCGCGTACTGCAACTGCATGGGATGTTTTTTCTTTCCCTGAAAATCGATCAGGATTTGATTCAAGAGGAGATTCCATTCCGCGACGCGACCGAAGCCCCAACTTTTGTGCAAACAAAATGCGCCGGGCTTCAGATTTTCGAGCTGTTCGGCAGCGCGCGTGGTCAGTTTTCCCGCTTCGACAAGTTTCTGCAGTTCCGCATCCATCCGAAAGAGTCGGACAAGCTACGTAGAACGTCGCGCTTGGCGAGTGGAAAACTCGCAGCGGTACACCATTTGCATTTGCGGGAGTGGATGCAGCATGAAACGCTACGCGCCGTGCCTACGAGCATCTGGTTTTGGATCGCGTTTCACGCCGGCGTCTTCATTGCGCTCGCGGTTGACTTGAAAAGTTTCAAGCTGCGCGATCGCGAATTGAGCATGCGCGCAGCGTCGCGGCGCAGTCTCATTTGGGTAATACTTTCGCTCGCCTTCAATGTCCTGGTCTGGAAAACGCGCGGCGCCGAACAAGGGCTCGATTTTCTCACCGCCTACCTGATCGAGTACTCGCTCAGCGTCGATAACATCTTCGTCTTCGTTCTCATCTTCACCTACTTCCGGGTCCCGCCGATGTCGCAACATCGCGTTTTGGTCTGGGGAATCGTCGGCGCGCTCGTCATGCGCGGCACGATGATCCTACTCGGGGTCACGCTGGTTTCGCGCTTCCACTTTATTCTTTATCTCTTCGGCATCTTTCTCGTTGTCACCGCGGTCCGAATGTTTTTCGGAAAACAAGAGGAGCAGGATTTCGGAAAAAACTGGCTCATGCGTCTCTGCCGCCGCTCTGTGCATGTGACGAACGAATTTCACGGCGAGCATTTCACCGCGCGTGTCGATGGCCGCTTCATGCTGACGCCGCTCGCGCTCGTCCTCATTTTGGTCGACGTCATGGACCTTGTTTTCGCGGTCGATTCCATCCCCGCGGTCTTCGCCATCACGCAGGACGTCTTCATCATCTACACCTCGAATATCTGCGCCATCCTCGGGCTGCGTTCGCTTTACTTCCTTCTCGCCAAGCTCGTCGATCGCTTCATCTATTTGAAAACAGGAATTTCGATCCTGCTCGCATTTATCGGCACGAAAATGATTGTGGCCGATTTCTTCCGGATCCCGAATTTGATTTCGCTCGGTGTCATCGTCACTGTCCTTTTCGTAACGATTACCGCTTCAATGATCGCGACGAAGAGAAAGGCTAACGCAGCAAAATGAATCTTGCGTGCGCCATAGGTGCGCGGCTATTTTTAAGCGCGTCATGAAAACTTTTCTCACCGTCGCTCTCGTCACCGGATTCGCGGCAGCCGTTTGCGCGGACATTCAGGACCCGCCTTCGAACGATCACGGACCTACCCGTAAACTGGGTCGTGGCGTCTCCAATGTCGTTTTCGGCTGGGCGGAAGTTCCCGTGACGGTAGCGAAGATTAGTGAGAACGAGGGCAATTCAGCCGGCGGTGGCTACGGAGTTGTGCGCGGCGTCGGGCGCAGTGTCGCACGATTTGGTGTCGGTCTTTACGAAGTGTTCCTGTTTCCCTTCCCGGTTAATCGCGGCACCTACATGCCCATCCTTCCGAGCAATATTCATTACATTCATGCCGGATATTCGGAATTCCCGCCCGAGCTGGGCAACGAATCGAAATATCCGTACGCGCGGTCTTACTAATCTTCCTCTTTCACTTCCTCTTCTCTCTCCGTAGATAAGAAGGAAGATTCACAGGAAGAGGTAGAGGAAGATTTGGAACTCCGAATAGAAGACGTCGCCTTTGGCGGCAAAGGCGTTGGGCGCGACAATGGTAAGGCAGTCTTTGTTCCCTACACCATCGATGGCGAGACGGTTTCGGCGGAGATCGTCCGCGAGAAGAAAAATTTCGCTGAGGCAGAACTGCACGACGTAATCGCGCCCTCTGCTTATCGCACCACGCCTCAATGTCCGTACTTCGGCCGATGTGGCGGGTGCGTTTATCAACACATGAGTTACGAACACCAGCTTGAAATTAAAACGCGACAGGTCGAACAAACGCTGAAACGAATCGGACAGTTCTCCGATCTCCCGCTTCGGCAAATCGTCGCTTCGCCGCAATCATACGAATATCGCAATCGCATCACAGTGCATTGCGAGGATGATGTCATCGGATTTTACCGGCGCGACGAGCATCGACTCATCGACATCGAGCAATGCCCAATCGCGATACCAGAAGTAAACGCCGAATTGAAAAAACTGCGTACTCGTCATCCGCGCGATGGTCATTACACGCTGCGCGCGCACTCAGGGCCGCACGTTTTTTCCCAAACAAACGATGCAATCGCTGAGCGTTTAGTAGAACACGTAAGTGATCTTATTCCAGAACGCGGCGCGCTCTTGATCGACGTCTATTGTGGTGCGGGATTTTTCTCGAAGCATTTACTCGACAAATTCGATCGCATAGTCGGCATCGATTGGGATGTGCACGCGATTGCGACTGCGCAGGAGAATGCGGGCGAGAAAGAAACCTACCTCGCTGGCAACGCCGACGAACTTTTATGCCAACAGGTAGGGGCAGTTCACCGAACCGATCCCTCCGACAATGCCCTAACGACTCTGATTGTCGATCCTCCGGCCACAGGCCTCAGCCCGGTTGTGCAAAACGCGATCCTTGATCTCAGGCCGCACACTTTCATTTACATTTCGTGCAATCCGGCAACCCTCGCGCGCGATCTCGCGCAGTTCCGTGAGCGCTTTACTATCGAATCGATGACGCCGTTCGACATGTTTCCCCAAACCGCCGAGATAGAAGTGGTCGCGAAATTACAACCGCGATTGAAATAGAACAGCTTGCCCTGCAGCTGACTTCACAGTTATAACTCATCTTATGGGAGCAATTATTGCCACATTAGTTATCGGTTTGCTGATCGGCGCGGTCGCGAAACTCCTGATGCCAGGAAAAGATCCGGGCGGTTGTATTATCACGATTCTGCTCGGTATCGCCGGAGCCTTTATTGCCGGTTATCTCGGGCAGGCGTTCGGCTGGTATCAACCCGGCCAACCTGCCGGGTTCATCGCGTCGGTGATCGGGGCGATGCTACTCCTGTTGCTTTATCGTCTGCTTTTCCGAAGACGACCATAGTGTGTCCGGAGCGTAGTCGCTCAGGCGTAAACAAGCAGATCGATTTCTTCGGGAAGTGAGTCGGACACTTCGCGAATGACGTTGCCGCGAAGAAGATTGATAAGCGCATTGCGTTTGGGAGCGCCGAGAATCAAGCGCGATGCGCCCAAAGTCGCGGCAACATCGACAATCGTTGCGGCAGCGGAAGGACTGACGGCGTAACAGAAGAGCGGAGTGATATTGTCCGCTTGTTGTTGGGCTGCGCGGAAGATCGTGCTCGCTTCTTCGTCTTCCTGCCATTTGCGCTTTGCGTCGTGCTCGGTCATGAACGGCTGTTCGCGCACGAAAAGCAGGTACAACCTGTGACCCGTCTGGTGTGCTTCACGCAGTGCGAAGTCAAGAGTGCGCCCTGTGCCGCGGATCGCACAGAGAATTGATTCGCTTCCAGCAGTGACCGCGAGTGTGGGTTCCGCCGTAGCTGCTGGCGCGACATCGAGAGGTAATTTCTCCGGAACGAGCAGAGCCCTCGCTTCTTTCTTGGCGCGACGTTCGTGGACGAGGCCGCGCAAAATCAATCCGACGGCGAGGACGGTGACAGCGAAGTAACGCGCGTTCGGTTTGTCGATGAGCAAACTCATTTCGATCGCGAACATGACGATGAAGGTGGCGAACATGAGCGTACGTTCCCATGTTTTGATTTGCAGTTTCCGATCGGTCGCTGTGGCCCCGAGATTTGTGGCGATCGCGCCGACAACACCGACCGCGTACAGGTCCGCGAGGCCGGCCATGTCTTTGACCATGAGGACAAGCAATATCGGCACGATAGTGGCGAGCGCCATGCCGTAACTCGGCACGCCCCATTTGTTAAGACGCTGGAAGAGTGGCGGCAACTCGCGATCACGTGCCATGAGAAATTGGATTGTGATCAGATCGACAATGGCGGTGTTGACGGCGCTGAGCAGAAGCAGACCGAAAACGATGCTGACGATAATGCCGAAGGCGTGACCGAGCGCCGGACCAAGCGCGCCACTGACAAAAGTTTCGCCCATGTAACGCAGCATGTAATCGCGCACGCCTTCAGCGTGCGGCGCGTTGACATCACCATTGGCGATCTGCAATCCGCTGAGCGCATGCATGGCCAGCCCGAGCAGCGCGGTGAAAATGCAAACCTCAATCATGACCCACAAAATGGCGGGTGTGGACGTTTTGCGGACGGATGGATGTGTGTCAGTGCTGCCGGGATCGAGTCGCATCACGCCGGTGGCGTTGGCGATCGCTTCGACACCAGAAAGAGCGAGCACGATTCCGACGAACCCGGCCCAGTTTGACCAGAAACCGCCGTGCAATGGTTGCAGATGTCCGATTGCTTCGCCCATGTGCGGCAGACTAAAGAGTCCGAGAACGATGACGACGATCAGCGTAGGCACCGAAATCAAGAAGGCGAGGCCGCCGGTGTGTTTTGGGCCTAACAAATTGAGCACACCTATAATGAGGATGGCCACCGCGGCGAATTTTTCTGGATGCGGCACACCGAGATACGCGAAAGCAGACAGCGCGCTGATGGCCGCGGTTACCAAATAATCGGCGATGAGAAGAAAGGCGCCGACGATAGAGATAACTTCGCTCCGATGGCGCACGCTAGCGTATACGCCGCCGCCATCAGGATAAAGGCGGCAGATTACGATGTAGTTGAGACCGACGAGCGCAGTGAGCACGCACATGAGCGCGATGAGCCAGAACGAAGCGTAACCGGCGACCGCAAAGGCGAGGCCGATAACATACGCTTTGCTCGTGCCCCAATCGCCGTACAGAATCGCGGCGGCCCGCGGCGTGTTGACGTTGCGCGGACGCTTAACATTGGTTGCGATCAAAATTTCACTCAAACGAGGCGATCACTCGCGCGACGAGGCACCTCCCTTTGCAGGAGTCGTTTACCCACGACTTCCTTTGCCCTTTAATGATGCTGACGAGGTTAGCTGTCGGACTAGAGCCATTAAATGATCTCGATTGCCGCGCATCGTTCGCCCCGATCTCTTCCGCTTTCGCGAAATAGAAATTGGTTCCCCCGCTAGGCCAGCACTCGCGGACCTATTAAGCGAAACAAAGAACTGGCGTGAATTTCTGGCGGTGATGGCAGGCGGTCAAGTGGCCGGAAACTCAACGTTGGAGTGAGAAAGAACTTGATAGCCACCAACCGTGCCATCGAAAGTCCACGCACGAACGATGGCTGATGTAACGCTGGGTCAAACAGGGGCGGTGCATCGCCCGCGAAACGTCGATTGGAAACGCGCCGCTGCGTTGCTCTATGGCGATTGGGGAACGAGCAAGGCGTATGTTATCGGTCTCGCATTCGTCGCGGCGGGTTTTTCTTCTTTTCCCATCATCCTCGCTGTCTGCGCGCTGACCGCTGTCGTCGGCTACAATTACATCATTGTTTGCAGCCATTTCCCGGATGGCGGTGGCGTTTATTCGGCTGCTCGGAAACAAAGCCGATTTCTGGCATCAGCAGGCGCGTTGTTGCTGGTCGCGAATTTCATTGTCACCGCAGCACTCAGTGGCTGGGCCGCGGTGAGTTACCTCGGGATTTCGAGCGAGAACGCACGACTCGCCACCACGGGTCTCATCCTCGTCGTCGGTATCATTAATTATTTCGGACCACGACACAGCGGCAGCGTTTCTCTCTGGCTGGCGGTTCCGGCAGTGGTCGTCGTTTTCCTAATTATCGTTTTTAGTGGCCCGCATTTGAAAGTCTCAGACTTGGAACCGGCGCATTCGAATTTCGCGGTCACATGGATCCAGTTCGTGGGCGTGATTCTCGCCCTGAGCGGTGTGGAAGCGATCGCGAACATAACCGGCGTGATGAAGCTTGATCCCGACTCTCCTGCCGAGAAGCCAAAGGTCACTCGCACCGCGACGAAGGCGATTGTGCCGGTGGCAATCGAGGTCGTGCTCGGCACCGCGTTGCTCGGGTGGGCCATGCTTTCGTTGCCGAAATTTCTCGCGCCGCAATTAACCGACCACAAAGAGGACATGCTCCGCTTTCTCGCGGAACATTACGGCGCGCTCGCAATCGCTCCGTGGTTTGGGACCGCATTTGGAATCGGGGTCGGAATTGTGTTCGGTCTGTTGCTTTTCAGCGCGGTGAACACGGCGGTCGTTGCCATGATCGGCGTCGTTTTTATGATGGCGCAGGATGGCGAGATGCCGAGGCAACTCGCGCGCTTGAATCGCCACGGTGTCCCACAACTTCCATTGATCGCCGCAGTTGTTCTCCCCATTTTGGTTCTGCTCACAACAAGAGATTTCAACGCTCTCGCCGGGCTCTACGCGGTCGGTGTCGTGGGCGCGATCGCAGTCAACCTGGGTTCGTGCAGTTTCAATCGCGAACTCGCCCTACCCTTTTTTCAACGCTTCATCATGGCATCGACTTTCCTCGTGCTCTTCGCGGTCGAGGTGACAATTGCGAAAACAAAACCGGACGCGTTATTCTTTGCCTGCAGCGTTTTGGGTATCGGTCTCGCGCTGCGTTTTTATTCTCACAAACTTTCCGGCCTAACGACTCTGACCGTTACCCGCAAGATCGCCGAGATGGTTGTGCCCGATCTTCCCTCGACCATGCAGCCACGTCTCGAAGAAGGACAAAAAATCATGGTCGCAGCGCGTGGCATAAATCCGGTGCTCAATTTTGCCATGGAAGAAGCGCAACTACGCAAAGCGGTTCTTTGCGTCCTTTATGTGAAAGAGGTCGTTGTTTATTTTTCCGCCGCGTCCACCGCGACGGGTCGTCAGAAATGGCAGGATGATCCCGAGGCGCAAGCGATCATGTCATTGATGCTGAAACTAGGTCGGGAACGCGGCGTCTGTGTTATGCCCGTCTATGCCGTGAGCGAAGATGCCGCATCGACAATTCTCGATCTTTCCGCGACCATGGGCGTCGATTGCCTGGTCATCGGAACTTCACAGCGACATACGCTCTCGAACTTGCTGCGCGGCAGTGTCGCAAATCAAATCGCGCAGAATTTGCCAGATTCGATTCGTTTGGTCATCTTCGGCTGAAGGCGGGCGTGCGGTAGTCGAAATGTCGCTGTAGCTTCGCTATTCGTATCTCATGGCTGTAGCTGCACCAATAGAAAGCGGAGCTCACCGCCCGCGCAATGTGGATTGGAAACGCGCAGCCGCGTTGCTCTACGGAGATTGGGGAACGAGTAAGGCCTACGTCCTTGGTCTGGCGTTTCTCGCCGCCGGATTTTCCTCGTTCCCGATTATTCTTGCGGTCTGCGCGCTCACCGGTTTGGTCGGAATCAACTACGCCATCATCTGCAGATATTTTCCCGATGGCGGCGGTGTTTACTCGGCCGCGCGTTCGCAAGGCCGGTTGCTTGCTGTGGTCGGAGCGCTGTTGCTCGTGGCAGACCTCACCGTGACCGCGGCGCTGAGCGGTTGGTCCGCGCTGAGTTATTTCAACATTCCAATTCTTAAAGAACACATCGTTCTTTCCACCGTAGGCGTGCTGTTGCTCATGGGCTTCATCAATTCTTACGGACCAAAACATAGTGGCAGTCTCGCTGTCGTTCTGGCCGTGCCGACCGTTCTCGCCGTGATCGCGCTCATCATTATCAGCGCGCCGCATCTCACGACGCGGTATCTCCAGCCGCTGCACGAAAGCTACGGACATGTCTGGGTGCAATTCTGCGGCGTCATCCTGGCATTAAGCGGCGTGGAAGCGATCGCCAATCTCACCGGCGTGATGAAATTGGATAAAGGATCTTCGATCGCGGAACCACGCGTCGGTCGGGAAGCGGCAAGGGCGATCTGGCCTGTAGCGGTGGAAGTAGTTATCGCGACTGCGGTGCTCGGTTGGGCAATGCTTTCGATGAACCCAAACCGCAGCGTACAAATGTGGGACGGCGTCTATTCGCTTCGCGACGCTCTGCATTTCCGCAGTGAAGATATGCTGCGCTTCATTGGCGAATATTTCGGAAGCGCGAGCTTCGGTCCGGCCTTCGGAGAAATGTTCGGCTGGATTATCGGTATCGTCTTTTTCCTTCTGCTCTTGAGCGCAGCCAATACCGCAATCGTGGCAATGATCGGGTTGCTGTACATGATGACCCGCGATCAGGAAATGCCGCACCATTTTCTCGCGCTCAACCGCCACGGCGTTCCGCAAATTCCACTCCTTATCGCTGTCGGCCTGCCGATCATCGTCATCATTACGACGCGAAACTTCACCGCGCTGGCCGGCCTTTACGCCATCGGTGTCGTCGGAGCCATCACCGTAAATCTCGGGTCATGCTGCTTCAATCGCGTTCTCCCGGTAAAAATGCATCACCGCATTCTTTTCGGCTTCACATTTACAGTTCTCTTCTTCGTCGAAATGACATTGGCGCACACGAAACCGGACGCGCTTTTTTTCGTGCTTTGTGTTCTTGGCGTTGGTCTTTTCGTGCGCGCATGGACACTAAAAAAGCGCGGCCTAACCAGTGTCATGGTTCCCCATCAAGTGGCGCAGATGGTCACACCAGATCTCGCCGCCAAAATGCAACCACGTTTGGACGAAGGACAGAAAATCATGGTCGCCGCGCGCGGCATTACCCCAGTGCTCAGCTTCGCGCTCGACGAAGCGCAATTGCGCAAAGCGACTCTTTGCGTGCTCTTCGTCAAGGAGATCGCTGTTTATTATGCCGGCGGCCCGACGACCGTGGGCCGCGCGCATTGGCGAGATGATCACGAGGCCAAAGCGATCATGTCGTTAATGCTCAAGCTTGGCGCCGAGCGCGGCGTTTGTGTGCTGCCGGTTTACGCGGTGAGTGAAGACGCCTCGACAACCATTCTCGATCTTTCCGCTACCATGGGCGTTGATTTTCTCATGATCGGCGCGACGCAACGGCATGCTCTGGCCAACCTTCTTCGTGGCAGCGTCGCGACAACTGTCGCGCAACAGTTGCCCGACTCGATTCAGCTCGTCATTTTCGGCTAACAATGAATCCGCCGAAAGTATTGATCGCTGATTCGATTTCGCCGCGCGGCGTTGACGAACTTTCGCGCGATCGCGCGCTCGATGTTTCGACCAAGACCGGTCTGGGTGAAGCCGAACTGGTCAAAATAATTCCTGACTTCAGCGCGATCGTCGTCCGCAGTCAGACGAAAGTAACGAGTGCAATTTTAAACGCGGGTTCGAAATTGCGTGTCGTGGGTCGCGCCGGCGTTGGCGTCGATAACGTCGATGTCGATACCGCAACGCGGCGTGGTGTGATCGTGATGAACGCGCCGGGCGGCAACACCGTGTCCACGGCTGAGCATGCATTTTCGTTGCTGCTATGCGTCGCACGAAAAATTCCCGCCGCGGATGCGATGGTCCGAGGCGGAAAGTGGGACCGAAAAAATCTCGAAGGCGTTGAGCTTTATAATAAGACGCTTGGCATCATTGGCATGGGCCGCATCGGGAGCGAGCTCAGTAGACGAGCAATCGCGTTCGGAATGCGCGTGCTCGCCTACGATCCCTATCTCTCCGCGGCACGCGCGCGCACGCTGCAGGTCGAATTGCTTGATGAAATCGACGATGTGCTCGCAGCCGCAGATTTCATCACTCTGCACACGCCGCTCACGCCGGAGACACATCATTTGCTCAACGCCGATCGGCTCGCCAAAACCAGGCGTGGCGTGCGCGTGATCAATTGCGCGCGCGGCGGATTGATCGATGAAATTGCGCTCGCCGATTCGTTACAGAGCGGGCACGTCGCTGTCGCCGCGCTCGATGTTTTTGAAACGGAACCGCTGCCTAACGAGTCGCGATTGCGCAGCGTCCCGAATTTAATCTTAACGCCGCATCTCGGCGCTTCCACCGCCGAAGCGCAGGAAAGTGTCGGAATCGAAATCGCACAATCGATCCGCGCAGCGCTGCTCGAAGGAACAATTCGCAATGCGGTCAACATGCCGAATCTGGATGCCAAGACTTTAGCCATCGTCGGACCACATTTGCTTTTCGGTGAGAAACTCGGGCGTTTTCTTTCTCAAATTGCGCCGCGCCGCGCCGAACACCTGAACATCAATTACAGCGGAAAGGTCAATGAAGTGGACACGACCGCGATCACGCGCTCGGTCTTGAAAGGATTTCTACAGAGCGCCGGCGGAACCGAAGTGAACGAAGTTAATGCGCCTGCATTTGCGGAAAGCCTCGGATTGAAAATCACCGAAACGCGACTCAGCGCAGCAGGCGATTACACCGACCTGCTTGAACTTTCCGCGGCCGGCGAAGGGAAAAATGTTTCCGTTGCCGGCGCGTTCTTCGGCGTTACGCCGCGCATCGTTAACATCAACAGCAGGCCTGTCGAAGCTCGTCCTCGCGGTGTCATTCTCGTTCTCGAAAACACAGATCGGCCCGGTATGGTGGGCCGCATCGGGACATTGCTCGGCAGCCACGGCGTCAATATTGCGACGATGTCGCTCAGCCGAAATCAAGCCGGGGGCACGGCGTTAACCGTTCTAAATCTCGACACTGCTCCGGACGCCGCATTGCTCGCTGAAATCCACGCGAGCGATGACATTCACTCTGCGCAGGTCATAGAGCTGTAGTGGCGGGCGTGTCGCCCGCAAATCTAAAACGCGGCCGGCACGGCCGCCTCTACACCATCTTGATCTCAATTCCTTTCACTTGTCGGATGTAAGTCACGCGGCAATCTTCCAGCATGATTTCCGCGACGCCGATCAAAGACGCGCTCAAGAGTTCCGCGCCGATGGATTCCATCCTGGTTAAAGGCTGGGTGCGCACACGGCGCGACTCGAAGACATTCTCCTTTCTCGAACTGAATGATGGTTCGTCGCTGAGAAATTTGCAGGTAATCGCGAACGATTCGCTGCCGAACTACGCAGACATTCAGCGCCTAACGACTGGCGCATCGTTGGCGGTGCACGGAAAACTGATTGCGTCACAAGGTAAAGGCCAGAGCTGGGAAGTTGTCGCAAACGAAATCGAAATCATCGGTTCTTCAGACGACAGTTACCCCCTCCAGAAAAAAGGGCACACGCCGGAATTCTTGCGGGAGATAGCGCATCTGCGCCCGCGCTCGAATCTTTTCGGCTCAGTTTTTCGCGTGCGCAGCCGCCTCGCTTTTGCCATTCATCAATTCTTCCAGGATCGCGGCTTTTTTTATCTCAACACACCAATCATCACCGGCAGCGATTGCGAAGGCGCCGGCGAACTGTTCCGCGTCACGTCAATCGATCCAAAAAATCCGCCAAAGAAAGCAGACGGCAGCATTGATTACGCGAAGGATTTCTTCGCGCGACAAACTTATCTCACGGTCAGCGGACAACTCGAAGCCGAGGCGTTCGCCTGCGCGCTCTCAAAAGTTTACACGTTCGGTCCTACGTTTCGCGCGGAGAACTCGAACACGTCACGACACGCAAACGAATTTTGGATGATCGAACCCGAGGTCGCGTTTTGCGATCTGGAGGGGAACATGGATCTCGCCGAAGAGATCGTGAAATATCTCATCCGCGATATCCGCACTAATTGCCCAGACGAGTTCGATCTCTTCTCAAAGTTTGTCGATAAGGAACTTATCGCGCGTCTTGACTTTGTGCTCGACCGACCCTTCCAACGCGTCAGCTATACCGAAGCAGTCGGCTCGCTGGAAAAGAGCGGCGAAAAATTTGAATTCCCCGTCACATACGGAGCGAATTTGCAATCGGAGCATGAGCGCTGGCTGACCGAGAAACATTTCAAGTCGCCGGTCACAGTTTTTAATTATCCGAAAGAAATTAAGCCGTTCTATATGCGAATGAACGACGATGGCAAAACCGTTACCGCGATGGATGTACTTGTTCCCGGTATCGGCGAAATCGTCGGCGGTAGTCAGCGTGAAGAGCGACGCGATGTTCTCGAAGAAAACATGCGCCGCCACAAAATGGATCCGGCCGATTACAAATGGTATCTCGACCTGCGCCGCTATGGCACCGTGCCGCACTCAGGTTTCGGTCTTGGCTTCGAACGCATGCTCATGTTCGTTACCGGTGTGTCGAACATCCGGGATGTAATTCCATTCGCGCGCACACCGGGCAGCGCGGAGTTCTAGTTCAACGTTGAACGTTTAGTGTTGAGCGTTCAATGTTGACCATGCCCTCCGACCCGTCGTCGGACCCCAAAGTCGAGATCGCGCACGTCTTGAACATGGACGTGGTCGAATACTCAACTCTGCTCATCACCGAGCAAACACGCGTCATGGCCGAGCTGACGCGGATTGTGAAAGACACGTTGCGATTTCGGCGCGCGGAAGCGGAAGGCAAATTGCTTCGCGTCCCTACCGGAGATGGAATGTTGCTTGTGTTCTTCGACGATCCACAGGCTCCGATTGAATGTGCGATGGAAATAGCGAAGGCGATGAAAGGCCATCCTGAGATTCGGTTGCGGATGGGGATTCACAGCGGCCCGGTCAATGAGGTCGTTGACGTTAACGACAGGACAAATGTCGCCGGCGCGGGCGTCGACATGGCGGAGCGAGTGATGAATTGCTGGGATGGCGATCACATTCTGCTGTCGAAACGCATCGCGGACGATCTCGCGCCATTCCCACGTTGGAATCCGCATCTGCATGACCTTGGCGAGTGCGAAGTGAAACATGGCCGCAAGCTTTCGTTGGTTAATTTTTACACGGGCGAGATCGGTAATCCGGAAACGCCGCGAAAGTGTGCAGCGACGAAAGAGACGCCTGCTGCACCCAGTCTTCCCCGACGTAAGCGTACACTCATCGTCGGGCTAGTGCTGTTCATGATTGCCCTCGGCGTTGGGGCTTTTGTTTTCTTCCACCCGGAGATTTTGCGATCGTGGAGAGACGCGGGCGCGGCGCAGGGAAGCGGTCGTTCCATTGCTGTTTTGCCATTCGAGAACGCGAGCAGCGATCCGAACGCGGAGTATTTGGCGGAAGGAATTTCTGAGGCGCTAATCAATAGCCTAACCGAGTTGCAACAGTTAAGAGTGATCGCACGCTCGACCGCTTTTCATTACAAGGGCAAGGATGTGGATCCGCGGCGGGTTGGGCGGGAGTTGCAGGTCACAGCGGTACTGACCGGGAAAGTGCGGCAGATACAAAACGACCTCAGCGTTCAAGTGGATTTGGTGGACGCCACGACAGGAGCGCAGCTTTGGGGCGCGGGGTACGACCGCAAAATCTCCGACGTGATTTCAGTCAAACAAGCGATCGCCCGAGAGGTCGCCGAGAAGTTGAAGTTGAAATTATCCGGCGAAGAACAGCGTCGGCTCGTCAAACGTGACACCACAAACGCGGAGGCGTATCAGTTCTACCTGCGCGGGCGCTATTTTTGGAACAAGCGCACTCCGGACGGGATCAAGCAAGCGACCGAGCAATTCCAACAGGCGATCGAGCGCGATCCGAATTTTGCTCTCGGCTACGCCGGCTTGGCGGATGCCTATTTGTTATTGGAGCAGTATATCGGCGTTCCCTGGAGCGAAGTCATGCCGAAGGCGAAAGCAGCCGCAGACAAGGCGCTTCAGATCGATGATTCACTGGCTGAAGCGCACACCTCTCCGGCTTTGCTTTACCAATACAACTGGCAATGGACCGAGGCCGAACAGGAATACCGGCGCGCCATCAGTCTCAACCCTAATTATCCGACGGCGCATCACTGGTACAGTCTTTATCTGAACGTAACGCAGCGATTCGACGATGCGTTGCGGGAAATTAAGCGGGCACAGGAACTTGATCCTCTTTCGCCGATTATCAGCGCCAATGTCGCGATTACGCTTCTTCTCAAGAACGACATCGCAGGGGCTATTGAACAGTGTCGGAGGATCATTGAGCTCGATCCTAACCATCCGTCAGGATACGACTGGTTAGGCCAGGCATACCTAAAGCAGCGGCGCTACCCAGAGGCGATCACCCTGCGTGAGAAAGTGGTTGAAATGACGCGGAAATCCAGCGGACAGCTTGGCCTCCTGGGCTACCTCTATGCGATTGCGGGCAGGCAAACTGAGGCGCGTGGAATTTTGAAAGACCTCGAGGAGAAATATTCCCGCGGCGAGGCGGTCGGCCAAAGTCTGGCTGTGATTTACGACGGTCTCGGCGATCGCGATCAGGCTTTTGCCTGGTTGGACAAAGACTTCCAGCGACACAGTGGCGAGCTACAATACATGATGATTCGGCCCCAGTGTGAACACCTCCGAAGCGACCTACGCGTCGCCGAACTGATCCGCCGCATGGGGCTCAATCCGTGATTTTCAGCTTCGCTTTTGCTGGCGAGCATATGTTCATGTTCACCACTGACGAATCAAATATTTGCGACCGGATTGCTTCGGCAAAGTTCTGATGACGGTTGACGGATATCGCCGGATTGCGCTTGCGCAGCCAGAAGCGGTCGAAAGCTCGCACATGAATCATCCCGATTTTCGTGTGCGCAACAAGATTTTCGCGACGATTCCTTCCTCCGCAAAGAATGAGGGAATGGTGAAACTTACACCCGAGCAGCAGAAGCAATTGGCGCAAGAATATCCAAAGGTTTTCTCCGCCGTCCCGGGCGGTTGGGGCGTAAGAGGCGCGACCCTTGTAAAGTTAGCACCAGCCACGAAAGAAATAGTGAATCGCGCCATGCGCTGCGCCTGGCGCAATACGGCGCCTAAGCGCTTGATTGCTCAGATTGACGGCGAGTCCTGACGCGAAAGTGGTTCGAATCGCAATCGCAGGCGGTGGCGCCGCTGGATTTTTCGCTGCGATCGCAGCCGCGCGCGCGAATCGTGATTGCGAAGTTTCATTGTTCGAACGCACTTCGCAATTTCTCTCCAAGGTCCGCATTTCGGGCGGAGGCCGCTGCAATGTCACACACGCCCTGCTCGATCCACGCCTGTTTACGACGCGTTATCCTCGTGGCGAACGCGAGTTGATTTCGCCGCTCCACCGGTTTTCTGCGCAAGATACGGTGACCTGGTTCGAATCGCGCGGTGTTTCTTTGAAACGAGAAGATGACGGCCGAATCTTTCCGACAACAGACTCATCGGAGACGATCGTAAAATGTCTGATCGACGAAGCGAAGAACGCGGGCGTGCAACTGTTCACGCGCAGAGGAATAGAAAGCGCAAGTGTGCGCGCCGATAGCGGTTTCGATTTGAAATTGAGCGATGGCAATTTGGCCACTTGCAATCGATTGCTCCTTGCCACAGGCGGCGCGCGCAGTGTGGTCGGCGCCGAGATCGCGCGTTCGCTCGGTCACACCATCGAACCGCCGGTCCCGTCGCTATTCTCGCTTCATATTAGATCGAAATGGTTGCAATCATTGCCAGGCGTCTCGGTGAACGACGTCGAAGTATCTGTGGGAAAATTGCGCGAGCGCGGTCCGCTCCTTATCACTCACAACGGGATCAGCGGCCCGGCCGTGCTCCGGCTTTCGGCCTGGGGAGCGCGCGCTTTGCACGCAATGGATTATCGTTTTCCGCTGCGCGTAAACTGGATTCCCAATATGAGCGAGGCTGCGCTTCGCGCGGAGTTTCGATCGCGCCGAGAAACACAACCGAACAAGCGCGTGATCAATTCACCGATCGAAGCACTGCCGGTCCGGCTTTGGGAGAAGTTGGTTTTGAACGCGCGAATTTCTCCAGAGATTATTTGGACCTCCCTCTCGCGCGAAGGAATTAACTCGCTCGTTAGGCAATTGCGCGAAACCGAGTTCGAGGTTCACGGTAAATCGCTGAATAAAGATGAATTCGTCACTTGCGGCGGCGTTCGGTTGCGCGAGATCAATTTCAAAAGCATGGAGAGCCGGATCACACCTCACCTTTATTTTGCCGGCGAACTGCTCGACATCGATGGTATCACCGGCGGATTCAATTTCCAGGCGGCTTGGACAACCGGCTGGATTGCGGGAAACGCCATGGCCGACTCTTGCAGGTAAGTGAAAACCACACTCGATCAAAGCGCGCTTCGTGAAGTGCGCCAAATATACGTCGATCTTGCAGGACGTCCGATCGAGCGAAATTGCACGCGTCAAACCAAATGTTGTCACTTCAAACTGACCGGTCGCACTCCATATCTAACGAAAGGCGAAGCAATCGTCGCCGCGCAGGCCTTTCGCGCCACCGGCCGCAAAGCGCTTTCCGAAAATCCTGACGGCGCTTGTCCGATGCTCCATTCCGTCACCGGCAATTGTCTGATCTACAACGATCGCCCGTTCGGCTGCCGAACGCATTTTTGCGCTGCCGCTGGCGGCTCGATTGCACGTCGCGAAGTTATCGATCTCATCCGACGTCTCGAAAAAATCGATAGCGACCTCGACGGAACTGGATCGCGCCTTTTGCAAAATGCGGTCGCCGACGCGCTCGAAGATTTGCGCTAGCCGACCGTCAATTGGTTTGTCAGCTGTCCGAAGCGAGGCTGCTTACTTCTTCTTGCTTTCGCCGGGACGATAATCTTCCTCAGCGGCTTCGAACGCTTTCTCGAGGCCGACCATGTCTTCGCCCGGACGCAAGCTGTCGAACGCTTCGGATTCGCGACGCAATTCTTCTTCCGAATAATTCGCGGCCTTGATTGAAAGACCGATGCGACGCTCGACTTTGTCGACTTTGATGACGCGCGCTTCGACTTCCTGCCCGACCTTGAGCACGTCTTTTACTTTCGCGACGTGATCTTCGCTCAGTTGTGAAATGTGCACGAGGCCATCGATGTCATCCTGCAATTGCACGAACGCGCCGAAGCTGGCGAGCTTGGTCACTTTGCCATTCACAAGATCGCCGATCTTGTATTTCTGATCGATCTCCTTCCACGGATCCTCGCTCAGTTGTTTAATGCCGAGACTGATGCGCTGGTTCGTTTTATCGATGTCGATGACCTGTGCTTCGACTTCATCGTTCTTCTTAAAGACTTCGCTCGGGTGATTGATTTTTCGCGTCCACGACAAATCGGAAACGTGGATCATGCCGTCGATGCCATCTTCGAGTTCCACGAAGGCGCCGTAGGCTGTCATGTTGCGGATTTGGCCGCGCACGTTGCTACCGATGGTAAATTTCTTCTCGATTTCGTCCCAAGGATTCGGTTCGAGCTGGCGCAGGCCTAACGAGATCTTTTGTTCTTCCTTGTTCACGCCAAGGACGACTGCTTCAACCTCTTGTCCGACAGTAAGAATATCGGCCGGGCGCATGATGCGTTTGGTCCACGACAGTTCGGAAACATGAATGAGACCTTCAACACCTTCCTCCAATTCCACGAATGCACCGTAGGGAACAAGATTCGTGATCTTGCCCTTGACGCGCTGGCCCGCTGGAAATCTTTCTTCGATCTGGTCCCACGGATTCTTTTGCGTCTGCTTCAAGCCTAACGAAACCCGCTCTTTTTCCTTGTTGATGTCGAGCACAATGACGTCGAGCTGCTGACCGACCTTGACCAGTTCGCTCGGATGACCAAGCCGTCCCCACGTCATGTCGGTAATGTGCAATAGGCCATCCATTCCGCCGAGATCGATAAACGCGCCAAAGTCGGTCAGGTTCTTCACCGTTCCATTGACCGTGTCGCCAACCTTCACGCCTTCGAGGAATTTCTGCCGCTTCTCGCTGCGTTCCTGCTCGATCAGTTCGCGCCGGCTGAGCACCACATTTTTCCGGTCGTCGTTGATCTTAACGATTTTGAAATCGTAAGTGTTGCCGACAAATTGCTGTAAATCTTTCGGCGGGATGATGTCGATCTGCGACGCGGGGAGAAATGCTTCCACGCCGATGTTCACCATGAGTCCACCTTTGACGACAGATTTCACTTTTCCTTTAATCAAACCGTCGCCCGCAAAAACGCTCGCGATCTTGTTCCAATTCTGCCGGTAAGCCGCTTTCTCTTTCGAAAGCACGACCATGCCTTCATCGTTCTCGAGGCGCTCGAGCAAAACTTCCACTTCGTCGCCTACTTCCATCGATGCTACGTCCTCGAACTCCGACGATGGAATGACACCTTCAGATTTATATCCGATATCGACCAACACCTCGCGCGGACGAATTTCCAAAATTCGCCCTTTGACGATGCTTCCTTCTTTAAAGTCGCGCATCGACTTCGCGAGCAAATCCTGCATTTGTAACATAGCGATAAAAATTCTCCTTCTCGGCTTTAACGGCGATCCAAATCGCCGCATTATGTCGGCGCTCACAGGCCGCCGGTCCCCTCTCAGAAATGGGGAGGCACACTAGGCATAATTCACTGCGCGGTCAACCATTGGACGCGGGCGCCTGCCCGTTTGATGTTGGGTAATCAATGAAATTGGTCAACGCCTTCGCCGTCTTTTTGTTTGCTGCTCTTTTAGCTCCAATTATATCGGTCGCTTCTACCGCGGAACAACAGGTCGCCGATGCAATAAAGTCGCCCGAATTGACAGTCGTTCATCTTTGGGCGCCGTGGTGTTCGAATTGCAAAGCCGAATTGAAAAGCGGCGGCTGGACGAAAGTCGTGCAGGAAAATCCGCAGGTGAAATTCTATTTCGTTTCCGTTTGGAATGGCGGCGAAGACGGTCGCCCGCTGCTCAAGCAGTACGAGATCGCAGATCAACCAAACGTCATCATTCTTGCTGATCCAGGTCCGCGCGGCGCAGGTAAGATCAAACAATTCGCCGGACTCCCTTTAAGTTGGATTCCCACGACGTGGATCTACAAAGGCGGCGACTTGCGTTACGCGTTGAACTACGGCGAGATTCGGTTCCCGGTGCTGCAACAATTTTTGGAAGACAGCAAGTCGGAGTGGTCGCGCTAAGGAAAAGAGCAGCCGAGAAAATTTTTGGACCGATCGACTTTCGGATGAGAAGCGCGAGCACGTCTTGGATTTTGCTTCTGCTTGTTTCCCATCTTGCGGCCAGTGAACTGCAACCGGCCGCGATACGCGCGGCAGCCGCATATTCTGCGAGTCACCGCGGTACGGCACTGTTGGTGATTCAGCGAGGGCGCACCTTGTGCGAGCAATATCCCAGCGGCGGCTCCGCCGGAACGCCTCGAAGAATTTACAGCGGCACTAAGGCCTTTTGGAATCTCGCCGCACTTGCCGCCGCCCAGGACGGTCTGCTCAGTCTCGATGAATCAGTCGCCGATACGATCGCACAGTGGCGCGACGACCCGCGTAAGGCACACGTGACAATCCGCGAGTTACTTGATTTTTCCTGTGGGCTCGCGCCCGCCTTCTATCTGCACAACAACAACGCGAAAGACCGCGATAAGATCGCAACCGACTTACCGCTCGTTGCCGATCCCGGCACTGCTTTCGTTTATGGGCCGGGCGCGCTGCAAGTTTTCTACGAGGTGCTGAAGAAAAAACTGCGCGGCCAATCGCCAACCGGTTATCTCGAGCATCGTGTTTTGCGCCGGATAGGCTTCGGTCCGCAGCGCTATCTGCCGGATCGCGCGGGTAATCCGTTGCTCGCGTCTGGCTGGCAGCTCACCGCTCGCGAGTGGGCGAAGTTTGGAAAATTAGTGCTGGCTGGTGGCGCACCGGTAGTTTCCCGCAGCTCGCTCGCACAGTGCTGGCGTGGCTCGGAACCAAATCGCGCCTTCTCGTTAGGCTGGTGGAATAATCGCGCTGCGCCAAACGGCCGGGAGTTTGATTTTGAAAACATGCTCGACCTGAAGTGGCGGCGGCAAAAATGGAGCCAAGCGTGCCTTTGTCGCGATGCCCCGAGCGATCTTGTCGCCTGTATCGGTTCGGGGCGCCAGCGTCTTTACGTCATTACATCGTTGGAATGCGTCGTCGTACGGCACGGCGCGGGGGGGTCATTTTCGGACGCGGAGTTTCTACGGCTGCTGCTGCGGGAGTGACTGCTACTGCGGGAGCGATCGGAGCTGTAAGCTCATTGCCTGAGGGGGTGGCGATCATGAGGGAAGCGCGACTCCGCTGCCATTGATATCCAAAACCGAAAGTCAATGGTGCGGGCGCGCTTCTGGCGAACCAGTTCAACAAGTCGGGTTGCTGATATTTTTTGAAAACTTCGATCGGCCCTGCGTATTGACCACAATAACGGATGTTCCATTTTTGATGGTCGAAAAAACGGCGCGGAATTCCGGAGTCATCCTGCAAAATCACCTTGCTTTGCGTGAGAAGAAACTCCCGCACCTGGGAAAAGCTTTCTTCGTGCATGAGATAGGATGCGGCTTTGAGCAGGCTTACTCCGACGCCTTGGTGCCGGCAGAATTTGATAAACCCGGGGTTGGATTTGATCCCATCGTTGCCCAGATCGGACGTAAAATAATAAAGCGTTTGCGGCAGACGATCCGGCGCGGAAAAGACGATCTTCACTCCAGGCGCGCTCGCTTTACCACTCGTGATGAAGTTTCCGTTACGATCGAGCGCAACCGTCGTGACGGAATCGATCGCATACCCTGCGCGCGCAATGAACACATAAAACAACGGCAGTGTTCCGTTGAGCTGCGTTTGCGTGAGATCGAGCTTCATGTCTTTGGTGATGAAGAAGCTCCAGTTCAAGAGCGAATCGAGCGATTTGCGCAAATTAGCCAGCGCGGAGGGAAGCACTTCGCGCGGGATGGCCGCGACGGTGGGAATGGGGCCGACAGGCTCGGTCCCGCAAAGAATGTAAGTGTTCGCGTTTGGGAAGAATGCATTCGCGTACAGAAAATCGGGGCCGCTAAACATGTAGAACATCGTGCCGCGGTCCTGATAGGCCTCGCCGAGAAATTGCGGGGCCCAAGCGCGAATCTTGGCGAGCTGTTGCTGCTCGAGCCGGGTCCATGCGCGATCGAATTCCGCAGCGTAGGTTGTCCACGCCGGATCCGAACTGTAGCTTTCCAGCGGGGTTCCGGAAACGGGCAGGCCGGCGAGAAACTTCGCCATCGCATCGGCCGCTACGTCTATCGCGAAGCAACGCGCGCAAAATGCGACTGACACGAAAAGCGAAAGTAATTTCATCGGTAGGGCGCGACGGCCCGTCGCGCCGTCGAATTTTCGGTTCGGTAATGTAATTCCTTCATTTCGTCGGCGCGACAGGGCCGTCGCGCCCTACCTCTGTTTTTGCGGAAAGAAAATAAATCACCAACCCGAGCGCGATCGTCGCCAAACCCCACAGTGATGGGCCGCGCGTGGTTTGATCGGCCAGCAAATGCCAGAGCATCCAACCGCTGATCGCGAGAAAAATAATTGGAGTGAAAGGATAACCCCAAGTCCGATACGGCCGCGGCAAATTCGGTTCCCGCCAGCGCAACACAAAGACTCCAAGCACCGTGACTGCAGCGCAGAGCGCAAGACTGAACTGAACGTAGTTGACCACCGCTTGAAACGTCGCCGTCAGTAGCAGCACGTTCACGATCGCAAATTGCACCAGTATTGCCACGGTCGGAATCCCGTGTGCATTCGTCCGCGCAAGCCATCCGAGAGCTTTGAAATCCTGACCCATCGTCGCAGTCACGCGCGGGCCTATCCACATCATCGCGCTGACCGCAGAAACCAGCCCGAGACAAATGAACAGCGCCATTACTTTTGCACCGGCACTTCCGAAAATGTGAACGCCAGCGATGAGCGCGACCTGTTGTTTGCCGAGCATCTCACTCGCAGGCGTTGTGCGCAGAAAAACTGCATTCAATCCGAGATAAAGAGCTCCAACCAGGAGCGTGCCGAGACCGACAGAAAGAGGAATGTTGCGCGCCGGATTCCGCATTTCACCGACGATGTAGGTCGAGGCATTCCAGCCCGAGTAGGCGTACATGACCCAGTAGAGACTGATTGCGAATGGTGCGCTGAGGATGAGCGCGGCGTCACCTTCGCCTGGCAAAAATGAAATCGGTTGCGTGGCTTTCGCGGTAAACCCACCGACGATGATGACAATGATTAGCGCGACTTTGAGTATGGTCGACGCGTTCTGAAAGATGCTGCCTAATCGCAAATCGCGCAGCAAAACGAAGGTCGTTATCCAAATCACCGCTAAAGATAGGAGGAGCGGATTCGTTCCCGGAAAAATATCCGCCAGATAAGTGCCAAATGGTTTGGCTGCGATCGCGACCGGGGCGGCAAAGCCGACCGTGGCAGAAATCCATCCCGCAAGAAAACCGACCGATGGATGATAGATCCGGCTTAAAAAATTGTATTCGCCGCCGGATCGCGGCAGCGCGGCTCCCAGTTCCGCGTATGCGAGTGCGCCGCAAAGCGCGCACACGCCGCCAACAGCCCAGACCGCCATGACAGCGAAACCAGTTCGCAAGTCGCCGACTTGAAATCCGAGACTGGTGAAAATGCCCGTGCCCACCATGTTGCCGACGACGATGGAGGTAGCGGTGAGCAGCGAAATTGTTCGTCGCATTTTCAAAAGAGCCTGCACCTTCGCGAATCCGGCCCCTTGAGCCAGTTCAAGTACTGAGGCAACCTAGGTCTGTTAGACGAGTGCTTCAGAGAAACATTGCATTTGAAATGACCACAGCTTCCACCGCTACCGTCCCGGCGCATAGCAAACCGCCGGCGATTCTTTCGCTCATCGGCGACACGCCGCTGGTGGAGATCACGCGCATGGATACGGGCCCGTGTCAGCTTTTCGTTAAGCTCGAGAATCAAAATCCGACCGGTTCGATTAAAGATCGCGTCGCGCTCGCGATGATCGAAGCTGCGGAGCGCGACGGAAAACTTCGTCCGGGCGGTACAATCGTCGAAGCCACCGCTGGCAACACCGGACTCGGCCTCGCCTTGATCGCGGGCGCGAAAGGTTACCGCATCATCCTCGTCATTCCCGACAAAATGTCGCAGGAAAAAATCGCGCATGTGCGCGCGCTCGGCGCAGAAGTGCGGCTCACGCGTTCCGATGTCACGCGCGGTCATCCGGAATATTATCAAGACGTTGCATTTCGCCTAGCGGAGGAAATTCCCGGCGGATTTTACGTCAATCAGTTTGGTAACCCGGCGAATCCGCTCGCGCACGAGCGCACAACCGGTCCGGAAATCTGGGAACAAATGCTACATCATCTTGATGCAGTTGTAGTCGGTGTCGGCTCCGGTGGAACGTTGACTGGTCTGGGCCGTTTTTTTGCGCGCGTGCGTCCCGGAATGGAGATCATTCTCGCCGATCCTACCGGCTCCATTCTATATGAATGGGTCAAAACCGGTAAACTCGCTCAAGCCGGAAGCTGGGCCGTCGAAGGCATCGGCGAAGATTTCATTCCCGAAAATGCCAATATGTCTTACGTTACCGATGCGTTCGAAATCGATGACGCGGAAAGTTTCGCGGTCGCGCGCGAGCTGCTTTCCCGCGAAGGAATTCTCGGCGGTTCCTCCACGGGAACGCTGGTTGCGGGCGCACTTCGTTATTGCCGTGCCCAAACCAAACCGAAACGCGTTGTCACTTTCGTTTGCGATAGTGGAAATAAATATCTGTCCAAGATGTATAACGATTTTTGGATGGCCGAGCAGGGCTTTGTGCAACGGCCGCCGCATGGAGATCTGAGCGATCTCGTTTCGCATCGTTACGAGGCCGGCGAAGTTATTTCCGTCGGCCCGGACGACACCTTACTTACTGCGTTCAAGCGCATGCGATCCGCCGACGTGTCGCAAGTGCCAGTCGTCGATGAACGCTGTCGGCCAGTGGGAATTCTCGATGAGTCGGATTTGCTCGTGAAGGTGCACCGCGAGCCGGGCCATTTTAATGAGTTGGTGAAAACCGCGATGACCGATCGTATCGAGACGCTTTCACCGAAGGCGAGCATTCCCGATTTGCTCGAAGTTTTCGAGCGCGGTCGCGTCGCGATTGTGATGGATGGCGACAAATTTCTCGGTCTCATCACCCGGACGGACCTCCTTTCCTATTTGCGGCTCCACATGCCGAAAGAATCTGCACCTACCGATCGGGAATTCTCGTGATTGTTTTGCCTAACGAATGAAAAAACCGCACCAATTTGCCACGCGCGCCATCCACGCCGGACAGGAACCGGATCCATCAACGGGCGCGATCATGACGCCGATTTATGCGACGTCGACTTACGTCCAGCAAAGCCCTGGCAAGCACAAAGGATACGATTACGCACGCTCGATTAATCCGACCCGACTCGCTTACGAACGTTGCATTGCCAGTCTGGAAAGCGGCACCCGCGGTTGGGCATTTGCGTCCGGGCTCGCGGCAATGGCGACTGCGCTAGATGCGCTCGATAGCGGCTCGCACGTTGTCGTAAGCGACGATCTTTACGGCGGAACGTTCCGCTTATTCGAACGTGTGCGTCGCCGTTCGGCCAACCTTGATTTCACATTCATCGACATGACCGATCCCGAAAATGTCGAGCGCGCCATGCGGTCGAACACACGGATGGTCTGGATCGAAACACCGAGCAATCCGTTGTTGAAAATAATTGATATCGCTGCAGTCGCGAAAATCGCGCGCGCACATAACGCGATTTCTGTTTCGGACAATACTTTCGCGAGCCCATGGGTGCAGCGGCCGATCGAATTCGGTTTCGATATGGTGATCCATTCAGCGACGAAATATCTGAACGGCCACTCCGACATCGTCGGTGGCGTCATCGTCGTCGGCGAAAACAAGGAATTGGCAGATCAGATTGCGTTCCTGCAAAACTCGGTCGGCGCGATTGCTGGGCCATTCGATAGCTTTCTCGCCATGCGCAGTTTGAAAACGCTCGCGCTGCGCATGGAACGACATTGTGCGAATGCGATGGAAATCGCGCAATGGCTGGAAGGAGAGCCAAAAGTTGAATCGGTCCGATATCCCGGGTTGAAATCGCACCCGCAACGAGAGCTCGCGCGCGCGCAAATGCATGGCTTCGGCGGCATGGTCACGATCTTCTTGAAAACCGATCTCGCCGGCACGCGGCGTTTTCTCGAGAACACACATCTTTTCGCGTTAGCCGAAAGCCTGGGGGGAGTGGAGAGCCTCATTAATCATCCGGCACTCATGACGCATGCTTCGGTGCCGAAGGAACAACGCGAAACGCTCGGCATCACCGATTCACTCGTTAGGCTATCGGTCGGTGTCGAGGATGTGAACGATCTGAAGGACGATTTGCACAACGCCTTCGCGGCGATCTAAGATCTAAATGTGGGAGGGGCCTCAGCGCCCCGTCCCGAGTCGTCGCGGCAGTAAGGCCGCTCCCACATTGTCAATGGCCTCGGCCGACTTACAGTTTGCGCGCGATGGGAAATACATTCGGACAACTCTTTCGTGTCACGACCTGGGGCGAATCCCATGGCGGCGGTGTCGGTGCCGTAATTGATGGCTGTCCGCCACGCATCGAACTAAGCGAAACTGATATCCAGCGCGATCTCGATCGTCGCCGCCCCGGTCAAAGCGCAATCGTTTCACAACGCGACGAAGAAGATCGTTGTCAAATTCTCTCAGGAGTTTTCGAAGGCCGCTCGTTAGGCACGCCGATTTCTGTCCTCGTCATGAACAAGGACGCGCGGCCGGAAGATTACGCGCAGATGCAGTCGACGTTTCGCCCATCACACGCCGATTTCACTTACGAAGCCAAATATGGAATTCGAAACTGGCAGGGCGGCGGTCGCGCTTCCGCTCGCGAGACGATCGGTCGTGTCGCAGCGGGCGCGATCGCAAAGAAAGTTTTGCGAACACTCTATGCGAACTTCGAGATCGTCACGTATGTCACAAAAATTCACGAAATCGCCGCGACTATCGATCGCGCTGCGGTAAAGCTCGAAGACGTCGAGCAGAACGTCGTGCGCTGTCCGGACGCGAAGGCGGCGAAGACAATGATCGAACTGATTGAGAAGACGCGCACAGCGGGCGATTCGTTAGGCGGCGTAATTGAATGCGTCGTCAGGCAGGTTCCGGCCGGATTGGGCGAGCCCGTTTTCGACAAGCTCGAAGCCGATTTGGCCAAGGCGATGTTAAGTCTCCCCGCGACAAAAGGTTTCGAGATCGGTTCGGGTTTTGCTGCAACTCGAATGAAAGGATCTGAACACAACGATCCATTCGAAATGCGTGAGGGAAAAATTCGGACGACGACAAACAACTCTGGCGGAGTGCAAGGCGGGATCAATAATGGCGAAGACATCGTCTTTCGCGTGGCGTTCAAGCCGACCGCGACAATTGCGCGCGAGCAAAAAACTGTCACGGCCGCGAGCGAAGAAACCACACTCTCCGCGCGCGGCCGCCATGATCCTTGCGTTCTCCCGCGCGCCGTTCCGATGGTAGAGGCGATGGCGGCTCTCGTCCTGTGTGATCACGCTTTGCGTCAGCGCGCGATCGGAACCATAAAGTAGATGCAAGCGGTTTCCGGTTCGCCGCTCTGGCAAACAATTTTCCTCTCGTTTGCCTGTGTCCTGATTCTTTTTGAGGTCGTTCGCGGCTGGCGACTCGGCGTGATGCGACAAATCGTGCGCGCTCTCGCTGTCGTGGCCGCATACGTCACTGCGATTTTTGGCGGGCGAATCTTGCTGCCGCTGCTGCGACCGTTTCTTAAGGTTCCAGATATCATTATCTCCGTCGCAGCAGGCGCAATCCTCGCGCTGATTGTTTACACCGTCATCACGGCAGTCGGTGCGATACTCTTTAAACGAACGGGGCAACAAACTGCGGGCACGGTCCGCCTTTTGTATGGAATCTCGGGCGCCGTCGCCGGGATTTTTTTCGGGATGTTCACAGTTTGGCTGGTTGTGTTGTCGGGCAACGTTGGATTGACCGCGATGCTGGGTTCGCCACTGCCGTCGGGCCCCACCTGACCCAACTGGGTCACGCCGGGAGTCGTCGTGGCAAAGAGCCACGGCGAAGCAAGAAGTGTGGTCAGCGCTACGAGTACCTGGCCAGTTCTGAAAGCAATTGTCATCTTTTTCATGGTAGTTTTCTGTTTGGTTTGGTTGGGGTCGAGATGGTCAGCTAAGGTTGTGGCAGTTCCGGTTTGGTTTTTGAGGAGCTTCATATGTCTATCGTCGACGGCGATTTGTCATTGCGGCGGTGATTACCTGAAGGCGCGACCACGGCGCAGGCCGCCTTTCTGCTTTTGCTCTTCGGCTGTATATGACCGCTGGCGATTTTTGCCGTTCTGCGGTTTCCAGGAACAATTGGCTCTGCGCGCTCCCACAACGTCTCAAAGAACATTCCAAGGCTCGTCGCCAGTTGCGGATGTTGAATGAACAGCGTTCTTGTCGGACGACCCGGAGTGACCAACGGAAGCAGGATGGATTCGCCGTCGAAGATGATTAACTTGTGTGGGAGCTCACCGGGATAAACCCGGGCTTCTTCGCCGGCGGCGATCCACTGCGATAACAAAGATTTGTAATTCGGGGCGTCGATAACGGCTTGTTCGTACAAAAAGCGGTAGCGGACGCCCCTCCGCAGAGCTTCGAGCTCTGCCAGATTGCTCGCCTCGAAAATGGGATGTTTGACGAACCCATCGACCTGATGCCGCGCTTCCCGCTGCAGCCGCTCGAACCGTTCGTTGATAACTCGCGGATCGCGCAGCACCTGGATTACTTCTGATTCTCCATTATTTTCCTGCGGCTCTGCCAGCGATTCGAGGTGCTCGACAAGCTCACGCGCGAGAGTCTCGCTTTGAAAAAGGTCCTCCCGCGCTCTCACGATCAGAGATGGCAAGGCCTCTTTCGGACGAACGGCTGTGAACCGGCTGCCGTATCCTTCTTCGGCCTCAACAATCCCCTTATCGACGAGAGATTTTAGAACTGGATAAACGTTCGTCCGCGGAACGCCCGTCGCCGTCGCCACTGCGCTTGCGCCCAAGGTGCCACCGCTGCACACGAGCGCGAAATAGACCTGCGCTTCCACAGCCGAGAGACCCAACTTTTCGAGTTTGGCCTGAAGGTCATTTCGCATATGTCGTGAACAATTATACAACTTATGCGAACAATCAAGAAGTATTTTGCAACTGCTGAAGCCGCTGACGGTGACATCTTCGCGGAAGTTGGAAGCTCTTAGAGCCTACCTGAATGCCAGGAACTGATTCGCGTCGCGATGTCGGAACTGAGCGCGCGCTCTTACGATCGGATTTTGAAAGTCTCGCGCACGATTGCCGATCTCGGCTCTGCTGCCGACATCGCGCCCGAGCATGTGAGCGAAGCGATCCAGTATCGCACCTTTGACCGCAGACTCTGGGTCTGAACCTCGCCGGGAAAAAACTTTCTCGAGCGAAAAGGTGATGTAATAACTTGGCTCCGTTTGTTCGTCTGCGTTAGCCAAATCAACTTTACTTCATGCGAAAATCATCTGTCCTTCTCACTCTTGTTGTTTCATTTCTTGTCGGCTCGCTTTTTGCAGCGGAAAAGTCTGAAGCAGTTTCGCAAACCAAAAGATCAATGACCGCAAATCCTTTGCTGACCGAGAGCACGTTGCCTTATCACGTTCCGCCTTTTGATAAAATCAAGAACGAGCATTTCACTCCGGCCTACGAACAAGGAATGGCCGACGAACTGAAGGAGATCGAAAAAATCGCAGTCAATCCGGAGAAGCCAACTTTTGAAAATACGATCGTGGCGATGGAACGCTCGGGAGATTTGCTTGGGCGCGTCGATCGCATTTTTTCAAATCTCAATTCCTGCAACACGAATCCGGCGATGCAGGAAATCGATAAGCAGATGTCGCCGAAACTCGCGGCGCATCACGATGCGATTCATTTGAACAGCGCGCTCTTTGCCCGTGTACAGGGGCTTTACGATGATCGCGACAAGCTTAATCTCGATCCGGAATCGAAATGGTTGATCGAACGTTATTACAAAGATTTCGTGCGCGCGGGCGCGAAGCTTTCCGAAGCAGACAAAACCAAACTCAAAGGCATCAATACCGAACTGGCTGATTTGCAGACGAAGTTTGAGCAGGATGTTTTGAAGGAGAAGAACGCATTATCGATCGTGGTCGATAATCGCGCGGATCTCGACGGGCTTTCAGAGAGTGACATCGCAGCAGCCGTGGTGGCAGCGACAGCGGAAAAGAAGGAAGGGAAATTCGTTTTCCCTTTGCAAAACACCACCGGACAACCGGCGCTTACTTTTTTGAAAAACCGCGCGTTGCGGGAACGAATCATGCAAACGTCGCTCGGACGCAACACTCGCGGCAACGAATGGGACACACGCGATGCCGTTCTTCGAACGGTGAAATTGCGAGCGGAACGCGCGGCGTTACTCGGCTATGCAAGCCACGCCGCTTATCAGTTGGAAGACCAGACCGCGAAGAACGTCGAGACGGTAAACAAACTTTTGAGCCAGCTCGCGCCGCCGTCCGTTGCGAATGCGCATCGTGAAGAAGCGGAGATGCAAAAAGTGATCGATCAGGAAAACGGCGGCTTCCAACTCGCTTCCTGGGATTGGCCATTTTATTCCGAGAAGGTTCGGCAGGCTCGTTATGCGTTCGACGAATCGCAGATCCGTCCCTACTACGAATTAAATCACGTTTTGCGCGATGGCGTTTTTTTCGCCGCGACAAAACTCTACGGGATCACCTTCAAAGAACGCCACGATCTGCCCGTGTATCAACCGGACGTGCGCGTCTTCGAAGTCTCCGATGCCGACGGGAAACCGCTTGCGATTTTTCTGGCCGATTATTATGCGCGACCTTCAAAGCGCGGCGGCGCCTGGATGAATTCCTACGTCGAGCAAAGCGAGTTGCTGGGCTTCAAGCCGGTGGTGGCGAATCATCTCAACATTCCCAAACCGGAAAAACGTCAGCCGACTTTGCTGACCTATGATGAGGTGCGCACCATGTTTCACGAGTTTGGTCACGCGTTGCACGGAATGTTTTCAAGCGTGAAATATCCACGCTTCACGGGAACGAGCGTGCCGCGCGATTTTGTCGAGTATCCTTCGCAAGTGAATGAGATGTGGATGGCGTGGCCTGAAGTCTTGAGGAATTACGCGAAGCACTACAAGACGGGGGAGCCGATGCCGCAGGAGTTGCTCGACAAGGTCGAGGCGGCGGAAAAATTTAATCAAGGATTCAAAACCACGGAGTATTTGTCGGCCACATTGCTCGATCAGGCATGGCACCAATTGAAGCCGGAGCAAGTGCCTAACGACTGTCTCGCCTTTGAAGCAGAGGCACTAAAAAAGGCAGGCGTCGATTTGCCGACGGTACCGCCGCGTTATCGCACGACATATTTCTCGCATGCTTTCGCCGGCGGTTATTCCGCTGGTTATTACTCCTATATCTGGAGTGAGGAACTCGATGCCGACAGTGTGGAATGGATGAAGGAACATGGCGGACTGAAGCGGGGAAATGGCGATCATTTTCGCAAGACGTTGCTTTCTCGCGGCGGCAGCGTCGATGCCATGCAACTTTTCCACGATTTTACGGGACGAGATCCTTACATCGAGCCGCTGCTGGAGCGGCGAGGACTCAACCAAACTTCCGATCCGAAAACGCATGCAGAAGCGCCGGCACCGGAACCCAGGAAATAGCGTCCTACTGTCCGGCTAAGCCGACGAAGAGTGCAGCATAAATTTCAATTCCGTCCCAAAGATTTTGCAGCCGCAGGTTTTCGTCGGCGGCATGTTGGTTGTCATCGTGATTGGCGATGGGCAGGCCAATTACCGGCGTCTCGTTAGGCTGCTGAAACAAATACATCGGGATGCTCCCGCCGACCGTTGGCAGCCGCACAGGATCGTGACCAGTTGCGGTCATGATGGTTGCGACTTCGCGTGAGAATGGGAGATCGAGAGCGGTCCGCGCCGGTGGATAACCGGCGCCCCACTTCACTTTGACAATCTTCGCATGCGCAAGCCGCGTCGCTGAATCGGGTGTTTCGCGAACAATTTTGTAACCCTGTTCTTGGATGTGATGCTCGACCAGCGGCTTGACAGAGTCTGGTGTTTCGGACGGGACGAGCCGGAAGTCGATGGACGCGCTCGCTTCGGTTTGAATTGTATTCGACGCCTGTTCCCCGATGTGACCGGCCTGAATGCCACGGACGTTCAACGCCGGAAGCATCAACAGCTCGTTGAGCGGTTTGCCAGCGCCTTCCGTTGCATTGATTTGAAATTCGCGGCGCAAATCTGATTCAACGTTCGGAATCTTTGCCAGAGCAGTTCGCTCCGCAGTCGTTGGTGGTTTCACGTCCTTGTAGAAATCCTTAATCAGGATGCGTCCATTTTCGTCACGCATGGAATCGATCAGATGCGTCAGCCTAACGACCGGATTCGGAACCCAATTGCCATAGTGACCGTCGTGAAGCCCTTTTACAGGGCCGTAGACCGTGAGTTCCAAATCGATCGTGCCGCGCGCACCGAAGGAGAGTTCCATCCGCCGGCTTTGATGCACCGGTCCGTCGCATAGAATCCAGGTATCGGGATGCAGGAGTTTCGAATTTTCTGCAAGATAAGAGGCGAGATGGGGCGAGCCCGCTTCCTCTTCTCCCTCAAAAACAAGGCGGATGTTCGCTACTGGTTTTACGTTTACAGATCGCAGCGCGTCGATGGCAGCAGTCATCGCGATTATTGGCGCCTTATCGTCGCCGGCAGAACGGGCGTAAAGTCGCCATTCCGGGTCGACCGCGTTAGCGTTTTGCCAATCGATGTCATTGCCGGTCCGATCGCGCATAACCGGTTTCCATGGATCGCTTTTCCAACGCGCCGGATCGACCGGTTGCCCATCGTAATGCGCATAGAAAGCAATTGTACGCTTGGCGTCCGGTGCGATCAGATCGGCCACAACAATCGGCGGTGCGCCTTCGTGCGCGAGAAGTTGAGTCGTTAGGCCGCGCTTTCCGAACAGCGCGCGAATGGCATCTGCGTTTCGCTGAATGTTTGGTGTGTCGCTCGCCAGATTTGGAATCGCGAGCAGATCGGAAAACTCCGCGAGAATTTCTCTTTCGTGTTTTTGGCGCCAGTCGCGGGTTTGTTTTGCGACTATACTCGGATCGGCGGCAGCGACGTTCGCAAATACGGATAGAAGAAGCGAAGCGATCGCGCGCCGTCGCACCAAGGCGCTTGTCATTCTGAGCGCAGCGAAGAATCTCGCGATCATTGAGAGAACTTTTGTGAGGTCCCTCGCTCTGCTCGGGATGACATTATGCGTAAGCCTCATCGTACCTCCGTCGTCGAGCCAGCAATTTTCTTCCACGGTTCGGCGCGCCCTCCCAGATGTTTCGCCAGGAATTCTTCAACGCGCCCGTAGAAGTCGAGATTATTTTCGAACCGTTGGAAGCCGTGACCTTCGTCAGGATAGACAACGTAGGTCACTTCTCGTTTCGCTTTTCGCAACGCGGCGACCATTGTTTCGGTATTCGCGATCGTCACGCGCGGATCGTTTTTTCCCTGTCCAATGAGAAGCGGCGCACGGATGGCATCGACATGATAGAGCGGCGAGATTTTGCGATTCCATTCTGCATCATGATCCGCATCACCCGCGCGACGCCGCCAACGCGCAGTGATGTTCGACCAGTAACCGGGGAAAGAACGAAAGAGCGTTGCGATATCTCCCGGTCCGACACCATCAACACCGCACGCAAAAAGATCGGGACGCATTTCGAGCGCGCGCAATGTGGCAAAGCCGCCACCCGACCAACCCATCGAAGCGATGCGTTTCGGATCGGCGATGTGTTGGTCGATCGCCCATTGCGCCGCGTCATAAAGATCCTCCTGCGTGCCGAGTCCCCATTGGTGAGTTCCGGCATTAAGGAAATCGATTCCGAAACCAACGGAACCGCGATAGTTCACCTGGAGGACAGCGTAGCCGCGATTCGCAAGCAGCTGCACTTCCTGATCGTAATTGTCGAGATCGCGAAACCACGGTCCACCATGCACCAGCAGAACGAGCGGAAGATTCTTTAGTTCGACGCCGGGCGGTACCGACAGATAGCTAACGAGCTGCAATCCATCGCGCGCCTTAATTATAACGGTCTTCTTCGGCGCTAAGGTGAAACGCCGTAGCGCGGAGTCTTCTAAAAACAGTCGGGTCAGCTTTTTCTTATCCCGATCGAAAAGATAATAGAAACCGGGCGCATCGGTACGCTGCGCAGCGACGATCCATTTCTTATCAGCATGGTCGCGACTGATAAGATCGAGGAACCCGGGAATTTCTTTCCCGATCCGCTCAAAATCAGTTTGCAGTTTTGAGTCGAGAAAAACCCAGTGCCCTGCCGTGTAATTGAACTCAACCGCCTGTACGGCGTGCGTGACCGGATCGATAATAACACTTGGTTTTTCGCCGGACTCATCGTCCGCAACATCGCATTGCGCATCTTGCGCGATGACGCCGAGTTCTTCACCAGTCTGCAAATCAGCCCTAACGAGTCGCCCCTTATCGGAGTGCAACGCGGAATGAATAATGAGACTCTTTTTGTCTGGGTCGAAACCGGCAATGAGCGAACCGCCAACGACCTGCCCTTGAAAAAGCGCGTGCTCGAACGGCATCGTAACGAGATCGCGCCACGGTTGATCGAGCGCATCGCGCACGCGGATGATCGTGTTTCCTGTTTTGCCATCGAATGCTGTGGCGGCGCGAATGACAAAATCCTTGTCGGTCGTCCACGTGAGAACGTCGCCGGGATTAGTGGCTTCGAGTGTAATTGCGCCGCTATCGAGATTGACACGATGCATGTCGAAAGCGTGCGGATCGCGCTTGTTCAGAGCGACGAGGACGGAGTCGGGATGCTCCGGGTCGGTTAAAACATTCTGTGCCCGAACTCCGGGGAATGGCGTCAGATCGCGGACGCTTTTGTTTTCAAGATTGGCGGAGAAAAGATGATCGATCTCATTCCCGTCATTGTCCTGGAGATAGAGAAGGTGTTTACAATCACCACTCCATTCAAACCACGGTATCGGGCGACGAGTTTCATTCGTGACCGATCGCGCATTGCTACCGTCGATTGCGCTAACCCAAACGTTTGGCACACCGCTCTTATTCGCCGCCAACCATGCGAGTGCTCTGCCATCGGGAGAGATTTCCGGATGCAACCGTTTGGGATTACCGAAAAGAACTTCGCGCGGAATGAGCGGTGGCAATTCCGCGCGAATATTCAACGCGCAGAAAGCCAGAAGAGGCAGCAGCAACTTTTTCATCGCTTCGATGCGTCGAGCGCGAAGCGGCCCACTGCGTAAAGAAGAAAGAGCGCGCCCACAGGAACAAGCCAAATTCCCAGACCGGGATCGCCGCCGAAAGTCGCAAATCCGCCTAGAAAAAATCCTCCGGGAATGAATACGGTTGCCCAAATAAGGGAAAACGATGTGGAGCGCCGGATTTGGCTATTCGTTAGGCTGCGGCTCGTTAGGCCAGCGGCGATGTTAATGAGAGAGAGCGCGGCGCCGTGCGCGTGGCCAAGGGTAAACATGAGCCGCCGGACTTCGTTGCCAACATCGAGATACCAGCTGCTTTTAAAGCCATGCAGCGTTTCGAGCGTGATGCCCACGCAAACAAAGACGAACAGCGACCACCATCCAAAGCGAATATGTCGATCTGCAAGATTCATACAAAGAGCGTTGTCATTCTGAGCGAAGCGAAGAACCTCTCAAGTCCATCCTTCGCGTTATTTGCGCGGTCCCTCGCTGCGCTCGGGATGACACCTTATTCCGACAACACAATTGGTTTCTCATCGCGTTCGCTGCGCAATTTCTGAAAGATTTCTTGTTGAAAGCGGCCGTCGTTCTCAAGCGCGCTTTCCGCGGGGAAGAGCGGTGATAAATCGTGAGCTTGTTGCAACCATTTCTTGTAGGCGTCGTCAGCGGCTTCGCTCCGTGAACGATCATTTGCCGTGTAGGTAAACGAGAAATCGTTAAATCCGGGCAACGTCTGCAACGATTTCCACGCTTCGAAGCGGATGGCGGCGTACGAATCGGTCAGGCTGTAAATGAGATAAGGATAAAGCCAATCGCGTCCGGAAATTTTTTGCGCCGGTTCCCAACCCATTCCCCACGTAATGAGCGCCCGCTGTCCCGCGTCGCCTTTGACGATCCACTGCACCGCGGCCGAAAGAGTTTGGTTTTCGAGGGAGAGTTGCGGTTCGGGTTGGTTATACCAGGCTTGAAGTTTTTGCGCGGTCCAGGCGAGTGTTTTGTCGAGATGACAAAGGTTGCACGCGTTCGGTCGTCCATGCACGACGCTTTCCTGCACGGTCGGCGACGACACTTGATGACTGCGCATGGCGCGAAGCAACCCAAAGGTGGTGCGCGGCATGTGACAGTTGTAACAACGGCTGCCCTCAGACTCGGGCGCATGATGAGTGTGCGCCGCGATTTGCGTCGCCATCGTTTGATGACATTGCAAACACGCAGCGTCGCCATCCATCTTCGGTTTCAACTGCGCATGTTGGCTCCAGTGTTTCAAGCTCGACTCGCTAGGGGAATCGAGATGCATTTCGTGACAGGAGATGCACGAGAACTCGCCACCACGAAAACAAGGTGAGGCTTGCGTGCCATTGAATTCGCGACCGGTGACGCGGATCATCCCATCACCCCAGAAACGGTTTTGAAAAAAATCCGGTTCGGTTTTGCGAATGAAATCTTTTTGCTCGGTGTGATCGGCCGAGTTGGGCTGCACGACGAACTGCTGCACAAGGTTATTTTTGCCTGGGCGAAAACCCGCGCCATGGCGATTAAAATCGATCTTCTCCGTCATGTTGTTGAAAGCCCAGACGCTGTGACATTGGCCGCACGCGAGCGCCGATTCCGGGCCCTTCAATTTCGAAGGATTCGTCATGCTTGGGTCGGATTTGCTGGTTAGGTGAATTTTGAAGCGGCGAACGGGATCGCGATTGAGAGCGATATGTTCGTGGCCTTCGCTGTGACACGCTTCGCAGGCGATACCGAATTCCGCCACCTGCGAATCCCATTTGTTGTCCTTCACGAAACGCGATTCTCCATGGGTGACATGACAATCCATGCACGCGCCGTTCCACGCGCCGATCGAGTAATATTCTTTCAGATCGGGTGGAATGAGAAACGTCTCGCTCACAGGCGCCCACATTTTTTCCGCGACGATGTAGGCAAAGGGAAACTGCTCGAGGGTGCGGCCTTCCCGCGTCTCGAGCCACGGGATTTGCAGATTGTGCGAACCGGTGACGAGCACGACTTGTCGCGCCTCATCAAACTCTCCGCCTTCGCGCCTCGTGCGCACGAAATAGGAGTCGTCCCGGCGCTCCGCTTTGTACTCGAGACCGTTGAACGCGAAATACACCTTCTCCATGTCGTTAGGCAAATTTTGTGTCGTGGCGACCTGCGTCATGGTGCGATGAAACGAGGCGTGCCAGCTGGCGTAGTTGCCGGGATGGCAGGAGCGGCATGTGCCCGACGTAACGTAGTTGCCAAGCGAAGACTGGACCGGACGATTGTCGGCCACGGCCGAATGTTGCCGAAAATCGCGGAGGGAAAGAAGAGTCAAGGCGCTTGCGCTCGCGATTGCCGCGACGATAAACAGCCCTTGTAACCAACTTCGAGAGAATCTCGGCACAATTTTGAGCGATTAAGTCGATGCATATTATGAATAGGACAGCAAGCAGGCAAACACGCATTTGCACACACTTGACTCGTTAGGCAAGTTGTCTCATGCCGGGTAAAATTGACTTTACGTTAGAAACGCGGTTGAGATTTAGCGCGTGAGCCAACGAATCCTAATCGCTGACGACCAGAAGGACGTACTCGAAGCGCTCCGCATTTTGTTGAAGCCGGAAGGCTATCAGATGGATGCGGTCACGTCTCTGGCGGGCGTTTTCGCGGCGCTGGAAAAACGTGAGTACTCGCTGCTGATGATGGATCTGAATTACACGCGCGATACCACTTCCGGTCAGGAAGGGCTCGAAGTCATTCCGCGAATCCAGGCGCTTGATAATACGCTTCCGATCGTGGTCATGACGGCGTGGGCGACAATAGATCTCGCCGTCGACGCGATGAAGCTCGGCGCGCGCGATTTTGTTCCCAAGCCATGGGACAACGAGCGCTTGCTCGCGATCGTGCGCACGCAGATTGAACTCTCTGCCGCATTGCGCAAAGGTCGCCGGCTCGAAGCGGCGAATCAATTGTTGCGCGGCGGTGCGCCGAATCTCATCGCGGAAGCACCGAGCATGCGACCGGTGATGGAAATGATCTCGCGCGTTGCACCGTCGGACGCGAACGTTCTCATCACCGGCGAAAACGGAACCGGCAAAGGACTTGTTGCGCAGGCGCTCCATGCGCTTTCTCCGCGCGGATCGCACAGCATGATCACGGTGAACATGGGCGGTTTGTCGGAAGGAATTTTCGAGAGCGAACTTTTCGGCCATGTGAAGGGCGCATTTACCGACGCGAAAACGGATCGTGCCGGACGTTTCGAGCTCGCAGACGAAAGCACATTGTTCATGGACGAGATCGCGAACATTCCACTTAATCAGCAGGCAAAATTGCTGCGTATGATCGAGACCGGCGAATTCGAACGCGTCGGTTCGTCGAAGACTTTGCACTCCAATGTTCGCATTATTTCCGCGACGAATTCCAATCTGCACGACGAGGTCGCTTCGGGCCGTTTTCGGCAGGATCTGCTCTTTCGCCTGAATACGATCGAGATCGCGCTTCCTCCGTTGCGCGAACGCCGCGAAGACATCATGACGCTGGCGAATAATTTTTTGCGGCAACATACGAAGCGTTACGCAAAGACGTTGGCCGGGTTTGACGAACCGGCGCGCGATCTTCTCATGAAACATCAATTTCCGGGAAACGTGCGTGAGATGGATCACGTGATCGAGCGCGCGGTCCTGATGTCGCAAGGGCCGCATGTGAAGGCGAACGATCTCGGCCTAACGAGTGGTCGCGACGATTCCACGCGTCTCGAAGACATGAGTCTCGAGGAGGTGGAAGCGTTTTTGATCAAGAAAGCTCTGGCCCGACATGACGGTAACGCGCGGAAAGCGGCGGAGGCGCTCGGGTTGAGTCGAAGCGCGTTTTATCGACGGCTCCAGCAATATGGGCTTTAAGGCTTTCGGATTTCGATTCTCGAACCGCGAATGACGAAGCGCGGGAAACGCCGGCGACAATGGTCCTACGAAGGACGATTGACCTGGCTCAGCATGGCGGCGGCAGCTCCCGCGGTCATCGTTGCGCTCGCGATGCTCTGGTTTGGCGATTTCAGCGCAAAGGTACAATGGACACTGACGCTGGTGATCGGCGGATTCGGCCTGGGGTTCATTCTCAGCGCGCGAGAGCATGTGATTCGTCCATTGCAGACAATGACGAATCTTCTCGCCGCATTGCGGGAAGGGGATTATTCGATCCGCGCGCGTGGTGCCCGCGAGGAAGATTCTCTTGGCGAAGCGCTACTCGAAGTCAACGCGCTTGGTGAAACGTTGCGCCGGCAACGGCTCGGTGCTTTCGAAGCGACGGCGCTTTTGCGAACAGTGATGACGGAAATCGACGTTGCTGTTTTTACTTTCGATCCCGAACGCCGTTTGCGCCTGGTCAATCGCGCGGGAGAGAATCTTCTCGGCCGTCCGATGGACAAGTTGCTCGGTCGCCGTGCAAGCGAGTTGGGATTGGCCGCTGTTTGCGACGCGGATGTGGACGCGCCGTTAACGCTGACGTTTCCCGGCGGTTCAGGCCGATGGGGAATTCGACGCAGCACATTTCGCGAGCGCGGATTGCCGCATGAATTGATTGTCCTGACTGATCTCAGTCGCACGCTGCGCGAAGAAGAACGCAACGCCTGGCAACGTCTCGTGCGCGTCCTCGGTCACGAGATGAATAATTCGCTCGCTCCGATTAAATCGATCGCAGGCAGTTTGGAGAATTTAATTTTGCGAGATCCGCCGGCCCCCGACTGGAAGGATGATGCGCGCAGCGGCTTGAATGTCATCGCTACGCGCGCGGAATCGCTCAGCCGGTTCATGCAAGCATACGCGCGGCTGGCTCGCCTCCCGCCCCCGCAGAAAGAACCATTTGATCTGGGGGAACTCGTTAGGCGAGTCGCGGCCCTGGAAACGCGTTTGCCGGTGCAGGTTCTGCCGAGCCCGGAAATGACAATCATTGCTGATGCGGCTCAGATTGAACAATTGCTCATCAACATTTTGCACAACGCCGTGGAGGCGTCGCTCGAAACAAAGGGCGGAGTCGCGGTCGGTTGGCGCGAGGCGGGAGATTGCGTCGAAGTGTTTGTCCAGGACGAAGGACCCGGCGTGATGAACCCAACGAATTTGTTCGTTCCTTTTTTCACGACGAAGCCGGGCGGTTCGGGAATTGGACTTACACTCAGTCGTCAGATCGCAGAAGCTCACGGCGGTTCGCTCACGTTGATGGAACGTCGCGGACGTTCCGGTTCGGAAGCACTGTTGCGTTTGCCTCGTTAGGCAAACGTGCTCGCAGCGGGTCCCGAAAGCGGGACGGTGCAATCCCACAACCGAAGTTATCGGGTCAGTGTTGCGTCGAAGACGTTCGACGTAAGCGTCACGAAAACAGCCGTTTGGAACTTTCCCTATTCGGTTGGCACGGCCATTGCAATAGGGGGCGGCATCCAGAAATTTTTTTGAATCCAATCGCGATGCAAAGTGCATCTCAATGGATGAAAGAGAGAAAAGAAAATGAAACCTAACCAAACAAAGTTCCCGAAGACCGATTACAATTACTCCGCGATTACGCTCAACGGAGTGAACGGCTGCTGCGCTAAACGCGTGGCCAATGCGCGTTCATTCCGCCTCATCAGCGACGATTACTTCAAATACGAAGCTCCACACAGTTTTGCAGGTGAAGGCGCGTTTTTCGCGGTGATCGTGATGACCGTGGCGGCGGCGTTGTTGAGCAACGCGAGCGCGCTTCATCATTTCGTGCGCGCAATCGGCGCGGTCTAATTCGGAAAGATCCGGTCAATGCATCGAGGCTTGGAAGCGAAAGCGGAGAATACTATCGTGCGACCGAGCGGCTTTACGCCGAGCAGTTCCACGATGGATAAACCGCGTCCCGACGTCGCCCGCAAAAAGCGCAAGCGCCGCATCATGATCGTCGGCGGTTCGGTGCTCGGACTAATTTTAGTGACGGTGCTGCTGTCACGTTTGAAGCCGGCGGTGCCGAGCGTGGATCGTTCCACCGTCTGGGTGGATACGGTGAAGCGAGGCCCAATGTTGCGACAGGTCCGTGGATTGGGAACGCTCGTTCCGGAAGAGATTCAATGGATCGCGGCGAGAAGCGAAGGACGCGTCGAGAAGATCGTGGTGCGTCCTGGTGCGCATGTTGAAAAAGATACTGTGCTCCTCGAACTAACGAGTCCGGAGCTGGAGCAAGCCGCGCATGATGCGGAGCTACAAACAAAAGCAGCGGAAGCTGAGCTGGAAACTTTGCGCGCCACTTTGCAGCGCGAGGTTTTGCAACAGGAATCGGTCGCGGCCCAGGTTCATTCCGAGCTCGAGCAGGCGAAGATGGAAAGCGAAACGAACGACCGGCTGAAGAAGGATGGCTTGATCGCGGAGCTCACCTATAAGACATCGAAAGTTAAAGCCGAAGAACTCGCCAATCGGGACGGTATCGAGCACAAGCGCCTGGAATTTGCGCGTAATTCAATCGAGCCCCAGCTGGCTTCAAAGCAAGCGGCGGTCGATCAATTGGCGCAATCAGCAAAACTGAAAGCGAGTCAGGTTGAAGCGCTTCACGTGAAGGCCGGAATGGTCGGCGTCCTGCAGCAGATGCCCGTCGAAGTGGGACAGCGCGTGACGCTCGGAACGAATCTCGCGCGTGTGGCCGATCCGACAAAATTGAAAGCGCTGATTAAGATCGCGGAAACGCAGGCCAAAGATGTTCAGGTTAATCAAAAAGCTTCGATCGATACGCGCAACGGCGTTGTCGAAGGTCATGTCATTCGTGTCGATCCCGCGGTCGAACAAGGCACGGTAACCGTCGAGGTAGCAATCGACGCCCAGTTGCCCAAGGGCGCGCGACCTGATTTGAGTGTCGACGGAACGGTCGAACTCGAACGTCTCGACAATGTCGTTTACGTCGGCCGCCCCGCCTTCGGCCAGGACAACAGCACGGTCGGTCTTTTCAAAATCGTCTCCGGAAGTTCCGAGGCTGTTCGCACGCCGGTTAAACTCGGCCGAAGTTCAGTCAACACCATCGAAATTCAGAACGGCCTCCAGCCTGGAGACCAAGTGATTCTATCCGACACCAGTGCGTGGGATTCCCACGAACGCATTCGCCTTAACTAACTACCCACTATGCCAACTACCGAAACCTCCACACAAGTATCCCGTCCGAGTACAAACGGTGCCGAAACGCTCATTCAACTTCAAGGTGTGACGAAAGTTTTTCTCACCGACGAAGTTGAAACGCATGCGCTCTCCGGCATTCATCTCGACATTCGCCAGGGCGAATATCTTTCCATCGCTGGTCCGTCCGGTTGCGGGAAATCGACGCTCCTCTCCATTCTCGGTCTGCTCGATACGCCATCGGATGGAAGCTACGCGCTCAAAGGTGGCGAAGTCGCGAATCTTTCGTTCCCGGAACGTGCGCGTATTCGTAATCGTGAGATCGGTTTCATCTTTCAAAGTTTCAACTTGATCGGGGATCTCACCGTTTTCGAAAACGTCGAACTACCGCTCACTTATCGCGGCATGCCGTCCTCCGAGCGAAAGACATATGCTCTGGGCGCACTCGAACGCGTTGGCATGGGGCATCGCGCGAAGCATTTGCCGAGTCAGCTTTCCGGTGGTCAGCAGCAGCGCGTCGCCGTCGCGCGCGCACTTGCCGGTAAGCCGGCCATTCTGCTTGCGGACGAGCCAACCGGAAATCTGGATTCTCGTAATGGTGAAGCCGTCATGGATCTGCTGAAAGAATTGCACGCCGGCGGCGCGACCATTTGCATGGTCACGCACGACGCGCGCTTCGCTCAGCACGCCGATCGCACCATTCATTTGTTCGACGGCCGTGTCGTCGAGGATCGAATCGCCGCATGATGATGTCTTAGATATCTAAGACAAATCTAATATGTGGCGGGATCTCAGGTATGCCGGGCGAACGTTGGCCAGGTCGCCCGGTTTCGCCACCATTGCGATTTTGACGCTTGCTCTCGGGATCGGGCTGGCGAGCACCATCTTCTCCGCGGTCAACGCTCTCCTGATCAAGCCGCTCCCGCTGATGCAGAATCAGGAACAGCTCGTCGTCATCGAGCATCACCTGAAAAAGGTGAACGAACATGACGACGTTGGGCTCGATTACCCCGGCTTTCTCGATGCGCGCAAGCAACTCACGACCATCGAAGGCATCTCTGCTTCGCAAGACACCACCATGATTATCACCGGTGCCGGAAAACCGGACCGCTATCTCGGCGCGGCGATTCAAGCGGACGCTTTTCAAATGCTGGGCGTTACGCCAGCGGTCGGCCGCTGGTTTCGTGTGGAGGAAAACGAAGCGAGCGCCGAGCCGGTAGTGATTCTCGGTCACGATCTTTGGCAGCAACGCTATGCTGCTAATCCTGGGGTTGTCGGCAAGACCGTCGAGGTCAATGGCATGATGGCGACGATCATCGGCGTCATGCCAAAAGGCTGGCGCTTTCCCGAATCGGCCGATCTCTGGATGCCATTACGCTTCGATGAAAAGAAGGAGCTGCGCGGGCAATTTTTTCTTAATCCGATCGGGCGACTGAAACGCGGCGCAACCATTGCTCAGGCCAACGCCGAACTCGCGCATTTTGCCGAGGTCCAGGCGCGCGAGCATTCCGATATTTACAAGGGAAGCACTTTCCGAGCGGTGCCGATGCGCGAGTATTATTCGCGGGATGCAAAAACGCTCACCTTGCTCCTCATGGGCGCGGTGCTTTTCGTTCACCTGATCGCGTGCGCTAACGTTGCAAATCTACTTCTTGCGCGCGGCGCGACGCGCTCAAAAGAATTCGGCATCCGCCTCGCGTTGGGTGCGAATCGAAACCGAGTCGTTAGGCAACTCTTGATCGAAAGTCTGCTCATTGGGATCGCGGGCGCCGCCGGCGGTTTGCTCATCGCGGTTTGGGGAATCGATCTCATGGTCTCGATGATTTCCGTGCCGCTTCCGTTTTGGTTGCGGTTCGATCTCGATTTCCGTGTTTTCTTCTTTGCTGTTTCCGCGGGATTAATTTCGGGTCTGCTCTTTGGTTTGTTACCGGCACTGCGCGTCTCCCGCCCCAACCTGACGGAAGTTTTGAAAGAGGGCGGCCGCACAGCAGCGGGAGGCACGCGGGGCCAGCGCATTCGGGATTGGCTCGTCGTCGCCGAGGTCGCGATCGCGCTGATCCTGCTCATTGGCGCGGGCTTGATGATGCGCAGTTTTCTGAAACTGCAACGCATGGACACGGGCATCGAAGCAAAAAATCTTTTAACGTTTCGCGTTGGCCTGCCGAAGCCGCAGTATAAGGACGAGAAAGTCGTTAGGCGATTTTTCGATCAAGTGATTCCACGCCTGGAAGCAATTCCTGGGGTGCAAGCGGCGGGCGCAATTTCTTCGCTGCCGGTTTCCGGGACCGGCGTGGGCGGATTTATTCTCGAAGGGGAAGAGCAACCGAAAGCTCTGCAGGACGCACGCATTGGTGGAATGCTCACAATCACGCCCGGCTATTTCCGCGCCTTGGGAATTCCATTGAGGCGCGGGCGCGACTTTACGCCTGGCGATGACGCGTCAAAACCGCTCGTCGCTGTCATCGATGAACTGGCGGCGCAGATGCTTTTCCCGAATCAAGATCCAATTGGGAAACGGATCGGAAAGCTGGGCCCGCCGCCGGATAAACCGAAATGGTTCGAGATAGTCGGCGTGGTTCGCGACGTGGTTTACAACCGCCCGACAACGAAAAGAACTTTGCCACAAATCTATTTTGGCGAAGGGCAGGAGACCGAGCAGTTCATGTCGGTTGCGGTACGAACGAACAACGCCCCGGCCAGCTTCGCCAATCTGGTGCGCAATGCCGTTCTCTCCGTCAACAAAGACATCCCGATCTACAAGGTAAAAGTGATGACGGATGTGGTGAAGGATTCGTTCTGGGAACGCGGCTTCTTCGGCACGCTTTTCTGCGCGTTCGGTGTCATCGCGCTTTTTCTCGCTTCGATTGGGCTTTACGGCGTCATGTCTTACTCGGTGCGGCAACGCACACAGGAGATCGGGATTCGCATCGCCCTGGGCGCGCAAGCGCGTGACGTCATCTCGATGGTGACGCGCGATGGTCTGCGTCTCATCGGGTTGGGTTTGTTTGTCGGACTGGTGTGCGCCTACTTTGCCGTCCAACTGCTGCGCGATAATCTCGCGCAAATTTCCGCGCACGACCCTCTTAGTTTTACGATCCTTCCGCTTCTGCTCCTCTGCGTTGGCCTGGCAGCCTGTTATTTCCCGGCGCGTTCCGAGACGCATCTCGATCCGGTCGAAGCGCTCCGATACGAATGATATCTAAGCGAGATCTGAGACTTATCTAAGACATGTTAAACGAACTTCGTTTTGCTTTTCGAATCCTGGTCAAGAGTCCGGCGTTTACGTTGATTGCCATTATTACACTCGCGCTGGGAATTGGCGCCACGACCGCAGTCTTCACGTTAGTTAACGCGCTTCTCATCCGTCCGCTGCCGTATCAAGAGCCGCATCAGTTGGTTTTACTCTTTCAACATTTCAAAGCGCAGCATCTCGATAACATTCCGGTCTCGCCGCCCGAGTTTCTCGATTATCAAGCGCAAGTTCGCAGTTTCGACAAGCTCGCTGCGTTTAACAATACCACCTACAACCTCGCTGAAGGTGACGCGCCGGAACGCGTCGCCGGCGCTGTCGTATCGGCCGATCTTTTTCCGTTGCTCGGCGTGAAACCGATTCGCGGCCGCACTTTTCAACCGGAAGAATGCAAGACCGGTCGCGACGATGTCCTTGTCATTAGCGAGCGACTTTGGCAGCGAAAGTTCAGTCGCGATCCTTCGATTCTGGGCAGTAAAGTTTTGGCTGACGGGAAAGCGTACACCGTCGTCGGAATCATGCCGGCGAGTTTCGAGTTTCCGCTTCCGCTCTTCAACATGGCCGGCGGCCAATTCGGCGAACGCGCCGACATCTGGCAGCCACTCGCTTTTACGGATGCGGAAATGAAAGCCCGTTACTCGCGCAGTTATGGCGTGATCGGACGCCTAACTGACGGAACGACGGCGAAACACGCCCAGGCGGAAATCGAAACCGTCGTTAGTGCGATGCGCCTAAAATTCCCGAAGAATTATCCGCAAACCGATAGCTTCGGCGCGACGATTTATCCGCTACAGGAACAAATCGTTGGCGGAATGAAACCGCTGCTTTTGATTTTGCTCGGCGCAGTTGCGCTCGTGCTCCTGATCGCTTGCGCCAATCTCACCACCATGTTGCTTGCGCGGGCGAGCGCGCGTGAAAGAGAAATGGCGATTCGCGTCGCCGTCGGCGCCAGTCGGTTTCGTTTGCTGCGGCAGGGACTTGTCGAAAGCGTTTTGCTTTCCATCTTCGGCGGCGCTGTCGGTGTGTTGCTCGCGGTTTGGGGAATTGCGCTGGTCAAAACGATCGGGACGCAAACGATTCCGCGACTAACTGAAATTAGCCTCGACGGCACCGTGCTCGCGGTAACCTTGGCGGTTGCTGTCGGAACGGGCCTCATCTTCGGGATCGTTCCTGGTCTTGCCAGCGGCAAACCCGATCTCACGGAATCACTCAAGGAAGGCGGTCGCAGTTCGACAACCGGCCGCCATCGCAATCGATTGCGGAACTCGTTAGTCGTGGCGGAAGTTGCGCTCGCACTCGTTCTCCTCACCGGCGCCGGACTTTTAATCAAGAGTTTTGTCCGCCTGCAAAACGTCAACCCAGGATTCAACCCGAAAAACGTTTTGACGATGGAGATCTCGTTGCCGGCATTGAAATATCCGGACAAGAAATCGCAAACAAACTTCTTTGCCGAAGTCGAGCGCCGCGTCGCGAATCTGCCCGGAGTAACGCACGCCGGGTTCACCGTAATTTTGCCGATGAGCGGCGTGAACAGCGACTCGTCCTTCGATATTGAAGGCCGGCCCATGGACGACACGCATCCCGGGCCCGATGAAGAAATCCGAATTGTTTCGCCGGATTATTTTCGTGTCGTCGAAATGCCGCTCTTGAAAGGCCGCTTCTTTTCTGCCGCGGACCACGACGGGGCGCCTCCGGTCACGATTATTAACGAGGCGCTCGCGAAACGTTATTGGCCTAACGAGGAGTCGTTAGGCAAACGAATTAATATTCCAGTTACGGGCGGTAAGGCCATCTGGTCGACCATTGTCGGCATCGTGGGCGACATTCACCATCGCGGTCTCGACCTCCCAACTCTGCCCGAATACTACGTCCCACTCGAGCAAGCGCCCTATAATTCCATGATCCTCGCTGTGCGCAGCGCACAGGATCCCCGCGGGCTAACTCCTGCGATCCGCCGCGCCGTGCAGTCGATCGATCCTGCACAAGCGATCGCACACGTCCGGACTTTCGATCAGGTGATCGCGGACTCGATCGCGCCGCGGAGACTTTCGGTGATTCTATTGGCAATCTTTGCCGCAGTCGCGCTCGTTCTCGCTTCCGTTGGGATTTACGGTGTGATATCGTTTCTCGTCGTGCAGCGCACACACGAAATCGGTGTGCGCATGGCACTCGGTGCGCAACGTCGCGATGTTTTGCGCCTCGTCATTTTGCACGCGATCAAACTCGTCTGCGCTGGAACGTTGCTCGGTTTGATCGTCGCCTTGTTCAGTGTGTCCACGCTCCGCTCCGTTCTCTACCAGGTGAGCGCACTCGATTTGCCGACGTTTATTTTTGTCACCTTCGCGCTTGCCGCGGTTGCGTTGCTCGCCAGTTATCTTCCCGCCCGCAGAGCTACTCGCGCTGATCCCATGATCGCGCTCGGCCACGGATAAAACAATGGAGCCGCTGATTAAACTGAAAGGCGTCGAGCGCGTTTATCCGCTTGCGAAAGGCAAATTCTTTTACGTCCTGCGCGACATCGATCTCGAAGTCGAGGAAGGCGATTTTGTTTCCATCATGGGTCCGTCCGGCGCGGGCAAATCTTCACTTCTCCATGTTCTCGGAATGCACGATCACGCCTGGACGGGAGAGTATTTCTTGAACGGCGTCGCCATTCATTCATTGAAAGCGAAAGAACGCGCCATTCTTCGTAACGAACAAATCGGTTTCGTCTTTCAGCAATATCATCTGCTCGACGACCTGACGGTTTACGAAAATATCGAGATTCCGCTTTCCTATCGAAGCGTCGGCAAGAACGAGCGCAGCGCGATCGTCGCCGACACGCTCGATAAATTTCAGATCGTGGCGAAGCGCGATTTGTATCCACGTCAATTATCCGGCGGCCAGCAGCAGCTCGTCGGAGTGGCGCGCGCGATTGTTTCCACTCCCAAACTGATTCTCGCGGACGAGCCGACCGGAAATCTTCACTCGAGTCAGGGCGAAGAGATTATGGAGCTGTTCAAGAAGCTGAACGGTGAAGGGACGACCATCATTCAAGTGACGCACTCCGATAAGAATGCGGCTTACGGCAATCGAGTTATTCAATTGCGCGATGGCTGGATTGTGAACTGAACATGGCCGCTTTCTCGAAAACGTTTGCAGCGGCGTTCTCCGACCGTCGCTCGATCGGTACGACGCGAAAGAAGTGCGACGGTCAGAGACCGCCGCTACAAAGTCTTTCGCTTTGTCTGCTCCTATTCACCGTTATCAATGTTTCGGCTCTCACCGAAGAGAACGTCAATGTCACGCGGGACGTCAAGGCCGGCGGCAAGCTAATCGTCGATATCGATTTCGGAACGATCGACGTCGCGCCGGGCGATAACGACAAAGTTGTCGTGAACGCCTCTCGCAAAATCACCGCGTCTTCAAAAGAAAGGGAAACGGAATATTTCGCATCCGCACCCATCACTGTGACAAGTGATGGAAACAACGTCGTTGTGCGCGCGCGACGTGCGAAGGATTGGGACGAAGACGGGCAGGTTTGCAACGATGCCCGTTACTCCATTCACGTTCCTTCGAATTTCGATGCGGAATTGAAAACCGACGGTGGCGCAATCACGACCACCAATCTAACCGGGAAAGTGAAAGCGCGAACGAGTGGAGGCGATCTTAAATTCTCTCTCCTGCACGGACCGATCAAAGCCAACACCGACGGCGGAGAGATCGAAGTTTCCGGCTGCGAAGGGAAGATCGAAATCGAAACGAGCGGGGGTCGAATCGAAACAAACGGCGGTAGCGGTAGCTTGAAAGGGAATACCGCGGGCGGCACGATCAAGGTCGAAAATTTTAACGGCGACGTAAATGTTGAGAGCGCCGGCGGCCAACTCGCGCTCGCAAATGTTCACGGAAAACTCGATGCCGAAACTGCAGGCGGATTCATCTCGGCGAAACTTCCTTCACCTGTTGTGGGTGATGTCAGATTGGAAACAGCTGCCGGTGCTATCGAAGTAATTGTGCCTAACGACGCGGCATTGACGATCGATGCCGAAACCGGCATTGGCAGCGTGCGAAGCGATTTACCGGTCGCAGGCCGCCCTCGCGGAGACAGTGATGGCATAAAGGGAACGATTAACGGCGGTGGAAAATCGCTCCATTTACGCAGCGGCGCCGGTTCCATTTCGATCAAGGCGCGCGGTGAAGGCGCGCAAAATAGTCCGCAAAAAAAGCGAAGCGCGCAGCAATTTTCTGGGGAGCGCACGAGCCCTCGCGTGCGGGTTGCGGCGCCTCGCCGCAACAGTCTGGTCCAATCAAAGTTCGCGATGGCGAGGGCGCCATCGCCAGCACGTGAGGGCGCGTGCGCTCCCCAGAGAAGAACGCCTAACGAGTAATCCAGGGAGAAACATCATGAACGATCTTCGCTTTGCTTTTCGTCAGCTGCGCAAATCGCCCGGCTTCGCTTTCGTTGCCGTTCTCACACTCGCGCTTGGCATTGGCGCGAACACCGCGATCTTTAGCGTGATCAATGCAGTGCTATTGCAACCGCTGCCTTATCCGGATGCCAATCGCATTATGGCGCTGTGTGAAGCCAGCGGCGGAATAAACAGCTCAGTCGCATTTCCGGATTATGTCGATTGGCGTCGCGACAATACGGTTTTTCAACATCTCGCCGTTTCAAGGCATGAGTCACGCAATCTCAGTGGTATTCAGGGGCGCGAACCCGAACGAGTCGGTGCTGCATATATAACTGCTAATTTTTTCCAAGTGATCGGACTCGCACCGGAATTGGGCCGCGTCTTCACTGACGACGAAGACAAAGTCGGCGGACCTGCGCTGGCCGTGATCAGCGATCACTTGTGGCAGCGCACATTTCAAAGAGATCCCGCCGTGCTTGGGCGATCACTCAGTTTTCATAATCAGCTTTACACGGTTGTCGGCGTGATGCCGCCTGCGATGACCTCTCCGCAGGAGACGGATGTTTGGTTCCCGATCATGCGAAGGAGTAACGTTCCTGGCTGGCTCAACCGCGCGAATCATCCAATGATGTTCGTGTGGGGACGATTGAAGCCGGGCATGACTGTGCAGCAAGCGCGCACAGAGATGAAAACGATCGCGGCGCGCTTGGAAAAACAATATCCCGAGACGAACGCCGGACAGTCGGCGGTAGTAACACCGCTGCTCGAAAATTTGGTGGGCGATTATCGCAAGAATCTCGCGTTGCTACTTGGTGCGGTCGCTCTCGTTTTGCTCATCGCCTGCGCAAATCTCGCGAATTTGTTCGCGGCGCGCGGCGCTGGGCGTGCGCGTGAATTCGCCATTCGTTCGGCCATCGGCGCGACGCGCAGTCAAATCATTCGGCAACTGTTAGTCGAAAGCCTCATTGTTGCGGTACTGGGCGGCGCGTTTGGTTTCTTGATTGCGTTGTGGGAACGCGATGCGCTCGTCGCACTTGGCCCGCAGGGAGTCGAACGATTCCAGAACGTGCATTTCGACGCGCGTGTTCTTGGCTTTGCCTTTCTGCTCGCCTGCCTAACGAGTGTGGCATTTGGTCTCTGGCCAGCCTGGCGCGCTTCACGTGCGGATGTTCAACTGGCCCTGAAGGCGGGTGGGCATGGAAGTTCCGATTCGCGCTCGGCACGTCGCACTCGCGATTTGCTCATCGTTGGCGAAATCGCCCTAACGCTTGTGCTTTTGAGTTCGGCCGGACTCGTCCTCAAAAGTTTCGCACGCATTCAGTCTCTCTCGTTAGGCTTCGAACCGAAAGGTCTTCTCACCGCGCGAATCGACTTGCCGTTCAATATTTATTCGGCTCCAGAAAAAATCGCTCCTTTCACGCACACGTTGTTGGAGAAAATTCGCGCGCTTCCCGGGGTGGAGCGCGCCGCGTTGGGAGCGAACCCGCCGCTTCTCGGTGGCTGGCAAATTCCATTTTGGAAAGAGGGAGAAAGATTATCGGCCGCGCAAAAGCCGTCGAGCGAGTGCGAGGTAATTTCGCCTGAATACTTCGCGACGTTGCGAACGCCTTTGCTGCGCGGTCGAGCGCTGAGCGAACGCGATACGAAAAATACACCGCTCGTTGTCGTCATCGATCAGACATTCGCCGACCAGGTTTTTCCCGGCCAGGATCCGATTGGCAAACAACTCATGATGGAACCGTTCGATGAGGGCGCAGGAGGCGCGCTCTTTCAGATCGTTGGTGTGGTCGCGCGGATGAAGTTTCATGGCTTCGACGACACAGCGCCGCTGCCGGTCGCTTACTTCTCTCTCGATCAAGTGAAGCGAACGAACCAGGTGCTATTCGTGCGCGCTGGATCGCGGGCTAAATCGCTCGAGAAAACGGTGCGCGAAGTCGTCACCTCAGTCGATCCGGCGCAGCCAGTGTTTGAGGTGCGCACCATGCAGGAGCGCGTAGAAGAAACATGGGCGACGCATCGGCTTCTCACTTTTCTGCTCACAATTTTCGCGTTGCTCGCGCTTGGCCTGGCCACCGTCGGTCTTTACGGAGTCATCGCTTACGCATCGCTGAGGCGGTTGCGCGAGATCGGCGTTCGCATCGCACTCGGTGCACAACGTCTCCAGATTCAAAATCTGATTCTCTCGCACGGCATGAAATTGCTCGCTGTCGGCGTGGTGTTTGGAATCGCTGGGGCCCTTGCTGTCTCGCATTTGCTGCGGAGCATTCTCTTTCAAGTCCAGCCAGCGGATCTCGGAATCTTTTTCGGCGTCGGTGCGATCCTTTCTCTTGCGACTTTTTTGGCTTCGTGGCTCCCGGCGTGGCGGGCCTCGCATGTTGATCCCGTTATCACTTTGCGTGCGGAATGAAAATTTCTTCAAAGGCATTTGTTGCATTCGCGCTGTCAACCATCGCTCAGGCGAGCAGCGCAGCCGAAAGCCCGCTCGGCACCTTTCCATTTAGGCGCGACGGCCAATTGATATTGGTCGAGGCCAGCATCAACAACTCCGCGCCTGCGTTGTTCATCGTCGACTCCGGTGCGCCGCACACAGTTTTTGATCCGAGATTCGTGAACGAGCTCGGACTAAAAACGGAAACTGCTTCCTCCGTCACTGGAACAGGGAAAGGGTCGGTAACGACATCGCGCACCGGTCCGGTAACGATGACGCTGCATGACGTAACGGTCCAAGTCCCGGAACCGTGGGTGATTGATTTGAGCAAAGTGCCAATCCCTCGCGCAACCAAAGGTTTAGTCGGCACGGAAATCTTCAAGACTTACGTCGTCCGAATCGATCCTTTACAATCGACCTTCAGCGTTTTCGATCCGACGACCTATCGCTACACGGGCCAAGGCGCATCGCTTCCGCTGTTTACCGAAAACGGCAAACTTTTTCTGGAAGCAGATCTCGAAGTGCCGGCCGGCCATGTGGTCACGCACAAGTTGCGCATCGACATCGGCTCCGAATCGTCGGTCAACGACGAAATCGTTAGGCAGTCCGCCGAGGTGCGCGCTAGTACGTTGGGGAGCGGATTGGGAGAAAGTTTCAAAGCTTACTCCGGCGTTTTCTCTTCCGTAAAGATCGGTCCTTTTGTCATCAAGCATGTCTGGGGGCCGGGTGGCCCGGGTCCCGCAATCGGCATGGAAATGTTGCGCCGTTTCATCATCACCTTCGATGCGCCGCACAACCGCATTTATCTCGAACCAACACCGGCATTGACCGAACCAGTGCCGACTCCGCCAACTGAGTGAACCCACCGCACTCATATATAATATGAATCACTTCCGATTTGCCTTTCGTTCCTTACTAAAATCGCCCGCCTTTTCCGCGCTCGCCATCATCACACTTGCCATCGGCATTGGGATGAACACCGCGATCTTTAGTCTCGTGCATGATTTATTCTTGCGCGGACTGCCATTCGAAGATTCCTCGCGCATCATTCGCGTTTACGGCGAAGCAAAAGAGCGCAACCTGCAACAGCTTCCCTTTTCCGTCCCGCGCTACTGGCACTATCGCGACGCTCAGACGGTGTTCGCAGAAACAGCGGCCGACGCCGGAACCGGATTCATCCTCACCGGCATGGGAGATCCGATTCAACTAAACGGCGGCAACGTCACTGCGAACTATTTTCATCTGCTCGGCGTGAAACCGATTCTCGGCCGGCTTTTTCTTTTGGAAGAGGAAATGAAAGCCGACGTTGCGGTCGTCAGCGAACATTTCTGGCGAAGTCGACTCGCGTCCGATCCGAACATTCTTGGACGGTCCCTGACGTTGAATGGCGTGCCGACCACGATCGTCGGCGTGATTCCGACGATGCCGATCTCATGGTTCGGGCCCGATCTCGAGATTTGGTCGGTGAAACCGTTTGATCTACCCGGAACGCCAAAGGATCTGCTCATGCGCGGCGTCAGTTTCATGCGCATGATTGGACGTTTGAAACCTGGCGTGACGATAGAGCAGGCAAAAGCAAACCTCCTTGCGGTACAGGAAAGTTATCACCGGGAGAATGCGGAAAAGGCGGATAACATGTGGCAGCCGGTGCTGGTAACTGCGCCCGAAGACGCGACGGGACAATTGCGTCCGGCATTTCTCACTTTGCTTGGCGCGGTCGCATTCGTCCTGCTCATCGCGTGCTTTAACGTTGCGAATCTCCTCCTCGTCCGCTTCACCGGCCGTCGGCGTGAAATTGCGCTCCGCATGGCGCTGGGCGCATCACGCAGCGGCGTCGTTCGTCTGTTCGTGATCGAGAGTACACTGCTCAGCCTTATCGCGGCGGTGCTCGGTATTTTTTTAGCGCTCTGGACGCTTCCACTCGTGCCGAAACTCGCTGGTCAAAACGTGCCGCTCGAAACTGTGACCGCACTCAATTTCCCGGTCCTTGCCTTCACCCTTTTCGTTTCGCTCGTCGTTGGCCTCGCCATGGGAGTTTATCCGGCTTTGCAAAGCGCACGCTCGGATTTGGTCGACGGATTAAAGGATGGCGGCCGCGCCATCAGCGGCAGCGCCGCGCAGCATCGGTTCCGTCGCGGTTTAGTCGCGGCCCAGGTTTGCCTTTCGGTCGTGCTGCTCGCGGGCGCCGGTTTGCTCATCACAAGTTTTCTGCGCCTAACGAAAGAAAATGCTGGCTTCCGCGTCGACCGCATTTGGGTTGGAGGCATTGGGCTGCCACCCGCTCGTTATCCGGACAAGCCGGCCTATGCGCGTTTCGCGAAGCGTCTTCAGGATGAATTGCAAACCGCCCCAGGTATCGAAGCGGTCGCCATCAGTGACAGCGTAGCGTTGACGGGCGCCTTCGCGCAGTCGCCTTACGCGCGCGCCGATCGCGATCCGATTCCAATGAATCAACGTCCACTCGGCTTGATGCACAGCATTTCGCCGGGCTACCTGCAAACGTTCGGTATGTCGTTGATTGCCGGCCGCAATGTTGACGAACGCGATAAAACGGATGGACCGCCGGTTGTCCTGATCAGTCAGGCGACAGCGAAGCGTTTGTTTCCCGGTGAAAATCCAATCGGCCATCAAATGTATTTCGGGACGAACGATGGCACTGGTTTGTTGACGGAAATCGTCGGTATCGTCTCGGACGTTCGTTTCCGGCAATTGGATAAGACTGACGATGTCGAGTTCTACCGGCCACTGGCGCAGCGAATTTTTCCATTCATCAACTTGTGCATTCGCACTTCGATCCGTCCTGACGCAATCGTCGGGACGGCACGGGCCGCGCTCGATAAAATTGACCGTGAACTCCCGATCATCCAACCGACGACGATGTCCGCGGTAATGGGCACTTCGCTCGGCCCGCAGCGCCTAACGACTACGTTGCTGGGAATTTTCGCCGGCGTCGCGCTGCTCCTTGCCCTCATTGGAATTTACGGCGCGGTCGCCTACACCGTTGCGCAGCGCACCGCCGAAATTGGCGTGCGCATGGCGCTCGGCGCGCAGACGCGCGATGTCCTGCAACTGGTTCTCTCCCAGGGAATGAAACCGGTCGTGTTTGGCTTGCTCGCAGGTGTCGTCGCGGCCCTCGCTCTGGGACGTCTGCTTACATCACAACTCTATCAAGTCTCAGCGCACAATCCGATGTTGCTCGCTGGAACAACGTTCGTTCTCGCTGCCGTCGCATTGGCCGCCTGTTTCATTCCGGCGCGACGCGCTACGCAAGTCAATCCGATCGTCGCGCTTCGTTATGAGTAATTCTTAGATCTAATACATCGCCTGCTCACCATGTTAAACGATCTAAGATATGCACTGCGGATGCTGACCAAGTCGCCTGGGTTCAGCATGATTGCGATCGTAACACTTGCTTTGGGCATTGGCGCTAACAGCGCCATCTTCAGTGTGGTCGACGCTGTGTTATTGCGGCCGCTTCCATTCAAAAATCCAGAGCAACTCATGATGGTGTGGGGATACCTGCCGCGAGAGCACGAACTTCATCAGTCCCAGTCGTACCCTGATTACGCGGATTTTCGCGACCAAAACAAAACGTTTGTTTCCATGGCAGCCTACACACGTGCCGCCACAGTTTTGATTGGAGCAGGTGAATCGCAGTTGCTCGAAGGACTCGCAGTTGGCCCCGAAATCTTCGATACGATCGGCATCTCTCCTTTTCTTGGGCGCGCTTATACGCGTGCGGAAGACAAACCAAATGTGCCGCGTGTTGTCGTCCTCACGTACGGTTTGTGGCAACGAGCGTTTGGCGCCGATCCCAATGTGATCGGCCGGCAGGTAAACATGGCTTACCGCTCTTACACCGTCGTCGGAGTGCTCCCGCGCGAATGGAAGTTTCCGGTGGACGGAACGCAGATCAATTATCTCACGCCGCTGCAAACTCTTGTGCCGGAAGAGGTGCCAAAGCGCGATTCGCATTTTCTTACCATTGTCGGGCGATTGAAACCGGATGTCGACGTTCGTCAGGCGCAATCGGAACTGGGCGCAATCGCGGCCCACCTTGAACAACAATATCCTGACTCGGACGCCGGTCACAGTGTCAGGGTGGTATCGCTCTATGAGGAGATTGTCGGGTCGTCGCGCCCGGCGCTCGCAGTTTTACTTGGCGCAGTCGCTCTCGTTCTTCTCATTGCCTGCGCCAATGTTGCAAACCTTTTGCTGGCCCGGGCGACGGCGCGCAGTCATGAGATAACCATTCGTGTCGCGCTCGGCGCCAGCCGTTTTCGAGTCGTTAGGCAGTTACTCGCGGAAAGTTTTCTTCTCGCGTTTGTGGGCGGCACCGGCGGACTTCTTCTCGCGTGGTGGGGCATTGATTTGCTCGCGAGTTTTGGCCCTAACGATTTGCCGCGCATGGACGAGATCGCGATCAATCCCTCGGTTTGTATTTTCACTTTCACTCTCGCGATTCTAAGCACGATTGTTTTTGGTCTCGTGCCGGCGCTGCAAATTTCGCGACCGCATGTGAGCGAATCGCTTCATGGATCGAAAGGCTCAACGGGCAATCTGCAAAGTCATCGCCTGCGCGGGGCGTTGATCGTTTCGCAAGTCGCTCTTTCGTTGTTGCTCCTCGCGGGGGCGGGCTTGCTCATCAAAAGTTTTTACAACTTGCGTAACGCAAGTCCCGGATTCGATCCGTCGCGTGTTTTGATGATGAATTTTGTTTTGCCGGGAGTGAAATACCCAAAAGAAGACCAGCAGATTCGTTTCTTCGATGCGTTCCTCTCGAAACTCGCAACTCTTCCCGGTCTGCAATCGGTCGGCGGCGTGAATCCGCTTCCCTTCAGTAACAACAGTCGGGGCTCCACCTTCGCGATCGCAGGCCAACCACCTACGCCGCGGGGAAATCATCCGGCGGCATCTCATCTCATCGTCAACCCTGGTTACTTTCGCACGATGGGAATTCCGCTCCTGGCCGGGCGGGCCTTCGATCAACGCGAGAGCGCTGCGTCATCCAAAGTTATTATGATCAACGAAGCTTTCGCAAGAAAATTTTTGCCCAACAAAAATCCGCTCGGCGAAAAAGTAATTATCGATCGGGACGATCCGAATCCGCCGGGCTGCGAAGTTATCGGAATGGTCGGAAATTCGAAACATGATTCCCTTCGCGAAGAGAGTACCCCGGAATTTTACACACCTTTCCCGCAGGAGCCGCAGCGAAGAGTGTTCGTCGTTCTGCGAACCAGCGCGTCGAGTTTGTCGGGGCTCGATACCGCGGTGCGCCGTCTCATTCAGGAATCCGACAAAGATATCTTTATCCCGAAGCTGCAACCGATGGAATCGCTTCTTTCCGCACAGCTCGCGCAACCTCGTTTCAACATGATCTTGCTCGCGGCGTTTGCCGGCGTGGCGATGACTCTCGCGGCGATCGGAATTTATGGCGTCATTGGTTACGGCGTCGCGCAACGCACGCGTGAGATCGGAATTCGCATGGCCCTCGGAGCGCAACGGGGCGACATGCTGCGCATGATTCTGCAACAAAGTATGACGTTAGTGATTGTTGGCTTGTTAATAGGGCTGATCGCTTCCTTCGCCGGGACGCGATTGCTTTCGAGCTTACTCTACGGCGTCGGCGCGAATGATCTTTTCACTTATCTAAGCGTCGTGTTTTTGCTTGGCAGCGCTGCTCTGGTCGCCAGCTATGTCCCTGCCCGTCGAGCTATGAAAATCAATCCCATGGTGGCCCTACGCTATGAATAAGAATCTAAGACATCTAATTCAATTCTAATACACGTCATATGCTAAATGATCTGCGTTATTCGCTGCGTCTGCTAATCAAGGCTCCGGCTTTTAGCATTATCGCCATAGCGACGCTCGCACTCGGAATCGGAGCGAACACCGCGATTTTTTCTGTCGTCGAGAGCGCCTTGCTCCGTCCGCTGCCATTTCCTGCTGCTGATCGGTTGGTCCGCGTTTATGAAGCTTTCGACGAAGCAGGCGAACGAAGCGATCTCTTGAATTTATCGGAGACGACTGCGCGTCAGTGGCGTGAGTACGGTAGGGAAATCTTTGAAGGCATCGGAACTGCGACTGGAGCGGCAGCCACAGCCGCAGCCACCTCGACCGAACCGACGCGCATCGTTCCTGCCGCGCGCATCAGTGCGAACTTCTTTAGCGTGCTTGGTTTATCGCCGATTCTTGGGCGCAGTTTCACGTCGGCGGAAGGCCAACCCGGCGGCCCGCGCGTTGTACTCATCGGCCACGATTTTTGGCAGCGTAATCTCGGTGGCCGTCCTGATGTCTTAGGGCAAACCGTCAATTTGGACGACCGCTCCTACACCATCATCGGCGTGATGCCGAAAACATTTCGTCATCCCTATCGCGCGGAAGTTTGGTTGCCGCTGGCGCTTAACACCTCCGACACGGGACGTAACCATTATCTTTACGGAGTCGCCCGACTGCGTGCGGGCGTTTCGCGCGAGCAGGCAGACGTCGCGATGCAACGCATGTGTTCGGCGATCAATGCAGCCGCTCCTGATCCAACCAATCCGCGACGAGCGCGGTTGATTCCGTTGCGCGACAGCTTCGTCATGGATTTGCGGCCGAAGCTTCTCATCATTGGCGCGGCCGCGCTTTGCGCGTTACTCGTCGCGGCAGCGAACTTTGCCGGATTAATGTTAGCTCGCGTGATCGAACGCGATGGTGAGATGTCGCTGCGCGCAGCGCTGGGCGCGACGCGATCTCGCCTCATTCGTCAGGGACTTATCCAAGCGCTGTTGCTCGCAGCATTCGGAACTGTTTTCGGTTTGCTTATCGCCGGATGGTTAACGCCGGCGCTTGTCGCCATTAGTCCCGAGGGAATGGATTCTACCGCGAGCGCGATTCGAGAATTCGATTACGGCGTTCGCTTTGATTGGCCGGTCTTCGGCTTCGCTGCAGGTGCGATGCTCGTCGTTGGTTTGGTCTTCGGTCTTCTTCCTGCCTGGCGCGCGTCGAGAACTGACTTGCGCAGTGCAATCGGAAGCATCGGCCGCGGTTCCACGCTCGATGGCGGCACGCGTCGGTTGCTTGGCGGTCTCATCGTTACGGAGATCGCGATCGCGGCCGTGTTGCTCGTCGGAAGTCTGATGCTGACGCAATATTTTCGAAAGGTAGTAAACGAACCGTGGGGTTTTTCCACCGAACATCGCTTGATCGGCAACGCGATGTTTTCCGATCGCCTTTTCGATTCGCCGCAAAGTCGCGCGCGCGCGATCGATCGGACGCTGACAGAATTGCGCGCGTTACCCGGCGTTCGCTCGGCGTCGGTCACTGTGCCGTCGCCCATGGAGGCAGCGCGTGATCTGATGGGTTGTACGCCGGAAGGAACGCATCCGGCAGAACCGCGCGGATCTTTTCTTGCCTACATGCGCGCAACACAACCCGGCTACTTCGCCACGTTGGGTCAGCGGTTGGTCCGTGGTCGCGACTTTGCCGAAACCGATCGTGCAGATTCTCCACCGGTCTGCATCATCAACGAATCATTCGCGCGTCGGTTTTGGCCCGGACAGGATCCGTTAGGCAAACGAATCAAACAGGGCCGCATCGATGGCCCGCGTCCCTGGTACGCGGTCGTCGGTGTCGTTGCGGATACGAAAGCGATTGCCGACCCGCGCGATGGTGAAGTGGTGGGGACAATTTGTATTCCGTTGTCGCGCGGCCTTGCGGCTGGGGATGATGAGATGACTTTTGTGCTCGAAACCTCGGGCAAACCCACCGGCCTTGAAGCGAGCGTGCGCGAAGCGGTTGCTCGTGCCGATCGACGCATCGCCGCTTACAGCGTCATTTCCGTGGAGGCGGCCGCGGCCGAATCCTGGGTCACGGAACGATTTCTTTTCGTTCTTGTTTCGCTCTTTGGCGCACTTGGTTTACTTCTCGCCGCCATTGGCGTTTACGGGCTGCTCGCCCTGCAGGTTACACGTCGCACCCGCGAGTTTGGCGTTCGCATTGCGTTGGGTTCGACCGCTTCCGGCTTGATTCGATTGGTTGCCGCACAAGGTGCGCGACTGGTTGCTCTCGGATTTTTCTTCGGCGGACTAATCGCGTGGGCGACTTTCGTTCTTATCCATCGTCGATTGCCAGAGCTTCCCCCAGCGCAACCAATTCTCTGGCTCGGCGCTGGCGTTGTTCTGTCGGCGGCGGTCGCCTTCGCTTCCTGGTTTCCGGCACGTCGCGCCGGACGCATTGATCCAATCGAAGCTCTCCGCTCTGAGTAACCAGAACTAACACATCTCTAATACATCATATGTTTAACGATTTACGCTACGCGCTCCGCATGCTGATCAAATCGCCCGGCTTCAGCATCATTGCCATCCTTACGCTTGCCCTCGGGATCGGAGCCAACAGCGCCATCTATAGCGTAATCGACGCTGTCCTACTTCGCCCGCTTCCGTTTTCGCATCCGGAACAACTTGCCGCAATCTGGGCTTCTGCTCCGCAACGGCCAGGCAATCATCGTGAGGTTCACTCGTATCTGGATTACGTCGATCTCAGAGATAAAAACCACACGTTCGCGAGCATGGTTGCTTACACCGGTTCCTCTGCGGTTTTTGGCGAAGGGGATGACGCGGCGGACTTGAATGGAGTTACGGCAACGTCAGATCTTTTTGACGTTCTCAAAACGCAACCGTTCCTCGGTCGCGGATTTAGGCGGGACGATGACAAAGCGGGAGCTGCGCGCGTCGTGATTCTCGGTTACCAACTCTGGCAAAAACGTTATGCAGGCGACGCGAAGATAATCGGTCGCGAGGTCACTATCGCGGGCCGAGTTTATACTGTCATTGGTGTGATGCCGCAGGGTTGGAAATTTCCCGTCCAACGGCAAAGCGTGGACTATGTCACGCCGCTAGTGCCGACAATTGCGACGGGAATGCCCGCCGATTACCTGCATCGCGGTGCCCATTTTCTCACGGTCGTTGGTCGCTTGAAAGATGGCGTGAGTTTTCATCAGGCGACGGCCGATCTGCAAACGATCGTCGCGCAATTAGCGCAGCAATATCCGGATGCGGACGCGGGGCGCAGCGAATTCGTTACACCGCTACATGACGACGTGGTCGGTGAAGTGCGTCCTGCGTTGTTGGTGTTGCTCACCGCGGTCGCCTTGGTTCTGCTCATCGCCTGCGCAAATGTGGGCAACCTCTTGCTCGCGCGCGCTGCGACGAGGGAACGCGAAGTCGCCATCCGCACCGCGCTTGGCGCGAGTCGCATGCAGATTGTCCGGCAACTGTTGGCCGAAACGTTTTTGCTTTCGCTGATTGGCGGGGCGGCGGGACTTCTTCTCGCGTGGTGGAGTATTGATGCCCTGATCGCGTTCGGACCGCGCGAGCTGCCGCGTGCGAGCGAGATCAGCGTCAGCGGAGGCGTCGTCGTTTTCACTCTGGGAATTTGTCTCCTAACGAGTCTCGCCTTCGGGCTTCTCCCCGCGCTGCACGCGTCTCGACCAGGCGTAAGCGGATCGTTGAAGGAGGCCGGGCGCAGTTCCAGCAGCGGCGCGCATGGAAATCGGTTACGCTCGATTTTTGTCGTCTCGCAGTTTGCGCTTTCTCTCATTTTGCTTGTCGGCGCCGGCCTGCTCATTCGAAGCTTTGCGCATCTGCGCGCGGTGCAACCGGGCTTCAATCCCGAAAGCGTTTTCACCACCTGGCAAAGCGTTTCCAAAATTCGGCATCCAAAGGTCGAGCAACAGATCGGTTATTTCGAACGGTTGCTTCCAAAACTGGCCGCGCTTCCTGGGATTGAATCAGTCGGTGCTGCTTCGCCATTGCCTTTCAGTGGTGATAGTCGCGGCTCGACTTTCACCATCGTCGGTCAACCGATGCCCCCAGCGGGTCACGAGCCTGACGCTTCCTATCTTATCATCGACGGCGGATATCCCAGAGCCATGCAAATTCCGCTCAAGAGTGGACGGACCTTCGATACGCGCGAGCAGCCGAACTCAAAACCAGTCGTGATTGTGAACGAAGCGTTCGTGCAAAAATTCTTTCCCAATCAGAATCCGATCGGGCAAAGCATGATCGTCGGCGCGAGTCCGGACGATCCAAAACCGCCGCGCGAAATTGTGGGTATCCTCGGCACCTCGCGACATTCCACGCTCACGACGGCAGGCGATCCCGAGGTTTACATTCCGTATCAGCAGGAACCTGATCGTTACATGGACATCGTTTTGCGCACCAGCCTAACGAATGACGAAAATTTCGAGAGCATGATTTGGCGCGCTGTGCACGAAATCGACCCGCAGGCTTTCGTTCCGAAAACGAAACCACTGCGCGACCTGCTTAGCCAAACTTTGGCGCAGCCGCGTTTTAACATGGCCTTGCTCGGCGTTTTCGCCGCCGTTGCCATGATTCTTGCCGCAGTCGGAATCTATGGCGTGATTGCGTACAGCGTTTCCCAGCGCACCAGGGAAATCGGCATTCGCATGGCTTTGGGCGCGCAACGCGGCGACATGCTGCAGATGATTCTGCGCCAGAGTCTTTCAATGGTCGGGATCGGGCTTGTTGCCGGTCTTGCGGGAGCGCTGGCCGCTTCGAGATTGATGGCGGCGCTTCTTTTCGGCGTAGACGCGAGCGACGTTTCAACATACGCGAGTGTGGTTGTGCTACTCGGGGCCACCGCGCTCTTCGCAAGCTTGATTCCAGCGCGGCGCGCAATGAAAATCGATCCAATGGTCGCATTGCGTTATGAATAAGATGCATGCTTAGACTGCGAATCTAAGATAGCGTCGCGCGTGCGTTATTTGGGATTGCTCGCTGCTCTCGCGCTTTGGACCGGTTGCAAAGGCGGAGTCGATAAAACGCTCCAGCAAGCCGTCGATGAAAGGTATCCGCTCGAGTCGACCGGGACTCTTCGCATCAAAAATGTAGACGGAGCCATTCGACTTTACGGGTCGGACGTGGCCGAGGTGCATATCGAAGCGACCAAAAAGGCGTATTCTGCCGAGCGCTTGCGCCCGATAAAAATGCAGGTCGTTTCGCATCCCGGGTTGCTTTCGATCGAGACAATTTTCCCGCCGCGGAAAAAATGGAGTCTGCACGACCGTTCCGGCGTCGTCGATTACGTCATCGTCATCCCGCAACATCTAAAGCAAATAGATTTGGAATTGATGAACGGGGAAATTTCCATCGACGGTCTGCGCGGCGGAAACGCGCACGCTACGGTGGTGAACGGTCGCCTCAGCGCGCGCAACTGCTTTGGTAGTCTCAATTACGAGGCGAGAAACGGCGCGATCGATTTCTATTACAATTGGTGGGAAGCCGGCCGCCATCTTGTCAAAGCCACGATTCCGAACGGAGCCATCGGAATTTTCCTTCCCCGCCATGCCTCATTTCGCGTGGAAGCGGAAACGCAGGGCGGCGACATTGTCAGTAACCTGATCGACGAGGACGAAAAACCGCCCGACCATAGGAAAAAATTAATGCGAACCTCCGGCGCCACAGACGGTCCCACGTTCCATTTCAAAACGGCCAACGGCAATATCCGCATCCGCGGCTATTAGTCGTTAGGCGTTCGACGCTATTTAAACTTGCGCGCGGTTAATTCTTCCAGCGCTCGATGATCTTCGTCCGCCTTGATCGACCAACCGAGTATGCGATAGCAGGCTTCACGTTTTTCCAGGGCGGTTGCTGTTTGATCCAGGGAAAGCGCGCGAGAAAGCGATTCGACTGCGGCCAGGTAATTTTTCTGTTCCATCTCCAATTCGCCACGGTATTGCCAGGCGGTGGCGTAATTCGGATCGAGCGTTGTGGCATGTTGTACTTCCTCAAAAGCTTCGTCAGCGTGTCCCAGTTTTTTTAACGCGTAACTTTTTTCGGCCGAAGCGCTCGCTGACTTTGGATCTAAATGCGCCGCGGCCTCGGCGTCTTGCAACGCCAGCGCAGGCTGGCCGATGTCGTTCAGCTGCCAGGCGCGTGTGGCAAATAACTCCGCATTTGTTCGCTCGACCGAAATTTCGGCATCCAGGCGGCTGATGGTTTCGAGAAATTCCGGCGTTAGCATTTTGATGCGGAAAGATTTCCGGATCGAACGCTTCTCCGCTTCAGCCATTCGTCCGAGACGGATGAGTGCGATGCCGGCAAAGAGTTTTGGACTTGCCGCCCATGGTGCAAGCTTCGCTGCCGCCTCTGCATCCTCGAGTGCCAATTCAAAATCTTCGCTGCGCAGAAAAAGCAAACTACGATCGGCCAGGAGTGAGTGATCGTTCGGCGAAACTGCCAGTTGCGCGTCGAGATCGCGGATTTCCGCGAGGAACTTGTTCAAGTGGTCGAAGAGCTGCGCGCTTGGAGTCACTTCCGGATCGTTCGGCGACATTTCCTTCGCGCGCTGCAGATCAGCAAGTGCTTCCGACCAGTGATGCAGATGCCGGCGACAAAGCGCGCGTTGCGCGAGTCCCTCCGCTGTCTCCTTTTGCTGAAGCGCCGCAGTCCAGGCAGTCTCGACTTCGAGCCAGTGATGCTGCTGCTGCTCGACGCGAGCGACTTTTATCAGTACGCGCAAATGGTGCGGATTAGCACCGAGCAAACGATGCCACGCTTGCAAAGCCGCAGTGGCGTCTCCTTCCGCTAAGGCTACATCTCCGATGTATTCATCGAGTTTCAGAGATGGCTTGGGCACGGAGCTGCGCCAGGCCGTAAAGGTTTCTTTCGCGCTTTTGTAATCCGCCTGTCCGCATTGCGCCTGAACCAAACGATCCCAGATTCCATTATCGTCAGGTGCGTATTGCAACACGCGTCGCGCGAGAAGTCCCGCTTCCCGATACGAATGCATCACAAGCGCGCGCTGGAGATCGCGTCGTAGATTTTTTTCCTCCTTCGAAATTCTTCGATGACAGGCCGGCAGAATTAACGTCAACGACAATATCGCAACGATCGCCGCGCGCGCCGGCTTACGAAAAAATCTCATTTGTCGCGAAGGAATCGATCAGGCACACTGTCGTCACCTTTTCCGACGAGCAAATCGGAAATCGCCATTCGACAATTGGAATTAGACCATGCCTTCATTCGACATTGTTTCAGAAGTGGAAAATCAGGAAATCGATAACGCGCTCAATCAGGCGCGCAAAGAACTGGCCACTCGGTTCGATTTTAAAGGGAGCGTCGCCGAGATTCTTTACGAGAAAGACAAGATCACGCTCACAGCTGAGGATGCGGCGCGTTTACGCGGTCTGCGCGAAATTGTCATCGGCAAGTTATCCAAGCGCGGGGTTGATTTACGCAACGTCGAACAAGTCGAGCCCGCCATTTCTCCGCTGGGTCATGCGCGGCAGGAGTTGAAAATCAAACAAGGGCTCGAAGGAAACAAAGCGAAAGAGATTATCCAGGCGATCAAGGGTCAGAACTTTAAGGTGCAAAGTCAGCTTCAGGATCAGCAGATTCGTGTAACCGGGAAAAAGAGAGACGATCTGCAAACGGTCATTCAGTTTGTGCGCGGCAAAGACTTCGGCGTCGCGACCGACTTCAAAAACTTCCGCGATTAACAATGGGTAGCGCACGCGTCTCGCGTGCTGGTTTTAGCGTCTCGCCAAAACAATCTTCAGAAAGTTCGCGATCGCGAGACGCAATCGCCAGCACGCGAGACGCGTGCGCTACCCAATCGCCACAAATCAACGCCGGGCCTTCGAGAGTGCGACCATCCACAACGAACCGGCCGCGCCGAAATGGACCGCAGCGTGAAAAATTCCTGTTGATCAACCGCCTTGCACCGGCGGCATGATCGCAATTTCCTCATTCGGCCGAAGCACGTGTTGTCGATCGACGAATTCCACTCCGGACCCAATCAGAATATTTTTGTCCCAATCGCGAAGAGCAGGCCTTTGCTCGTAAAGCTTCTCGATCAAATCCGCTACGGTCGCGCCGTCGGAAAGCTCGATTGTCTCTTCCGAAGCTCCGGTCACGTCCCGAAGCTGCGCAAAAAATTGCGCCCGGATTTTCATGCGACGGCGGACGCGATCAAGTCTTTCCGTAAGACACCAATGCAGGACAGATTGCGATAGCGTTCCATATAATCGAGACCGTAACCGACCACGAATTCATCTTCGATTTCGAAGCCCACGTAATCAGCATGAACCGGACACGCGCGAGCTTTTCGTTTTTGCAACAGGACACAGACGCGAATGCTTCGCGGCTTCGCTGTTTCCAATTTTTGGCGAATGGCGAAAAGCGTCAGTCCGCTGTCGAGAATATCGTCGAGGATAAGAATGTGACGGCCTGCGATGTCGGGCAGCGCAATTTGTTTGAAAATGACTTCACCGCTCGACTTCGTCCCGCCGTGATAGCTGGCCACGCTGAGACAATCCAATTTCAGGGGCAGCGGAATTCGGCGCAACAGATCGGCCATGAAAATGATGCTGCCGTTGAGAACAGCGATCACAGTCAATTCGCGGTCGCGGTAATCGCTGGAAATCTGTGCCGCGATTTCATCGAGCCGGCGGAGGATGGTCGCTTCGTCAAACAACACGCGGTCGAGATCGGCTTGCATCAGGTTTTTTGTGAGAGCGGAAATAATTCCGCGTCAGTAATGATGCATTCAATCATACCCGTGCGTCTTCATGAGGCAAAATGCTTTCACAATTGCGCGGCATATTGCGGAACGTAGGTTGGCCGCTGCGCTAAATGATACATACCGACACGAAAAATTTCGAAGTGACGACACGCGGCAAGGGAACGTATGAAATCACCGATCAGGTCCAAAAGATTGTCGCGCAGAGCGAAATCAAGACCGGCACCGTGACGGTGTTCGTGCGCCACACGAGTTGCAGTCTGATCGTCATGGAGAATGCCGCTCCTGCGGCGCGGCGAGATCTCGAAAAGTTTTTCGAACGGCTTGTTCCGGAGGATGCAAACTACGAACACGATGATGAAGGCACCGACGACAGCACTTCGCATATTCGCATGGTACTGACCCACTCGAACGAAGTAATTCCGATTGCCAATGGAGAAATGCAGCTCGGGACGTGGCAGGGAATCTTTTTATTCGAACATCGCCGCGCCTCGCACGAGAGAAAAATTGTGGTGACTGTGATCGGTGAATAGGTAGGGGCGGTTCACCGAACCGCCCACGGGCGATTGAGGTCAATCGCCCCTACCCATAAATTGCATCTACCAGACGCAACGATTTTTCGTTAGGCAAAAGCGATTGTCTCATCTGGTTCATGACGTAGGCGAAGGCCAACTGGTTTTCGGGATCGGCGAAGGCATGGCTGCCACCGGCCCCGGGATGACCGAATGCGAGCGATGAGGGTCCGAAGATCCTTCGCGATGTTTCGGGCGAATCCCTCATAAAACCCGCAGAAAACGCGGTCGGAATTTGGAAGACCCGATCCACCCCGGAAACGAGCGTGGTTGTCATCCAATTGATCGTCGTTTGTGTGAAGAATTGTTGCCCGTCGAGGCGGCCACCGTTCGCGAGCATCGCGTAAAATTTCGCTAATGACGATGCGTTGCCGATCCCACCGAAAGAAAGGAAAGGCAACGCGCGCATCGCCGCGGAGTTCATATCGCTAACGGCATGTAAACCGGCTGGTGAAGTAAAAGCTTTGCGAACGAAAGTTCCGGGCGTGGCCAGGTCGCGATAAAATTGCGCCGGTCTCACTTCCCCACCCGCCTTTGCCGCATACATCGTAGCGACACGATGATTTTGCTCCGGCGGCAAACCGATCCAGATATCGAGGCCGAGCGGATCGCCAAAAATCTTTCGCCAATACTCTCCCGCACTCGTTAGGGCAATTCGTCGAATCAATTCATCGAGCAGGAAACCGAAGGTTCGCGCGTGGTAACCATGTGCCGTTCCAGGTGGCCAGAGTGGGGCCTGTTTTTCGAGAGCGTGAATGACGGCCGCGTAGTCACGGACATCGACTTTGTGATCGAGCGCCGCGAGACCGGCCTGGTGTGAGAGCAATTGAGCGAGGGTGATTTCGTCTTTGCCTGCTTGCGCAAATTCCGGCCAGAACTCGGCAACGCGTTGTTCGATGTCGATGGCATGTTCCTGCAACGCGTGCAGCAGACATGCGCTGCCCAAGCCTTTCGTGGCGGACCAGATAAGGACCAGCGTATCAGGGGTCCAAGGATGTTCGCGGCGCGCATCTCGAAATCCTCCCTGTAGATCGAGTAACGGTTTGCCATTCTTCCAAATCGAAATCGCGGCCCCGAGTTCACCAAAACACGCGAAATTCTCTTCGAAGAGCGGTGCGATACGATTCCGCAACTCGTTAGGAGACGCCTTCATCCGAACGCGAGCGTAGCATCGCGGCATTCGTTGTCACGGCGGGCCAGATCAGATCAATTTTTGAATTGATGCGAGGTCGGGATCTTTCTTCGCCAACTCGCGAAAGGAAGTATCCATCTCGAAACTGATTCTTAGATGATCGCGCGCCTCATCGATGTTACCGAGAAGAGCCTCGTAGCAACCCATGTTGTAATAATAGATCGGTTCGTCTCGGAGAATGTCGGGGCCGGTGAGAAGGAGTTTGCGCGCGGCGGCGGTTTTACCCAGCTGATGCAAACAAAAACCACCGTGCAGAAATCCAGTCCCACAGTTCGGCGCGACGCGGCAAAGCTGGCGACTAATGCGGTAGGCGTGCGCCCATCTTTTTCTCTGCATTAAATGATGCAATCGCAGGTGCAATACTTCAGGCCGAGACTGCGACTCAGCACCAATGGCGTTTAGTTCCGCGAGTGATTCGCGAGTCATGCCCAATTCGGCATAACCACAGGCGGCGCGAATTCGATGTTCGAATCTCACGCATTGCGTTTAAGCAGAAACCTTGCCGGAGTTGAGCGGGTCGGGGCGATTGACCTCAATTGCCCGCGGGCGGTTCGGTGAACCGCCCTACCTGAGTAGAAGTTGTTCCAGTTCGCTCAGTCGACGCTCGAAAAGGTGAAGCGTGCTCTCCACTGGTGCGGATGTCGTCATGTCGACACCAGCGGTTTTAAGTGTTTCCAGCGGAAATTCAGATCCGCCGGATTTCAGAAATCCAAGAAAAGCGTCGACGCTGCCGGCTTCGCCACGCAAAACTTTTTCCGAGAGCGCGACGGCGGCGGAAATTCCGGTGGCGTATTTATAGACGTAGAACGCGCTATAGAAATGCGGAATACGCAGACATTCGAGATCGAGCTCTGGATCGAGCACGAGATTTTTCGCAAAGTACGATTGCAACAAGGCGCGATATTCCTTTTTGAAGACGTCGAGCGTTAAGCCCTCGCCGCTCTCTTCGATTGCGTGAATCGCTTTCTCGAACTCGGCAAACATCGTTTGTCGGAAAAGCGTGCCACGAATATCGTCGATCTGGCGGTTGATCAGGTAAGCGCGCATCTTTGGATCCTTGGTTTGCTCGAGTAAATGGTGCGTGAGCAATTCTTCATTGAAGGTCGAAGCGACTTCCGCGAGAAAAATCGGGTAATCGTAATCCTGAAAGAGTTGCGATTTCTGCGCGAGGAAAGTGTGCATGGAATGACCGGCCTCGTGCGCGAGGGTGTAAACATCGGCAAAGACATCGTCTTTGTAATTCATCAGAATGTAGGGCGGCGCGCCGTAACTGCCGGAAGAAAATGCACCGCTTCGTTTGTTTTTGTTTTCGTAGCGATCGCACCAGCGACCGCGTAAACCGTCGCCTAACGAATCGACGTAATCCGCACCCAGGGGTTGCAGCGCGGTCAGGACCGTCTCGACTGCTTCATCGAATGGAATGCGCGTTTCGATTTCTGGAACGAGTGGAACATAAGTGTCGTAATAGTGAAGTTCGTCGAGACCGAGAACGCGCCGGCGCAAATCGTAATAACGAAAAAGCGGCTCGAGGTGCGCGCGAACCGCGGCAATTAATCCATCGTAAACTGACGCGGGGACATCATCGCGGAAGAGCGAAGCTTCCAGCGCGGATGGAAATCTTCGCGCGCGCGCCCGAAAAACATCGGCTTTGACTGAATAAGCAAGTGACGAAGCGAGGGTATATTGGTGGTCTTTGAACTCCTCGTAGAATTGGTGGAAAGCGCGTTTACGCAGGGTGTGGTCGCGTTTGACGAGGAACGAACCGAAAGAGCTTTGTGTGAGCGGCTGTTCGCGGCCTTTCTCGTCGAGCAGGGCGCCGAATTTCATATCGACGTTGGTTAGCTGCGAAAACGTGTCGTCGTAGCCATCGAGTGCGATGTCGCCGAGAGCGAGCAGCCGTTCCTCTGGTTCGGAAAGAATGTGCGGCTTCATGCGCCGGATTTTTTTCAGTTTCGTTCGCCACTGCTCCAGAACGGGGTCGTTTAGAAACTGCGCGAACTTCTCGTCTTCGATCGCCTGAATTTCCGGAGCAACGAAAGCGAAGGCCTCGCTAATCTTCGTTAGAAGATTTTGTAACTGCGCGGTGCGCGCGAGGTAATCCGGATTGGCGCTATCTTCCGCCAGCTGCAGCGACGCGTAGTGGTAAAGACGCTCTATTTTCCGATCGAGCGCTTTCTCGAATTCGAGCACCTCGGCCAACGTCTTTGCTGATTCACCAACGCGACCTTTCCAGCGCTCGATTCCACTGTACGTCAGTTGCAGCCGGGAAAAATCTTCGTTCCACTTGCCGACACTGATGAAAAGATGCGTCAGATCCCATTTGTCTTTCTCCGGAATCTCATCGCGCGTCGGGGTTTTAATTTCTTTCATCGGTTGATAAAGTGTTCGCTGCTATACGACGACGCGGCAGGGCACGCAACGAATCGCAGAAACTCGCAGCCTTTCATGAACATCGCGAGATCCTGGTTACGCTCAGGATTACATGCGATGGGAAATCGATCGCTACACCATTGCATTTCATCGCAAGGTCCCTTTCAGTTTTTGGATCGTCTCGTGGCGAGCAATCATGCGCATCGCTTTGACGAGCAGATCTTTTCCTGGTGCAATCTTGTGCCAGGGCGATGCGCCGGATGGATGCGGCAACGGAATCAGATCATATGCGTGGCGATTACGGCGCATCGAAAAACTCCGGCCAATCACTTCCTCCAATTTCACGAACGGAATTAATCGCGCGATTGCCAGTCGTCCGACAGGAATGACAAGACGTGGCCGTAGAATTTCGAATTCATCATTCATCCACGAAGAACAGTTCTGAATTTCCTGGGGATTTGGAACGCGATCGGTGCCGCCCGGCGCTTTACCCGGAAAGCAACGGCAAACCGCAGCGAAATAAATTGAAGAGCGAACCTGCTCTTCGGTTAGTCCGCACATTTGATTGAACCAATTGAAAAGCGTGCGACCTGCGGTCCATGCGAATGGTTTGGCAAGAACAGGTTCTTTCACGCCCGGCGCCTGACCGATCAGCATGATGCGACTTACGATCGCTCCGCCTGAAACCGGTGGCGGGAACATGCGCGGGCAGCGCCGGCATTGAACGAGACGCGCGCGCTGACTCGCCCTAGGGAAACTTGGCATGGCCGCTCGTTAGGGAGAGCGGCCATGCCTTTATAAATCCCAATCAAAGACTAAAGACGCGCGAACGCCTCGTCCAAAACATCAAGCAAGAAATCGGCGTCCTGTTGATGAATGTTCATGGGTGGCGAAAAGCGGATTGTTTGTCCATGCAAGCCTCCTTTGCCGAGAAGCAGGCCGAGGTCGCGGCAGGTTTCCAGAATTTGCGCGCACTGCGCTTTCGCCGGCTCTTTCGTCTTGCGGTCTTTCACCAGCTCAATCCCGAGCATCAAACCTTTGCCGCGCACGTGACCGATGATGTTGTGTTTTCCCTGTAGCCTAACGAGTCCATCGAAAATGTGTTTGCCTATCTTGAGTGAATTTGCCTGCAACCTCTCACGGTCGATCACGTCGAGAATCGCCGCGCCTTGCGCGCATACGACCGGATTTCCACCAAAGGTGTTGAAGTGCGTCCGCTGCGCGAGCGTCGCCGCAATCTTCGGCGTCGTCACCACCGCGCCTAACGGACATCCATTTCCAATTCCTTTCGCCATCGTCACGATGTCAGGGATGACGCCTTGCGTTACGAATCCCCAGTAATGCGTCCCGGTACGGCCGAAGCCGGCTTGCACTTCATCGGCGATACAAACGCCGCCCGCAGCGCGGATGTGTTCGTAAACATGTTTGAGATAATTGTCTGGGAAGACAACGCAACCACCAACGCCCTGTATCGATTCAGCGATGAATCCTGCGACTTGACCGGAGGTTGCGTAATCGATCAGCTCTTGAACATCGGCGGCGTATTTTTTCCCGGCATCTGCATCGTCTTGGCCCCACGCGCCGCGATACGGATCGGGCGTAATCGCGTGATGAACACCGAAGCTATGAGGCACGTTAAATTTCCACGTGCGATGCGCAGTCAGCCCCATCGTCAAAGTACTGCCGCCGTGGTAGGCGTTGCGCAGTGCGATGATGTCATAATTGCCGGTGTAGGCGCGCGCCATGAGCAACGCGAGATCGTTCGCCTCCGAACCGGAGTTAACAAAATAACAAACCTTTAAGTCACCCGGCATCTTTGCCGCAAGCTTCTGCGCATAGTACGCGATGTTCGGATGTAAATAAATCGTGGTGGAATGCTGAAGCGTTTCGTTTTGCTTGTTGGCAGCGGCGACAACATGTGGGTGGCAATGACCGACGCTGATCGTGACAATTCCACCGAGCGCATCCAGGTAACGCTTCCCCGTTTCGTCCCACACATACTGCATCTTTCCCTCCACGATCATGAGCGGCTTTTTGTAGTAGAGAAAAATTCCCGGATTCAGGAATTCTTTGCGCAGACGCATTACTTCCTCCGCGGATGGCCCGGAATATTTTTGCGGCTGGTGCTCGTTAGGCGGGAGTGGAATCGATTTCATGGCTATTTATTCGGGAAAATTTTCCGGAGCAAAAGATAAACGATGAACGCGATCGCGAAACCGACAAACCACGCATAATCATAAAGCGTGACGAAAAAGTGCGGCACGCTTGCGGAGTGCAGCAGCTTCACGTTAACGAGAAAGCCGGGAATGTTTGGCAGGACGGCGAGGATCAGTGCGACTATTGCGGCAAGGCTCCATCCATTCGTGTAGCGGTACGGCCCGTCAGTTTTGTAAAGTCCGGCGAGATCGAGCTGACGATGTCTGTAGACGTAATAATCGGCAATCATGATGCCTCCTATCGGACCGAGCAGTGCGCTGTAGCCGACGAGCCAGGTGAAAATGTAACCGGAAGGATCGGCGACGAGTTTCCATGGCATCATGACGATACCGATGACACCGGTGATGAATCCGCCGATGCGAAATGAAATTTTGTGCGGCGCGAGATGCGCAAAATCATTCGCCGGGCTGACCACGTTCGCAGCAATGTTTGTCGCCAACGTCGCGATGCAGAGTGCGAGCATCGCAACGACCAGCACGATTGGATCTTTGAAGTGCGTAAGGACATCGACCGGATCCCAGATCGGTTGACCATAAATGATTGTCGTTGCCGACGTCACCGCCACGCCAATGAAAGCATAGAGCGCCATCGTGAAGGGCAAGCCGAGCGCCTGCCCGACGATCTGGTGGCGCTGCGAACGCGCGTAGCGAGAGAAATCCGGAATGTTGAGCGAAAGGGTCGCCCAAAAACCGATCATGCCGGTGAGCGCTGGAATGAAGAATGAAAAGAATTGTCCGGCCTTCGGTTGACCGGGATCGAAGGCCGATGGTTGCGACAGGATCGGCCCAAAGCCGCCTGCATTTTTATAGGCCCACCAAAGCAGCATCAAGCCCAGCACGATGAGCAGTGGCGCCTTGATGTTTAACAACCAACGAATGCAATCGATCCCCTTGTAGACAACGAGCATATTGATACTCCAGAAAAACAGAAAGCAAACGAACTGCGCGAGCGTGATGTCGAGAACAGGAAGGGCGGTCCCGGAAACAAGCGACGGAACAAAGACGCCGAGAATTTTATAGATCGCATTTCCCCCGATCCACGTCTGAATTCCGAACCAGCCGCAGGCGACGAACGCGCGCATGAGCGCGGGGATGTTCGCGCCGAGCGTGCCGAACGATGCGCGACAAAAAACCGGAAACGGAATTCCGTAATGCGTGCCGGCATGAGCGTTGAGAATCATTGGGATGACGACGATGACGTTGCCGAGAAAAATCGTAAGGATCGCCTGCGACCAATTCATTCCGCCGCCGATGAGCGACGATGCGAGCATGTAAGTCGGGATGCAGGCCGACATTGAAATCCACAACGCGGCGAAACTGCCGATGCGCCACTTGCGTCGCGCTGCCGGAACTGGCGCGAGATCTTTGTTATATAGACGGCTCTCCTCCATCGCGATCGTGATGTCGACATCCGGCGCAAGCGAAGTTGTCGTCACCATTTTTAAGAAGGCGCTGGCGCGCGCTCGAGAAATCTGCCGCGGCCAAATTCGCCAACAAACTTTCCATCACGCGCAGCGATTTTACCGCGCACGGTCACGACGTGCGGTCGCCCTTCGATCTCAAAACCTTCAAAGGAATTGTAATCGACGTTCATGAGATGCGTCTTCGAGGAAATGGTTCCGCGATAATTCGGATCGTAAACGACAAGATCCGCATCGCTGCCGACCTGGATCGCGCCTTTGCGAGGAAAGAGTCCAAATAGTTTTGCCGCCGCTGTGCTCGCCGTTTCGACGAACCGTTTCAAATCGATGCGTCCGCGCTTTACTCCGTGGGTGAAATAAAGATTCACCCGGTCCTCCAATGACGGAATCCCGTTTGGAATTTTCGTGAAATCACCTTCGCCCATCCGTTTCTGCGTTTCAAAATCGAAGGGCGCGTGATCAGTCGCGAGCGTGGTAATCGATCCATCCCGCAAACCGTTCCAAAGCACATCCTGATTCTTTTTGTCGCGCAAAGGCGGCGACATCACATTTTTCGCGCCTTCGAAATTGGCTTTCTCCGCATCGGTTCGGTCGAGGAGCAGATATTGAATCAAGGTTTCGACCGAAACGCGGATGCCGCTTTCCGCGCCACGTTTTGCTTCGCGCAATGCTTCTTCACAACTCGTGTGCACGATGTATACCGGCGCATCCGTAATTTCCGCGAAAGTCATCAAGTGATGAACGCCTTCCGCTTCTACTTGCGGCGGCCTGCTCCAATAATGCCACTCCGGTCCCGTCTTTCTTTCACTCAGTAATTTCTTCTGCAGCTCCAAAACCAAATCGGCGTTTTCGCAATGTGCCGTCGTAATCACCCCTAACGATTTCGCCAATTGCAAGGTGTTAAATAGTTCCTCATCCGTGATGCCAAACGCACCTTTGTAGGCGAGGAAGATTTTGAAGCTGCTGACACCGCGCCGCACAATCGCTTCAAAATCCTTTTTCGTTTCGTCATCGAAACGTGTGACGCCCATGTGAAAAGTGAAGTCACAGGCGCTATTGCCTCGTGCTTTGCCTAACCAAAGCTCAAATGCTTCAAGCGGCCGATCTAACCGAGCCGGACAAATCATTTCAATAAACGTTGTCGTGCCACCGACGAGCGCAGCACGGCTGGCGGTTTCGTGATTGTCCTTCGCCGCTGTGCCCATGAAGGGCAGATAGATGTGCACGTGTGGATCGATGAAGCCGGGAAAAACATATTTCCCGGTGGCATCGATCACTTCCGTCTCGGCAGGCGGTGAGATGTTGGGCGCGATGCGCGTGATTGTCTCTCCGTCACAAAAGATATCCGCGATGTATTGTTCGTTAGGCGTGACAATCTCGCCGTTCTTAATCAGGAGTGACATCGGTCAGTGCGACCTATTTCTTCCAAACGTCGGCCACGCCTTCGCCAAACCAGCGTGTCGAAACAACTTTCTGCTGCGTGTAGAACTGCACACCTTCTTTTCCCTGGATGTGCAGATCGCCGTAGAACGATTCGTTCCAGCCGGTGAACGGGAACATCGCCATTGTCGCGGGGACGCCGACATTGATTCCGACCATGCCCGCTTTGACGCGATGTTTGAATTCGCGCGCTGCCTTGCCGGAATTTGTGAAAATGGCGGCGCCATTTCCGTAGGCTGATTTGTTTGCAGCCTCGATGGCCTGGTCGAGATCATCCATGCGCATGACATTTAGCACCGGTCCGAAAACTTCTTCACGCGCGATCGTCATCTCGTGTTGCACTTGATCGACAATGGTCGCGCCCATGAAAAATCCGTTCGGCGCATCGGCAATGCGCACCCCGCGACCATCGGCGATCACTTTCGCGCCTTCTTTTTCACCGCTTGCGACAAGGCTCATGACGCGGTCGCGATGTGGCGCGGTGATGACTGGGCCCATGTCCGGTTGCGCGGCGACGTCGGTCGGTCCGACTCTGATTGCGCGCGCTGCTTCAACCAGTGGCGGCAAAACGTACTCGGCTGCTTTTCCTACTGCGATCGCCGTTGAACCAGCCATGCAACGTTCGCCGGCGCATCCAAAGGCGGCAGTGGCCAATGCTTCCACCGTGCGCGGCACATCGGCATCGGGCATCACGACGATGTAATTCTTTGCGCCGCCGTTTGCCTGAACACGTTTGCCGTGACGCGTTCCGGTTTCATAAATGTGTTTCGCGACTGGTGATGAACCAACAAAAGAAATAGCGCGCACTTTCGGATGTGTGAGCAACGCATCAACACACTCGCGCCCGCCATGAACCAAATTCAAAACACCTTTCGGCAAACCGGCTTTTTCAAGTAGCTCGATGATGAAGACCGACGTGAGTGGAACTTTTTCGCTCGGCTTGAGCACAAAAGTATTTCCGCAAGCGAGCGCGAGCGGGAACATCCACATCGGCACCATCGCCGGAAAATTAAACGGCGTGATGCCAACGCAGACACCGAGCGGTTGATGCATCGTCTCGCAATCGACACCGCGCGCGAGATTCTCAAGCGTATCGCCCATCAACAACGAAGGGACACCGCAGGCGTATTCTATATTCTCGATTCCGCGAAAGGCGCTACCGCGCGCTTCCGCGAGCGTCTTGCCGTGTTCGCGCGACACCAGTTCGCAAATGCGATCGAAATTTTCTTCGACCAAATGCCGATACCGAAAAAACAATCGCGCGCGTTCGACAGGCGGCGTGTCGCGCCATTCGGGAAACGCCGCGGCCGCAGCTTCGACAGCTTCACTCACCACATCTGCGCCGCACATCGGCACTTCGGCGATCGTGTCGCCGCGCGAAGGATTGAAAACCGGCGACGTTTCGACGCCGGAGATCTCCCGCCATTCGCCGCCGATGAAAACGGGGCAGCCGGTAAGATTCCGACTAACCACGTGAAAGGGCGTCGGATTGTTTCACGAAATCGTCGCCGCTCCATTCGCCGTCGGCGCGAACCATCTTTTTCGCGGCGGCCGCATCGGCAGCGGCTTTTTGTTTCGCCTTCCGCTCGGTTTGCATCCGCACCAGTTCCGCATGCGTCGTGAAGTAGTCGAGACTTTTACCTTTGAAGTCAGCGAGCGTTTCGAACTTGTGCTTCTCCATGAACGCGAGCAGTTCGTCGCACATTTGTTTCACGCATTCGTAACCGAACTTCATCACGCCTGTGCAAACCTGGGTGGTGTCGGCGCCGAGCAAAATAAATTGCGCGGCATCACCGCCGGTCTCGATTCCGCCGATGGCAGAAAGAGTGCGACCTGGAAATTCGCGCCGGATCATGGTCGCGATTTCCATCACCATGCGCAATGCGATTGGTCGCACCGCTTTCGATGAATAACCGCCAGGTGTCGTGAATCCCTCTACGGACGGCTCGGGTCGCAACGTATCGAGATTCACAGCGATGATGCTCCGGATCGTATTGATCGCGCTCACGCCCTGGCAACCGCCGCGATATGCCGCACGGCTCGGATCGGTGATGCGCGTGACGTTCGGAGTCATCTTCGCCCAAACCGGTTTCTTCGCCGCTGCCATCACCCAACCGCAAACTTCCTCCACTATCTCCGGATTCTCACCCATGGCCGCGCCCATTTTGCGTTCGGGCAACCCGTGCGGGCAGGAAAAATTCAACTCGAACGAATCCACGCCCGCATCCTGACAACGCTCCACAATTTCCGTCCACGCGTCGTGATTGTATTCCTCCATGATCGACGCGATGAGCACGCCGTCGGGAAACTGGTCTTTGCATTTTTTAAATTCATCGAGCCAGATATTGAATGGGCGATCGCTGATGAGCTCGATATTTTCCCAGCCGATCACTTCCTGACGATCAGCCGAATGCAATTTACCGTAGCGCGGCGTGACATTAACCACTTTGGATGAATCGAGACTGACGGTCTTTGCAATAACTGCGGCCCAACCTTCGCGGAACGCGCGCGTGATGACGTTGAGATTCGTTCCGGGCGGGCCCGAGCCGATTACGAACGGGTTCGGCAGTTTTAATCCATCAACCGTGGTAGCGAGTGTCGGCATAAGGAACTCCTTGCTAATGATTCGCTCTTTCTTAGCAATGCTGCGTTCAAGTTGCGACACTAAAACTCAAGCACCAATCACCAATAACCCAAACCCCAGAGAAGCTCCAATATTTAAACTCCAAGAAGCATGGATGCCTCTTTTTGGGTATTGTTGTTTGATGTTCTTTGGTGCTTGGAGCTTGGGATTTGGAGTTTTATTCTCGTTCGATCCACGTCATCGCTTTGTGTGCAAGCTTGTCGAACGCCGCCACCGCCATTTCCAAGTGTTCTTCTTTCGTGTCTTCGATTTTGTTGTGACTAATGCCGTGCAAGCTCTGCACAAACATCATCACCGTCGGCACGCCCGCGCGCGCGACTTCTGCTGCGTCGTGCAGTGGCCCGGATGGCATTCGATGCGCCTTGGCGCCGGTCTCCGAAATGGCTTCGTCCGAAAATGCGATCAGCTCATTATTAAATAAGATCGGTTCGATCTGCCAAAGCCGCTCCCATGAAACACGAACGTTTCCTTCTTTAGCGAAACGCTCACTCGCTTCTTTTGCTTCCTGCAACATTTGCCCGAGCGCCTTTGCATCGAGATGGCGCTGATCGAGCATGATGCGGCACTCTTCCACCACGCTCGTGACGATTCCGGGTTTCGTTAGGCATGAACCGATCGTACAAACGCCCCCGTTACTGCGCTCGGCTATGCGATAAATTTCCGGAGCTAGTTTGGCCGCCGCGAGGAAAGCATCTTTGCGCCGGTTCATTGGCGTGCTTCCGGAATGCGCCGCCTGGCCGTGGAATGTGATCGCGTGCCGTTCGACACCGAACGTTCCCAGCACTGTACCTAACGGAAGATCGAGATCGAGCAGGACCGGTCCTTGTTCGATGTGCAATTCGAGATACGCGGCCGCATTTGTTAGTTCTTTATTGGAATCCTTCACTCTCTCGAAATCGATACCGCGTTCTTTCAACGCGGCGGGCAGCGTGATTCCATCTTTGTCCTTCAGTTGGCCCGCCTCGTTCATATCGAGATTTCGGGAACAGGCCGAGGACCCAAAAAGACTTTTTCCGAACCGCGCGCCTTCTTCGTCCGCCCAATCCACCAGCCGGACGGTAACGGGTGGCTTCCCGTTATATTGCGTATTGATATGCCGAAGAATTTCTACGCCGGCAAGCGTGTCCAAACATCCATCGAGCCAACCGCCGTTCGGAACCGAATCGATGTGTCCGCCGATGAGCAGCGCTTTTTCTGACGCGCCGCGCAAAGTCGCCCAGAAATTTCCTGCTTCATCGGTGTGGACTTCGATGCCGCTTAATCCATCAACTTTTTTTTGCAGCCATTCGCGCGCCTTCGTCCAAGTCGGCGTGAACGCTACACGCTGCGCGCCATTTTCATTCCCTGTTAAAGCGCGCAGCTCTTTCAGTTCTACGATTGTTCGTTTCGGATTCAGCATAGAAGGCCTGTCATTCTGAGCGCAGCGAAGAATCTCTCAAACCCACCCCGCGCGTTATTCGCGAGGTCTCTCGCTCCGCTCGGGATGACATGCACTTGGGATGTCCTTTGGTGAGACGACATTTAATCTGCGATGAGAGTAGTCAGCTTGAGGTTGATCGCATCGACAAAGCCTTGATCGGTGCGCGCAAGATTCGGCAAACTCTAGCACACATTTTTTTGTGTGAGTCGAGCCTAGAGGACCACGTAAGGACGAGCGAAAGAGTCACAAAGCTGGCCGACTTCGAGATTTCTCTGAATCGCGGACCGAGCTTACCTAGTCCCCGCCTGTTATCAGATGCATTGCTGGACGTACGCCAGTGTGGCTGCTAACGAAAGGAATGCGACGAAAACGTGTGAATAGAAAACACTCCGTCAGAGCAGAGCTTCAAATAATGGAGCTAGGTAAGGCTGGAACCTCGATCACTCTGGAGATCTTCGCAGATAAGGAAAAAGTAGGAACGCTGATCATAGGTCGTGGATCAATGACGTGGTACGGAAAGAAATGGAAGAACGGGCGCTATCTTTCGTGGCCAGCATTCGCGGCGAAGATGGAAGATTGAACGTCGGATTAGCGGAAATTCTGAGCGTTTTACGCAACCGGTCTGGCGTCCATTTTCGCGCAAAGAAGCGAAAACCTTAGAAACCATCTAATAAATAGAGGTGTGTCATCCCGCGCGCAGCGAGGGACCTCACAAATTTACGCCGCGTTCTAAATTGCGAGATTAGTCGCTACGCTCAGAACGACGACGCTTGTGAAACAGCTTTAGCGTCTCTGCGCCGCGCCGTTCTTCGCCTTGCCGTTGCGATGACCGTTGCCGTTTCGCTTGACTGCGGCGGGCGCAACCAACTCTTCATCTCCAAAAATAAATTTCTCGGTTCGCTGCCGCGCTTCGTCATCAGTGAATTGTTGTGGCGGCGACTTCATGAAGTAACTCGATGGCCCAACCAGCGCACCGGACATTCCGCGGTCGAGCGCGACTTTCGCGCAACGGATCGCATCGATGACGACGCCCGCCGAATTCGGCGAATCCCAGACCTCTAGTTTGAGCTCACAATTAATGGGAACATTTCCAAACGTCGTTCCCTCCATTCGTATGTAGCACCATTTGCGATCCTCCAACCACGGGACGTAATCGCTCGGACCGACGTGCACGTCTTCGGCACGCATCATGTGCCCGAGCTGGCTCGTAACCGCTTGCGTTTTCGAAATCTTTTTTGATTCCAACCGGTCGCGCTCGAGCATGTTCATGAAATCGGTGTTGCCGCCGAAGTTGAGCTGGTAGGTGCGATCGAGTCGCACGCCGCGGTCCTTGAAAAGATTCGTTAGCACACGATGCGCGATGGTCGCGCCGACTTGAGATTTGATGTCGTCTCCGATGATGGGAAGGCCGCGTTCTTCAAATCGCTTCTGCCAATACCGCTGCGAGGCAATGAAAACCGGAACGCAATTAACAAAGGCGCAACCCGCATCGAGGATTTGTTCGACATACCATTTTGTCGCCATTTCCGAACCGACTGGCAGATACGAGACCACCACGTCAGTGCGAGTTTTTTTCAAAATGCCGATAATGTCGTCGGTCGATCCCGGGGATTTTTTGACGACGCGTTTTACATATTTGCCGAGGCCATCGTGCGTCATGCCTCGGTGCACTTTCACGCCAAGCTTCGGAACTTGCGCAAAACGGATGGTGTTGTTTGGCTCCGCGAAGATCGCTTCGCTGAGGTCGTGGCCGACCTTGTTCACGCCAACGTCAAAGGCGGCGGAAAATTCGATATCGCGCACGTGATAACCGGCGAGGTCCACATGCATCAGGCCGGGGACAAGATCGTTTTCGCTGGCGTTGCGATAAAACTCGATCCCTTGCACGAGAGAGGAGGCGCAGTTGCCCACCCCAATAATTCCAACCCGAATTTTATCCTTCATTGTTCCAGTAAGTTTTTTGCGGTGGACACCTTAAGCCAATTCTGCGCGCGTGCGCCGATGTTCACCCGTTGCAGAGCAATAACAAGCCTCTTTTGGGGAAGGTCAAATCAAAGGACGCCACGGCGGCGGTAAAATTGATCAAAAGTAGCCGTTTTGCGGTGCCCGCGCGGGCTCAATTCTAGCTGCTAACTTCGGTCCCGTTTGGGCGAAAAAGACAAACTTTGAACAAAACGCATCCAAACCGTGTCATAAAACCGATATTTAACCTTGTTAAATAATTTTAAAATGCTAAAACTCAAAGCTTACAGGGCTTCGAGAAGCTTAACAACTGGAGACTCTTGGATGTGTCCCGCCCCCCTGTCACTACATGAAAAGTTATATGGCTGCAGAAGATAGCGATACTGGAATAAAGATTTATTTGCGCGAGATCGGGCAAATCCCGCTGCTCACCCCTGAGCAGGAGATCGAGCTCGCTGCCAAGATCAAGAAAGGCGACAAAGAAGCGCGAGCTTTGATGATTCGCTCGAACCTGCGTTTGGTCGTCAAGATCGCGCACGATTATGCCAATTTGGGCCTGCCGCTGCTCGATCTCATTTCCGAGGGCAACATCGGTTTGATGAAGGCAGTCGAACGTTTTGACCCGGCCAAAGGCGGCAAATTGAGCACGTATGCGGCCTGGTGGATCAAGCAATCGATCAAGCGCGCGCTGGCCAATCAGAGTAAGACGATTCGCCTGCCGGTTCATCTGGTCGATAAGATTTCGAAGATGCGCCGCGTCTCCTTGCAAATGAGCGAGGAGCTTGGCCGCGAACCGACCGACGACGAGCTCGGTGAAGAGATCGGCATCGCGAGCGGAAAGGTTTCGCAGTTGAAGACGGTGTCGATTCGGCCGGCTTCACTCGATGCGCCAATCAGCGATGATGATTCGACCGAGTTCGGCGAAATCGTGGGGGACGAAGAGGCGCAAACGCCCTTCGAATTGCTGCGCGACAAAAACCTTCGCAACGAAGTTGGCGGTCTGCTCGATGTTCTCGACGATCGCGAACGCAAGATCATCTTCTCGCGCTTCGGTCTCGATGGCGGCAAACCGAAAACACTCGAAGAAGTTGGAAAGAAATTTGGCGTCACGCGTGAGCGCATCCGGCAGTTGCAAAACATTGCGTTGTCGAAACTGCGCCGGGCATTGAGCAAAAAGGAGCGCCCGGTCGACGTAGAATTGCCGGTGGAAGCTTAAGATTTAACTTGTTTGTTTATGAACGCGCGGAAGGAAAACTTCCGCGCGTTTCGTTTTTTGGTAGGGCGCGACGGCCCTGTCGCGCCGACTTTGCAGATACAGTGCCGCAACTAAAGTTCGTCGGCGCGACGAGCCGTCGCGCCCTACCTCGCCTTTCGCAACTGCACGCTGTCGATTACGCCGCCCTCCGCGCTGGCGTCGCTAATGATCACCAGGTTGTCGCCCTTGCGGGTCAAACGAGCGTCGTGCAGAAATTTCTCTGCACGCGCGATGGTCGCATCCGGTTCACTCGCGAAATCGAGGGAAATCGGGTAAATGCCCCAGCACAAGACAAGCTGGCGGTACACTTCTGCCGTCGGTGTAAAAGCAAAGATCGGCGCGTGCTCCGGACGCATGTTCGAAACATTGCGCGGCCGCGTTCCTTGCCTGGTAAAAACAATCAGTTTTGCGTTTGCGAGCGAGTTCGCCAAGACCACTGCCGATGCGACCGTTTTCTGGCGCGCATTTTCCAAAATCGCTTCTTTCGCAAATCCGGCGCCGCCGCTGCGCTCAGTCCGGCGCGCAACGCGATCGAAGATTTTCACACACTCGACCGGATAACGTCCCACCGTCGTTTCCGCGCTCAGCATAATCGCATCGGCCTGTTCAAAAACGGCATTGGCAATGTCGGTAATCTCCGCACGCGTCGGCACTGGATTCTCGATCATCGATTCGAGCATGTGCGTCGCGACAATGACCGGTTTCCCCAGTCGAATGCAGCACTTCACGATCCGACGCTGAATGATCGGCAATTCTTCCATCGGAATTTCAACGCCGAGATCACCGCGCGCCACCATGATTGCATCCGCCGCTTCAATCATTCCCTCGATTTGCTTCACTGCGGATTGCTCTTCGATTTTCGCGATCACCAGCGCCTGGCTCCTTTTCTTCTTCAGCACGCGCCGCAATTCTTCGACATCGCTTTTCTGCCGGGCAAAACTGAGCGCGACGAAATCGACTCTGAGCGCAACGCCAAGATCGATATCGCGCCGATCTTTTTCCGTCAGCGCGGGCAACTTCACGTGCACACCGGGCAAATTGATATGCCGATGCGAACCAAGCTTGCCACCGATCACGACTTTGCACCGAATCCGATTTCGTTTTTTGTCGACGACCACGAGCTGAATAACGCCGCTATCGACCAGAACCGTATCGCCAGCGCTGACGTCATTGATCAGGCCGTTGTAGTTAACGTCCACCGAATACTGTTCCTTCGCGGACGCGCCACGCACCCGCAGCTCAAGAATATCCCCCGGCCTTAATTCGATATCGCTGCTGACGGCGCCGGTGCGGATAGCCGGTCCTTGCGTGTCGAGCAAAACCGCAAGCGGACGTTCCAGCTCCTGCTCGAGACTTCGAATCCGCCTAACAACTTCACGCACCCAGGGATGCTTCGCGTGACTCATATTGAAGCGAAAAATATTCGCGCCGGCCTGGACGAGTCGACGCAGCGTTTCAGTGCTTTCGGTCGCCGGGCCAAGGGTGCAAATGATTTTGGTTCGTCGCATGTTATTCGCTAATTCACATTAATTGCTGAAGGCATTTAGCTACTAGCATGCCTTCAGGAGCACAATGTCCTGGCACTTGGTCTCGACGGATTCCAGAACCTCGAAGTATCGCAAAACCAAAACAGCTTTGGAAGTTGTCGGGTCGCGAAGAATAGATGTCACCGTCCTCCCGTTGAGAAGAGTCGAGAACTCTTTCGTTTACACTTGCTCCTCGTGGAGGATCGGCTTGAGTTGCAGCGTTCTCGAAGAAGTATCCTGTCAATACTGGTGCGACTGCTAGAAAATTGAAAAACCTGCGAGTTAAGCCCAGTGCGTTGCTTAGCGCGACGTTGTTTTGTCTTGGTCTACTTCCGATGGTGCTCATGGGTCATCATGTGCGCCGAAATTGGGTGCCGGTCCCTTGGTGGGACGAATGGCATACACCGGGGAGTCAATTTGTTTCATGGTGTCGAGGCAGCTTAACAATCAGTGAGCTGTTCTCACAGCACAACGAGAGTAGGAAATTCTTTCCGAGACTGATTTATTTCGCGCTCGCGTCATTTGGAGGATGGGATGTGCGGAAAGAGATGGTTGTCTTCTTCCTCAGCATGTGCGCTCTGAGCGTGTTGCTTTTGCGACTGCTTGTTCGAACTCCCGGAAGGACTACCACATCGGCACTGACAACGTGGGTGGTGATGATGTTTCTATGCTTTTCGCCGGTACAATTCGAAAATTTCCTTTATGGCATTCAATTGGAACCGTTATTTCCCGGCATCGCTGTGGTGGCGGTTGCGATCGTGAATTTGTCGGACCTCTCATTGCGCCTGAAAACGTTAATCAACTGCTCTTTGGCGTTCGTAGCTACTTATACGTTCGCAAATGGAATGTTAGTTTGGGCGCTGGCATTGCCCTTCCCTGGACTGTCGGATTCGACGCCACGACGCTCTCGAGCGACATGGTATGCGATTTATTGTCTTGCAGGCATCGTTGCGATCGGCAGCTACTTTGTCGGTTACACGAGACCCGTGTACCACCCTAAGTTCGCTTCGCTGCAAGCCAATTACCTTGAGTTAGCGCATTACTTAATCCTGTGGATCGGTGGGTACTTTGCCTCCGATTATTTGAATCCCTTCTTGTTCGGAATAGCAGCCCTAACCATTTTTACGGGGGTCGGCACAGCCGTCATTTGGATCTCCCTTGAACGAAAGGCAAACTGGCGAGCTTTTTATCCCTGGTTACTAATCGCTGCTTATGCAGTGATCACCGGCGCGGTAACGGCCTTTGGTCGGTTGGGTCTGTACGGAGCGGAGCAGGCTCTAGGACGGCGCTACACCGTATTTAGCCTCTTCTTTTACGTGGCGTTGGTGGGCTTAACATATGCAATTTATTGCACACGTATCAGGCCTGAGATGTTGGTTGTGCGTGTGTTCTTCGTCACAAATATTGTTTGGTTGGTTGGTCTGGCTGCCGTTGCGTGGGTAGCGTGTTACCGGACCAATCTTATTAGCCTTTATAGTGGTCACCGATATCGAGCCAAGTTGCTTCGAGCGGTTGAGTGGATAGACGTCGCGCCGGAAAATCCAGACCTCGCACTCGTATTTCCTTATGTTGATATTCTCAGGGACCGTACACGAGTACTTGCGCAGCACGGCTTTCTGCGGGTGCCGTTTATCAAAGATCCGCTCCGCAGCGAGGTGCAGCAGTCGCCGCAAGCAGAGAATGGAGCGAACGGTGAGATTGAGACATGCCAATTTGATAGAGATCATGGCCATGCCGTAGTAATTACGGGCTGGGCCTGGCTACGAGATAGGGGGGAGCGTGCGCACTGCGTTGTTGTCGGATATCGGGACAAGTCCGACAACTTCAAACCAGTGACTGTGTTGGAAACCGGGTTGGGCCGTCCAGACTTGCGTGATCGGACCCACATTTCGAAAATCTATTATGCGGGTTTTTCGGGCGTTATCGACCCGATTCATCTAGGTCATGGAGATATTCTAATTCAGGGATGGGCGATTGATCTTAAAGGTCAAAAAGCATTTCCCCTCGCCTCCTCAGCAATTTCGCCGGTTGTTATACCGTGAAGCTGCACCCCCGACTCGATACGCCACCGCCAATCCTATCATCACGGTGACTCGTCGGCCGCAAAACGCCGACGAATGGGGAGCCACGATGAAAAAATACGCACCTCGAAGTTCGGGAGGTAATCCAAGCTGATCTTCCGATGGACGTAATGAGATTGCTCGCCCAATTTTAGAAATGTGAACGCGCGTCTTCTGTCGATTCTCGCCTGTCCCGATTGTCATGGCGCCATTCTCTCACTGCCCAATCAGCTGAGCTGCAAAGGTTGCGGGCATTTCTTCGCCCTGCGAAATGGCGTTGCGCTTTTCCTCTCTGAGGAAGTCGAAATCGTTTCCGCCGAACACAAAAGCAATCCCCTCGGCGCCGAATACGAAACTATCCTACGCGAAGGGAAAGACTTGATCCTGCATATTGGGGCGGGCGCGACCGCGACACGCTATTCGAACTGTGTCGAATTCGAGCATAAGATTTTTCGTCACACTGATGTCGTGGGCGATGCGCATCAGTTGCCCTTTCGCGATCACGTTTTCGATCGTGTTTTTGCCTTCAATGTTTTCGAGCACCTGCACGACCCGAAAGCGGCGGCAGCCGAAATTTTTCGCGTTCTCAAACCATCGGGATCGGTCGCGATTCACACCGCCTTTTTGCAAGCGCTTCACGAGGAGCCGGCGCATTTCTACAACGCGACCGCCTATGGCGTGCGCGAGTGGTTTACTCAATTCGAGGTCGAACGCTGTCACGTCAGCGCAAATTTTTCTCCGGCCTATATGCTCGCGTTCCTAATGTCGAATGTAATGGAAAGCGTGCGCGCGGCCGACTCATCGGCAGAGAATCAAAAGCTAATTAGCGAAACGTCGCTCGGCCAATGGGCAAGCTTTTGGGCGCGCCAGAGCGATCCGCCACCGGGCTTCGATCTTTTGCAAAATTTGCCGCAGCACCTGCAACAACGCGTCGCGGCCGGGTTTGAACTAATCGCGCGAAAACCAGCCTGACCGTTCCGGATCCAACAACGCGCTGCGAAAGTGGCGCAGCTAGAATGCCGCAAACTCAAAGCAAGCCACGCGAAACTGCGCGACCCGCTGCAGGAAAAAAGTCTCAGCCGCGTCCGAGATTTCGTTTCTATCTCGACGAGCCGACCGTCTGGGATCCGAAAGTTCGATGGTTGCGACTCGCCGGTTGGTGCGTGGAAAAAAAAGGAGCGCCGCTGCAATCCATTCGGGCGCGCCTCCGCGGCAGAATATTCCAGGGCCGCTTCGATCAAGAACGACCAGACGTCGTGGAGCATGTCGGCAAGCCAAACGCGCCACTGCTGTGTGGATTCACCCTTCCTCTCTTCTTGCCCTCCGGCTCAGCCCGGCTCGTTCTCGAAGCCGCCGGTCCCAATGAAAACTGGCAACAGGTTTTTACCCGCCGCGTCCGGGGATCAATCTTACCTCACGCAGGTCAGCGCCAGTGGTGCAAGGTCGATGCGGATGACGTTTACACTTTGTGGTTCGATTTGCCTAACGACTGGTCGAAAACGGCGCGGCAAGTCCGCATTTGCGGCTGGTGCTTTACCAGGGAAGCGCCGGCCATCACCGAAATTCGCGCACGCGTTGGAGAAAAGATTTTCGCAGCCACTTATGCTTTGCCGCGGCCTGATGTGGCCGTCACCCTTGAGAATCCAGGCGCGTTACGTAGCGGGTTCGCGCTCGATGCAACATTCCCGCCAGGTTTCTCCACGCTCACATTGGAAGCGCGGCGCGGCGGGAAAGAGTGGGAGGCATTTTACCGGCGACGTGTGCGCGGTCCGTTTTTCTGGAAGCGCTGGCAGGAAAGTAACGAAGCAATCGGCAATTATTCGTTGTGGATCCGGCGTTATGAACGGCTAACGCAACGCGATCGAAAAGAAATCAAGCGTCACATCGCGCAGTTCGCTCACCCTCCGCGCTTCTCGGTCTTGCTTCCCGCTTACAATACAAACCTGAAGTGGTTGCGCCGGGCTATTGCGTCGGTCCGAGGACAGCTCTATCCGCACTGGGAATTGTGCATCGTTGATGATGCCTCGTCCGATCCGCGCATCTGGCCTTTTCTGCAAAGGCAGGCTCGTCGTGATTCGCGCATCAAAGTATCGCGCCGATCAGAGCGCGGGCACATCTCGGCCGCATCAAACGACGCGCTCGCATTGGCTACCGGAGATTTCATCGCGCTGCTCGACCACGACGACGAGCTCGCGCCTACCGCGCTTTACTTCAACGCCGTGGAACTCAACCGCGCGCCCGATCTGCAATTACTTTATAGCGACGAAGACAAGATCGATCAAAAAGGGGTTCGCACCGCTCCTTACTTCAAACCTGATTGGAACCCGGATCTCTTTACTTCGCAAAATTACATCGCGCATCTTTGTGTTTATCGAAGTGACCTTGTGCGCAAGGTCGGCGGGTTCCGCCTTAGATATGAAGGTTCGCAGGATTACGACCTGACCTTGCGCTGCATTGAGCAAATCGATTCGTCCCGCATCCGCCACGTTCCGCACGTCTTGTATCACTGGCGAAGTATCGAGCAAAGCACGGCGCGATTCGCCGCCGCCAAACCTTACGCGCATACGGCTGCGATTCGCGCCGTGCAGGAGCATTTTGATCGTATTGGAGTAGATGCTTCGGTCGTGCCGCATGGCATCTATCAGCGTGTGAGCTATCCGCTTCCGCCCATTCCACCGCTGGTCTCGCTAATTATCCCAACGCGCGATCAAGCCGTTCTGCTGCGGAAATGCCTGGAAAGTATTTTCACCAAGACCGATTACCCCAACTATGAGGTGATCGTGCTGGATAATGAAAGCTCCGAGCAGGCAACTTCTGATTACTTTTACTCGTTAGGTTCGAACGAACGGGTACGTGTGCACCGCGTGAATGGCCTCTTCAATTACAGCAAGCTTAATAACATCGGTGCAGACATGGCTCACGGCACACTGCTCGCATTGCTCAATAACGACCTGGAAGTCATCAATCGTGATTGGCTGAGCGAGATGGTCGGGCATGCCTTGCGCGGTGAGATCGGCGCAGTCGGGGCCCGACTTTCGTATCCCGACAAAACCATCCAGCACGGTGGAGTTATCCTTGGCGCCGGCGGCATTGCCGGACACACCCAACCCAAGCTAGGTGACGACGACATCTCTTTTGGGCGCGCGCACTTGACCCAGAACTTTTCCGCCGTCACGGCAGCGTGCATGGTTTTAAAAAAAGATGTCTATCTCGCTGTAGGTGGCCTCGACGAAGTGAATCTGCCGATCGCTTTTAATGACGTAGATTTTTGTCTTCGACTTCGCGAAAAAGGATTACGCGTCGTCTGGACGCCGCATGCCGAGTTTTACCATCATGAATCGGTCAGTCGCGGGTTTGAAGATACACTGAACAAGCAACAACGTTTTCTGGCGGAGGTTGGCTATATGCAACAGAAATGGGAAGACGCGCTCAGGGCCGATCCCTGTTACAATCCGAACCTTGCGTTAGGGGACAACCTTTTTACTCTCGCATTCCCACCGAGAGTATCGAAACCGTGGCAAACTACCTGATCGCGTTCCTGCCATGAGCCATTCTTCGCGCTCAGCGAGTGCAGCAACGGAATACGTCTTTCGTTTTGATGCGCCCATCAAGCAGCGGGTTTTTGGGGACACTTACGATTTGAGCGGATGGCTCCTGCATCCGCAGGGGAAACCTGTCACAGGAATACGTGCAGTGTCAAAGCGACCGCTGGCTCGGCGCGAAATCTTTGCTGCTCGCCGAAAAAGAAGCCGACTGGACGTGGCATCGGCGTTTCCTCATCTACCGGAGGCAAAGGCAAGTGGGTTTCTCTTGGAGCTGCGGTTGCACCTCGGCCTTAACCGTTTTGATTTGCAAGTGCGCGATGAAAATCGCAACTGGCGCAGCTTCGATACTGCCGTTATTTCCGCTTATCCACTTCTCCTTCTAAGCAAGCTCGGATTTGGACATCTTCGCACATTCCTTATCGCTTACCTGCAACAGCACTATGCGAATAAGAAGATAACACAAGATCGTCTCCAGCCAGCGACATCCGGTGTTTCTATTCTTGAGTCCAAGTCGGTTTCTACAAAGCGAGTAAATCTTTTCGCCACGAGCAAGTCCAATCTCTTTATCCTGGAGATAGGCCGGTTGATAGCGGCTGGATTTCGCGAACTCGGATGCGACTCCCAGCTCCTTCTCGATCAACCCCCGGCGAGAAATCCAGAACCGGACACCTTGCAAGTTGTAGTTACCCCGCATGAATACTATAACCTGTATCTAACCGAGAAGGTTTCCGCGGAAGAAGCACGCGAACTTACCAAAAATGTCGTCCTTTTCTGCACTGAGCAGCCTGAGACGGGATGGTTTCACAACAATCTTCCCTGGGCAGAGAAAGCGCGCGCCGTAGCTGATCTTAACTCACTAGGTGTGGCTGCTTATCAGGCACGCGGCATTAAAAGTTATCATTTTCGTCTCGGTCACCACGAAATGCTTGCGGCGCCCAACGCCGTTCCGCACACACAGAGGCAAACCGCGATCACATTTCTTGGCGTGATGACGCCGCGACGCGATAAATATTTCGCGGAGTATGCGCCGTTCTTCGCAGAGCACCGCTGCCATATCCGGTTTGTCCCGCTTGGCTTCGCTAAAACTAAGACAACCAGGAGCTATCTGAGCGAGAAGCAACGCAATGAGTTACTGAGCGTAAGCAGGGTCTTACTCAACATCCATTATTCCGAGCGAAAGTATTTTGAGTGGCACCGCGCGTTAGTCGCACTGGCTAACCAATGCTGCCTCATTACGGAAACTTCCGAGGGATACGGTGATCTCGTACCAGGTAAACACTTCGTTATGGCGGAGCGCGAGGATTTGATTGCCTGCTGCGATTACTATCTTGCTCATCCGAAGGAAGCTGAAGCTATCGCCCAAGCAGGATGCGACTTCGCCCGCACGGAGCAGCGACAAGCGCAGGCATGCGGAGATTTCCTGCTCGATCTGGAATCCGGTCGTGCGAGATCTGAGGTGGCAGACGCCACGCCATCGCCGCTGCCGCCGGCATTAAGCCAAACCTTTCGTAAGCGGCGCACTCAACAACTCAGAGATGCTGTAACTGCGGACCTGAAGAGCCTGTTACGCAAAAAACAACCGTTACCTGTCGACTCGCTTCTAACCGAGCTTGAAACTCCTTCGCGACCTTTCGCCATCGCCAAGCGAGAGGCCTACAAGGAAAGGTGGTGCGAACAAGAATCCAGACGCATGAAAGGGCAACCGGCTTGGGATTTGTACGATAACGCTGCTTATCTGCAATCAACCGCGCCTAAGTTGTCCATCGTAGTTACGCTGTTTAACTACGCCCATCACATTCGCGAATGCCTGACGAGTATCGACCGATCGACGGCAAAGCTTTTCGCGCCGGCTGAAATAGTTATTGTGAACGATGCTTCCGCTGACGATTCGCTGGTACATGCACGCAGCCATCAAGACCTAAGTAAGCTTCCCGTTCGCATCGTTTCCAAACACCTCAATACCGGCTTAGCCGATGCCCGGAACGTCGGCATTACCATGGCCCGCGCACCGTACGTCTTTATGATGGATGCTGACAACCTTGTGTTTCCCGAATGCCTCAGTCAGCTATTCACTGCCATCGATCGCAACAATCACGCCGCCGCCTACAGCTTGCTTTGCCGTTTTCGCGGAACGACATCGAATCGCATCGGTCTTCTTTCCTATTACGATTGGGACCCGCAGATCCTCGTGCAGCAACCTTACATAGACGCCATGGCCATGTTCCGTCGCGACGTGTTGCTTCAACTCGGCGGCTACGATAACAACCTAAGTCAAATCGGCTGGTTTGGCTGGGAGGATTACGACATGTGGTTGCGCTTTGCTCAGAATGACTACGCTGTCGCGTTTGTCCCGAACGTCCTTTGTCTGTATCGTCACCACGATCGCTCGATGATTAACCTAACCACTTTGTTCGAACCGGAATTAGTTGAGCATTTTCTCGAGCGTTATGGCGAACTAGTGTCGCGACTTGAACCGCGCGAAACGCTATTCGGTATGGCGCGCGCGGAACTTCCAGGACGACCAGAGTTAGTTCTACCTTAAACGTCTTTTAAGAACCAGCGCGGCGGGAACGCCAGTTCGAAGCCCGGTAGAAGAAGAGATAAATTTGGGCTGTAAAATGGGTCGTTCCGCAGCTCTTCGCCCCACCGCTCCTGCATGTAAGCCGTATCGCGTTGATATGCCACCTGCTTCTCCGCGTTCTTTTCCTCGTCATTATTGGCTCTGTCATGAACAAGATTCGCGTAAGGTGTCCAGATTACCTGTAAACCATGCTCCCTTGCACGGAGGCACAAGTCTATATCCTGATAATTACTCGTTAGGTTTTGATTATCAAAACCATTGAGTTCACGAAAAACGGCTGCCCGGGTTGCCAGACATGCGGAACTCACCGCAGAACAGTTACGTTGCCCGCAGGTCCAGTTGGAGAATCCGGCATGACCATGCGATGCGGTGGTAAACGGCACGCCCGCTACCCCACCGAGACCGAGAATGTAACCAGAATGTTGTAAGGTATCGTCCGGCCTCCAAAGTCGCGCACCAACGGCGCCCACTTGGGGTCGCGCTGCGTGACTAACCATTTCCCGCAGCCAGTCGCCGTTGATTACTATAATATCGGCGTGTAAAAAAAGAACGATGTCAGCGGTTGTAGCCGTGGCCAGTTCGTTGAGTTGTAGTCGGTCGTTTGCAACTGCGATCTCATAGCTGGGATAGTTGGTCAGGTTACGAATGCTTTCGGCGCACTTTCCCGCACAAGCGCCCTCAACGCGATGTATAACGATGTCTACGCGCGGCACCGGATCGGGCAAGTCATAGATGACACGATGTAACTCGATGTTTCCCGGACAAGCTTCCGCTCGACCCGCGATCCCCTCGCGCTGCAGATGATCGGCGATGGCACGACGCGCTGTTTCCGTCGCATACGGTTTCTCGGCTGCGCGACCCGAGACCATGCGCCCGTGGTAAAGAACCCGTGGGATATGCCGGATCTGCTCCGATTCCAATCGTCCGATGCAACGCAAAGCCAAGTCGTATTCCTGGGAGCCTTCGAATTCTTCACGGAACCCACCGATCGCGCGCAAAACGTCCGTGCGGTAAACCGCGAGATGACCGACGTAATTTTCCCCGAAGAAAAATTCGGGATTCCAATCCGTCTTGAAAAACGGATGGGAACGCTTCTGCGCCACATCGATTTTATCTTCGTCGGAGTAGATGAGGCCGGCCTCGGAATGCGCGTCGATTTCGAGCGCGATCTTAGCAAGAGCGTGCTCGGCAAGCATATCATCCTGATCCAGAAACGCGCACCATTCTCCGGTGGCGAGCACAAGCGCGGAATTCGAAGACGCAGCCATCTGCCCCTTCTCTTCTCTTAATGTTATGCGGATGCGTGCCTCATCGGCTGCGGCCTTCTTAAGAAATGGTCGCACGCGCGTGTCGGTCGAAGCATCGTCGGCAATGCATAGCTCCCAGTGTTCGTAGATTTGCTGCTTTAGGGAATCGATTGTGGCCGCGAGCAACGCCAGATCGGGATTATATAGCGATAGTAGGGCCGAGATGAGCGGCTGCCTACCTAACGAGTTGAGTTGTCGACGCAGGGCGGATCGGTCCGCGGGCCCAAGCGTTTCATAGAGTTCAACCCACTCCCCATAATCTGCCGGCGTCCTTTTAACGGCTCGACCGATTGTCTTTTCCGCGATAGCGACAAATCGCCGGCCAAACACATCCAGCTGAAAATGCTCGACAAAAGTCTGTTTGGCCGCGGTTCCTAGAGCATCAACGAGATCGCGATCTGCAATGCAGCGTGCAAGGGCAATGGCGAGCGCACGCGAATCCTTCGGCGTTACAAGCAGCGCGTTCCTGCCATCCTGCAACCATTCGCTAACTCCGGTGCAGATGATCGCCTTGCCCATGCTCATCGCTTCGAGCAAAACAATTGGCAACATTTCATCGAGCAATGCACACACAACAACGTCAGCATTGCTCATCAAATCCACGATCTCCTGGCGGCTCTTGGGCAGGACCAATTGCAAGTTCGGCATAGACGCACTTAGCGCGGCGAAATCGTCGGGCGATAATTTTTCCAAGGGCACGCCCGCCATTTGAAACAGCGCGCACCAGCGCAGGTCTGGATGTAAATCGTTGATCGCTTCGATCAGAATATTCCGACCATGGTTCGGCTCATCCGCGGTCAGCGCAAGAAACGTGAAAGGTCGGTCCGCCGTCTGCGCGTGGGCCTTCACTTCTGGAATCCCGTAGGGCACAACTTCAATCGGTTCGGGTGCGAAAGGTTGGAGCACTTCCGCTATTGCGCGCGTTGGAGTGAGTATCGTGTGAGCTTGACCAAGCGCGGATTGTAGTTGTGGCGTTGCTCCGACGAGCCGGAGGTCGGCGACGGTTTCGTGCAAGTACCAAACAACTGGCACATTTTGCGAAAGCGCGGCTCTCACCGCCCCCTCGGAGGCAATGCCATTAACCACCACTAAATCAAAACGCGACGCGAGAGCGCGGACGGGGCTGCATTCAGAATCAACCAATAGCTCTGGTTCAATGATAAATTCGATCGCATGTGTGCGCAACAGATCCGCCGCTACGCCCTCTTTCTCTATCATCACCGCCGGGTTCCAATTGTGGTGCTTCAGGTAACCAGCCAGATGAGCAATGGCTGTTACTGCGTTACCAGGACCTGTTTCGGGCGCAACGAAAAGCACACGTTCCTGCGATCGCGCGTCGTTTGTTTCTCCTACCGACATGTTCTGAATTGTCACGATACTCGTTAGGCCGATTGGAAACGCAGTCATGCGCACGCTTAGCCCGCGCGCCTCAGCGGTTCACTTGTCCCACCCTCCTTGTCGAGCGGTTTTTGAATCAACCCGACGCCGCAAGCGTCCTGATAAACGGGCGGTGGCGGTTCCATCACATCGATTCCGGCGTTGAGAGAAAAGGCCTCTGCGCCCGGGTGCTTGTTGCGCCACTCTTTCAAAGCGCGGGCGACGCCGCCCGCGTGAGTGGCATCAAAGCTGACGGCAAAGTTGCTCGTGTCGTGAAGGACGATAAGACCGCCAGGTGTCAATACCGGATACCAGGCCTCCAGTTCGCGAATAGTCGCTTCGTATTCGTGCGAGCTATCAACAACTATCAGCTCAGGCCTACCGCGAAGATACTCCGTCGCCAAACCGGGAGACGCAGGATCGAGCGAACTGCGATGTTCGATCTTCACGAAATCGACCAGGCCCGCGCGTATGAGCCAGCTTCGGGTGTACTCAGAAAGCGTGTTACCGATCTCCAGACTAAAGAGTCCATGGCGCGCCTCCATCTGTCGGAGAAAGAAACCAAGCAGTAGCGCCGAATAACCAGCGAAGGTGCCAAGTTGTACGATCCGTCTAATCATGTTCCCCATGATCAGGCCCTGAAGCAGTGACATCAACGGCACCGCACACTCACCAGCCCAATCCCGCTTGCTTGTTTCGGCATACCACTCCTGCAACAGCTGCCATTCATCATCGGTGAGGCAGGAATAAATCGGCGGCACATAATCGCTGCCGGAACGCCGGTGCCACCAAAAACGCGGCTCGGACGAAGAGGAAAAAATACGGGAGCGATGCACGTTTTAGGATGAGCCGTTGATAGAGCAGCTTACAGCGTCTCCTCCGAATTCTGCAAACGTCGGTAACGTCGTTCGAATTGACGCGCCGACATTTCTTTTATTACGGCATTGCTTTACGATTCTGCACGCATGTCCGCTCGAGAATCCTCGCCACGCTTCTTCATTGCCAGCGGCTGCCCCATTGCTACCACAACGCTTTACCGATGCGTGCATTTACAGGAGCAATTGAAGCGACTCGGTTATGAGGCTGAGGTCGCGGAATGGTTCGACGATGGCGCGGTCGACGCGAATTTGGCGCTTCGTTACGATGTGCTCTTTCTTTATCGCCTCCAAATGTCGCCGGCACTCGGCGACCTGATCGCTCGCGCGCGCGAGATGGGAAAGCCCGTCATCTTCGATACCGATGATTTAATTTTCGAGCCGGACCTGATCGAGTGGCATCGCGGAATCCGTCACCTCACGGTGGAGGAACGGGAGTTGCATTTGGAGGGAGTGCGTCGATATCGCGAAACCTTGCTGGCCTGCGGCGCAGCAACAGTGGCGACGCCGGTACTGGCGCAGCTCGTGCGCGCACTCGGCCGGCCAGTTTACGTTCACCGCAACGCTTTAGGTAATGAAATGCTTGCCCTGGCAGAAGCGCTTCTTCGTAAACGCACGATACGTCAGCCTAACGAACGGCTGGTCATCGGTTATGGCAGCGGTACACCGACGCATGACGTTGATTTTGAGGAAGTGACAATAGCGCTCGTTAATATCCTCGATCGTTTCCCCAAGATTGAATTATGGATAGGTGGCCCTCTCACGGTCCCGCCGCAGCTCGCACGCTTTGGCCAGCGGTTGCGATCATTTCCGCTCACACACTGGCGCGATTGGTTTGAGTTGCTCAATCAAATGGATATCGCGCTTGCACCGCTCGAACAGGGCAACATTTTCTGTCGCGCCAAAAGCGAGATCAAATTCGTCGAAGCCGGCGCGCTCGGCCTGCCAGTGGTTGCTTCGGATATCGACCCGTTTCAGGATTCGATCACTAATGGGGAGAATGGATTGCTTGCAGCGAACCCCGCAGCATGGATCCGCGCATTGACCTTGCTCATCGAAGAACCTGACCAACGGCGCCGCATTGGTGAGGCCGCTCATCGCGCGGTCTTAAATCGTTACAGTCTACAGGCTCGATCCGCCGAGCTTATGGCAATCCTGCCTCGTTTGATGCAGTCATCCTTCTCCGTTACAGGATCCTCGTCACCGTCGCGAGATGCCGGCGGTACCACTCGAGCGCAAAGCCTTAAGCCGTGACCCGTTTAAAAATAAACTGGCTCATCCCGGAACCGTTTCCCGGAGCGGGCGGCGATATTGGCATCTTCCGGGTCATTCGATATCTGGCGGAATTCGGTCACGAATGTCATGTCCACGTCGTCGCATATAACTTGATGAACGATTACAGCACTGAGCAAATCCGAGAATATGTGCGTAAGCATTTCGGTTCTACTACGGCTCAATATTACCGGTGGACTGGACGCGTGGGAGACGCCGATTGCACCTTTGCCACCTATTGGCCGACAGTTGAAAACCTGCTAGCGCTACCGAATGGCGGGCGAAGATATTATCTCGTGCAGGATTTCGAACCCTCCTTCTACCCTGATGAACCGCACTATTATATAAGAGCGGAGAATACCTACCGCGCCGGTCTTCGCTGCATCACGCTTGGACCATGGCTGGCGAAATTACTTCGAAAGCAATACCACGCGATCGCAGACCATTTCGATTTCGCGGTGGATACGGGGATTTACTGGCCACGGCCAAGAGCTGGCAATGGTCGTCGCCGCGTTTGTTTTTATGCGCGGCCGAAAACGCCTCGACGCGGCTACGAAATCGGACTCGAGGCGTTTGAGTTAGTAAGCGAGCGGCTACCTGACATCGAGATCGTATTTTATGGCTCATCGGAGCTTAGTCCGCGTCCGTCGTTTCCTTTTACAGATCGCGGGCTCGTTACCCAGGATGAATTAGCGACCCTGTTTTCCCAGTGCGACGTTGGTGTAGTTTTATCCTTAACTAATCCTTCATTCGTGCCGCTCGAAATGATGGCATGCCGTTGCGCGGTCGTTGAAATCGCCAGTGAGCGATTAGAAGGCACGCTCACTCATGGCCAGGATGCCTGGCTCGTAGAACCTAACGCAAAGTCGATTGCTGAGGGAATCATCGAGTTGCTTACAAATTCTAAGTTGCGCGAACAGATCGTCGCGAATGGATCTGCTCGGGCGCAGACAATGGATTGGAGTAAGTCAGTCCGTCAGATCGAAGCTATCCTCCTGCGCGACGCGGCGCTTGAAGCGGAACATCAACTTCGCTTCGAAAGTCATTCAACTCGATAACGTGATTGCCGCCGAGCTGCCATCGCGCCAATTCGAGCCTCGCGTTTACGGAGTCGGCGCTTGGACGGCTCATTTACATTTCGCTTACGACCTTATCGCTACGCTGCGACCGCGAAGCTTTATCGAGTTAGGCACCGATCAAGGCGAAAGCTATTTTGCTTTCTGTCAATCGGTCGCTCAGAACGGCACCGGCACCCGCTGTTTTGCGATCGACACCTGGCGCGGCGACGAACACGCCGGTCAATACGACGAAACAACTTTTGCGCTGGTGTCGACGCACAATCGCGCTCATTACGAAAATTTTTCGACGCTCATACGCTGCACTTTTGACGCCGCCTTGGAGAAATTTCCCGCCGCCAGTATCGATCTGCTCCATCTTGATGGATTGCATTCTGAAGAAGCCGTGCGCCACGACTTGCAAAATTGGCTTCCAAAAGTTCGACCCGGCGGCCTTTTTCTCATGCATGATGTCTCGGTCCGAAATCGTGACTTCGGCGTCTGGAAAGTTTGGGAGGCACTGAGGACGCGCGGCCGTTCGTGGACTTTCGCCGAAGGACCCGGCCTTGGCGTCTGGCAGAAGCCGCCTAACGAATCGTTATCGGAGCCGCTCGAAACATTAATTGAAGGCTCGGATAAAGATCGCCAGCAATTGCTCGACTACTACCGCTCTCGCACCGCACAGCTCCGGGAAAAAATCGCGTACGAGTGGAGAAATGGAACTGTCCGCGATCTTGCATTTCTGCAGCAAACGGTGATTCAGATTTTCTACACCAACGACGGCGTCCATCGGGAGGAACAATCCGTTAACGCGCGCATCGGTCATGATAGCTGGAAGAATGTAACTATTCCGTTGCCGCGCGACGCCGGCGCCGCCCCGCTCCGCATCGATTTTGTCAGTCCATTGACGATTCTCGAGATCACTTCACTGCGGCTCACGCGCGGGACGGAAATTTGTTATCAGACAAACGAGCGCGAGCAATTCGACAACATCACACTCGCGGGAGATGTGGAGCGGTTACCGCACGCAAATCACTTGCTCCTGAAAATTACCGGCATCGACCCGCAACTGTATCTGCCGCTGTTCACGCCCGCCGGTGCGGAAGAGAATTTCGTTCTCGAGATGCAACTTCGCGTAAACACCTCGAACGAACGCGGGGCACAGGTCGCAAAATAAAGGCGGCACGCCTTCTCAAACGTGCCGCTTTGGAGAGAAAGTCTCGTCTCTCTATTTCAATTTCTTTAGCGCACTCTTCACCATCGCGAGGTGTTCTTTCAGCGTCGGCAGAGTTTGTTTGGCCCACGCTTTGATATCGGCGTCATCTCCCGAGGATGCTTCTTGTTCGAAGGCCTTGATGTCCATCTCGTGATCGTTTTGCGTATTAAAGAGATATTGGCTGTCAAAACCTTCTTTCTTGAAAGAACGCGGTTTCGCCGGGTGCGTGTCGATGTTCAGGTTCTTCTTCCTGGCAAGCGCGATCAATTCCTTATTAGCTTTGGATTGATCAGCCACCATGTGTGCACTAACATTCTTGACTTCTGCGCTCGCTCCCCTTTGCTGGGCCATTTGACCATCTGCCACTTCCTGGAATCCACTCGTCGCTGCGTTGGTCACAAACTTTTGATCCTTCTTGCTTACCTGACTCGAAGAACTTGAGGTCTGCTTCGATTTGCGCAAATGAGGGTTGTCAGCGATCTCCGTATCTGTTCGCTGATTTTCATTTTGCGCGCGAACCGTTGTCAGAAAACAAAAAGTGCTCGAGGCAACCGCCACCGTCGTGAGCCACAGATTTGATTTTGTTGTCAATTTCATAAGCATCCTTTAATTAGGTCTTGGATATTCTCAAACATCTAAGGTTCGAAAACCCCCCCGTGGTTGGACGTGAGAATTCCCTTTCGTTGCGGAATTTTCGCGACTCCGGTCAACCGGGCGGCGGCTCTTTCGCGTAGGAACTTTCCACCCGCTGGGCTACGTCTTTGTAACCGTAATCCGCTTCGTAGATTTGCTTCATGCAGACGATCGATTTGTTGTCTTCTCCCATTTGTGCATAGACCAGACCGAGATTGTAAACGATCTCCTTCTTCATCGCGTCCATCCCCAGAATTTCCTTCGCCGCTTCCTCGAATTGTTTCGCCGCCAGATCGAGCATGCCGAGTTCGCGATACGCGCGCCCGAGCAGATTCATCGCCTTCAAGCGCGCATTTGGATTTTGCCGCGCTCGCTGCAACTGCGGCAGCGCTTCGCGAAATTCGCCCGCATTCAAGAGATGTTCACCCAGTTCAAAACGCAGCTGGAGATCCGTCGGATTGCGATCGACGCGCTTGCGTGCATCCTCGATCAAAATTGCCGCGCGTTTCTTTTTCGCTTCCTGCAACGCTTTCTCGTTCTGCGCGTAAAGCTCGTCCTCTGAACCGTGCGACCTCAAGAATTCCTCGCGCTCCGCGATCTCGTGCTCCGATCGCTTCATGCTTAAATCCGAAACCTTTCGGACGAGGCCGGCATCGCTCTGATTCGTGAGCTGCGCCGCATATCGGTACCAGGCGACCGCATTCTCGAAATCTTCCTTCTGCTCGTAGAGCGCGCCCAGTTTCCGCGCGTGATCGACACCTTGCGGCTCTGCCTGGTGTCGAGCGTAAGTTTCGATCAGTTGTTGATCGAGCGATTCCCCGCTCAACGCCATGCGGTTTTGTTGTTCCAAAGAGACGGCTAAATCTTTGTCTTTAATTAAATCGCGATAGCTTTCGGCTTGCGTCCAGCCGCCACTGCTCATCGAAGCCCGGGCGGAAGCGTCCTTACCCAAACGCAACGCCTCCGCGTCAAGCGGATCGATTTCCGTGAGCCGATTGTAAATCTCCACTTCCTGTTCGCTTTGGTTCAGATCGTGGTGCAGCCGTCCCAATTCGTGCAGAATTTTTACGTCGCGCGGATTTTCTTCGAGCAAAGTACGAAGCGCGAAAACTCCGACTTCGGGCCAGCCCGCCGCGACGGCTGCTTCTTTCAAAACCAAATTTGCCTGGCGGTGGTAAGGTTCCTCTTCCAGAACTTTTTCGCTCATCTCCACCGCGCGTTTCGGGTCTTTCTTGATTTCCCGCTGCGCTTTCATGATCGCGAGCGGCGCGCTCGAAATATTGAAGAAGCTTTTCTTGGTGGTCTTGTTCTTCGTCACCTCTGCGCGACGCAACAGTTGTCGCCCGGTTAGAAACTCCGGTTCCTGTTTGAGAATTCCCTGCAACAGCGAAATGGCGTAACCAAAATTGCGCAGCTCGATTGCAGCTACTGCTTTCAGCCAGTGACTGCGCTGCGTTTCACTCAGATCCTTTTCCGTCTTAATCGCCATTGCTACGGGTAAACTTTACCCAAACACGGCTCTCGTCCTAACCTTCTCCCAAAGGGAGAAGGAATCCCTCTCCCTTTGGGAGAGGATAGGGTGAGGGTTTCAAAGTAAATCCATCTGTGGCTTCTCACTCATAGGTGCAGCTTTTTTTACGCGCCCACCTTTTGTTTTCCCTGGTGTTTCCGTTGCGCCGTTCGGTTCTTCGAGATGCGCCAGAATATCTTTCGCGCGGTCTAAAATCTCTTTTGGCAAACCAGCCAGCCGCGCCACTTGAATACCGTAGCTTTTATCCGCGCCACCAGGAACGATTTTACGCAGGAAAATAATCTGCTCGTTCCATTCGCGCACCGCCACGTTGCAATTGAAAACGCCACTGCGTTCCTCCGCCAGTTTCGTCAGCTCGTGATAGTGCGTGGCGAAAAGCGCGCGCGCTTTGATTTTATCGTGCAGAAATTCCGCCACGCTCCAGGCGATCGAAAGCCCGTCGAAAGTCGAAGTTCCTCGCCCGATTTCGTCCAGGATAATCAGACTGCGCTCCGTCGCATTGTTCACAATGTTCGCCGTCTCGTTCATCTCCACCATGAACGTCGATTGCCCGCGCGCGAGATCGTCGTTGGCGCCCACGCGCGTGAAGATGCGATCGACCACACCAATTTCCGCGCTCGCCGCCGGCACAAAACTTCCAATCTGCGCAAGCAAGACAATCAAGGCGACCTGGCGAATGTAGGTGGATTTTCCGGCCATGTTCGGCCCGGTAATGATTCCAAGCCTTCTCCTTTCTCCATCGAGATCGGTGTCGTTAGGCACAAATTTTTCCTCCGCTAGATTTTGATCAAGCACGGGATGGCGACCATCCTTGATCCTCAGCCACAACGAATCATCCAGCGTCGGCCTGCAGTAATGAAAGAGCCGCGCCGTTTCCGCGAGCGCGCAAATCGCATCGAGCGTGGCGATCGCTCCCGCCGTTTTTTGCAGGGGCGCGAGTTGTTCTAATGTTTCGCTGCGTAACGTTTGGAACAATTGATATTCGAGATGTCGCGCGCGTTCGTCCGCTCCAAGAATCTTTGCTTCCATCTCCTTTAACTCGGGCGTGATGAAGCGCTCGCCGCCGACAGTCGTTTGCTTGCGCGTGTAATAGGCCGGCACGCTCGCCAAATTCGATTTCGTGATTTCGATGAAATAGCCAAAGACCGAATTGAAACGCACCTTGAGCGATTTGATGCCGGTGCTTTCGATTTCCCTTTCCTGTAACGCCGTGATCCAATTTTTTCCCTCGTGGGAAGCGCCCCGCAGCTCGTCGAGATCGGCATTGAAACCGTCTCGGAAAATCCCGCCATCCTTCAATGCGAGCGGCACATCGTCGAGCAAAGCGTCACTCAACTTCGCCGCCAGTTCTGGCATTTCGCGAATCTCGGTTTGTAATTCGACTGCTAGGGCGCGACCGCCGGGCGCGCCGCCACGCGCCGCGCCAATTTTTGGCGCGCCCGGCGGTCGCGCCCTGCCAAAATTGGTTCGCTCGATCAGCTTCTGAAGTTCGCTCTTCAACTCCGGAATTTGTTGCAGCGATGTTTTGAGCGCGACGAGATCGCGCGCATTTCCCGAGGCCTGACTTAATCGCCCCGCCGCGCGTTCGATATCGCGAATGGACTTCAGCGACTCGCGCAGCGCTGCCAGTAGATCCAATTCGTGCAGTAAATCTGCGATCATTTGCTGCCGGGAATTCAGTTCCGCCAGATCGCGCAAAGGCTGCAAAATCCAGGCGCGCAATTTTCGTCCTCCCATCGGCGTGACGGTTCGATCCAACACCGCAAGCAAGCTCGCCCCGCGATCGTTTCGAGTCTCAACCAACTCCAGATTGGTTTGCGTCGCTGCGTCGAGCACGACGTAATCGCTCGGCGCATCACAGCGCAATGCAGCAAGATGATCGATCTTTCGCCGTAATTGATGCTTCAAATAATGGACGAGCGCGCCCGCCGCAGCGACCGCTGATGTCATTTGCTCGCAACCAAAACCATCAAGCGATTTGACCTTGAAATGTTCGCACAGGGTAAAGCGCGCGTGCTCCGGCAGGAACGCATAATTGTCGTATGGCAACGTCCCTTCTATTTCGGAGAATTGCTCGCTTTGTTCGTCGCTCATGAGCAATTCCGCGGGAGAGACACGCGCGATCTCGTCGAGCAACGCACTGCTGTTCGAGAGTTCGGTTAGTCGAAATTCTCCCGTGCTCAAATCCGCGTAAGCAAAACCGAATGTCTTCTCCGCAGAATAAATGGCGCCCAGATAATTGGCCCGCTTCGGTTGCAACAAATCCAGTTCGCTCACCGTGCCGGCGCTGATGATTTGAGTAATTTCGCGCGAAACGATCTTGCCCGGCTGCGGATCACTCGTTTGATCGCAGATCGCAACGCGACGGCCGGCCTTGATTAATTTCGCGATGTAATTCGGCGCGGCATGATACGGCACCCCGCACATCGGAACGTCGTTGCGCTTCGTTAGGGCAACATTGAGTAATGACGATGCTTCTTTCGCATCTTCAAAAAACAGTTCGTAAAAATCACCCAGCCGAAAAAGCAGCAGTGTGTCCGCGGGAATACTTTTCCGTAGCCGTTGATACTGCTGCATCATAGGCGTAAGCGCGTCGGCCATGTTTATAGAATGAAATCACAAGCTCACGAATGCGAGTTTGAAGTGGTAGGGCGCGACGGCTCGTCGCGCCGACGAATCCGAGTGCAGCGTTAGATTTGTAAAAGTCGGCGCGACTGGGCCGTCGCGCCCTACCAACTCTTACAGGAAAAATTTCCCGTAGGCCGCGAGCAAAGGATAGCGGCAGCGATTCTTCGATGAGTAATCGCTCACGAAGCCATTCCTGGTCCGGATTTCGACATGACCAGCGCCGTTGCTACCGTGACTGTAGACGAGCACGGCACCAAGCGGCGCATCGTACGGATCGCGCACCGAGAGTTTTTTGAAGCCATAGTCTCGCACTAATTCTTGACCAGCCTGACATGCATATGCTGTCCGCGGATACGAAGTGACCGCGCCGGCCGCGACCAATGCTTCTTTGACATAATGCCAGCAACGCGCCTTCGAGTGCGCATGCGCGCGTTCATCCGCAATGCTTGCCGCGCGCAGCAGTTTGGGATCGAGCCGCGAATCCACGCGCGCAAGCGGATGGACTATTTGCACACGGCGATAACGATAAATGATCCGGGCCGAAGTTGTTTTTCCGACTGCGTTCCTATAATAAAATTTCGATTTCGACGGCTGTAAACCCGCCGCGTGTGAGGTGATGACAGAAGTGGCAAACAAAATGCCGCCTAAAAAAATGACGTAGAAGAATTTTCGCACGAGCCGCGCCATATGGAGGTGATTCGTGTCTCGCGCAACTTATTTTGCATCAACGCGCAATTTTTTCCCTCGAAAAGCGTCTCGACGATAATTTCAAGAATAGCCGTAGCGAGTATTCAGAAAATCTCAAAAAAGATTCCGCGGCCGCGTCCACCGCGGACGTCAATTCCGAATCCTAACTGACGTCAGTTCCCTCCAATTTATCCCTCACGATCTGGGAATCACTCGCGAGGGGACGTGACCTTTCTCTTTTCAGCTTAACGAGATGAATTCATTCATTTTAATATTTATATCGAGCCTGATTTTGGTTTCGCCCGCTTTTGCGCGTGAGCAATCATTACTTGCGCGCATCACTGTTTACTGGGCCAGCGGTGGTGGAGGTTCGGATACCGATACGCGAGCGCACAAATGCGCTACCGGCGCACGCCTGCGAGCGGGACATTGCGCCGTCGATCCCAAAAAAATTGCCTACGGCAGCAAGGTCGTTTTCCCCGACGCTACCTGTGTCGCTGTCGATACCGGGCGCGATGTGATTAATCGCAAAGCCGCACGTCGCTCCGGGCGCACCGCAACGGAGCGTGGCGCCCTTGTCATCGATCGATTTTTTGAGACGAAAGGTCAGGCAACTTCGTGGGCTAACGCCAATCCGCATTTCATGACCGTGCGTGTCCTGTCGCCTAACGAGCGACTGGCCGAAAGCCAGCCTCGGCCCGCGAAAAGGCAAAACTCGCAAATCGTCGCTTCGAAAAATTCTCAGTTGATCGCGAAACAAGAGATCGCGATTCCCCGTGTGCCGAGTGCGGTGCTCTCGCCCCTCGTGGACGTTCCGCGAAACAAACTACTCGCCGACAGCGGAACGCGCGCCGGTCTGCAGCGTTCGTGGCATTTCTAGATTCGTCAGTCTTTCGCCAGTTGGTAGAGGTATTCGACGTACGACATCGTCGCGCCGTCCATACCCTCGATTTTCGGATTAGACGATTCGACCACGAAATATTCATCTGGCGCGTGCGCGCCGCTGCCGTGACCAAGGCCAAAATGTCCGGCTGGTTTATTTAGAGGCGCACCGGTAAAAACGTATCCCGGCCATGAACCAGCGCTGCGCGGTAGCATGATCGGATCGATTCCATGGGAATCTTTTAGAACCGCGATCTGCGCTTTGATCAAACCAGCGCTCGCTACCGTGCTGTTCGGATCGTAACCACCAGTCATGTTGACATCGATGTCGCCAAAGCCGCGCTTGGCCAAATGCGCTTTTAATGCTGCGAGCGCGTCGCTTGCGCTCATATTTGGTACCAGACGCAGATCCAATTTTGCTACCGCTTTGTGCGGCAAAATAGTTTTGCCACCGGGACCAGTGTAACCGCCGACCAAACCTTCGATGTTCACGGTCGGGCGCGAGACCCAAAGCTCGATCGCTTTTTCCCAATTCACATCGTGGAGCCAGTGATCGGCGCTGAGCAGCTTCTTCGCCTGCGCTTCGCTCAAGCGCTTCGACGCGGTCGCGACCATTGCTTTTTCGTCTGCCGTGATCGGTCGCACATTCTTTGTGTAATTGTCGATGGCCGGTTCCTGACCATCTTCTGTAACGAGCGTGTGCAACGCCTGCACAAGATGCCACGCCGGACTGTCGAGACGTGCCTTGTTTGAAGAATGCACATCTTTCTTCGGACCGCGTCCCCATTTCTCGCCACTCGAAGTTAATTCACATTCGACAACCCCTTTCGCACCGAGTGTGAGCGTTACCGTTCCGTCCGGATCCTGTTCCGCGGAAGGAATGAAAACGCCATCGCACTTCGCTAATGCTGCCTGCACCTCCGGCTTGTGCACGATCTGCGGAAAATGCGGTGAACCGATTTCTTCTTCGCCTTCCGCGACGAATGCGAGATTCACCGGCAATTTTTTCCCGGCACCGCGAATCGCATGCAACGCGGCAAGAAACGCGGCTTCCGGTCCTTTTTGATTCACTGCGCCGCGACCAACAACCGATTTGCCGAGCCCCGGTTTGTCGATGATCGCAGCATCCGTCGGTGGCGAAGACCATTCCGCCGGATCAAATTGCTTCACATCGTACATGAAATAAATGCCGATCGTTTTCTTCGCGCCCGCATCGAGCGTTGCGAAAACTCCTGCCTTCCCGTCCGTGGGTACCTGCACTGCCTGATCGAAGCCGGCCTCTTGCAGCAGCTTGATCATGTAATCGGGGCCTTCCGGATACCCGCGATTTTCCGCCGCGATCGAGATTTGATGAATCCAATCCTGCAACCGCTTCACTGCTTCATCATGTTGCTGGGTGATCTGCGTCTTGATGTCCGCGAACTCCTCCTGCGCCGACCACACCTTCTGGCTTCCCGTGATTGGCATCAGCCCCGCGATTGCCGCTACGAAAAATATTCTCCGATTCATTCTCCTTTAATGCCCGCTCGATTCCTCACTGGCAAATCCAAAACCGGTAGGGCGCGACGATGACTCTGGGGAGCGCACGCGCCCCGCGTGCTGGCGATGGCGCCTCGCCATTGCGGACTTTGCCTGGTCTCGTTCTGTCAAATGACTGGGTTGCAAGTGGTAATCGTGATCCTGTTCCAATCAGAAAAATCCGTTGCCGCTAGGCGCGGCAACCAGCATGCGAGGGCGCGTGCGCTCCCCAGATTGTTTGCAACTTTCTAACACGGGACAAAATTCCTCATCTCTATGCTCGACCAATTTCACGTTCGTCTCGCCACTCCCGATGACGCCGACATCATCGGCTGGCATCGCGCACGAATGTTCCAGGACATGGGCGACGTGCCGCCGCATCTGTTCGACAAATTCTGCGCCATGTCACGCGATCGTCTCCGCGAACAATTAACGAGCGGCGAATACATTGGTTGGCTCGCCAGCGCTACCGATTCGTTAGGCAAAATCATCAGCGGCGCCGGTGTTCAACTGCGCCGTGTCATGCCTCATCCCCTAACGAGCGCAAATGGCGAACCGGGACTGGCCGAAGGTCGTCACGCCATCATCCTTAATGTCTTCACCGAACCGGAGTGGCGCCGGCGCGGCGTTAGTTCTCTCTTTATGCGAAAGATTATCGATTGGTCGCGCGCAGAACGACTCGATCGTCTCGTTCTTCACGCCTCGGATGAGGGCCGCGCTCTTTACGAGCGGCTCGGCTTCGAACCGACAACCGAAATGAAATTTGTCGGCAAAAAATAATCGGCCGCGACGAAGTCGTTAGTGTCCCGACAAGTCATTGCGATAAACGGCGCCGCCTTTATCAAAAAACCGAGCCCGCCGAAACAGTGGGATATTCTGCAACGGCCCTCACCTCAATCCTCTCCCAGTGGGAAAGGCGGACTTCTTGCACGCATAACGTGCCGATAACGAACTCAAGCGGCGACAACGAATTCACTCTTCTCCCATCGGGAGAAGAATTAAAGATGAGGGCTCTTCAAAAATTTGATGCGTGCTCATCGCGCATCACTAACTTAATCGCACTATGGCAACACGAACTGGATCCGCTGTTTGGGAAGGCACACTGAAACAAGGCAAAGGAAGTCTGAAACTTGGAAGCGGCGCATTCGAAGGCGCATATTCGTTTTCTTCGCGTTTCGAGGAAGGCAAAGGCACGAACCCCGAGGAACTCATCGGCGCGGCCGAAGCCGCCTGTTTCTCCATGGCGCTTTCGTCAAACCTCGAAAAGGCCGGACATCCCGCGAAACGCATCAGCACCACAGCGACGGTGAAGCTCGAGATGGTCGAAGGCGGCCCGAAAATCACGACGATCGATTTGAACACCGAAGCCGACGTTCCCGGCATTGACGAAAAGATTTTTCAAGAACAGGCCGAGAAAACGAAAAAGACTTGTCCCGTTTCCGTCGCGCTCGCCGGTCCGCAAATAAATCTCAGCGCGAAGCTCACTAATCGGTAGGGCGGGCCGGCCCGTCGCGCGGACGAATCCGGGGAGCGCTACGTCCAGCCTAACCAGTCACCGCGACCCGCTTCATCAATCCCGCATCGTATTCATCCCGCTGCGGATGATGCGGTCGATTAACTGCGGGTAGGGCAGGCCGGCCTTGTCCGCCGATTGCGCAAAGTCTTCGTCATCCGCGAGAATCGGATTTGGGTTGGCTTCGATGAAATAAACTTCGTTCGCGGCGGTGAGGCGCAGATCGATGCGCGCGTAGCCATCGATCGTGAGCAATCGGTAAATGCGTTTGCACGTTTCCTCGATGTGCGTCACCAGCACGGGGTCGAGCCCATTGGCGAAAATATTCTTCAAGCCTTTGCGCTTGCGATACTCTTCGTCCCATTTCGCGCTATAGGTCGCAATCTTCGGCTCGTTAGGCGGCGTTTCGCTCCAAATCATTTCGCGCATCGGGAAAACCGTCAGGCGCGAGTTGCCCATCAGACTCACGTAAATTTCGCGGCCCTCGATGTATTCCTCCGCAATCACGTCGCTGTCGTGTTTCTCGTGAATAAAGGCACAACGTTCGCGGAATTGCTCGTCCGTTTCGACAAACGACGCGCGCGAAATCCCGTAAGACGCTTCTTCTTTCACCGGCTTGACCAGAAGCGGAAACTTGAGCGGCTTTGGTCGCGCAATGCGCTGGCCGCGCGGGATGACGACGAAGTTGGGGACGTGGATGCCGTGATAGTGCAGAATTTTTTTTGAGATTCCCTTGTGCTTGCAAAGTGTGAGCCCGGTCGAGCCGCAACCGGTAAAAGGCAGTTCCTGCATTTCGAAAAATGAAACGATGTTCTGGTCGAACGAGGTGTTGTTCTTGAATCGCTCAACCAGGTTGAAAAGAACATGCGGTGCGAAATTCTGCAGTTTCTGCCGCAACAGATCGACGTCGTCATAGATCGCGAGATGCTCCGCCGCATGCCCGAGCTTTCCGAGCGCAGCCATCACGTCCGCCTCGGTCTTCCAATCCTTCGTCTTCATCTCCTTGCTGAAGTCCTGATCGATCTTGGTCGGACTGGTCCCGTCGAACAGCACGAGGACTTTGAGTTTCTTTTTCACAAACGAATGTTTGGTCTGTTGTTATTTCGTGCGTTTGAATTTGCCGGTGAAAAGATAATTCATCACCAGAGTCGTTATGTAAGAGGTCACGCGAAAATCCTGTCGCGGATCATCATTGAGCACATGCAGTTCCAGCTGATCGCAACGTTCGATTAAACGCGCGAGCAATTTGTTCACGCGGAATTTCTTCTCGTTCGTCCATTTACAGACCGAGTTCAGTAAACGCCGCCGTGTGCGCCGCAGATAAGAGCTTGCTTCGATCCGCCCCGGTCCCGCCGTCGCCGAAAAAAGCTGGCGCAGATCGGCGTCGTAGAAATTCGGATACGTATCTTCATAAAGCTTCCGTTTGCGCGCGTAGTAAGTCTTAAGCTTGACGTTGAGACAATCGTAATCCGCCACGCGAAACTTCGGCGCGTGCACCGGCGGCAGGCCCGCGAGCGAGCGCATCAGCTCATCGACGTATTCGAGTTTTTGCAGCGCCACCTTCCAGCCCACGTATTGCTTGCGCCAATCGAGCTCCGGCGTCAGCCAGATCGCGAACGTCTCCGCGAAATCTTCGTCCGGATGACTCTGCGCATACCAATCGTCGAGATGCACCACGTAACTGCGACTAAACGGCCGCGGCCGATAAAAATTCGGCGTCCCCTCGTCCGTCGTTTGCCCGAAAGTCTGCTGCCATTTTTTCTTCCGCTGCAACTGATACGCATAGCTGTAAGCGTGCGCCGCCTCGTGCCGCATCAATTTCATGAACCACTCGCGCGTCTCGCCCTCGACCTCGAGCATCATCGCTCGCTCCAGCGCGCGCAGCCGATCGTGCACGAGAAAAAACGGAATGAAGATCGCCGGAATTCCGATCGGCACGAACCATTCATCACCCACATAACACGGCGGATGAAACGCGAGCCCCTTCGCCGACAGCTCATCGTAAAGTTGCTTGATCAACGGCTCGAGCGCGGTGCCCTCAAGCCGCAAGCCGAGCTTTGAGATACGACGCTCGAGAAGTTCCTCGTCGCCTAACGAAACCCAATCCGCAGCTTCCATCTCGCGCACGGTATCACCGACAAAAGCCCTGTCACGCCCTGGTAGGGCGCGACCGCCCGTCGCGCCGCGGAATCTGGGGAGCGCACGCGACTCGCGTGCTGGCAATGGCGACTCGCCATTGCGAACTTTTTCTGATACGTTTTGGAACATGAGCCTCGCCGAAATCAAAGCCGCCGTATGCAAACTGTCGCCGAAAGAATTGACGGAGTTGGCGGCGTTTGTTTACGAGAAAGACAACGCACTCTGGGATGAACAAATCGAAAGAGATGCTGCGAGTGGCAAGCTCAACTTGCTTTTTCAAGAGGGAAAGCGTGACGTCAATTTAATTCACGACAAATGAAAACAACGGAACCTGAAATCATTACGCGTAACGGTAAGGCTGTTTCCGTTATTGTGCCGATCAAGCATTACCAAGAGCTTCTCGAACGTGCCGAAGATGCGAGCGACCTGAAATGGCTCAAACGCGCACGCGCAGGCAAACTCCGTTATCGCCCGCTCGAGGATTACTTAAGCGAGCGCAAGGCGAAAGCGCGTGCATAAGATTCTTCTCGAGCGAAATGCTGAGAAGGATTTGGATCGACTGCCTTCAAACTTTCGCTCGCGAGTAACCGCCGCTATTCGGCAACTCGCCGACAATCCGCGTCCGACCGGTTGTCGCAAATTAGTCGGAGGCGCAAACGATTGGCGAATTCGAGTCGGCCCTTATCGCATCGTCTACGAAATCTCAGATCGAGAGAAGATTGTCCGAGTCAACCGCGTGCGGCACCGCCGCGAGGTTTATCGCTGAAAATCTCTTCCGCTCGAAAATGCGCAATTCGGCATGCATCGTAAGCTGCTTACGATGCATAGAAACTGAGTTTGAGTGTATCGGTCTGAATTCAATTAACCGGACTAGAACGTAACGAAGATCGCCGGAATCCCGATCGGCACGAACCATTCATCGCCCACATAACATCGCGGATGAAATACGAGCCCCTTCGCCGTGAGCTCATCGTAAAGCTGCTTGATCAACGACTCCAGCGCCGTCCCCTCCAGCTTGACTCCGAGCTTGGAAATGCGCCGCTCGAGCAATTCCTCGTCGCCTAACGAAACCCAATCGGCCGCTTCCATCTCGCGCACGTTAACATTGAGAATTCTGCTGTCACGCGTTCAGCATGAGGAGGCATAACCAACTTCATTTTCGATACTGGCCGTGATAGAATGAACCCACACAATGAGCCTCGCTGAAATCAAGAATGCTGTTGACGCGTTAACCGCTGAAGAACTGGCGGAACTCGCCGCATTTATTCGCGCGCGCGACGATGCGGCTTGGGACAAACAGATTGATGCGGATTTCGCAGAGGGTGGCCGACTCCGCGAAGTCGCCGATGAAGTCCGTGCGGACACGCGCGCCGGAAAACTTCAGGATCTGCCGTGATCGGCAGAACGCACGCGCGATTCTGGAAGCACTTCCACGCTCTGCCGGCCGCCGTACAAAAACTTGCGCGCGAAAAATACGCGCTCTGGAAAAAGCATCCTCATCATCCTTCGCTCAGGTTCGAGGAGCGGCGAAATGGAATATGTGTCGTGCGAATCGGGGAACACTACCGCGCGATAGGTATGCGCGAAGGCGACGTGATCGCTTGGTTTTGGATTGGAACACACGAAGATTACAACCGTTTCCGGTTCTGAACCTGAGACTTCAGGAAACTGTGCGGGTGATGCACGCTTGATCGGCATGTATCGTAAGCCGACTACGATGCATAAAAACTGCAGTGATTTTAGAGCGTCGATCTGGATTGCACGGGAAAAAACGGATGAAGATCGCCGGAATCCCGATCGGCACGAACCATTCATCGCCGACATAACACGGCGGATGAAACACGAGCCCCTTCGCCGAAAGCTCATCGTAAAGCTGCTTGATCAACGGCTCCAGCCCCGTCCCCGCCAGCCGCAATCCGAACTTGGAAATGCGACGCTCGAGCAGTTCCCATAAGTCCGCCGCCTTGACGATAAACTTTCAACAATGCAATTCCGGATTACACTTTTTCGCGCAATCGGAATTTGAATAATTCGATCAGAAACGCGCTTCGCTTCTTCGCATCTCGGAAAATATCAAGCAGATCAAAGACCTGATCTATGTCACGCTCGGTCTCAAGCTGCTTCTTCACAGCCGCCGTAGTAACGCTCGGGAGAAAAATGGTGTGACAGCGTGCATTTTCCTGCTTCGCCTTCGCGAATGATTTCTTGGTCTCTCCAAGGCGGGTCTGTGCGCCCGCCCTATCAGCACTTCCCTTGATTTCGATTACGCAAACAAGTTCTTTCTTCGCATTACGAAATTCTACATCCGGTTCTGAACCAAAGGCGATAGTTGTACCGCTCTTGAGAACCACCACACTTTCATCAGGCGTCGAATCCGTTCCTTCTGAAACTGCAACGAGCCCTTTCTTATTCGCGAATTCAACAATGATTCGCTCCAGTTCAAGAGCTGAGGCTTTTCCAATGTTGTTGACCCAAGTACCTTGCCATTCGCTCCCTGCTTCGGCGTACATGGTAGCGAGCAAAGTTTCTCGGCTTGTACGACCTGTTGCGACGACCAATTGCGATAAGAACTGGTTTAGCAATACGCAGAGGTCCTGAAGGCGCGATATCTTGGTCGACTTTTTTCGAATCTGCGCGAGTCCCTTAGCAGGAAGACAGGCAAGCAGTCGGTAATACTTAAGTAGCTCTGGATTTTTCGATACAGCTTCGGGATGAGCAAAAATCTCCGATGGAACAAGACCCAACCTATCGGCAGCCGCACGAGCCTCGCTCGAAATTCCAAGATCGTTCCAGTTCCACGCCAGGTTCTTCCAAGATGCGGAACGCGCCTCTTTTTGAAGACGCGCCAACTTTGCATCTCGCGTGAATTTCCAAAATAGAGCGGATCGTTTGAGATATCGATCGCTAAGTTCGTTGTGAATGAAATCAGGCATTCTTCTTCCAAAAGACGATCGATTCGCGAACAGGTCGACGTCCGTAAACCGCCATTTGTTGGGAGCTGTTTCCCTTGAAGCGAGTTACCCAAATATCTTCTGTACTCAGATTGTGCCCCTCGGCGAGTTCCGACAACATGAGATCGACCGGAACATTCTCCCCAGCAAACTGAGCGTTAGCAACCACCAACGCGACCTGCCCGCCAGGCTTTAATGCGGTCGCCATGTTCTTAATTACAAGATTCATGTCCTCGAAATAGCCCTTCACCATGACGGGCAATCGGTTGTTATTTAGATCCTTTTTAGCGAGCTCGGTTAACACCTCGTCGAGGGCCGGTAGTTTAATTTCTTTGCCGACATGCTCGCGGCTTTCAACATGTGAGCGCAATAAGCTGTGACGTACGTCGACCATCTCGCGATGTGACTTAACTGTAAGCAGACAGAGTTCTAACGCATAAGTGCGTGAATAATCATAACGATTCAAATATGGCGGCGAAGTGATGATTGCCGCGACGCGATTGGAGTATTTTCTCGCCCAGACATCATCTCGCGCGTCTCCTGCCGACGCCGTCACGCGTACTTTACCGTTTTTGAACAAGGTTTGGTGTTGAAGCGAAAGATCGCTGATCATCGTACTGAGAATTCCGCGTAGCGCGTCACGGACTGGCGGAATCAATTTCTCAACGAGCCGCAGGAATTGACCATCTTTGGAGGTGCGGCTCACCGTCTCGATAATACTAAGCAAACCCAACATGAGAAAATCCCGGATGGGCGGCTTAAATTTTTCGATCTCTTCTTTGAAGAACAGAATTTGCGCCTGTACGTCTTGCGTGAACGCCAGATTGATAATGCGGACATTGGGCCAAGTAATCGACGGCTCGTGAAATCGAGCGTCCATTAATCGCTGCACGGCGCGCAACAGCTCATCGAGGTCTGGCCAATCGAACAGCTTCACTTTCGCGACGAAGGCCGATGTTGGCAGCACATCAATTCCGGCAGCACGTATGCCGAGTTCTTTACATGTCAGTAGTGTCGTGCCGCACCCTGCAAAGGGATCGAATACAAAATCACGTTTTGTCAGCTCGAATTGGGCAGCAAGCTCGGCAACTAATTGACGCGAGAACCCTTCCTTGAATTTGAACCAATTATAAACTGGAAGCGTTTTGTTAGGGACATAAGTAACGAGCCGACGCGCTTCTAATCGAACTTGTAAACAGCTTCGGTATTTGTTCTCCAATGCAGCGCGATGTCTTTGTTCGTCGCTAGCATAATCGATAGGAATTACAGTTACTTTCGCGCGCTTAGGGGGTTGGGATGCTAGGACCTCGATTCTTGCGTCTCGGCGCAAAAGATATAGCTGCTCTTGCTCGTTGATGGAGGGAGATTTTGTTCGTAGCACTCTTAACTCGGGCGACTTCTGGGGAACTGCGCGCTTTGCCATTTCGCTTTTTAACATGCGACGCATCCGAAGCCAATCAATAGACTGCGATATTAATGCCGTTGTGGAGCAGCGGCCTCAACAAGCTGGCGGACTAACTTCTTCAGCACCGCACAGTCGCGATACCATTCCTGTTCGCGAACATATTTTGTTGTTAGATCGGGCTGCAAGGCCAGCGCGGCGCCGCCGAGTTTTTGCGCCTGATCGGTTTCGCCGAGGGCCATACGCGCGGCCCGTTTGATACAAACGCGAGCGACGCGTTTGAAAGGGCAGCGCGGACAAATGTTCGATCGCTTCGCGGTAACGTTCCTGCGCGTAGAACGCGATCCCAAGTTCCTCCACACACCAGACGGAAAGATACGGATCGAGCGCTTGCCGCTTCATCGAGTAACTCGAGGCTCAGCGCAGCGGGTCAACTCCCCGACTGACGTTCAGTCAGGCTTAAGCATGTGCAGTAAACCCAAATTAAGAACACGACTTGGAGTGGCAGGCGCAACCAGAGCACCCAAGCGGGAATCGCGTGGCCGGCGACCACCATTCCAGTGGAAATCGCCTGAATGTTCGCGGCAAAAACGGCGATGAGCAGAGCGATCAAACCCCACCCCGCGAGCCTCCTTGTCTGCGGAAGAAAAACGCCGAGGCCACCGGCGATTTCGGCTGCGCCGCTAATCGCAACGAGTTGCGCGTGCCAGGGTAAATACGGCGGCATGATCGCCCGATAAAAGTCCGGAGAAAGAAAATGATTCGCACCAGAGACGATGAAAAAAAGCGCGAGCAAGTTCCGCGAAAAATTCACGAACAGACTTCGATTCATACTTACGAGATGTCGCGCCCAAAGTCCGTTCAACCGTTTTTAATAGACAAAAACGCAGAACGGTGGCGTCTTTTAATTGAATCCAACCGCGACGGTTGGCGCATCTTAATTATGACCGGCTTATGATGCTCGATTTTCGTTTCGCACTTCGGCAGCTATTCAAATCGCCAGGATTTACGTTGCTTGCGGTGATCACACTGGCGCTCGGGATCGGGCTTAACACTGCAATCTTCAGTTTGATCAACGATCTTTTTCTGCGCGCGCTGCCATTCCACGAGCCACAGCGAGTCATACATCTCTACGGAAATGCGAAGGACGGCAGCCTCCCGGAAATCGGAATCTCGGCGCCACGCTTCATGCAGTGGCGCGAGGGACAGACATTTTTCTCCGGTTTGGCCGCGGATACCGGCACGGCGGTGACGTTGACCGGTCTGGGCGAACCGGTCCAGCTCCTCGGTTTTCGCACAACGGCGAATTACTTCGACATCCTCGGTGTTCGCCCGATTCTCGGTCGTAACTTTTTGCCTAACGAAGAAGAAGGCGCCGATGTCGCGTTGATCACGGAAAACTTCTGGCGCAAACGGCTCGGCGCCGATCCGAATGTGGTCGGGCGCGCGATCACGCTCGACGGCACCGCGCACACAATTGTGGGTGTGCTGCCAAAACTGCCGGTATCATGGACAGGACCGAACGTGGAGGTTTGGACAACGAAGCCCTTGTTCATTGCCGGTTTCACACACGAGCGAATGATGCGCGGCACGGGTTTTCTGCGCGTGGTCGCGCGGCTGAAACCGGGCGTAACAGTGCAGCAGGTGCGTGCGGCTCTGCCATCGCTCGATCAGAGTTACAACGTGCAATACCCGGAGAAGATCGACGCCAACATGTTCACGTCGATCAAAACATTGCCCGAAGATGTGACCGCAAATTTGCGCGCCGGTTTTGCCACACTCTTCGCGGCGGTGAGTTTTGTTCTGCTGATTGCATGCAGCAACGTGGCGAATCTATTGCTCGTACGTTTCAGCGGACGCCGGCGCGAGATCGCGTTGCGCATGGCGCTGGGCGCGTCGCGCGCGAGCGTGATGCGATTGTTTGTTTTCGAAAGTGTGCTCGTCAGCGCAATCGCCGGATTGGTTGGATCAATGCTGGCGTGGCAACTCGTTCCACTCGTCCCGAAAATGGCGGCGAATTTCCTGCCATTGGAAGCGAACAGCGCCACGAGTCTTTCCATCCCGGTGCTCGCCTTTACCATCGCGCTGTCGATCCTGACTGGATTGGCCATGGGAATTTATCCGGCGCTGCAAAGTTCGCGGGCCGATTTGGTGGACGGATTAAAGGAAGGCGGCCGCGGTTCGAGTGGCAGTGTGCGGCAACAACGTTTCCGCAAAATTCTTGTCGGTGCGCAGGTCGCGCTCTCAGTCACGCTGCTGGCGGGTGCAGCCTTGCTTATCACCAGTTTCGTTAGGCTGAGCCAGCAGAATACCGGCTTCAATCCGAAGAATCTCTGGGTTGGTTTCCTTACTTTCCCGCAAGCGCGTTATCCAGACATGCCGTCACGAACGCGATTCGGCGAGCAATTGCAAAATGCCTTGCGCGAGACGCCGGGATTTCAGGACGTTTCGGTCAGCAGCGATTTTCCGCTCATCGGCGGCGCCGGCGCGACGCTTTACACGAGGCCAGAAGGTAACGTTCCACCGGTAAGCGAACGCAAAGGCGCGCCATCGCACGATCTTGCGCCCGGATTTTTCCGCACGTGGGGCATTCCGATTCTCGCCGGGCGCGATTTCGATCAGCACGACATCGACGGACACCAGAACGTCATTCTCATCAGCCAGACCGGCGCGAAAAAAGTTTTTGGTAACGAGAACCCGATTGGCAAGACGCTTTTGATCACGAGCAGCAGCGTGCCGGTAGAAATTATCGGAATCGTTGGTGACGTACGCTCCGTGCAGCTGGCAAAGGCTAACGATATGGAATTTTATCGTCCGTGGGCGCAGGAAAACTTTCCGTTCGCCGCTGTGACCGTGCGCAGCACGATGAAGACCGAAGCCGTGACAAGGCTGGTGCAAGAACGGATGAGCAGAATCGATCCCATGCTCGCGATTGCGCTGCCGCAAGCGATGGACGACGTCGTTGCACAGGCGCTCGGGCAGGCGCGCTTGATGATGTGGTTGCTCGGAATTTTCGCTGGCGTCGCATTGCTATTCGCGACGGTCGGAATTTACGGCGCGGTCGCTTACACGGTCGAACAACGCACGGGCGAAATCGGAGTGCGCATGGCGCTCGGCGCGCAAACAATGGATGTGTTGCGTCTCGTCGTGATGCAGGGAATGAAACCAGTGCTGGTCGGATTAGCTGTTGGCCTAACGACCGCACTCGTGGTCGGCCGTTTGATCAAATCCCAGCTTTATGAAACGTCCGCCTACAATCCGATGCTGCTGAGCGGGACGCTCGTTATCCTTGGTCTCGCCGCGCTGTTGGCGTGTCTTTTCCCTGCGCGTCGCGCAACGCTGGTCAACCCTGTCGAGGCGTTGCGCTCGGAGTGAAGTTGTAGAGGCGCTTGTGCCAAGGGCCTGATTTTATTTCGGCGTTTGACACAAACGCCGCTACATCGCTTGCCGCAACGTGCGCGGCGAATAATTTTGCGCTCAATCTGCTTTTGAAACCCAGAGTTCTTTGTTCTGAATCGAGTCGGGCAAAAGTGGTCTTATCGAATCCCCTCCTGATTACGGTGGAGACAACTCAGATAAACCCAAATTATAAGCACGGCCTGGAGCGGCACGCGCATCCACAACATCCAATGGGGAACAGCGCGACCAGCTATCATCATCCCCGTAGAAATCGCCTGAATATTCGCGGGAAGGACGACGACTAAGAGCGCGATCAAACCCCAGGCCGCCAGTTTCCTTGTCTGCGGAAGCAGAACACCGACGCCACCGGCGATTTCCGCGACGCCGCTGATCGCGACCAATTGCACGTGCCACGGCAAATAAGGCGGCATGACCGCGAGATAAAAACTCGGAGAAAGAAAATGGTTGGCGCCGGAGAGAAGGAAAAAAAGCGCGAGCGAAATGCGCGCGACGCTCACGAGCAGACTTCCGTTCCTTCGCTCGCTACTCGTCGCAGGTAAAGATCGCTCAGTTTTTTTGTCACTGGCCCAACATTGCCATCTCCGATGGTGCGATCGTCGATCATGGTGACGCCGGCGAGTTCGCCCATGGTGCCGGTGCAGAAGACCTCATCCGCGTGATAAGCGTCGCCGAGTTTCAAATCGGTTTCTGCGCACGGGATTTTTTCGGCTGCACAAATCTCGAGTACGGTAGCGCGCGTGATCCCCTCGGGACAGGCGATGACACGGCTTGTCGCTACTTCGCCATTCCGCATAACAAAAACATGCGTCGCGTTCGTCTCCGCGATCAATCCGTGGATGTCGAGCATGAGCGCATCGTCCGCGCCGGCGTTGTTCGCCTCGATCTTGGCCAGGATGGAATTCAACAAATTGGCGTGATGTATTTTAGGGTCGAGGATCTCAGGCGGCGGGCGACGCACTGAGGCAGTGATCAATTTCAAGCCCGCCTTCGAGTAAACGGGCGCCTTATGTTCCGCGAGCACAATCAACGTCGGCCCCGATAGATTCAGCCTTGGGTCCATGCCGGAAGTAATTTTCACTCCGCGCGTGAGGGTAAGACGAATGTGCACATTGTCGCGCATCTTGTTCGCAGCAAGCGTGCGCTTGATCTCGTCGATGATCTTCTCGTTAGGCGGAATTTCCACGAACGAAAGCGCAACGGCGGAACGACGTAAGCGATCGAGATGTTCGTGCAGTTTGAAAATGCGACCGTTGTAAAGACGGAGTCCTTCCCAAACCGCATCGCCGCCCTGCAACGCCGAATCGAAGGGACTGATTCCCGCTTCGTCGCGATGCACGAGACGACCGTTGATGTTGACCATCAGATCGCGGTTCTTTTCGTTAAATTGCTGCAGCATTCTCTCTCAACTGTAGCGGCGGTCTCAGACCGTCGCACCAATTCGCGGCGAGTAAGTGCGACGCTCAGAGAGCGCGGCTACAAAAGCCTATATTGATAAAGCCGCTCATAACATTCGCAGCACCGCTCGTGAATCTCGCGCAAACGCTCGGGCACGGATTCGCTCTTAGGCAGGTGTGGCTGGAACGATGTCGAGCGCGCTACTTCACCATACCAATGCTTCGCCCAGACGCCATCGGTCTCACGCAAACCTGCAGGCCACGAAAGCATCGCTTCGTCGAACTCAACACCGACTGCTTCGCACAATAATCGCAACATTCTTTCGGGGTTTTTCAAAACATCCTTCGCATCGATCACAGGAGGAATGGTCCCTGTGTTTTCGCGCACCCAATCAAAAATTTCCTCCTGCTGCACCAATCCGAGGTCTTCCAACACTGGATCGTTGTTCTTCTTTATATATGAGGTAATTACTTCCGCGGGGTCGCGGATGAGAAAACAGTTTGTAACCGTGCGTAACCATTCTCGATCCACTTCCGGCAACAAATGATGCGTCATCTGTTTCTGGAAGAAGATTTTCTTTCCAATCGGGGCGCTGAGGCCCCTCCCACATTGGGCGGCGACTTTTCGCCAATCGGTCTCGCCGTGCGCGATCACTTCATCCGCGCCGGGATGTTGCTTTCCGGAAGCGTTTAAATAAAACGCGTAGAACGGCTCGTCGATTACGGCGGTGTCTGCGCGATTGCCCCACGATCGCATCATCGCCGTCGAAATATTGCGGGGGCCCGACCACATCGCGACACGGATTGGAATATCTTCGCCCCGCATTGGTCGGAATAATTCGGCCTGCGACTACGTTTCGCCGCGAAGAAACCTACCAGCGATGAAACGCCGGATGGCCTTCTTTTACTGCAACAAAGGTTCCGCGACAGGTCGCACAAACTTTTCCGCCGCCCGTGAGTGTTCCTTCGACCGTCGCGCGGTCGTGGGTGGATTCCACAACTTGCGCAGCGAGAGAAACTGGCCCGCTCGTCGGCGTCGGTCGCAACAATTTAATCGCGTAATCAGCAGTCACGGTGCAAGGCACACGATCTTCGCCGTTCTTATTCATGAGATGCCAGGCCGCAGCCCAGTTGCAGTGGCAATCGAGCAGCGTCCCGATGATTCCACCATTCAGGACACCCGGAAATGCTTCGTATTTCGGTTCCGGATTCCATTCCGCGACGACTTCCTCGCCGCGAGCGAAACTGCGAATGCGCAACCCTTCGCTATTGGCCGGTCCGCAACCCCAGCAGGCATTTTGCGGCGCGTATTTTTCCTGGAGCGATTTCGAGTCGTTAGGCGACATCACTCCGGCGAAGCACCATCAGCCGCCGAACCTTCGTAGGGGCGGGCCTCCGACCCCGTGTAGAGGGAACGCGGACGAATCAAACGATTGTTATCGTGTTGCTCAATCACATGCGCGCACCAACCGGCTACGCGCGAGGCCGCAAACACCGGCGTGTTTAATTCAGGAGCGAAACCGAGCAGACTGAAAACGGGCGCCGCATAGAGATCGACGTTCGCGTACAATTGCTTCTCCTTTTCCATCGTTTCCTCGAGCTTCTCGCAAATTGGGACCCATTGCTCGCGCCCCAATCGCCGGCCGAGGTCGCGCGCGATCTCACGCATGACCGGCACGCGGGAATCGCCTTTCCGGTAAACGCGATGACCGAATCCCATGATCTTTGCCTTCTTGGCGAGTTTGTCTTTCAACCACATCTCCGCGCGATCAGGCGTTCGAATTTCGTCGAGCATCTTCATCGATTCCTCGTTCGCACCGCCATGCAATGGACCTTTTAAGGTCGCGCACGCAGAAGTGACGGCCGCGTAAATATCGGCCAGCGTCGATGCGGTCACGCGCGCCGCAAAAGTGGACGCGTTGAATTCGTGATCCGCATAAAGCACGAAAATGGTGTCGAGCATTCGGATCTGCCAATTCTGTGGAACGCTGCCGGTCAGTTTGTAGAAAAAACTTCCGGCCAAAGTGAGATCGCCTTTTTCCGGAACGCGATCGAGTCCTTGCGAAATGCGCCAGCCATCGGTGATCAAGCTCGAGGTCTTCGCGATCAGGCGAATCGATTTGCGCACGTTGGCGGCGTGCGAATTATCCGTGAGATCGTTATCGAACGCGCCCAACATCGATACGCCGGTGCGCAGCATATCCATCGGATGCGTCGTCTTGGGCAGAAGCCGAAGCATTTTCACGACGGCATCTGGTAACGAGCGCTCCGCCGCGAGTTGATTCGTAAAATTGGCGAGCTCACCGCTGTTCGGCAGTTCGCCATTGAGAAGGAGGTAAGCGACTTCTTCGAAGCTGGCTTTCGACGCCATCTCGTCGATGTCGTAGCCGCGGTAAAGCAGGCCGGCATTCGGATCGACGGAGCAGATCGCAGTTTCTCCGGCGACCACGCCGGCCAAGCCCGGACTGTAAGCTGGTTTGGTATCGGTGCTCATTCTCGGGTCACATTGTAACGAGCTTCTGCGCCGGAACAAATTATCCGTTGCGATATCCTGACCACTGCTCCGCCGCCGGGTCGTAATCGAGCAATTCGTACAGTTCCTTGCGCGTTTGCATCTTCTCGATCCAACCGGATTGCGTTCCGCGCTTTTTCAGATCGTGGAAGAATTCGCCACTCGCCCTCATCGAGACACGAAAAGCGCTCTGTGGGAAAATCACCATCCGATATCCGAGAGCGGAGAGTTCTTGAAACGACAGCAACGGACTTTTACCAAACTCAGTCATGTTCGCGAGCAAGGGCGCGTGCACTTCCTTCGCGAAATCGCGGAATTCCTCCGCGCTTTGCAGAGCCTCAGGAAAAATCGCATCGGCGCCAGCCTCGATATAACTCCGGGCCCGTTTGACCGCCCCCTTGAAATCTTCGACCGCGCGTGAATCCGTCCGCGCGATAATAAGGAAATCTTTGTCGCGTCGTGCGCTGGCCGCGGCTTCGATTTTTCCCACCATCTCGGAAAGTTCGACAACCGATTTACCGGAAAGATGTCCGCAGCGTTTCGGAAATTCCTGATCCTCGATATGACAACCGGCCAGTCCCGCCGATTCCAATTCGCGAATTGTCCGCGCGGTATTCTCCGCTCCGCCAAATCCTGTGTCCGCATCCACAATCGTTGGAATCTTTACCGCGTTTGCCGCATAACCGGCAAGCCTAACGACTTCAGTGAGCGTGAGCAGTCCGATATCTGGTAAGCCCGCCGTTGAGTTCGCAATTCCCGCCCCACTGACATAAACCGCATCGAATCCCGCGCGCTCAACCTGTCGCGCCATTGCTGCATTGGGCACGCCCGGCATTGCGACGCATCCTTCGCGAATCAATTGCCGAAGTCTGGCGCAGCGGCTTTGCATCTTAGCCGCGAACTTCACACAGCTTCATCAGCGTCCTCACATCCTTGGCTTCATCGAGTTTCCATCCCGCCTCGACCACACGATCCGCGCCTTGCCTGCCGATCTTCGCATCGGCTAACGAATGAAATTTCCCTTCCAACTCGGCATCCTTCAGCCGGTTTTTCGCGTTGCCTAACGGGTAATCCACGCGCTTGGTCAACGTGCGGCCGTCGGCCAGCGTCACGTGCACGATGTTCGCGACTGCTTCCGCATAAAGGGCACTCAATTCGTCATTTCGTTCCACTTTCACGTTCTGCAAAAAGTCTACGATCTTCGGCTCGGTAAAACGAGCAGGCTCGAATTGTTTATCGGTCACCTCGCCATCGATCAACGCTACTGCGGTGATATACGGCAAACTGTGATCGGCAGTTTCGCGGTGTTGCGGCCTCCATTTCTCCGGCTCGCTCCCGATAATATCGACCGACGCATCATGGCTCTCGATCATCATCGATTTCACCTGCGAAACGTCGCCGATTTCCTTCCGCAAAAACAGCGCCGCTTCGATCGCGCTCTGGCTGTGATATTCCGCCGGCCAATACTTGATGCTCGTCTTCAAAATCATCGAGGCTGGACCTTCGCCCTTCATCGCCTCCTTCTTTTTGTCGAAGACCTCCGCCACGTTGCCTAACGAGACGCCGAGTTGCTTTTCGAATCCCATTTGTCCTTCGAAAATCGGCGCCGGTCCGGTCATGCCCGCGCGCGCGAGCAATGCCGAGTAAACACCGTGACGTGCCGCGTTCGCGAAGGCGACACCTTTCCAATGCGACAACTCTCCCACTCGCGATTGCCGCATGCCCATCCCGGCCACACCCGCGATGTTGATCGCGTGTCGCGTCCGTTCCGCATCGAGCTTCATCAACTTCGCACAAGCGAGCGCGGTCGAGAACGCACCATACGTCGGATGATCCCAACCGCGCGCACGAATGCTTGCCGCGTCGCATAAGCGACATTGCACTTCGTAAGCTATGGCTGCCACTAAGATCGCATCGCGTCCACTCGCGCCGACGCTTTCCGCCACCGCAAACACCGCGGCCAGATTATCGCTTGGATGCGCCGGTTCTTTCGAAAGATAAGTGTCGTTGTAATCGAAGTAGCGTATGCAACAGCCGTTTGCGAACGCGGCCCAATCCGGCGGCGCTCTGTGCGAAGTCCCGATCACGGTCGCGCCATTCGTCGCCGAAAAATCCGACACGACCTTTCGCGCGATTTCACATGGGTCTTCGTTCCACGCTCCGAGCGCGCAGCCTAACGAGTCGATGACGCGCCGCTTCACCTCGTGCACGACGTTTTTGGAAAGATCTTCGAAATTGAGCGAGCAGGCGTAGTTGGCGAGTTGGTGCGCGAGAGTCGTCATAAAATTTGAGTCTGCAATCTGGCGATAAATCGCCGCGCGGCAACCGCTGGGGAGCGCACGCGACTCGCGTGCCGGTGATGGCGACTCGCCATCACGAACTTTTATTCCGAAAGAATTTCGGCGAGTCGGCGAAATTAGCACGCGAGTCGCGTGGGCTCCCCAATCCACTTGTCGCCTCGCTGGCGTTCATGGTGAATAACGACGGTTGGCGAATTCGTCCGTGTGCATCCGCACAATCCCTGCTTAATCTCTTCCCATGAGCAAAGTCTACCCTAATGCCAAGGCTGCGCTTGACGGCCTGCTCCATGACAACATGACGATCGCTGCCGGCGGGTTCGGGCTGTGCGGCATACCGGAGAATCTCATCGCTGCATTGCATGACAGCGGCGTGAAGGGCCTCACCATCGTCGGCAACAACGCCGGTGTGGATGGCTTCGGCATGGGAGTTCTGCTTACAACACGGCAGGTAAAAAAAGTGATGGCGTCGTATGTCGGCGAGAACAAAGAATTCGAGCGCCAGGTGCTTAGCGGCGAACTCGATCTCGAGTTGATCCCGCAGGGCACGCTCGCCGAGCGGTTACGAGCAGGTGGCGCGGGAATCCCGGGATTTTACACGCGCACCGGCTTCGGCACGAAACTGACCGAGGGCAAGGAAACGAAAGTTTTCGACTGCAAGGAATACGTCCTCGAACCCGGCATCGCAGCCGAAGTCTCGCTGGTGAAAGCGTGGAAGGGCGACAAATCGGGCAATCTCATCTTTCGAAAAACTTCACGGAACTTTAATCCGATGATCGCATCTTGCGGCAAAGTCTGTGTCGCTGAAGTCGAGCAACTCGTCGAAGTCGGCGAACTTGATCCCGATCAGATTCATACGCCGGGCATTTTCGTTGATCGCATCATTCAAGGTCCGAGCTACGAAAAGCGGATTGAGTTCCGCACCGTCCAAGGCAGCGCGGCGGCGAAAAAAGAGAATCCGATCCGCGACTTGATGGCGAAGCGCGCCGCGAAGGAATTACGCGACGGCTACTACGTCAATCTCGGCATCGGTATTCCGACGCTTGTCGCTAATTACATTCCCGAAGGGATTAATGTCACGTTGCAATCCGAAAATGGTTTGTTAGGCATCGGCCCGTTTCCGACCGAAGATCAAGTAGACGCCGACCTGATCAACGCCGGCAAACAGACGATCACGACGATGCCCGGCTCCGCTTTTTTTTCGAGTGCTGATTCATTCACGATGATTCGCGGCGGACACATCGATCTCGCCATTCTCGGCGCATTCGAGGTGACGGACAAAGGCGACATCGCGAATTGGATGGTGCCCGGCAAGATGGTCAAAGGTCCCGGTGGCGCGATGGATCTCGTCGCCGGAGTGAAACGTGTCGTCGCGGTGATGGAGCACACTTCAAAGGATGGCAGTCCAAAGATTTTGAAGGAATGCACGCTCCCCATCACGGGCCTTGGAGTCGTTAATCTCATCATCACCGACCTGTGCGTGTTCGAAGTAAAACAAGGCGGTGGGCTCGTCCTCACCGAGTTGCATCCCGGCGCCACCGTTACAGTGGACGACATCCGCGCGAAGACCGGCGCACCGTTCGATGTCGCGCTGAAGCGCTGACTGGCGATGCAGCGGATCGGGTAGCGGCCAGCAATGAACCCGCGCAAATTTTTCGCCGAACTGAAACGTCGCAACGTTTATAAGGTCGCGGTTGCGTATGCAGTCGTCGGCTGGCTGGTCATGCAAATCGCGGCGACGATCATTCCCGCGCTTCACCTTCCCGATGTCATCACGACGACGGTCGTCGTGATGACGTTGCTTGGTTTTCCGATTGCGCTCGTCATCGCGTGGGCCTTCGAAATGACGCCGGAAGGAATGAAACGGACCGAAACTGTTTCGCCTAACGAGTCTATTCCACAGTGGAGCCGGCGCAAGTTTGCCGTATTTGTCGCGATCGCCGCGGTCATCGCGGCGGGATTATTGGCGTATCAGTTCGGACGCTCGAAAGGAGCGAGAGTCACAACAGCTACCGACAAATCAATCGCTGTGCTGCCTCTGGTCAATACCAGCGGCGACCACGGCAATGACTATTTTTCCGATGGTCTCTCGGAGGAACTCATCGCGGTCCTCGCCAAGATTCCAGGCCTCAAGATCATCGGCCGCAGCTCGTCGTTCCTGTTCAAGGGCAAATCTGACGACAGCCGGAGCATTGGCGAAAAGTTAGGCGTAGCGAACCTGCTCGAAGGCAGTGTGCGCAAGCAGGGCGACCGCGTGCGCATCGTCGCCGAGTTGATCAATGCCGCCGATGGGCGCGCGCTTTGGTCCGAGACGTACGACCGAGAGTTGAAAGATGTCTTCGCCGTCCAAAGCGAGATCGCCACCGCGGTGACCGAACAACTCAAGCTCAAGCTTTTGGGCGCACCGGCGAAATCCGATGCGGCGCCGTCCAACGACAATCTGGCGGCCTACAATGCCCTGCAGCAGGGAACGTTCTACTTCCGTCTCAGTACTGAAGAAGGCACGCGGAAAGCAACAGAGTTTTTCGACGAAGCCATCCGGCTCGATCCGCGCTACGCGCTCGCCTATGCGCAGCTATCCGCCGCATGGCGACAACTCGCCGCCACCTGGCTGGGTGGCGCTGAAGCCAACGAAGCCTACGCCAAGGCGAGGAACGCAGCACAAACCGCCTTGTCGCTCTCACCCAATCTCGCCACTGCGCATGAAGCGCTCGGCTTCATATTGGTGACACCCGACCTCGATTTCGCCGCAGCTGAAGCCGAGTTCCGTAAGGCCGAGAAACTGGCCCCGGCCGACGCCGGACCCAAATTCGCGCTGAGCTTTGTGTTCGCTGTGCAAGGTCGGCTGGCGGAGGCGGAGAAAATAATGCGACAGACGCTGGCACTCGATCCGTTAGGCGTGACTCGCTATTTGAATCTCGCCCGCATCCTGATTGCCGGTGGCCGGTACGACGAAGCCGAGGCTGCTTTGCACAAAGCGATCGAGCTTCAACCGGCCGCCGCTCGACTGCATGCCTATCTTACAATCATCGATGTATTACGTGGGAACGCCGCGGCCGCGCTGCAAGATGCACAGCTGGAGCCGAAAGGATTCTGGCAGGATTACGCGCTGGCTCTAGCGCAGCAGGGGCAGAGTGATCACCCAACGGCCAACGCTGCTTTGCAAAAGTTGCTAAACGAGGATGCAGTGAGTGGCCCTTTCCAGATCGCCGTCGTTTACGGTCTGCGCAAAGAACCCGACAAGATGTTTGACTGGCTCGAACGCGCCTATACCGAACACGACCCCGGTTTAACGCAATTGTTAGCCACGCCGTTCCTTCTCACTTATCGGGCTGACCCACGCTTCGCAGCATTCTGTCAGAAATTGAAGCTCAAAGTGCCGCCGCCCGCAGGCGCGAAGCCATGAGCGACAAGCCCTCGTTCTTCGCCGAATTGAGGCGGCGCAATGTTTATAAGGTCGCGGTCGCCTATGTCGTGGTGGCATGGCTACTCATCCAGGCGGCCTCCATTTTCCTGCCGGCTTTCGACGCGCCTTCCTGGGTGATAAAATTCCTCATCGTCGTCATCATGCTCGGCTTTCCCATCGCGCTCGTTCTCTCGTGGGCCCTCGAGATCACACCCGAAGGAATCAAGCGCGCCGAGGATGTCGCGCCTAACGAGTCTATCACGCACAAAACCGGGAGGAAACTCGTCCGGATCACAATTGCACTGGCGGTGATCGCGGCTGGTTTGCTCGCTTTCCAGTTCCTGCGCCCGAGAATAGCGAGGACGACTGGGACTGCAGCAACACCGGCTCCGCTGACTGCGTCCATTGCAACGGACCCGGTCGATCAGAAATCCGTCGCCGTGCTGGCCTTCTCCAATCTCAGCGAGGAGAAGGGTAATGAGTCGTTCGCCGACAGCGTGAGCGAAGAACTTCTGAACGTGCTAGGCAAGGTGCGGGGCCTGAAGGTGACCGCGCGCACATCGGCCTTCCACTTCAAAGGCAAGGACACGCCCATTCCAGAGATCGCGCGACAACTGGGCGTGGCCTATGTCGTAGAAGGCAGCGTGCGTCGGTCGGGGGAGAAGGTGCGCATCGCCGCGCAGCTGATCAAAGCGGCTGACGGCTTCCAGGTGTGGTCGGATGATTTCAAACGCGACCTGAAGGACATCTTCGCCGTTCAGGAGGAGATCGCGGGGCTGATCGCGAAGAACCTTGAGTTGAAGTTGGGCATCAAGAAGAACCGAACGGCGCCCAATCCGGAGGCCTATCAACTTTATCTCGAGGCGGTGCGATTGTGGGGCATGCGCGATGCGGCAAGCCTCGAGCGGGCGGAGCAGCTTCTGCAACGCGCGATCGCTCTGCAACCGGACTTTGCGCGGGCCGATGCCGCGATGGGCTTTGTGCTGTCGGTACGTTCAGCCGAGCTTGGCAATGATCCAATTGCGGGCGAAGGCCGGGCGCTCAACGAGCAGGCGCTGCAGTGGGCCGAGCGGGCGCTAGCTTTGGATCCCGACCTCGCGGAAGGCTACGCAGCGAAAGGCAATGTCCTGGAAAACCTCGGTCGATGGACCGAATCCAAGGAAGCTTATGGGCGAAGCATCGAACTCGACCCGAATTTCGCCACCGCCCACCAGTGGTACGCGCGCAATCTTTCTGAGGAAGGCTACATCGACGAGGCGATGGTTGAGATGAAGCGGGCGGTGGAGCTCGATCCGTTGTCCCCACGTATTCTGGATAACTACGGCGCCTATCTTACGTGGCTGGGAAAGTATCCGGAAGCCCTTGAGGTCCTCGATCAGGTGCTGGCCATCCAACCCGGTTCTCCGCAGGCCCGTTGCTTCAAGGCTATGGCGTTGGTGAAAGCTGGTCGCGCGGAAGAGGGACGGAGCATACTGGAAAAACTCGCGCAGGAGCCCGAGCAACCAGAGTGGACGCCGGTCTCTCTGGCCGAAGCACTTCTTGCCACCGGCCGTCGCACGGAAGCAGAGGTATTGCTTCAGCATCCGTCCGCGAATAATTTTTTTCGCGGATTATTGCTCTGCACGCTGGGACACCGCGATGAGGCGGTCTCGTTGTTAAAGCCTGTCGTCTCGATCTATCGGGACATCATCCTTTGGACATTCCAGGAAGTGATGCCGCGACAGTCTCCCGAGTTCCACCGCAAGCTGGCGGACTGGGGCATGACCGAGTCCTGGCAGCGCGCCGAGACCTGGCGGCAGAAAAATCTCCCGAAGAAGGCGCCATGAACTCACGCAATTTTTTCGCCGAGCTGAAGCGGCGCAATGTTTACAAGGTCGCCGTCGCTTATGCCGTTGTTGGCTGGTTGCTCATTCAAGTCGCGACGCAGGTCTTTCCGTTTTTCGAGATTCCGAGTTGGGCCGCGCGATTGGTCGTACTCGTAATCTTGATCGGATTTCCTATCGCACTGGTGATCGCGTGGGCCTTCGAATTAACTCCGGAAGGTTTACAACGGACCGAAGACATTAACCTTCCGAACCAGGCACGTGCCAAATCGCATGCCTGGATTTACGTCGTTATGATCGGCGCGCTTTTATCCGTCGGTTTGTTCGCGCTCGGACGCTACGGATTTCGCGAGAACTCCTCGTCGGGCAAATTATCGGCCAAGTCCATTGCCGTTTTGCCGCTGCTGAATGAAAGCGGTAATCCAAATGACGAATATTTTTCCGATGGTCTATCGGAAGAATTAATCGCGGCGCTGGCTCAGATCAGAGAGCTAAAAGTCGTCGGCCGCAGTTCTTCCTTTCGTTTCAAGGACCGCAAAGAGGAGAGCAAGATCATTGGCGAGAAGTTGGGCGTGGCGACACTCCTGGAGGGGACGGTGCGCAAGCAAGGCGACCGGGTGCGCATCGTTGCCGAACTGGTAAACGCGGCGGATGGAATCGAACTTTGGACGCGAACATTCGATCGCGAACTGAAGGATATTTTCGCGGTCCAGGAGGAGATCGCCGGAGCGGTGGCTTCGGCACTGAAAGTAACTCTGCTCGGGTCGGATGAACGATCATCCATCAAGGCAGCGACGAAGAATACCGAAGCGCATGACGCTTATCTGCTCGGTCATTTTTATTTCCAGCGACGCAACACCGAAGACTATCGCAGAGCGGTCGGTCATTTCGATGAGGCCATTCGACTCGATCCGGATTATGCTTTGGCTTACGCCGGACGTTCTGAAGCCTGGTCGCTCATTGGCGATCTCACCGGAGAAGGTAAGGCAGCGTGGACGAAAGCGCGCAGCGATGCGGAAAAAGCTGTCGCGATTGCGCCAGCGCTGGCCGAGGCACACGCGGCCCTTGGCTGGGTTCGCTTTTCATCGAGTGGAAATTTGCCGAGGGTCTGAACGAACTAAGGCACGCGAAAGAACTTTCGCCCGCGAACCCGACCGCGAACGATCTGCTGGCGCGAGTGATTGTTTACCTCGGTAATTTTGATGAGGCCGAGAAGCAGGCTCGGCAGGCAGTGGAATTGGATCCGCTTGCCCTTGCCCCGCAGATCAATCTCGCGCGCGACCTTTTCCTTAGCGGAAAACTTGATGAGGCGGACGCAGTCGGCCGCAAAGCAGCCGAGTTGCAGCCGACGGCTGCTTCCAGTCACCGATTCCAAGTGATGGTCGCTGTCCAGCGCGGGGATGGCGAGACGGCGCTGCGCGAAGCGCAATTGGAGCCCGACGAAGGCTATCGCCGTTTCGAACTTGCGCTCGCACATAATGTTCGTGGAGATCGCCTGGCCGCGGACGCGGCTCTGGCCGATCTCATCGCTAACGGGCGAGACACACTGGCCTATCAAATCGCTCAAGTTTACGCAGTGCGGGGCGAGAAAGATAAGACTTTCGAGTGGCTACAAATTTCCTTTGATAACCACGATACCGGCACGCTTGGTCTTTTGGTTGATCCGATATTGCGCGACCTCCGGAGCGACGTGCGATACAAAAACCTGCTTGCAAAGCTAGACTTACCCGCTGCTCGCTCTGCCACCCACTGAGTTGACGTGCTCTTCGCTCCGACCGGACGTAACTCAATCGTTGTTCAGAGATACTCTGAACGCTAAAGAGAAGCGCGAAGCGGAAGCAGCCGCGCCTATTCCTTGTCGTAAACTATCTTGGCCTTGTACTTCTTCCCGTCCGCGCCGGTGCCACTCATGTTGAGCATGCGCGATTTGCCATCCTTCGCGACGGTGCTTCTGGCAGTCCACGACATTTTCCCGTCCTTCATCGCGGTAATATCGTAGGTCCGCTCATCCACCATTTTGTAGGCCATCGCGTCCCAGGCAAGGTTCCCCTTTACCTTATAGGATTTGCCGTCGGTCTTGCCCATCCAGACGCCGTGCGTCGGTTTACCATCCTTATCCGTTCCGTCCACAGTCACCTGTAACTGGTCCTTCTTTTCCGCGTACTGGACGGTGTTAGTTTTGCCCATTCCAGGTGCGACCTTTGATTTCGCCTCATTGGTTTTCCATGTTCCAAGGTGCGCGTTAGCCGCAAAACAAGCCGTGGCCCCCACAAACGACAAGGCTACAGCCACAACTGCAATTCGAGTTTTCATCATGTGGTGATTCCGATGGAAACGACGTCAAACGTCAATCCGAATTCGATGTCGTGCGCTCGCGTGGGCAAAGGAGGACCAACAGGGACGCGACTGCAAAGCACGCGATCATGAAGATGAATCCTGTATCGAACGAACCGCTTTGCTGGCTCAGGTTGCCGATAATCTTCGGACCGACAAATCCGCCGATGCTTGCGGTGCAATTAATAAAACCCACCGCGGCGGCCGCGGCTGAACTCGTAAGAAATGCGGAAGGCAACGCCCAAAACGATGGCAGATAAGCGACCGTGCCAAAGCCAACGAGCGTGAACACCGCAATGAGCAGCACATTCGAATGCGGGATGAAAAACCACACGCCGAATGCGAGCGCCGCCGTCAGTTGAGGAATGGCAAAATGCCATCGCCGCTCGTTCGTGCGATCGGAGCTCCAGCCGAGAATGAGCATTCCGATCAGGCCCGCGACAAACGGAATCGCTCCGACCCAGCCGATGCGTTGAACATCCGTCCAACCGGTGAAGCGCTGGATCATCGTGGGAAACCAGAACCAAAACGCATAGCCGCCGGTATAGGTGAAGAATAGCCCGGCCGTGAGCACCAGGACCGCCGGATGCCGGATCGCTTGCCAAATCGTCATCTGCTCAGCGTGCGCTTTCGCGCGTCGCTCTTCGTCGAGGCGAGCAGTGATCCAATCGCGTTCGTTAGGCGGGAGCCATCGCGCTTCGTTAGGCCAATCAGGCAACACGAATAGCGCGGTGACTCCCAGCACAATAGCAGGTACACCTTCCAGCAAAAAAAGCCATCGCCACCCGGTGATGCCTAACCAGTGCACACCAAGAATCGCGCCGGCAATAGGTCCGCCGATCATAAATCCAATTGGAATCGCGGCCATGAACCGCGCCGTTGCCTTGGCCCGGTCTTGATAAATAAACCAGTGCGAAAGATAGACAATTACCCCGGGAAAAAATCCTGCCTCGGCCGCGCCCAGTAAGAATCGCGCACCGTAAAGCTCCAGTGGAGTGCGTACGAAACCGGTGAGCGTTGTGAGTGCGCCCCATGTGATGAGCGTTATCGCGAGCAGCAGCCTGGCGCTCCAGCGTTCCACCAGCAGCGCCCCTGGAATTTGTAGCGCGAAATATCCGATGAAGAAAATTCCGCTCGCCGTGCCAAACACGGAATCGGTCAGACCGAGATCTCCTTTCATCCCAAGCGTCGCGTAGGCGATATTCGTGCGATCGAGATAGTTCGCGACGTAAAGGAGAAAAAGAAACGGCAGGAGCCGCCTCGCGATTCGCGTGCGCGCACTTGCCCCAGCGTCTATTTGCGGGGAAGCCATGAGTGCGCGCAGAATAATCCGCGGTCCGTAATGCTCGCAATGCGAATCCCACTCACTCGCGTCCGCATAAGTGTGGCTTCGACCTGACGACAACGAACGCCAAAGCAACCCGAAATACCTAGACAAGATTCACAGGATTATCAGGATTGGTTTTTCTGAATTTTTACAATCCTGTTTTTTCTTATGATGACACTCGAACATCCTCTCGACGACGCATCGCGCGCGTTCCTCAGTAAACTGGAAGAGTTCAATCAAGTCGAGGTCGCCCCCTACGCCGACCAGTGGGATCACGACGAACAACTGCCACGCGAGATTTTCACCAAAGCCGGAAAGATTGGTTTGATGGGGATGGTCGCGCCAAAGGAATACGGCGGTCGCGGCTTGAGCTACGTGACGGCGGCGCTCGCCGTCAAAGAACTCGGCAAGGTGTGCGCCTCGCTCGCAATGGATATCGCTGCGCACAACGCACTTTCCGTCGGACAGATCAATCTTTTCGGGACCGAGGAACAGAAAAGGAAATACATCCCTCGCCTAACGAGTGGTGAATGGATCGGCGGTTGGGGTTTGACCGAGCCGAACGCGGGCAGCGACACCGGCGGAATCGAAACCCTCGCGACCGAGCACGGCGATCATTGGCGCATCAAAGGAATGAAACATTTCATTACCAGTGGACGCGTGGCCGATCTACTGATCGTCATTGCCACCACCGGCAAAACCGACGCGGGCAAGAATGAAATCAGCGCCTTCATCATGATGAAGGATCAGGTCACGCCGGTCCGAAAAATTCACACCTATGGAATGCGCGCGAGCGAGACGTCCGAGCTGCGTTTCACGGATGCGAAAGCGGGAATTCTCGGCGACCGCGGCCGCGGACGCGAGCAGGCTCTGACAGTTTTGGATCGCGGGCGCATCAGCATCGCCGCGCTCGCCGTTGGAATTGCGGAAGCGGCTTTCGATCGCGCGAACTCCTACGCGAACGAACGAAAGCAATTCGGTCACCCAATCGGAAATTTCCAGGCGATCCAATGGATGCTGGTCGATTCCGCGATGGAATTGGAAGCGAGCGAAGTGATGACGATGCATGCCGCGCACTTGCAGGATCAGGGAAAAAATACGACGAAGGAATCCGCGATGGCAAAACTCTTCGCGTCAGAATCCGCCGTGAAGATTTGCGATCGCTCGATGCAAATCCACGGCGGTTACGGTTACAGCCGCGACCTGCCAATCGAACGATATCTGCGCGACGCCAAACTTTGCACGATCGGCGAAGGCACAAGTGAGGTGCAACGATTGGTCATCGCGCGTCACGTCTTGAAAGAGGCAAAACCGCTCAAGCTGGCCCACCGCGAACCGCGCGGCCCGAATGCGTAATGGGGAGTCAGGCTTCCAGCCTGATTCGGCCGACAAGCTTCTAGCTTGTCTCTTAAAGATGGACGGGCTGGAAGCCCGTCCGCCGAGTCAGCCAGGATGGCTGACCTCCAAGCGCTACACCATCGGTCGAAAACGCCCGACGATCTCCTGCAAACGGCCGGTGATCTGGCCTAACGAACAAACTTCAACGGCGTCGATCAACGTCGGAAAACAGTTCTCCCCGCGCTCGACCACATCAACGAGCTTATCGAGCGCGCGTTTGGATTTCTCCGCGTTCTTTTTCTTGAATTTCTTCAAGCGATCCACCTGCAACTGTTTCTTTGCACGCGGTGTTCGCACCATTTCCAATTCCGGCATTTCATCCTTTAAATCCGCATATTTGTTCAAGGCGATGATGGGCCGTGTGCCGTCATAAATTTGTTGTTCGTAGCGATGCGCGGCATTTTGAATTTGGCTGCGTTGATAGCGATGCTCGATCGCCGCGAGCACGCCACCGAGTTCCTCTATCCGCCGGAACTCTTCCAGAATCGCTGCTTCGACTGCACGCTCGACAGCTTTCATACCGGGCGAGCCGGTCAACATGTTCATAGTGTGTTTGAAGATGCCGGATTCATCGAGCAGGATCGCCTGTCCGTGCGCAGCGAGCCGAATCCATTCTTCGCTCGGTGTCGTGAACGGTTCGTCGGCGCTGTTCGAGTGGCACGAATTTGTGCCGTTCATGTAAGCGAGCATCAACTCCGCCGCTGTGCGCGTGAGATTATTTTTGAATTCCGCTGCGACGAGCGAGCGACCACTCGTCTGCGTGTGCAGTTTGAACATCTGGCCCTTAGTTCCCGCGCCGAAAACGTCGCGCATTCCAATCGCCCAAATCCGGCGCGAGGCGCGCGCGAGCGCGATGTATTCGACATCGAGTCCGCAATCCAAGAAGAAAGAAAGACGCGGCGCGAATTGATCGACCGGAATGCCGCGAGCCGCGAGCATTTCGGCGTAAGCGAACCCGTTCGAGACAGTGTAGGCAGCCTGCTGCACCGGCGTCGCGCCCGCTTCGCCGATGTGATATCCGCTAATCGAAACCGGATACCAGCGCGGCATTTCGCGCGTGGTGTATTCGATCATATCGCAGAGAAAACGAAGCGACGCTTCCGTCGGAAAAATCGTTTCATTCTGCGCCTGCACTTCTTTGAAAATGTCGGCCTGGATCGTGCCGCGCAGATTCGGGACAACTTTCGAACCAAAGCGTTTTTTCGCAGCGGCGATGTACATCGCCATGATGATTGGCGCCGGACCGCTGATGGTCATCGATGCCGAGAAACTCGGCGAACCCATATCGAACCCGTCGTAAAGACGGACCATATCTTCATAGGTGTCGATCGCGAGACCACCCTCACCGATTTTCCCAAAGACGCCGTCCGCGTCGCTATCGATGCCGTAGAGAGTCGGCCCATCGAACGCCGTGCTTAGGCGCGCGGTGCGTTGGTGACCAGTGAGATAATGGAAACGTTTGTTCGTGTCTTCGGCCAATCCGAAACCGGAGAAGAGGCGCGTCGGTTCTTCCGTTTCCTTTGTCTTGGGAGAAGCCGCACTACCATTCTTTCCGTTTTTGCTCTGGCCGTTTTTGCCGTGGGTCTTCTTGCCAAAACTCCCCTCCTCCGGCGCACGCAATGGCTCGAGATACATTTCGCGATATGCGCCATTGGTGAATGGAAATTCGCCCGGCAACCCTTCGCCTAACAAGTATCGCGCGATTTCGCCCGGCTCGTCGATCTCCGGCAACGCGAGCCGCGGCAACTTTAATCCAGTCGGCGCCGTCCCGATCGGCGTCTTCGCTTTTACATCGTTCCAGCGATTGAGAAGTTTTTGCCCAAACGCCTTGTCAACGCGCGCGCGTTTTACCTCATCGAGAACAAACCGATTATAGTTTTCAACCGCCTCAACAACTTGTCCTAGTTTGCTCATTTCTTTTTCCTGTTTGTGGCAGGGACGGACCGCCGGGCCGTCCAGTTCGGCGCGCCCGGCGGTCGCGCCCTACGAGATTCATCTATCACCCAATCGCAAAGTTCATCGACGCCCGGATCGCGATGCCTTTTCGCTACTGTCGATAATAACTTCTGCTCGCGTTTGTTTTGATCAAGTCGCCGTTCAATTTCCGATAACGCAGTACGCGCCCGGTCCTGATCGCTTTTGTTCACAACAACGAGATCCGCGAGATCTAGCATCACGATTTTCTGCAACTGCAACCGGCTGCCATAATCGGGATTCATTACCAGCACCGTTTTTTGAATGAGCTCATTTTTAAAAGGCATCGCTTCCTGACCGGTGCCGACCGTTTCGATGATGACGTAATCGAAATCGGAACGCGCGAGCAAAGCGAGGCATTCGCCGGTCGCAGGCGACAATCCACCGGCCTGTCCGCGCGTGGCCATGCTACGCATGAAAACGCGATCGTTTTGCGAATTGATCATCGTCGCACGATCGCCGAGCAAAGCGCCTTCACCAACCACGCTCGGATCATGCGATAGGATTGCGATGCGCGCCCTCGGTTCGCGATTCAATAAACGGAGCACGAGTTCGTCGATGAGAGTGGTCTTGCCTGCACCGCCGGGACCGGTGAAGCCAATGACGCGTGTCTTGCCTAACGAGTTCACCTTTCGCTTCGTCGTTTTCTTTCCTCGCGTGCCTTTTGCGTAACGGTTTTCAATTTCCGTGAGCGCACGCGCGAGCTGCATATCGGGGGTAGCCTTTCGTCGTTTACGATGTGTGTTGCCATAGCGCTCCTGCACAAAATCCGCCATTTCTGTTAGCGCGGTTCCGGCGAAGAATATCTTATCGACACCACTGCGGCTCATGGCCTTTTCGTCCGCATGCGTGATCGTGCCGCCCCCGCCACCAAAAAGTTTAATGTCGTCTGCTCCGCGTCTGCGCAGCATGTCAGCCACTTCGGCGAAGAACTCGACGTGCCCGCCGTTGTAACTGGAAATCCCGATTGCGCCCACGTCTTCCTGGATTGCGGACCGCACGATGTCTTCGACGGATCGATGATAGCCGAGATACACGACCTCGATTCCGTGCCGGATAAATTCGAGATTGATTGTGTTAATGGCGCTGTCGTGCCCATCGCAAATCGGTACAGCGGTGAGAATGCGGACAGGTGAAGCCATGCGAGCGAGAAACCTAACGTTAATCGTTTGGCGGGCAATCCGATTCCAGCCTAAAATCGCTCGATGAATGATCCTCTCGATTTTTCCGGCAAGGTTGTGCTCGTCACGGGCAGTTCGCGCGGTATCGGCGCGGAGATGATCAAGGCCTTCGGCGGCCGCGGCGCAAATTGTGTCGTTAATTACATTTCCGACTCTACCGAACAGAATAAAAAAGACGCCGAATCAGTGGCGAAAGAACTGAAAGATCCGCTCGCGATCGACTGCGACGTCACCAATCCGCAGCAAGTCGAGTCAATGATGAAACAAATCTCCGAGCGGTTCGGTGGACTCGACATTCTCGTGAACAATTCCGGAATCATTCGTGATCGCACTATCAAAAAGCTCACGCTCGAAGAATTCGAGAGTGTCGTGCGTGTCAATCTCGCCGGAACATTCAACGTCACGCAGAAAGCCGCGGCAGTTTTACGCAACGGCGGCCGTATCGTTAATATGTCGTCCGTGAGCGGACAAATGGGAATATTCGGCCAGGCGAATTATTCTTCGAGCAAAGCGGCGATCATCGCCCTAACGAAAGTTTCCGCCCGCGAGTTTGCGCGACAAAACATTACGGTGAACGCGATCGCTCCCGGCTTCATCGATGTCGGCATGAGCAAAGGCATGCCCGAAGAAGTGACGGAGAATTTCAAAAAGCAGATCCCGCTCGGACGCCTAGGGAACGTAAACGAAATTGTAAACGCTGCGCTTTTTCTCGCTTCGCCAATGGCTTCTTACATCACCGGCCACGTCCTGAATGTGAACGGCGGCTATTACATGGGCTGATTATTCAGATGTGGGCAGCTCGACAAACTCTCGCGCGACTGCGTTCCATCACCGGAATCGTCATCGGACTTTACGTCACGATGCATCTCTCGAATCACGCGCTTGGTCTTATCTCGATCAACGCCCAGGAGACAGCGCGGCCTTATGTGATGGCGCTCTGGCATTCGCCGGTGGGACAAGTGTTGTTGTATGGAAGCTTGAGCGTGCATGCGATCTGCGCGCTGGCCGCATTAGCGCGGCGAAGGCATTACACGATGCCGGTTTGGGAATGGACCCAGATTGTTCTCGGTCTCGCGATTCCGTACCTGCTCTTAGTTCACATCGTCAATACGCGCGGCACACGCATCCTCACCGGCATTGACATCAATTACCCTTACGAAATCGCCAACCTTTGGGTCGATCCCTGGACGCGCTTTCGCCAAATTCTCCTGGTTCTTCTGGTCTGGGGGCACTTTGTCATGGGTCTGCATTTCTGGCTGCGCATTCACGGTTGGTATCGGCGCGCGCGCCCGGGTGGACACGGTGTGGTTCAAAAAAATGAAAGCGCTCGGCGTGCCTTCCGATCCGCACCGCGCGGCCACGCGCGCATTCCTCAAAGAATGGGTGGGTCCCTCATGGCTCGGTCTCGTCGCGCTAGTAATTTTGGCGGCGAGGTTTCGGCTTTGGCAGCAACGACACAACCGTTTCGAGGTTACTTACCCGGGCGATTTTTCCGTAGAGGCGCCTCTTGGAATGTCAGTCCTGGAAGTCAGCCGCATGGCGCATCTTCCACACGTATCCGTGTGCGGCGGGCGGGCACGTTGCACAACTTGCCGCATCCGTGTCGAGGAGACAGCGGACGAACTTCCGCCGCTTAACGAATTGGAAGCCGGCGCACTCACCCGCATCGGCGCGCCAGTTGGTTTACGGCTGGCCTGCCAGCTGCAGCCGACAGCCGACATTTCCGTAACTCCGCTTCTTCACCCGGGACTGGCCATATCAACTCAAGTGCGCGCACCGCACGGCAAGGAATTCGGCGAAGAACGCCACGTCACGATTCTCTTCATCGATCTGCGCGGCTCAACGCGTTTGGCGGAAGCTCGGATGCCATACGACGTCGTCTTTCTCCTAAACCATTATTTCGCAGAAATGGCAGAAGCCGTTGATCGCGCAGGAGGACATTACTCGAATTTTACCGGTGATGGTTTGATGGCGTTGTTCGGTCTCGAAGCGTCGATTGATTACGGCGCGCGCGCAGCTTTGATTTGTGGGCTGCAAATGCTGGAAAAGCTCGACCATCTAAACCAGCAGCTCGCGGCAGAACTCGCCGAGCCGCTCACAATGGGCGTCGGTATTCACACCGGCGATGCGATCGTCGGCCGCATGGGTCCGCCGAAAACGCCGATCCTTTCCGCGCTTGGCGACGTTGTAAATACGGCGGCGCGATTGGAAAGCGCGACCAAGGAAATGAATGCGCCGCTAGTTGTCTCGCGCTACACGCTGCAAGCGGCGGGTCTGACGACGGACACACGTTTTCACGATCTCCTTCTTCGCGGTCGATCGACAACACTTCCAGTCACCGCTCTTAACGCCGAGGATCTTCGTCAGCTTCTTGGTAAAAGCGGCGCAGTGCGGTAAGCGTAACGGTCCGGTTTTCACAACGCGACGCCACTCGAAACGCGATATCATAGCGTAAGAATGATTCGATATTCGCTGCTCGATCTCTCCCCGATACTCGAGGGAAGCGACGCGTCCGTTGCATTCCGCAACACGCTCGATCTGGCGCAGCACGCGGAGACGTGGGGCTATCATCGCTACTGGCTCGCGGAGCATCATAATTTGCCGAGCGTCGCGAGTGCAGCGACGGCGGTCGTGATCGGATACGTTGCGGGAGGGACGAAAACAATTCGTGTCGGCGCAGGCGGAATCATGTTGCCGAATCACGCGCCGCTTGTCGTGGCGGAACAGTTTGGGACGCTTGAATCGCTTTATCCCGGCCGCATCGATCTTGCACTCGGTCGCGCGCCGGGAAGCGACCAGGCAACGGCGCGCGCGTTACGTCGTTATTTCGAAAGTGCCGACAATTTCCCGGAAGATTTGCTCGAACTGATGTCCTATTTTCGCGCATCGAAACCCGGCCAGCGCGTGACCGCCGTTCCCGGCGCCGGATCACATGTTCCGATCTTTCTCCTGGGTTCGAGCGACTTTAGCGCACGTCTGGCCGCGGAACTTGGCCTGCCCTTCGGCTTCGCCTCGCATTTTGCGCCGGATTATCTTCACACTGCTCTCGAAATTTATCGCAGCGAATTCAAACCATCTCCTGATTTACAAAAACCGTACGCGATCGTTGGGGCCGGCATTTATGCTGCCGACACCGATAACCAGGCGCGCGGGCTTTTCAGTTCCGCACAATTACAAACTTTGAATCTCATTCGCGGCCAACCTGCAAAACTTCAGCCGCCTAACGAACACATCGACGACATCTGGAGTCCGCAAGAACGCGCAGCCATTGAGCACCGAACAAAATATGCGGCGGTAGGTTCGTCCGATGCGGTGCGACGAAGGTTCATGGAGATATTGACGGAGACTGGCGCCGACGAACTCATCGTCACCGCGCAGATCTTCGATCACCGCGCCCGCCTGCGCTCGTTTGAGATTGGGGCGGACATTTTCCGAAGTATCGAAGCGGCCTAAATTCCGGGCCCATCCTCGGTCGTCGCGCGGCACGGGTGATGCTTAATGTCATTCATGCATTTCGGATGGCGCAGATCAGCAGCAGCGAAAGCCGACCCGGCCAAGCAGATGCCGGCTTCGGTCAAGGCGCCCGAGCGCCATCAGGCAAAGCATGCCCACGCCGAGATCCATGCTTACATCGCGATCCGCGATCGTTTGCTCGCCGAAGCGGAGGAGATTCCCTCCAGTTCAACGTTGCATCGGGCCTGCATTGCGAACGATGTGGTGGAGATTTTTTTGAAACCGGCGAAGCCGCCATACGAAGCGCAATATTTATCCGATAGCGAAGCGACTCTTGAGCGCGAGCGTTGCACCACGATAAAGAATCGCATCACGGAGTTGCGCGCGAAAATCGCAACAGCTTCCGGCGGCACCGTGCAAAAATCGCAACGGCCGCCGTTATTCGGCGTGCGTGCTCCGGCGTAATCGCGGCGAAGAATTTTATTCGCGGCCCCAGATCATCGCGACAGAAGTCGTTAGGCTGCCGCCCATGTTGAAGGTGAGGAATTTCTTCACGCCTTCGATCTGTCGCGCATTTGCTTGATTCGTCAGCTGTTGATAAGCATCAAGAACCTGCCGCACCCCCGTCGCTCCCACAGGATGGCCATCGCCGATCAAGCCGCCGCCGGTGTTGACGGGAATTTCCCAGCCGATTTTGCCGCTGACATGTTCGCCGCGCACTTGCGGTAACGCAGTCGCACCGCTCTTGGCCAGCTCCGCGCCTTTACCCGGCTCGGCGAGCCCGAGAATTTCGTAGGCAACGATTTCGGTAATCGAGAAGCAATCGTGCACTTCGACGCCTTGCATGTCGCGCGGCTTGAGGTTCGCCATCTTGAAAGCTTTCTCCGCTGCTTTGCGCGCAGTCGAAAATGTCGGCGCATCCTTTTTCTCAAGCGCGAGATAATCGGTCGTGCTGCCGAAGCCGAGCAGGCGCGGCAGTTTCGATTTATCGCGACCAATGCGGTCGAGATATTTTCCTGAGACCAAAATCAATGCAGCGCTACCATCGGTAATCTGGGAGCAATCTGAAACGCGCAAGGGCGGCGCGACGCTTGGATTTTTTTCCGAAACCTGTGAGGCGTGATCGTAAGTCAGATTCGCATCGCGCATTTGCGCCAGGGGATTCAAGCGCGCATGCGCATAATTCTTGTATGCAATCGCAGCGAGGTCGTTAGGCGTTGCACCATATTTTTCGATGTAGATTTGTGCAATGCGCCCAAACAATTTCGGAAACATGAAGTCGCCGTATTCCGGTTTCTCGATGTGGTAATCGGCCGCCGCGCCCAGAACATCGGAACCGTCAAGTGACGACATTGTCTTCTGTTGTTCCGCGCCGACCACGAGCACCGCATCATGAAATCCGCCCATGATCCATTGCGCGCCAAGCAGCACCGATAGTGAACCGGATGCGCACGCCGCTTCGGTGTGCATCGTCGGAATGCCGTGCAACTTTTCATCTATCTCGGGAATGAAGGCGCCGAGATGCAATTGCTTGGTGAATTGGCCCGCGTTGAAATTTCCTACCGCCGCAGCCTGAATTTCCGCGGGATCGATCTTCGCGTCCTCGATCGCTTTTTTACCCGACTCGATAATCAAATGCCGGATGGTTTTGCCTTCCTTCTTCAGGTTGCGCTTAAAATCGGTCCGGCCGCCGCCGAGGATATAGACTGGTTCGTTCATAACAATTCTGAATCTACTTAATCCTCATCGATCAACAACCGCGCGATCTGTGATTGAATGTGGGAGCGGCCTCAGTGCGGCGACTGAGTCAAGGTCGGGGCGCTAAGGCCCCTCCCACCTTACTCAGCTCTCGAAAGCGTTAATCCCCGTGACGTCCTGGCCAACGACCAGCGTGTGAATGTCGTGCGTCCCTTCGTAAGTGTAAACGGACTCCAGGTTCATCAAATGCCGAATCACAGAATAGCGATCGGTAATGCCGACCGCGCCCATGATGTCACGCGCCTTACGCGCGCACTCCATCGCCATCCAGACATTGTTCCGCTTGGCCAACGAAATTTGCGGCGGGCGAACTTTTCCCGACTCCATCATGCGCGTTAGACGCAAGGCTAGTAATTGGGCCTTCGTAATCTCCTGCACCATCCCGACGAGCTTTTGCTGCACTAATTGGAAACCGGCGATCGGACGACCGAACTGTTCGCGCGATTTCGCGTAGGCGAGTGCGGTTTCGTAACAATCGATGGCCGCGCCAATCACGCCCCACGCCACGCCCACGCGCGCCTGCGACAGACACGACAGCGGTGCGCGCATTCCCGCCGCTTTGGGCAAACGATTCTCCGCCGGGATGCGACAGTTTTCGAACCAGCACTCCGACGTCCGCGACATGCGCAGGCTAAACTTTCCTTCAATATCCTGTGCACGAAATCCGGGCGCGTCTTTCTCCACAATGAATCCCCCAACTCGCCCATCGTCGTCTTTCGCCCAGATAACTTTCACGTCTGCGATCGACGCGTTACCGATCCAGCATTTGCTGCCATTCAAGACATAATGATCGCCGTCGCGCTTGGCGTGCGTTTCCATTCCACCGGGATCTGAACCATGTCCGTGTTCCGTTAGTCCGAAACAACCGACACGTTCCCCCGACATCAACCCCGGCAACCAGCGCGCTTGTTGTTCCGGTGTCCCGAATGAATAAATCGCATAAATCGCGAGCGCGCCTTGGACTGATGCTTGCGAACGCAAACCGGAATCGGCGCGCTCCAACTCCTGCATGATCAGTCCGTATGCTGTGTAGGTAAGTCCGGCGCCGCCGTATTCTTTCAGATGCGGCGCAAAAAATCCCAATGCGCCCATGCGTGCGGTCAGATGTTCCGGAAATTTGCCGGCCCGGTGACAAGGCACGACCTCGGGCATCACTTCCTCCTGCACAAAACGCCGCGCACGATCGCGAGCCGCGCGCTCGTCGTCGGTGAGAAGGTCTTCGATAGCGTAATAATCCAGTGAGGTCATGCAGTGCCTCAGCTTTTCACGCCCAGCCTTCCGTATTCAAACTTATTTCTGAGGTTCCGTAGCGCTGCGTGGTTGCGTCGTCGCACCCCGGGCCGCACGATATTCGCTCAATTGTGCGAGCTCACTGCGTGAGCCATTGGCCTTCGCCGTTTGTTCAGTCAGCTTGGCGTAATAGTGGTGTGCCTTTTCCTTTTCTCCATTCTGTTCCGCTGCCTGCGCGGCGCCATACAGACCGCGGAATCGTCCCGGATAAATTTTCAGCGCCGCCTCAAATTCGCGCTGCGCTTCTTTCGGCCGATTCAGTTTCAGCAGCAGATCACCCAGTTGTTCGCGGGCCGGGACGAGCGCACCGGGCGAAACAGGATGCTTGCCGAGAATGTCCTCCGCATCCGCCGCGCGTCGTAACAAATCAATGGCATCATCCTTCTTGCCTTCGCCGTACGCAATCCACGCTGACGCTGCCTGCATTTGCAGGTCGAGCTGTCTCTTGAAATAATCAAACTTTGGATCCGACGTCGCATCTCGCAATTGCAGCATCCGATCCATCGCCTTGCGTGCACCGTCAAGATCGCCCGTGTGCGCTCGTCCGAGAGCGTGGGCATACTCGATCAGCGCTTCCATGAATGGAAAAGAAGACCAATGCGGCAATGCCGGAACGCGCAGCGCCGCTGCATCGGACCAGGCATTGCGCTCGAGCGCATAACGCGACGGGATGGCGGCCAGAGCATAAGCCCCGCTGAATTCCAGCTCGGGATTGGTTTTGCGTACGGTCGCGGCGAAGTCGACGATCTCCTTCGCCTTGGCGTCCTGTCCTTCCTGTAAATAGGAGTAAGCCATGTAATCGAGCGCGTGCAGTTCCTCTGCTTCGGTAGCATCGCGGTGTCGTATGGCGGCGTAAGCGCGCGACGCGTCAGCGGACGAACGGTTCGCGGCGACGGACTCTTCCCACATGCCCAGGCGCGTGAAGATGTGCGATGGCATGTGCAGGGCGTGGGGAACCCACGGTGCGATGGAACTGTAGCTCCGGGCCGCTGCCAATCCGCGCTCGGCGAATGCCGGATAATCGTAGCTGTGTATTAGATAGTGGGCGACGCCGGGATGCTGAGGATTTTTCTTCCACAGTTTTTCCAAAATACCAGCGGCTTGAAGTTGATTGGACAACGTCGTGTCGGTCGGGGTTGCGTAGCCCACCGCCAGCACCGCCAGGGCGTAAAAGGTTTGCGCTTCAACATCGTCCGGATATCGGTCGGAAAGTTTACGCATCGCTTTTTCATATGCGACCACGCGATCGCGCGGTCCCACTGGTCCATGACAAGACTGCCCGACCTCGCCCGTGGTGGGACTGTCCGGCGTGTCGTAGTAGGCGTTCAGCGCTGTGATAAATCCCCGCTCGCGCTCTGTGCCAGACTTCATTGCCATGGCCTTATCCGCCGCCGCCTTGCCGGCGCTCATTTCAGCTGCCGTCGGAGGCGTCCAGATCGGATGCCACCACGTCATGGCGATTCCCCATTGCGCCATGGCACAGTTTGGGTCCTTTGCGGCGACATCAGTGAAAATTCGGCGCGCCTCCTCATAAAAGAACGAGTGCAGTAACGCGACGCCGCGCGTGAATTCCGGGCGCGCGGCCGGTGCGCACGACACCGGAAAATTCACTGTTCCGGCCGTGCGCAAATCGCCTGGTTCACGGACACCTGAGGTTTCGGCGCTGAATGCTCTGAGACTGCCGATGAGAAGGGCGACGAAAACTGCACCGCGAAAGAATGTTCGGATATTCATGTGAAGGGATGTAGCTTTTCAACAGTGCTATATCTTTTCAAGCTTCTCATTCGTAAAGAGCTTTGAAATTTGGTTCGGATCGTGGAATTAGCACCCAGCGATGGCGCGACTTCACGAATATCAAGGCAAAGCCATTCTTGCCGCTAACGGATTCAAAATCCCGCGGGGCCGCGCTGCTTCGACAGCTGACGAAGCCGTCGCGGCCGCGAAGGAACTTATCGACGGAAAAAAAGGGAGTGAAGTCGTTATCAAGATTCAAGCTTGGACCACAGGACGTGCCGGCATTGGCGGCGTGGCGTTCGCTCAAAAACCAGATGAAGTTCGTGATCACGCCGCGCGCATGCTGGCGATGAAAGTTGGACAGTTTCCGGTCGAAGCTGTACTCGTGGAACAGAAGATTGCAATTGAGCGCGAGTTTTTTCTTTCCTTTACCATTGATGACGCCGCACGGGCTCCAATGATCATTTTCGCCGCTGGCGGCGGCAGTGGAATCGAAGAACGCGCCGCTTCCACCCAGCGCATCGCTTGCGATGTGAAGGGCGGACCACTGGATTCGGCGGTAAAAGAAGCCGTCGCTTCATCCGGACTTTCATCGACGCACGCGACGCAACTCGCCGAATCCATTAAAAAATTATTTGCCGCCGCGCGGAGCGTGGAAGCTCGATCACTCGAAATCAATCCACTTGTGCTGACGAAAGATGGGGAGTTCGTGGCGGCGGATTGCCGCCTAACGATTGATGATTACGCTGTCGCCCGACATCCCGAACTGAAAATCGAAATTGCGCGCGAGTTCGATCATCCGCCAACGGCTCTCGAGCGCGTCGCTTATGCCGTAGAGCAAAGCGACCATCGCGGCACATTTTATTTCGCCCAATTGGCAACCGCTGCACCGAAAGATTCCAAAGGGCTGGCTGGGTTCCACGGAGCGGGCGGCGGCGGATCGATGATGTCGATGGATGCAATCGTAAACGCGGGATTCACTATCGCCAATTTTACCGACACGAGCGGAAATCCATCTGCGTCGAAGGTATATCGCGCGAGCCGGATTATTTTAGCCCAGCCCGACCTCGTCGGATATTTTGGTTCGGGCTCCGGCGTTGCGAGCCAGGAACAATATTGGTCCGCCTACGGGCTGGCCAAGGCGTTTTGGGAACTCGATCTCGATATTCCCGCGGTCATTCGTTTGGGTGGCAACACCGAGGATCGCGCCGTCGATATCTTGCAACGAATGTCCAAGCTGTTGCGCGCACCGATCGAGGGCTATCGCAAAACAGACGCGCCGGCCACGATCGCGACGCGGTTCGCGGAACTTGTCGCGAATGCAAACGGAACGAAATGGAAACCGCACGTTCCGCGTGCGCCGAAATTCGTCAAAGATCCATTAGCCACCAGGTTTCCGGTCAAGAGCGGTCGCGTGTGGATCGAGACGGCGAAATGGCCGGAAATTCGGCGCGCTGTCGAGACGCATTCTGGCGGATTGATCGTGGATCGGGCTGATGCGCCAGCAATTGCCCTAACGAGCGACGAGTTCGCCAACCAAGATTCCGAGTTGCTTGCGTGCGATGTCGAGTGTCGACTCGCTGGAATCGACGGCTTCTATTTGGAACTTGATATTCCCGGCCTCGCCGAGGCGATTGGAGGCGCGCGTTAATGGCAATCTTGATCGACGAAACCAAGCGCGTTCTGGTGCAAGGCATTACGGGCCGCGAAGGGCAGGCGCGCACGCGCCTCATGCGCGAGTACGGGACCAACGTTGTCGCCGGTGTAACGCCGGGCAAAGGCGGACAGACCGTGCTAGGCGTGCCCGTTTTCAACACCCCGCAGGAAGCGGTAGACTCGTTAGGCAACATCGATATCTCCGTCCTTTTTGTTCCGGCGGCCGGCGTCAAAGACGCGGCCATTTCGGCGATTGATGCGGGCATCAAACTCACGGTGCTGGTACCGGATCGCGTCCCGGTTTGGGACGCAATGGAGATTGCAGCGGCGGCCAAGGCAAATGACGCGATGTTTGTCGGACCAAACACACTCGGTGTGTTAAGCCCGGGCAAGGCCGTTGTCGGCATGATCGGTGGTCGCGCTGAAAGTGCGCGTCAATGGTTTAAGCCCGGCATCCCAACTGGCGTTGGAGTGATTAGCCGCTCCGGCGGCATGGCTTCGAGCACAGGTTACTATTTGGGACAAGCCGGCGTGCGCATTTCCACGATCGCGCATATTGGTGGTGACGCGGTCCTTGGGATTCGCATTTCCGATGCGGCCCTGATGTTTGAAGCGGATCCGCTCACTGAAGCAATCGTGATCTTTGGTGAAATCGGTTCGTCACAAGAAGAGGAATTAGCGCAATTGATTCGCGATCGAAAAGTCACCAAGCCGGTGATCGCATACATTGGCGGCAAGGCGGCGCGCGAAGGAACGCGCTTCAGTCACGCGGGAGCGATTATTGAAGGCGGCCGAGGCACGCACGCCGGCAAAGTGAAAGCATTACGTGAAGTTGGCGCGACCGTGGTCGATGGGTTTGGCGAACTGCCTGGTGCAGTAGTCGACATTCTCAAGAGCATGAAGGGACAAAGTCTGATGAGTGAAACCGATAAAAACGCGGTCTGGAATACGGCGGTGACGCGCATTGAGCCTAACCGCGTCGCCGTGCGTGGATACGATATCGCCGATCTCATGGGGCGCGCCTCTTTCGGCGCCGCAGTGTATTTGATTTTAACTGGTGAACTGCCCTCGCCCGCGATTGGCCGGTTGATGGATGGAATCCTTGTGTCGTCGATCGATCATGGCGCGACACCGCCGAGTGCTTTGTCCGCACGGACCGTCGCATCCACCGGCGCATCGTTAGGCGCGGCGGTCGCGGCCGGCATCATGTCGATCAATCGTCATCACGGCGGCGCGATTGAGGATTGCGCGCGACAACTAAAAAAGATCAACGATCGCGCCACGAGTGAATCGATTTCGATGGATGAAGCCGCTACCCGCACGCTCGCTGCGATGAAGGAAACGGGCGATCGCATGCCGGGATTCGGTCATCGCTATCACACCAAGGATCCGCGCACCGCGCGTCTATTTGATCTCGCCCGCGAAGCCGGCGTGGACGGCGTCCACATGAAAGCGGCGCGTGCAGTTGAAAAATCTTTCGCTGATGCAAAAAAAGCACTGCCCATCAACGTCGACGGCGCGATCGGCGCTATCCTCGCCGACTTGGGAATGAATCCCGCCGCATTCAACGGCATTTTCATGATCGCACGCACGCCCGGCCTTGTAGCGCATGTTATCGAGGAACAAACTCGCGAAAAACCGATGCGACGCATCGATCCGGTCAAACACGGTTACGATGGACCTGCGCCGAGACACATTGCAGAAAAATAAACGAAACTAAAATGGCGGACGAAAAAACACTGACCAAACATCCGTTAGGCAAAAACGGAAAGAACATTGATCGGAAAAAATACGAAACGCTTACGAAGGCGATCGTATCGGCTTTACAAAAAAAGGAACTGACTCACGACGAATTGTTCGAGCGACTCAACAAGAGCTTGAAGGGCAAATTTTCGGGAAATATCAGTTGGTATGGAGAGACCGTTAAGCTCGATTTGGAAGCCAGAAAAATAGTGCAAAGGACTTCTTCCAAACCTCAAAAGTACCGGCTGAAATCAAAATAACTAAATGACAACAACCCAACGAACCACCTACGGCGTCGACGAAATCGCGGAACTTTTTCCAAGCTTGATGAAGATTAAGGACGCCTCGCTGCGTGAAAAAGTGGCGGCGGTTTGGAACGAAGCGATTACCACAGGCTGCGGCGGTAAGGGCTGGACCTTCGACGAACTTCGCGCGGTCAAATTCACGCTTTTGGCCGGCGATATCGACATGAAGTTCGTCGAACATCTCAATTCATGCGCGCTGCAATGCATCGCTATCGCGGATGTGTTGGAGAGTTCGTTCCGTTGCGGCATTCCCGTGCAACGCGATTACCTTATCGCCGGGTCGCTCCTGGCCGACGTAGGCAAACCGCTGGAATTTGATAAGGACGCGTCCGGCAAAGTGATTCAGGGCCAATTCGGCCAACAACTGCGTCATCCGTTTAGCGGTGTAGCGCTTGCCTACAAGCACGGCATTCCCGGCGAAGTAATGCACATGATCGCCACGCATAGTCATGAAGGAGACAAAGTCGAGCGCTCGATTGAATCGATCATTTTTCATCACGCCGATTTTGTCGACTTTGATATTGCCAAGTTTCTTGGCAAGCGCGCCGCCAAGAAGTAACAGATGGCCTTAACGGCTTATGCCACTAACGTTCGAGTGGGATTCGCGCAAGGCGCGATCGAATCTCGCCAAACACCATATAGGCTTCGAGGAGGCTTCTACTATTTTCGGCGATGCGTTGTCGCTGACAATTGCCGATCCGGAACATTCACGAACGGAAAACCGTTATATCACAATGGGGAGAGCGTTTAACGGTAAATTGCTCGTTGTCGTCCATACTGATCGCAGCGATAATATCCGCATCATCAGCGCGCGACGGGCGAGTCGGCGAGAGCGCAAATTTTATGAAAAAATCATCGAATAAATCGGCGGGAAAGCCGATGCCGGACGAGTATGATTTTTCGCAAGGCAAGCGCGGAAAATACGCGCGCCGTTATGCGCAAGGAACGAACGCCGTAGTCTTGGAGCCTGATGTCGCCAAGGTTTTCTCCAACTCCAAATCCGTGAACGTTTCGCTGCGAAAAATCATTCGTCAGCGAGCGCTGGAATTGGCGAAGTAAAGACTCGCTGGATCAGTTATGGGCCTCACGCTCGTTGAGAAAATCGCTGCGCGACACGCTGATGGAGTTGCCGCTGGAACAGTGGTGCGCGCCGGAGATTTCGTTTCGATTCGACCGCGTCATGTCATGACGCACGACAACACCGGCGCAGTGATTCCGAAATTCAAGCAGATCGGCGCTACGGCGATCGCTGATCCGGCGCAACCGGTCTTCGCAATCGATCACGACATTCAAAATGTCACACCGAAGAATTTGGAAAAGTACGCGAAGATCGAAGCCTTCGCGCGCGAGCACGGCATAGATTTTTACCCGGCGGGTACCGGCATATCGCATCAAGTGATGGTGGAACAGGGCTACGTCGTTCCCGGCGCGTTGGTGGTGGCAAGCGATTCGCACTCCAATTTGTACGGCGCAGCCGCAGCGCTCGGCACACCCGTCGTGCGAACTGACGCCGCGAGCATTTGGGCGACCGGAGTAACGTGGTGGCAAGTTCCCAAGGTTGCCAAGGCGGTGCTCAAGGGAAATCTGTCAGCGGGCGTGACTGGCAAGGATGTCATCATCGCTCTGTGCGGACTCTTCAACAAAGACGAGGTCCTCAATCACGCAGTTGAATTCATGGGCGATGGCGTGGCGCATCTTTCCATGGGTGCGCGTATGACGATTGCCAACATGACTACCGAGTGGGGCGCGTTGGCCGGAGTATTTCCATTTGATGAAGTGACGGTGGATTATTTGCGCTCACGCGTTGGTGCGTTCAGCCATCCCAGCCGCCCGGGAACGCGCGACTCCAAAAGCCGCTCCGGCTACACGAACGCCGACATCGATGCGTGGTGGAACGATCGCGCTAACTTGAGCGCGGATGCGGACGCCGAGTACGCCATCGAACTTGAACTCGATCTGGCGACCGTGGTTCCTCACGTGTCCGGTCCCAATGAAGTGAAGACCATGGTGTCGCTTGCGGAAATGGAGCGGAAACATGTGCCCATTCAGAAGGCGTATTTGATGTCGTGCGTGAACGCGCGCGTCGAGGATTTGCATGACGCTGCGGAAGTGGTGCGTGGCCGCGGTGGACGCGTAGCGGCAGGTGTCGAATTTTATTTGGCCGCCGCTAGCGCCGAAGTGCAAACGAAATCGGAATCTACTGGTGACTGGAAAACTTTGATCGATGCGGGCGCTATTCCGCTGCCGCCGGGTTGCGGAACATGCATCGGTTTGGGGCGCGGTCTGGTCGGCAAAGGCGAGATCGCGATCAGCGCGACCAATCGTAATTTCAAGGGACGCATGGGCGATCCAGACTCACAGGTGTATTTGGGTTCGCCTGCGGTCGTCGCGGCTAGCGCGCTTGCCGGATTTATTTGCGCGCCGCAAACATTCACGGAACGCGCTGCCGGAACTTCCGTTCGACGCGCGCAAAGCAAACCGCAGGCAGACGTTTCGGTAGAAATCATCGAAGGTTTTCCGCCAAGCGTTCGCGGTCGCGTTCTCTTCATCGATAAAGACAATTTGAACACCGACGGCATTTATGCCGGTAAACATACCTATCGCGATGACATGACGCCTGAAGAAATGGCGGCGGTGACGTTCGAAAATTACGATCCAAACTTCAACACGCTCTATCAGAAGGGCGATGTCGTCGTCGGTGGACTCAACTTTGGGACCGGATCGAGTCGGGAACAGGCCGCTACCGCGCTGAAGTTCAAAGGCATTCCCTGCGTCATCGCCGCGAGTTTTTCCGAGACCTACAAACGCAACGCGTTTAACAACGGCTTCGTCGTGTTTGAATGTCCCGAGTTGGTGACGCACTTACGCGCCACGCTAACCAATCGCACGGCCACTACGGTAGCGTCGGAGATCACGATCGATTACGGCAAATCCGTGCTGAGCATCGACGGGAAATCATTCCGTTTCCCACCGCTCAGTCCCGCCGCCCAGGAACTGATTGTCGCCGGCGGCGCCGAAAATCTCGTGGCCTCACGGTTGCGGGCAAAGGCATAGTTGTAGTTGTAGCGGCGGTCTACGACCGTCGCACTACTTCCGGGAAGCGAACGCCTCGAGGTTAATTAATGCGGCGGTCACAGACCGCCGCTACAGGTTACCTAGGCTGCTACTTGCGGCCACTGACGCTTCTCGATAAAGTCGCGACCATGTCTAAATACAAAATCGCGTGGATGCCGGGCGACGGAGTTGGCAATGATGTCATGGAAGCCGCGCGCATCGTGTTGGATCGAATGAAACTCGACGCCGAGTATGTGCCTTGCGATATCGGCTGGGATTTTTGGTGTAAGGAAGGCAACGCGCTTCCCGATCGCACCGTGAAAGCGCTTAAGGAAACGACGTGCGGTCTCTTCGGCGCGATTACGAGCAAACCGCAAAGCGAAGCCAAGGAAGAATTGAGTCCGGAACTCAAGGACAAGGGACTGGTTTACTTCTCGCCCATCGTCAAGCTGCGCCAGATGTTCAACCTGCATACCAATATGCGGCCGTGTAAAAGTTATCCCGGCAACCCGTTGAACTATCGCGGGACCAGGATCGCCAATCCAAGCGGCGAGGACATACCGATCGATCAAGTTGTGTTCCGCGAAAATACCGAAGGCATGTACGGCGGCGTCGAGTTCTTCCCGTTGCCGGAGCCGGTTTACACCGCGCTCTGCGCCAATCCGAAGATGAAACCGTGGAAAGACAAAGCGGGCCTCGAGAATATTGCGCTCTCCACCCGCATCATGAGCAAGCAAGGTTGCACAAACATTTGCAAGCAAGCTTTCGAGTTCGCCCAGAAAACCGGGCGCAAGCGCGTTACCTTAATCGAAAAACCAAACGTTCTGCGCGAGACCGGCGGATTGATGATGCGTTGCTTCAAAGAAGTGGCTAAGAGTTACCCAGACATTCGCGCGGACGACGCGAACATCGACGCCATTTGTATGTGGATGTTCAAAAACCCGCAGGACTATTCCGTGCTCGTGGCGGAGAATATGTTCGGCGACATCGTCAGCGACTTGTGCGCGGGACTCGTAGGCGGACTCGGCTTCGCGCCCAGCGCGAACCTTGGCGACAACTATGCTGTGTTCGAACCGACGCATGGATCAGCACCGAAATACGCCGGCCAATACAAGGTCAATCCAATTGCGATGCTGCTGACATCCAAGCTGATGCTCGATTGGCTTAAAGAAGACGACAAAGCGAAACATCTCGAACACGCCATTGCCCGCGTCATCGCGGAAGGCAACGTGCGCACCTACGACATGGGCGGGAAGGATTCCACGCTCGATGTAGCTAAAGCCATTGCCGATTACGCGAGTGCATAAGCAGAAGATCGAGGCCGCGCTCGAATTCGTATTGACGCCTAACAATAGTTCTGCGGCAATCGCCGCATGATGAAAACTCGAATTGCAGTTGTAGCTGTGGGCCTGTCGTTTATGGCGGCCGCAGCTTGTTTCGCAGCCAACCCTCACATCGGCACATGGAAGCTCAATGAGGCGAAATCAAAGATGCCGGCCGGGATGGGCAAGAATACGACGGTGGTTTACGCGGAGCAGAAGGACAAAATCAAGGTGACCGTGGAGGGCGTCGACAAGGATGGGAAACCGACGCACAGCGTCTGGGTCGGCAAGTTCGATGGGAAAGCCTACCCGGTGAAAGGGAATCTGCCGTACAACTCCGTCGCCTACAAAATGGTAAACGATCGGACCAACGACATCACCACGATGAAGGATGGCAAGATGGTTTGGAATGGCCAGATCACGGTTTCAGCGGATGGCAAATCGCGCACGGTCACCATTAACGGTACAGGCACGGACGGGAAGAAGTTCAAAGGCAAGGCCGTTTACGACAAAGCGTAAGTAGGTCCGATTCCGAACCGACGAGCCGCGCAAGAACGGTTCGGCGTTCCGAGTTGAGTGCAATGGTCTCTCAACGCGATGCAGGACGTTGTACTGGGCGCACGTGTTAGGTTGTTCCTGGACGGCGAGGCGAAGCGGCTTGAAAATCTGCGCGCCCCGATCAAAGTCATAAACCCGGAAAGATCGACATCTCATGGCACATCAACCAACTGAATCAAAACGCCTTCTCTCACACATCATCGCCGACTGGGCTTGTGCACTGAAGTACGAGCATCTTTCCGCGGAGGCAATTCAAGCGGCGAAATTATTTTGGTTCGATTCCATCGGCTGCGCGCTCGGCGGCAGTCAGCAAGATGACGCGAAGATTTTGCTCAAGCATCACCGCGCCATGGGCGGTGGCAATGGCAGTGCCACTGCATTCGTATCCGGATTCAAGACCAATCCGGTCGACGCATCATTTCTGAATGGACATATGATCCGCGCGATGGATTACAACGACATTTATTGGAAAGCCGATCCATGTCATCCCAGCGATCTCATCGCTGCACCGTTAGCATTGTGCGAAAGCGAAGGACTGAGCGGTAAGGATCTGATTCTCGCCACCGTTATCGCCTACGAAATTGAAATGCGCCTTTGCGAAGTAGGGCGGCCGGGCGTGCGCGAATACGGTTGGCATCACGCGACGTTGAGCGCGTTCGCGGCGCCAGTCGCGGCAGGTCGCGTCCTGAATCTCACACCGGACCAAATGGTGTCGGCGATGGGAATCAGCGCGTCGCGCACATTTTGTCCGGGCGCGGTAACGGCGGGCAAGTTGACCAACATGAAGAACACGGTCGATCCGTGGGCGGGACGCATGGGCGCCGAAAGTGCGCTCCTTGCTCGCGGCGGATTCTCAGGTCCGGAACACATTATTGACGGCAAGGAAGGTTTGTTCGCTGTGTTCCATCACGTGCAGTACAAAGGACAACCCGCCACGTTTGATGGCGAGGCGTTGGTGAAAGATCTCCCCAACTCGAAGGACTCGCACTATCGCATTCTTGATTGCGGCATGAAGAGTTTCCCAATCGAGGCGCTAAGTCACGCACCACTCACGGCCATGATGAAGACGGTCAAAGAGCACAACATCAAGGCCGACGACGTGAAGGAAATAAAAGTGGAAGTGATCGCGCGCGCCGCGGACATTCTGGGCGACCCGCACAAGTATCGGCCGGATTCCAAAGAGACTGCCGATCATTCGCTGCCTTATTGCATGGCCGCCGGATTGGTTGACGGCATGGTCACGCCGCTGCAGTTCAAAGAAGAGCGCGTGCTCGATAAGGCACTCATTCCAATCATGGACAAAGTAAAAGTGGTGCCTAACGAAGAATTCGAAGCGCTCTTTCCCAAGTTCCAGCCCAGTCGCGTGACCATCACGACCAACAGCGGCGAGTCACACTCTACGCGTGTCGATGTTCCGAAGGGCGATCCGCGCGATCCGATGACTGAGGAAGAAATCGCGGTAAAATTCACCGCGCTGGGTGGCGATGTCATCGGCAAGGAGCAATGCAAAAAGTTGCAGAGCTACATTATGAGCATGGAGACCGCCAAGAACCTTGACGGACTCTTTGAATTGACCACGGCTAGGTAGCAAAGCATCTAATCTGAATTTGCTCTTTCTGGGGAGCGCACGCGCCCTCGCGTGCAGTCATTGGCGCCTCGTCAATGACATTTCGATTAGGTTAAATTTTTGGCGCGATCAAACTGCAACTCGGCGAGGGCGCCGAGTTGTGGCACGCGAGGCGCGTGCGCTCCCCGGAGTCAAGCCGTCGCACTGCCGGCGTCGTCGCCGAATTGAATCCCCTGCGCCAGCGGTAGCTTACTGGAAAAATTAATCGTGTTGGTCTGTCGGCGCATGTAAGCCTTCCACGAATCGCTCCCGCTTTCGCGGCCGCCACCGGTCTCTTTCTCGCCGCCGAAAGCTCCGCCAATTTCCGCGCCGCTCGTTCCCGTATTCACATTCGCGATGCCGCAATCGCTGCCGGCCGCACACAAGAACTTCTCCGCTTCGCGCATGTCGTTCGTGAAAATCGCGGAGGTCAAACCTTGCGGCACGCCGTTGTTGATTGCGATCGCATCGTCAAAATCGCTGTAGGTCAGCAGATAAAGCAGCGGCCCGAAAGTTTCGTGACACACAATTTCAAAATCTGGTTTTGCATTCGCCAGACACGGCGTCATGTAGCAATCGCCGGTGTATTGCTCCCCCTCGAGACGATCACCGCCGAAAAGAACTTGGCCGCCTTCGCCCTTTAATCGCTTGATGGATTGCTGCACCATGTCGACCGCGTTCTTGTCGATCAACGGGCCCATCACCGTCTGATGATCAAGCGGATTCCCGATTCGCAGCGACTTGTACGCGCTCAAAAGTTTGTTGCGCACCTTGTCAGCGATGGATTCATGCATGATAACGCGACGCGTGGAAGTGCAACGTTGACCCGCCGTGCCAACCGCACCGAAGAAGATCGATTGCGTTGCCATTTCCATGTCCGCACTTGGACAAACAATAAGCGCGTTATTTCCGCCCAATTCCATAACGGTTTTGCCGAGCCGGCCATGAACCGCTTGCGCGACATGCACGCCCATTTGCGACGAGCCCGTGGCAGAAATCAATGGAATGCGCTTATCAGCTGACAACTTTTGTCCAACCGTCTTGCGGTCGCCCATGAGCAAAGTGAAAATCGCCGGGTCAGCCCCCGTGTCGCGACAGACGCGCTCCGCAATCTTCGTCACAGCAATTGCAGTGAGCGGCGTTTTTTCCGAAGCTTTCCAAACCGTCGCATCGCCGCAGACGGCGGCGAGCGCGGCGTTCCACGACCATACCGCGACTGGAAAATTGAAGGCACTGATCACGGCAACTACACCGAGCGGATGCCATTGCTCCATTAAACGGTGACTGGGCCGCTCCGATTGAATCGTTAGGCCGTAAAGCATGCGCGAGTGACCGACGGCGAAATCGCAGATGTCGATCATCTCCTGCACTTCGCCTTCGCCTTCCGCGATGATCTTGCCTGTCTCGAGCGTCACGAGCTGACCGAGATCCTGCTTGGATTCGCGTAATGCGTTGCCGAGACGGCGAACGGTTTCGCCGCGAACTGGGCCGGGAGTTGTGCGCCACTTTAAAAACGCTTCGTACGCGCGAGAGATGGCTGTGTCGTAATCATCAGTTGACGCCGTGCGAACGGTGGCCAGTTTGCGTCCGTTGATTGGTGAGATCTTATCGATCTTAGCACCGCCACCACGCCATTCGCCGAAAAATACGCCATCGTTTTCTTCAGCGAGACCAAGTCGGTTGAGAATGCTTTCCATATTGTCGTCGGCGCGACGAGCCGTCGCGCCCTACCAATTAGCGCTGCATGCGCTGGCACTGTTTGCGCAGCAAATCCATCGCTTCATCGATCGCCTTGGCGTCGATATCGAGCGCGGGACGAAAGCGAATCGCCTGCTCGCCAGATTTCAAAGCAAGGACGCCACCGTCGAATAACCCTTTCCAGAATTCATCGCGCGTTTTGGGATCGGGTAGATCAAACGCGATGAACAAGCCGCGGCCGCGCACCGCGGTCATGACCGGAAATTCCGCCGCGATTGTGTGCAGCGATTTCAAGATGCGTTCGCCCATGACACGGGCGTTCTCGACCAGGTTTTCGCTCTCGATGATGTGCATGAAGTGCGTCGAACGGACCATGTCGGTAAAATTTCCGCCCCAGGTCGAATTCAATCGGCCGGGCAAACGAAACGCGTTGTCTTTCACTTCATCGATGTGCGGACCCGCCATCACGCCGCAGGCCTGCGCTTTTTTGCCAAATGCCATCAAATCGGGGATGACCCCGAAATGCTCGCAACACCAGTTGCGACCGGTTGTGCCCATGCCGGTCTGGACCTCATCGAAAATGAGAAGCATGTCGTGTTCGTCGCAGATTTCGCGCAGTTGCTTTAACCATTCGCCGCGAAAATGATTGTCGCCGCCTTCGCCCTGGATCGGCTCGATGAGGATGGCGCAGATGTCATTGCCGCGTTCAAAAATCGCCTGGCGGATTTCCTGCTCGGACTTTTCTTCGCGCGCGATCACATCTGCTTCGCGTTCGTTTTCCGGCAATGAAAAATCAATGGACGGATTGGAAACGCGCGGCCAATCGAACTTCGCGAAGAGATCGGTCTTGCGCGGATCGGTATTCGTTAGGCTCATGGTGTAGCCGCTGCGTCCGTGGAAGGCGCGGCGAAAATGTAGAACATCGGTGCCGCGTTCGCCGCGACCGGCCGCCATGTTCTTGCGCACTTTCCAATCCATTGCCGCCTTCAGCGTGTTTTCGATCGCGAGCGCGCCGCCCTCAATGATGAGATAGCGTTCGAGTGGCGGCAAACCAGCGACGCGGGTAAACGTTTCGATAAAACGCGCGTAGCCTTCCGAATAAACATCCGAATTCGCGATCTTGATCTTTGCCGCGCACAACAAGTCGCGCTTCACATCCTCCTGCTCGAAATGAGGATGGTTGTAGCCAACAGGAAGCGATCCGAAAAATCCGTAGAGATCGATCAGCCGCGAGTCGGTCGCCTTATTATGCAAATAAGAGCCGCGGCTCTTCTCGAGATCGATGACGATCTTGAAACCATCGAGCAAAACATGTTGCTCGATCGTGTGAAGAACGTCGGTTGCAGTTGTAGTTTTTTGTTTCTCGCTCTTTTTGGGACGGTTTCGAGGTGAAACCGCTTCCGTGAGCACGGGCGGCATACTCATCCGTTGAGACTAGCTGGAAGAGTAAGCTTGGTCAACGGCGGTAGCGTGGGAGATCAACAGCTCTGTTTTACGATTTCGCACATTTTTTGCAGCGCGAACCCGCTGGTTCCTTTGAAGAAGGTGAAACTAAGTTTCAATCCAACCCTTCAATCCCATGAATTCCAAATCATTAACGTATTGTCTCAACGGCTCCGAATTTTTTCTCATAAGACTAAAAATCGGATTGTGCTCCTTGCTCTCTTTCTGTGTTTTGTCGGCTCAGCTTGGGCGCAATCTCCGAACGTCAGCGTGTTTGCCACGGGCCTGAAATTTCCGCGCGGCTTGAAATTTGGCCCGGACGGAAATCTTTATGTCGCGGAAGCTGGAGCGGGCGGCACGATGTCAACGACGAGCGGCCAATGCGCGCAAGTTGTGCCGCCGGTCGGTCCGTATAAGGGAGGTTTGACCGCGCGCATCTCGAAAATCACTCCAGCCGGAACGCGCACTACCGTAGCCGACAATTTAGCTTCTGCGGTCGACGCGATGATGCCGCCAGATGTAATCGGCGTGGCCGACGTGGCCTTCATCGGCGACACGCTTTACGCGCTGCTCGCCGGCGCCGGGTGCTCGCACGGACACGCTACGACCCCAAGCTCTGTGATTAGAATCAACGCAAATGGGACGACGACCGCCATTGCCGATTTATCCGCTTTCCAAATGGCAAATCCGGTCGCGAATCCCGAGCCGGACGACTTTGAACCAGACGGCACCTGGTACGGCATGGTCGCCACCGGAGACGCTTTAGTGGCCGTGGAACCGAACCACGGTGAAATTGACATGATCACGACCGCGGGCGTGATCACCCGAATCGCAGACATTTCTGCAACGCAAGGCCACATTGTTCCGACCGTTCTGGCCTACGACGGTAATTTCTATGTCGGAAATCTCCAAACCTTTCCCCCCGGTGGTCCGGCTAAGATTTTAAAGATCACACCCGGCGGCGCGGTGAGCACATTCGCCAGCGGCTTCACCGAAATTCTGGGTATAACGTTCGATGCGCTTCATCGGCTTTACGTTCTTGAAAGCACCACGGGCAACCCGTTTCCGACGCCAGGAACTGGCAAAGTCGTTCGCGTCGATAATGCGGGACACATCACAGAGATTGCGACCGGCCTCAGTTTGCCGACCGGGATGACATTCGGACCGGACGGGAATCTTTATGTATCTAATTGGGGGTTTGGTCCGCCGAATATGGGACAGATCGTGAAGATCACATTGCAGAAGGCGGAGTCGCAAGTGGCTAACATTAGCGCGCGCGGGTTCGTTCAAACCGGCGACAACGTTTTGATCGGCGGTTTTATTCTCGGAGCTAACACTTCAACGACGAAAGTGATCGTACGCGCGATCGGGCCTTCGCTTACGCAATCGCATGTCAGTAACGTACTCGCGGATCCGACGCTCGATCTTCGCGATGGCAATGGAACGAGAATCGCGTTCGACGACAATTGGAAGGATGACGCTGCTCAAGCTGTATTGATTGCGGCAACAGGAATTCCTCCGAACAACAATCTTGAATCGGCCATCGTTGCCAATCTCGCACCGGGCGCCTACACCGCGATTGTCGCGGGCAAGAACGGTGGCACTGGCGTCGCGCTGGTCGAAGTCTACGCGCTGAAATAACTGCTGACTGATACGTCTGCCTTGAGCGAGGGAAAACGAAACTTGTTCGCGCCTTGCTTCGGTAAGGCCGCCTTTGTTAGGCTCGGGTCATGGTTCCCTTGCCGAGGACGATCGCCGGTGAAGGCGATCCCTTTGTTTCGACTCATTGGAGCGTTGTTCTCGCGGCGGCGGACAGCACTGATGGTCCTGAGGCTGCCCACGCCGCGCTCGCGCAACTCTGCCAAATTTATTGGGCGCCGCTTTACACCTTCGTGCGCCGGCGCGGATATTCCGAGCACGACGCGCAGGACCTGACGCAAAGCTTTTTCGCCTACCTGATCGAGCAAAAAATTTATGCGCGAGTCAATCGAGGAAAAGGAAAATTCAGAGCCTTCCTCCTGGCATCGCTCAAGAATTTTTTGTCGGACGCGTACGATCGCGAGCAGGCGCTCAAGCGCGGCGGCGGCCGGACTTTTCTGCCATTACTCGAACATCAGGCCGAAGAAGCCGAATCGCTTTTTCAATCCGGGATAGAAGTTGGCGAAGACAAGATCGATGAAGATCAGGTCTTTGAACAAAACTGGGCGGAAACGTTAGTCACAGGTGCGTTGGATCGAGTGCGCGACGATTACAAAACAGCGGAAAGAAAAAATCTTTTCGAGAACCTGCAAATGAGGACGAACGTGGCCGCAGGATCGAAGCCACGCAGCGATATGGAAGAGGTTCCGGTCGGACCACCCTGGCCGGTTCCGTTATTCTGAACCGGAACACTGTTCGCGCCCATCACCGGCTGAGTCTTGAGAAGATCTTCCACAGTGTTGCCTTGACCCGATTTCTGGATCAAATCGCGATTGAGATCGTAGACCGGGTTTGGGCCGACTTCTTCCGCAGTCGGAATATTCGAACCGGTAACAATAACGCGCTCGGCTTCTGCGGTGGCGCTAGCTTGACCGGCAGGTTGCGTGGCTGGTGAGGTTTCGCTAGTCTGCGCTAGGACGCTCATAGCAGCGATGAGACACATTCCCGCTGCTACTGCGCCACGTATCAGTCGGGTTAACTTTGAAGCTGTATAATTTGTTATTAGGTTCTCCGTGCTGTTAATTAGTTTCATTAGGTTAAGTCCGAGAACGGCGACCGCTGTGCTAACTTAAGTAACCAGCTGCTTTCATACGCTGCTCGGTGGTTAGTCGTATAACTCGGCCTGCCGTATAGCTGTTAGGACAAAGAATGTACGATTACGGCCAGCTAGCGGTTCGCTTGTCCAATCCTCCTAACAACGAAAGGAAAGTAACCTCCGCGTCGGGTTCGGTCCGTTATTCGCCGCCGGATATTTCAACCGGTAACTGTTTGGATGCTCTCTTTACTCGCAGTGAAAGAGATGTATCGGTTGGCTTCCCAACCGATAGATTCCCTACCAAAAACGTTTTGGCAGGGTGTTAAAAATACGAACTCCGTTTAAGAAATTGTGAAGATCCAGATCCTGACGCGCAAGGAACGCTGGGGGCTTTCAGGCTTCGGTTGGTTCTTTTTTCTTTCGATTGCGTTTCTAGCTGTCTACCTGGCGGCCGTGAATGTTTATCCTTTTCTTGCAGTAACGGAGCCTGTTAATGCCGATGTCCTTGTCGTTGAGGGTTGGGTCTACGAATTCGGAATTCGCGCCACTCTGGATGAGTTCAAGACTGGGCGTTATCATTACATCTTTACTACGGGTGGACCTCGGCCGGGGTCCGATTCCGATGCCGAAACCGCGGCAAGTGTAATGGCGGACTGGTTACATTACCGGGGAATCCCGAACGAACTTCTTCACGCTGTTCCTTCACATCTCGTCGGACGTGACAGAACCTACCATTCCGCAGTGGCTTTGCGGAACTGGCTTCGCGAACACAACATTCCAGTGCGCAGCATGAACGTTATCACGGAAATGACGCACGCCCGACGGACTCGGCTTCTCTATGCCAAAGCATTTGGAAGCGATGTAAGAGTCGGCATCATCGCGGCTCGTAATCACGACTATGATCCGAAACGGTGGTGGCGCTCGAGCGACGGGTTTCGCGAAGTCATCGGAGAAGCGGTTGCCTACAGCTATGCCAGGCTGTTTTTTTATCCGACACAAACCGAGTCATAAAGCGCGGTTGAAGGTTCATTACCATTCCGTCGCGAGCTAGTTGTGCGATTCTCCCCCTTTGCCCTCTCACATATCACGATTTCAGAATATGGGTCGGCCGGGACTCGAACCCGGAACCAACGCCTTAAAAGGGCGCTGCTCTACCGATTGAGCTACCGACCCGGGCGGAGCAAAGTTTGTAATCCAGTTCGCACGTCCCTGCAAGGTTGTAGCGGCGCGCTCCGGGACAGTCGCCATTCGTTCGAGCGACGGTCATAGACCGCCGCTACAGATGCGATAGTAAATCGCGCAGCGAGTTGTTTTGGCGATCAAGCTTGAAAATTTGTAAGCCGGCCTTTTCAGCGGCTTTCCAATCGCGCTCGGGCTCATCGCCGACATACAAGATCTCTTTAGGGGAAAAGCCGCTCAGCTCCATCGCGCGACGAAAGATTAGCGGATCCGGTTTGTCGGCGCCGAGCTCGCTCGAGAGAAAAATATGCCGGAAAAATTTTGTAACTCCAAGATGTTCCAAGATCACGCGCAAGCGGCCATCGAAATTGGAAATAATCGAAAGATCGAATCGACCCTGCAACGCGCCGAGAACATCAACCACTTCAGGATACAATTCCCAAACGCCAGGCTCGGCGAAGTGATCGTAAGCGACTTCAAAAAAATTATCGCGATCGAGATCCTTCACCTCGGGCGCTACCTGATTGAGGACGCCCTCGACCAAGTCCCGCCACCAGCCTTTATCGTCGTCTTCGCGGGGTTGTCCCGTCGCCGGCCGCACTGGCATTTGTTTCCATACGGAATGAAACGCAGCATCCAACGCAGCCGCATCAAGCTCGAGGCCGAGCCATTTTCCGACGAGCGCATAATGATAACCGACGCTCTGCGGCAAATAAACGAGCGTGCCGGCCGCATCGAAGAAAATGGCCTTTAACATTCCTTTCAATCGCTAATTGCACTGGCCTCGATTGCAACCGCGGGCTAAATCAATTAAATCGTTGCCTTGGCTAAACGACATGCATCTGATCGACGAACTGCGCGCCCAACCAAAGTGGACGCAGTCTTTCGGCGAAGAGCTCGCGAACACCATTAGTCACGCCATCGGCCTTCTCGCCGCGTTAATCGCCGCACCCATTCTCCTTTGGACCGTGTGGCAAAACGGCGACACTGCGTTTTTCGTCGGCGCCATCGTTTTTATCGCGACCATTTTGTTTTTGTATTTCGGATCGATGCTCTACCACCTTTGGCCACAAACGCCGGGGAAACATATTCTGCAGGTGATTGATCACGGCGCAATTTTTCTGCTCATCGCCGGAACGTACACGCCTTTCGTTCTCGGGCCTCTGCGCGGCGCAGGTGGCTGGACGATTTTGGCAGTCGTGTGGGCGCTTGCGATTTTTGGCATCGTTTTAAAAACAGCGCGCGGTGTTCATCGACACACCAAGCTCGCCATGTGCCTCTATCTCGGCATGGGCTGGCTCATCGTGATGTTCTTTCCGATCCTGGCGCGACACGTTCCGATGGCGACGCTAATATGGCTCGTTTCGGGCGGAGTCATTTATACGGCGGGCGTGATCTTTTTTGTGAAAGAACGAATACGCTATTGTCATTTCGTCTGGCACTTGTTCGTGCTCGGCGGAACAACCTGCCATTTCCTCGCGGTGCTCTCCTGCGCATCCAAAGCCTAACGAGTTGTGGAAAGATAATGATTTCGATAGAACATGACGATCCGATTAACGCGAAAATTCTCGCGGTTTCGGAGGACAAAATCGAAGGGTTCGTGCGCGAACCGTTTCAGGAAATCGCGCAGCATTGCGACGTGCCCGTCGAAACCGTGATCGAGCGCATCGCCGCAATGTTACGGGCCGGAACAATCCGACGTGTCCGACAAACTTTGCTCGCAACCAATCTGGCCGATGGCGCTCTTGTCGCCTGGAAAGTTGCGCCGGACAAAATCGACGCCGCATTCGACTTCATGTTTCAGCGCGATCCGTTTTCCGGTCACGTCGTTTTGCGTTCCACCGACAGCGTGACCGCTGGATCGGATTACAAGCTTTGGACGACGGTCAAAGTGCCGCGCGGTTTTTCGTTGCAGCAGCACGGTGAACTTCTCGCCGAGCGAGTTGGCGCCGATCATTTTCGTCTTATGCCGGCGAAAGGAATTTTCACTCTCGGAGTGGGTCACGTGCGCCGGAGAACAATTGAGCCGGGAAGCAAAGCAAACGAGCCCGGAACGATGGCGCCGGTTCACGCCGCGAAATTGAATGAGCGCGAATGGGAAGTTCTCCTTGCATTGAAGCGGGAGTTTACGGCCGAAGAAATTCAGGCGTCGCCGTGGACCTCGCGCGCAGCGGCGATAGGAATCCCGCTCGAAGAATTTTGCCAGATCGCCGAGTCATTGAACGGAAGAAAAGTCATCGGTCGCTTTTCGACTTTTCTCGAACACGTAAAGCCTTCTGCTGGCGGTGTCCGAGTGACGCGTTTCAATGCGCTTTTTCATTGGGCCGTGCCGCCAGGCCGCGAAATCGAAACCGGTGGAGAAGTTGGACGGCATCATATTCTGACGCACTGCTACTGGCGCGAGGCCGGTCCCGAATTTAAAAACGTAAACATCATGGCGGTAGCGCACGGAACAAACAAAGACCTGCTGCTCGAACACAAGCGTGCCATCGATGAACATCTCGCGGCCTGCGCCATTCCCATTTCCTATACGAATGTCTTTTGGGGTGGCCGCAGTGAAATCAAGCCATCAGAAATTTCACCACAGATATATCGAGAGTGGTTGCGTGAAATGAACGCGGAGCCAGTAGCTCAATAAGAGATGTCTCGACTTCGCTCGACATGACAACGTGCCTAACGACTGGCAATATCATTCTCACCGATGAGGTCGTTAATTGAAAAACTGGAAGCGGGCCGCGATCTCGATTTCGGCGACATCAGCTACGCCGTGCCCGTGTTGCTTTCCGATCAAACGGACGACGCCCTCAAATCCGATTTTCTCACCGCCCTTCATCGCAAGGGTGAAACGGCCGACGAACTGGTTGGTTTCGCCCGACTCTTAATGCAGCGCGCGGTGGACCCAATGATCGACGTCGCCCAGCTGTCCGGGCCTGTGGTCGATGTTTGCGGGACAGGTGGCGATGGTTTCGATTTCTTTAACGTCTCCACCACGGTCATTTTCATTCTGGCTGCGGGAAATGTTGTGGTGGTGAAGCACGGCAGCCGAAGCGTTACCTCGAGCTGCGGCAGCGCGGACGTCCTGGAAAAATTGGGCGTAGAAATTCATCTCACCCCCGAAGAGTTGCGAGAATGCGTGCAACGTTTGGGACTTGGATTCATTTTTGCCCGCCAATTTCATCCTGCCTTCAGAACGATCGCCGAAATGCGAAAGCGTCTCGCGCAAGAAAAGACGCGAACGATTTTTAGCCTGCTTGGCCCGCTTCTGAACCCGGCGCTTCCGTCGCGGCAATTGGTTGGAGTTTTTGCGTCCCGCCTAACGAGTGTCGTGGCCGAAGCGCTTCGTCAACTGGGTCGAGAGCGAGCATGGGTGGTCCACGGGTCGACCGAGGATGGCAAAGGCATGGACGATATTTCGACAAACCGGGTAACGACCGTGGCAGACCTCGCAAATGGAAAGATCTCTTCCGCTGTGCTCGATACCCGCTGGTTAAGCGTCAAGGAAAGCTCTCTTGACGATTTGATTGGCGGCGATTTAGAGGGTAACGCGGTGATCCTGGAAGGTATTCTTTCCGGCGAAGTAAAAGGCGCCAAGCGCGATCTCGCTGTTGTTAACGCCGCCGCCGGATTCGTCGTGGCCGATCGCTGCCACGATATGAACGAAGGAATTTCCCTCGCCTACGAACAGATTGATAGCGGACGGGCGTTGGAAAGATTGCGCGCTTTGCAAAATTACACTCCGAAAAGCGCTCCGTAGGTTTGATCGAGTTTCCGCAGGAGCGCGAGCGCGAGGACCTGGCGATCGATTTGCCTTCCCGCAGCCATTGCCAACGATCCTGCGCGTTGCCGAAGCTGCTCGGAAAAATCGCAAGCAGTTTGATTCACGTTTACGCCGATACCGACGATCGCGGCATAACCACCATCTTTTCCCACACGCATCTCTACGAGCACACCCGCCAATTTTCGAGAATCGAGATAAATGTCGTTAGGCAGTTTTATTTGCGCCTGGAGTCCAATCTCTTCTTCAATTGTCAGGACCAGGGCTTCCGCGGCCCAATCGGTAAGCCGCGCCGAATCCGCCGGCCCGATCTTCGGCCGCAGCAGGATGGAAAACCAAAGACCCAAGTGTGCCGCGGACTCCCAGCGATTACCTCGCTGACCACGCGCGCCAGTCTGGGATTCGGCGAAAATGACAAGGCCTTCAGAACTTCCTTCCTGCGCCATCTGCCACACCAGATCGTTGGTCGACGAAGTTTGTTCGACGACCAGAATCCTATTTCCAATGTGAGGGTCGCTTAACGCGGCACGCAGCTCTTCACCGCGCAGAGAATCACGCTCCGTCATGCGTCAATCAATGAAGCACACCATGCATTCTCTGAGGCCCCTCGCATCCGCTCGAGATGACCCACGTTGTTTATTGATTTGTCAGTTCCAAAGATAAATCGATCCCTCTGGCCGAGTGACTCAGCGCTCCTATGGAAATAAAATCCACACCGGTCGCCGCAATTTGGCGCACATTCTTTAAAGTGACGCCGCCGCTCGCCTCAAATTTCACCTTATTCTTTCCGAGTGCGACGGCCTCGCGCATTTCCGCGACCTTCATGTTATCGAGTAGGATGATATCCACGCCCTCGATCTCGAGAAAGGCACGCACCTGTTCTAGATGATCGGCTTCCACCTCGATGCGCAAATCGGGGCGTTCTGCACGCAATTTTTCAACGGCTTGCACGAAACCGGACAATCCCCCCTGCGCTGCGAGGTGGTTATCTTTTACCAGGACCATGTCATACAAACCGAAGCGGTGATTCGTCCCGCCACCTGCGACGACAGCGGCTTTCTCCAAAGCGCGAAGACCAGGGGTCGTCTTGCGCGTATCGAGAATTTTCGCGTGATGTTCGCCGACCGCGTCGACGAATTGGCGTGTGAGAGTCGCGATTCCGCTTAGGCGTTGCAAAAAATTCAAAGCCACGCGCTCGGCTGTAAGAATCGATGAGACGTTGCCGCGCACTTCCAGAATAGTTTCGCCACCAGCCAACGCCGCACCATCTGGCTGCACAACATCAATCCGCAATTTCGGATCAAACCGGCGGAAAACTTCCGCGGCTGTGTTGCTTCCGGCGACTACACAGCGTTCGTGCGTAACAATCCGTCCGTAACCTTTCAACTGAGGCAATACGAAGGATTGCGTCGTAATATCTCCTGCGCCGATATCCTCCTGGAGCGCTATTGCGATTGGATCGAAGGAATCCGGATTCATGCGACTCGATCAGCTTACTTGGAAAAACGCGAGCTGTCGCGGCTGCCGCAGCAGGGTTAGGGGCAAAAATAGATTCGGGCAGCGCACGCGGAGAAACATCAAATACTAAACGTGCAACCGCCCGAATCGCCTTAACCTGCTGCATTGGACAGCGACGGTTGGTGCTCGTTCGAAAATTTTCACGAAAATTCCGTGTTCTCGCGCTTGTTGGAGGTAACGCCGTCTTGTTAGCTGCCGCCGTCTTTGGCGGCAGAGGCATGCGACACCTAACGAGATTCTGCCGCCGAGACGGCGGCAGCTACAAGGGGATAGCTACAATAACGTGCCCTGCACAACGGTTCCTTTTCGCGCCGCTTCGTCACGGACTTCCTGCAGCAGTGATTTGAACTCGCACTTTTCGAGCGCCGCGATTAGCGCCGGATATTGAGGCTCGATGCGCAGAGCATCGATCGGAACAGGCAATTTCGTTTTGCAATCCAGCTCGACCATCTTGCGGTTTTGTAGAATTTGCTCATGTGCGTTGCTCAATTTTTCCCGCGTGCGCAGGCTTTTTACCCGATCGAGATTTTTCAAAAGAATATCAACACTTCCATGCTCGCGAATGAGCGTAGCGGCAGTTTTACGTCCAATTCCCGCGCTCGGAATATTATCGACGGAATCGCCCGCAAGCGCGAGCACATCCCCAATCGCCGAGGGCGGCACTTCCCACTTTGCTGTCACCTCCGTTTCGCCGAGTAACGCGAAAGCGTCTTTTGGCGAAACAAGATCTGCCTTAGCCGTGGTGTAAACTTTCGTTGTTGGACTAACAAGTTGGAAAAGATCTTTGTCATTAGTCGCGAGCACGACTTCGATGCCGCGTTCCTGCGCCGCGATCGCGTAACAACCCATCAAATCATCGGCCTCGGTATTGGGCAGGGAAATATTCTTAAAGCCGAGTAACGCCGTCAGCTGTGTTTGGATAAAATCGAGCTGCGGGACCATCGGCTGTGGCATTTCCTTGCGCGTTTCCTTGTAGGCCGGCTGGAGCTCGACACGTCGTTGCGGTAATCCTTCGTCCCAAAAAACAGCACCCAGTTCCGGCTGCAAATGTTTCATCATCAAGCGCAGCGTCTTGGTAAAACCGAAGATCGCGTTCGTCGGTTCGCCGCGGGAGTTCGAGAGATTTTGGATCGCGAAAAACGAACGGTAAACGTAGTAGTGGCCGTCGATCAGAAGCAATTTCACGCGCGTAAATTAGCCGATGCTCGCAAAGCATTCACGGAATTTTGTGCTCTCAGTGCGGTCATCATGAGCGAAGCGAAGGACCTCACGAGTCACTCAGCGCACCGATGATCCGTGCGAGCGTGCAAAATAACTTGCGAGGTTCCTCGCCAGCGCGGGCGCTAGTTTTCCGCCTGATTCGCGGTTAAGTGAAGCGATGCTGGATGATGAATGGTTCGTTCGCGTGGAGGGCAAGGAATACGGGCCGGTAGATCTGGAAACGTTACGCGAATGGAAAGAGGAAGGACGACTCATTGCAGACAATGAATTACGCAACGCTTCCGACGCGGCTTGGGTAAAAGCCGCCACGATTCCCGAGCTGTTTGCGAATTCGATCGCGGAGGAACCTCCGCCACTATTCATGCGCCGGCGCACTTTCGGCGAGATCCTCGTTGAAACTTTTCGCATCTATCGAAAAGGGTTTTTGCAATTTTTCTTTCTCACACTTCTCGTTGCCGTTCCTTCGTGCATTTTCCAAATCTGCCTCGCGTATCTGCACTTTCCCGAACCCCAGCCGCTGTCGCGCACGGCCATTGTTGCAAGCACGATTGCCATTGTTGCCGTGGCAGTTCTTTTCGCCCTTTGGCCGGTGTTCATCGCCGGAATTCAGATCGCAACTGCGGATCTCGCCGCCGGGCGCCCAATCACTTTGCGCGACATTCTTCAACGCGCGGTCCACCTGTGGCCGAAAATGGCAAAGCTTTCTCTTATTGTTTATGGCAGCTACTTTTTGTGGAGCGTCATTCCCGTGCTCGCGATTTTTTCGCTCGTGGCCGCGCAGCCTTCGTTCGTCAGCATTCTCCTCGCGCTCGGAATTCTGGGCTTGCAGGTTTACATGACGGCGCGCCTGTGGGTGAATTTCCTCTTCTGGCAGCAGACGAGCGTTCTCGAAACCTCGGACACTCTTACAGCGTTGCGCGAAAGCCAGCAGCTCGCGCGCAGCCAGCCACAAGCCGCGTGGCACAAACGCCCGTTTTGGCGCGGGGCGATCCTCGTTTCGATTTGGTTTTTGCTGCTGATCGTTTTGAGCAGCGGCGCGGAGATACCCTTTTTACTCGTTAGGCTAAAAGGGGTCACGAATCCGGCGGACGCATTCGGTCTTATCCAGAATCTCGCAAATGCTCCTGTGCCGGATGCAATGATGATCGGCAGCTACATTTTCAGCAGTCTGATTCATGCTCTGCTGCATCCGCTGCTCGGAATTTCCTTCGTCATTCTCTACTTCGACGCGAAAAGTTAGCCGCCGTTAACTCAAAGAGAGATATGACAGCAAACCGTGCCGGCCACCTTCGCGACCGAACCCGCTCTCTTTATAACCGCCGAACGGACTCGTGGGATCAAACTTGTTGTAGGTATTCGCCCACACCACACCGGCGCGCAGTTTGCTCACGATCTTGAAAATCTTGCTCCCTTTGTCCGTCCAAACGCCGGCGCTTAATCCGTATGGCGTGTTGTTGGCGCGTTCGATTGCCTCTTCCGGCGTGCGAAATGTCATGACGCTCAAGACCGGGCCAAAAATCTCTTCCTGCGCGATCCGGTGCGACGCAGTAACGCCAGTGAAAAAACTCGGCGGATACCAGTAGCCTTTTTGTGGTAAACGGCAGCGCGACTGCACCAATTCGGCGCCTTGCTTCAATCCGCTGTCGACCAGCTCGCAAATCTTGTCGAGCTGCATGCGCGAATTGATCGCACCGATGTCCGTGTTTTTATCGAGCGGATCACCCACGCGCAATGTCGCAATACGATCGCGCAATTTGCGAATCACCGTCGGGAAAACGCCTTCCTGCACGAGCAGACGCGATCCCGCGCAACAGACATGACCTTGATTAAAATAAATTCCCGAAACGATTCCTTCGACCGCCTGATCGATCGGGGCATCCTCGAAGATGATGTTGGCCGCTTTGCCACCGAGTTCGAGCGTCAGTTTTTTCTTTGTGCCCGAAACCGATTGCAAAATGCGTTTGCCTACATCCGTCGAACCGGTGAATGCAATCTTGTCGACGTCGTCGTGATCGACCAATGCTTTGCCGGTTTCGCCGGCGCCGGTGACAATGTTGACGACGCCATCGGGCAATTCCGCCTGCTGAAAAATCTCCGCAAGATGCATCGCGGTGATGCTGGTAGTTTCCGCCGGCTTCAACACGCAGGTGTTTCCGCAGGCCAGCGCAGGCGCGAGTTTCCACGCCGCCATGAGTAACGGGAAATTCCAAGGAATGATTTGGCCGGCTACGCCTAACGAGCGGGGCGTGCGACCAGGAAATGCGTACTGCAATTTGTCCGCCCAACCGGCGTAGTAAAAAAAGTGCGAGGCCACGAGCGGCAGATCGATGTCGCGACTCTCCTTGATCGTCTTGCCGCCATCCATCGTCTCGAGCACGGCGAGCTCGCGCGATTTTTCCTGGATCAAGCGCGCAATACGGTAGAGAAATTTTCCGCGCTCGCGTCCGGCCATTTTGCTCCATGTTTTTTCGTAGGCGCGCCGCGCTGAGCGGACGGCGAGATGGACGTCGCGCGCATTTCCAGCGGCGATCTCGGCCAGCTTTTCTTCCGTGGCCGGATTGATCGACGGAAAATATTTACCCGATCGGGGCTTAACGAATTTTCCGCCGATGAACAGCTGGTAGCGCGATTGGAGCTGAATGTAATCGCTCGCTTCCGGCGCGGGCGCATATTTCCAGCGATCACCGAAACTCAGTCCCCGTTCATCGGGAGGAAGCGCGCGGCGGTGATCAATCGCTCCATCGCGTTCGATGACGACGAGCTGGGAGTCGCGTGATTTTTTGCGCGCCATGACAATAGCAATCTCTAATCGGTCTGACGCGACGCTGCACGCAAAAAGAAGACCGCGCTGGCTCTATCGAACCAGCGCGGCTCAAAACAAATAACTCGTTAGGGCAATGCTGTCCCCGAAGCTGTCTTCACGATTCCAACGTCCGTGCTGTTGATGACTCCGTTCACGAAAACATCTTCGCGAAAGTTAGTACCACTGACCGATTGACCTGATTGCACTTTCGTTTGCGAAACGTCGGTTGCGTTCACGCTGCCATTTGCGCTCGTATCACCCACCAACACCGCCATCGGTATGTTCACGCTGCTTGAATGGGTTCCATCATTAACGCCAGTCAGCGTGATGGTGATGACCTGAGCATTCGATACGTTCGTCAAATTAACGGTGACTTGCGAACCACTTACCGTCGTGCTGCTGACACTTCCCGAACCAGAAGTGACGCTTGCGCCGGCAATGGTAACTGGCGCCGCAAAGGTGATAACCACTTGATAAGCCTTTGAAGCCCCGCCCGAGCGGCATTCGATTCCGGGCGAACCGACGAGCGGAAGGTTGACGTCGAACGGTGAAGCGCCGTGCACTTTTCGCGAGACCGCGCTCACTGGCACAACGGGCGGAATCACGGTCTGGATTTCGTAGAAGCCCCGTCCGTGTGTGGCTGCACGCAATATGCGGAATGGATTTTGAATGGCGAGATCGAATACGGAGACGTTGGGGAGGTCGGTTCCGTAAAGCGCCCAATGCGCACCGCCGTCGGTTGAATTGTAAACGCCGCGATCCGTTCCCGCATAAAGATGCTGAGAATTACGCGGATCGACGACAAAGGCGTTCACTGAAATATCCGGAATTACCGCTCCCGCTGTACCGTCGATCGCCGCCCATGTGACAAGCGGAAAACCACTCAGGTTACCTTTCCACACATGCTTTCCGGCGATGCCGTTTCCGTTGAACACCACATAAGCGGTATTGACGTTATTAGGATCAATGACCGCTCGCGCGATATAGGTCGCGGGCATGCCTGCATCAGAAACATCAACGAGCGCCGGTGAGCCTAACGTGGTCGCGAATACTTTCCCGTCGTTCGTCCCGCAAATGCGAACGTTGTCGTTCTGTGGCGAAATGCCGATCGACGCGATCGGTGTGTTTGCTGTCGTCGCGCCGGCCGGCTCCAGCACCTGGCTGGCAACGATCATGTGATCGCCTTGGTCAGTCGAACGATAAAGTTTGTCGCTGCCAAAATAAACGGTTTGCCCGGTCGATCCAGTTACCGTCGGGCCGAGAGCCATCGGCGCGTAGAAGTTGGTATCGTCAGCAACACTGATTCCGTTAGCTGTCTGCCCATCGGATCCGTCGCAAACCGTGCTGCCAACAACCGGGAGCGGAAATGGCAACCCGCCCGGAAGCACACCGACCGCCGCGCCGCGAAATGCCCATTGACCTTCCGTCGCGCAGCTCGCTTTTTTCACGCGCGAAAATCCGAGCAACGTCGCTTTGACATTATAATAGGTGTGATACATGACGACGTTCTCGGGGTTCGGGGCCGTCTGGTCGATCAACGCGAAACCGCCATCACCAAAGTCAGCTCGCTTCCATTTTCCATTCGGCATCAAAAATTCCGTGCCGTTATCCTGCGTGCCGCCGATGGAAAAATTCCGATCGGTTGGGTGAACCGCGACGCTCTGGAATTGCGTGGCGCTGTAACCCGATGTGTTGATATCTGTGAACGTTGGAATCGCCGCGGTGGCGTTTAGCGATTTCCAAACGCCGCCATCGTTGCCCGTGTAAAGAACGTTCGAATTCGATGGGGCGACGCCGACCATATGACTGTCGACGTGCAGTGTGTTGGTGCTCGAATTGAAAGTAGTGCCGCCGTCGTGCGAGTAGATGAACGCTCCAACTGCGCTGGACCCGTCCGAGGCCAACGTACCGACAAGATAAATATTGTTAAGATTATTCGGGTCCAATTCGACCCCGATGTTGTATGACGCCTGACCACCTCCGAATCCTTGCGCACCGACCATTTCATGAAAATCGCTTTGCATGAAACTTGGGTGCGGCTGAGTGGCGTCATAATCGAGCTTGTAAGCTCGGCCTCGATCGGTCGGTGCAGCCTCCGCCGTCGCTGCGATCAGGCGCACATTGTTTCCAATCTTTCGAATCGCGAATTTGATCGGAGCAAAGTTATCCGTCGTTGCATCGCCAGGGCTCGTCATGAACGCGCGCGTAAAAGTTGGAGTCGGAGCGCTTGCATTCGCTGAATAATAAATGCCGCCGTAATAAGTCGCGTCGGTATTGCCGCTCGCATCCGCGACACCGATAAACAAATGATTCGAGTTACCCGGCTCATAAACAATCGATGTCACGCGGTAGTCCGCCGGTGATGGCTCAAGCGCGCCAAGAGCGGGAATTTTGGTGAACGTCGATGCGCCGGAAAAGAAATTCATCGAACGATAAAGCCCGCGCGGAGGCGCATTGACTGGCGGCGGGTCGCCGATGCCCTGCTGTCCCGTGGCAGTACCGACATAAACAATATCGTGATTGTTCGGATCAATCGCGAGACCGGGAATACCGCGATGCGTCATCACATCCATTCCGCCAGTGTCCTGGTTGTATGGACCGGTCAGCAGCGGATTCGCGCCTTTGGCATTCGTAATTCTGTAAACGCCGACGCCGGCGAAACTATCACCCGAAAAATTCGATTCTCCGGTTCCGACGAGAAGCGTATTGGCGGGATCGATCACGATCGAGCCAACCGCGAGACTCAGTGCATTATCGAGCAACGGCGTCCATGTTGTGCCTCCATCCGTCGTGCGATATAACCCGCCTTGGGCTGTGCCGACAAACGCGATGTTCGCATCCACCGCGTCAATTGCGACCGCTGTGGTGCGTCCACTAACCGGCGCCTGGGTGAGCGAAATCCCGTTAGGATCCGCGGGCTCGGTCTGTCCGTTTGGAATTGGCGCGGGACCGAGCGCGGTCCAGGACGTCGCCGACAAAACTCCCTTCGGACTAATGCCAGCGCGTTCTTTCGCGGTGGAACGAATCGCTGGAAGACTGCGTACTGGAAATTCCGATTTCTTTAGTTGCGGTGTTTTGAATGGAGGTTCGGGCGGCTCGGGACGATGTAATCCATCGGCAATGAGTTCCACGTCCAAGGGCGGCATCGCGCAAATGAAGAATCCGATCGGAGTAGGCAGTAAAGAAAACCGCGGCATGCTGACCGGCGAAAGCGCGGATCTTTTCTCTTCTTTTGTGTCGGCAATCTTTGCGTCATGCCGAGAGGTTTTCGCGTTCAACGCAAGCGGCGCGCAGAGTGTAAGACAACAAAAAAGCCGCACAAATGCGGCCGCATTAATTTGGGAAAAAGTCGAATAATGTGTGGCGAAGCGATGAGTTGTCATGGGCAGCTGAGGTTTAATAATAATATGGGTTTCGCGAAGAAGGTTGGAGTCGTACTTGGCACGAGAGAATCGTCAAGTGACAAATCCGTAATGCGCGGAAATTGTATAGAGGACCGCGCCTACCCACTGTCGATACGAAAATCAGTCTGTTCGCAGCACTGCACGGCGTTCGCAGAGCCTTCCGGCGCCAGGATTTCCGAAACCTGCCGGAGTTTTCGCGCTGGCGCGATTAGTCCTTCCGAAGGGCGATCAATCTTCTCGTTAGGGCTTACGGCAACGAAAAATAATCTTGCCCTTGGTAGTTTCCGTCCACGGTCTTGACGATTTGCATGAGAACGTCATTGACGAGCGTGCTCGCACCGAAACGGAAGAGATCGGGCGTGAGCCAGTCGTCGCCGAGCGTTTCTTTTAACATCACAATATAAGCGAGCGCTTCCTTGGCGTTGCGGATTCCGCCGGCCGGTTTCATGCCGATGCGAATGCCCGTTTCGTAAAAGTAATCACGAATCGCTTCCAGCATCACGAGCGTGACCGGCATGGTCGCGGCCGGAGAAACTTTGCCGGTGGAAGTTTTGATGAAATCGGCTCCGGCGCGCATCGCAATTTCGCTCGCGATGCGGACGTTGTCGTAAGTTTGCAGTTCGCCGGTTTCGAGAATGACTTTCAGATGCGCATCTCCGCACGCTTCCTTGGTCGCAGCGATTTCGTCGAAAACGCGATCGTATTCCCCGCCGAGAAAAACGCCGCGATTAATGACCATATCGATTTCATCGGCGCCGTCTTTCGCCGCACTACGGACTTCCTGCAACTTCAGACGCAACGGCATGAGCCCGGTCGGAAACGCGGTAGCGACCGAAGCGACTTTGACACCAGAACTGCCGAGGAACTTTTTCGCAACGCGCACGAAATTCGGGTAAACGCAGACCGCGGCACACGACGGAACTTGATACCGCGGATCAAGCGGCTGCATCGCTTTGCGGCAAAGAAACGCGACCTTCCCCGGTGTGTCCTTCCCCTCGAGCGTGGTCAGATCCATCATCGAAATCGCAAGCTTGAGGCCGGAAAGTTTTGCCGAGGTTTTGATGCTGCGTTTCTTGAATGCGTTGGCGCGCTCTTCCGCCATGACTTGATCGACCGATGGAAACGTCCACGAATTGCCTCGTGCAATCGGGCGTGCGCCATTTGATGCAATCCCTTTCATCGAGAGGAAAGGAGTCTATCGCTAATCGCAATCGCTCCAAGCAAAATGGATTGGGAAAGCGCGCCAGTCCGACTGCGCCGACGCGGACGGTGGCTGGTGGCGATCTTACCTAACGAGTCTATTGAAAGCGGATCCGCGGCAGGCTGACAGCCTGTGCTATCCAAGTTGAATTGCGCGATTGCACAATCCACCAACCTTTGTCAGTGTCTCGCCCGATGATCAGCGCTCCAGCCGATTCGCCTGCACGCATCGAGGCTCTCGAGCGCTACGAGATTCTCGACACTCCGGCAGAAGAAGAGTTCGACGACATCACGCGCTTGATCGCCCGTATTTGTGACGCACCCATCGCCGTCATCAACTTCATCGATCGCGATCGCCAGTGGTTTAAATCCGAGATCGGATTGGGACTGCGGCAAACTTCTCTCGAAGTTTCGATTTGTTCGCAGGCCATCCTGCAACCCGATCTTTTCATTGTCCCTGACACGCTGATGGATCCGCGGTTTGCAAATAATCCACTCGTGACCGGCTGGCCGCATTTGCGCTTTTACGCCGGTGCGCCGCTCGAGACGAGCGATGGATTCAGGATCGGGACCTTATGCGTTTCGGATTATCGGCCGCGTGGTTTGCTCGATACACAAAAGGAGGCACTCCGCACACTGGCTCATCAGGTCATGGTGCTGCTGGAGTTGCGCCGGAGCGCCAAACTGATCGAGCAAGCAAGCCGCTCGCCACGAACGGTCGATCACGATAAGGACGAATTCCTCGCCACCCTGAGTCACGAGCTCCGCTCACCGCTCGCCCCTGTTCTCATGACGAGCTACGCACTTTTGCTCGACGATACTCTGACCAAATCCCAGCGCGCGGATATCGAGATGATCCGTACCAATGTCGAGTTGGAGACTAAAATGATCGATGATTTGCTCGATCATGCGCACATGACTAACGACACCTTCACGCTGCGGCGCGAGCCCGTCGATGTTCATTACCTTCTGGAACGCGCGGAACACATTGCGCGCGGCGCGGGGGCGTCGATGCCGATTGAAAAGGTATTGCGCGCAACGAACACGCGCGTCATGGGCGACTCGGCGCGACTGGAACAGGCGTTTTGGAATGTCTTAAAAAACGCGATCAAATTCACACCAGCCACGGGCTGCATCGCCATCATCACGAGCAATCCGCAGCCGGAATCGCTCCGCGTCCGCTTCATCGACACTGGGATCGGGATCGAGCCGGAAATGTTGCCGCGCCTGTTTTCAGGATACGAAAGCGGCCGGCGCGAATTCGTCGAGCGCTTCGGTGGGCTGGGACTTGGCCTGCCCATCGCAAAAGAAATTGTCGCGAAGCACGATGGTTCGATTCAGGCGAGCAGCGCTGGGCACAACAAAGGCGCAACTTTCACGATCGATCTGCCGGTGTTGCCCACAGCTGTCGCAACTCCACCGTTCATTCCGGAGAAAATGGCCGTCGCTGCCAAGGGCCTGCGTATTCTTCTGGTGGAAGATCACGAAAGCACCGCTCAAATCATGGCGCGACTGTTGCAACGCGCGGGTCATGAAGTTGAGGTCGCCTACTCCGTCGCCAGCGCGAAGGGAATTTTCAATCGGCACGATTTTGATCTCGTCATCAGCGATCTGGGATTGCCGGACGGAAATGGGCTCGATCTTTTCCGTTACATGAATGAGCGCCAGCCGGTCGAAGGAATCGCGCTAAGCGGCTACGGAATGCAAGACGACATTCAAGCAAGTCTGGCCGCCGGTTTCCGCGAGCACGTGGTCAAACCGGTGGATTGGCCGAAATTGGAAGCGATTGTCGACCACGCCGCGATGCGACTTCATCCGACGCAAAACGGCCAATCCTACGACGCGCCTTTCACGCTTCGCGTCATCTGAAGTTCGAGCTACTCCGATTTACAATCGTCAGTTTCTATCGAACGCCAATCACGCCGCGCGGTGCAGATGAGCGGTGACAATTTCACAAACGCTCGAATGATATAACCGAGATAAACGACAAGTCCCAATGCCTGCAATCCGACTAGGATGAGATGGGCGCGGCGTGAAAGAAAAAACGCGGGATCGCGGTCGATCGCGATGGCACAGGCGATGTTGAAGAGCAGAATTCCGGGAACCAAAAACCAAATATTAAGCAGCTGATCGCGCATGACGATTTCATAGAGACGCGAAGCGTCTTCGCTGTGGCTGGCCGTCTGACGCATTCGAATCATGCGCAGGTCATAAATGAACAAACCCCAGACGAGCGCAGAAAAAAGCGCGTTCATCGTAAACCACCAGAAAGGCTCAGATAAGCGCGTAAAGGCGAGAACTTCCGCCAGGGTGCACGCAATATAAAAAAAATTGTGCCCAAACTCGAGCGGCCATCGAATCAAAGTCAGCGTGTGAATGAGCGAACGCGACCAGAATAAAAGAATGATCAGCAAACCGGCGAAGACGTAAGGCACCGCGCTCCATTGTTTCGCGCTCAAAACTTCACGCGTATTTTCCGCCAAAAAAGTCAGCGCTACACCTTGAATGATGCTGACGAGCGTGAGCTCGATGTTCACCACCATCCCATCGAGCTCGTTGCGGCTCTCCTGTTCGGCGTTCATTCTGTTGCCAGCGCGTCGGCCAGTAACTCGGCCATGTGTTTCGGAAGAATTGAGGTGAGATGCTCGATCTGATGGCGGCAACTCGTGCCGGATGCGACGACCACAGCATCGGATGGCTGCGCTTTTATTTTTTTCACGAGGTCCGCTCCTACCTTGATCGAGAGCTCGTATTTTGACTCGAGCGCGCCAAAAGCTCCAGCCATTCCGCAACAACCGGTATCGAGCAGTGCTGCTTTTTTCCCCGGCAAACGCGACGCCAATCGCGCCATAAACGCCGGCTTAAGAATAGACTTCGCATGACAGTGCGCGTGAATCGCGACGTTTGCGGACTGCTCATTAAACCGAAGCGCAGTCGGTTCGCGCTCCAACAAGTCGTCGACAAACTTTTCGAACAGGAAGCTGCGCTTCGCGATTTGTTCCGTGTTCGGCAATTTCAATTCACGATAATCTTCCGCGAACATCGAATAACAGGATGGTTCGAGAAAAACAACCGGAGTATCGGAACCATTTCCCCCTAACAAGTCGAGATTGTGCCGACCGAGTCGTGCGGCTTCCTTTAAATTTCCCTGACTGAACGCCGGCCGGCCACAGCACTTGCGATTTTTCAGTAGTTCAACTTCAAAACCCAGCGCTTCCAAAACCTTCGTCGCAGCGATCCCGATGTGCGGTTCGTTGTAGCGAACAAACGTATCGTCCCACAGAATGACTTTGCCGCGGTTCCTGTAGCGGTCTCCGACCGTCGCATTCTGGCGGCGCTCATAGAGCGCCGCTACATGTTTGGCAAACCATCGATCGAAACGTTCGTGCGCGTAATGCGGCAGTGGACGCTTCGTCGTCAAATCCAATGTTTTCGACATCAAACCCCGAACAACACGCGAATCGAGCATCGCATTTGCAAGCGACGGCGTGAGACAGCCGAGTTTGCCTAACAAATCCACATCGCTCAACATCCGCACCCGCAACGGCAAACCATCGCGCTTGTAACGCGCATACGTCAGCTCCGCCTTGAGCAAAGCAAGATTCACGTTCGACGGACATTCCGGGGTGCAGCCTTTACAGGAAAGACAATTGCTCAACGCCGCCTCGAGCTCGTCTGATTTCAGCGGATCGTGATCGTTGATGCGATTCTCCAGCGCGGCGCGAATGATGTTGGCGCGTCCCCGCGTCGACATGACCTCATCCCCTGTAGCGAGAAACGTCGGGCACATCATCGGCGCGTCCTTGCGACATCCTCCACAACCGTTGCACTGCTCGAGATTGCCGATGAAAGAACGATCCTTGAACGCAAATGCGAGCATCGGTTCGAACGGCAGATGAATCGGTCGCGTGAAGTTTTCCCTTAGGTTTCCATCGATGCGCGAGCGTCCGTCGCTGAAAATTTTTCCAGGATTGAACGCGTTTTTCGGATCGAACGTTTTCTTGATCTCGTGCATCAAACCGAATAATTCCGCACCGAGCTGTTCTTCCATGTATTCTGTGCGCGCGATCCCGACACCGTGTTCCGCGGAAAGCGATCCCTTGAACTGCCTAACGAGCGCCGATGTTTGATCGGCAACCTGCCGGAATTTCTTGAGATCCTCTTTGTTGTGCAGATCGAGCACAGGACGCACATGCAGTAATCCAGTCGCCGCATGTCCATAATAGGAAGCAGCGAGCCCCAGTGGTTTCATGATCGATTGCAGCCCGCGCACGTAAGCCGGCAACTGCGCCGGACGAACTGCAGCGTCCTCGATAAATGCGACTGGTTTCGCCGGTCCGATGCATCCGGTGAGTAGCGAAAGCCCGGCCTTTCGCACCGACCAGACGAGGTTCATCTCTTTCGCATCGGTTACAATCTTGGTGCGCAAACCCAGCTGTCGCCGTTGCAAGATTTCCAGCCGATCAAACACGTCGTCGTAAAACTCGACGAGCAACATCGCTTCGCACGGCTTCGTCTCGAGCTCCAGCAAATCGCGCGCAGCCTGGAAAAGGAGCTGGCCTTTGGTTTGATCCAGTAACGGACGATCGATGTGCTCGATCGCCGCCGGTTTCAAATCGAGCAACTCAACGGTGGCCTGCATCGCCTCATCAACTGAAGCGAAAAAGATGAGGCCAAGACCTTTTTCGCGCGGCAACGGCGAGATATTCAGCTCCGCCGAAAAAATCGCAGCCAGAGTTCCTTCGCTACCTGCAAAAATTTCCGCGAGATTCTGCGGCGCGCGCGAAAAGCGCTCAATTCCGTAACCGGGCCATCGCTTCAGCAAACCGGGCGGCATTTGCGCCGCGATTTCGGATTCATTTTGCCTAACGAGTTCTGCGATCCTCTGTCGTTCGTTAGGCAAACTTTCATGATCGGCTCCAATGTTTTCGATGCGCCCGTCTGCCAGCACGATTTCCAATGAGCGAACATGATCCGCGGTCGTGCCGTAAACGGGAACGCGCGCGCCGGAGGAATTGTTTGCAACCATGCCGCCAATGGTGGCGCGCGAACTCGTCGCTACATCCGGCCCAAAACAAAAGCCGTTTGGTTTCAAGAATGAATTCAGTTGGTCGAGCACAACACCCGCACCAGCGCGCACTGATCGTTTTTCCAAATCGAGATCGGTAATCTGCCGATTATGGCGGGAGAAATCGACAATGAGTCCATCGCCAATCGCGCCGCCCGACAAACTTGTCCCGGCGCCACGCGGAATAATCGAAACGCCTGCATCGATTGCAGCCTGAATCACTGCGCTCGCTTGTCGCGCGCTGCGCGGAAAGGCCACACCCATCGGTTCGATTTGGTAGATCGACGCGTCGGTGGCGTAGAGTTGCCGGGTTAAATTGTCGAACGCGACTTCGCACCCGACGGCAGCGATCGTTTCTTGCCGTGCCGAAGTCATCAACCGGAATTTATTCCCTGCGGTGCTTCCGCACCAGTCGTGATGCGACTAAACGCGCGTCGCCGTTTCGCTCAGCGCTTCCCATTCGGCAGTCAGTCGCTCCAGCTCTTCTGTAACGGCCAGAAGGTCGCGGTTGAGTTCCATAACCGCGCCGCCGGCATTATACGTTTCCGGCTTCTCCAACTCCGCGGTCAATTCCTTCTGCCGGCCCTCGAGTGTGAGGATGTGCATCTCCAACTCACGCGCATGCTTTTCGCGATCGCGTTTCACTTTGGCGTCAGCTTTTCTCTGCTCGGACTCGGCGCGGCGACGTTCGCGCGTTTCGCGCAAGCCGGGAGCAGTGAACGGCGTCGCGGCTGCACCATTACGCGGCTGTTCGTTAGATAGTTTGCCGCCACTGGTGAGCGCCGCGCGTGCCGAAGTCGCTTTGGATTTATCGAGGTAGTAATCGTAATCGCCGCCGTATGGAGTCAATTGTCCCGCGTTGATATGCAGAACCGATGTCGCAATGGCGCGAATGAAATAAACGTCGTGGCTGATGAAAATGAGTGTGCCTTCATATTGCGAGAGCGCGCCAAGCAGCGCATCGATGCTGCCGACATCGAGATGCGTTGTCGGTTCGTCCATGAGCAGGAGGTTCGGCGGATCGAGCAATAATTTGACCAATGCGACTCGCGTTTTTTCTCCTCCACTCAAAACGCCGGTGGTTTTGAAAACATCGTCGCCGCGAAACAAGAACGAACCGAGGACAGTTCGCGCCGTCTGTTCGGAAACCGGATTCGGCATATCTCGAACCGTTTCGAGAACCGTTTGCCGCGCATCAAACATGTCGGCGCGATGCTGCGAAAAATAACCGACTTTCGTGTTGTGTCCGAGTGCGCGTTCGCCACTCTGCACCGAGAGCTGAGCCGCAAGAAGCCTGAGCAATGTCGATTTGCCCGCGCCGTTCGGACCGACAAGGACGATTCGCTGACCGCGTTCCGCTTCGAAATTTAATCCGCGATAAACAACGAGATCGCCGTAGGCGTGGTCGACGTCTTTCAGCGTAATCACGCGATGTCCGCTGCGAGGCGGCTGCGGAAAATGGAACCGCACCGTTTTCTCGCGCGCCACCGGCGCTTCGATCTTCTCCATGCGATCGATCTGCTTCAGTTTGCTTTGCGCTTGCGAAGCTTTGCTCGCCTTCGCGCGAAACCGGTCCACGAATGTCTGCAACGACGCGATCTCGCGCTGCTGATTCTTGTAAGCGGCAAGCTGCTGCACTTCGCGCGCGGCCTTTTGCTCGACGTAGCTGTCCCAATTTCCGCGGTAACGTTGCAAACGGCGATGCGCGATTTCTACAATCGAACCGACGAGCTGATTGAGGAACTCGCGATCGTGCGAGATCATCAGGATCGCGCCGGGATAATTTCGCAGATATTCCTGAAACCAGACGAGCGATTCGAGATCGAGGTGATTGGTCGGTTCGTCGAGCAGCAACAAATCGGGTTCCTGCACGAGCAACCGCGCGAGATGCGCGCGCATGATCCAGCCGCCACTCATCGTTTTCGCCGGCCGATCGAAATCCGATTCGCGAAAGGCGAGGCCTGCGAGAATGCGTTTCGCTTTCGGTTCGATCTGCCAGCCGCCGTGTTCGTCGAAGAGATGCAACGCTTCGTGATGCTGCGGTGAATCCTCCGGCGTTGTTTTCAAAATTCGCTGCGCTTTCATCAGCTCGGGCGAAGCGGCGCATGCGAGTTCCAGAACGGTCTCGTCACCGGCGGGCGCATTTTCCTGGGGCAGATATCCGATCGTCGCCGATTTTTCGACCGCGATTTTTCCGACATCCGGCAAAGCGTCGCCAAGTATCAACGAAAAGAGTGTCGTTTTTCCGGCGCCGTTTGGCCCGACCAAGCCGACGCGATCGCCACGATTCACCTGCAGCGACGCGTCTTCGAAGAGAATTCGGCCGCCGAAGCTTTTCGTGAGTTGAGAAATCGTGAGCATCGGAAGGCGGCCACTGTCGTTAAGCCCGCCGGTTGACGCAAGCGACGCAGGACCAATGCCATTTTAGACTCGCGCTGAAAATCTCCGTGCGCCATTTTTCCTGCCAGTCGCAACTAGAAGATGCAAACAAGCCCCGTCCCCCTTTTCATGTTCGTCATCGCAGCGTTTCTTGGCGCACTCGGGCAATTCCTTTACAAATCTGGCGCGGATCGCGCGGGCGGTTCGGTCGCGAGTTACCTCTTCAATGCGCGATTGATTGGTGGCGTTGTTTGTTATTTCGCGGTGATGGTTCTTTTCGTCGCGGCATTTAAAAGGGGCGGCGCGTTAACAGTCCTTTATCCGATCTATGCCACGACTTTCATCTGGGCGGCAATCATCGCGTGGCTTGTTTACGCAACGCCGATTCGTCCGATTAACATTGGCGGAATGGCGTTGCTCGTCGCCGGCATGTATTTGATGGGGCGACAGTGAAAGTCGCGATCATTGCCGGATTTCTCTGGCTTACAGCTTTCCCCGCTTCGGCGGACGACTCGTTAGGCCAACAACTAATCAACGCCGTTCGAGAAGGCGATCTGGCGAAAACGCAACAGCTAGTCGAGCCATGGCGCGCCACGGCAAAACCGTTTCCGCTCGCACCGGACGAGAAACCGTTGCTGTTTCTCGCGATCGAAGGGCGCTATCCCGCCCATGCGGAAATCGTCGAATTATTGCTCGCGAATGGGGCGAGCGTGCAGACAAAAGGTCCGTGGGGAATGACAGCGCTGCATTGGGCGGCGTGGCGCGGATACACCGAGCGGACGGAGCAACTCCTGAAGCATTACGCCCAAGTTGAAGTGACCGACGATTTTGGGCGCACCCCGTTGCTGGTCGCACACGCCGAGGCCGCGGAAAGATTATTGGCAGCTCATGCGAACTGGATCGCGCTGGATAAGCGCGGCAACAATTCGTTGCATTATGCGGCGGAAGACGGCCCGCATCATTTGGAAATTCTTGTTCGCGCCGGATTCAATGTCGTCGATGCACGCAACAATTCGGGACTGACGCCGTTGCATTTCGCCACTCTCGCGGGAAAAACTGAAAGCGCGCGCTGGTTGCTGAATCACGGAGCAAATCCAAACGCGGTGACCTCAGCGCCCTACGATTATTTGCCGCTCGATTTTTATCCGGGACAAGGAAATGAAGTCCGCGTGCCGGCGGGCATTTCCGTCGCCGGCATCGCTTCGATGCGACACGAAAACACAAAATGGTCGTCCGGCCGTTACCGAGCTGTAAAAGAGATGTTGAGCGAACATGGCGCAACGGTGCCATCGCGACCGTCGCCAATTCTCAAGATCTTCTTCGCCCTGGTAGCGGCGGTGTTCTTCGTCGCCTTCATGACCGGCATATTTTTCGTCGATGCACGCATGACCGGCTGGCACGCTCTGGCTAAGCGTTTTCCAGGCGGAAACGAACCGATTAACGTAAACAAGCGACAAAACGGCGGCGTCGGATTAATCGGCCTGGTGCAGATGCGAAATTTGCTGCACGCCGCTGCGACCGATCCGGGTTTGTATCTCGCCTTTTCGAAAATCTTGAGCGCCGGTCATGCGCCGTTGCTTATTCCCTGGTCTCAGCTGCGAGTCACCGATGACAAGACCGTTTTCGGAATTCACGTCCTCACCTTGCAAGCAGGCGATCCGAAAATCGCGCGCGTGATTTTGCGCGGTGGCATCGCGCCCGAAGTCGCTGCGCGCATTCACTAAGCGCGTCACGATTCTTTTCGGAAGAAGATTCCAAGAAACGATAAATGTAGATTGTCTCCGGTTCGGGAGAATAACGAACAACGATTTCGAAATTTAGTGAGCCAACCAATCTCGCGTGGCGGAACGATCTTGTTTATAGATGTAAGCGAAGGAGCAAATTATGAAGACCCCTAATCGTTGGATCATTGCCATCGCGGGTGTGTTTCTCCAAATCGCCCTCGGCGCCGTTTACGCATGGAGCGTTTTCCGCGTGCCATTGGCAAAGCAATTTGGCTGGAGCATTTCGGAAGTCACCCTCACGTTCACCATCAGCATTTTCGTGCTCGGCTTCGCGTCATTCTTCGGCGGGCTGTGGATGAATCGAAAGGGGCCGCGCGTGGTCGCGTTGACGGCCGCAACGCTATATGGCCTCGGCGTTTTTCTCGCGAGTTTCTCAGCGAACAAACTTTGGTGGCTGTATCTCAGTTACGGATTTATCGGTGGGATCGGCCTTGGCCTTGGCTATATCGTACCCGTGGCCACACTGGTGAAATGGTTTCCCGATCGGCGTGGCCTTATCACTGGGATTGCCGTCGGCGGCTTCGGGGCTGGCGCGCTCGTCACGGCGCCGGTGGCAACGCGACTCATTCAATCCGTCGGCGTGTTGCAGACATTCGCATATCTCGGCATTGGCTATTTCATCGTCGCGATCATCGCGGCGCTGTTCATGCAAAATCCGCCGGAAGGCTGGCAACCGGAAGGATGGACACCGACGGCGAAAGAAACTTCGCAGCGCGCAACCCACGATTACGTTTTATCCGAAGCGTTGAAGAAGTGGCAGTGGTGGGTGCTCTGGCTCATTCTCTTTTTGAACACGACCGCCGGCATTTCAGTCATCTCGCAAGAAGCGCCGATCTTTCAGGAATTAACCAAAGTCACCGCCATTGTGGCCGGCGGGATGGTCGGGATCGCAAGCCTTGGGAACGCGGTCGGACGCGTGTTTTGGGCGTGGACATCCGATCTGATCACAAGGCGCGTGACCTTCGCCATCATGTTTATCGTGCAAGTCCTGCTCTTTTGGTTTCTACCAAAAATCACCGTGCCTTCGATGATGACCACCGTCACCTTCATCATACTGATGTGTTACGGCGGGGGATTCGGCACCATGCCGGCCTTCGCCGCCGACTATTTCGGATCGAAGAACGTCGGGTCGATTTACGGACTCATGCTGACCGCATGGAGTTTTGCCAGCGTTTTCGGACCGCTCTACATCGCGCGCATGCGCGAGACCGCCGGAAATTACGCGGGAGCGCTTCACGTCATCGCCATCATGTTGGCCATTTCGATTCTGCTGCCGATTATCGTTAGGCCTCCCAAACGCGAAGCATCCGCCTGAAAGATCGACGCCGGGGTTTTTGCTGGGGCCGGCGGCTGTTGTTCGCACTCAAAGAAGGCTGTACGAACGCAGAACGCGAGTCAGACCAATTTCGCCGTGACCGGAGGCAAAATCTTTTTTCGATACCCACTTATTTTGTCTTTACGCGTAATCGGAACGTGCTCTTAATCGAAAAACCTAGTCACCCCTGAGAGATTTCTTAAAATGAAAATTCGGATTGTCTCCGCTGTCGCGACCTTCCTACTCGCTTCTCTGATTTGCCGGCCGATTTGGGCCGCGGACTCCGCCAGCCGGTCGGACGCAGAACGATTAAAAAAATTGGAAGACGCCGTGCGGCAGTTGCAACGGCGCAACGCCGAATTGGAGAGCGAAGTTCACCAACTTAAATCGCAACATGGAGCGATGGCTCCGATCTTGTCAGGACCGGAAGCAAAGGCGACCGCGGGTAACGACAACAAAGCGGTCTTTACCGCGCCGACACCGGCTCCAGTCTACGCGCAAGCGGGCGGTTCGGAATACAAACTGACGCTCGGCGGTTATATCCAGGCGAATTTGGAAAGCGGCGATGTTTCTGCTTTCGAAGGGCGGTTTGGTGCGACCAAACTGAAAGATCGCTTACGCCTCCGTCGCGCCCGCATCACGCTGACTGGCGATTTCGCCGAGCAATTCGATTTCAAGATCGAAGGCGATTTCGAACAGAGCGACGCCGCGATCACAGCGTTGCGGTCAGTCAATGTCGGCACCGGCGCCACGACGACGGTGACGAACTCCAATCGTGTCGAGTTTTCCGGCACCGACATTTTCATCAACTGGCACAAGATTCCGGAAATGAATTTGAAGGTTGGCCAATGGAAAGCGCCGTTTGGTCTGGAGCAACTCACGCCTGATACCTTGATCTACACGATCGAGCGCAGCTTGCCGACCGGCGCGCTCACGCCGGAGCGGCAGATCGGCGCGATGCTCTGGGGTAAGCCGCTGGCAAATGTTTCGCCGGACCAAAAAGATCTTGTGACCTATTACGCCGGAATGTTCAACGGCAACGGCCGCAACTTTAACAACAACGACAACAACGAATTCATGTATGTCGGCCGGCTCGAGTTCCTGCCATTCAAGGGCAAGATCATGGGACAGGAAGCGAGTCTGAAACTTGCCGGCGATTATCTGTACAGCCGCGACGATCCCGGCACGAACATTTCCCCGGCGCTGAATCTGAAGGTCAATCCCGACGGTTCGCTTACTTCCTTTACCCTAACCAGTGGCGACAAGCGCAACGCCTTTAGCTTTGATGCGTGGTTGAAAATCGGACCGTTCGATCTCATTGCCGAATATCTCGAGGCCCAAATCGACGGGCGTTTCGTGAACGGCATCGCGCCAATGGCAGATTTTAACGCGAGCGGCTTTTATGTTCAGGGCAGCTACTTCGTTGTTCCGAAAAAATTGCAAGCGGTCGTGAAATGGGAGCATCTCAACCCCGGACAGCTCGGCAATGACGGCATCAGCTCGATCACTGGTGGACTCAATTATTACATTCACGCAGATAACGTGAAGGTGATGGCCAATTACGTGCACACGTGGTCGGATTTTCGCGAGGCCAATCCGCAGTTTGGCGGCGATAATTTCGATGAAGTGTTGTTGCGGATGCAGGTGATTTTCTAAACGCCTTAGCGCAGCTCACGTTTGTCCCCGACTCGTCGCGTAACACCGTCGCGATCGAGGCGTTCAAGGAACGGCACCATCACACGACGCGAACTTCCAAGCGCCTCTCGCAAATCTCCGACGCCAGCTGGTCCCTGTCGCCTAACAAATTCCACCACTACATCGCGCATTTTCTTGAACGCATCGCTGCTCAATATCACATCCTCATTTATCTCGACCGCCTCACCGTTCTGAAGAAAAAATCGCAATGCCTGCCGCGAAGGAGAATCCATCGCGAGCTCTTTGCGAGAAGGCGGATCGAACGGTTTCGCTTTGAGTAAGGCACGAATCCTTGCCCCGGCTGCTTGCAGTTCGGGAGGCAGCGCGGGGCGATGCGTTGCGCGTCTTATTACTTCACCGACCCGCACGGTCGCGCGCTCACAGAGATCAGACATCAGCGCCTCGAACACCTCGGGAGACTCATTCGCGAATAAATTTCGCATCTGCGCCAAATCAAGACCGGCGTGATGCGGATGCGCTTTGTGTTCGGCATCGATTGCAGCGAGCGCGCGCTCGATCGCCGCAGTCCACCATTGTGCGTCGACCACGAAATCGCCGCGCCGGAAAATTTGTTTCTCGGCCGCAAGTCTTTCAAGCTCGACGGAAATTTCCTCCGTGCTGAAACACGATTTAGTCAGTATTGCCGAACGCGAAGCGACATGATCCCGCACCAGTTGCGTCTTCACGAACGCTGATGGTTGCAGTAAAGCTGCCGCGCGATTTTTCAGAAACCGGATCTGCTCGGGCGTGCGAAATTTTTTCGCGGTCGCCTCGGCGTCGAGAACGATTCCTCGGGCGAGCGTCTGCCGCTCTGAGGAGTCGCGAATGACAAATCGATCGCCGACAAAAGCAAAGATGGGCGATTCGAAACGAAGCTGGACAATAGCCAATTCGGTCGCGGCTAATGCGTCTCTATCTTGAAAAAATATCCGCGCCGGAAAATTTCCGCTGCCGTGATGAATTCGCACACGCGCTCCATGTCGGATGGAACTCACCGAACGCGAAACTCGCGCGAGACGCGTGACAGACGCGTCAATAATTGGATGCGCATTTCCGAGATCATCGCGCGTGATGATGTCGCCTCGGCGGACGCCTCGGTCGGCGGAGCGATGCACGACGGAAAGGTCCGGAACATTCAACGCCGCGCGGGTGCCGGGACCGATCTCCGCGACTTCGCGATTATGATTTTGCAGCGATCGGATACGCGCCGGAAGATTCGCGGGCTGCACCACTGCGGAATCGCCGCGGTAAAGTTTCCCACCCGTTAATGTGCCGGTAACAACGGTGCCGATTCCGCGCAGCGAAAATGCGCGATCGACAAAAAGCCGGGGCTTGTTCAAATCGCGCGATGGCGTGAGCGACAAAAATTCACGCGCCAGTTGTGTTCGCAGATCATCCAATGTCCGACCGTCGGAGATGGATGTTTTCACGATCGCCGCGCGGGCGAACGGCGAATCCTCCAGTTGCGCACGCACTTCAGCTTCCGCGGCCGCAATCGATTTCGCCAAATCCACTTTCGTTAGGGCGACAACCATGCGTTCCACGCCGAGATAAATGAGGATCTGCAGATGCTCTTCGGTCTGCGGCATCCAGCCGTCGTCCGCGGCGACGACGAGCAAAGCGAGATCAATTGCACCAACACCGGCGACCATGTTCCCGACGAAATCTTCATGGCCAGGGACATCGACAATGCCGACGTTGTAGGTTTCGCCCGAGTCGTTAGGCGAAGATAAGCGCAGTTGCGCGAATCCGAGTTCGATCGTGATGCCGCGCGTTTTTTCCTCGGGCAATCGATCTGGATCGGTGCCAGTTAGTGCTTTGACGAGCGCGCTCTTGCCGTGATCGACGTGACCGGCAGTAGCGAGAATGAAATTTTTCTCGATCACACAACGCACGGAGGAACCGTTACAGCGATCTCGTATTCACAATCCGTCATTCTGAGCGTAGCGAAGAACCTCGCGAGCGTCCGAGAGAAGTTTGTGATGTCCCTCGCTTTCGCTCGGGATGACATATTCATTGCGACTCGAGCGCCCGATAAAGTGCTTGAAGGAGCTGCTCTTCCTGTGAAGGGAAAATTGTTCGCAAATCGAGCACGAAGCAATTCTTTGCCACGTAACCGACAACTGCAGGACTGCCACGACGCAAACGCTCCGCGATTTCGTCCGCTGACATATCTTTCGCTCGCAACGCGATTGCGACAGACTCGACTTTCGAACGTGGCAACGCACCACCGCCGATTTGTGAGTGCGTCCGCTCGACTTTTGCAACGATCGCCAAATTGCAGAGCTGCGTCGCGATCTTTGCAGCGCGCTGTTGCAAATCATCGACCGATACATTTAAGAAATTCAGAATCGGAATGGCGGTCGATTTTTTAGCAAGATGGAGTTCAGCCGTCGCCTGCAGCGCCGCGAGAATAAGTTTGTCGCAGCGCAACGCTCGAAAAAGGGGTTCGCGTTTCAAGGCAGAAATAAAACGTCGCTTGCCTGCGATGATTCCCGCCTGCGGGCCACCCAAAAGTTTGTCGCCACTGAAACAAATGAGGTCGGCGCCCGCGCGCAAAGTTTCCGACGGGGTCGGCTCGTGTTCGGATAAGCCGAATTTTTCCGTCGCAACAACAGCGCCGCTTCCCAGATCTTCCACCAGCGGAATGCGTTTTTTTCGCGCAAGGGCGGCCAGTTCCGACGTCGTTGGTGAGGCAACGAAACCGCTCATGAAGAAATTACTGCGATGTACTTTGAGAATGATTGCCGTGTCCGAACCGAGCGCGCCTTCGTAATCTTGTAACGTCGTCTTATTCGTCGCGCCGACTTCACGCAACGTCGCGCCACTGGCCTCGAGAATTTCGCCGATTCGGAATCCGCCACCGATCTGCACCAGTTCGCCACGCGAAATGACGACTTCGGATTTATGTTTTGTGAAGTGGCGAACGATCAAAACGAGTGCGGCCGCGCAGTTGTTAACGACGCATGCAGCCTCCGCCTGGCAAAGCGCAGACAGCATGCGCTCGACATAATCGCCACGCCGACCGCGCACTCCTGAGTTCAAATCGAACTCAAGATTGTTGTAAGAGCGGCCCGCTCCATCGAGCGCACGCAACGCTTCTGGGGCAAGCGGCACGCGGCCGAGATTTGTATGAATGAGAATTCCGGTGCCGTTGATAAGTGGCTGCAGTCGACCGCGTCGAAGCTGCTCGATCGAACGTTCGATGCGCGCGATTAAATCACCTTTTCCCGGCGTCTTGCGCTCGATCCCAACCTCCTCACGGATTGTTTGGAGCACGAGCGCGTGAGGCAGATCGTCCGCGCGAATCTGCTCGAGCAATTTGCAGACCGCCGGAATATCACGGCGCGATTTTACGCCGTCATGCATATGAGCGGATCGCGACGGCGCGTGATCCGGCCAATGATCGCGGCGCACAACGTTCGATTTCGCTTTAAGATTTGAAGCACGCGCGTGCGCGATTTTTCCGGAACGCAGAGCAATAGGCCGCCGCTCGTTTGCGCGTCGGCGAGAAGAACGCGCAAGGCTTTCGACGTCGCATTCCACTCGACATTGGAATTTGCCGTTTCCAAATTTTGCCGCGTCCCGCCTGGAACACACTCTCTTCCAATGAGCGAAAAAATTTCGCGGCTGATCGCGGGCACAGTCGCCGGAGAAATTTCCGCACTCACTTTGCTCGCACGACACATCGAGGTGAGGTGGCCGAGTAAGCCGAAGCCGGTGATATCCACCGCCGCGCGAACAAGGTTTTTCTCCGCCAGCACGGCGCCGACGAAGTTCAAACGACACATGAGCGTGATGGCTTTCTTTGCCAGTGCGGTGGAAGCCAGGCCACGTTTGATTCCGGTCGTAGCTATCCCAGTGCCGAGTGGCTTTGTCAGCACCAACAAATCGCCGGCGTTCGCATTGGCGTTGGTCAGAATTTTTTTTGGTGAAACCAAACCTGTCACCGCCATACCATAAATCGGCTCGGGACTTCGAATGGTGTGCCCGCCGAGTACGACGCAATTCGCTTCTTTCGCTTTCTCGACGCCGCCCCGCAAAATTTGCGTGATTATTTCCGGTGACAACTTATCGGAGGGAACGCCGACAAGATTCAGCGCCGTGAGCGGCCGGCCCCCCATCGCGTAAATATCGGAGATCGCATTCGTCGCCGCGATCTGTCCGTAGAAAAATGGATCGTCTACGATTGGCGTGAAAAAATCGACTGTTTGCACAAGCGCGCGTTCACGATCGATGCGAAACACGCCGGCGTCGTCCGCGGTCACCGAACCGACCAAAACATTTCGGTTTCGGAATTGCGGCAGATCCCGCAGCACTTCGCGCAGTGCGTCCTGCGGAAGTTTCGCGGCGCAACCGGCGCAGGAAGAAAGCGAGGTAAGCTTGATCATATTCGCCTTCTCTCCGATTTCCGCTTTCCGGTTTCCGGTTTAGCCCGATTCGTTAGGCGGAGAGGATAGGAATCGAACCTATCCCGGCCCGCGGAACGGGCCGACAACGGTTTTGAAGACCGCGGGGACCACCAGGCGCCCTTCTCTCTCCACGAAAATGGCCATGTGCGACAGATAAAGATCGCCGCAATAAAAGAGCCGCTATTTTGCGCCGACTTTTTTCTTAACCTCTCGAGCGATCGCGTCGAAATCGGGCCATTCGCCCGTCTCCAATCTGGAATGAATGAGTTCACCATTGACGCGAATTTCGAAAGCGCCGCCGCCCGAGGGAATGAGTTTTACGTTGGCAATCCCGGCGACATCGCGAATTCTGGCCGCCAAACTGACGGCACGCGGTTCGTAATTTCAGACCGTGCAGTATTCGATTGAGATGTCGGGCTTCATTCGTGGTCCTTTCGCTTTTTCACCCTAGCAAGCCGATAAAGCGTGAGCAAGCGGCTCTCTTTTCAGCGTTTTGTGGAGAACCCTTAATCTTCGTCCCTTTTTTCGAAACCTAAAGAAAAACTGAATTTTTTTTGGGATATGTAGACACGCCTCAAAGAAATTGATATTCCGAATCCTCTCAAACGGCACATTCCAGCGCAAATTGCGTTGCGGGGAGCAAAAAAAGGTTTGGGAAAAATTGCTCACTATCACCGATGAAAAAAAATTCGATTCTCTTTGCCGGATCTCTCTTTCTTATGGCTTCCACCGGGTTTGCCGGCTCAATCATTACAGCTGCGAGCGCAGCGCGCGCCGATGTCGCTTCCGCCATTTCGAAAGCGATGGACGGCGACACGGTTAAAGTCCCCGCCGGTAAAGCTATTTGGACCGAAGGCATAGGTATAGGGAAGAACATTACGGTGGAGGGTTCAGGTGTAAGCAATACAGTCATCACGTTTACCACTACGTCGCAGAATTCTTCGGTCTTTTATCTCACAGATACGTCGGGTGTCGGCACGCAGCGTGTTACCGGAATCGCCTTCATAGGAGGTAACAACCGGTTAGGTATTGGAATTTGGTGCAACGGCACCCGCGTTCCTTATACGACACAGAGACGCATCGATCATTGTAGCTTCGTAAACTTGTATTGTAGCGCTTACATCCAGGACAGCTATGGCGTCTCGGATCACAATGTGTATTCAGGTTGCGCTTTCGCCTGGCGGCATGCCGGAAATCGCGGGGCGCAGACTTGGGCCTTTTATGGTTCGCTCACAGAGTTTGATTCAACCTTTTTCTTCTTCCACGAAGATGAAACGGTCACCTTAACCGGCGAAGTGGGAGCTGCTGACAGCGGGGACGCGCAGAATTACATCATCCGAAAGTCGAACTTCCATTGCCTGCCTGGCGCGCGTGCATTTCCGATGTTTGACGCGCATGGGGATTACGCGAATAACGGGAACCAGTGGGGAAACATTGCCGTGGAAATTTATGATAACACGTTTGCCTTCGATATCGGTGCTACCGGGACGCCACTCTTAACTTTGCGGGGCGGTAAGGCGCTCGTATTCAACAATAGAGTGACGGGAACGGGCAGCGCGAGCGTTCAATTTCGTGAGGAGAGTTATGAGGCCAGTTATTATGGGAAGTGGCCATTACCAGCCACAAATGTCGTTCACAATACTTACGTTTGGAATAATACATTAAACAGCCAGCTTGTGCCGCCGTACGTTTATAATGACCGGGGATTTCCAAACGCGTCTTCAGTGATTCGATTAGGTCTGCAGTACTTTACGAGCGTCCCGAAACCGCTTCGCCTCCCGCCCTACCCGCATCCATTGGTAGCGGCGAACGGTGCGGAACCTAGTGGGTTATTGAATATGTCGACGCGAGGTTTAGTACAAACCGGCGATCGAGTGCTTATCGCTGGGTTTGTGATCGCCGGTAAAACGCAAAAGGCGGTTATGGTCCGAGCTATTGGCCCATCACTCCCGATTTCCCCTTCCCTAAGCGATCCGACACTCGAGTTACATGATTCTACCGGGAAACTACTCGCGTATAACGACAATTGGAGAACGTCACAGCAAGATCAGATTGGTGCATCTGGTCTAGCTCCAGCGGATTCTCGGGAAGCAGCCGTGATTACCACGCTGTCGCCGGGTGCGTACACCGCGGTAGTTCGTGGTGCGAGTAACACGACAGGCGTTGGTCTGGTTGAAATTTATGATCTCGACAATACGCGTGGCCTGCCGCAACTGGTTAATATTTCCGCTCGGGGCAACGTGCTCGCGGAAAACAACGTCCTCATCGGAGGCTTCATCATTGGTGGAGGCAAGCTGAGCAAAACTGTAGTCATCCGCGCGGCCGGGCCATCGTTAACTTCACACGGTATTAGCGGCGCTTTGTCAGATCCGATTCTGAAACTGTATGATCGCAACGGCACTATAATAATAGCGAATGATGATTGGCAGACCGCGCAACACTTAGAGATAAAGGCAACCGGCCTTGCACTTTCACACGAGCGCGAGTCCGCCGCTTTGGCCACGCTCCCACCTGGCCCCTATACCGCTATCGTCTCGGGAAAGAATGGAGCGAGTGGCGTCGGCCTTGTGGAAATTTATAATATACGCTAAGCGATTGAGGCGAAGCAGCGCACGTTCCCCAACGCCAGGAACGTGCCTGGAGGGATTCGAACCCCCAACCTTCTGATCCGAAGTCAGAAGCTCTATCCAGTTGAGCTACAGGCACAAAAAATTGCGATTGATCTGTAGCGGAAATCGCGACGGATGTCGAACTTCGCGAAGTTGCGCCGTTGGCGACTGACTTTACAATTTCGCGTGCGTGTTCCGAGCCACGCGCTCGAGCATGTCGCAAAAAAACGATCCCACGCCTAACGAGTTCCAATCCCTGACCGATAAGCGGCCAGCGGTTGCGGCGCCCATCGCTCCATCGGGATTGCATGACCCGTACGCTGCTTTTCGTTCGCGCGGTTTCAGCTTTTTCACCTCGGGCAATTTGCTCTCCATCATCGGCCGCCAAATGCTGGCCGTGGCGGTTGAATGGGAAATTTACGCGCGCACCCATTCGGCGACTGCTCTCGGACTGGTTGGTTTGGTTTTCGCAATTCCAGTCGTTACGCTTTCGCTCCCGGCCGGACATTTGGCAGATCGATTCAGTCGCAAACGGATCATTCAGATTTCGCAGGTCTTGAGCGCGATCTCGTCCGCAGCGCTCGCGCTCGTTTCATGGAAGCATTTCGCCATTCCGCAATTGCCAATTCTTCGTCACGCGAACGAATGGTTAGCGGCGGTCGCTTCGGTTTTCGAGCGCCACGATTCCGCATTTCACTTCGACGACGCGTCCGTTCCGCTGATTTATTTACTGCTTTTTCTAGCGGCCACCGTCCGCACATTTGGTTGGGCGGCACGGAGCTCGTTTTTTCCGACGCTTGTTCGGCGTGATGCTTTCTCCAACGCGGTAACCTGGAATAGCAGCGTGTTCCAGATCGGTTCTGTGGTTGGTCCTGCGATCAGTGGCCTCTTGGTCGCGCACGCCGGCTTCCATTACGTTTACGCGATCGATGCGTTTTGCGGACTCGCGTTTTTTCTCCTCATCCTGCCGATCAAACGGAGTACGCAAATACGGAGTCGCGCTGAGCAAGGCACGTGGCGCAGCCTGATCGCGGGAATGCGATTCGTTCTGAGCAAGCACGTCATCCTCGCAACCATCACGCTCGATTTGTTTGCCGTTCTCCTTGGCGGAGCGACTGCTTTGCTGCCGATTTTCGCCGATCAAATTTTGCACGTTGGACCAATTGGTCTCGGCTGGTTGCGCGCGGCGCCAGCAGTGGGTGCATTCATAATGGCTCTGGTCGTGGCCTACCTGCCGCCGATGAGGCATGCGGGTAAATCATTGCTTTGGTGTGTTACTGGTTTCGGGATTGCCACCATCATTTTTGGATTATCAAAGGCTTTCTGGCTCTCGTTAGGCATGCTTTTTCTGGCGGGCGCGTTCGACAGTGTGAGCGTGATCATTCGCGGTTCCATTGTCCAACTCATCACCCCCGACGAGATGCGCGGCCGCGTCTCGGCGGTGAACAATATTTTTATTGGCACATCGAACGAATTTGGCGCGCTCGAATCGGGACTAACCGCGGCGCTATTCGGTCCGGTCGTTTCGGTCGTGGCCGGCGGCATCGGTACGATTCTGGTCGTACTTGGTGTCGGATGGTATTGGCCGGAGACGCGGAAGATCGGAGCGCTCGATAAATCTTTAAGGTAGGGGCGATTGACCCAATCGCCCGCGATGGCGACGGTGGGATCCGGCGGGCGGTTCGGTGAACCGCCCCTACCTGATCGATGAACATTGCTTCTGCTCAAATCGCGTGCGTGCTCGGTGATGTCGACGCAAACCTTGGCAAGATTCGCGATTTCGTTTCGCGTGCGAAGGATGCCGGCAGCGAGATCGTCGTCTTTCCGGAAATGTCTGATACCGGCTATTCGATGCCGGTTATTCAAAAACACGCGACCGACTGGACGAAGGGTGCCGTTCCGAATCTTAAAAAGATCGCGCAGGAATTTTCGATAGCGATCATTTGCGGCGTTTCCGAACGGGTTGAGAAATCGATCTACAATTCTCAGGTCTTCGTCGATGCAAATGGCGAGATTGTCGCTAAATACAGAAAGAGCCATCTGTTCACGCCCACGCCCATCGAGGAGCACAAATGCTTTTCGCCCGGCGATCAACTCACCGACTTTGCGCATGGCGCTTTTCGCTTCGCTCTCGGGATCTGTTACGACCTTCGCTTTCCCGAGTTCTGTCGCGCACTGGCCGTGGAAAAGAATGTGAACGCTTTCATCATTTCTTCCGCGTGGCCATTTCCGCGAGTGGAACATTTGCGCACGCTGGCGACGGCGCGCGCGATCGAAAATCAAAGCGACGTCATTTTGTCCAACCGCGTGGGCGCCGATGATGGCGTCACGTTTTGTGGATCCTCCGCAATTATCGATCCGTACGGGGTAATCGTTGCCGCCGGCTCGACCGATCGCGAAGAGTTGATCAGCGCTGAGTTATCGTCGGACGTGATTGCTTCGGTGCGAAAGCAGATGCCGATATTCGAACATCGGCGACGCGATCTTTACTGATATTTTTTGTAGCGGCGGTCTCTGACCGTCGCACTTGTTTTCGAACGACGTCGCGACGCCAGAAATAATGCGACGGTCAGAGACCGCCGCTACAGAGAAAATCAAAATGCACCGTGCAAAGCGATTGTCCCGTAGGGAGCGCCGCGCTCGTGGTGATAACGAATTTCTGTGCGATGGAAATCGAACTCACGATAGGGCAGATAGCCACCTTCGGCAGTTAGCGTAATCGCGGGCGTGATCTTCCAATCGAACCCAAGGCCGGTCCGGACTTCGGTATAATTCAGGACTGCACGATCGAGCTCGGGGCTGCCGCCAGCTGTGCCCAGCCCATCGCTCATACGAAATGTCTGACTCTTAATCACCGCGCCGCCATAGAGCGTGAATTGGGGATTCAACTCAAACTCGAGTCGCGGCTCCGGCAGCACTGCGTTGAGCACCCATTGCGACGCAATCTTCCAACGAATGCCCCCACCGGGTACGACCGGATACTTCCGATTCACATCGACTCCGACGCCGAAGACAAATTGCAGATTAGGACTGTAGATGTACGTCCCGCCGACGATGAAAGGAATGTTCGCATCATCCCATTCGAGGTCGCTCATCCCCGCGCCATAAATACCGGGCTGCGCTTCCACGCGTAAAAGAATGGAATCGGAAAACTGCGTATCCAATCCAACGACAAGATTGGCGGCCTGCAAAGTATTCGGCAAGGGCCACCCATTATTGAAGCCAAAGGAATATCGTTCGTATCCGGCACCCAACCGCAGAATACCAATCGCGACACGCGGCGTGAAAACGAAACTCACGACCGTGTTACTTTCATCAAAATCACGCACTTCGTGCCGGCCGCGCGCAACATCGGAGTCGCCGATGTAAGTCTCCTCGACATTGTATTCGGCAGAGAAACGAAACTGCGGCGCCGCTTCAGTTGCCGTCGCAGGTTCCTCCGATGTCAGAACCGCTTTCCCGCCTCCCGCGAACGAACGCGCGCAGACAACCATGGCGAGTAAACACACAATACTTTGCGCGTGACGGCGCGGCGAAATTTTCATCGGTTCCAGAACGACTAACGACCCGATGATGTATCGCGCCGGTACAAAGTCACGGCTTTTGTAATGTCTTTCATCATGGCGGCTTCGGAGGCGAGACGTTCCACTCCATGCAGGGTCGCTAATTGCGCGGCGGAAACGAAATCGCCGCGCCAGACCAGCGTGGACGGTTTCCCGTCAACTGCGACCGGCCACATTTGAAAAAGGGTCAGCGTGACGTAATAGCTGCCACTCGCGTAATAAAGTGTATCGGCGGCCTGATAACTTCCAGCCGAGCCCGCGCGATTGTAAGCAGCGCCCAAAGTCACCACGCCCTGGTCATCGGCCGAGAGCAATTCCCAATACATCTCCGGCTTTCCACCAGCACCGTGACCGATTCCCGTTGCGCCGAGAAAGGAAGAAAACTGCTGGCGAATTTTTCCCTGCTCGCGCAAAAGACCGTTGAGTTCCTCGTTCGGGCGGATCGCCTGACCAGTGTGATCGTACGGCGGTTGCGCTGCAGTGCCACCGGAACCAAAAGCTCGCGCGCGACCACTCAACACGTTCATCCAAAATGAAGCGACCGATGGTGGGATCGAGCCGCCGTTATCATTTGAAGGAGTAAATTTCTTCGCCTCTTCCTTACTGATCTGAAGATCGGGCGCGAGTTTTTTTGTCTTGTCCACGAGAGAACGAACGGCGTCGTTGTCTGGCGCATTGCGCAAACGCGCAAAATTCTCCGGGCTGGCCGAACCGGGAATATCGGAATGCAAATAAACCTTCAACTCGCGGTGAGACGTCGGGTTCCATTTCCGAAGCGCCTGGATTTCCTGCGCGGGTGGATGCGGCACGACGTAACAACTTTGCACCGAAAGGAAGCGCGGATTGTTCATGGGCGGACCATGCGCAGTTTTCATATCGGTTTTGGCGAGTTGCGCGAGGTCAACAGTTCCGAAGACAGAAAAGCTCGCCATTTCTGAAACCGGGTCGCCGTTGGCAACCGAATTCCCAAGTGAGATTGCCGCCAAAAAAAACAAACTCAGGATAAGGCGTGAGGTGCAGTGGCGTGTCGTTTCCATTTTGAAGAAGCCACTTCTATCCCATAGTGCAGCCGTTGCAAATTGAGCCGACGAACAAATATCTCTCATGAGTGAGCCCGTCATCGTGCTGGATCGATTATCGAAGTTTTACGGCCACGTGCACGCCGTCGAAGACCTCTCCTTCTCTATCGATTCTGGCGAGATCTTTGGTTTTCTCGGCGCGAATGGCGCAGGCAAGACAACGACGATGCGAATGCTTTGCGGCTTAACGAAGCCGACAAAGGGCAAAGCCATAATCGCAGACAATGATGTTTGGCGACAACGACACGCGGTGCGAACGAAATTCGGTTATGTCGCGCAACGTTTCAGTCTCTATCCAGACCTCACCGTGTTGGAAAACATGCGTTTCTTTGGCGGCGCCTATCGTGTCCCGCGCGGTGAACTGGAAAAGCGAATCAACAATTTACTTCTGCAGACCGATCTGGAAGCGAAACGGGAAACGGCCGCTGGCAGTCTTTCCGGCGGCATGCGGCAACTGCTCGCGCTCGGATGCGCGCTCGTGCACAACCCACCGCTGCTTTTCCTCGATGAACCAACCTCCGGACTCGATCCCGTGCATCGGCAGCAAATGTGGAATCTGCTCTACGATTTGAGCCACGACGGGATCACCATCTTCATCACTACCCATTACATGGATGAAGCGGAACGCTGCACTGCGGTCGGGTTCATCGAAAGCGGCCACCTGCTTGCGAAAGCCTCACCGCGCGGACTTATCGAAAGTTTCAGCACGAAACTTCTGGAGATCGAGGTCGATCCGGTGATGCCAGCACTCGTTAGGCTACGCGAAGAGCCGGACATTCTCGGCGTATCGTTACGCAGCGGCAGCCTTCGCATTTATGCCGCGGAACCGCAAAAGCTTCTCGCACGCTGGAAACAACAATGGCCCTATCCCGATATCAAATGGTGTGGCGAGCGCTGGGTAGAACCGGACATGGAAGATGTTTTCACGGCATACTCGCAGGGTTACACCGCTTTGCTCAAACCGCTCACGGAATGAAACTACCTTCGTTAGGCGCAATCGGCAGCGTGGCTTACAAAGAGTTCCTGCACATTTATCGTGACCGCCGTGTTCTTGTTCTTCTCCTGATTCTGCCGCCCGTCTTCACTTTGATTTTCGGACATGCTTTCGAAGTCGGCGAACTCACCAACGTGCCGGCGCTCCTGAGCGATGCCGACAACACGCCGCGAAGCGAGCGTTTCATCGCACTCGCCCTAACGAACAAAACTTTCGCCTGGCGTCTGCAATCGCCGCAGGTGGGAGGCGAAACCGATCTACTCGGAAAACGCGTGCGTGCGGCCGCGATCATTCCTGCCGGTTGGAGTCAGAGTTTGGATAACGGCGACCCAAAACCACTACGCTTTTACCTCGATGGTGCCGATACCAACACCGCGGAACAACTCGAAGGCAGTCTGCAGCAGACACTCGGCAAATTCCAAATGAACGAGCGACAGGTCATGATCGACGAGTTGCCGGAGGAAGTTTTCGAGCTGGGAAAGAAGCTCCCGGAAAAAGTGCGCAAACAATTTGTCTCGGCTATGACGCCGTGGGCGATCGAAGCGAAAGTCCTCTACAATCCAAAATCGCGCTTCATCGAATACGTGACGCCGGGCGTTATCGGTCTGATCCTGCAATTAATTACCGTCACGCTGATGGCCTGCACCATCGCGCGTGAGCGAGAGTCCGGGACGCTTTACCAACTGCTCGTCACTTCGCTGCGGCGAAGTGAAATCGTGATCGGCAAAATCCTGCCCTATCTTGCGATCTCTGTTCTGCTCATTCTTATCATCATTCTTCTCATGGGCTGGCATTTTCACGTGAAGTTTCATCAGCACACGATCCTGGCGGTCATTTGCTTTTTGTTTCTGCTTTGCTCGTTAGGCTTGGGCTTGCTCATTTCCGCTTTTTCGCGCACGCAAACACAGGCCATCCAATTCTCGGTTTTCTTTCTTCTCCCCGTTTTTGTTCTCTCGGGCGCATTCGCGCCGCTTGATCAATTGCCGAAGATGATCCGATATTTTGCCGAGCTCTTTCCGCTCACACATTTCTGCCGGGCGTTCCGACTGGTGAATTTGTATCGCGCAGATTTTTCCTACCTCACGATTGATCTGGCCGCGCTTTGTTTCGGCGTGCTAATCACTTTTGTGGGAGCGGCGTTCCTCTTGAAGCGGATCGAACAATAACTCATGGCGGACATATCCATCCAAAAATTACCGGGCGGCGTGCAGGTGCTCGGCGAAACGACGCCACCCTTTGCCGAAATTCTCACGCCAGAAGCGCTCGCGTTTATCGCCAAGCTTGAACGCAATTTCGGGGCGCGACGACTGGAATGTTTCGAGCGGCGCAGCGAGCGGCAGGCGGCGCTCGATCGCGGCGAAGCGCTCGATTTTTTGCCGGAGACAAAACAAATCCGCAAAGGCGGTTGGAAATGCGCGCCGATCCCACGGGACATGCAGGATCGCCGCGTGGAGATCACCGGGCCGACCGATCGCAAGATGGTGATCAACGCACTCAACTCTGGCGCGAAGATGTTCATGGCCGATTTCGAGGACGCCAATTCGCCCACGTGGACCAACATGGTCGATGGACAAATCAATCTGCGCGATGCGATTCGACGCTCAATCAATTTCACGAGTCCCGAAGGAAAAGAATATCGGCTGAATGAGAAAACGGCCGTCCTCATGGTGCGGCCGCGTGGATGGCATCTTGTCGAGAAACATTTGCTCATTGATGGCAACCCGATCTCAGGCGCGTTGTTCGATTTTGGTTTGTATTTTTTTCACAACGCCAAGGAGCTGAACGCTCGCGGGACGGGGCCGTATTTTTATCTGCCGAAGATGGAGAGCCATCTCGAAGCGCGCATTTGGAACGACGTCTTCAAACTGGCGCAGGAAGAACTCGGCGTTCCGCAGGGAACGATTCGCGCGACCGTCCTGATCGAAACGATTCCAGCTGCGTTTGAGATGGACGAAATCCTTTATGAGCTGCGCGATCATTCCGCCGGACTGAATTGCGGACGCTGGGATTACATTTTTTCCTGCATCAAGAGGTTCCGCAACAAACGCGACTTCCTGCTCGCCGATCGCGCGCTTATCACGATGACGACGCACTTCATGCATTCGTATTCGTTGCTTTGCATCAAGACGTGTCACCGGCGCGAAATTTTCGCGATGGGCGGGATGGCAGCGCAGATTCCGGTGAAAAACGATGCGAAAGCGAACGAGGAAGCTTTTGCCAAAGTGCGCGCGGACAAAGAACGCGAAGCACGCGACGGCCACGATGGCACATGGGTCGCACATCCGGGGATGGTGCAGCTCGCGATGGATGCATTTAACGCCGTGATGCCGCAGGCAAATCAAATCGAGAAGAAACGCGATGACGTGCAGGTGAGTGCACGCGATCTGCTCGACTTTGGACCATCAGAACCGATTACCGAGCAGGGTTTGCGCACAAACGTGAGCGTGGGTGTGCAATATCTCGAAGCCTGGCTGCACGGCCAGGGGGCGGTGCCAATTTTCAATCTCATGGAAGACGCGGCAACAGCGGAAATCTCGCGCGCGCAAGTGTGGCAATGGATTCGTCACTCACGCGGAGCGTTACCGGATGGGCGTAAGGTAACGAAAGAACTGTTTCGCGATGTGCTCGAGGAAGAACTTCAGAAAATCAAAGAACAGATGGGCGAGAAACGATTTGCTTCGAGCAAGTTTCAAACAGCACAAAAGCTGTTCGACCAAATCACGACCGAAGACAGCTTCGTTGAATTTTTGACTCTGCCAGGATATGAAAAACTCGACTAAGTCGGACTGGACAAACAATGCACGCTGGAACGGCGTGACGCGCAATTACTCGTTAGGCGATGTGCAACGACTGCAAGGAAGCGTCGTTGTCGAGCACTCGCTTGCGCGTCGCGGCGCAGAGAAGCTTTGGGAATCGTTTCAGACCGAACCATTCATTAATGCGCTTGGCGCGCTCACCGGCAACCAAGCTGTTCAACAAGTGAAAGCCGGATTGAAGGCCATTTATGTTAGCGGCTGGCAAGTCGCCGCGGACGCAAATCTCTCCGGACACATGTATCCCGATCAAAGTCTTTATCCGGCGAACAGCGTTCCCGCAGTGGTCAAGCGAATCAATCAGGCGTTGCAGCGCGCGGATCAGATCGATCATTCCGAAGGCCAAAACAAAATCGATTGGTTTATTCCGATTGTGGCTGACGCGGAAGCAGGCTTCGGCGGACCGCTGAATGTTTTCGAGGTCGTGAAGGCGATGATCGAAGCCGGCGCTGCGGCCGTCCATCTCGAAGATCAACTCGCGAGTGAAAAAAAATGCGGTCATATGGGCGGCAAAGTGCTCGTGCCGACACGAGCCGCTCTCGCTCATTTAACTGCTGCACGCCTCGCAGCAGATGTTTGCAATGTCCCGACTGTTATTCTCGCGCGAACGGATGCGAATGCCGCATCGCTGATGACGAGCGACGCTGACGAACGCGACCGTGCGTTTCTAACCGGTGAGCGGACGCCGGAAGGATTTCATCGTGTGCGCGCGGGAATCGATCAGGCAATTGCCCGCGGCCTCAGTTACGCACCGGTCGCGGACATGATCTGGTGTGAAACAGCTGCGCCGAACATCGACGAGGCAAAAAAATTCGCCGAAAGTATCCATGCTCAGTTTCCGGGGAAACTTCTGGCCTACAATTGTTCGCCATCGTTTAACTGGAAGAAGAAGCTCGATAGCGGGACGATCGCAAAATTTCAGCGCGAGCTCGGTGCAATGGGTTACAAGTTTCAATTCGTTACGCTCGCGGGATTTCACGCGCTCAATTACAGCATGTTCCATCTCGCGCAGGGTTACCGGGATCGCGGCATGGCGGCGTATTCCGAATTGCAGGAAGCCGAATTTGCCGCGGAGTCGTTAGGCTACACGGCAACAAAGCATCAACATGAAGTCGGCACGGGCTACTTCGATGCTGTTGCGCAGGTGATTGCGGCCGGAGAATCTTCGACGACTGCGTTGCACGGCTCGACCGAACAAGAACAGTTCCATTAAAGGAAAGCAGGTTGGTTGCGTTTCCTTTCTGTCATTTCGAGCGGAGCGTAGCGGAGTCGAAAAATCTCTTACCGTTTTTTGTCGGGCTCTTAAGAGTGAGAGATGTCTCGACTTCGCTCGACATGACAAAATGCTTCTCATCCCAGGTGTAAAATGTCCGACGACACGGAATCGTTCGCGGTTACGCTAACCGATAGCCGAATGGCCGCGCTCTGCGCGGAAACGACCCGGCAAGCTTTTCTCGATTATCAGGAAAGCTTTCACGAAATCACGCGACGAGCCCGGGAACGATTTCTAGCGCGCGCTTGGATGGAATCGTACGCCGACGCATCAATGCGTCTTCACCTCTACACCGCCGCGCTCGATAAACTTACGAGCAGGATCAAGGAGCTAATGGGTGAGCGTTTCGCCGATCGCAATGTATGGGCCGCGATCAAGGCGGTTTATTCGTCGCTCATCGCGACCTCATCGGAATGGGAAATCGCAGAAAGTTTTTTCAATTCTCTGACACGCCGCGTATTTGCCACTGAAGGCGTCGATCAATCGATCGAGTTTGTGGATACGGATTTCGATGCGCCTCCGACGAGTTCGCCGATGGATGTGCGCCGGCTTTATTCGGGCGAAAGTTTACCGGAATTGCTTCGGCAAATGGCGACGGATCCGGAAGGCGGCGGTTTCGATGAAGAATGCTGGCGCAACCTTCCTGAAGCAATGCGACTCGGCGCGCAACGGATTGAAGCTGCATTTACGCAAAACGATTCAACGCGCGCAGCGAAATGGAATCTCGAGATGATCGGCAATGCATTCTACCGCGGTCGCGGAGCTTATCTTGTTGGCCGGATTTTTCGCGACGACGAAGCGCCCATGTCTATAGCATTTTGTCTACGTCACGAAGACGAGCGCGGCATTGCGCTCGACGCCGTCCTCATCGGCGAGGTTGATCTCGCAATTCTTTTCTCCTACACGCGCTCATACTTCCGCGTTGATGCGGGGCGTCCTTATGAACTCGTGCGCTATCTGCGTTCCCTCATGCCGCGCAAACGTTTGAACGATCTCTACAATGCAATCGGTCATCCGCGGCACGGCAAGACTGAGTTTTATCGGGACTTCGTTACGCACCTGAAAAATTCCAGTGATTGTTTCGCGATCGCGGAAGGCACGCCGGGAATGGTGATGCTCGTTTTCACTTTGCCGAGCTATGATGTCGTCTTCAAACTGATCAAGGATCGCTTCGATTATCCGAAAGATGCGAGCCGAGCGGATGTGATGCGTCGATACCGGCTCGTGTTTGAGCACGATCGCGGTGGACGCCTGGTCGAAGCGCACGAGTTCGAACATCTGCGCATCGCGAAAGATCGATTTGAGCCCGCCCTGCTCGAAGATTTGCGAAAAAACGCGGCCGCCACGGTGAGATCGGATGGTGACGACGTTGTCATCGCGCAGGCATACGTCGAGCGCCGCGTTCGACCGCTGAATCTTTTCTTCGCGGAAACCGACGCGGCCGCGCGCGCGAAGGCCGGAAGCGATTACGGCCAGTCGATCAAGGACCTGGCCGCGTCCAATATTTTTCCGGGCGATCTATTGACGAAAAATTTCGGCGTTACGCGGCACGGTCGCGTGGTCTTTTACGATTACGACGAATTGGCGTTCCTGACCGATTGCAACTTTCGCGATCTTCCGGAAGCAACAACCTACGAAGAAGAAATGTCGGCCGAGCCGTGGTTCTCCGTGCGCGAGAACGATATTTTTCCCGAAGAGTTTCCGCGCTTTCTTGGACTTCCCGAACCGGCGCGCACTGCATTGTTCGAGCAGCACGCCGATCTGTTCGGCGCAAATTTTTGGCGAAGCGTACAGCAGAAACTTCGCGCGGGAGAAATTCTCGAAGTGTTTCCCTACAGCCCCGAGCGAAGACTTAATTATTGAGTCTTCTCCGCGTCCGCGCGGAAAAGCTTCGCCGTTCTCGCCGTTTCTTTGACCATTTCGTTACTCGCGAAAACGCGGTCGAGCCCGCCGGTAAAGGAACGAAAAGGAGCGGAGGCGAAATCGATTTGCCACACGAGCGTCCCATTATCCTGCGGAAACAATTCGTAAAGCGCGAACGACATGAAGTAGGTGTCGGAGACGTAATAAGTGCAATCGCAGAGCTGCCATGACGGTGCGCCTTTGCGGCCAACGAAAAACGCAGCGTGCAAATTCGTGTGACCGCGAGCGCGCGCGTCCTGCCAATACGGAACAATTTCCACGGATGCGCTGGAATTCGGAGTGAATGGAGCGCCGTTAACTAATTGGCGAAAATGCGCCCCGATCGGCGGGGCCTGTTGCAGCAGGGAATTGAACTCCGACCGGGCCGCGATCTCAACGCCATCGGCGGAATACGAAGGCACAGCCGCGAGGCCGCCGCTCGCGAGCGCGTCGTTGCGCGACCGCATTAACTTTCGCCAGAAGGAATTTACGATGGCATCACGCTGCGGCGTGGAGGAATTGTTAGGGGCCCGCCGCATCATCTCCTGAAAGGAAGCGATATCGATACGCGACAAGTGCAGATCGGTCGTTGCGCTCGAGGTCAGCTGCCAGGTGCGTTCAATGAGCCAGCGATCTTCACGGCGTGACGAACTCAATGCGAGCGAATCCCAAACATTGGCGGGCGCCGGCCAGCGAAACTCCCGCAATGTCGAAATCTCCAGTTCGGCGTGCCTTGCCGAATTCCAATGCAACAATTTTTCGCCGGAAACCGGAACGGCGGCGTGAATGAAGTAACAGGTTTCGGCGTAGATACCGCGCTGGAAATTCCCCAGCGGCCCGCGAGCGCTAACGATGTCGCCCTGTTTGAGCTTCGACAGATCGATCTCGCGCAATTTCGAGATTGGCCTGATTTGCTCGAGCCCGCCCGCGAAAATGCATGTGACAGAGCCGCCGAAAAACGATGCGACCGCGAAAATTCGGAAACAACGGCGCAGTTGCAGTCTCACTTATCTTGTAGCGGCGGGGTCTGTCCGGAGGCCCGCTTTGTCCCACCAATTTATAGACAGGCAGAGAACCCCGCCAAACAAAAAAAAAATAGCCGAGAAAAAAAGAGTGA
>JBBRYI010000004.1:0-292394 GCA_038237805.1 Chthoniobacterales bacterium | reverse complement strand
CGTCGACAACATTTATGTGGCCGACACGTATAATCACACGATCCGCAAAATCACGCAGGCTGGCGAGGTGACCACTCTGGCGGGTTTAGCGGGCGGCTCTGGCAGCGCCGATGGCACCCGCAGCGCGGCACGGTTCAATTATCCGCAGGGCGTGGCGGTCGACAGCACCGGCAACATTTATGTCGCGGACACAGGTAACCAGACCATCCGCAAAATCACCCCTGCTGGCGACGTGAGCACGCTGGCCGGTTTGGCTGGGAGCAGCGGCAGCGCCGACGGCACCGGCAGCGCGGCGCGGTTTGATTCTCCGAGCGGCGTGGCGGTGGACAGCACACGAAATGTCTTCGTGGCCGACTACGGAAACCATACAATTCGCTTCGGGATTATCCCAACGCTGCAGTTAGTTAGCGCAGCGTCCCGAAAAATGCATGGAACTTTGGGAACCTTCGACATCAAATTGCCACTCACCGGTGTGCCCGGCGTCGAATGCCGGGATAGCGATGGCAACCACAAACTCGTGTTTACGTTTAACAACAAGGTAGTAGACGGCAGTGCAAGCGTGACTGCAGGCACAGTGTCGGGAACGCCGAGTTTCGTCAACAACACTATGACCGTAGATTTAAGTGGCGTTGCAGACGTGCAGACGATTACGATTACTTTGAGTAATGTAACCGATAACTTCGCTCAGATTTCGCCCGACATGGCGGTCAATATGATCGTGCTTGTTGGTGACACGACGGGTAACAAACGCGTCAACGCGACTGACATTTCGCAAACTAAATCCCAATCAGGACAAACTATAACTGACGCAAACTTCCGCGAAGATGTGACCGTCAACGGTGAAATCAACAGCACCGACGTAGGTGTCGTAAAATCAGGATCGGGTAATGGCATAACGTCGGCTAGTTCCCCAGCTATACGGGAAAGTTCACCTAACCGACCCAAAATATTAGCGAGATAAGACAGTGTTTGACCACTCCAAAACCGCCTAAGCCGACGCTCTCGCTATCGCGAACTGCGTTTCTGATCCACGCGACGCCGGCATTTTTCATTAAGCTGGTAGCGGTATACCGTAGCTGTGAAATGAGATTGGGTTCGTGCGACGGTGTTTGCGTTGGAGCGCGGTTCTACTAGACCCGCGGTTACGCTTTTAGCCCAGCATCCATTGAAAATTAAAGGGGCCGGGAGACTCATCGCGAACGAGTTTCAAATTGATACGTTATTTTACGCAGTCTTGCGGAACCATGCGAGACTAACCGGAGTGCCGAGACTCCTATGAAAATGGCGTTGCCGGCGGAGGGGCTCGAACCCACACGATCTTGCGATCACTGGATTTTGAGTCCAGCGCGTCTGCCAGTTCCGCCACGCCGGCGGCGTGAAAGCGCGCGAAAATTACGACGGCCGCGCCAAAGCTCAAACGCTTTTCAAAACTCGATTGTCTGCAAACTGCGCGGCGGACCGAAAATTTCGCGAAGAACAACCGCATCGCGCAAGCCGCGTTTGGACGAAAGGAGTGCTGTAATTTCGGGATAGATCGACGCGCGGCGCGTTTCCGGAAATGCTACCGAAGTCATTAGTGGGATTTCTTCCTTCGCTGGAATCCGGGCCACACCTGCGCGACTTACGTCAGGTTCAACCACAGGTGGCGCAGCGAGACTTGGCACGTGAGGCTCAACCGGCAATGGTGGCGGCACGGTGGTCAACGGCGGCAGCGGGGAAAAAATATTACGTTTTCTCGGAACGGCGACACGTTTTTCTTTCGGGACGAACGTTCGTTTTTCGATTGGCCGCGGCGGCTTGGAAGATGTCGGTTGACCGAGTGCTTCGAGAAAACGGCGCACGCGTTGTTCATCAGTGTCCTCGCGCGGTTGCACCGGCGCCGGTCCGGATGGCGATCGTTCACCTTCCTCGGATTTCCGTTTCGCTTTCTCGGCCTCTTTCGAAATCCAGCGAAAAAAACTCGCGATGATGACAAGTGCGATGAACGCGAGCGTGTCGAAAGAAATTGAGCCGAGCATATCGATTATTCGTTAGGCACCTTCGGTTCTTGGCTTATCCGTTCCGGCAATCGACTCACGCATTGAAGTATCGGCCTGGACATTTTTCATGCGCACGTAATCCATAATCCCGAGATTCCCGGAGCGAAAAGCGTCGGCCATTGCCTGGGGCACTTGCGCCTCGGCCTCCACCACTTTCGCGCGCATCTCCTGGGTTTTGGCGCGCATCTCCTGTTCGACCGCCACTGCGGCAGCGCGACGCACCTCGGCTTTCGCTTGCGCGATTCGTTTGTCCGCATCGGCTTGCTCGCTTTGCAACTTCGCGCCGATGTTGTCGCCAACATCGACATCCGCAATGTCGATCGAAAGAATTTCGAACGCTGTGTTGCTGTCCAGTCCTTTGGCCAGCACCGCTTTCGAAATGCGGTCCGGATTTTCCAGCACGTCTTTGTAAGAATCGGCCGAACCAATTGCGCTGACGATACCCTCACCGACGCGAGCGATAATGGTTTCCTCCGTGGCGCCGCCGACGAACCGGTCGAGATGCGAACGCACCGTCACACGCGCTTTCACTTTCGCGCCGATGCCATCCTTGGCCACGCCATCAATCGTTGCTCGGCCCATAGTCGGATTCGGCACATCGATCACCTTTGGATTAATGCTCGTGCGCACCGCTTCGAGCACCGTCTTGCCTGTCCCTTTCGTCGCCAGATCGATCGCGCATGCGCGATTGAAATCGAGGGAGATGCCAGCTTTATCCGCAGCAATTAGCGCGAGCACAACTTGATCGACGCTCCCGCCGGCCAGATAATGCGCCTCGAGCGGATCGCTCGGAATCTCCAATCCCGCTTTCACTGCGGTGATGCGATTATCGACGATGTAACCAACGGGGACTTTGCGCAGTCGCATTCCGACCATCTTGCCCAAGCTCACGGGCGCGCCTGCAATATGTGCGCGAATCCAAAGTCCAAAGAAGTTGAAAAGAATGATGCAGAAAACGAACGCCCCGACCGCGAGCACTGCGAGGCCAATGAGATAAAGTGAATCCATACATGTTAAAGTTAATGGAGTAGCAAACGAGCGGAAAGTGCTATTTGCGTTACGCCCCGCTTCGTAAATTCGCCGCCTGAAATTCGTTGCAGGAAGTCAGTAGCCCCGCGCCGGCTTCGTGGCAAAGTGATCGAATTCATGCCGAAGAGAAAAGTTTCGATCCTTATCGCGTTCGCCGCGCTTTATTTGATTTGGGGATCGACTTATCTCGCGATCCTCTTTGCGATCCATTCAATCCCGCCGCTGCTCATGGCAGGCACGCGATTTCTTTTGGCCGGCCTTATCTTGTATGCAGGCGCACGCATCAGTGGCGAACGCGGTTCGCCGCGCGCTGAATGGCGAACGGCTCTGATCGTGGGCGCGTGTCTGCTCTTCGGCGGCAACGGTGGCGTCACGTTGGCCGAACAGTATGTCCCCTCCGGATTGGCCGCGCTCCTTGTCGCGACGGTTCCGATTTACATGGCCGTATTGAGTTGGCTCTTTGGAATGTCGAAACGGCCAAGTGCGATCACCTGGGCCGGACTGGTAGGTGGCTTCGTCGGAGTCGGTGTGCTCGTCGGCCCGGCTCTGCGTTTTTCGACAACGGGTGAAAGACCACACGCATGGATCGGCATGACGATCTTGCTCTGCTCGTCGCTGATTTGGTCCGCTGGGTCACTCTATTCGCGCATGGCCAAAAATGCGCCTTCGCCATTTCTCGCCGCGGGCCAGCAAATGCTCTGCGGCGGCGCGCTCTTGATCATCGCCGGGATCGCTACGGGTGAATTGCGCCACTTCGACCCGCGACAAATCACTGCGCAATCGTTAGGCGCGTTCGTCTATCTAGTCCTAATCGGCGGGATTATCGGTTACGTCTCCTACGCCTGGCTGCTGCGTTACTGCGATCCGGCAAAGGTAGCGACATATGCTTATGTGAATCCGATTGTGGCTGTTCTTCTCGGTGCCGCTTTCGCCGGTGAGAAAGTCGATGCGCGGACCGCAGTTGCGGCCGCATTAATTATCGGTTCGGTTGCCCTCGTCATTACAGCACAACAAATTATTCCGAAAAGCTCGCCGCCAGCTCCCACTGCGATTCCTGAAGCGGATAACATTTCTTCTCATGCCTAACGAACAATCATCTCCGCAAAAAGATGGACGTGCAGAAACGGTGGAAGTCGTGCGTCGGAATTGGCGCGCCGAAGTTGAAACGGCGCAAACTTATCGAGACCTTGCTGCGCGCGAGCCTAACGAAAAACGCAGAGCCATCCTGCTGCGCATGGCCGAGGCGGAGGAGCGGCATGCGCAACGTTGGGAAAAGAAGCTCAAAGACATGGGGGCGGAGCCTCCGATTTTGGAGAACACGCTTTCACGCCGGTTGAATCGTTGGTGGAACAAGGTCGCCGGCGCCGATATCGCCATTCGAAGAATGGAAGCGGCGGAAGAAAAACATGAAGCGGAATTCCGCTCTCAACGCGATCGCGCGCTCGCCGGTGAAGAAGACGTGCAGGATTTTTTGCGCACCAGTGCCATTGAGGAGAAAGCGCATGCTCGCGTTTTGAACACAATGGCGCCGGCGGGACCGAAGAGCACGCTCGACACGATTTTGAAACGCGAGCGCTGGCACGGACGCGGCGGTGGTTGGGTGGCGGACGCAATCTACGGCGCGAACGATGGACTCGGCGCCGTCTTCGGGATCGTTTCCGGCGTCGCGGGTGCGACGGATAACCAGCAACATTTCGTACTTATTTCCGGTCTCGCCGGAATGATCGCTTCAACGCTCTCCATGGGCGCGGGTGCATACCTCGCGGCGAAAAGTGAGGCTGAAGTTTACGAAGCGGAAATCTCCCGCGAGAAAGCGGAGGTCGAAGAAAATCCCGAAGAAGAGATTGAAGAAATGGCGCTCTTTTATCAGCTGCAGGGATTCCATCCGGAGGAATCGCAACGCATGGCGGAGCGGCTGGCCGAGCAGCCGGAACAATTGGTTCAGGCAATGGCGCAAAGCGAACTCGGATTATCGGAACATCGTTTTCCGAATCCGTGGACCTCAGCCATCTCCGCGGGTGTTTCTACTGCGCTCGGCGCGTTCATTCCGATCATCCCATTTTTCTTCATGAGCGGACTTAACGCCGTCATCGTTGCTTTTGCCATTAGTCTGATTGCGCATTTCGCGGTCGGTGCGGTGAAATCGCTCATCACTATGCGTTCGTGGTGGGCGTCCGGTCTGGAAATGACGTGGATCGGCGTGATCGTCGCCGCCGTTACCTACGGTCTGGGCCTGGCGTTCGGTGCTGCTCTCTAGTTCGCGGCAACTTTGCCTAACGAGCGGGGCGGTGAGCTACCGGGGCCGCGGGAGGCGGTGCCAATGCAGTTCCAGACTTCTGTTTCACCGTCGATACATCCGAACTGTTCACCACTCCGTTGATCGTGACATCAGTGCGGAAGTTCGCCGCGGTCGCTACTGTGCCGCTTTGCGTCTTCGTCTGACTGATATCGGAAGAGTTCACACTGCCGTTTGCACTAGTGTCGCCAATAAGAACTCCCATTTGCTGCGAGACGTCGCCGACGTGCGCGGCATTGTCATGCACGTTAGTCAATTTAACGGTGATGTATTGCACGTTAATTACCCCGGTAAGATTCACGATGTATTGATGCGGGTCGGCTCCGATAGTGCCGGTTCCGCCAACAACCGAGCCGGTGCCGCCTACCACGCCAGCGCTGCCAACACTTGTCAGCGGATTGACGAAGGTAAATACCATCTGGAATTCGCCATTCACGCCGCCGGTACGACATTCAATTCCCCGCGGTCCCGCAATAACCGGCAAATCAATATCGAAGGTGCCGGCCGCTCCGTGCGTTTTGCGAGAGACGACGCTATTCAATGGCACTGCGACAGGCGGATCGAACGCTGCGAAAAGTCTGCGCCCAGTCATCTGACGCACGATCGCCGCTTTGTTCGCGCGGCCGGTGAAACCGTTCGCCGCGCTGCATCCCGGAGCGACACAACCGTCGGCATATCCGCCAAGGGCGCGTCCTTCTCTGTCGACAGTGATGTCATTAAAATCGAGCAGATTTCGGTTGGTCGAGCTGCATAGAATTCCCGCAAGGCAGATTGCGCCCTTCTGAACTGGATCGCCCGCCGTTGCGTTAACCGTAACCCAATGGGCGCCGCGGTCGTATGTCGTGGCGATGTAATAATCCCAAATGCCTTGGAAGGTCGCGAGGTCCTGGTAATTTCCGCCTGTTGTGCTGCCGAGAAATCCGAAAGCCGCGCGATTGCCATCACCGGCCACGACGGTGGGAAAGACCGCGCTCTTGATTCGGCACGCTGCATATTGATCGCCGGGCGCGCAGCCAACCGGCATTCCCACTTCAAAATCACTGTTCCAAGTCGCGCCGTGATCTGTCGAGACGGCGATGTGCGGACGGCCGTCGCCATTTACATAGCCGAGATATAGAGTGTTATCGCTGCCAATTCCAACAGACGGATCTCCGCTTCCGACGCTATTGGGAACGGTCTTATCCACCCAGGTCAAGCCGTTGTCGGTTGAGATGGCCGCACCCTGACTGCCAGTTCCCGCGCTGCACGATGAGTTTGGCACATAAACAGTACCATCGGGCCCGACTTTCACGTGACCGTGAATTCCACCATAACATTCGGGAGCGAAGTAGATGTCGACGCCCGGACCGAATGTCACGCCGCCGTTGTCACTTCGCGAACATTCCGCTCCGCCGGCAATATTCTGCGAGCAGTAGTAAGTGGCATTTGCGTAAAGCGGGTGCGGTAGAGGCGGTGGAAGAGCGTTTTCGTTGTAGGGACCGGTGCCAAATGTTTCGTGATCCGGACCAGCTGGTAAACCTCCGGCCACGAACGTAGTCCAAGTAGCACCGTCATCATCGGAAAATGCGGCGTTACTATCTCCCGCCGCTAGCTCAAGCCCGAAGGCCCGACCCGTTTGCCGGTCGACAAAACCAATCGGATCCAAACCGGTTTGAACTGGCGCTTGCATATCCTCCCATAGCGCGGTTGCAGGAGAAGTAGCGTCGTCAAAGCTAACGCGGAGCTGCTGCTCCCCAGAGGTGAAAAATACGACGCCTCCGGTATTCACCTTGTCGTGCTTGAGTGACGCGATCTTTGGAGCCCAGTCAACACCGATGGATGGTTCACCCGCGCTGTTGCCCAAGGCGGGGGGCGATTCATGATTTGAATAGGTCGGCGCAACTCCGGCATCGACCGGCGCGACCGCAGGAAACGGGACGAGGCTGATTGTTCCGTTAATGCTCAAACCCTGGGGATTGAACGGCACGATGCGAAGCGTGTAAGTGCCGTTTATCGCCGGAATGAGTACAACATCCGGATCGACGTAAGTCATGTTGCCGATTGAGGAGGCGATGACGTGGCCCGTTGCGGTCGTACCCGAAAAAACATAAAGGTCGAATTGCGCCTCACCAAGTTCCTGCCACTTGACCTCGATACGAATGTATTTCGTCGCAGTCGTCCCAGCACTAAGCCCAGACACGGTCAACGTATACTCGTCGCAAGGCAGGACGGCATTGCAGACCGGAGTGCCTGTCGCTTGCGAAGAAGGATTGGCCACGAGATAGGGCCCGCCGGTGAACAGGAGCGGTCCACTAACATCAGTTAGCATTCCCCCCGTGGGCGTTGTCGCCGCACCTAGCCGCGTTAATAACGATAAGCCAGCGAAGCTAACAACTGTCATCGCCGCGATGACTGCGAGCCAGCGCCATTGTGATTGAACAATAAACTTTTGCATTAGAACCCTTCCACTCTTTTTACGGCAACCCGGTGCCTGATTGTGACTTCACTGTCGCGACATCCGAGCTATTGACGAGACCATTAGCAGTAACATCCGTGCGGAAGTTACCCAGATTAGCAGACGTGCCGCTTTGCGCCTTAGTTTGACTTATGTCCGAACTGTTGACCGCTTTACTGGCGTTAACGTCGCCGAGGAGCATGCTCATGGGAATAACAACGTTACCGGTGTTCGTTCCGTTATTTACTCCAAACAAAGTAATCGCGATCGTCTGATCGTTAGTTACTCCGGAAAGGTTAACAAAGACCTGATTGCCATTGACCGTGGTGCTGGATACTGAGCCCACGCCCGAAGAAACACTGGCCGAGCTCACGGTCACCGGATTGGCAAATGTCACGACGACTTGATAATTACGCGAAGCCCCACCGCTGCGACATTCGATACCGGGACCACCTATGAGCGGAAGATTAATATCAAAGGTGCCAGCTGATCCGTGCATCTTTCGAGAAACAGCGCCCGTTGGCTGTGGCAGCGAGAAGCTGGCGCAACTGGGTGGACCAGCCTGAACGTCGTCCCACACCGGCGTGTAGAGATCCTTGGCGAGAATTTGGCGGGCACAGACTGTACCGGAACCGGAAGCTGGAAGAGAAGCCGTCCAGGTGTTGTTCGCGCTGTTCAAGGTAGCTATGGTCGTGGTGGCGAAGTTATCCGTCGATACTTGAACATAGCCATCAGGAAAGTGTTGAGCGGCCGCGGGCGTTCCGACGAAGTAAGAGAAAGTCTTAACCTGATCGGCCCAATCGTTCACGGTAGCGTCCGCATGTTCGACTAAACTATAAGCAGTGATGTTGTCCAGTTTATCGCCCAACGCCAGAGGACCTACATTAGCCAGGGGTACGGTCATAGTAACGGTGTTGCCATTCATGACCGCGGTAGCGGTGCCAGCGGGAACGTAAGTCAGCACCTTCGGTGTAGGAGCTCCTAAGGCTGCAAAGTCAACGCTACTAACCTTTCCATACACGAATTCATTTTGACCTAACCACTTTACAAAGAAGTGGGAATGAAGCGGCTCGCTTGTCATGCCAGCGGGCCCGAGCCCGTTTTTTCCCTCCCACCACACAACCATCCAGGTAGGGACACCACCAGCCGATGCCGCATCGGCCAGCGCGGTGGGTGAGAGATCCGCCATTTTCATTGTCACCGTAAGGTTGGTCCCATTGTCACTGACTGAAGTTTCAAGAATATCGAGCGCTGGATGGTTTGCACTTGCCACTGGTATAACAGGGAACGTCGCATCTCCGGCGGGGTCAGTTGCCCAGTTGCCGGGCGGTAAGCCGTGCGTGCCTTGCACTGATAAAGTTCCACCGTTTACCGAGAAAGAAGTAATAGCGACATTCGCGGGCTTAGGATCGGGTAACAGATTTCCCTGCGCAGCGAACAGACTCGGGCCGGTGCGCAATCGGTACGCCGCATTGATGGGCTTGCCGATGTATTCGCCAGGTGCGACCTGGGAAAGATCGCTATTTTCATTGTAAGCAATGTAAACGCGGCCCTGCGAATCTTTGTCGACCGCAAAAAAGTCTGCCATCGATCGATCGGAGTTCGCGAGAAGACATCCGGGAAAACCTCCCGTGCAAATGGTGGAACGATGCATGGTATGTTCGTCAACCTGCACCTGAGTCCACGTAGGGTTTGCCGCGAGCGCATTAGTACTAATCGACATGTAAACATGCCAGCGCGCATTGATGCTGCCGGGAAATCCGCCTTGTGATCCGGTATCCGTCGTAGCGTAATAAACGATGGCCACCCGGCCAGCGTCCCCGACCACGGTCCATGGGAACAGCATCTGCCTGAGGTCAGGGCTAGTCCCTATAGGGCTCCCAGGCCCGGTGGTTACCTGGACCGGCGTGCTCCAAGATACACCCTCGTTCGTCGAGTGTGACATAAACGCCTTACTGTCGGCGGTCCATCCCTGCCACAGGTTCCCAGCCGTATCGATGGCGATGTTAGCGAAGAAGTTCCCTTGCACGTTGGCGGGTTGCGCGCGACCGGCGAAAGTAACTCCGCCATCTGTCGAGACCCAGGTGTGGTTGTCCCCGGGAACGTAGATGTGACCATTGCCTTGATTAACAATAAAACGTCCTATGCAGCCTTCCCCGTTGTTCGGGTCCACGACTGCCGTTGGGTTGTTGACAGTATCTGTGCCCGTGTACGTAACACCGTTGTCTGTCGACACGAGAAAATAACAGCCCTGGGTCTGACCGTTTGCCGAGAGATAGACGCGTCGGCCAGTCGCACTCGCGTTCGGATCGTAGTTGCCCATCCATTGGCGATCTGTGCCGGGGAAGCAACCTTCACTCGTTAGCCACGTCGCGCCCTGATCGTAAGAACGCAGCGCGCTGTTGCACGTTAACGTTTGCAGATCGGAAGCAAAGACGTCGTTGTTTCGGGCAACAGTAATCTCAGTATCGCCACCGCCGTTTTGGCAGTTCGACTTCAATGGGCAACCAATGAGGTGCCACTGCAATCCTTTGTCCGTCGATTTCCAAAACCACGATGATTGAGTTGTGCTGCCTCCCGGACCGCTCACGTAGATTCCGTCATTGTGATCGATAACAATGTCCGGTTCGCCGACCATTCGGATGGGATCGTTCCAAGTGGCGTGATCGAAAGTGATTCCATTGGAAAGATTTGTCGTCGGTCCACCGGACGCGGGCGACACCCGCGACGGCAAAAAAGCTTTCGCCTTCGTCCCACTTGAAAGCGAGCCGACAAAACCGAACATTCCCAGCAAAAGACCGACCGAACAAAGAGCAACAGCGAGGAGGATTCGCGGGTTGAAGACACCGGATTGAGAAAAGGGATTTTTCTGCATAATGGTTGACGGATTATCTACGAAGAATACGGACGACCAGCCCGCATCGTATCAGGAGTAAATCGGCGCTCAAAGCTTAAAAAGTGTATCTGAGGCAAAAGAGTTTATCGTCTTTTTAGATTACATTCCGGCAATGTTTGCGATGGTGGTTAGTATACTAGAAATCGCGACCACAACGATTTTCCAAATACCTAAATCTCGTTAGGCATTAAATTTAGAAGCAAATCGATCCTCTGATGACACCACTCGAAAATTCAGAACAGTCCTTCCAGATCACAGGACTCGCGCGTCAGCTCGGGCTTTTTGGCACAACGATGGCGGTAATGGGTGGCATCATCGGAGCCGGCATCTTCATCAATCCCTACCTCGTAGCGCAACGCGTCCATACTCCGGCGCTGATCCTCGGCGCGTGGATTGCCGGTGGGCTCATCGCGCTATTCGGTGGATTCATCTATGCCGAGCTAGCAGCGCGTTTACCGGTGGTGGGTGGACAGTACGTTTACTTGCGCGAGGCATTACATCCGGCGGTCGCCTTTCTTTATGGCTGGGTGCTACTGCTTGTAATTCAAACAGGTGGCATGGCTGCGGTAGCAGTAACGTTCGCGCGCTATTTTCTTGAGCTTACCCATTGGCCTCTTACCGATTCCGTCGTAGCCACAGGTGCTCTGGCATTACTCACGTTAATCAATTGCATCGGCGTGCGCGCCGGAAGTCGGGTGCAATCGATGATGACGCTTACGGCGATCGCAGCAATCGGTTTACTTGAATTGTGCAGCTTTCTCGGCCCGACACCGCAAATTGCGTGGCGTCCCCTCCTTGACCAACCGTTTTCTTTAAATCTCGCCGCCGCGTTTGGTTCGGCCATGACACCAGTGCTCTTCGCCTACGGAGGCTGGCAAACGTCCAGCTTTCTCGCGGGCGAGGTGCGCGACGCACCGAGAATTTTGCCGCGTGCTTTGGTTCTCGGCGTTCTTGGCGTGATTGCCGTCTATGTCTCAGTAAATTTCGTTTATCTTCGCGCACTCGGGCCGGAGGGTTTGGCCATAACAACGACACCGGCTTCTTCTGTCATGCGCATATTTCTGGGAGCGCGCGGCGCGCAAATCATCGCAGCCGGTATTTCGTTTTCCGCTCTCGGATTTCTAGCACAATCGATTTTGACCGCTCCTCGCGTCTATTTCGCTATGGCCCGAGATCGCATTTTTTTTGAAAGCGTCGCGCGAATTCATCCGCGAACGCATGTTCCCGTCGTCGCCATAGCGCTGCAAGGCGCGTGCGCCATCATCATCGCGCTCACTGGAACCTACGCGCAAGTCGTCAACTACGTCGTGGCGATGGATTGCATCTTCTTCGGCCTAACGGCGGTTTGTTTGTTCGTGTTGCGCCAGCGCGCCATTGCCGAGGGAACCGATGCGATCAAACATCTCGTCCCCGGACATCCCTGGACAACGTTATTATTCATCCTCGCCGAATGGATGGTGGTCATAAGCACGTTTGTTCATGATCCGATGCGCTCGTCCATTGGTCTCGGTATCGCGTTTGCGGGATTACCCGCATACTTTTTGTGGCACACCAGAAACACAAAACGGGATCGAAGATGAGCTCACCGACTCGACCAAAACGCTCGGCCTATATGGAATGGGCGAAGACGTGTTCGCAAGCCCGTTTCAATCTCGCAACGAGCGGCCTAACGAATGTCCCACTGGCCGAATTCCCCCTAGACGTTGCGGACCTCGAAATCACTTCATCCGACGGATACGGTTATAAACCTCTGCTCGAGAGATTGGCGCGCCATACCGGAGCGCCGCAAGATTGCATCGTCACCGCCGCCGGCACTTCAATGGCAAATCATCTCGCGATGGCGGGTGTGCTCGATCCTGGTGATGAAGTCGTGATGGAACAACCGACCTACGGTTTGCTCCTCGACGTTGCAACTTACCTCGGAGCCAGAGTAAAGCGCTTTGTCAGAAAATTCGATGCAAGGTTCGACCTCGACACCGCAGAAATCGAAGAGGTCGTGACGAACAAGACACGTTTGATCGTACTTACGAATCTGCACAATCCGAGCGGAGCCCTTATCCCAGCGAAAACGCTCAGGGCGCTCGCGGAAATCGCGCAAGGTGTCGGCGCGCACGTGCTCGTGGATGAAGTTTATCTCGAGATGCTTTTCGACGACAAAGCATCATTTTCTTTTCCGCTTGGACAAAAACTCGCAAAGGGAGGCGACAATCCATTCATCGTCACAAGTAGCCTAACGAAAGCGTACGGTCTGAGTGGACTGCGTTGTGGTTGGATACTTGCATCTCCTGATTTGGCGAAACGAATGTGGCGCTTGAATGATCTGTTCGCGGCGAGTGCGGCGCACACCGCGGAAAGAATGTCTGTCATGGCGTTCGATCACCTGGAAAGATTTCGCAGCCGAGCCATTACCTTATTGAAGAAGAATCGCGCGCTGCTCGACGCCTTTCTCGATTCGCGGCCCGATTTGGAATGCTACCGTCCCCCAGCCGGCACAGTGGTTTTTCCACGTCTTGTCGATGGTAACTGTGAGGACTTCATAAAACTGCTGCGAGAGAAGTATGAGACAACAGTCGTTCCGGGAAGATTCTTTGAAATGCCGCCGCATTTTCGCCTTGGCATAGGCGGAGATACTGCCGAACTCCGCAGTGGACTGGAACGCTTAAGTTCTGCCTTGGACGAATTCGCAAAGCGCTGAGGCTTTCCTTGTCTCAGGGAGGCCAGTCCCCGATTTCGACTTAACAACGGAAACGTCGGAGCTGTTAATCAAGCCGTTCACGGTCACGTCTTCACGAAAATTGTCGGCGCCAGCAACCGTTCCGCTTTGTCCTTTCGTCTGACTAACATCCGAACTGTTCACGCTTTTATTGGCATTGGTATCCCCGAGGAGAATGCCCATCGGAACAGTAACGTTCCCGGTGTTACTGCCATCATTCACGCCAAACAACGTTACCGAAATTGTTTGCGCATTCGTTACGCCGGTAAGATTCACGAATACCTGATTGCCGCTGACGGTGGCGCTTGAGACTGACCCGGTCCCCGAAGAAACGCTCGCCGAATTGATCGTGACGGGAGCAGCAAACGTAGCCACGATCTGATGATCCCCCGACGGGCCACCGGTGCGGCACTCGATTCCCGGCTGACCTACGAGAGGCAAATCCACATCGAACACTCCGGCAGGTCCGTGAGTTTTACGCGAGACAACGTTAGCCGGCTCCGGGAGCGAGAAGTTAGCGCAACTGATTGGTCCGGCCTGCACATCATCCCATAGTGGGGTGTACAAATCTTTCGCCAGTATCTGCCGAGCGCAGACCGTACCGAAAGTTGAGACAATTGGAACCGAAGCGGTCCATGTATTATTAGTGTTAGTCAGCGTAGCGATCGACGAAGTCGCGAAACCATCGAGCGACACCTGGACATATCCATCCGGAAAATGCTGGCTGGCAACAGGCGTCCCGACCACATAAGAAAACGCCTTCGCTTGATCGACAACAAACGGGACCGGAACGACGCCCACGCTACCCGCTCCACCTAATCCATACGCGGTAACATTATCGATCTTGTCGCCGGCGGTCAGTCCCATCAGGTTAGCAAGGGGAACGCTAATGGTTACTTCATTTCCATTTACCGATCCTGTCGCCGTCCCTGACACAGGGTAACTCAAAAATTGCGGATTTGGCGCGCCTAACGAGGGGAAATCAATGCTGCTTACTCTGCCGTAAACGAAAGTCGATGCGCCGAGCCATTTCACAAACCAATGGGAATGAAACGGCCCGCTCGTCATGCTCGCGGGACCGAGGCCGCCTTTGCCCTGCCACCACATCACCATCCACGACGGTTGAATCGCCGCCGCTTGCGCGAGCGCAGTCGTCGACAAATCCGCCAGCTTCAGTTTAAAAGTGAGATTAGTTCCATCGTCGCTCGCGGAAACTTCTCTAATATCTAGCGCCGGTTGGTTTGGTCCTGCCACGGGGACCACGGGAAACACGGCATCGGCCGCGGCGTCAGTCGCCCAATTTCCTGGCGGCAATCCGTGCGTGCCTTGGACTAACAACGTGCCACCCGCAAGCGTGGCTGATGAGATGGCGACGTTTGCCGGCTTTGGATCGGGCAAAAGATTGCTTTTTGCTGCAAATAAACTTGGACCGGTGCGAAGCCGCGCCACTGCATTAATTGGTTTGCCGATATATTCGGCCGGTTGCGGCACTACGAGAGAAAGATCGCTATTTTCGTTGTAGGCAATAAACAGCCGACCCTCTGGATCTTTGTCGACCATGAAGAAGTCAGCTAGCGAACGATCGGCATTACCGGTTAAACATCCGGGAAATCCACCAGTGCATATCGTCGAACGATGGAAGACGTGCTCATCGATTTGCACCTGCGTAAAGCTCGGATTCGCATCCATCGCGTTTGTGCTCATTACAGCGTATGCGTGCCAAAGAGCATTGACTCCGCCGGGAAATCCGCCGGCCTTTTGCGTGTCATTCGTTGCGTAGAAAATAAATCCTATGCGGCCCGGATCACCGACGGCGATCCATGGAAAAAGCATTTGCCGCAGATCAGGACTGGTTCCCAACGGACTTCCTTGGCCCGTACTTACCTGAATCGGCGTGTGCCATGTCTGGCCCTCGTTAGTGGAGTAAGAGATAAACGCCTTGCACGGCGTCGTAGCGGGACTTGAGCAACTCGTAGTCCATCCCTGCCAGAGGTTCCCCGCCGTATCGATAGCAATGTTCGCGAAGAAGTTTGCTTGCGCGCCCGAACTCGCCCGAGCCGCCCACGTCACGCCGCCATCAGAGGAAAACTGCGTACCGCCCGAGACTGGAAAATAAAGATGTCCATTCGTCGGCTGCACGGCGAAGCGCCCGATGCAGTCGGGACCCCCGGGGATAATGCCAGTTCCCTGTGTCGGTGTGTAGGTGACGCCATTGTCGATGGAGACAAGCGCGTAGCAGCCCAATCCAAGTTCGTTAGCTGAGAGGTAAATGCGGCGCCCAGTTGCGCTCGAATTCGGATCATACACGCCCATCCACTGACGATCCGTTTCGGGAAAACAACCTTCGCCCGGATCGAAAGTTTTCCCTTCATCCATCGAACGGAATGTACTATTGCACTGGAGCGTCTGAAGATCGGACGCGAAGACATCGTTGTTCCGCGCGATCGCAATCTCGGTGTCACCGCCTCCGTTTTGGCAATTCGGTTTCGCGATCGGCACACATCCGACTGAGTGCCACTGAATCCCCTTGTCATCCGATTTCCAAAACCACGAGGTCTGCGTCGGACTTCCACCCGGACCGCTGACGTAGATTCCTCCCTTGTTGTCGAACGCGATGTCCGGCTCGCCCAGAATTACCACCGGATCGTTAAACATCCCGTGATCAAATGTAATTCGATTGGAGAAATTGGTCGTCGGTCCTCCCATCGATGCAGGAACGCGGGCCGCTTCGATCTTCGGGCTGACAGAGCGCCTTTCCTTATCAGACAAACCGGCTTTTGAGCTCGACGGCACTGTGCCGAAACTCAACATCGCCAGAAATAAACCTAACAAGCAAAAGGTAAAAGCGAGTAAGACGCGCGGATTAAAAAGACCGGATCGAGTGCCAAAATATTTTCTCATGAGATCGGTTGCGGGAAGTAGAGCTTACGTAAATGAATCGAACCTTCGACTGCTATTGCGGGGGTTGAGTTAAGGAAATTGAGCGACCCGTCACTCACATTAACCAAAGTAAGGTTAATTGTTTGCCGTTAGTTACTCCCGTGAGCTCGCCTACGATCTGTTGGTTACTGACTCTGACGCTTGGAACCAATGCCGGCGCGGCGCTCGACGGGGCCGTTTAACACGAGCTTTGAATTTTAGAACAGTTTTCTCGAAGGCGAGCTTCGAGACGATATTTTATCGCCGGCCACTCTGTATCGATAATTGAGAAATACACTGTGTCTCGCACTCGGCCCGACGCTGTTATTTTGTGTTTACGAAATGTGCCTTCTTCAACCGCACCAATTCGCAGAATCGCGTTGCGCGACTTTTCATTGAGCGCATCGGTCTTAAATTCCACGCGATTCGTGCGCAACGTTTCGAATGCGTGGGTCAAAAGCAGCTGCTTGGCTTCCGTATTGGCCGCGGTTCGTTGAAAGGCCGGGGCGATCCAAGTCCATCCGATCTCAAGCCGGCGGTCAAAACTGTTGATGTTTGCGTAGCGAGTGCTGCCGATAATTTGATCACTCGCTTGCTCGACGATGACAAAGGGCAGCGCCACCCCTCGGCCAAACTCCTCCAGCGCCAAAGAGACGTACGCCAGCATCTCGTCTTCGTTGGTAATCGAATTGGGAATCCAACGCCAGAGTTCGGGGTCTAAGCCGACGCGAGAAAGCGCCGCGAGATGTTTGATCGCTAACGGTTCTAGCCTAACGAATCGTCCGCGTAACGTTACTGGCTCGATGTTCACTGCGAACAAGCCTTAGCGACTTTGCTTTATCAGGAACGCCAAAACTCCAATCGCTCGCTCGATTTTCGGCGACCATTGTTGCCCGCAACTTATGCGGACGAAGTTGCGAAAACTGTGGCGCGGGGAAAACATCGGGCCGGGAGCGATGCTGATTTTTTCGGCAAGCGCACGCGCATGCAGACGAAGCGAATCGACACGCGGCGGCAGTTCTACCCAGATGACGAAACCTCCGCTAGGGCGCGTCATTTTCGTTTCGGGCGGAAAAGTTTCCGCGATGGCGGCACTGACTTGCTCGACCTGGCGCTTTAATGCGAAGCGCAAACCGCGCAGGTGATGGTCGTAACCACCGTTTGCTATGTAATCAGTGAGGGCGAGCTGCGGCAGCGTAGCGGTAGCACCGCTACTCGTGGATTTTAGATTCTTCGTCTTCTCAAAATAACGGCCGGGCATTAACCAACCGACGCGATAACCAGGAGCGAGTGATTTCGAGAACGAGCCGCAAAGCATGACCAATCCTTTTTTGTCGAACGACTTCACCACGTGCGGACGCTCTAGGCCGAAATGAAGATCGCCGTAAAGATCATCCTCGATAAGAGGAATCTCGCGTCGGGCAAGAATGGCAACCAACCTTTCCTTCGCTGCCAGAGGCATGAGACTGCCGAGCGGGTTGTTGAAATTCGGGATGGCGAGGCACGCGCTGATTCGTCGCCTCCGCAAAGCCCGTCCGAGCGCGTCGAGATCCAGTCCGCGGCCAGGGTGGGTCGGAATCTCCAGAGCCTTTAATCCAAGCTGCTCGATCAACTGAATCACGCCGAAAAATGTGGGCGATTCAATCGCGACCGTATCGCCAGGCTTGGTCACCGCACGCAGCGAAAGCATAAGCGCCTCCATGCAGCCGTTGGTCGTGATGATTTCGTCCGGCGAAATCTTCAATCCCCAATCGAGCGCGCGACGCGACAGAGCGCGTCGCAATTTCACGCACCCGGGAGGCGGATCGTATTCAAGACCGACGCTACTGTAATGCCGCGCCGCAGCAGCCAGCATCCGACCAAGCTTTTCTGCAGGCAATAATTCAACGCTCGGCATGCCGGCGCCGAATTGGACGACATCGCGCATCGCCGTCGCGTCTAAAACTTTTGTCAGCAACGATCGCGAGTCCTTGACACCGGTGATCTTGTCCGGCCGTGAGACTTGCGGTTCGTCGAGGCTAAACCGTGGAAAATGCCGCACGTAAAAACCGGACTTCGGCCGTGCTTCAATGAGTCCGCGATTTTCCAAGGTGAGATACGACTGCACTGCGGTAGTGACGCTTACCTTGTGTTGCCGGCTAGCCTTGCGCACGGAAGGAAGTCGATCACCCGCCCGCAGTGCGCCGTTCCCGATTAGCTCTGTGAGCTCGTTGGCGATTCGCGAGTAAAGCGGTTCTTGTCCTGTCGGAGGAGCCGCTCGTTGTGCAATCATTTTGCGATGCATATTAACCAAGCCGCTCTGAGGCGTAAGGGCTAGTTGCCCTGAATTACACTAAGTACAGATTCAAATCAAGATATCTGTACTGATCCAAAATCTATGGATCTGAATCTGTATCTTACCGCGAAACAGATAAAGGATGCATTCAATGCCACTTCCTCGGACCGAAAGTGCTGTGAATTCCTTCTCCGGGTTACAAACTAAAGTCATTCGGACCTCGCTTCAGTTGAACAGTACGCGCGCGGTCACTTCTCCCATTTGGCAGACGTAGTTTATCTATTACTCCTCTTATGAAACTTCGTTATTGCCTCGTTGACGTGTTTACTGACCGCGCGTTCGGCGGAAATCCGCTCGCCGTCTTTCCCGACGGCAGCCAGATCGATCCGGCGTTGATGCAGTCAATCGCCAAGGAGCTGAATCTTTCGGAAACAACTTTTGTTCTCCCGCCTAACGACAAAAGCAATGACTTCCATGTTCGCATCTTCACACCCGCGGCCGAACTGCCGATGGCCGGGCATCCGACGATTGGAACCGCCCATGTCCTTGCGCGGCATCGCACGATCGCTCCCTGGAAAACGAAAACAACGCTTCGCTTCGAAGAAGGGGTTGGTGTGATTCCTGTTTCCATCAATGGAACGGATGGCGCGCCGGATTTCATCGAGATGCGGCAGCCGCTCCCAAAGTTCGGACCGCAGACTAACGACGTATCTAGCATTGCGGAAATGCTCTCGCTCAAAGCCGGAGACATGGATGCAGCAGGTTTGCCGATTGAAACGGTATCGTGCGGTGTGCCGTTTCTCATCGTGCCGGTAAACAATCTCGAATCAATTCGCCGAATTCGTTTTCGCGCCGACGTGTGCGAAAAAGTCTATGATCAGATTCAAACACTGAACGTGTTTGTTTTCACGCGCGAGGTAGAACGTGCGGGATCGCATGTCCACAGCCGAATGTTTGCGCCGGGAAATGGCGTCCCGGAAGATGCAGCAACTGGGGGCGCGAGCGGACCGCTTGGATGCTATCTCGTGCGGCATCGGGTGATGCCGTCAAACGGAGAACTCCGGTGCGTTAGCGAACAAGGAATAGAAATGGGGCGCCCAAGTTTTATCAGCATTCGCATACAGCACTCTGGCGACGAAATCACCGAGGTGCATGTCGGCGGAACATGTCATTACATGGGCGAAGGCTCCTTACACGGCGCGGTCACGTCGTGAAGACGGCATCCCTCGGAAAAACATCGGCGTTTTCGCTTCCGGTCCTCGCGGCCTGGTTCGCGCTCTGCGCGATTTGGGGTTCCACCTGGCTCGCGATCAAAATTGGGCTCGCTGATCTGCCGCCCATTTCGTTTGTCGCTTTTCGTTTTGTCATCGCGGCCACTGTCTTGTTCGCCATTTCTTTCCGGCGTTTTCCATTTCCGAAACGCGCTGAGTTTCCCATTCTTGCCCTCACCGGGATCCTGATGTTTGCGATCAATTACAGTCTGCTCTTCTGGGGCGAGCAATATGTCTCTTCGGGACTAGCAGCAATTTTACAAGCGACCATTCCAACATTCGGACTCGTCTTCGCGCATTTTTACTTGCCCGGATGAGCCGCTAAAATCGGAACGCGTGCTAGGCGCCTTCCTCGCCCTTGGTGGTGTCACGATCATCTGCGCCAAGCTGCTCGATTTTCAGGGTGTGATGGCTTTTTGGGGCGGCGTCGCAATCGTCGTCGGCGCTGCCGCGGCATCATATGCAAACGTGCTTATCAAAGCGCGCCGAACAAAGTTCGCTCCTGCGATGATCTCCGCCTGGCAAATGCTTTTCGCGGTGCTGCCGTTGCTCATGGTTGGATTCTGGTGTGAGGGAAACCCAATTCATTTTCACTGGAGCAAAAGCGCAGGCGTTTGTTTGCTCTACCTTTCATTAGCCGGATCGGTCGCGGCTTTTCTGTTGTTCTATTGGCTGATGAACCGGATCGCGGTGACGAATCTTCTCACCATCTCATTCATTACGCCGCCACTTGCGGTCGCTCTTGGTTGGTTCGCGGCCGGCGAAAGGTTTTCCCGGTGGGCGATACTCGGCGCGCTCTTCGTTCTCGCCGGCATCGCGCTGATTTTGTGGAAAAGCAAAAGAACTCAAACACAACCTCCGCGAGTTCTTGCCGAAATTGCACCGGGCTCGACATCCCATCACATGTCAAACACTCGCTGAGTTCGCTTGGTGAAAAATATTTCCGCCATGCTAGCTTTCTCGTCGTTTTTGGGGGTATAGCTCAGTTGGTAGAGCGTCTCGTTCGCAAAGATTTTTTGCGGTTTTGCGACTGATTCGGGCGTGTCAGGACATTGCTGGACAGGTGCGGACGCTAAAAGAATTCCCGCTGCTAAGAGACCGCGTGTTTGGTGGTGCGATTTGTATTGTTTTGCTCGCGGTAGTTTTCGACTTTGTTGGATCGTTAATGGAGAAGAGACGGATGTTGCTCGCGCAGTTTTTTGGAGTGCCGTTGATCCTGCGCAAGATCGGACGTGCTCCGAATCGGTACTAGGCAAAAAACCGACGCGGCAGGTTGTCGTCAGCAGGTGAGTCCACCCGTTTTGCCCCCCTAAGTGCCGGAAATTCGGTCTACTCCTGTCCAGCGATGTCCACACGCTTGTGCGGATTCGGCCCAGGCCATTATCCAACTGTAGTCGGTCCCGTCCAGTCTCCAGTATGCCTTTTCTCCCTCTTCTCCGTTGCCTTACTTCTCGTGAAGGCGACTTGAAGTCGGGATCGCGCAGCGCATCGAGCTTCTGATGTGCTTCCTCCAAAGTGGAGCCGCTTCCTACTCCCAGAATTTTGCCTGAGGCCTCAATTGTAGTCGGCTTCTGAAGATCGTGGTCCGCATAAACCTGTTGCCGATCCCGCGACGACTCGTTAGGCCCTCGTGATGAACAGAACTGCTATTGCGCCCGCCACCGTGATCGCTATGATGCGCATAAATTCCTGGAAGCAGACGAACCGTGCCCGACCTCATCCCTTCGGCACCAAGGTCAATCTCGCGGGCAGCTATCGCCGTATGTCCTTTACGGTATCCCTGTGCCCGATTTCGATTTTACAGTAGAGATATCAGAACTGTTAATTACACCGTTGATCGTGACATCAGTGCGGAAGTTTGTGTCATTGGCCGCAGTTCCGCTTTGCAGCTTAGTCTGACTCACGTCTGTACTGTTAACGGTCTTGTTCGCATTTGTGTCGCCGAGGAGTACGCCCATCGGCACCGCCACGTTGCCGAAGTTCGCGCCCACGTTCACGCCGACCAAAGTCACCGTGATGTTTTGCGCGTTAGTCACGCCGGTAAGGTTCACAAACACTTGATTGCCGCTGACGGTGGTGCTCGAGACTGATCCCGTCCCTGACGACACCATAGCCGAGGTGAGGGTAACTGGGGCGGCGAACGTGACGACCATTTGGTGATTACCGGAAGCTCCGCCGGTCCGGCATTCGATGCCGCGGTTACCCGTGAGCGGCAGATTGACGTCGAAGACGCCAGCGGCACCGTGTGTTTTTGCAGAGACCGCACTCACGGGCAGTGGCGGCGTGGCGCAAGAAGCGTTGCCCACGAGCGTGTAGTTACCGTCGCCAGTGATGTCACTGGCGGTGCCTTGCGTTTTCGGACCGCTATCGGGCCGGGTGAGGTAGGTCCTTACGTTGACTCTCGAGAGGCTTCCTCCCGCGCTGACGTTCTCGGCCTTGCTATTGGAGAGTATGATCGTGACCACGCCAGTGGTAACATTGTAGCTTCCGCTATCCGCGTCGCCCAGTTTAACCGGCACGTTCGCATTCGGGTTCGGATTAGTGGCATCGAGAGGCACACCAAATTTCCCGTATTCAAACGAGAGCGCACCAGCCGCGTCAGTCTTCATCGCCACGTAGTAGCGATCGAAGTCCACAGTGGGATTCTGCGCCTGCCAGACTATGTACCACTGGCTGCTGGGCGGCGGCGTCGTGAAGGTAGGCGATGGCTGCATCTGCATGGTGAAGACCAGCTTGTTCACGCCGGCGCCGAAGAAAGGTTCAGCGATGAAAAGCTGGCGGACATTCACGCGCGGGTCTGGAGGCGTGTTCGCTCCAGCATCGTTATCGGTGCCGTCGGGATTAAGATCGTTGTCGACGAGCACGCCTGGCACAACGCATGGATTTGGAGCCACTATGACTGTCGGGTGGACCGCGCCGCAGTATGGTCCTTCACCAATGGCGTTCACTGCCGTGACTATGTAGAAATTCTGTACCAAGGGGTTAAAAGTGGTATCGGTGTAGTTGTTCACTGGTGTGGTCGCGAGAAGCGTGAACGGGCCGGTTGCTGATGGGCCGCGCGAAACCTTGTAACCCGTAATCGGCGAGCCGCCGTTGTCCGGCACTGGCCACGATAAACTGACCACCGTGTTTGCGCCATTTACGCCTCCCGTAACCAATGGCGCACCGGGAATCGCCGGCTCGTTAGGATCGCTCGCTGCAAACATCCGTTTGCCGCCGCTTTGGCGCGTGATGACACCCTTCGCCGTGAAGTCATTCGCGCCGCCGTTAATACAGCTCGCGCTGACGCAGCCGTCGTCCCAGCCGACAAGCACGCGGCCTTCCCTATCAATCGTCGCGTCGAAAAAGTCTAGCTGGTTGCGACAGGCCCCACTGCCGCAGACGCCGCCGCGCTGAACCGGGTCGCCTGGCGTGACGTTCTGAGTTCTCCAAGTAACGCCGCCGTCGAAAGTGCTGGCGATGTAGAGATACCACACACCGGTGAAGGCTGGGTCATTATAGTTACTCCCACCAGTCTCAGTGCCGTAGAAGGCAAATGCCGCGCGATTGGGATCACCAGCCACCACCGCCGGAAATGTCGTATTCAATATTGGCCCGCCATCGACAACTACGTTGGCACTCGGAGCACCAACATCGACAACAGGGTCCCATGTGATCGTATGGTTAGCTTGTCTATGCCCAACAGCAATGCGCGGATGTCCATCGCCGGACTGCATTCCCTCGTATATTGTGACACTGTCGCTGGACACGCCGACCGATGAATCGTCGTCGCTATATGTGGTTGAACCAGGGATTTTGCTGATGATCCATGTGACGCCGTTATCCTCGGAAAAAATAACAGCCTGTTGGCCATCAGTGTGGCCTACCAAGTCCGTTCCTCCGCACGCGTTGTTGGGTACGTAAGCGGTCCCGTCGGGCGCGACTTTGATATGGCCATGCAACCCACCGCAGTCGAGAGTAGTATACATCGGGAAGGCGGGCCCGAACGTAAATCCGCCGTTTATGCTAAGCGCCGCTCTGGCATCCGCGACACTCTGCGAGGCGTAGTAGATGCCATTCGGGTATAAAGTTGTGCCGGTAAGAGGAGCGTGGAACGGGCCACCTCCGATCGTCTGGTGGTCTATGTCCGATGGGAGACTTGATCCTTCACTTGGAAGAAAGCTGTCGCCGTCGTTATCGGTAATGTCTGTCGTGCTGCCTGCCGGCGTGAGTCCCTCCAATTGCGAAACGAAGGTGCGGCCGGTAGTGTGATCTGTGAATAGAATCGGGTCACCGAAACCTCGCGGGGTACTCGCCGTCAAAAGCGGCTTCGGCTCCCAAAGTGTACCTGCAGGTGAAGAGCAGTCATTGAAAGTAATTCTTACCAGAGAGGGCGAAAATCCGCCGAAGAACAATGTGGTGCCGCCATTCAGGATTGAAAACATGCTGTTGCTGAATAACTTTTCACTCTTGTAATTGGAACCAATTGATGGCTCGCCCACGCTGTCAGCAAGGCCCTGTGGCGACACATAATTAAAATATCTTGGTGCGCCAGCAAGCGGCGGTGGTGTGGGCGTCGGTGTCGGAGTGGGAGTAGCCACGGCGCACGGGGTGCTGACCATCGTATAACTCCCGGTTCCGGTGGTGGGCGCAGTATTCGGTGCTAAATCGTGGGTCGGCGTTGCTCCGGTGCCTGCGGCCCCAACTAATGTTTGGGTCCGTCCGTAGATTCCGGTGAGGGCCGTACCCGCGGCGGGATTGCCGACTTTCGTGTCGGCGATGAAGATGGTCAAGGTCTTGTTGGCAACGGAAATTGATCCGCTATCGGCAGCACCCAGCGTCGTAGTGGTTGTCCCGACGCTTCCGTAATTGTATTGAACTCCCAAAGTCGGATCGTTAAACACCCCCACGAAATAAGTCAGCGTTCCGGTAGATGGTTTGAAGAAGACGCGCCAGATGCCACTGGGCGGCAACGTACTCAGGTCACCCTCGACCTTCATTGTCACCGCCAGGCGCCTTACGCTGTCGGCCTGACCTGGCTCCGCGATTAGTACTTCCCTGATATCCTGCGTCGCGGCACCTGGCACGGTGCCGACCGTCGTGCCGGTGTCACCGGCTGGATCAGTGACGATGGAAACGCCCGGCGTTACGCACGGGTCAGCAACCAGCGGCGACCTTGCCCCTTTTTTGTTGCCGGCGAACGTGATCGCCGCGGTAGTAAACGCGATCAGGCACAGGAGACAGAAAATTGAGCGAGAAGATAATGAGGATTTCATAAGGCGGGAAGGACGGGGATTTGAGCCAGGATTGGAGAATATCATGTTGGAGATACGCGTCGAGGAGTATTTCCTATTAATGCGTACATGTAATTTTTGAAGCTTAATGCTGTTGAGGATTTCCCGCGTCGAGGCGAGGAGTGCGGCCACGGGATAGAGAGGCAAAATTCTTTTTCATGGCTGACAGAGGTGGGTATCATTGGTTCGCAGCCGCTAACAAAGGTGGCTGCATTCATGATAAAATAGCGGGGTCGTCATGTTCTCAGAATGATTGACATAAAGGTGCACTTACTTTCACTTGGAAGCAGGGGACGTGGAACGAGGGACTTCTGACAAGGTAACAAGGCGAAAGAGGAGATTACAAAAATGTGACATGTCCATCTAACGTTTCGGACTCCCAAGCGGTGCCCCGGTGTTTGAGAAAAGTGACGTCGCTTTCTTGCAACCGACGCAGGTGAGAAACAAACAACCGAGCGTTATGCCGAGGAATTTCCAAGACATAGAAGATGTTATTGCTCGTTAGGCTATTAAGGGAGCGCCAAAATGTTGAGCAACGAGACAGCTTGGAGCCCCTCGCCGCTCTTAAACGTATCTTCGTCGATGAGTTAAGGTAAGGCGGTGCCGGATTTTAATTTTACAGTGGAAACATCGGAGCTGTTCACCACACCGTTAACATTTACATCGGTTCGAAAGTTGCCCGCAGTAGCAGCTGTTCCGCTTTGCAGTTTAGTCTGACTGATATCCGATGAGTTCACTGCCTTGTTCGCGGTAGTATCTCCCAGTAGCACGCTCATCGGGATGTCGACATTGCCAGTGCGGCTTCGTAACCTTCGCGAAGAAGGGGACAATCTTTGGTCACGCTTCAATGGCGGCAAAGAAGGCACACTTTGGTATTATCGCTCGTTAGTTACCGCATTTCGCAAGCACGGCGAGAGCGAGCTGATAGACGAACTAGATAGAGTCGTAACGGAAATCGAAAAATTAGCAGAATGAAAGATCGTGAGCCCGAATTGCCAATCCGCCAGTATTCTGTGAAAAATCAATGCGCATTAGCTCGGTTAAATATCTCTTAGTTTTCGTTAGTCACACAGATAGGATTTTGTCATGACCTCTCCCCAACCGCGGTATTGGGTTTTTAGGATAGACACACGCCACTATCCGGAGCTTGATGAAGAGCTTGCGGAAGGCCGACTGCGTCAATGGTGGGGTGGGATCGTCGGCAAGATCTAAGGAACATGAGCGACCGAGCTAATCCTACACGCAACCGCGCTCGCTGTTGTCGCGCCGGCTCGGTACTAAAACCAAGGGGACGTGGATATCGCCGTGGCAAGGACATCGTAGTAGAATTTAGTATCTACCTCCCGTTACGTCTAACAACACTTATTCCCACGGTCAACACTCGTCACGTGGTACCGCGGCATAGCTACCAGCCCCGCCGGGTCGGAGGTTTGCGTGAGCGCTGCAACGCTTACACGCGGCCCCTTCGCATAGAAGCTTATCACTGACACGCGTGGCAAAGAAAGCTGGTCTTTCGCGACGGATGATCGGTTATTTTGAGCGCGGATTACGGATTCCTTCGTTAGACACATTGCTAAGAATCACACGTGTCCTTGATCTCGATCTGGCTGACGTGATCACTCGTGCACAACGATAACTCGTGAGTACAGTGTGGGTGAATTGATCATTTAAACTTATTCTAAGTTTAACATCGCTGGATTTTCTGTTCAGAAACGTTGTAGGTGTCAGCCAGCACCGGTGAATCGATACCGAGCAATGTGACTACTAGAGTAAGTAGCTTTTAATTTACAAGGAGCGATTAATCAGCACGAGTTCGCCAGCCTTAACTCGCACTTCCACTCGATCACCTGCCGTGAATCCGGCGCGTTCCAGCCACCGACCGCACAATCTGATTAACGCCACAGGAATTTCATCCTGACCACGACTCTGGAAAGTCTGTCCGACTGTAACTTCACGAGATTGGAATGGAAGGCATAGCTGTGGATCCCGCTTTTGCAGTGGAGTGGTAGGACCGTCGTTCACCTATGTAGGTTGTGACCGGAGCTATCCTCGCAAGATGGCAAATAGCGCCTGAAGAAAATCCCATCTTCTCCACTAGTCGCTTCCATAATCTGCCACCGCATTTTTACACATTGCCTGATTGCTGCGGTAGCCATTAAGCCAAAGGGCATGCATTTGAGCACCTCGAACTACTGCGTCGACGCCTTCGTGGCCAGGGTAAGGATCGTAAGGCTGAAGCTCACAATCCATAACCAAGTACTGGCCCTCCTGCACTTCGCAGCTGCTAATGTTGCCTGGTTCGATCAGCAATGCTTCGGCATCCGGTATGTCAGTTCGCAGATTCTCGTCAGTAATGTCACGTGGATTCCAGAAGGCGATGCAGCCGTGCCTCTCGTAGTAACTGAGTGCGATGTCGAGAGCGGTTCGCAATCAGCGACGTTTGTTAGGCTGCTTGCGTACTAACTTTTTCGCTTTCGCCCTTTGCTGCTTAGCGCCGCGTTTTAAAGCCCGTAGCATCGATGGAGTTATTGCCGCGTTCCCACCTTCTTCATCACGAGCAAGTGGCGCAAACCCCGGATACCACACCGTGTACATGCTACGCCACCGAAGTTCGTTGTCTGGCGTGCGAACCTGGACTTCGTTTTGCCACAACTTCGTGATGAGGGCCTCGACTTCTTTGCGTTTAACCTTGGTCAGGACCTTTTCACCAACCTTGAATGGGTTCTTCACGAAACCAAGAATTTGGCAGCGATCGCTGTGAGCCGAATACGCGGCGAAGATGAAACGGATTATCTCGTGGAATTTTGAAGATCAGATGTATACACACGAGTAATATGCTCCGTTCTTCGGTACGCTATTACACATTGCTGTTCCCGCTGTTCCTAATCGGAGACGATCGCAACAGATGCGCAGTTGGAGCAAATTCGTGGAACGCTACTAATTCAGTGGTCCAGAAAAGAGCGCGGACCGAAACGCGGCGAAGTAACGTTAGTCGCGATCGCCGATCCAACTGCCGCGGAACGCGTAGAATATGGATACGAGGCCGATAAGCATCAGCGGATGATCGAATCAGTAATGAATGTCCGTCACATCATGAAGCGTGGCTCTCCAAAACAGATACGTCTCCTTAACGACAAGCTCGCTCTGATCTGTAAAGAAATTGAGGGTGGCGTCGCCACTGCGGCGTAGATTCCCGCGCTGTTTGGACCGAATGATCTCAGACAAAGATTTGCGTCGCTGGAGTGATTTCCTCGATCGCCGTAGCGGCTCGGCGCTTAGCATCACGCATATCGTCCCAGTGGCCCATTAGAACTCTCTTGTTGAGGTATTTTACCTCGCGAACGCGAGGGCTTGTGAAAAACTTATCAGTGGTATCGAACCCTATAACAAAGCCCATATGCGAGTCGGTATAATGCGCCCACATTAAGATGTCGTCCGGCACGGCCGATAAGCAGATTAAACCAATTTCTCGACTTACGAACTCTACTTGTTGATCGCGAAACTGTTTCGCGTCCTGCGGATATCCGGCGACGATTTGCTGCGCAAGCTGCTCTTTTATCTCAGCTAAGAATATTTTATTGAATTCTTCAAACGAAGCCGAAAACCCTGCTCTCAAAAACGTCTGGTAATGGACCCGTCTAAACTCCCGCCTTGACACAGATCGGCGGGCATCCTCGATGTTGAAACCCGACCGCATCCGGGGGGCAAACTCAAGTGGATCGTTGAAATACTTTGGAGGCGTCACTTTTAACCGAAGACGTTCCAGAATGTCGATGCCGCCGGGCTGGCAGTATTTGTACAGGGTGGGGGGAATGTTCACGTCTTCAAATCTTAGGCGGATTTAAGAGAAGCAAAAGACCACTTACCTAGGGGATCGAAATATTCTAGCGATTACTCGAATCACTCGGTAGTAGCTCAAAACAGATCCGCCAGCACAGGCGCACCATAAGCTATCACCACGGCTTTCGGATCAGGCCGACCGCGGTGAACTGGCTTTACGAGTGCTGCTACAAGGTGCCGGCGGCGGGAAATTTCTGGCGCTTCGTCTGGCTGACTCTCGGCGTCATCGTCGTGGCGTCGCTAAGGATTGCTCGTCACAATCGGTGCGATGAGCGCTTGTCTGGGCGCGGTCGTGCAGGCACCGGTCACCGCCATTCTCATTATCTTCGAGATGACGCACCAGTTCGCGGTCGTGCCGGGATTGATGCTGGCCGGTCTCGTGAGCCAGGCGATCGCGCGTCCCTTCGTGCGCGTGAACTTCTACGATGAAGTGCGGCAGGATGGACACGAAATGCATCACGTGATTCCGCCGCGCGATCTGCGCAGCTGGCAGAACCTGCCGGTCTCGGCGATTGCGAACTTCCAACCCGCGGTGATTGAAGATCAGAGTGAAGCGGCGCTGCGCGCACTCCTTGAGAGGCATCCATATCGCTTCTTCCCGGTGCTCCTGGACGGCGCGTTGAAAGGCATCGCGCCGCGCACTGAACTCGAGCTCGCCTTAAGCGAAAAGCGCGCGCCGCGACTCGAGCCGGCACGCACCTGTAAACCGGACGAATCGATCCGCGGTTCGCAGATGGCATTGGTGGAATCGACCACCGGGACGATCGCGATCACGCGCGACGAAGACGGGAAGCTGCTCGGCTTTCTGACCCTGCACGACCTGCTTCGTGCGCAGGTCTCGATGAGCGAACGCGAACGCTAGAGGACGAAGGAAGAAATTTCGTCGAGCGGTTTGCGCTCGATCTCCGGGACGCGCGCGTCTTCTGCGGGATGCCCCACGACAAGCAGAAGGAACGGCTTCTCATGCGCGGGGCGTTGCAGAATGCGATTCAGGAACGCCATCGGACTCGGCGTGTGCGTGAGCGCAACGAGACCGGCTTGATGAATCGCACCGAGCAACAGGCCGGTCGCGATGCCGACCGATTCGGTCGCGTAGTAATGTTTCATGCGCGTGCCGTCGGCGCGCACGCTGTAGGGCTGCGAGAAAATAGCGATCAGCCAGGGCGCGATCTCCAAAAAGGGCTTGCGCGAATCGGTCCCGAGCGGCGCGAGCGCCTCGATCCATTCCTTTGGCGCCCGGTGTTCGTAGAACTCGCGTTCTTCGTCCTCCGCGGCGACGCGGATCTCATGTTTCGCTTTCGGGTCCGCTACCGCTACGAAATGCCACGGCTGCAAGTTCGCCCCGCTCGGCGCGCTGCCCGCGCAACGAAGGCACGCTTCGATCACTTCGCGGGAGACCGTTCGATCGGAAAAATCCCGCACCGTCCGGCGCCGTTGCATCTGCGCGCTGAAGGCAATCGCGCGGTCTCTGATCACATCATCAGAAGACGGCTCGCGTGGCGGAAGAGGGATGGTGCGCAGCATGGCGGCGGCCTGGCGGCTAACCTTACACATGCCGGGTGTTTCGGCCGCTCGAAATTTCAGCCATGTGAGCAGAGCCGATCGCTCAAAGGTTCCTGTTGCATGAGTCTCTCTGGAAATGTGTGGTCGCTTCCTGGTGCGTTCATTCTCACGAATTGGGAATGGCCCGGATTGGCCAGGCCAGAGATCGTTTGCGAAGCATGGCGCGGTTTCCTTTCATCGATGTAATGCCGCCATCATGTTTGGGTCATGCGCGTCGGGCAGGTTCCTGGATGAGCCATACTGGACGCATCCGATGATCTACTAAACAGAAACAGGGTGGTCCAAGTGTTGCCGAAGCTGGTCGCGAACGATCCGGTTTCCGGCGGCACTTCACCCGTGCCTTTACGAGCGGAGAAAATATGAGCATAGGTAAAAAACATTGGGCGATCCCAAAAGGCTGGATTCCATCGTGGAGCTACGGACCGGAGCCGGCAATGTTGAGTCACGAGACCGCCTGCATCCTGAACGCGAATGAGGTCGACGCGCATGTCGAGATCACGATTTTCTACAGCGATCGCGATCCGGTCGGGCCTTACAAAATCACGGTGCCGGCCCGGCGCACGTTGCATCAGCGCTTTAATGATCTGACCGATCCGGAGCCGATTCCGAAAGCAACTAACTACGCGAGCACAATCGATTCCGATGTGACGATCGTCGTGCAGCACACGCGGCTGGATTCGAGGCAATCGGAGTTAGGTGGAGCGTGGACTGCGAGTCCCCGGTTTGGATACGCTACTGCGAATTTGCCGGGTGCTTGGATTGGAAGCATCTGACGTTCTGAAGCGTGCTCAGCGATAACGATTCGACACCAAAACGCCCAGTGTGGTCAGATTGACCCAAGAAACTTCCCAAAGGGAAGTTCTCCCCGTGGGCTAAACCCGCATACGGTCGGGAATTTTGACGATCCATATCCGACCGTTGGTGACCTCTATCGCGATGGAATCTCCGGCCCGAAATCCTGCATCGCGTAACCATTTCCCCGCAAGCCGTATGAATGGAACAACCGCCTCCCCCTGTCGGCGACGCTGAACCATTTCTCCCACCCCCAGCCTCCGAACATTCGGCTTGGCAAACTGACAGGAGTCGCGATGAGAACGCGGAGGAGCTTGGCCTTCGGCGCGCAAGCCAGCGTCGCCGGTTGTTATCGGCGCTTCTTCGACCGCTTGCCGGACACTTTGGTTTTTGGGCGGGCTGAATTCTTGCTCGCGGCAGATGCCGACACACCCGGTTTGCTTCCGGTCTTGCCCTCCGTCGGTCGCGCTAGCGGCGAGCCGCCCGGATACCAAACCGTGTACACACTGCGCCAACGAAGTTCATTGTCGGGAGTGCGTACCTGCACTTCGTTTTGCCACAACTTTGTGACGACACCCTCGACCTCAGCACTGCGGACTTTGGTTACGACTTTATCACCGACTTTGAATGGATTCTTCACGAACCCAGAATTTCAGCCGCTAGTCGGGTCGTTGCTGGTTGACGACTGCGCTACCGCTCGCCCACAACGAAAGATGAAGCTCGACGGGTGTTTGTTTGGACGTGCTATGCGCCAGTGAAATTCCTCGGGCCGTGCAACAACGCTCAAGCCGAGAGTTGGCGAGTTGTTGTCGTTCATATTCAGCATCATCATCGCCAAACGTTTCGGTGTACGTGTCGATGATGAGTTGACCACCATCCTGGTGACCTTGCCATTTAGCTATAAGCTTCTTGTCTACTCCACACCGCCAAAGCCGTCGAATCTGGCAACGACGGATGGAGCGTTGCGAAAAGTTGGGGTAACAGAGACGGTCGCACGCAGCTTTCAGTCCCCTTTTCGCGTCAGAAATTACAAATACGCGATCGGTTGGATGCGCATCATCAGCGGCCTAGCAAAGCCTAACGAGCAATACTTTTAGTGCCGGATAAATAGGAACATAAAAGAATGTGCCCGTCTTATGGCGTTTGACGCCAATAATCAGTTCGCGCAGCGTCATTCTCTCCAGCCCATGATCCACGGCAGTTAGATTGCGCATCCAGTCGCGAAGCCTTCGTTCGGCGATCTTTCGGTCGGTCGTTCGCAACGAACACTCCCTCCGCTTTCCGCGAAGCTTTTTGGCGCCGTAGTAGCGACCGGAACGAGTGTGCCGGTATAAGCCGGGGAAGTTGGCGATCTTGATATAAGTCGCCTCCTTGTTGTCTGCAGAAACGTCGTTCACCATATTCTTCCGACACCGGTTTGCGGCAGAATTTGCTTCCGCTCCACCAGGCGGGACGTGACTATCACGCACATTTTCCGGACTGCAACTAAGTGCCTAACGAGTAATTCGGATGACGTAGTGACTAATGTGGACAGGAGCAGAATCGTCGGGACAGGGGTGGTCTTTTCGTTTGGTGAAAAATATTTTCATTGTGCTACAATTCGCCTCGCCGATTAGTTGAGTTGGCGTGGCGGTGCGAACTGTTCGCCAGATCGGTTAGCTCTGACTTTTCTGGACAGGAGCAGACTGTTCAGAAATGCTCAGGGGGGCAAAACGGGTGGCTCCTAGGGTAAACACTTACCCAGCTTTCACCTGTTAAGCCTTGGTAAGTGAAAGAATTCGGGGGTATAGCTCAGTTGGTAGAGCGTCTCGTTCGCAATGAGAAGGTCAGGGGTTCGAATCCCCTTACCTCCACAAATTTTCGCGCTCTCTCGATGCGACGAAAACCAGAGTTGCATTTGTTAGGCAGAATCGCTTAGCTCGCTGAAGAAAAGCCGCCGTTGTCCCGTCTCATTCGAACGGGCCGCGATGCGGCTCGAACAACAGAAAACCAAAACTATGAAAAACAAATCATTAATCATCAGCAGCGTTTGCTTAGCCGCTCTCGCTCTCTGTGCACCTCTCAGCGTTTCTGCAAAAGCAAAGAAATCTGAAGCCTCACCAACGCCGAGCCCTTCGCCCAGTGCGAGCGCTTCTGCCGCCACGTCCATGCGAGCCATTCCGTATCACGGAATGATCTCCTCGGTGGATCAAGGCGCGAAGACGTTTACCATCGCGGGGAAGGAAAAATCCCGCGTCTTTAAAGTCACAGATAAGACGACGGTGACCAAAGATGGGAATTCCGCGACCATGAGCGATATCGCGGAGAAGGAAGAAGCCCGCGGTTCCTATTGGAAGAACGAAGATGGATCGCTTGAGGCAAAGAGCGTGATGCTCGGCGCCAAGGCTGAAAAATCGAAGAAGAAGTCGAAGAAGGAAAAGGAATCGCCTTCGCCTTCAGCAACTCCGTAATCCGAATCGATAACGCGAATTAAAAACCTGCCCCGAAGGTTTTCGGGGCAGGTTTTATTTTTCGCCCGCCGCCTTGAGGGCAACGCGCAAATCTTTGACAAATAATTTGTATTCGCGCTCGCGCGATTCTTCATCCGGCTGACGCAGGAGCGAGGATGGATGCACCGTCGCTACTACTTTTGGTGCGAGCACCGATTCGAAAATTTTCCCGCGCTCACGCGTGACGCGAAATGACGGCCCGAAGATGGCCTGAGCCGCCGTTGCGCCGAGGCAAACGAGAAGTTTCGGCCTAACGAGTCGAAGTTCCGCTTCCATCCAGGGCCGACAAGCCGCGATCTCGCGCGAATTTGGTTTTTGATGGATGCGCCGCTTCCCGCGCGGTTCCCATTTGAAATGTTTAACAACGTTCGTGACGTAAACTTTATCGCGATCGATACCGGCCTCTTCCAAAGCGCGATCGAGAATTTTTCCGGCCGGCCCGACAAAAGGTTTCCCCGCGAGGTCTTCCTGATCGCCCGGCTGCTCACCCACGAGCATGAGCGGCGCGTGCCTGGGCCCTTTGCCAAAAACTGTCTGCGTTCCGAGTTTGTATAAATGACATGCTCGGCATCCGCGAGCTGCTTTCCGAACCACATCCAGACTGGAACTATCCGGCACCGGGGCCGGTGACCACTCATCCACATCGTCCAATGGAAGTTGCCCTGAATTTCTTTTCATCGCATCGATAATTGCATCGCCTGGTTTAGTTGCATCGCGTGCATTATTTGAACCAGTATCCGTCATGCTTCAAACGCGCCGACTCACTTTGCGACGGTTCACCGAGGAAGACCTCGACGCGCTCGCGGTGTTGATGAGTGATGCGCAATTCATGCGCTTTTCGTCCGGTTTTCTTTCCCGTGAACAAACCGCGGCCTTTCTGGAAAGGGTTTTTGCGGGGTATCGCGATGATGCCCCTTCGCAAGTTGCGGTCATTGTTCGCCCTGAAAACAAGTTGATCGGATATTGCGGTTTCTTCCGGCAAATGGTCGACGATGCTGAAGAAATCGAAATCGGTTACCGCCTCGATCCGAAATACTGGGGACGCGGTCTTGCCACCGAAGCGGCGCGGGCAGTGCGCGATCACGCCTTCAACGGTCTCAAGCTCGATCACGTCATCTCGCTCATTCATCCCGACAACATCGCATCGCGCCGCGTGGCCGAAAAAAACGGGATGATCGCGGAAAAAGAAACCGTGTTCCGCGGATTTCCGACGATCGTTTTCGGAATCAAACGGCCAGCTGCGGCTGGTGACGCCTAACGAATTCTTGCGCGAGTGCGCGATAGGCGCGAGCGCCGTTACCGTTGGAGTCGTACTCGAGAATCGATTTTCCGAAGCTGGGCGCTTCACTCAAGCGCACCGTGCGCGGAATGACGGTCTCGTAAACCTGCTCGCTGAAATGTTCACGCACATCAGCGACTACTTGCGCACTCAGATTTGTTCGGCTGTCGAACATTGTCATGACAATACCCCGCAATTCTAAACTATCGTTCACGCCGGCAGCTTTGATCTGCTCAACAATTCCAACGATTCTTACCAAACCTTCGAGTGCGAAAAATTCGCACTGAATCGGCGTTAGCAATTCGTCCGCCGCCGCGAGCGCGTTCGTCATCAAAATGCCTAACGAGGGCGGACAATCGAGAAGGATAAAATCGAAAGCATCATCCGCGCGCAATGGAGCGAGAGCTTTGGCGAGACGAGTGAGATGATCGTCCATGCGGGCGATTTCTATTTCGGCGCCGGCCAAATCGAGATCGGAAGGAACAATGAATAAACGTTCGAGACGTGTAGGAAAAATTTTGGTCGCGACGGAAACGGAACCGAGAAGTGGATCGTAAACGCTTTCCCCGACCAATCCTTGCAGGCCTAACGAGCTGGTGGCGTTGCCCTGCGGATCGAGATCAACGAGCAGAACGCGCTGGCCCACCTCGGCGAGTGCCGCGCTGAGATTGACGGCAGTCGTAGTTTTTCCGACGCCGCCCTTTTGATTGGCGATGGCGATGATTTTCATTCGCGCGGCACGATTAACGTCCGCAGCTCGAATGTTCTCCGTCCGTCGCTTTCCTGCCAAAGCAAATGATCGGGGTCGGGGAACATTTCCGTGACCTCGACCTGACCGGCTTTCGTCAACCAGCGATGAAAGATTTCGATGAAGAGATAACTTTCGAAGTCGATGAAAATTGGCTTGGTGTCCTTGTCCCTACCTTCGGCTCCGCTGCGACGCAGTGCTTGTTCGGTCGGCCGGATGTAAACGAACCGCGGCAAATTGCGCGCAATCCGTAAGCGCTCGATCGCGATCACCAGGTCCCGCGAGACGCCGGTAAAATTACCGGTGCCAAGTTCGTCTGCTGTGACCGTCCACGATTCCCGTTGCACGATAACCTTTCCGCAGCGTAACCGCGGCATGTGTGGTCCGCGTCCAAAATAGAATGGATGGAAACCGAGAGGAATGATCCAGTAACGAGAAAAAGAGCCGAGGTATTCACGTGAGCCGCGTTTTCGTAATGCAACATCGCCGCTCGCTTCGTTGATGAAGACTTCGGTTTCAGCGGTGGGGATGCGCTGCCACTCCTGCTTTCCAGGACGCGGAGCGACGAAATAACTCAGCTCCGGTATGACATCGAATTGCCGCACCGTGGTGTGCGCAGTGAAATCTGCCGGAGCAAAGCCGTAAAAAAAGTTCGGCTGACCGCACGCGGTGCTGGCGAGAGCGCGAGCGAAAGCCGGCTTATCGGGGCAATCCCAATACATGCAGTGATGCAACATCGCGATCGGGGGATGCAACTCCGCGAGGATCCATTCGTATTCGCCGCGGTTTGCGTGATCGATCGATGCAGCAGAAATCTGCAGATCGGCTGAAGGAAAAGTGTATTCGTCAAACTTTGGGTATTCGAAATTGCTGCGCACAAAATGACATTCCTCCACGGACAGAGTCCATTCCGGCGCATTAGGACGTTTCGCGAGTATGTCTTGAAATGCGCACTTCAATTCAAGGAAAGCGATGTGCGCTAAGGCGACGAGGCCGTGGCTGTTAAGCGGCATTTTTTGAGCTTCGCAATGTCGGAGAAAGGCAGGCAACGCGACGGCTCCGTCTTTTATTGGCGCAGTTTGAAACAAACCTCGCAAGCCGGCGGCGACGCGACTAGCGATGAATGCATAGGAGTCGCGCCAAAGATCGATCCAAGGTTCCGCTTCGCGCGCGACCTCATCGATCATCTTTTCGCTAATGGTAAAATTCGAAACGCGCGAGCAATCTTCACCAATCGGGTTGGCGGCATTGTAAAGAAAGCGTTGAGACGATTGTGCGACCACACCGACCTCACCCAGCCAGCATCTCGCTTGCTGCATGATTTCGTTTCGAATGGCAACGTCTCTTGCTCCCGTAAATTTTGTGCAAAGCGCCGCGAGTGGTTCAAGAATATCGAGCCAACGTTTTCGAGTTGGACTGTCGCGCCATTGCGTAATTTCGGAGACGAGGACATCGAAGGCGTGCGGCTCGAGAGCGCGAACCTCTGCTTCCCAGCGAATGACGTTTTGCGCGGCCAGGTTTTCGAGCAGGGCGAGGTCAGTGCCTAACGAATGAGCAGGCGTGTTTCCGTCGCAACGAGCGACGATCGCCCTCGTTGCCGGATCGAGAGGAATAATTTCACCAGAAACGGCAGAGATAAACGTATCACCTCCGATACGACCGTTTGGATGAGGGCGCGGCGAAAGTTCGGGTCTAACGGCCGGATCAGCATTCAGGGCAGCGGCAATCGCATGAGCGGTCCAGCGTTCCAAAAATACTTCGCGTCTGAGAGCGCTCGAATCAGTTGAAAACTGAATCCCCGAATCTTCCGATTGCGCGATGCCCCAGCTGGAGGGACCGAATTCGCTGAAAGTGTCGTTCTTGGCGGCAATTCGCTGCAGATATAATAAGAGATGTCGTTCGCGCCCGGCCGCGCGGTTGTTGCGCACAGGAAGAGATTTTTCGTCCGCGCCTCGGAGAAGATTCTGCACTTCGCCTGACGAAAAAACGAAATATTGCGGCAATATTTCGTTTGCGGCCCGGAGAAGCGCAACGCGCGCATTCGTTAACTCTTTTTTCAAACATTCGTCAAAATCGGGACTGCAGGGGTTTGTCGAAGGCTGCTTTTGCCTAACGAGTAACTCGCGCGCTGCAACCGAAGCGCTCTGAGTGGAAAGTTTGGTCAGAATATCGAACGGCAGACCAGCCATCCGAATCAGGAAAATCGGGGCGACGCGATAACCTCCGGACACTCGCTCAGAAAGAACAAAACGAATGCGAACTGCAAGTTAAACTCGTAAACCGACGTTGCAGCGGCGCCGCTACAGAAACGTAATCAATTATTCAGCAACGGCAGCCGGATGGTGAAAGTCGTGCCGACATCGGGTGTGCTATCAACTTTGATCGAGCCGTTGTGATCTTCGACCACCTTTTTTGTGATGTAGAGACCGAGGCCGGTCCCGCTTTTTCCCTGTTTGGTCGTAAAATATGGATCGAAAATTTTTGCCATTTGCTCTGCGTTGATGCCCCTCCCGGTGTCCTCGATTTGCACGTCGACGTAGAAATCCTTTTGCGCGCACCGAATTGTGACGGCGCCTTTTTTTTCCGCCGCTGCTTGCACGGCGTTCATCAAAACGTTTTGAATGGCGCGCGTGATTTGGAGCGAATTGCCCAGAAGCGTGCAGGGATCATCGCAAACCTCACATTGAAGGGCGACGCCACTCTGTTCCGCCATCGCCTCGACACCTTTGACAATTTCACTGACGATTTCAGAAACCGAGAGGGGTTTGTGCGGAGAATCTTCGCCGGTTCCATAACTCTGCCACATCGTGAGCAGCTCTCGACAAAGCTTCACATTCTGTTCGATGATGTTCAGCTCCCGGGCTGAGCTTTCGTTCGCAACTGCCTCAACATCGCCGTTGCGTTTCTCGGATTGCTCCAGCTTCTTCGCCAGAAGTTGCACGTATCCCCAGACGATCGTGAGTGGATTTCCGAGATCATGCACAAATTCAGCCGAGGCTTGACCTAATGAGGCAAGACGCTCTTTTTGCGCGAGCTCTTTTAGAAGACGATTATTGAGCTCCTTGATTTCCGAGGCAGCGTTTTCACTGCTGCGATGGACGCGCGTGCGCTCGACGTTTCGTCCAATGACCTCCTGCATTGCGCGCGCATCAAAGGGTTTGCTGATGTAATCGTTCGCTCCCAAACGCAACGCTTCCTGCGCCGTTTCGAGAGCGCCGAATCCAGTGAGCATGATGACAGAAAGATTTGGATCGATTTCGCGAATCCGACGCAAACCATCGATACCGGTCATGCCGGGCATGCGAATGTCCATCACGATCGCGTCAGGATGTTTCTCTCGGAGAAGACGAATGCCGGTCTCGACACAATCTGCCGTATGGACGGTGTAATTCGGTTTGAGCAGCATGCGCAAACTCTCGCGCGGTCCCATCTCATCATCGATGACTAGAATTTGCGGACGATCAGGGGACGCCGTCATAAGTTCGTATCCGCCAAGGTGTAGCTAACGGCATGCCGTTGTCACACGGGAAAAACAAAAACCCTCCGGTGGCATCCAACCGCATTACCAGCGGCAATGGTGGAGCAGATTATGCTCGCATGCAAGATAGAACTTGTGAATAACTTCCGAATAACTTTTCCCAAGCGGATGACCCAGAAGGCTTTGAGCTTTTGCGAGAAGAAGATATTGGTTGGTAAAGACGACTCTACAGTAGAGTCTGCGAGGTGTTTTCTATTTAGATACGAACCATTCCATGAGCATCGCTCGCATGCGCAACCGAACTCGCGTTGTTGTTACCGGAATGGGAGTTCTCGCAGCGAATGGAGTTGGATTAGAAGCATTTTGGGATTCGTTAGTCGAAGGCCGCAGCGGCATCGGCCCCATTACGTTGTTTGACGCTCGCGGATATCGCAGCCGAATTGCGGGAGAAGTGAAAGACTTTGACCCGCTGGATTATATCGATGCAAAGGAAAAGCCGCGGCGACTCGCGCGCGGCACTCAGCTCGCTTTCGCCGCGACGCAACGGGCGTTGACCGATGCGCGACTAAATTTGCCGCAACTCCACGCGGAATCATGGGGTCCTCTTCCGATTGTGATGGGTGTAGGCACAAGTGCGATGGACGTTTTGCAAGACGGGTTCGATTCGTTGCGCGATCGCGGACCTAACTCGATCAAACCGTTCGCCGTGGGATCGTGCGCACCCCAGGCGGCAGCAACTTTCATCGGAAGAATGCTGGGAGTTTCCACGCGCACTTCGACCATCTCATCAACCTGCGTCTCGGGACTCGATGCGGTCGCGTCCGCTGCATCAGCAATTCGCAGCGGCGAATCGGAAATAGCGCTTGCTGGCGGCGCCGATGCACCAATCACGCCGCTAGCGATGGCGAGTTTTGCCACTGCCGGATTGAGTTCATCAAGAAACGACAGTCCCGAACGGGCGAGCCGCCCGTTCGATCGTGATCGCGATTCGGGCGTTATTTCAGAAGGAGCTGGAGTGTTGGTGCTGGAAAGTTTGGAGCACGCGCTCGGTCGAGGATTGGATCCGTACTTTGAAATTACAGGCTACGGTGTGCAAACAGATGCTGACCCTGCGCTGCCGGGTTCCGGCCTCGGCAGCACGATGTTGACGGCCATGGCTAACGCAAATCGCGATCCCGAGGCGATCGATTACATCTGCGCTTACGGCACCGGGCATCCCATTTTTGACAAAGTGGAACTCGCGATGATCAAACGTGCCTTTGGCCGGCGCGCTCAAACAGTTCCGATCAGCTCCATCAAAGGGGTCACAGGCAATCCACTCGCCGCGGCGGGACCGCTACAGCTGATTTCTGCGGCCTTATGTTTACGGAAAAATATTATTCCGCCGACTGCGAACTGCGACAACCTCGATAGCGATTGCGATCTCGACATCGTGCGTGGAAGAGCTCGGCGCGCGAAATTGGATTGCATCCTGCTCAATGTGCGCGGACTTGGTGGCGGCAATAGCACGATGATTGTTGAACGGGTGATTGCATGAGCACAGAAAGCCTTCCTTTGTGGTTGGCGCTTGTCACGCAGTTGGCTCTGGGTCTCGCCGTTTTCCGTGCGAACTACCGCAATTACGCAAACCAAAGTTTTCTCCTCGTCTCGCTCTTTATTCTGGCGTGGCTTCTCTCCCTCCATCTTGCATACAACGCCCTCCAGGCGAGCGAAGCGGCTTTTTGGATTCGGACCGCGTCGGCTGCGGGCATCTTGATTGTTAACGGATTCAACGTCCTGCGTTCCGCAATTATGTGTCGCGAAAGCGGATGGCGCGAAATCGGTAAACGCTCGTTGCCTGTTGCGATTCCGAGCGTCGCGGTGATTGCCCTTTGTTACACGCCCTTGTTCCTGCGTTACGCCGAATTGCGACGCGCTCGAGAAGCGCAGGAATTAATTCCGCATGCGGTCTACGGACCGCTTCTTCCTCTTTACGTTGGATTCTTTATGACAGCGGTTGCATTCGTCATCGCCCTTTATCTGCGAGACCTGAGGAAAGCGAGCGGTATGCAAAGGGTCGAACTGCAGTTCGTTGTCGCAGGATGCGCCGCACTCATCGCATTGGCTTTGGCCGGAATACTTTTGACTCCGTTTTTACCGCGCGGCGACGTCGTTCGTTTCGGTCCGTTTCGCGTTGTCATCTTCAGTTTAATCATCGCCTACGGAATCGCGACGCGGAAAATCATGGAGGTCGGCACATTCGTTAGGCGTGCGGTTTCCTATGGATTGCTGCTTCTCTATCTGAGCGTCATTTATTTTGGTATTTGGTGGGCATCCGATCGTTTGCTCCAGGGTTTTGTCTGGGAACATGTCCTTCCTCATCTCCTGGGCACTCTTGCCGTTGCGCTTTCCATGGCGCCGGCACGCGGCGTCTCGAAAAACTTTGCCGATAAGTTATTCGTTAATTCGCGCGGCTTGGATTTCGAGGCGACGATGCGCAAGGCGGCCGAAATTTTGGATTCCGTCACGACCCTGCGCGATCTGTTGGAACGATTCGCCGCCACCACCGCCGAAGCCGTCGGAACCGACCGCGTGGCAATTTTATTGCCCGATAAGAACAGATTCAGTCAACACTACTCGGCCGACGAACGACCTGGCCTGGCCTTGCCGAACGAACACCCGTTCGTGCTCTATCTCCGCAACCACCATGAGCCGATCGTGCTCGACGAATTGCATCGCGTTCGACCGACGCCAGAGTTGGAGGCGATTATCGCTGAAATGCGCCGGTTGAAACTAGCGGCGGCGATGGGGATTTTTTCGCGGCACCAACTAGCCGCCGTCATGCTGCTTGGGCCGCGGCTTTCGGGCGGGATTTACGGTAGCGTCGTCCAGAATGCGCTCGAAGTTTTAGGCGGCCAGCTCGCCATCGCAATCGACAACGCACAGCTCTTCACTGAGGTGCAGAACGCGAAGATTTATAACGAAACGCTCCTGCAAAATCTCACTACTGCAGTGATAGCGGCGGGCGCTGATGAGGCAATCACGGTGTTCAATAATGAAGCCGAACAAATCACGGGACTAGATTCGCGTGATGTGCTCGATCATTCATTAGTCCAACTTCCCAGCGGCCTTTGCGATTTGCTCCGCGAAACTCTTCGCTCCGGCCAGCGGCAGGAGAACCGCGAACTTCTTCTTCACTCCGACGATCGCGTCGTAGTTGTTCGGGCAAGTAGCTCGATTTTCCATGGACAAGACGGCGCGATGCTCGGCGCGCTCATGGTGCTCACCGATATCACGGCCCTCAAACGTCTCGAACTTCAAATTCGTCGCAGCGACCGGCTGGCGAGCCTCGGCACTCTCTCTGCCGGTATGGCGCACGAAATCAAAAACCCTCTCGTCTCCATCAAGACTTTCGCGCAATTGCTTCCGGAGCGTTATCAGGACTCGGATTTCCGCGAAACGTTTTCAAATTTAATCGGCCACGAGATCGACCGGATTGATTCGCTCGTAAATCAGCTGCTTCGCTTCGCCCGGCCGGCCAAGCCCGTGCTCAAACCGATGCACGTTCACACCGTCCTCGAAAAATCTCTCCAACTGGTCGGTCATCGCCTCTATCAGAAAGATATAAAATTAACTCGTGTCTGGAACGCAGAGGTGGATACAATCCGCGCGGATGCCGATCAACTGGAGCAAGTTTTCCTGAATTTCTTCATCAATGCCATGGACGCGATGCGACGAGGAGGTGAACTAACTGTTTGCACTGAAATTGGGAATCGTCCTGATTGGGTCACAGCCATGAGTCATTCAAACGGAGACGGCCACGCGCGTGAAGTCCTTCGTATTACTGTACGCGACAATGGCGAGGGTATTCCCGCGGAAAACTTGTCCCACGTCTTCGATCCATTTTTTACGACAAAGGATTATGGGACAGGGCTGGGGCTCTCGGTCGTTCACGGAATTATTGAAGAACACGGAGGCCAAATCGAAGTGGAAAGCGAACTCACCAAAGGCACGGCCTTCCATATTCTGCTTCCACTGGTGCGTTTCGATCGCGAGGAGGTGGCGGCATGAATCTTCCGGCCGTCGCCATTCTCTACACGCAGGATCAGGAACTCGTTAGGCGCGCAAAAGCTTTTTTGCGCATGATGGGCCAGGTGCGCCACGTCGCCGAGCCGGATCGGCTCGACGCCGTCCTGCAGCAAACAGGTCCCGCCGTGCTTCTGATCGATTTGCATGCAAAAGAAAGCCGCGAATTGATCAGACAGATCCAGACCGATTGGCCTGAAGTTTTGATCATCGCCTTCGGTGCCCCACACTCCGATCCACTGCGCGAAGCGGAAGAATCTGGCCTCTATGCCGCCGAAGATTTGCATCTTGATCGCAATCGTTTTCAAGCGCTGGTCGGCCGCGCGTTCGATTTGCTGCGCGTAATGCAGGAAAATCGTGAGCTTCGCGAACAACCGATTCCCAGTCGTGAACCGGTCACTCCACCTCCACGTTTGGATATGACGGAACGCTACTCGAGCCCATCTTTGCAAATGTTGCGCTTCCCGCGCGCGTTTCGCCGCGTCGATGATGTCGACACGCTCCTGGAAAATGTGGTCGAAGGCGTCGCCGACGCTGCGTCTGTCAGCCGTGTAGGGATTTTCTCGCGCATTCGCCAGGGCGATCGCTATCGCTTGCGCGCCGGCCTGCGCTGCTTGCCCGAAAGCCAGGAGTTGGAATTCGGAGAGCGCGATCCGCTCGTGCGATGGTTCGAACTGCACGCGCATCTCATCAGTCGCGCAAATCTTTCACAATCGGTCGATCCAATGCAGCGCGCCCTGCTTCGTCGCGGTCTCGATGCTTTTGGCGCTGAGGTGATCGTCCCGCTCTACGCCCGCGGCCGGATCATCGGATGGATCTTTTTCGGCCACCACGTCACCGGGCAACCGTTTACTTACAGCGACTTGGAAGGTCTGATGATGTTGGCGGAGCAAATCTCGGCCGTCCTCGAAAACGCCCTTCTTTACGAAGAAGTCACGGTTCAGAAAACGTTGGCGGAAACGTTACTCAAGGCCATTCCCATCGGAATCGTGGCGACGGATGAAGATGGAGTTGTTCGTTGGTTCAGTCCTGCAGCCGAGCAAATTCTTGGTGTCTCCGCCGCTGATGCTTTGAATCGACCGGTGGAATCTACGAGCAGCCGGCTCGCTTCGCTCATGCGCGAAACACTTGATTCTAAAACGAATCTTGCCGCACAACAATGGCTCGAACCGACGACCCGCCGCTCCCTTTCGGTGGAAACACGCCGGCTTAGCGATCACCGCACCTCGTTAGGCGCTGTTGCCGTCGTGCAGGATATGACGGTCGAAGATAACTTGCGTCAAAAGCAAGATCTGCTCGACCGATCGGCCTTCTGGACCGATCTGGCGGCCAGCATGTCGCACGAAATCCGCAATCCGCTTGTTGCCATCAAGACTTTCGCGCAACTTTTGCCGGAACGTTTCGATGACGCCGATTTCCGCAAAGATTTTAATGAGATTGTCGTCCAGGAAATCGATCGCCTCGACAAAATCATAACCCAGATCAACGACTTTGCGCATCCGCCAGAGTTGATAATGAAGTCTATTGATGTGCGCGGCACGGTGCAAAGGGCAGTCGAAATGGCGAAATCACGGACCCACACCAACGGGACATCGATTGAAACGGAGTTGCCTAACGACCTTCCGCAAGTGTGGGGCGATGAGACGGCGTTGACTGAAGCATTCGCGCATCTGGTCACGAACGCCGCGGAAGCGACCTCGGGTTTGCATCAGGGTCGTGTCACGCTCGCGGTCAAACCAGTGCGCAAGGGAGAGTCGACCAACGGCGTCGTTGTAACGGTAAAGGATAACGGCAGCGGCATTGCCCCGGATCTGCGCGACAAAATTTTCTCGCCATTTTGCACGACGAAAGCTCGCGGCATGGGATTGGGCTTGCCGATCGTCAAGCGCACGGTGTTCGATCACAACGGACGCGTCGATATTGATTCGAACCCGCAGGGAACGCGCGTGAGCGTGATCTTGCCCGCGACTTCAGATACGAACTGAAAACTTGCGCGAAGTTTTCCGCGCGCTAAGTCACAAGATCGGAAAATCGCTTTTACCATGATCGTCACGACTGCCCAGCTTTATAAAGTCGCTTACGGCAAATTCGCCGTCGGGGCCTACAACATTAACAACATGGAACAGCTGCTTGGGTTGTTTCGCGGAAATGTGCAAAGCCGCGCTCCGTTTATCATCCAGCTTTCCAAAGGCGCCCGCAGTTATGCCGATAAGCGTATGCTCGAAGCGATGATTCGCACGGCCGAGGAAATTTTTCCGGAGGCGATCTTCGCTGTCCATCTCGATCACGGTGACGAGGAGACTTGTTACGACTGCATCGACTCGGGCTTTTATAGCTCGGTCATGATCGATGCGAGCCATGAAGAGTTTGAAGAAAACATCGCGATCACAAAACGTGTCGTTGATCGCGCCCACGCCAAAGGCATCAGCGTCGAAGCAGAGCTGGGTCGGCTGGGCGGCGTGGAAGAAGATATCCAAGTCGACGAAGGCCACGCCTGCCTTACGAATCCGGATGAAGCGGTCGAGTTCGTGAAACGAACCGGGTGTGATTCGCTCGCGGCGGCGATTGGCACGAGCCATGGCGCCTACAAATTCAAAGGCAAACAAGGGCTGCATTTCGACGTCATCGAAGGGATCAGCAAGAAAATTCCCGGAACTCCAATTGTCATGCACGGCAGCTCGAGTGTGCCCATTGAGGAAGTGCAGCGCATCAATGCTGCCGGCGGTAAGCTCGATCCCTCCGCGCGCGGTGTTAATGAAAACGAATATCTGCCCGCAGCGAGGCTCGGCGTAACCAAGGTCAACATCGATACCGATGGACGTTTGGTCTGGACTCGGGTTCATCGCGAATTCTTCCGCGACAAGCCCGCGGAGTTCGATTTCCGCGCGCCAGGAAAAATATTTGTGCAAGAGTACGCGAATTTTATTGCGCACAAAAACGAGAAGCTCGGTTCGGCCGGCCAGCTTGACGCTGTGCGCGCCAGTGTTAAGAAGTAATCACTCGTTAGGCGAATCGGCGCCTATTCCATTGTGACGTTTACCCTTCAGGAACTCGCGGCAATGTGCGGCGGCGAGTTACTCGGCGATCCCTCTGCCATCATCACCGGCGCCGCTTCGCTCGCGGAAGCCGGTGCGGGGGAAATCACGTTCCTGGGCAACCGACGCTACTTGCCGCTACTGCGAAAGACACGCGCCTCCGCCGCTTTTGTTCCGCACGATTTTTCAGAAAAAATTGCTGCAGCGCAAATTCGCGTTAGCGATCCAACCAAGGCGTTCGAGCAAGTCGTGCTGAAACTCGCTCCTAGCCCCATTACTTTCCCGCCCGGAGTTCACGGCACCGCAGTCGTTGCTACCACTGTCAAACTGGGTGAACGCGTTTCGATTCAGCCTCATGCGGTCATCGAGTCCGGCGTAACCGTCGGCGACAACACCGTGATCGGCGCCGGAAGTTACATCGGACACGAAACGGTCATAGGCGCGAACTGTTTGATTTATCCTCACGTTACAATTCGCGAACGCACCCAAATCGGTGCCGGTGTCGTTATTCATAGCGGCGTGGTGATCGGCGCGGATGGTTTCGGGTTCGAACCAAGAGAAGGGAAAAATGAAAAGGTCCCGCAAGTTGGAATTGTGCAGATCGATGACGACGTCGAAATCGGAGCCAACACCACGATCGACCGCGCCCGTTTTGGACGGACCTGGATTCAGGACGGAGTAAAAATCGACAACTTGGTGCAGGTGGCCCATAACGTCGTCATCGGAAAGAACTCGATGATCGCAGCGCAGACCGGAATTGCCGGCAGTGTTCGGATCGGCGCAGAGGTCATGGTGGGCGGCCAGGTTGGCATTATCGGACACATCGAGATCGGTGATAAAACGATGATTGGCGCTCAGAGCGGCATTTCGAAGAATATCGAAGGCGGCACCTGGTGGGCGACCCCGGCGGTTCCATTGAGTGAAGCGACAACGCATCTCGCCTGGGTGCGCAGGCTCGGAAAACTTTTCGAGCGGGTGAAAAAGATCGAAGAGCGATTCGAAAAGTAGGACACCCAATCGCGACAGAGAAAGCGGGTGCGGTGGTTGGCAAGGTTAGTGCTTATACTCCTTATGGCAATTATAAGCCAACCGAATGATGAAACCTGTCACCCGCGAACGCGCAGAATTCCTAATTATCGACGACGACCCGTCGATTGCTAAATTTCTCGTCACCTATCTCCGACAAAAAGGACATACTTGCGATTCTTTGACCGATGGCTTCCAAACCGCTGCCTGGCTTGAGCGGCGCGACTGCGATGTCGTCATCGTGGATCTCAAAATGCCAAAGGTGGATGGCATATCTCTCATTTCGTTCATTCGCGAAATTAACCAAAAGCTTCCGATCATTGTTTTCACCGGAATCGGTTACGATGAAGACCGGATGCATGCAGCGTTGCGCGCTGGTGCGAACGGCTACGTCAGCAAGAACCTACCCATCGAACAACTCTATTGCGTTCTCTCACGAGTGCTGGCCACCTGTCAGCAACGCGCGCGCCGTGAAACGGTGACTACGCCGCAGCACGCTCTTGCCGGTGCTGCCTGAGGCGGTTCTCTTAACGCGCCTCCGCCAGCAGACCACGCAATCCCTCTGCCGAAATGCACTCAGCACCGAAAGCGCTGGCGGTCTGCTCTTCAAGATAATCGTTTGTCGCCACCGTTACGCGAAATTGCGACGCGTAATTGCTCACCAAACGCTCGATCACCGCATCCGCACTTTGTCCGGCGCGCGAATAAAAGATTTGGATTTCCCCCGGTTCGGATACCGCGCTGATTTTGGGACCCTTCCCGTCGAAAACGACAACTGTTCGCACGCCCGTCCAGTCCTGATAATCACGCAATTTTTTACTGAGAGCTTCTCGAGCTAGCGACGTCCGCCGCTGATGCAGTGTCCGCAGCTCCGGCCACGCGAAAATGATGCTGTGTCCGTCAACAATCAGGTAGTCGAATCGCACCGCAGCGAGAGCAATTTGTGACCGCAAAGATCGCGGGCGCGGCCTCGTCTTATTTCGCTGCGGCGGCCGTTTGCTTTTTCGCTTTGGCGCGTGGCGCCTCGCGCGGAGCTGTTCTTACGGGCGTTGTCGACGCCGTCCGCTTACGATCGAGATAAGCGCGCCGCCGCTTTCGTTTCGTTCTGACACGATGTTGCTGACCCATGGAAGGTCTCCTATAGGTTTGCAGCGCGGCAGACGCAATGGGAAAAACGCTCGATCCCAACGAATGATTGAATTCGCCGCCGGAGATGAGAGTTGCACTTTCGCTCGTTTTTCAATTATAAACCCGGTTCGTGTCCATCCGCGTTTTACTCGGGACCTCTTTATTGCTGCTGACTCTTTCGGCTGTCTTCGGCGTTCTCAACACCACTAAAGTCAAGTCGCTCCGCGCGGAACAAGAGAGCGCGCTCCTCGCCCGCACGCAGGCCGCAAACGCTCGCACGTCACAGCGCACGCAGTCCCGTGGAGGAGAATCCAGCGCCGACAAAGCCAAACTTGCCGCGACAGAAGCGCGCGCGGCAAATGCAGAGGCCGAAGCGACAAAAGCGCGAACGGAAAAAGCGGCCATCGCGACAAAGCTGCAAGCGAATGAGAGTCAGCTCGCACAACTGCAAAAAAAGGTCGAGGAACTTGGACTTGGTTTAACTCAACCCGCCACGTCTGAAGGATCTTCGGCAGCGGAATTACAAGCGCAATTAGATGAAGCGAGGCGTCAATTGGACAACGCTGAGCGCGAGAAATTGTTTCTTGCCGACAAGGCCGAGAGTGCGAAACCTCCGCCGAAGGCAGTTGAAGAGGGGCCACAGCGTCGGCGCCTCTCGTCCCAGCCCGGTTTGCACGGAACCGTTTTGGCCGTGAACCAGGCTTACAACTTCGTCGTGCTTAATCTTGGCGGGCGTCAGGGTGTGGAAGCCAATGCCGAGATGCTGGTTCTGCGTGGCGGAACGCTCATTGGAAAAATTCGCGTTTCCTCGGTTGAACCGGCCACAGCTATCGGCGATATCATCAGCAGCACCCTGCCGCGTGGCGTGCAGGTGCAACCTGGAGATACCGTCATTTATGCTGGCACTGGTTCGTAAACACAAAAAATTCTTATCCCGTTTAGTTCTGCTGGCGTGTTTATCTTTGCTCACTCCTGCCTGCGCGACGCAAAAAGAGCCGCCGCGTCTTGTCTCTGATCCGGAGGGTAAACCTGAATCGGTGCTTCCCTGGAACAAGCAGGAAAAATGGGAGGTCGGCAGCGGACTTCCCGAGGGAATGACTCGAGGCCGCTAACAGTTGGCTAGATCCAGAATCCCGCCGGAATCACTGCATTCTTTGGCACGACCACGATTCCGTCGCGGATGAAATAATTTTCCGCGTCGAGATTGGGTGGCTTGCCTTCCGGCGTGATCACGACGCCGTCAGCGATGCGCGCGTTTTTGTCAATGATCGCACGATCGATCACGCAATTACGTCCGACCCCTACCGGCGGACCTTGCGTGAAAGTATTTGCGCCCTCTGTTTCAAAATAATCGGCTCCCATGATGATGCTGTTGCGAATCGTCGCGCCACTTTGAATAATGCTGCGAATACCAATCACGCTGCGTTCAATGTGTGCGTCAGAAATAATGCAGCCGTCGGATATGATTGCCTGTCGCAGATTGGCGCCATTGATCTTGCTGCCCGGCAGGAAACGGGGATGCGTGTAAATCGGTGCCTCTGGCTCGAAGAAACTATATGACGGAGCGTTGTTGGTAAGATCCAGATTCGCTTCAAAAAAAGCGCGGATCGTTCCGATATCCTCCCAGTACCCGTTGAAAATGTAGGCGCTGACGTAACGTTCCTGGATCGATTGGGGAATGACATGTTTGCCAAAATCCACGAGATCGTTGTTCAAACATTCGATCAGGACGTCGCGGTTGAAGATATAAATTCCCATCGACGCCTGATACAATTCTTCGTCCTCGTTCGATTCCGTCGAGAGAAGTAGTTCGCGACTCATCCGCAAGTCGCCGAGCAAACTTTCGTCCTTCGGTTTCTCGACGAAACGAACGATCCGGCGATCGGCGTCACTTTGCATGATTCCGAACTCCGAAACTTGCGCGCGCGCGACCGGCTTTGTCGCCAATGTTACCTCCGCGCCCGAGCGAATGTGTTGGTGCAGGAGCGCGCGAAAATCCATCCGATAAAGCTGATCGCCGCTCAGAATCAGATAATAGTCGTACGGCCGCTCCAGGAAGTAGCGCATGTTTTGGCGCACGGCATCGGCCGTGCCCTGATACCATTGCGAGCCTTCCGGCGTTTGTTGAGCCGCGAGGATCTCGACAAAACTGCGCGAAAAATTATCGAATTTGTAGCTCGCCTGAATATGACGATGCAGCGACATGCTATTGAACTGCGTCAGCACATAGATCGAGCGCAGTCCTGAATTCAGGCAATTGCTAATGGGAATATCGACCAACCGATATTTCCCGCCGATCGGGACCGCCGGTTTGGAACGATCCTTCGTTAGCGGAAAAAGACGGGTCCCGGCACCGCCGCCCATGATGATGGCAAGCGTGCGTTGTGTCGTGCCAGGTGGAAGCGCAGGAACTTGCATACCGGAAAACGGATTCGTTCCAAATGTTTCGCGCCGCGAAGCAGTTTTCGATGCCACAACTCTAATAACTCAGGCTCGATGCATTCGAGCAACCTTTTTGCGCGTCCATCCGCAGTCGCAAGCAGGTGCCCTTCCTTGCACATTTCCGGGGTTGGTGTCACGATCAGCTCGCTTTATGTGTGGGATAGTTGGCTATGTCGGACGATCGGAGGCAGCTCCGATCCTGCTCGACGGTTTGCGCCGTCTGGAGTATCGCGGCTATGACTCCGCCGGCGTTGCTATTGTCAACGGCCACCATGTCGAAGTCCGCAAATGCGCGGGTCGCATCGCCGATTTATCCAAATTGATGACGGAGAAACCGCCGTCGGGTACCTCCGGCATCAGCCACACGCGCTGGGCTACTCACGGCAAACCGACCGATCAAAATGCGCATCCGCACTTCGACGCCAGCGGGAAGCTCGCCCTGGTGCACAATGGCGTGATCGAAAATTATCAGACCCTGAAGGATGACCTGACACAAAACGGCGACCATAAGTTCAAATCGCAAACCGACACGGAAGTTCTCGCGCATCTGATCGGCAAACTTTATGACGAAGCCGTTGCGCCAAAATCAGACGGCAATGAAGCGCACAAGAAGTCGTGCCTGGTCGCAGCTGTGCGCGCGGCGCTGCAACAAGTGATCGGTACCTACGGCATCGCACTGACACATGCTGACATTCCAAATTTTATGGTGGGCGCGCGTCGCGGCAGTCCGCTCGTGCTCGGTGTCGGCAAAGAGGAAAATTTTCTCGCGAGCGATGTCAGTGCGATCGTCGCCTACACGCGCGACGCAATTTATCTGAACGACTTCGATGTCGTCGCAGTTGAGCGCGACAAATTCGAAATCAGCTCGCTCGCCGGCGAAATCGGTGACCGCCAGGTCAGCAGGCTCGATTTCAGCGCTGAGGACATCAAGAAAGGCGATTACCCGCACTACATGCTCAAGGAAATCTTTGAGCAGCCAGGCTCGGTGCGCGACGCGATGCGCGGCCGGCTCAATGCGGAAGAGTGTAGCGCCAAGCTCGGCGGACTAAACATGACGCCGGCGCAATTGCGCGAAGTGGGACGCCTTGTGCTCACCGGATGCGGGACGGCCTTGCACGCGGCAATGGTCGGCGAATATCTCATCGAACAACTCGCGCACCTTCCGGTTGAGATCGAATACGCGAGCGAATTTCGCCATCGCAATAGTCCGATGACGACCGACACGCTCGTTTTTGCCATCACTCAAAGTGGAGAAACAGCCGACACGCTCGGCGCCTTGCGCGAGAGCCGGCGCAAAGGTTATCGCACGCTCGGTATTTGCAATAACGTGGCCAGCTCAATCGCGCGCGAAAGCGACGGTGGAGTTTACATGCACGCCGGTCCCGAAATCGGCGTCGCCGCGACAAAATCATTTACGTCGCAATTGACGATTCTCACATTGATCGGACTCCTATTAGGACGGATGCGGCATCTCTCGACCGCCGAAGGCAGCCGCATTATTCACGCGCTGGAAGCGTTGCCCGAGCAGATCGAAGAAGTCCTGGCCTTGAGCGACGAGATCAAAGCGATCGCAAAAAAATACGTCGACGTCGGCGGAATGCTCTTCTTCGGACGGCAAGCCAACTTCCCCGTCGCGCTTGAAGGTGCGCTCAAGTTAAAGGAGATCACTTATCTGTTTGCTGAAGGTCATCCCAGCGCAGAACTGAAACACGGCATTATCGCGCTTGTGCGTCCTGATCTTCCTTCACTTTTTATTGCGCCCGACGATGCCGTGTTCTCGAAGAACTTGAATAACATCGAACAGGTCAAAGCGCGCAAAGGCCCGATCATTGCCGTCACGACCGCGCGCGGCGCGAAGCAACTTGATAAACACGTCAACGACATCATTATCGTGCCGCATGCTCCCGATTTCGCGATGCCGATCTTGACCGCTGTCCCATTGCAATTGCTGGCGTATCACCTGGCCGTGGCTCTCGGTCGCGACGTAGACAAGCCGCGCAACCTCGCGAAAAGCGTCACGGTCGAGTAGCTACTTTCGATTTCGCCGCACATCGGTAATCTTTCGATTGTGCATCCAAACGAAGATTACGTTCTCCATCTCCTCGAGGACGCAGGCCTCGTCACGCGCACACAAGTCGAGAAAGCAAAATCGAAACTCAACGGCGCGAGCAATGTCGTTGAGGTCCTGGTAAAGGAGGGCGTTGTTTCCGAAGCCGACGTTTCGCGCAGCCTCGCCACGCAAGCGCACATGGATTGGATCGACCTTTCGACCATGGCGATTCCGCAGGAGGTCATCAAGCAAATCCGCAACGAAGACGCGCGTCGCTTCAAAGTTGTTCCGGTTGGTTTTGGTGAAACCGGATTGATTGTCGCGGTCGGCGACCCGCTCGACATCGATACCATCGACGGCCTGAGCTTTCTCTTGCAACGCGAGATCGAACTTGTTTGCACAAGTCCGCAGAAAATCCGCGAGGCACTTATTAAATACTACGGAACGGCGGACGAGGCGTCCGATGTTCTGCTGAAAAAAATCGGCGACGGCGCTTATCTCGATCTTGAGATCACTGAAGGCGGCTCGCTCGTAGAAGGCGATGAAGCGGATGCACCGATCATTCGCATGGTTTCGATGTTATTGATCGAAGCGCATCGACTCGGCGCCAGCGATATTCACCTCGAACCACTCGACAAAAAATTCCGTGTGCGTTTCCGCATCGATGGCGTGCTTCAGGAAATGCAGGCCCCACCGAAACGATTGCAATCGGCCATTGTCAGCCGGCTCAAGATCATGACCGGCTCGATGAGCATCGCGGAAAAGCGTTTGCCCCAGGACGGCCGCGTCCAGGTGAAGATCGGACGCAACCCGATCGACCTGCGCGTTTCGACCCTACCCACCAATCACGGCGAGAGCATTGTCATGCGTGTGCTCGACAAATCGAGTTTGCTGCTCGGCCTGCCCGAGCTCGGTTTTTTCACCGACGATCAGGAGACGTTTGAACGGCTGCTGCGTTTGCCGGACGGAATTCTTCTCGTCACGGGACCCACCGGCTCGGGAAAAACCAGTACGCTCTACGCCTGTCTTAATTACATCAACAAACCGGATCGCAAGATCATTACCGTGGAAGAGCCGATCGAATATCAGATGAACGGCATCAACCAGGTCCAGGTGAACGCGGATATTGGCATGACGTTCCCCGCGGCGCTGCGATCGATTCTGCGCCAGGCGCCGAACATCATTATGATTGGCGAGATTCGCGATCTGGAGACCGCGTCGATTGCCATCAATGCCAGCCTTACCGGTCATCTTGTTTTCAGCACCTTGCACACAAACGACGCGCCATCTGCGGTAGCGCGCCTGATCGATATCGGCGTGCAGCCCTTTCTCGTCGCATCATCCGTGCGCGCGATCATGGCGCAACGGCTCGTTAGGCGATTATGCGCGAACTGTAAAACACCGGGCGAGTTAAGTGAAACCGAATTGCGCGCCCTCAATCTCGAACAGTCGCAGCTAAGCGAAGCGCGAGTCATGACCGCGGTCGGTTGCGATCAATGCCGCCAGACCGGTTACAAAGGGCGCATGGGAATTTTTGAGATTTTTGTCATCGATGACGAAGTGCGCCACATGATCAACAATCGGCAATCGACGCTGCTGCTACGGCAGCGCGCCCGCGAACTGGGTATGCGAACTTTACGCGAGGATGGCGCGCGCAAAGTTTTGGGCGGGCTCACGTCGGCCGAAGAAGTGATTTCCATCACACTCGGTGACATCAACTAGGTATCTTCATGAACAACCAGCGGGTCGCAGATCTTTTCGTCGAGCAACACGTCCTGCAGCCGTCGCAGGCTGACGTTGTTTTGCAGGAAGCGAACCTAAATGGAAAACCGATCGCCCAAGCCATGGTCGATGGCGGCTTCATCGATGAGCTGGGATTTTATCGTGTCATCGCCGACGCTCTTGGCACTGACTTTGTCGATCTTTCGGAACAGGAAATCGTGCCGCAAATCCAGCGATTAATCCCAGGCGGATTGGCCCGCCTTCATCGCGCACTGCCGGTAAGTTTGTCCGAAGGCGTTCTCAACATCGCGCTCGTAGATCCACTCGATCTTCGCGCAGCGGAAGATCTCCGTTTTGCCCTCGGCAAAGATGTCCACGTTGTCGTTTCGCCAACGGCGCAGATCGAAGATCGCATCAAGCGCTACTACGGAACCGACACCTCCAGCATGGAGGACATCTTGAAGCAACTGGGCGAAGCCGGCGAATTAATGACGCTGCGCGGCGATGAAAGCGCCAACGTCGAAGCGGAAGCCAACGCCACTCCCATCATCCGCTTCGTCGATTTGATTTTGTATCAGGCGATCCAGGATCGCGCGAGCGACATTCATTTCGAACCATTCGAAAATGAATTCAAAATCCGTTACCGTGTCGACGGTGCGCTTTATGAAATGGCACCGCCACCTCGCCATCTCGCGCTGCCGGTGATTTCGCGCGTCAAAGTGATGGCAAACATGAACATCGCGGAACGCCGTCTGCCCCAAGATGGGCGCATTCAAAAGAGCATCGCCGGTCGCACCATCGATATGCGTGTGTCGACTTTGCCCACGCAATTCGGCGAGAGCGTTGTGCTGCGTGTGCTCGATCGTTCCACCGTTAATCTCGATCTCGAGGCGCTCGGAATGCCCGATCACATCCGTGATTACATTCTCGAAGTCATCAATCGTCCCAATGGAATTTTTATCGTCACCGGTCCGACTGGTTCTGGAAAAACGACGACGCTCTATTCCTGCCTGCGCAAAATCAACACCATCGATTCGAAACTGCTGACCGCGGAAGAGCCGGTCGAGTACGATCTCGAAGGCATCGTCCAGGTCCCCGTAAACGAAAATATCGGTTTGACCTTCGCGCGAATTTTGCGCGCGTTTCTGCGCCAGGATCCCGATCGCATCATGGTCGGCGAGACGCGTGATCTAGAGACCGCGCAAATTTCGATTCAAGCGTCGCTCACCGGCCACCTTGTTTTCACGACATTACACACGAACGACGCGCCCGGCGCTGTCACGCGCATGATCGATATGGGCGTCGAGCCGTTTCTAATTTCGTCCACCCTCGAAGCGGTCCTGGGCCAGCGTTTGTTGCGCAGCATTTGCTCCAGCTGCCGCACGACTTACGAGCCTAACGAGTCATTGCTCGCGCAATTGGAACTTTCACGCCGCGACATTGGGAAAAAGGAATTCTTCTACGGCAAAGGTTGCGATACCTGCAATCAAACCGGCTACAAAGGCCGCAAAGGTATCTATGAGTTGATGAAGATCACTGACCCGATTCGCGAGCTGATCAACGAGCGCGCGCCGACCGTGATATTGAAACAAAAAGCAATCGAACTCGGCATGGTCACTTTGCGACAGGACGGGCTCCGCAGCATTTTCGCCGGCGACACTACGATCGAAGAAGTCTTGAAATATACGTAGCGCTCGTCTGACTGGGTAGCGCATCGCTCTCTCGACTCTTTTTCGCGAATCTATATTCTAGCGGCGAAATCCTCATGCCCCGCTTCACTTACATCGCACTCGACTCTCGCGGACAAGAATCCACTGGTCTCGTCGAAGCCGGCTCTACAAATGAGGCAATCGGCCAGCTACGCCAAGCCGGTTATTTTCCGACAAACGTTTACGAAGAGGGCAAGGCTGGCGGTGCAGATGGAAAACAAGCGCGTCGAGCAGCTAAAGCCGCGCGCGTTCCAAGCGCTGCGAGTCCAGCGCGCTCTCTCGGCAGCAAAAACATCGTTCTCTTCCAGCGCAAAAAAGTTAAACCAAAAGTGTTAATGATCTTCACCCGACAACTCGCCACTTTGATCGATTCCGGTCTGCCGCTGTTGCGCGGGCTTAACGTTCTCGCGAAACAGGAACGCGACACCGTTTTGAAAAACACGGTCAACAAGCTGGCGGATGCGGTGCAAGGCGGAAGCACTTTTTCCGAGGGGCTGGCGCAGCATCCCGCCATTTTCAACGACCTCTACGTCAACATGGTGAAAGCCGGCGAAGTCGGCGGTGTGCTCGAACTGGTTCTGGCGCGGCTCGCGGAGTTTCAGGAAAAGGCGCAGAAGATTAAGAACAAAGTCGTCGCCGCCATGGTTTACCCAGCCATCGTCATGGTGCTGGCGATTGGGATCATGGCGTTCCTCCTTGTCTTCATCGTGCCGAAATTCGAGGCAATCTTTCACGATATGTTGGGCGACAAGCCGCTGCCCACGATTACGCTTTTTGTTATTAGCGTGAGTGGTTTTGTAAAAAATCACGGCTTGATCTTGTTGGGCCTGATCATCGCCTTCATTGCAGGCTACAAATTCTTTGCGCGCACGCGCGGCGGTCGTTTGACCATCGATCGCATCAAGTTGCGCATGCCGCTTTTCGGCGATCTGATTCGCAAAACGGCGATCTCACGTTTTACCCGCACACTTGGCACGCTCGTCACCAGTGGTGTTCCGATTTTGCAGGCGCTCAACATCACGCGTGAGACGGCTGGCAACACTCTCATTGCGCGCGCAATCATGCAGGTGCACGACAGCGTAAAAGAAGGCGAATCGATTGTGCAGCCGCTTGAAACGAGCGGCGCTTTTCCGCCCATGGTCATCAGCATGATCGATGTCGGCGAGGAGACTGGTCAGCTGCCTGAGATGCTTATGAAAATCGCAGAAGTTTACGACGACGAGGTCGATAATTCCGTCGCGGGTCTAACCGCAATGCTGGAGCCAATAATGATTGTGTTTCTGGCGTTGGTTGTCGGCACGATTGTGATCGCGCTATTCCTGCCGCTCATCAGCATCATCAGCGGTTTGCAGCAACAAACCTGATGCTGCGAAAAGGTTGTAAAGGCGCTTGTGCCAAACGCCTAACTAATAGATTCGGCGCTTGGCACAAGCGCCGCTACAATGCAGCTTTCACCATTCTCGAATTGTTGATCGTCGTTTCGATCATCATCGTCCTTGCCGGCTTGATTCTCGCGACAAGCGGATACGTGCAGAAGAAAGGCGCACGCTCCCGCACCGAAGCCGAGATCGCCGCGATCTCGGCCGCTCTGGAAAATTACAAAGCGGATAATGGGTCTTATCCGACGGATGCAACTAAAACAGAGGCACTCGATCCATCTGCCTCCGTGACTTTAACAAACTATCAAACAGCGAGCCTTTTCCTTTACGAACAGGTTAGTGGCGATGCGAATGCTGATCGTCAGCCTGATGCGAATGCAAAAAGCTATTTCGCATTTAAGCCGAACATGTTGAGTCCTCGGGATCAGGCGAGCAACGTAACCGCAATCGTTGATCCGTTTGGGAATAGCTACGGATATTCCACCGATAAAGCAGCGCATCCGGCTGGCACCGCCGGCTACAATCCGACATACGACCTTTGGAGTACGGGCGGGATGACGTCAGGAGCCGATCAATCGCAGTGGATCAAAAACTGGTAAGGCCTAACGAATCACTCGCCTGTCGTATGAACAACGATCTCAACACGCCGATTTTCGCGTTGGTCATCGATTGATCCGGTGGGCGAGACGCGAAACTTCGTTTGTCCAAAACCACGCGTTACAATCTGCGCGGGATTGATTCCCATTACTTGCACCAGATATTGCTTCACGCTGTCCGCGCGGCGTTGACTCAAATCGACATTGTATTCCGGCGTGCCAAACGAGTCGGTGTAACCTTCAACGCTAAATGTCGCTCTCGCATTTCGCTTGATCAGCGTTCCAAGCTTTTGCAGTTGCGAGATCGCGCTCGATTGCAAATCCGCGCTGTCATAGTTGAAAAGCTGATCGTCCGGCATGCGCAATTTCGTTCCCGATCCGAGTGGTCCTTTTTGCGATAGCAATTGATCGAGATCGCTGAACCCGGGCGCATGTCTCGCATTCGGTCCCGCGCTGTCACCGGGAATTTTGCTGTTGAACGCGTTCGGACGCTTGATCGTCGTACTCTTCGCCAGCTCCGTGCCGGTCAACGCAGGCTGCGGGCGTCCGGATGCGGATGCGTCCTCGAAAAGCGATTGCTCGCGCGTGGCGTTCGGACTTTTCGAAAGTGTTTGCGCAGTTGTGCGTTCAATTTCGTTGATCACGGAATTGACATCCGTCTGCTCGACCTTGGGTTGATCGGGAAGAACGTCACTCGTGTCGTCCGGCATGGCCGCACTCGCGTGCACCTCCTGGAGAAGCGCGTCGAACGATTTTTTCTCATCCGGTAATTGCACATCAGTTTTGTCCGGATCCGGCTTCGCCGCCGGAGTCATCTGATCCATGCTCGTTTTCTCGACCGGCTTGGTGTCGAGATCGACCTGCTTGATCTTGAACGTAGGCGTTTGCTGATGCTCCGCGAAAAGTGTGTCCACCGGTTGAAATCGCGTTCGATAAAAATAAAGACAGAGCAGCGAGTGAAGCAGAAGTGAGACGAGCAAACCAACGAGGAGCCAATTGCGTTGTCGGCTACCCGACCAAATCGCCATCTCATCAAATTCCTCTCCGCTCTCGATTGATTTCATTGAGAGTTAAGACGCCTTTTCGTCGGCGCGTGTTCGATAAATAAATGCGCGGGCTGCTTTTCTGATCTCTTCGGCGACTCGCGCTTCCGGCGAAACAAACTTCGGCGTGAACCATGGAAACAGCCCGATGAGATCGTACGTAACGAGAATCTGCCCATCGCAATGTTCGCCGGAACCAATTCCAATCGTAGGAATCTTCAAACTCGTCGTGATTTGCCGCGCGGTTTCTGCAGCGACAATCTCGAGCACAACGGCAAAAGCGCCCGCTGCCTCGACCGCGAGTGCGTCGTTCAGCAATCGTTCCGCCCCCGCCGGAGTGCGGCCTTTCACTTTATATCCGCCTTCCTCGCGCACACTCTGCGGCAACATTCCGATGTGCGCCATCAACGGGATCCCAGCATTTACCACCGTTGAGATGTGCAATGCGTGCGTTGCGCCTCCTTCGAATTTCACGGCTTGCGCGCCGGCACCGATTAACAATCGCGCCGTCTCCAATGCCTGCTCGGGCGTGTCGTAAGTATGAATTGGCAGATCGGCGACGAGCACGGCGCGCTTCACGCCACGTGCGACCGCGCGGGTGTGATGCAACATCTCCTCGAGCGTGACGCTTGTCGTATCTTCATAACCAAGCACGACCATGCCTAACGAGTCTCCAACGAGAATGACGTCGATTTCGCTTTCGTCGAGCAAGCGTGCGGTTGGGTAATCGTACGCGGTCAAGGCGGCGATTTTTTCGCCGCGCAGTTTCTTCTCGCGAAAATCCTGCATACGCGCAAACGCTACCATTCGTCCGCAACGCGCACCACCGCCGAATTGTCGGTGAGATTTTCAAGCAGAGATTGCACACAGTCTGTTTGACCCGGCAGGATTAATTCCGGCCGGATATCAGCGAGCGGCGCAAGGACAAATCGCCGCAGATGCGAGCGCGGATGCGGCAACTGTAATTCTTCCTGGTCAATCGTGCGGTCACCAAAATAGAGAAGGTCGAGGTCGACTGTGCGCGAGGCGTTGCGCGCGTGATCGGGATCCCGCCCGAGCGATTCCTCGATTTTCCGAAGCTCGCTCAGGAGATCTTGCGGTTCGCCCGCATACTCCAATTCCATTGCCGCATTCAAAAATTTCTGCGCACCAGGTTCGCAACCGACCGGATCGGTTTCATAGAGCGAGGAAAAGAGGAATGGTGCACGGCTGCGCGGAATTCGAAGAATCTGTTCGCGCGCTGAATCAAGATATGCGCGGCGATTGGCGAGATTAGAACCAAGCGCGATGCCAGTTCTCATCCGTCGCCGAGCAAGCCCAGAACATTCTGCATGCTGTAAAGCCCAGGCGATTGGTCGACGATCCAACGAGCAGCGCGAAGCGCGCCGCGTGCAAAGATCGCTCGGCTCTCCGCGCGATGAATCAACTCCAACCGTTCGCCGGGACCCGCAAAAATCACGGTATGTTCGCCGACAATTTCACCTTCGCGAACCGATTGAATTGGGACTTCGCCAGCGCCTTCTTCGCGCAAGATCTCAGCAATCGTTTTTGCCGTGCCACTCGGCGCATCTTTCTTCGTGCGGTGATGTGTCTCGACGATTTTCCGATCGAACTCGTCGTCAAAAATCTCTGCGGCGCGGCGCGTCAGAGCAAAAAGCACGTTGACTCCGATGCTGAAGTTTGAAGCGAGAACGACCGGAACCGATCGGGCTGTTTCTTCGATCCTCTTGCGTTCCTCTGCGGAATGCCCGGTCGTACCGATCACGAGTGGGGTCCGGTCTCTTTCGCACGCCGAACACAGATTGTCTGTCGCATCGGGATGACTAACGTCGATGACCACATCGACATTTTTGGCATCGACGGGATCACCACGTCGGCAACGACGCGCGATCATCAAACCGGTTTGAGAATCACTTGCTTCTTCTTCGATCGCTGCGCCCATCCGGCCTTCAGCGCCGACGAGAAGAATCCGAATCGGACTCATTTCGCAAACGCTTCAAGCGAATCCAGTGTCTTGCGCAGCCGCGCCTGATTTGACTCGGTCATTTCACAAAGTGGCAGGCGAACTTCAGGCGACATCATGCCACGCCAGCTCAGTGCAGTTTTTATCGGTACCGGGTTCGGCTCGATGAAGAGATCCTTGAAAATCGGCAATAACTGCCGGTGAAGTGCGCGCGCGGATTTTACGTCGCCCGCTTCCTGCGCGTGCACCAAAGCACAGACTTGAGCAGGAACTAGATTCGATGCGACGCTCACGACGCCGACTGCTCCGACCGCCATAAACGGAAGCGTGAGCGAATCATCGCCGCTCAAAATCGTAAACTCGTTAGGCAAACGACTCCGCAGTTCACTTACGCGATCCACGCTGCCGCTCGCTTCCTTGATGGAAGAAATATTGGAACACTCGGTCGCGAGCCGCTCGACGGTGTCAGCAGCAATATCCACGGAACATCGACCCGGAATATTGTAGAGCATAATCGGAAGCGAAGTCTCTTGCGCGATCGCTCGGAAGTGACGGAACAATCCTTCCTGACTTGGCTTGTTGTAATACGGCGCAACGATTAACGCCGCATCCACGCCGAGCTCTTCCGCACGCTTCGTTGCTACGATTGCGTCGCGTGTAGAGTACGATCCTGTCCCAGCCAAAACCTGACAACGCCCTTTGGCGGTTTTCACCGCGAGTTTGATCACGTGTTCGCGCTCATCGTGCGAGAGCGTCGGTGATTCTCCGGTCGTGCCGACAGCTACAATACCTGCAACACCGGCGGCAATTTGCCCTTCAATTAACCGTTCCAACGCCGCGACGTCGATTTCACCATCGCGAAACGGAGTAACAAGCGCTGTGTAAGTGCCGCGGAACATTCGTTAGGCAAGCAAACGCAATCGACCTCTAAACCTCGATCGTTCCTTCGAAGACAAACTCTGCCGGACCGGTCAGCGTTACGTTCGTAAACTGGTCGCCATTTTTCTTAAATCCGACAGTCAGTTCGCTTCCGCCACGGACCAGGACACCAATCGGTCCATCCACAATTTCCGTCGTCGCGAAGATCAGCGCGCTGGCCACGACGCCCGTTCCGCACGCGAGCGTTTCATCCTCCACGCCGCGTTCGTATGTGCGAATGGCAATGCGCCTCCGGCTTCTCTTTTCCAAGAAGTTCGCGTTCGCACCTTTGGGTGAAAATAATTTGTGATGTCGTATGGCGGATCCCGTTTTTCGGACATCAACGCTCTCGATGTTCGTCACGGGAACGACGACATGCGGAACACCAGTGTTAATAAAATGGCCGTCAAGATTTTCGGCGTCAGTGGAAATCTCGACCCCCAGGCGCAAATCCGTTGGGTCGCTCATCTGCAAAGAAACCAAATCGCCGTCGAGCTTTGCCCCAATCACACCCGCGGGCGTCTCGAAAGAGAGTTCATTCCTTAGTCCGGTGGTTCGTTGCGCGAAACGCGCAAAACAACGCGCGCCGTTACCGCACATCTCCGCTTCGCCGCCGTCGGCGTTGTAGTATCGCATCCGAAAATCCGCGCCGTTCGCCGCGTTCTCCAAAACCAGCACTCCATCCGCTCCAACTCCGCGATGACGATCGCAGATGCGCACGATCTGTTGCGGCGCCAGGTGCAGCTCTCCGTCTCGGTTATCGAGCAGGACAAAATCATTACCCGCGCCGTTCATTTTAGTGAAGCGAAGCATAACGTTCGTTAGTGTAGCGGCGGCCGTGTCGGCCGCAACACCTGGGGCGATCGCAATCGTCGGTTGCGTCACCGCGCAAGTCTCCTATTAATCGCTTGTGTTTGTCCGTTTCGTCCTTGCGCTAAGCGTTTGTTTTTTCGCGCATTCCATCGCTGCGCAAGAACTAAGCTTAAACGACACGATTCTTGATCAGATCAATCAAATGCCAGTAGGCGGGAAATATTCCGTTTCGCGCGTGGCCACGATTCGCCTGCAATCGGCAGCTCATTTTGAATCGGGAAAATTCTTCATTCTCCCTTCTGCGGCTTCCCCCAGTTATTGCTCGGGCGCGACCTATCTCGTTTTCATGAAAGCGCTCGAGGCGGCGCGTGCGGCCGGCTCACTGCATCTCGATTTCGCTACGCTCGAACAATTGATGATTCGAAATCAACGTGACGGCGAAGGCGTTTGGGGACGTTGGAACGCGAACGGTCCGGGAACGGCGCGCCTTTTTTACGAATTGAAACTCGGAAGAAACTTCGAGGATTTCGCGGAAGCGATGCCGGGAGATTTCATGAAGATCTTTTGGTCCTCGGAAGTCGGAAAGTATGAACGCGGCCATTCCGTAATTTTCCTCGGCATGGAGAAACAATATGGATTGGATTACGTGCGCTTTTGGTCGAGCAACATTCCGCTGGGCTACGGAATTAAAACAGTTCCGCGAAGTAAAATCATTCACGCGATTTTCTCGAGGCTCGAAACGCCGGCCAACCTCACGCGAATAAGCAGCGTGCCGGCGACGGACTCTTACCTTGCAGGTTTGCTCGCGCGCCGTTCCAGCTTTGCCGAAGTAAAAACGAGATGCGGGATGTAACGTTTCGCTCGCACCCGTTTGTCATCCCGAGCGAAGCGAGGGACCTCGCAAGCGACGTCCGGCTTTAATTCGCGAGGTTCTTCGCTTCGCTCAGAATGACAATACTGCCGTCCGCTCTGACGCTCGCATTCATCGTCAACGCAACACTACTGAACGGTTTCATTCTTGGCTGGTCGGTCGCGTGGCCGCCGGGACCGATCAACGTCGAGATGATTCGACGCAGTCTGCTTCCGCATTCCGCCGGAGGTGGATTTTGGTCGGCCTGGCCGCTTGGACTCGGCGCGTGTTCCGGCGATTTCTGTTGGGCGCTTGGCGTCAGCGCTGGTGCCGGCGCGCTCATGAATACGCCGAGAGTTCGTTTGATTCTCGGTGTGTTTAGTCTCGTGCTGCTTTTATTTCTTGCGTGCACGTATGCGAACCATGCGTGGCGGGCTGCGCGAGAGCACCGCGTTGCCAGCCTAACGAATGGTCTTTCCACGCGCAGTCCGCGCCCGAAAAGAGGCGGCTATTTTCTCGGCTTCACGCTCGCACTCACGAGTCCCCTTAGTATCGGATTTTGGTTTGCCGTCATCGGTAGTCAGCAAGGAAGCTCCCGTACATTCATTAATTCTCTGGCGCTTGCAGGTGCGGTTGTTCTCGGCGCGGTGACGTGGACCCTTGTGCTCTGTCTCGCGGTTAAACAAGGAACCCGGATTTTTGCACATCCGTCGTGGCAAATTCTTACGCAGGCGCTGACCGCGGTTGTGATGATTTACTTCGCCGTTCGACTCGGGCTGCAATTACGCTAGCGCTTCATTCGTAACGCAACGCTTCGATCGGATCCAAACGCGCGGCTTCGCGCGCAGGATAGAATCCAAAAAACACGCCTACCGCCGCGCTGACGAGAAACGCGACCAGAATCGAGCTGGGCGAGATAAGCGAGGGCCAATGTTTCACTGCCGCGAGAATTTTCGACGACGCGATCCCCAGCACGATCCCGATGATTCCGCCGACGGCGCTGAGCGAAACCGCTTCGATCAAAAATTGCGTCAGGATATCGCTGCCATGTGCACCCACGGCGAGCCGGACACCGATCTCGCGTGTTCGTTCCGTTACGCTCACGAGCATGATGTTCATGATCCCGATGCCGCCGACGACGAGCGAAACCCCGGCGATCGCACCGAGCAATCCTTTCATCACGTCTGCGGTCGCCGTCGCCGCTTCGGCAATCTCCTGCTGATTTCGCACCGTGAAATCGTCATCCCGACCTTCACGAATATTGTGACGCTGCCGCAGCAAAGCGATGATCTGCTGTTGCGCGGCGGCGAGTTCGTTGGCGTTGCCGACCTGCACATTGATGTTCCGCAACGTCGTGCCACCAGTCACGCGTTTCATTGCACTCGTGAACGGCATGATGACGACGTCATCCTGATCTGTCCCTTGCGCGCTCAAACCTTTCGGCGTCAAAACGCCTGTAATCGTGAAGGGCACATTCTTGATCCGCAAAATTTGTCCTACGGCATCTTCGTTGCCGTAAATCTGCGTCGCCGTCGTGCGTCCGATCACGCAGACCTTATTCGAGCTGCGCACATCCTGATCCGTAAATGGCCCGCCTTCAGCCAACGGCCATTGGCGAATGTCGAAATACTCGGCTGATTCGCCGAAAATGCGCGTGAACCAATTTTGGTTTCCCGCTGCGACCTGCGTAGTCGACGCGACTTCCTCACTGACCGCCGTCACTCCAGGTACTTCCCGACGAATCGCTTCAGCGTCCTCAACTTTTAATGTTCCAGCTCCGCCCCATCCTGTGCGAATGCCGCTCGCGGTCGTGCTGCCGGAAAAAACGAGAATAATATTCTCACCGAGACTTGCGATCTGCGCTTCCACTTGCGCCTTCGCACCGTTACCGATGCCGACCATCGCGATGACCGCACCGACACCGATGATGATGCCAAGCGCAGTAAGAACCGAGCGCAGTTTGTTTCGCCGCAACGCGCGAAATGCGATCTTGATTGTCGAGACTACTCTCATAATGACGTTCTAAATGGCCCTCATCCTAACCTTCTCCCTCAGGGAGAAGGAACCGTGTTGCACCTTCCCGCTTTGGTTTGTTTAATTTTCATGGTGCTTCATTTGATCCCTCTACCCGTGGGAGAGGGGAGGGTGAGGGCTCGTTAGGCGCGTCATCGACTGCTGGCGCCTTCGCAAGTTCGTCCACCGCATTGAACCGTTGCGTCACCGCGCGATCGCTTTGCACGAGACCGTCTCGCATCAGGACATTGCGTCGTGCATATGCTGCGATGTCGGGCTCGTGCGTGACCATGATGATAGTGATGCCGCGTTCGTTTAACTCCTGGAAAATTCCCATGATCTCGATGCTCGTTCGGCTATCGAGATTACCGGTTGGTTCGTCAGCGAGCAAAACCTCGGGATCGTTGACGAGGGCGCGCGCAATCGCGACACGCTGCTGCTGGCCACCGGAAAGCTGGCTCGGATGATGTTCTTCGCGACCTTTCAACCCGACAGCCACGAGCACACGGTCGGCCTTTTCGCGCAATTGATCACTCGTTAGGCCGTGGTGACCGTAAAGTAACGGCAACTCGACATTTTCCCGAGCAGAAGTGCGCGGAAGCAGATTGAAGCTTTGAAAGACGAACCCAAGTTTTCCGTTTCGAATGTCTGCCAGTTGATCGCGCCCCAACTGCGAAACGTCGGCACCGTCGAGTTTATAATGTCCCTGTGTCGGACGATCGAGACATCCGAGAATATTCATGAGCGTCGATTTGCCGGACCCGCTTGAGCCCATTAACGCGACAAACTCACCGCGATGAATTTCGAGAGAAACACCGCGCACCGCGCGGACCTCCATCTCCCCGGTGCGATAGGTCTTGTGCACGTCGGCGAGGTGAACGACGGCGCCATTACTCTCGTTAGGCATTTTAGAATCTTCTCGGCCCGCCGCCGCTAAATGGATTTGTTTGCGCTCGTGCCGCTTCCTTGTCCGCCCCCAATGCTGCAGTGACCGCCCGATCGCCTTCCTGCAAACCCTCCAACACTTCCGTGTAAACACCGTCACTGATACCAGTCTTGATTTGCACAGGCGTTGGCTCGCTTCCGCGCAAAACATAAACGGTCCGCTCACTACGATACTCACCGGAGCGATTGCGACCGCCGCCGCTATTTGTTCGTGCGCGAGGCGACGCGCTCGCCTTTGGCTCGGCGCTTTTGCTCTCGGCTGGTCGAAACCGCAGTGCCGCATTACTGATTTTCAGAACATTGTCGCGATGGGAAATAACGATCGAAACATTTGCCGTCATTCCCGGTTTCAACTTTAACTCCGGATTACTGACGCCAATCACCGTGTCGTAGGTAACGACGTTTTGCACCGCGATGGGAGCGTTTCGAACCTGGATAACCTTGCCGTGAAAGGTTTGATTCGGAAAGGCGTCGACAGAGAAATCAACATTTTGATCGACGACGACCACGCCGACATCGGCTTCGGCGACGTTGGAATCGATCTGCATTTTTGCGAGATCATTTGCGATCGTAAAAATGACGGGCGCTTGCAAACTGGCGGCGACGGTCTGACCGACATCGACACTGCGCGAAATGACGACGCCGTCGATGGGCGAAGTAATCGTGCAATGATCGAGATCGGCTTTTGCTTTATCGAGCGCGCCTTGTTTGATTTTCACATTAGCCTCGGCTTGATGCAGCGCAGCCGTTGCCGTATCGAGATCGGCTTGCGCCGAACTTTGTTTGGCCACGAGTCCCTGGATACGATTGGCATTGATTCGCGCCAGTTCGAGCGCCGCCTGCGCGCTCGCGAGATCGCCCTCGGCCTGCGTCACCGTCGCTTGAAAAAGGGCCGGATCAATTTGCGCAACGACTTGGCCAGCTTTTACCGTCGAATTATAATCCACGAAAAGTTTTTGGATGTTACCCGAGACCTGACTGCCAACCTGCACGTTCACGACCGGATTCAGCGTGCCAGTAGCGGTGACGGCCTGTGTGATCGGTCCACGCGTTACGGTCGCCGTTTGAAAAGTTCCGCTGTCCCCGCTGCCACATCGACGCAATGCAAACGCCACGATCAAGAGCACAACGCCTCCCAGAACAATCAAAAGCTTTCGTTTCATCAAAGGTAGCGACGTGTAAAATTATGACCGCGCCGCGCCATTGTTGGTTACACTAAGTCGATGCGCCGCTATTTCGAAATTTATTCGATCATGCTGCGCAACTCGCTCATCCGCGAGATGAGTTTCAAGGCGAATTTTATCCTTTGGCTCATCGTTGAGGTGCTTTGGTTTTTCGGCCAAATCCTTTTCTTTAGCATCATCTTCGGCCAGGTGGATCGGATCGGCGATTGGACGAAGTGGGAAGTAGTGCTGCTCGTCGGAACCCATCAGATCATCGCGCAGATTTTTCAGGCTTTTTTCTTCGTCAACATTTCCAACATCCCCGAACTGGTTCGTACCGGGAAACTCGACTCACTGCTCGTGCTCCCAATCGACAGCCAATTTTCGGTTTCGAGTAAACAATTCAGTCTCGATAGCGTCATTAACGCGGCACTGGGCGCAATTGTCGTCGTCATTTCTTTATCTCGCTTGGGAATTGTCCCAGGTGCGGGCGCCATTTTGCTTTACCTGACCGCATTGATTTTCGGCGTCGCCATTCACTATTCCATCATGCTCAGCCTCGCCGCCGTTAGTTTCTGGATCGTGCGCGCGCAAGGACTTGTTTACGGTTACTTCAACTTCCTCAATATCGCGCGCTATCCCGACGTGATTTATCCGGGATTATTCCGCTTCGTTTTCAGTTGGATTATCCCGGTTGTAATCGTCGCGAATATTCCAACGCGGCTTTTGATCAAGCCATTTCAGCAACCTGGCTGGCTGATGTTGCAACTGGTCGCAGCGGCGACAATCGCGTTCTGGTGGTCGCGAATATTCTGGCGTTTCGCCCTGCGTCATTATTCGAGCGCGAGCTCATAATGAAGTCAGAGATCGCGTGATTTAAAGGCGTTTTGCCGACAAAATCTCTGCTTGCGCCATTTCCGAATTGCCCTTAATTAAGCCTCCCTTTGCCGCCGGAAAAGGCGGCACAAATATTTTATGGCCAGCCCCAAGAAGAAGAAAACCTCCAAAGCTTCGAAAAAGCCTGCACGCAAGGCGGCATCGAAGCCGGCGAAAAAAACTTCCGCTTCCTCGAAGAAACGCACCGTTACAGCCAAAAAGCCCGCGCGCGTTCTAAAGAAGGCGAAGGTTGCGCCTAACAAATCTTCAAAGCAGGCGCCTGTCCGCGCGGCAGTGATTAATTCGAACTCCACGATCGATCTCGTTGGAAAAAACCATCGCCCCCGTAAGCTCGATGCCTTCACAAAAGGGCAACGCGAGAAACTACTGCAACTCCGCGATGCGATGGTGGATTCGATGGCGGGTGTGGCGCAGGATACGTTGCGTTCCCGTGCGGAAGGCAGTGAAGCTTCCGCCTTCGGCATGCACCAGGCCGATGCGGGCAGCGATGCTTACGATCGCGATTTTGCCCTGAGCCTTCTTTCGCAGGAACAGGATGCGCTTTATGAAATCGATCAGGCCTTGAAACGGATCGAGCTCGGCACTTACGGAGTCTGCGAAATGTCGGGCAAAGCGATTCCTCATGCTCGCCTCGAAGCGATTCCGTTTGCTCGGTTTACCGTGCAGTGTCAGGCACAGCTGGAAAAACAGAACAAGGCTTCGCGTGTCCGCCAATCGGTCACATCGCTTTTCGGTTTGACCGATGAAGAAGGCGGCGAAGGCGAGGAAGAAGAAGCGACCACCACACCTGACGCGAACAAGGAATAGCGATGGCGCAGGAAATCATCACCCTTGAGTGCACGGAAGCGAAAGCTCTCGGCAAGCCGGTGTCGCGCTACATGAGCACGCGGAACAAAAAAAGTCCGCAGACGCCGAATCGGCTGGAGAAAAAGAAGTACAATCCGTTTTTGAAACGGCACACGCTGCATCGCGAAACGCGCTAAATTTCATGCAACCGAAAACTGCCAAACGCCGTTCCGCTTTTCGACGCGCCAATCGTATCATGCCGCGGCGTCGCATCGATATCGCGGTCGAAGCGATCGATTACAAGAATCCCGATCTGCTGAAGAAATTCGTAACTGAGAGTGGAAAGATTCTGCCACGTCGCGTGACTGGCATGCCCGCGCACATGCACCGCAAAATCACCCGGGAAATCAAGCGCAGCCGCTCCGTCTTGTTGATGAAGTAGGTGTAGAGGCGCTTGTGCCAAGCGCCTTTGTTTTGGTTCGGCGTTTGACACAAACGCCGCTACATCAATCACTCTTCCCGATCGTGCATTTGCGCTGGCGGGCTGGTCGCTTCAACCGCGGTGAACGTCTCGATAATTTTGTAACTGTGCTTCGCGTTTTTCGGCACCGCCCATGAATCGCCGGCATTCAGTATCACTGTTTGTCCTTCAAGCCGTAATTCGGCGCGGCCTTTGACTACGTAGCCGACTGTTTCGTACGGTCGAGAAGTTTCCGCCTTCGCCTTGCCAGGCTCTTCATTTTCCCACATGCGCATGGAGACATGAATACCCGAGGCGAGATACTTTTGTCCGCTCGGGCCTTGCGGAGAAAACGCTGAAGTAACTTTGGTGATGCTGGTGTCTTTCATCGCAAAGGATTCGTTTTCGGCAACGGCGCGGGCCGTCTCGATGTAGGGGCGCTTGTGCCAAGCGCGACTACATCAGGCTTTTCCTGTGCGTTCGCCCTGCTCGATTAGTTTCCAAAACTCGCGCGTTTTGCCGAGTTGATCGTCTTCTGCCATTGGCAGTTTGCTGCGGAAAAGGAAATCGCGAAACGTGTTCTTGTGCAGAACGCGATGCACGGTGATGCCTTCATCGCGTTTCTCGAAATAAATGCGGTAATCCTTCGCGCGATAACGATAGAGTTTTTTTCCTTCACGCTGAATCACGCCAAATCGTTTTGCATCGAGGTGATCGAGGTCTTCCGGCAGAATCTGGAATTCTGCCAGCAGATCGAGCTGCAATGATTTCGGCAGGGCGGACATTTCCGCTGCGCTCAACTCGTTGAAGATGATCTGGAACATCGCTATCAAACGTAAACCCGCCGCACGCGACTGCCAATGCGTGTTGTAATTTCCCACGTGATCGTCTGCGCCCGTTCCGCAAGTTCGATCGCTGTAATTTCTGCGTCGTCCTGCCGTCCGAGCAGAACAACTTCATCTCCAACCTGTGCCGCGGTAACGTCTGTAACATCGACCATCATCAAGTCCATAGTCACACGCCCGAGCAACGCGCAACGCTTTCCACCAACGAGGACCGCCGCGTCGCGGTTGGAAAGATGTCGTGGGTAACCATCGGCATAACCCGCGGTGAGCGTAGCCACGCGCACCGCTTTTGGTGTGATAAAGGTTCGCCCATAGCTGATGGAGCTTCCTTTCGGCATTTCACGAATGAGACCGATGCGAGTTTTCCAAGTCAGCACTGGTTTCAGATCTTTTTCAAATTCGGGTAACGGCGAAATGCCATAGAGCATCAGCCCCGCGCGGACGATATCGAAAGGCGGATCGGCAAAGGCGAGAACGCCGGCACTGGGAAGAATGTGCATTTTGTAGTCACCGGGGACCTCGCGGCGGAATTGCCTAACGAGCTTTGCGAAGCGCACGAGTTCGTCCCGAGTGTATTTCGCATCTTCGTTTGCGACCGGCAGATGACTGGAAATGCTGTGGACTTTTATCTTCGGCAACGCAGCCGTTTTCTTGAAAATATCGAGTGCATGCGCCTCCACCGTTCCCATGCGTCCCATTCCGGTATCGACCACAAAATTGATTGAGACAGACGATCCGTTTGCGGCGCGGCTAAATTCCTGCGCTTCTTCAAGCGTAGAAACAGAAGCGATGAACGCACCGTCCGCGATACCAGGTCTTTCCTCCGGAGTCGCCGGCCCGAGAATGATAATCGGATGGGGGAGCGCCCCTCGCAGCGCGATCGCTTCTTCCAGATTCGCCACGCCGAATAGCTGCGCATCGTTCGCCAGCGCTTGCGCAACACCAACCATTCCGTGGCCGTATCCATTTGCTTTCACGACCGCGAGAAGTTCAGCCGATCCGATCCGGCCGCGCACCATCGCAGCGTTATGCCGTAACGCCGATCGATCGATCTCAGCCCAGCATCGATAAGTCTCTTTTGTCATTGGGAGTGGTGATGTGGGGCTCGCGCAAATAAATTGGCTGGAGCGGTGTCTCCGAAGCATGAACGACGCCGCGCTGAATCAGTTTAGCGAGCAGGAGCGCGGAAGGATAACGGACAATTGTTTGTGGAAATTGGACAGGGTTTTCAGACGAATACACCGGAGTTTCGCGATCCAAATTTTTTAGGCGCGCGCGCAACTCGGTTTCGCTATAGAGCCCGATCCCACCGACGATTTCATTCCCCTCAATGCGCGCGAAGAAAAAACTTTCGCGACGAGCATCGCCGACGACCCAGTATTCGTGGGTTGACGAATCGATCGTGCAAATAGAGGGCCAGCCCAAAAGGTGCGCACCGGTAGTCGCTTGCAGCCCAAACGCCGTAGCGATCGCGATACGAACTCCGGCGTACGAACCTGGTCCAAGACCAACCACAATCGAATCCGCATCACGGAAACGATCGGAAAGCCGCTGGAGTGACTGAAAAAAAGCGCCTGAATGTTTTCGGTCGTTCTGATAATCGAAAACCATCGAAGTGTTTCCATCATCGAGGAACGCAACGCTGCCGTGCGTGGTGGAATTTTCCAACGCCAGAATTTTCATTCTTTAATTGTGCGCGCGGTTTCGGATTTCATTTCAAAAGATATCCAATTCGCTTGCGCCGGAATTAAATCACGAAATCGATCCGCCCACTCGATCACGCAGACGCCATCACCAAAAAAGTAATCATCGAGGCCGAGGCGCAACGCCGCCGCGCGGTCCTCCAGTCGATAAAAATCGAAGTGATAAATGGTTAGGCGGCCGCCGGTGTATTCGTGCAGAAGCGTAAATGTGGGGCTTGTCACAATCGCCTCGCTGTCGAGGCCCGCGACGAATCCTTTCACGAATTGCGTTTTGCCTGTGCCGAGATCGCCGACCAGCGCAAATACATCCCCAGCAGAAACGGAACGGGCGCGCTGTCGTCCGAACGCCGCGGTTTCTTCAGCGCTGTTTGAAATGAACATAGCCGGACCACGTTTGAGGTTTAGTCTTCGAATTCCGCTCCAGCCGGCCAATGCGAGTGAGAGGTAATTTTGGAAATCGTTTTTTCCAGCGAGCCTCCAGGTTTTTGCCCTCCCGCGGTCCGATTGCAAAAAGCAATTCGTAATCTTCGCCGTCGTTGATTGCCTGTTCAATTCTGCAACCGGGATTGCGAGGAAAGGCGGTTTCATCAATTGCAAAACCGAGACCACTGGCGCGGGCGAGCCGGGGCAGATCGGCGCCGAGTCCATCGCTCAAATCCATCATGGCATGAAGGGCGAAATTTTCTGTGAGCCAACGCGCTTCCGCAATGCGCGGAATGAAACGCAGATGCTTCCCGCGAATCGAGCCACCGAGTTTTCCGGTAACAAATAATTCATCCCCCGCTCTGCCGCCGCTCCGAGAGACCCAGCGATCGCTTTCGACTGTACCTGCAACGCTGACCGAAATTACAGTCGGACCGCGCGTCGCGCTGGTTTCGCCGCCGACGATTTGCACGCCAAACTTGCTCGCCGCTTTTCTCAGTCCTGCGTAAAGCTTTTCTGTCCACGCCACCGTTCTTCCTGGCGGCGCAACGAGAGTTACGAGGGCAAATTGCGGGACGCCGGACATCGCAGCGAAATCGCTTAAAGGGCGCATCATTGCTTTCCAGCCAACGGCAGAAGCGTCATCTCTCTTCGAGAAATGAATTCCTTCGACGACACAATCCGTTTTTAACAAAAGCAGTTCGCGCCCGAAACGCACGACCGCGCAATCATCTTCCCTTGCCGCGAGGACATTTTTCAATTTCCGTCCGGGCGGCATCAGTCGCGCAAGCAACCGGTCTTCGCCGATCTCCCGCAGATTCATTGCGGAAGGGTTTGCGGGAAGGCGAGCAACGTAAGCGTTAATGCATTGAATAATGCGTGCATCGTCATCGGAACAAGAATGGAACCGCTCCATTCATAGGCAATGGTGAAACAACTCCCGAGGACAAAGAGCGGCCCGAACGAGGGCAAATGTGTATGCACTGCCGCGAAGAGCGACGCGTTTACAATTAATCCAAAGAGACGTCCGAAATAGCGCTTGAGGACGCCGTAAAGAAAAAAACGAAACATGAATTCCTCAGCCATCGGTGCGAGCGCAACGGCCATGATGATTATTATGATGCGCTGCGGAAGCGTCTGCGAAGCGTTGAAAAGCTGAATGATTTCCTGTTTGCCCAGACCTTCGCCCAGCGCCCGTCGCGTCAGCGTGTCGGCGACATAAATGAGCGGGTAGGCAGCGAAGAGAAGAATGGTGCCGATACTGAGCACGCGGCCGAAACCCAGCTTGGTCAAACCACCGAGCGCGCTCAGGTTAAAGCCGCGCAACCGCAGGAACGCGATCAGAAAAAGCAGTATGCCCACAGTGAAGAGCGCGCCCGCCAGCAGATCGCGTATCCGAGGGCTGGTGACATCGTGCGAGCTGGAAAAGGAGAGCGCGATGTTGGACAAAAATAATCCGCTGAGCAGGATCGCGATAATCGCATCGGGCAAACCAAAAATTCTTTGCGTGTCGTCGGGAGTCGCGGGACGCGCGCTGATCTGACGAATCAGGGAGCTGTAAATATAGGTAGCTATGAGGACGAAGACGACATTCGTGACGGCAGCGAACGCTGAGAAAAGGCCGTCAGAAGACATGCGCCGGCGCGGCCGCTACGGCGCGTAAAAGCTCGGCAGAAAATAGGCGCGGCCGGATTCCAATTTCGGCATGAGCTCACTTGGAAGCGTCAGCTCGATTTTCGAATCTGATGTTTTTCCTAACGCACGCAGGAATCTGCTCAGAACGAAGGGCGGGCCGTACTTCACGATCGCCGCGTCTGGCGCATTCCCGAGCTGCTTCGCCTTGGCAAAGGCATCTTCGATCTGGCCGAGTGCATCGATGAGCTTGACGTTCAACGCATCCTGGCCGGAGAGAATTCGTCCATCGGCCACGGTATTTCGCAAACTATCCGCGGGAAGATTGCGTTCGTGCGCGACGATGCCGAGAAATTTGTCGTACGTTTTCATGACAAAACCCTGGATGTATTCACGCTCTTCCGGCGTGATCGGCCGCGCGCCGTTGAGCATGTCTTTAAACTTCCCGCTCTTAAAAACCACGGAGGCAAGTCCGACTTTATTAAAGAGCTGTTCGTAATTCAGCGTTTGGATGATCACGCCGATGCTGCCGGTGATGGTAGTTTCATTAGCCATCAAATATTTCCCGCCGCAGGAAATGTAGTAACCGCCCGAGGCCGCGACCGAATCCATGTAGATAACGACAGGCTTTTTTGCCCGTGTTTTCACGACCGCGTTATAAATTACATCGGCCGCGGTCACTTCACCGCCGGGGGAATCGATTTCGATCACGACCGCGCGGACGTTCTCGTCCTCGCGCGCTTCTTGCAGAGAGAGACGCATGTCGTCCACCATCGAGTCGCCGACGTTGCCGCTGATCGAAGAACTGATGAGACCGCGCAAAACGATGTGCGCGATCTTGTCATCGCTCCCGTGGGTGGCGCGTTGCATGACGATTTCGCGAAACCGCGGCATTGGCACTTCTTCCCGCGACACGCCGCTGACGCGGCGAAACGCGCTGGCCGCGAGGATGAAGTTAACGATCACGCTCGCGATCAACGCCACGAACAGAAAAATGCTTAGACAACCAAGACTTCGGTTACTTGCCATGCGGGGCCTGAAATTGGCGGAGAACGCGAGATGGCACAAGCGCTTTTCCTTTGCGTCATTGCGACTAACAAATACTGGCTTGGAAGCTGCTCTAAATTCGGTCGCAAAATGGACACAAGTGGTCATCTTCCAGTCAGTGAATCTGCCACCCCGCGTGGTGGCCGGGCTAAGGCGCAGCGTCGTTCGCGCACGAAAACACGGGCCGCGACACGGCCTTCGGCAAAGGAGCGTCCGCTGCCGGCAGCGGGGACACTCTCACGCACAAAAAATCTGCTTCTGGCCGCGCTCCGCGTTTGGGAACTGAAGCATCGCGTTCGCGATTAATTTCGCCTTGTAGCTGCCGCTGTTTGTTGTAGCTGCCGCTGCCTCAGCGGCAGTCGATTCGAGTGATAACAGCCTGCCGCCGGAGACGGCGGCAGCTACAACAAGGCATCCTTAATACGTTAGGTATCGCGTTATGCACTGCTTTCCCTGGCGAAGTAGCGCAAAGCGCGCAAACCCGGCAGAAAAAAATACGCGCCGCCGCGCACGGTAACAAATTGCGGCAACCCTGAAATTCTGCGCGCGACACCCTTTTCCCGCGGTTTGGTGAAATCAGCGGTGATTGGACAACCTTGAATAGGTTCGCGATTGCCAAGAAGCGGATCGCTCTCGCCCGTCAGACCGGAAAACTTCGTGTTCATCATCCAGGCGTTTTGCAGGAACTCAAACTGGCGCGCGATGTTTGCGTTTAAACAAATGAAATGTAATCCGCGTTTGGACTCGTTAGGCGGCGCGGAGTTGATTGCTTCTTCTGGCTTGAGCTCGGTTCCAAATTCACGGCCGCGACGCAGGATGCGATGAAAGCGAACTGAAGACATTAGATCATCGCGGAAACCTTTCGGTCCAAAGCCGAGCATGGTAACCAGCTTCGCGAGTCCCGTCGGACGCCCGGGATAATCGCTATTGCGCGGATTTGCACGGTGCACGTGCGCGCCGAACGGACAGCGGCTGCCGGACAGATTTTCGTCGAAGGTGAATTGATTCTGACGAACTTGTTCCGGGTCGGGGCCGATGCCGGGAATCGTTTGATTCTGAATCGGCACTAATGGATCGCCCGCTCTCGTCCGCCCAACGAATGCGGCCGCAAGATTGTCGGCCTCGGAAAGATTTCCTTGAGACTGTTTGTAAACGAACTGCCAGAAGCTGCGCACGTCTTGCTCCAAGGTCCGCACGACAAGGTAAGTGCCGTTGCGGCCAAGATCCTTTTTTTCTGAAACATCTTCCGCTGCGAATAGATCCGCGCTTGCGGAATCCGCATCGATCAAGGGACGCTCGGTGTATTTGTTGTACTCGTTAGGGTAACCGAGCAGGAACTCCCCGAGTGCAACCACGTTGGTGTAATCCAGTTGAGGACTGGTCACATCGCGCTGCCGCTCCCAATCGATTTGCGGTTGGCTGATGCCATCAGCGAAACCGAAGGGTTCGACACCGTCGAGATCCGCGGTCTCAAGCCACTGCATCTCTTCGAAGGCATCGTTCCACACATTCCCTTTTGCGCTTTTCACATGGGTCTGGAGCTGCCCCGGTTCAGCGAAAAACATCACGAGGACATGCGGCATTCTGGTCGCGTAACCCCAACTCCATTGCTGAGGCGCATTGCTTCCCACATCTCCGAGACGCCGGGCACGACTTTCTTCCGTCATCCCCGTCAGGAATTCAGGAGAAAAATTCGCAAGGACGGATGCGGAAACTCCGAGCGCCTTAAAACCGGCGGCGGTGAATGCAACCTGCGTCGCCGTTGTGGGCGGCGGCTTTATCGCCACGGCACTCGTGATCGCCGCGGAGCGCAACCACGACCGCGCCGCCGCAACATTTTTTATTCGGAGCAAAGCATAGCTGGCTTCCTTCATCTTTCCGTAACCGAAGCGAACCAGTCCCTGAACGTCACCGTAATCGACAGCGCGCTCGTTCATAACAGTGCGGCCCATTCGCGAATCTCTTCTTCGCTCATCGACGACGATTCCAAACCTTGCCGGATGCGTGTGTTCCTCTCCAGATCAACCGCGGTCAAACCCGGATACGCTTTGTACCAGACCTGTGTTGGCAGGGTGTGTCTGCGCAGAAAATTTTTGTAATTTTGTTCATGTTGGCAGCCATCCAGAACGAGCCAATTGGTTCTCGGATAACCGATGCCGTTGCCAAAGACGGCGTTCAGACCGAAGCCGGTCTTGTTGATGAAATCGTCCATGTAACTCTCAACCGTGCCGTCGTAGTTGCTGAAAAACACCATTCGTTTCTTGCGATCGAGAAACACCCAGCGGGCGAAATGAATGGTGCGTATGCGACCCAGCCGCCCGCGCCTAACGAAATGTCGCGCGGCATAATCGACCGTCGTAAGAATGCCGCTCAGAGTCCAACGCCGCACGAGACCCGGCTTCACGCTTCCCATCGCCGTGAATTGGTTGGTCACGTCGTGATCCTCGGACCGCGACAATTTATCGGAATGCGCCTGGTCGCAGCGCCAGCACAATTCTGGATCCGTTTTTTCCAAATGGCGCAGACGAATGAGGATGATGGGCGCAATAACGAGGAGCAACGGCAGTGCGAGCAAAATCAAAAGAGGCATCCCGACCAGATGCAGTAGGTTCTTGATTCGCCAGATAACCGAGGCCCTATCCTCATGCGATAAGACAAGGCGTCCGGATGATTTCTCTGCGTTAACGAACTGCTGCAACCTCGTGTGAATTTCGCGCAGCGGACCGTTGAGTTCGGTTGCGTTGTTCTTAATATAGTTCTCGATCGCTTCCTTTAACGCTGCTTCTTCGCGCACCTGACGCACCGTGCGGCCGCGGCAGTTCACATAAGCGGCGATGGTGGGAGCGCTATGTTTTTCCATCCACCTAACGAGATCAGTGTTGGTTGTGAATCCTTCGCAGCACGAAAAAATTGCGCGTAAGCCCGCGCCCGCGACGTTCACCAACTTCTTGAAAAATGTATCGACGTTCCCGTCGATATCGCCGACGAACGCGAGGTAAAGCGGATAGCTCGGAGCAGGTCCGCCACCATAAACTCGCGCGTCTTCCAGCGTCTTGTCGTCCAGGATGAGCAAGCGCGCGAAATGCAACGTGTCGAATTGCGCGAATGGGATCAGCGTGTTGTTAGCATTCACGCGGCCAGGCGCCGCGTTCATCGAATCAAGCAACTGACGAAGCTCCGCTTCGCGCGCGGGATCGATCGCCGCGAGGATCATGAAGTTCGCTTGCGGAGTCACTCGAAAACCTCATCGCCCGTCGGTTCGTAATGAGGCACGGCGTTCATCGCATGCCGCAGCTTCGAGAGCGTCTCATACATGCGGCGACGCGCGCGACTTTGATTACCCAGGGGCCGATGCCCCGCGATGGTATGCCAAGGATTGTAGGAAAGCCGTTTCGCAAACTCCAACTGCGCGGGCGAGTCAAACTTCTGTCGCGGGAGACGCAATGTCGCTACCGATACGCGCGGCGATAAACGTTCGGGCCAAAGCACTGCGTTGTTTTCGATCGGCATTAAATGCGAATCGGTTTGCAATTGCAAACGTACATCGAGCTCTACATCTCCCGCGCTCAGGGCCGCGACCATGGCGTCGCGCAAATAATCGTCGGGCGGACGCAAAGGCAGGCGCGGGATCCGCGTGCGTTTTTTCGTTTTCGGCCAGACCGAATATTGCATCGCCTGGCCTTCGCCTAACAAATAGGGAACGCAGCTGAAATATGAAGCCTCAAACGGACTGCTCTGCGTTTTGATCCAGAGCGACTGCATGATCATGTCGAGGACGTGTGGCCGATGGAAATTGAGGAAATAATACATCGAAGCGTTCTTCAGACTCTCGATTTGCAGTTGCGCATTTGCCTTCGTGTCCGGCGTCACAAACGTCGGCGTAGAAACACCGAACATGTCGAGCGTGGATTTCTCCTCATCCATCAACTTGGGACCGGGAACGCCCATGAGCTTGATACTGATGCTCATGAAACCTACGTCATCGATGTCGGGCGTGATGTAAGGACCGGGTCCGGAAAAACGAACCCACGCCCGATAGGTCTTGGGCTCCGCGTAAATGCCGTGCCGGAATTTTGCGGGAAGATTTTCGTGCACAATGAACTCGCCGCGGACAATGCCGTGCGTTTTCGTGTTTCCACCGCGCTCGAATCCACCCGGCTTCCACAGTTTGCGCATCTGTTCTTGAAAACTCGAAATGATCGAATCGAGAAATGCCTCTTCGTCCGGGAGCGGTTTTTCCTCCGCGATCTTCAAGTGTTCGTTTCGCCGCTGCAGGTTGATCAACGCAGTCGTTAGGCGCGCAATTGGATCTCGCAGCACGGCATCGAAGGGAATGCGCAACCAGTGATCGAACCGACGCTCGACGTGCAAGAGGAACGTGAAGGTATCGCTGATCAGATCTAGCAATGCCGAGCCGGTGTCGGCTCGCGGCATGGGACGACTGGCGTTTGAATTTACCCTCGACTGTGCCCGATCTGAAACGCCGGCCATAGCCGCTGCAAAAATTAACTAGCCGGAAATTCGAGCGCGAAGTCGATCAGCCGTTTTTTGCTCCAGTAAACTTTGCCGAGGTAAACATTGGGAGCTACTTCGCGAATTTCGTCGCGGATCCAATGCGCGAGCAGGGACGTCTCCGAATAATCGAGCACGATGCATTCTTTGTTATCAAGCCAGCTCGGACCTTTGTAGACTTTTGCGATGATCGCGTTCAGTCCGAAGGGAAGAATTTTATTTCGCAGAACACCCTTCGCTGGATCGAATACTTTTCCCTGCCAGGCAAAGTGACTAACGAAATCGGCGATGTTTTGCGTGTAGGTTGTGCCGGGCGCGACGATCGCCGTGCCCTTCGCTTCACCCTTCGGAATATTCCCCGCTACGCTTTCCTCGAACATCTTGTCGAGTTCCGCCTGCGACATCTTCAACATTTCTGGGACGGTCACGGCCATAAGTTTTCCTTTCGCTTTCGGTCGATCGATCTGGAGCGCGCTCTAGATTTGTGTAATCGAAATTGTGGCCGCGGCTTCATCACAATGCCTATAAAGTTTTGAGATATTCAATCAACGCACGTTTGTCGTTGTCCGCTAAGTCGGTGCCGAAGTAATGACCTTTGTCCTCAATGAAATCCGGACACTTATTTGCCGCGAGCAACTCGGGAACTGTCTTGAGCAATTCCTGGGTCGCTTCTTCGGGCGAAAGATCCATGGTGTGAATCTTCACGAGCGCTTTCGTGACTTTGGCTTGGAGAACGACGAGCTGTCCGAAGTCAGGTTCGAGATTAGCGATGAGATTGACAGGCGTGCCCTTGGGAATCGGGCCGATATTTATATACCCGTGATTATCGGCGAGACCGCGGAGCGCTTTTGGAACAAATTCTTTGCGCAGATGGAGCGAACATTCGTTCTGCGTTCGCCAAATCGATTCTTTATCAAGCCGTTTTTCTGGCCAAAGCAATTTCTCCGCAGCATCGTTGAATGCATCCAATCGACCGGCGACGGAGGGATCGCCTGTGAATTTCCCGAGCGCGTTGTTGTGAAAAAACGGTGCCGAACTCCAAAGACTAACGAGTGACGGAACACGATAGTATCCCGGACCGGTATTTCTATCTTTCGGCCGGAACTTAATCGGATGGACCTGGTCCATCGGATTGAAGAACTCAAACTCATCGACCGGAGCAAGTTCCTTGTAAGTTCGCGAAGAGAAATTATCCCAGACATGACCAGCTTTCGCGTTCGTGGCGAGTGCGCGCGCCGAATTCGTTTCGATCTTCGTCAGGGGATAACGCTTTTCGTTCGAAAGAAAATTATCCTCGAGGAAGTCCGGTTGCATTACTGCCGCGCGCAACCACGCTTTTCCGTCGCCCGATTGCGGATCGATATTCGCCGGCGGCATCTTGCTCGAATGACAAGCCGCGCAACTCTCCGCGAAAACTTCCTTCCCGCGCGTCATCTGCGTCTGATCGACAGTCATGTAAGCCGCACCGCCCGGCGCGTCGGCAAGATGGAACGGTTTCAGCCGGCGGAAAAACGCGGCGATGTTTCCCAGGCGTTCCTCCGTCGCGCGCCAGAAAACCGAATGCTCGCGCGCGTAGGAAATTTCGAAAGGCTTCTGCGCAGTTAACCCGATGAGTCGATTGTGTCGCGTTAACCAGTATTCGGAAAACATTCCGATGTTCACGTAAACGCGAATGGTGGCGCCAGGCACGCCGATGGAATCTGCGCCGTCTTTCAAGATGTGGGCCACGGGCATTTCCTCTTTTTCGCCAGGGAAAGCGAGTGTGTCGCCTGCCATCTTTTCTGGAACCGCGATTCGCTCGCGTTCGCCGAGAAGAAAAATCGCGTTGATCGCGTTTGGGTTGTTGATGTGGTCGGTCGCGATGCGTGAAGTGTCGGAGGTGCCGCGCGGTTGCGCCGCGAGCATTTCGTAGAAAAAGCCGCCCTTCTCGACGTTGCAGGCAAAAACTTTTCCTTCGTTGATGTACTGATTACCGATGGCCGAGGCCAGATTTTCCCAGCACGGATTTTCAGGATCGGCAGGCGGATTGTCCGGATAAGGAGAAATGTGGCAGGCGCCGCAGGAGACGCCAACGCGATACGGCCTAACGAGTTTGTTATCGTTGTAATATGCCGGATCGGTCATGAAACGATTGCCGTCCCATTTTTGCCGCGCTTCCGCATTAAAATCCGGATTCGGAAACAGTCGAAAGCCGAGAATTCCGGAAGGTTTTCCGTAAACTTTTTCGTCGATCCCTGCAGGTTCCGGTTCGGCTTGCTCATCCAGCCACAATCCGAACCCATCAGGTTTGCTCGCGGCGCGGAAACCGGGCTGGTTGACCAACCCCAAATTCTTGAAGCGCTCGCCCCGTGCATATTTGCGGTTATCGAGCGTCTTCAACAAATCCATGATGCCGTAGCTGTCCTGCGCCACGGTGTTCCAGAAGTGCTGGTTGCCCGCGGTCCAAAGGTTCCAACTGTTGCGCCCCATGATTTCCTCGGGCGACAGCTGAATACCGCCGTCCATCGGCTTGAAAACGTCAGCCGTGATTTGTGGGAAATCGGCAGTCGTTAGGCCGCGGGCTTTCGCTTCATCGACGATCTCCGTTTTTTTACAGCCTGTAACGAGCAGGAAGAACAGTGCGCCCATTCCAAGCGCAGCGAGATGAAGTTTGCCTGATGCTGGCGCGCGTAGCTTCAACGAGCTGAGTGTTACTACTCCGCTGAAATTAGTGGCAAGATTATTCGGCAGCGCCAATTACTCTTTCCAGCCAGACCGGAGCCGCTTCATCTAAATGGTGCGACAGAATCTTGCGCACGAAGTCGCGAAAATTACCGCTGCAATCGGCACAAAGTTTTTCCATCGTATGCACGCCGAGCATGCGATAGCTCTCGAATTGCGATTCGGAGAAAAACTGGTCTCTCGTGCTTTCGTGCGGGAAAGCTTGGTTGCTCTTGAAATATTCGTAGATGTCCCGCGGCTCGTCGCCGTAACAGGCGGGCTTGATGTAAATGAGGACGCCGTCTTCCGCGTCATCGCCATCGACCATCGAGTAGCGAATGCGGCCAATGGCGCAGTTGTGTCCAGTGTTTTTGACGTCGTCGAATTCCCCCCGCGAAAAAATACTCATCGGCCCAAACTCAATCGAGATTCCGAAATCGATTCGAATCTTGCGCACGGCTTCTCCAAGATCGGCAAACGAACAAGCCGGATCTTCACCCGCGTCGCTGACCACGATATAATGGCAGCGACGCAGGACCATTTCGTAAAGCCCAAGGTTTTCGAAATGCCCGCCATCGGAAAGGTAGACATACGGGCTCGTGTCTTTCGTTAGGCCAAACGCTTCCGCAACGATCGGCCCGATGCTGAATTTTGGATAACCGAGCTGAAACGTCTTATCGCCTGCCGATCCGGGATTTCCCAGCCAGGCCCCGAGTCGAACATTCAGCAGCGTCAGAATAAAGGTAACGAACGGCGACGAGTGATATCCCATGTTCGGACTGGCCGCCGCGCCTGAGATCGCGACCGCGCTGCCTAACGAGATGCCTTTGTCGCCACCGTATCGGTATCCATCGGGCGCGTCGGTCTTGCGATAACCGACTTCAGCCGAACCGCAGTGAAGCGGCGACACGGTAAAGCTTTCGGCCTTGCGATCCTGCCATGCGAGCTTGCTGCCGCCGACGAGATTGAGGGCAATATTTACGACCGGCATTAGTCGTTTGCCAAACTTTCCTTCATTCCAAAGTTCGCGCATCCGGATGTTGTCGTTCTCGTCGAAGCCGGTGAATGGATTTGCATAGCGCCGCGAATTGGATGCGCCCAGGTAGGCGCGAATCAATCGGTCGCGATACATCGCGTGCAGCGAAAATTTGTTTGGGTCGATCAGGTAAGCCATGCCAAGCCCGAGCAGAACAAGCACGATCGTCGCGGCCATCACCATGGGCCACGGCGTGTAGAGGATGACGTTGAGATACATCAGGCTTCGACCGAGAACGCCTGATTTGCCGTTGAGATTCCAACTCCAATGTCGTGTGTTCCCGACGTACTCCATAACAGTCGTCATCGCTTGCGTGATAAAAATCAGGAGCACCGCAACGAAGATGACCGCCGCAACACTGGCGGCTTTCGAGAGGATTTTCGCAACAGGTCCGGCTTCGTCTTCCTGCTTCGTGTTTGCCGGAATCGAACTGTTGCGGCCAGCAAGGACAGTCAACGCGCCGGCCGTGCCGCCGGTTATCAAAGTCCAGAACGCGCTGATGGAAACAGAAAGAAGGTACGGGCCCAAAATGACGAGCGAGCTAATAACCATCCAGCCGATCGCCACCGCGATGAGCCAGCCAGTCGCGCGTCCCCACCATTCGCGATCCTGATCGTCCGTCCAGCGGCTTGAAACTCCGGCGAAAGCCATGATCGCGAGGAAAAAAAGCGCCATGAAAAGTGGGACGCCGAAAACCGTATATAGCTCCATCTTTGCGATCGGCTGCGGAAATAATACCGTCGCCCCCAGCCAAAGCAGAACTCCGCCAATTGCACCGGTGACAATGACCGCGAGAAATTCGAAAAAACGAAATCCGTGTGAAGGCAAAAGCGAACCGACCCAGGAGAACAAATGAATCGCGATCCCAAGATATAAGAAGGGCACCCAGGTATGCCGTGGCCCAAATCCAAACAGAGGCCATGCCAGCAGGTGACGTCCGTAATAAGTGAACCAAGCCCAGTGTGTGGTCATTAAGACCGAGGCAAGCAACAGCGGAAGCAGACAAAAACTAATAAACCTGTTCTGACTCCAACGCAGATTGCCGCCGCAAGGAAGATTGATTCCCATATAACCGACACCCGGCACGATGCAGGCAGCGCCGATCGATAATGGCAGATAAGTGTAGGGCGGCGGACTGGACATCAACACCGCAGTATAAATCCACGGAAGAGTCAGCACGGCTCCGAGGAGTGGAATAATAACCCACCAGTTCAGAAAAAGATTTCGCAGATAAGTGCCGGCTAATGTCCAGCTGTCAGCCGAGAGCAAACCGAAACGCGGACTAAGATAGTTGCTGTAGCTCCGCAGATTTTGAATTTCCTTCGGCTCCGGATTTGGTCGCGTCTCGGTGCGAGACTCAGCCAATTGCCTAACGACATCGGACAACCCGCCTTCCGAATTATGGACCCAGGCGCTTAACCAACCGCCGATATATCCGCCGCCCGAAACGGTGGAGAGATAATGGAATTGCTCCAACAAGCCGCAGCGCGCCAGACCCTGCAAAATGCCAAGACCAAAAGTGGCGCTGCGAATTCCGCCGCCGGAAATACAAAGCGCCGCGCGTCGTGGTTTAAGCTCGTGAACGGCGGACCAAATTGCTTTCAGCCGTGTCGTCGCGTCGGCTGCCGATGGATAACTCACGGGCAGAGCGCCGTGCAACGACGTGAACTCGTTCTCCAGCACCTCGTGCAAACGCAACGATGGATTGGCCGATGAAGTCTCGTTCGCCATGACGCCGCGCCGCTTTCGTTTTAGCGTCTACCGAGATGGCGCTGGTAAGTCAACCATCGCTTTGAGCCTTGTTGTATGTCTCTTTTGACGCCGTTGCGAATAGAACGGAGGAGAAACGAAAAGGCAGGTAGGGGCGGTTCACCGAACCGCCCGCGGGCGATTGAGTCAATCGCCCCTACCTCGCAGACCCGAAAACGCGCATCACGTTGCTCAAAATCACGCGTCAAACGGGCACTGGATTTTCCTTCGCCTGCATTGACTATTGAATCATCTGCGCCCGTAGCTCAGCCGGATAGAGCAACGGATTTCTAATCCGTAGGTCGAGTGTTCGAGTCACTCCGGGCGCGAGTCACACTTTGCTCCGGAAGAAAAGCTTGGGCTCAGGAGCTTTGGTCCAATTCCAGCTTCCAAAAAGCGAGTGCAGCGACCCATTCTCCTGGCGGTCGTCGCGGTGGCCTTTACGAATTATGCTGCCGCACAGGACGTGTACCGTTCTCCCTCAGAGCTGAAAAAACTTTCGCTCGACGAACTGGTGGACGTGGAGATCATGTCAGCCTCGCGCCGGCTTGAGCCGTTGTCGCTGACCGCCGCGGCCGTGGCGGTGCTCACGCAAGAAGACATTCATCGCGCCGGCGTCACTAACATTCCCGACGCCTTGCGCCTGGTTCCAGGATTGGACGTCGCGCGCGTCGACTCGCACACCTGGGCCATCAGCTCGCGCGGTTTCAATGATATTTTTGCCAACAAGCTTCTGGTCATGATCGATGGCCGCACAATTTATACGCCGTTGTTTTCCGGAGTTTTTTGGGATGTGCAAGACACCTTACTCGAAGACATCGACCGCATCGAAGTCGTTCGCGGCCCCGGCGCGACGCTGTGGGGCGCCAATGCGGTCAATGGAGTGATCAACATCATCACCAAATCGGCGAAAGACACGCAAGGCTTCCTGCTCTCGAGCGGGAGCGGCACGGAGGAACGCGGTTTCGCCAACCTACGATACGGCACTAAATTGGCCGATGGCGCGTTCCTGAGGGTTTACGCAAAATATTTTAACCGCGATTCTTTCACCCTCACGAACGGCACTCAGGCGCACGATGCCTGGGATATGTACCGCGCCGGCTTCCGCCTCGATTGGGACCCCGCCAGCCAAGATTCCTTCACCTTTCAGGGCGACATCTACACTGGCAATGAAAAAGACGCTTATTCGGTGCCGAAGACGAATTTTCCATTCGCGGGAAAAATCAGGTCAACCGACAACGTGTCCGGCGGAAATTTATTGGGCCGCTGGTCGCATCGTTTTTCCACGGATTCAGAATTGACGGTGCAAACTTATTACGATCGCACCGTGCGCAACACGGCAATCTTCGCCGAATCTCGCGACACCGGCGACATCGATCTGCAACATCGATTCGCTTTGGGCAAAGGTCAGGAAGTGGTTTGGGGCTTTGGCTTCCGCACGACCCACGACGAAGTGCGAAATACGCTGAACGTTTCGCTGCTGCCGGACAGCCGGACGCTCAATCTTTTCAGTGCGTTTTTGCAGGATGAGATTTCCATCGTACCGGAGCGTTTTCGTCTGACGCTCGGCTCAAAATTCGAGCACAACGACTTCACTGGGTTCGAAGTCCAGCCGAGCGCGCGCGCCGTGTGGACGCCCGGAGGTCGCCAAACAGTTTGGGCTTCGGTGTCGCGCGCTGTGCGCACGCCCTCGCGCGCGGAAAGCGACATTCGACTGAATCCCGCTCCACCCGTGCCGCTGCCTCCGGGTCTTGTCACTATCTTTGGCAACCCAGACATGCTCTCGGAAGAGTTGCTCGCTTACGAAGTTGGTTATCGCATCCAACCGGCGGATCGACTAACGCTCGACCTCACCACCTTTTACAACGACTACGAACGTTTGCGCACGCTTGAGCCCGTGACGGCGGGGCCAGTCAGTCCCTCGAAAATCGGCAACAATTTGTTCGGCGAAACTTACGGCGCCGAATTGTCGGCGACAGCTCAGGCGACCGATCGTTGGCGCTTGCAAGCCGGCTACAGTTTTTTGGAAGTCCAACTCCATCGCAAACCCGGCAGCCACGACAACTCGACGGAAAAAAACCTCGAAGGATCCAGTCCGCATCATCAATTTTTCATTCGCTCGCTCGTCGACGTCGGCTGGAACATTCAAGTTGATTCCACACTGCGCTACGTCGATGCGTTGCCGGCTCCAAAAATTCCTAGCTATCTCACGCTCGATGTACGCCTGAGCTGGTCGCCTCGAAAAGATCTGGAGTTCGCCATCGTCGGACAAAATTTGCTGGACGATCGGCATCCGGAATTTGCGCCGACGTTTATCGGCACGCAGCAAACTGAAGTCCAACGCAGCGTTTTCGGAACTATTAAATGGCATTTCTAAAAACAACGGGAATCGCGGCCTTCAAGGGTTTGATCGTCGCCTGCTTGCTGCCGCTGACGATAGCCAGAGCGCAGCCGCCTGAAGCGAACAGAGAATACGCGCTCAAAGCGGTTTTCCTTTACAATTTTTGCCGCTTCATCGAGTGGCCGAAAAGCGCCTTTGCTTCCCCTAACGATCCAATCGTTATCGGCTTGATCGGTGAAGATCCTTTTGGTCCGCTGTTAAACGACGCAGTCAAAGGTGAGGCGCTGCGCGGGCGCACTATTCAGATCGAACACTATCGTAAACCGGAGGCAATCGGCCGCTGCCATCTATTATTCGTTGGCCGTTCCGAAATGAAACGGTTGGATCAAATTCTCGCTGCGGTGGACGGCCGAAGCGTTGTTACGGTGGGCGAGAGCGATGCTTTTCTTGATCGCGGAGGGATGATTGCGCTCGCCGCCGAAGGAAATCGCGTTCGTTTGCATATTAATCCCGCGATGCTGCGCGCGGCGAGCCTCGATGTGAGCTCCAAACTGCTCAGCGTCGCAGAAATCAAGCCCTAACGAAATGGCGCTTTCGCTGCGCGACCTACCGATCAAACGCAAGTTGATGCTGGTCATCTTGCTCACGAGTAGTTTCGCGCTTCTGCTCATGGGCAGCGCGGTTATTACGTACGAGCTGGTTACCTTTCGCCGCGCCCTCGCTGTGAACATTGGGGTGCTGGCGCAGATAATCGGTTCTAATAGCACCGCGGCCGTTGCCTTCGATGACCCCAAAAGTGCTCGTGAAATTTTAGCCGCGCTCTCGGCCGAACATCAGATCACCGCGGCTGCAATCTACGACAAAAGTGGACGGCTCTTCGCGAGCTTTCCCGAAGAGGTTCCGGCATCGGAGTTCCCAAAACAGCCGGGTCCTGACGGCCATAGGTTCGACCGTGCGCATCTTGTCATGTTTCAGCCGATTTTGCAGGAAGGAACTCGGCTCGGGACCATTTACCTGCAAGCTGATCTGGGCGTGATGTACTCGCGCTTCACCGTTTATGGCGCGCTAATTCTGATTGTAAGCGCGTGTTCTTTCCTCGCCGCGATGAGTCTCTCAGCGAGATTTCAACGACGCATCTCTCGGCCGATTCTCGAGCTGGCTGAAGTCGCCACCGCCGTTTCCGAGCGCCACGATTATTCGGTACGCGGAACTAAACACGGTGCGGATGAAATCGGACAACTGACCGAAGCATTCAACCAAATGCTGACTACAATCGATGAAAGCAACGCTCTGCTCAGCGCAAGCGAAGAACGTTTGCGACTTGCCTTGGAAGGATCGGAAGCGGCGAATCACGCGAAGGATAATTTCCTCGCCATTCTGAGCCACGAATTGCGCACCCCTTTGACACCGGTGCTCGCAACCGTGGCGATGCTCGAGAGCGATGAGAGCATTCCGTCCCATATTCATCACGAGCTGGAGGTGTTGCAGCGCAACATCGAAGTTGAAGCGCGCTTGATCGATGACTTGCTCGATGTTACCGGCATCACGCGCGGCAAACTGGAGTTGCATCGGCACGTGGTGGACGTGCGTTCGCTGCTCGAACACACGATGCAGAATTATTGCGCGAGCACGGCGGCGAAAAAGAACCTGCGCGTTTCCATGGAAGTCACCGCTTCCGAAACCTGCGTTCTTGGTGACAGCTCGCGCTTAACCCAGGTTTTTTGGAATCTCCTCCAGAACGCTTGCAAATTTACTCCCGAAGCGGGTGCGATTGACATCCGGGTTTACAACGAGCCGAGCGCGTGGAATGGAGAAGGATCGCGACCCGAGTTGATCGTGGAAGTGTGCGACAACGGAATCGGCATTGATGCCAAAACACTGCCGCGCATCTTCAACGCATTTGAACAGGGAGAGCGCTCACGCAGCACAAACTTCGGCGGCCTTGGGCTCGGACTCGCCATCAGCCGGGCGATCGTCGAATTGCATGGCGGCTCCATTAGCGCGACCAGCGATGGCATGGATAAAGGAACGAAGTTATTTGTTCGGCTTAACACCGCCCTGCGGCTGATTGGCGATGGCACGCAGAAGCGTTCGACCCCATCTCACGATCTTATTCCCACCCGCTCACTCCGTATCTTACTCGTCGAAGATCATCCCGATACCGCGGCGCAGCTAAGCCGGCTGCTGGAGCGCGCCGGTCACGAAGTCACCTGCGCGGGCAGTGTTCGAGAAGCGCAGGAAACTGCGAGCCAAAACCGGACCAGCGCATTTGATATACTTATTAGCGATCTCGGTTTGCCCGATGGCAGTGGACACGATTTGATGCGCGATCTGTCCCGGAACCATCCGATTCCCGGCATCGCACTGAGCGGTTATGGTATGGATGAGGATATCCAAAACAGCATTGCCGCCGGTTTTTCGCGTCACATGACTAAACCGGTCGACTGGCAGGAATTGAAAGGTGCGATCCAGAAGGTCGCGCGCGACGCGCACGCGGCGAACGACGACGGTGCTTAATCGCTAGGATTGGCCTTCCACTTGTGCTCGTGATCGAGCAGCCATTTCTTGCGCCACAAACCGCCGCCATATCCGCAAAGCGTTCCATCAGCGCGAATGACACGATGACATGGAATGACAATGCACATCATGTTGTCGCCATTCGCTCGCCCGACCGCGCGACGCATGTCGACATCACCAAGCTTCTCCGCCATCCAAGAATAAGAGCGCGTTTCGCCTATCGGAATCGAACGCAAAAGCTTCCAGGCTCGCAGCTGAAATTCAGATCCGATCGGCGCAACCGGAACGTCAAATTCCAGATTCTCGCCGGAAAAATAATCTGCAAGTTGAGAACGAACGGCATCGAGGTATCGATGTTCGCCCGGCACAACGTTCGTTCGCAGCCGGTGACGAAGGACGGTTAGTTCCCTTTCCATCGCGCGCCGGTCCACGAATTCGAGCAAGCGCAATCCCTCGTCGTCCGCTATCGCGAGCATGGCGCCGAGCGGGGTCTCGATTCGCTCCGCAAACAATCCTCCCTGCGTTTTCGCCATCGTCGGCGGTTCTCCGAAGATGCGCGTAAAGGCGTCACGAAAACCGCTCGCTGATTCAAAACCGCTGCCGTTTTGTATTTCGTCCACGCGGCTGCCGCGACGCACTTCGCGCAACGCCAATCCCATTCGGCGCGCACGATGATACGCTTGAAACGTCATTCCATAATGCCGCTTGAATTGACGACGCGCCGTCGAAGGATCAATCGAGAGGGCCGCGAGTTCCTTATCTGTTAACCGTCCATCGGGCGCACGCTCGACTTCCGCCCGCAGCCGCTCGATCAATTTCGGAGGCCGCTTGTCCGGATCCATCGGCTGACAGCGCAGGCATGGACGATACCCGCCGTGAAGCGCTTCGCTCGAAGTAGCAAAGAAATCGACATTTTCGCGCGCTGGTTTTTTTGCAGGGCACGTCGGCCGGCAAAAAATTCCCGTTGTGCGCACGCCGACAAAAAAGATTCCTTCAAAACTCGCGTCGCGGTTAACCAGCGCGCGATACATCGTGTCGTTAGGCGGGAGAAGTTCCATCACTTTCATATTCGTTCAATCTCCATGGTGTAGCATCCGTAACTCGCGCTGCGCACGTGCACGAATGCAGCTTCGGGTTTCTCGAGAAGCTTTTCAATCATTGCTTCCGGTTCGCTGCCGTTTACGACTTCGGCCGCGATGATGTTTTGCTGCGAATCGTATGCACGCATGACGCGACCCTCGCGAAACTCGGCCGGATATTTATCTACTTCGCCATAGCGCTCGCACGAGTCGGCATGAACGAAAATCGGGCCGCTCTCAGAATAGGGCCGACCCGAGGGCACTGCAGCATACGGAAACAAGATCATCCGTTCACCGGGTTTTGCCCAACGCAGGCAATGCCGGCACGGATACCCGTTCGGCGAATTCGCGATGACAACTCTGTGATCATGCGCGTCTGTTTCGGCTGTCCGACGCGCGGCCTGCGCGACTTCCGTTTTCAAGGGAACGACGCGAAATCGTGAACTTTTCATGAACCACGTTAAGCGTTTGTCACTTGGGCTCGCATCCACGAAATTCAGGCAACAAATTCCACCGACTAATGAAACTTCTTTTCAAGACCTTCTTAATCCTGGCCATCTCAACTGCGTTCGCCACCCGCCTAGCGGCCACGGAATCCCTCGATCAAACGATTCACTACCTGTTGGATTATACCGCGAACTCCCATGCGACATTCATTCGCAATGGCACTTCACACACTGCGGCCGAAGCGGTCGAGCACATCAAGGCGAAATACGAACACTTCCAGGGCGAGATCAAAACGCCGGAAGATTTTATTCGCTTATCTGCTTCGAAAAGCCTCCTGTCCGGGAAACCTTATCTCGTTCGCACCGCTGACGGGAAGGAAATACACCTCGACGCGTGGTTGCTCGATGCGCTCAAAGCGCACCGCGCTGCCAGTCATTCGGGATAAAGCGCCTTCAACATTTCCAGCACGATTTTGCCGGGCTTGAAAATTGGTGCGAGGAAACCTTTCGCGAACTGCTCCTCCGCAGCGGCGACAAGCCGACCGTGGAGATCTTCGTGCGGATGATGCAGTGGACCGCTCAAGTTCATAGAGGTCCAGAGATAGCCGTCACGTGACTCCGTGAAAACCTTCTCGCGCGCACCGGGGATGGCGCTGAGCACATCCGCAGTCGCTCCGACCCTAAGTTTTCCTTCAATGCTTTCCTTCTCGATCGCGAATCCTTCGATCCGGAACAGATTCTTTTGTTCGACACGCAATTCGTTGACTTCGAGTTTGGAGCCGCTCCATTGATAGCGCCCGCGTAATTCATCCAGGTGCAGATGCTCGAATTGCGCGTGATGCGTGAGCGCCGCGATGCGATTCAGCGTCGGAACATCGTGAACCTCCGCGTGGACGAAGGTCAGCGCTCCTGTCGCGTTTACTTTCGCGTCTTTTTCGAACTTCTTCTCGATCTGCGAATCACCGTCGAAACTTCCCTCGAACTTGCCTCGCCAAAAACCTTTGAGAAATGGTTCGGCTGGAGCTTGCGCTGAACGCGCGTGCAAATGTATTCCGCCATTCTCGCCAAAATCAAACTCGCCATTCACGGCCACGTCTTCAGTTTTTCCAATGGCAAAGCCCGCTGATTGAATCTGCAATTGGTTTCGCGTAATGCGCTAGAATGCGTGCGACACGAAGCTCGGGCCAGCCGGTTTGATGAAGCGTCCCTCTGTTCCCAATCGCGTCGAGCTCGGAACCATTCGGATAAAATTTTGATTCAACATCGCGCAACGCACCGACCGATTCGTCGTTTTCACCCCAGAAGATATCAGTGTGCCTGATAATCGTTTCGCGAATGACGAGCTTGAGCGGTGATGGCGTATCGACTTGCGGTTGAAGCTCCGGTTCCGCGGGAAGAATATTCCCGAGCTGTTTGGCAGCGGCCGTGCCGAACGCCACCTCCAATCGTTCCGCCTGCAGTCGATTGATCGTCCCTTTGCGCTGCCAAAGATCTCGCAGGCTGCAGTAAGCGCTGAGATTTGCCGCGCGAAGTTCTTTGAGGGCCCGTGACGGTTTTCCCCTAACGAGAAGCCCATTGCTGTGCACCGACAGTCCCCGCCAGAACAACGGTAGATAGCCAGTGTCAGCTCCCAAGATTACCGCCGTCTTTTTTCCGATCACGCGATCGAGTGCGCCTTGTTTTAGAAAGTGATCAACTGTTCTTACGATCGCGAAGTAACCAGTCGCAACCACAACCAATACCACTCCGGTAATGATCGCTGTACGTTTACGCAATTTCGTCATATGAATAACCGTCCGCGGCGCGTCGTCTGCTTTCAGTCTCGTTAGGATTACTTAGATGAAATTTTTGCACTGCTTCGAGGACAGGGCCCAAGTCCAATTCGTGCAATTAGGGGCAGTGGCCGTTTGCATTGCCATGTTTTTTTCCGGCTGCGCGATTTTCTCGGGGTTCTCCAGTGGAAAAAGAATTCGCGAAGATGTGAAGCCGCTTTATTCGGCGAGCGCGCCGGAGTTTCGTCAGGCGGCCGGTTCGCTCCTAAGCGGAAATTTTCTACCCGGCAACAACATCGTGACGCTGGTGAACGGCGACCAGATTTTTCCCGCCATGCTGCAAGCAATTCGCGGCGCAAAGCACTCCATTAATTTCGAAACTTACGTGTTCTGGAACGGGGAAATTGCGCGGCAGTTCACAGAAGCGCTCGCTGAACGCGCCGCGGCCGGCGTGAAGGTGAACATGATTCTGGACGCACAAGGCACGAACAAAATGGGTCTATCGAATTTGCAGCGGTTGCGCAGCGCGGGGGCCGATGTCACGAAGTACCACTCGCTTTTTTGGTGGGACATCCGCCGCTACAACAATCGCAGCCATCGCAAACTCCTGATCGTCGATGGCAAAACTGCTTTCACCGGTGGCGTAGGAATCGCCGACGACTGGAGCGGCCATGCTGAGTCGCCGAAGCATTGGCGCGATAATCATTACAAGATCACCGGCCCGGTAGTCGCGCAGTTGCAGGCGATCTTCATGGATAATTGGCTCAAAACGCGCGGCATCGTTTTGCACGGAGGAGATTATTTTCCGCCGCTCGCGCAAACGGGATCGTACCTGGCCCAGGCATTTAAGAGTTCTCCACGCCAGGGCGACATCGATATCCACTTAATGTATTTGCTCGCGATTGCCTCCGCGCAGAAAACCCTGCGTATCGAGAATGCGTATTTCCTGCCTGATCCAATGACGCGGGACGAACTGATTGCTGCAGCGAAACGCGGCGTGAAAGTTGAGATTCTAGTTCCGGGGAAACATATCGATCAAAAACTTGTGCGTCTCGCTTCGCGCCGGCATTGGCCGTCGCTCATTCAGGCCGGGGTTAAAGTTTATGAGTACCAGCCAACGATGGTGCACGTGAAGCTGATGATCGTGGACGACATCTTCGTCTCGGTTGGTTCGGGCAATTTCGACAATCGCTCGATTCGGTTGAATGATGAAGCAAATCTGGACGTGCTCAGTCGCGATTTCGCCGCTAAGCAAGCTCGCCTTTTCGAGATCGATAAACGCCAGTCACGCGAAGTCACGGTAGACAAAGGCGGCGGCTTGATTTTCGCAGCTCCATTCGAGCAGGCGGCTGGCTTGGCAGCGCCTCAGCTTTAGGCCCCGAATAAAGCCGCGTCCCAAACAATAAGCCCTAACGAAACGTCATTTAACTCCCACTTCTGCGAAGACGTGCCGGAAGTCGAAAATAGTTAATGACCTTAAAGATTTCTTCTGCCAGCGGCTGAGGCATTTATGACGCGGATGGCGCCGCAGAATTAGACAGGCATGGAATCGGCTGTATCATATTGGCAGATGAAAACGATCAACGCGCTGACAAGCGCCACCGGATACCGGTTGGCTGCATAGAGGCACGTCTCGATCTCGCCAAGTTGGAGCCCGCATTTCGCGGCACCCCAGTGGTCGAATCCTCGGACGCTTTGCGCCCGGGTAACCCGATCGAATTCAGAAAAAAATCAACTTGAAATGATCAATATGAAACCAACATCTAAACTTAGTTTCCATGCACGTTCTTTACGCGGAGATATCCGCGGATCGCCGGAGGCTGGAACTTTTCCGTTAACCGACTACAACTTCCAGTCCAGCACGGACGCACGAAGCATCGCTTCTTTGTTGCCGGGCAAAACGCGCCGCGTTTCCGAACTGCACAGGTTCTGGAAGCTGAGCAGCGAATTCCTTGGCACTGAAACGAGCCGCAATTATGTGAAAGAGGGATTCCTCTTCAGTGTGATTGTAGCCGTGTCGGCCTGGCCGATCGTATCCATGGTCGCCGCTCTGGCGCGAATGGTGAGATAAGCAGCAGAGTCTCCCAGCGCTTACAAAGCGAGCGTGTTTTGCTCCGCGGCCGGGATGAACGTCGCGAACTTCTTCACCAGCTCATTGAGCTTGGCGATGTAGTAATCGATGTTTTCGTCCCGGTTCTGCGGATCGAACGCGCTCGCGAGCTTCGCCGCCTCGTAGGCGGGAACTTTTTTGGAAGTAGCTTTCACGTAGTAGCTGATTTGATCGCCCGGCTTGTAGGCACGACCGCTCGTTAGGGCGAGTTCGTAGGCTGCGGCACGATTGCGGGCGGAGCCTGCGATCTTCGTCCGATATTTTTCGAGCGAATCCTGCAGCGTGTCATTTTTCATTAACATCTCGATCGGCCACTCCTGCTGGCGGATCTTTTGCTCGAAGTCTTCACGCAAAGCTCCGATCGCTTCTGCTTTTCCCTGCATGACGAGCTTGATCATTTGCTCCATGAAGATTCGCTGGAATTTTTCCAGCCCGCGCGATTTCAACGCGCCGCCTTTGATGACGACTTCGCCGTCGCGCGTAAGCAGCGCGTAGTTCTTCGCCTTATAGCTGAACATGGCGTCGAATTGTTCGTCGAACTCGACCTCGATCCCGGGCGGTAATTCTTTTGCGAGTTCGTTGCGCAATTCATCGGCGTCTTTGTCCGGTGGCGGAACGAAATAAATTCCGTCGGTATCGACTTCGATGACCTGCGCGCCTTGCGCCGTGAGCCAATCGATCATTTTCTTCAAAAGATCGCGCCCGATCTGCGTGACCCGCGCGGCCGCATCGAAATCAGCAAAGTTTCCCTGCGCAAAACCGAGATAGCCGTAAAAGCTGTTGATGAGAATCTTGAAGGTGTTTTGCAGCGCATGAAAGTAGCGCTGTTGTTTTGGATCCTTTGCTCCCCGCATGTCCGCTTTCGCTTGCAGCCGGAAAGTGCGCAGGTCGGTGAGCAAATGCCGGAAGATCTGCAGCTGGTCGGTCGTCGGGAAACAATCGAACTGCAGCATGATCGAGGGATAAAGCGAGGCGACGTCGCAATGCCAGACGTTGCGCGCGACGCCGGTAAAAAAAATGTCGGTATAACCGCCCTCGAATCCGCGCACCATCGGCATCTCGGGAATGGAATGGCGTTGTCGAAAATACTCGCGCAGGAAAAGCGCGTTGATGCGCGTCGCATTCCCGCGCACGATAACGTCCTGATAATTGTAGGGGAAAATCTGCGCCTGGATAAAATAGCTCGGGCTGAGCAGATCGGAGAGGGCACGCGTCTCGCGGACCGCGCATAACGCGCGTTTACGAAAATTTTCGCCGCCTTCGAGATAAGCACGTTGCAGCTCCTTACCGGTCAACATCGACAATTCTTCGCTCTCGCAAAAACCGAAATGACGGGCGACATCGACCCGTTCGAAACCGGAGAGCGTGCGCATACCAACATCGTAAAATTGCGCGAGCAGGAACGTGTCGACGAAATGGCGTCCTTCGACCGTGAACTTCGGATAATCGATTGTCTTTTCTGCGATCTGCAACCGCGATGGACGCGAACGCAGAAAACCGCCACTCCTTCCCCAGTCGAGTTTCGTTTTCGCCTTACGCGCGCGTGCGACGAGATACGGCACATCAAACCGAAATAAGTCATGCCCCTCGATCACATCGGGATCGCGCTCCTTGATAATGCTCGTTAGGCGTTTTAGCGCGACGCGCTCGGATTCGTCGGCATCTTTGGAATCGACAACAATCAACTCTTCCCATCCGGAATTATCCGAAAGGGCGATGCTTGCGATATGATTCTGCAAGGCTTCTGCGAGATCGCTTTCTCCGGACGGCGAAAGGACTTCAACCTGCAAACGGCGCAGTTCTTCGAACGGAAGTTGTTTGAAAAGTGTGCGGCCGGTGTGCGTCAGATAATGCTGCACCGGATCGCTCAAGGCGAAGAAACTGCGGCCCGCTTTTTTCAGGCCGTTACGCAGTGCGATCAGCTCCTTCCAGCTGTTGACGCTTTTCAGCCAGCCGTAGCGCAAATCACCTGCGAGTTTTTCCGCGTCGATCTCGAGATCGGTGACATCGGAATCGAGCCAGAGAAAAGGATGGAATTCTTCGATGTCGCACGTGGTGCTGCCATCTTTTTCGCGCCGATAAACTTTGACTGTGCCGGTTTCGCCAAGCTCGATCGCGACGATGCGCGGCGTCGGATCGCTGCCAAAGAGCAACGTGTTTTTCTCGAATTCCATCTCCTCCAAATCTTCTGTCATTCCGAGCGATATGCCAGTCCGGCTCGGACCGAGGAATCTCTTAATGCAAGCTCGTTGGAATTAATATTTGAGAGATGCTTCGACTTCGCTCAGCATGACAGCATGAAGATTCTTTCTCTGATTTTGTCCGCTGCAATTCTTGCCACCCCACTCCTCGCTCAGCAAACACCGCAATCATTGGCCGAAAACGAGCTGCCGTCTTTGCTCGCGATTTACAAAGACCTTCATACCAATCCGGAATTATCGACGCGAGAACAGCGGACGGCTGCAATTGTCGCCAAGGAATTAAAGGCTGCCGGCTGTGAGGTAACTGAAAATTTCGGCAAATACGACGACCCTAATGTGAAATGTTACGGCGTCGTCGGACTGATGAAAAACGGCAGTGGCCCGACAGTGCTCGTCCGCACGGATCTGGATGCGCTGCCCGTGGAAGAACAAACGGGTTTACCTTACGCGAGCAAAATCGTGACTAAGGATGATGGAGGCAAAGACGTCCACGTCATGCATGCCTGTGGTCACGACGTTCACATGTCGGTATTCCTCGGCGCAGCGCGATCACTGGCGAAATTGAAAGATCAATGGCACGGCACGATCATGTTCGTGGGCCAACCCGCAGAGGAAACGGTCGGCGGCGCGCGCGCGATGCTCGCGGATGGCCTTTACACAAAGTTCCCGAAACCAGATTTCGCTCTGGGGTTGCATGACAATGCGGAGGTCGCAGCGGGCAAATTGGCGATGACGGAAGGTTACGCGTGCGCGAATGTCGACTCCGTTAATGTCACCGTGCGCGGAGTTGGCGGACACGGCGCGTATCCGCACAAGACGAAAGATCCCGTGGTGCTCGCCGCTGAAATCATCAACGCTTGGCAGACGATCGCCAGCCGGGAAAACAACCCGGTCGATCCAATGGTGGTGACGGTCGGCTACATTCAAGGCGGCACAAAGCGCAACATCATTCCCGACGACGTGAAAATGCAATTGACTGTGCGCACTTACAAAAAAGAAGTGCGCGATCGCGTGCTCGCGGCGATCGATCGCATCGCGAAGGGAACCGCAGCGGCCGCGGGAATTCCGAAAGACCGCGAACCAATCGTGGAAGTGCAAAAGGATCAGTTCACACCCGCGATGTACAATAATCCGGAGTTAACGAAGCGGATCGCTGCGGTGTTCCAAAAAACATTCGGCGCAGACAATGTCGAGACACGCGACCCGACAATGGGTGGCGAGGATTTTTCCGAATTCAGCCTGCCGGATCATTCGATACCCGCGTTACAGTTCGGCCTCGGCGCTGTGGCGCCTGACAAAGTTGCGGATAGCCGAAAGAACGGAACGTCGCTGCCAAGTTTGCATTCGAGCAAATTCGCACCTGTTCCCGAGCCAACGCTCAAAACGGGCGTGATCGCGATGACAGCCGCGGTACTCGAAGTGATGAAGAAATAGCGCAGACACCGCTCGGTCACTGCAAAATGCTGGTGTAACGGCTGCCACCTTTATCCTGAAAGTGTCCGCTACTGAGATTGCCGTCGTCGATCCTGATATCTATGTCGAGCATCTGCGCAGTAGACGCCCTCGGGCCGACCACGGAAATGCCGGAAGTAAAACCAAATTGATTAAAGTCCCAATCCCAATTTCCGCCGATTGGTGTGGTCGCCGTCCAATCGAACGTCGGCCCGAAGTAGTTATCCATTCCGGACGGAACGACGGCGCGAAAGGCGTCGGCCGGATAGGTCTTGTTTTCTATGGCGTAGAGCTCAAATGCGTCTGTCGCGAGGCGTAGCGCGTTAACAAACTTCGCGTTTTGCGACTGTTGTCGTGCGCGCAAGAACGAAGGCAGGCCAGGAGCGCGAGGATGGCGATGATCCCAACGACAATCATAATCTCAACGAGCGTGAACGCCGAATTTATGCGCATAAATTCGGCACCTAAGGATCACAAAACGTGCCAGATCCGCTGTGGCCGCGATGCTCAACCGGCTCGGACGCGCCCGCTATTTTACCCGCACGTTCTTGCGCAGAAAGGTCGGAACATCGAGGTCCTGACCTTCCACGATCGTGGGCTCGCTTTTCTCAAAACGCCCGCGCGTTACGGGTTCGAATTGCAAAACCTCCTGCTTGGCGTGCTTCTTCTCCACCGGTGGCTTGGGTTCCTTCGGCAAAATAAGTTTTTTCTTCGGGGCGACCGGAACGGGCGGAAGCGCCACTTCTTCCACCGGCACTTCTTCTTCGACTTCGCTCCCCGGCTCGGGATTTAGCTGTACGAATTCCGCAAACTCGGTGACGAGGGGCGGTGTCTCACTCGACTCGTTAGGCATTTCTGCCATCGGCGCCGGTTCCTCGCGCTGTTCCCAAATTGGTGCGGGTGCTGGCGGCGGTGGCGGCTCCACGGGCTGAGCCACAACGGATTTCTTGACCGGTTCCGTCGCGATTCTATTCGGCGACAGCGAGCTGATCAACGTGACGCTTAGACGATTTCCCATTCGACTGTCGACCGCGGTGCCAAAGAATATCTGCGTGTGATCGCTGATATGGCGACCGAGTTCCTTCATGAGGATTTCGACTTCGGACAACGTCATCGCGGGCCCGCCTGCGATTTGCACGAGAACGTGATCGGCATCCGCCAGCATGCGGCCCCGATCCATGAGCGGATTTTTCAGGGCCAACGTGAGAGCGTCATGAGCGCGGTTGTCGGATTCCGATTCACCGAAGCCGAACAAGCAACGGCCGTTTCGCGTGCGCAACGCGGCGAGCAAATCATCAAAGCCGATGCGAATCAGACCCGGGCGCTGAATCAAATGCACGATTGAGCGAACGCTTTGACTGATTGTGTTGTCAGCAACGGCGAAAGCCTGATGAATTCCCGCCTTCGGCGCAACCATGTCGCCCATACGATCATTCTCGAAACAAATAACTGCGTCTGCGTTTTGATTAAATCGCTCGAGCGCTTCCTGCGCCTGAATTGTGCGACGCCGCCCTTCAAATGAAAACGGAAGTGTGGCGAAACCGGCGACGAGTGAACCTGCTTCGCGCGCAATTTGGGCAATGAGCGGCGCGGCACCGGAACCGGTCCCTCCGCCAAGGCCGGTGCAAATAAAGACCATGCGCGCACCCGCAAGAACCTGCCGAACTTCATCGGCGGATTCCGCCGCGGCATTGTAACCGAGTTCCGGATCGCCGCCCGCACCGAGACCGCGCGTGATGGTGCGCCCGAGTTGCACTTTGCTCGCGGCAACAGAACTGGCGAGCGATTGCACATCGGTGTTGATCGCAATGTGATCGGCCTTCTCCAATCCATCGAGCACGATGCGATCGAGCGCATTCGATCCCGCGCCGCCGACGCCGACAACCTTGATCGGAATGATTTCCTCTTCGCGTTCGGGAAGACTGTAATTTTTACTGAGCTGGATCATTATTTGGCTTTCTGTTTTACAAATTTTTTAATGCCACGCCGTCTTTGTGTTCATCGCATTCCATTAAAAATTCTTCCGAAGATCCGGCCCAACCCGCGCCGCGGCCGGCCGCGATCGGCCTGCACGGCCTGCGCGTACTTGATCAATCCAATTGCAGCGGAGAACTGCGGATTCTCGAACGCACTCGTTAGGCCAGACATCGTTTGCGCGTGCGAAACCCGCGCGGGCAACTCGAAAATGTCGCCGGCCAGATGATCGATCCCGCGCAAATGACTACATCCGCCGGTAATGAATATTCCTTCGCCAATGTAATTGATGAAGGATTCCTCTTCGACCTGGCGCTTGAGGAGTTCCAATGTTTCGCGCAAGCGCAAATGAATGATGGTGTTGAGCGTTTCGCGCTCAATTTCCTTGCCCGCAAAACCGGAATCATCTTTCAGGAGCACCGTTTCGCCCGGCAAACAATTTCCGAGAGTGACGCTGCCCTCCTCGATCTTTAGCCGTTCCGCGCGCGCCATCGGAATGCGCAGTCCCATGGAAATGTCGTTCGTGATGTGATCGCCGCCGACGGCGAGACAGCCGCTTTGCCGGACCGCGCCATCGACATACAAAATGTAATCGGTTGTTCCGCCACCGATATCGATGACGAGCGCACCAAGATTTTTCTGATGTTGCGTGAGCACTACCTGCGCGGAGGCCAGCGCGTTGAAGACGACGTCTTCCACTTCCAGCGGTAACTCTTTCACGCAACGGATCGTGTTTTGAATCCGGGTGCGGACACCATGCACAATGTGGAAATCCGCTTCCAATCTCTGCCCGAGCATTCCGACGGGATTGAGCACGCCGTCCTGTCCGTCGACGTGATAATGCTGAATGATCGAATGCAGGAAGGCGTTTTGCGCGGGGATGCTGACTTCGCGCGCGCTCACTTTCACATCCTCGATGTCCTGCTCATCGATCTCGTCGCGATCTTCCGCGAGCGAGACGCTGCCGCGATTGTTGAAGCTTTGAATGTGCGAACCGGAAACGCCGACGTAAACGCTCCGGATCATGACGTCGCTTTTCTGCTCCGCGTCGACGACAGCTTCGTGCACGCACTTCATCGCGGTCTCGAAATCGACGATCTCGCCTTTGCGCACGCCGCGTGAGGGCGCTTGGCCGACGCCGAGAATCTTGACCGTTCCGTCGGGCCGGCTTTCCCCTACCACTACGCAAATCTTCGAAGTCCCAATCTCAAGACCGACCAACAAATCACTGCTCGCCATTACACTTAATCCTTTCTGCCACGATGAACTGGAATTGCCTTTTTTACCGGCACCGCTTTCGCCTTTTTCGTCGGCGTCGGGGTGGCTGTCGGTTTCGGTAAAGGATGGACCGGAGTCGCTCGTAAAATTTTCGGCTCCTCGCCGACTGGATCGATCGTCTCATTGATCACTTCCGCGGCGGGTTGCGTAAAGGTGACGGGAATGTTGCGCTGCACCAGCAGGTTGACCGTTTGCAGTTCGCGTTTCGAATCGTCCGAATAGACAAGGAATTGTTCGAGCCGGTGGAGCTGCGCGGCCAGATGCTCGAAGCCAAACGTGATCTGCATACGATTCTTATCCGTCACGACGAGGCAGTAACCTTTCGAGAGATCGATCTCGCGGATCTGAAACCGCGTTTGCATGTAGCTGCCCATGTTTAAACGCAAAAGATCGAGCGCAGCCTTCGCCTCGAACGATTGCACGGTTCCGCCCGCTTCGAGTGATTCGCCCATGCATCCGGTGATCAGGGGCAGACCCAAATACTCCGGTAGCAATTTTTTCTCCCTCATCAAAACGCCACGCGCGTCCACGAGAAAGGCGACTTCAGACGCGAATGGATCGGAAATTTCCTTCTCGCTCGTGATCCAGGCGATCGGTCTGCGCTCGACGATGTGAATGTCGATCTCGGCCGGCATTTGCCGCGTCACCTGCACTTCATCGACCTGCGGAAGCTCCTGCAACGCGTCATGCACTTTCTGGAGATTGACGTGAAAAATGTTCTCGCCTTCGTGCAGATTAGCGACCTTGAGAATCTGTTCGCGTTGTAACGTCCCGTCGGTTTGCACTTCGATCTGACGCAATTGATAATCGGGATTTTCGAAAAATAGCCGCTTCGCGCCGAGTTGTAAGCCGAGGTATCCACCAGCGATGAGCACAAGCACGAGCACGATCTTGGAAAAGAAAATCAGAATGCGACGGTTCCGATATTGCGTGGCCTTGCGCGACCGGACTTTGACATCGAGGAGATGTTGTTGCTTGCGCTGTCGCGGATTGGAAACGCGCTGATTACGCACGGCTGTTCGTTTGCTGCGCGTTCTCATTTGGTTGGCCTCGCCTCGCGCGAAAGTTCGATAATGCGGGCGCACAAATCGGCATAACCAATTCCCGCTGCTGCCGCTCCTTCCGGGAGCAAACTGGCTTCGGTCATTCCCGGAATGGTATTGACCTCGAGCACGCTCGGTTCGTTGTCTTCGGGAAGAATAATATCGACACGCGAATAAACTTTCAGGCCTAACGAGCGATGCGCCCGTAGCGCGAGATCCTGAATGGCACGCGTGTGCTCTTCCGAAATTTGCGCCGGACAAACGTGCTGCGCGCCGCCGCCGGCGCTTGGATTCAGAAATGGATATTTGTTCGTGAAATCGTAAACGCCGCCCTTGGCAATGATTTCGAGAACGGGCAGGGCCTGATCGCCGAGAACACCGATCGTTAGTTCGCGACCGGGAATAAATTTCTCGACCAGAAATTCCGAGTCATATTTCGCGCCATCCTGCAGCGACGACGCGATCTCGCGTTCCATTTTTACGATGTAGACACCGACCGTCGATCCCTGTCGCGGCACCTTGATTACGATCGGAATCGGGATTGTCGGATTTTGCCCGGCCTTGATCACCTGCCAGTTCGGTGTCGTCACGCCGTGCTCGCGAAACTTTTCCTTCGAACGAATTTTGTCGAAGGCCAGCCGGCTTCCTTCGATTCCTTCGCCGGTGTAGGCAACGCCGCGATCCTCAAGAATTTGTTGGATCTGCCCGTCCTCGCCAAAAGTTCCGTGAAGTGAAATGAAAGCGAGCTCGGTGTCGTTAGGCAATTTGAATTCAGCGTCGCGCACGTCGACTTCTGTGACGTCTGCGCCTAACGAGCGGAGCGCTTTGGCCACGCCGCGCCCGGTGGCTAGCGACACGTCGCGCTCCGAGCCTGGCCCGCCCATGAGCACGGCGATTTTTTTTACAGCGAGCGAATTCATGTCTTGCTGGGGAGCGCACGCGCCTCGCGTGCTGGCAATCGCGCCCCCGCGATCGCGAACTTCATGTTCGGAAAAAGTTCGTTGCGGCGAGGCGCCGCAACCGGCACGCGAGGCGCGTGCGCTCCCCAATCAAATACGGGATTGGATTTTCTCATCTCGCCTCCCCCACAATTTGCACTTCGGTTTGCAGGTCGATGCCGCGCTGCGCGCGCGCGGTGTGCTGAATCTTCTCGATCAACTGCAACACTTCGGCGGCAGTCGCACCGCCATCGTTAACGATAAAGTTGCCGTGCACTTCGGAAACGCGCGCTTTTCCAACACTGCAATTTTTCAAGCCCAGCTCATCCACCAATTTTCCCGCCGGACAACTGTCCGGATTTTTGAAAATGCAGCCCGCACTTTTGGCGGCTGGCTGAGTAGTGCGACGTTTCTTCTGCGACTCATCCAAACGCCGGGTAATTTCATCGGCAGACGCAGGCTCACCCCGAAACACCGCCGAGACCGCATAATTTTTCTCGAGTGATGGAACATGTCGGTAATGCACGTCGAGTTCGCCCGCAGTTTTCTCATGCGGCATACCTTCCCAGTCGAGAAAGCGAACGCGCAGCACGTGCTCGAAAGTTTCCGAACCCATTGCGCCAGCGTTCATGCGCAAACCGCCACCGACTTCCCCCGGAATTCCCTCCATCCACTCGAGTCCGCCGAGGCCGGCCGCTTTCGCCGCGTAGGCGACTTCTTTTAATTTCGCGCCAACTCCCGCAATAATTTCGTTTCCGTCGATCCCGATTTTATCGAAGTCGCCGCCGCTGGGATGAATGACCGCGCCGCGAATTCCGCCGTCGCGCACGAGCAGATTCGAACCGCGGCCGATGACGAAGAGCGGAAGATTTTCCCTCCGGCAAAAGCGAATCAACTTGCCGAACGCTGCTTCATTTCGCGGCTCGACCCAGAATTGCGCCGGTCCGCCGACACGCAAGGTCGTGTGTTTCGCGAGCGGCTCGTAAAGACGCACATCGCCTTCCTCGCCCACAATCGTTTTGAAGTTTTCCGCAATGACAAGATCCGCCGCGAGAAGCGAAAGCTGTTCGTGAATATTTCCCGCCCCAAGGCTGACAACGAGATCGCCAGGATCGAGCATGTTGCCGACATCGCTGTGGACAAGTTCCAAACGCGGCTGATACGTCACACCGCGGTGGCCTTGCGCGATAATCTCATCCGCAATGGTCTTTCCGCTCACTCCCGCGATAGGCGCTTCGTTCGAACCGTAAACATCCGTCACGACAACGCGCTCAGCGTCACTGAACGCTTCACCGAATTGCTGACGCAACGCTTTGGTGCGCGAGTAACGGTGCGGTTGAAACATCGTCAGGACACGCTTCCGGCCAACCGATCGCGCGGTACTTAAAGTGGCGCGAATCTCAGTGGGGTGATGTCCGTAGTCATCGACGAGGAGGAACCGTTCGCTTTCGTATTTGATCTCGAAACGCCGGCGCGCGTGCTGGAACCGCGCGAGCGATCTTTTGATTTTCTCGAACGGAATTCCAAGCTCCATCGCGAGCGCGATGACTCCAAGCGCGTTGCTCACGTTATGTTGGCCGGGCACGCTCAAAATCGCTTCGCCCAATTGCTCGCCATGCCGGAAGACGCAGAAGACGGAGGCGAAATCTTTCAGTTCTACATCGGTGCCGCGATAATCGGCGCTCTCACTAAAACCAAACGAGATGGCATGCTGTCGTCTTTCGCAAAGGCGTTTCGCATTTACATCATCCGCGCAGTAAAAAATCTTTGCGCGCGTTTGTTCGAGCAAATGCGCAAAGACCGATTCGATTGCGGCAAGGTCGGCGTAAAAATCGAGATGCTCTTCTTCTATATTTAAGAGAAGCGTGTGCTCGGGATGAAAAAAGCGAATCGTGCCGTCGCTTTCATCGCCTTCCGCAACAAAATAATCTCCGCGCGGATCCCAGTGCGCATTTGTTCCCAGGATCGGAATTTCGGCGCCAACGTAATGTGATGGATGCAATCCGCCTTCGCGGAAAGCATGCGCTACCATGGCGGAGGTCGTGGTTTTCCCGTGCATACCCGCAATGATGATTCCTCGTTTGCCGCGCATGATCGCAGCCAGCGCTTCTGCTCGACGCACGAGGAGTTTCCCGCTCTGGCGCGCGCTGCTTAGAATTGGATTCTCTTTTTTAATGGCGGACGAATAAATGATGACATCAGCAGTAGCGACATCTTCGGCCCGATGCTCGCGATGAAATTGCAAACCGAGTCTCTGCAGCCGGTCGGTCTCCAGCGTTCTGATTTTGTCCGACCCGCTGACTTCATGTTCCAGGTCGAGCAGGAGCGCTGCGATTCCGCTCATGCCACTCCCGGCCACGCCAACGAGATGAACCCGATGCCGCTCCTGCGTGAGGATCGTTTGCAGGTCGGCCTCAGGTTCCTGTGTCATGTTCGGATTGAGTATATTTTTCCATCGCTTTTACCACGAGATCGGCGGCGTTTTTCGGGGCGAGGCGCGCAGAATTGTCGGACATGCGGCGCAGTTTATTCGCGTCGCCGACTAATTCCCGGATTCTGCGCGCGAGCACGTCACCGGAAAGTTCGGATTCTTTCAGAATGATGGCCGCCTCGCCACGAGCGAAAATTTCGGCATTACGCGTTTGGTGATTGTCAGCCGCGAACGGATACGGAATCAAAATTGCAGGCAATGAAAACGCGGCGAGTTCCGCCAGACTCGCAGCGCCGGAACGTGCGATGGCAAAATCAGCGGCGCTATAGACTGCTTCCATCTGATGATGGAATGCCGCGACATACGCAGGAACATTTTCCCGGCGATAATTGTCCGCGACCAAAGTGTCCTCACGCGTACCGGCGAGATGGATGACTTGGAGCGATAATTCTCGCAAAGCCGGCATCGATTTAATGAGAGCCTGATTGATTCCAGTCGCGCCCTGACTTCCGCCCATGACCAAAAGCGTTTTCAAATCGTCTCGCAATCCCAGTTGTTGCAAAGCGACTTTGCGATCGATGCGTCTGAGGTCGTGCCGAATGGGCGTGCCCGTCACTTCCGTGTGGGCTTTCGGAAAAAACGGCGCGCATTCTTTGAACCCAAGCAGGACGGCGCGCACGAGGTTTGCCGTCATACGATTAGCGCGACCAGGGACGGCGTTGGATTCGTGGATAAAGGCCGGTATCCCGCGAAAGCGCGCGGCCATGACCGGCGCGGTCGATGTAAAACCGCCCATCCCGAGAACAAGATGCGGCTTGAACTTGCGATAGATTCCGCGACACAACACCAGGCTCTCGTTGAAACGCCTAACGAATCGTAAAATCGCGGGTGAAAATGGCGAGGGCAACCCGATGCTCGGCAGTTTCTCGAGGCGAAAATCGCCATGCGATGACACGGCCAGCGCGTCGATTTCCTTTTCGGAAATGAACAACATAACTTCGTGACCGTGTCCGCGCAGAACTTCCGCGACCGCCACGCCCGGGAACAAATGCCCTCCGGTCCCTCCGCATGCGACGACAGCGTTCATTCGGGGGAGCGCACGCGCCTCGCGTGCTGGTTGTCGCACCTCGCGACAACGCGATCGGTTGTTTGGTATGAGGCAAAGAAGTTCGCAGAGGCGGGGGCGCCTCCGCCAGCACGCGAGGCGCGTGCGCTCCCCCGAATCAATCGCAAGGCAAACGTGGTGGGCATGATTAAATTCTTGGTGTCGTGCGCGCTTGCATCATAACGCGTTTCTTGTTCACAACTGGTTCCAGGATCGCTTGCCGATAAATATTGAGCAGCAATCCGACTCCGAAAAGACAGGCGGCGAGATTCGATCCGCCGTAACTGATAAATGGCAGCGGCAGACCTTTGTTCGGCAAGAGTGAAGTGGTGACACCGATATTGACGGCGGCTTGCAAAGCCACGAGCGACACAATGCCGGCGGCAAGCAAAAGCCCGAAGCGATCTTTGGCGTGCAGCGCGATCATTGTTCCGCAGACGATGATGACGACGAACAAAAAGACGACGAGCAGGCTGACGCGCAGGCCCAACTCCTCCCCGATCATGGGAAAAATAAAATCGGTATGCGCGTAAGGCAGATAGAGCATTTTCTGTCGGCCGTTGCCGAGGCCCAGACCTTCCATGCCACCGCTTCCCCAGGCGATGAGCGCCTGCATTTGTTGGAGACCGTCTGTTTGTTGGTACGCTTTCAGATCACGGAACGCTGTCAGCCGCGCCATGCGTTCCGGCATTCGGATAGCGACCATGGCGATGCTGGCGATTCCGCCTAACGAAACCAAACCGAGCAACGCGGGGTTCGTTCCAGCAACGAACATCACGGCAAATGTGGTCGCGCCAATGAGCGCTGTTGTTCCGAGATCCACTTCGCAAACAATGAGCGCAAGCAACGAGCCGATTAAGAGCAGCGGTAGAGCAAAGCCGAGGAGGAAGCGGTTGCTCGATTTTTCGTAGCGCGCGAACCAGGCGGCGAGAAAAATGACTGTCGCAAGTTTTGCGATCTCAGACGGTTGAAACGTCGCTGGTCCTACGCCGACCCAACGACGCGAGCCGTTGATGCGCATCCCGAGATGCGGCACGAAACAAAGTGCGAGAGTGAGCAGAGCAAGTCCAAACCAAATCCAGAACGTGCGTTGCCAGAAATGGTAATCGACCAGAGCGGCGACGGTGCACCCGACCAGTCCGATGCCGAGCCAAATCGCCTGACGCTTAATGAAATAGTAAACATCGTTGTGACTACTGCGCGCGAATGCGCTCGTGCTAAAAAGCATGACCATGCCGATAACGAGCATCGCGAGCACGGCGATAAATAAAATGTAGGCGCTCTTGCGGTGCATTTTCAGATTCTGGGTAGCGCACGCGTCTCGCGTGTGGGCGATGGCGTCCTCGCCATCGCGGACTTCTTTCGAGCAATGAAAACAAAAAGATTGTTGCGGTGAGACGCCGCAACCGACACGCGAGACGCGTGCGCTACCCAATCGCATTTATGCGTCGCCATTCGTTATTCCTCCGATTTTTTCGGCTTCGTCGTTTTCGCGGGAATCAACAGCTTCTGCCCGATCTTCAGCTTGCGCGGATCATCGATGTGATTGAGCGCGAGCAAACTGTCATACGAAACCTTGAACTTGCGCGCGATGGTCACTGGGTTGTCGCCTTTGGCGACGACATAAGTTTTTCCCGAATCCGCGACGGAGCTTTTGGCGTTGTGCTTCGCCGGCTGTTCCTCCTTCGCGACACTTGTATGCGCGGGCTTTTTATCCTCGGCGTGATTTGCCGACGCGGATTCCTTTTCTTTCACGACCGGCTCCATCGCAGGCGGCGCCTCCGCAATCTGTGCGCTCACATTTTTCGCAAGCGGCGGCGGTGGCAACGAACCTTGCCGCGTTTTGATGGCGTTAAACGCGATGATGCCGGCAACAGCGACAACATGCAGGACCAGGACAATGAGCAGCGCGCGCGACAGCTTCATGTTCGGCTCCGACATTTCTTCGTAGTCCATGTCACTCGGAGCGGTGAGCGACCGGCGCGCCGTTGATGCGCGAAGCTTTTTGCGTTGAAGGAGCTTGGGTAATTTTATTTTCATTTCGGTAAGGCGTGAACGAGGGCACGAAATTGGTCACCGCGATCGGCGTAACTCTTAAACATGTCGAAGGAAGACGTTCCGGGTGAAAAGAGGACGACTTCGCCCGGCTTGGCCAGGCTGCGTGCGCGTTCGACCGCATCCGCGAGCGAATCGGCGATCTCTGTCGGAACGGCGTCCTTCCAATCGCGCGCGATATTGTCCGCCATTTCGCCAATTAGAATTGTGGCGCGAACTTTTTCGCTCACGAGCGAGCGCAACGGATCGTAGGTGAAGCCTTTGTCTTTTCCGCCCGCGATGAGAATGACAGGTTTGCTTTGCGCAAGTAATGCCTTCTCGACCGCGTCGAGATTCGTCGCTTTCGAATCGTTGATATAAGTCGCGCCTCCGACTTCGCGGACAAATTCGCAGCGATGCGGTTGCGGTTCGTATTGCGAGAGCGGGGGCACCATTTCGGCAAAAGTCAGTCCGCGCGCGAGACCGACGGCGAGTGTTGCCATCAAGTTCTCGATGTTGTGCGATCCGCGCAGTTTTGTGTCGGATAAACGCAGGACTGCTTCGTCGCGATAAACGATTGCGCCGCCTTGGAGGCGAAAATCCGCGTCGTTCGCGTATGCGCTGAAGGTAGTCGGTCGCGCCTGCACTTGCGGCAAGCGCTCCAGCGCGTTCACGACCGCAACGTCATCCGCGGTTTGATTTTCGAAGATGCGAAGTTTCGCGGTGCGGTATTCCGCGACTGAGGAATAACGATCAAGATGATCGGGCGCGAAATTCAGCCAGACGCTGATCGCCGGTCGGAACGTGCGAATTGTTTCCAACTGAAACGAACTCACTTCGACGGTGAGCACGTCGTATTTTTCTTGTTTGCGGACGATGTCCGATAACGGCTTGCCGATATTCCCGCACGCAATCGTACGCTGACCGCACGCGTTTAACGTTTGCGCGACCAGCTCCGTCGTCGTGGTTTTACCATTGGTTCCGGTGATGGCAATGACCGGAAGCGTGCAGGAACGCCAGCCCAACTCGAGCTCGCCGATGGTTTCGATTTTGCGCGAAGAAAAATTCTGTGCGAGCTGCGAATCAGGATCGATGCCCGGACTGAGGACAACGAAATCGTAGGATGAGGAATCGCGTTCTACATCTGGTCCGCACATCACGCGCACACCTTGCGCGCGCAGATTTTCCATCGTGGGCTTGAGCAGTTTCTTTTCGTCGGCGCTGTCGAGCACTGTGACGTTGGCGCCTTCGGCGACGAGAAGCAGAGCGGCGGCGGTTCCACTCAAACCCGCACCGAGCACAGCAACGTTTTTGTTTTTGTAGCGCACGTTATCTTAATTTGAGAGTGGCGAGTCCGAGGAGCGCGAAAATTGCCGACAAGATCCAAAAGCGCACGATGACCGTGTTTTCCTTCCAGCCGGCGAGTTCGAAATGGTGATGGATCGGCGACATCGCAAAAATGCGTTTGCCGGTGAGTTTGAAACTCAGGACCTGGAGGATGACTGACACGGCTTCGATCACGAAGACGCCACCGACGACAGCGAGCAGCAGTTCTTGTTTGCAGCAAATCGCGACAACACCAATCATGCCGCCGATCGCCAGCGAACCGGTGTCGCCCATGAAAACGCGCGCCGGATGACAGTTGAACCAGAGAAAACCAAGGCCCGCGCCGACGAGTGCGCTGCAGACGACGGTCAGCTCCCCGGTGAACGGATAGAACGGGACCTGCAAGTATTCCGCGATCTTGAAATTTCCCGCGGCGTACGAAAGCAGCGCGTAGGCGAAGGCGACCGTGATCGTGCAACCGATCGCCAGACCATCGAGACCGTCGGTAAGATTGACGGCGTTTGACGAACCGACAACAACAAGAGCGAAGAACACGAACGTGAACCAACCCATGTTGGTGGTCACCGGCGCTTTGAAGAACGGAAGATAAAGCGCGCGAGCCTGCACTTCGATGAGCGGACTCGTAAGAAAAACTGCGGTGACGATCGCCGCGAGAATGATTTGAAAAAGGAACTTAAGGCGAGCAGGAATCCCGTCAGATTTTTTGCTCACGACTTTCAGGTAGTCGTCCACGAAACCGAGGACGCCAAGATAGAGCATGGTAAAGAGGACGAGCCAGACGAAGCGGTTATCCGGGCGCGCCCATAACACGCTCGAAAGAAAAACGGAACCAATGATGAGAACACCTCCCATGGTCGGGGTGCCTTGTTTTCCACCGTGCAATTCGGCGAGCCGGCGCACTTCGTCCGCGGTACGAATCGGTTGACCGACCTTCAGTGAAATGAGCTTTCGGATGATGAAATTTCCGGAAAGCAAACAAAGAAGAAAAGCCGTGATCGCGGCGGCGACAGCGCGAAACGTAACGTAATAAAAAACATTGAAGCCGCGGACCTGATCGCTGAGAAGATGAAGATAATAAATCACGAGGCGATTCCTTGTGGCGATTCACGTTTCGCGAATTCTTCGAGCACGCGTTCAGTGCGCGCGGCGCGACTGCCTTTGATGAGCACCAGGTCGTTAGGCGAAGTTTCTTCAGCAAGGATTTCGGCGGCTTCATGCGGAGAAGCGACGGTGCGACTTTTTTCCAACCCGGCTTTTTGCGCGGCGTCTGCGATTGCCGATGCGGTTTTCCCGATCGCGATCAATTCATCAATCTTCAAAGTCGCCGCGACTTCGCCAACTTCGCGATGACCGCGCTCGGATTCGGCCCCGAGTTCCGACATTTCACCGAGCACGGCGATGCGACGCCCATCAGTTTCTAATTCCGCCAACGTGGCCAAGGCCGCGCGCATCGACTCCGGATTCGCATTGTAACTGTCATCGATGAATTGAACGCCACGAATGGTTTTGATCTGCAGACGCGCTTTCGTCAGAGGCGCGGAAGCGAGGCCGGCCGCGCAATCTTCAATCGAAAGCCCAAAAACCCGCCCAGCCGCAACCGCAAGCAAGGCGTTTTGGATCATGTGCAGACCGGGAACCGGCAATTGCGCGCGGCAGCGATGCGCGCCTTCCATAATTGTGAATTCGGATCCGCTCGCACTCTGGCGCAGATCGGTCGCGCACACCGTTCCTTTTTTTGTGCCGGCCAGGATAACTTTCGCCCGTGTTCGCTTTGCGATCCCTTCACTGAAGGGATCGTCCGCATTTAAAATGAGCGTCCCCTGCGGCCCGATCCCTTCCGCGAGCGCGCCCTTCTCCTGAGCGATCGCGTCGCGCGATCCCATGAATTCAATATGAGCGACGCCAATATTGGTGATGATGCCGACATCAGGCGCTGCGATCTTCGCCAGTGCCGCGATTTCGCCGGGATGATTCATCCCAATCTCCCAAACTGCGATTTCATCCTGCGATGTTGCTTCCAGGATTGTTCTCGGCAGACCAACGTGATTATTGAAATTGCCTTCCGTTTTCGTAACGCGAAAACGATGGCCGAGCGCGGCGGCGACGAAATCTTTCGTCGTCGTCTTTCCATTGCTGCCGGTAATCGCGATTACTTTTAGCGAAAGCAACCGCCGATATTCAGCGGCAATTTCTTGATAAGCGGCCAGCGTACCGCGGACCCGCAGGAGAGGAAAATCAGCGGATATCTTTCCCGTCCAATCGCGTTCAACGATTGCGGCAATAGCACCGCGTTCCTTCGCCATCGTGATAAAGCGGTGAGCATCAAAATTCTCGCCGCGCAGCGCAATGAACAGGTCGCCCGACTGCAAGGTGCGCGAATCTGTGCTCATTTTCGTGACTAGGGCGTCGGCCTTGCCTAACGAAATGTCCGCACTCGCGAACTTTGCGATTTGCGAAAGCGTCAGCGGATCCATGACGTGATGCTCGCAGAGTTCTGGGGAGCGCACGCGCCTCGCGTGCGGGCGATGGCGCCCTCGCCATCGCGAATTCCCGCAAATCGGAACGAAGAAAAACTTCGTTGCGGCGAGGCGCCGCAACCAGCACGCGAGGCGCGTGCGCTCCCCAGATATTGTGCCTCGCATTTCCTGAAGTGGGAATGAAAAATCATTTTAGAATTCCACCGGATGATTTTCCAGCGCACGACGCGCGACCTGCACGTCGTCGAAGGGGATGGTGTGGTCGGCGAACTCCTGGTAGGTCTCGTGGCCTTTGCCTGCGATCAAAACAATATCGCGCGGTTTCGCGAGCGCGATGGCGCGCGCGATCGCTTCCGTGCGGTCGGGAATTTTTTCGTAACGCTCGGAACGAAATCCTTTTTCCACTTCCGCGATGATCGCGTCCGGATTTTCTTTTCGCGGATTGTCGGATGTAATGATGCTGAAGTCCGCGTGTTGATCGGCGACCCGGCCCATAAGCGGGCGCTTTTGCCGATCGCGATCGCCGCCGCACCCGAAGACAAGAATGAGACGATTCGGTTCCAGATCGCGCAGAGTTTTTAGAACATTCAACAGCGCATCGTCGCTATGCGCATAATCAACGAAGACTCGGAATTGGCGTTTGGCCGGCACTGATTCGAGGCGTCCGGGAACTTGCGGCGCCTTCCCAAGACTTAAGATCGCTTCTCGTAAATTGACACCGAGCCCGTTTGCCGCGGCCAATGCCGCCATGGAATTGGCGACGTTAAATCTTCCGATCAACGGAACGCGCACGAGATAATTTTTGCCGCGCGCATCGAGCTGATACGAGGTTCCGCCAAATTCCATGCGATAATTTGAAGCGCGAAAATCGGCGTGGACACCCAGGCCGTAGGTGACGACGGGCGTTTTCTTTCCGACGCGATCGATCAAAAGCTGGCCGTAGTGATCGTCGGCGTTGATCACCGCGAGACTTTTCTTTTTCCATTTTTGCTCCGGCAATGCGGTAAAAAGTTTTGTTTTCGATTCGAAATACCTTTCCATGGTGCCGTGAAAATCGAGGTGGTCCTGCGTGAGATTCGTGAAAACGGCTACATCCCACTCCAATCCGCGCGTCCTCTCCTGCGCAAGTGCATGTGAAGAAACCTCCATCGCCGCAGCCTTGCATCCGGCATCCGCGATTTGGGCGAGTAATTCCTGCACTTCCAATGATTCGGGCGTGGTCCGAACTGCAGGGAGAATGCGTTCACCGATTTCGTAGCGAACCGTGCCGATGAGGCCGCAGCGCACCCCGGCCTTTTCGCAGATGTGCTTGATTAAAAATGTTGTGGTTGTTTTTCCATTCGTGCCGGTGACGCCGGCCATTTTCAAACGACGGGCCGGCCTCTGATAAAACGCGGCCGCGAGATCGGCAAGAGCCTCGCGCGAGTTCTCCACCACCAGGGTGGTCGCGCGTGCGTGTTTATCTTCGCGCTCACTAACGATACTCGAAGCACCACGGTCGATCGCCTGGTCGATGAATTGGTGCCCGTCGCTTTTTTCCCCTTTGAGCGCAACGAAGAGACTGTTTTTCTGAACGCGTCGCGAATCATACGCGATGCTTTCCACTTCCCGATCGAGCGGCCCGAGGATTTGGCGCGGCGTGATGGCGGCGGTGAGAGTTTTGAGCTGCATGAGGAACGGCGAGGTGAACGCAAAATGCTCAACGGCGTGCGGCGTTGGTTAAGGCAACACGTCCCGCAGTCACTCCTTTGCCAGGTTCCTCATGCGGCTCGAGATCGAGATAACGCGCGGCTTTTTCCGCCACCCGCGCGAAGATCGGTCCGGCGACAAGGCCGCCATAATTTAATTCCGGTTTGCTCGTGTGCGCATCGTCGAGCACCACGAGGCCAACAAATTCCGGATGATCGGCCGGAAGATATCCCGTAAACGAAACAACATATTTGCCGTGTTCGTATCCGCCTTTGGGATCGACTTTTTGCGCTGTGCCGGTCTTTCCTGCGATTGTAAAACCGGGAACTGCTGCTGCGGCGGCGGTGCCGCGATCGCTCACGACACCGCGCAGTGCATCCCCTATCATCGTCGCAGTCTGAGACGAAATCACTTGCCGCAAAACAACAGGCGAAAACGTGGTGAAGGTTTTTCCGTTGCTCTCCGTAATCGATTTAACAATGCGCGGCGTAACGAGTTTGCCGCCGTTCGCGATCGCGCCCATCGCCACCATCATTTGCAATGGCGTAACACCAATCTCGTGTCCCATCGGAATGCGCGTGATGGAAATCTTGCTCCACGTCTGCGGCGAATGAACCATTCCGCCGATCTCGCCGGGCAGTTCGATACCGGTGCGCTCGCCGAAACCAAAGCGGCGGATGTACTCGTGAAATTTTTCTTCGCCCACGCCCATCGCGAGCTTCGCCGCGCCAATGTTACTCGATTTAATGAGCACATCGCGCACACTCAGTTCGCCGTACGGTTTGTGATCGTGCAGAACGCGACCTCCATAAGTCCAGGCGCCGTTTTCACAAAAGATCGTTGTGTCCGGTTTCACTTTGCGTTCGTTCAAAGCGGCTGCGGCGGTGACGATCTTGAACGTTGAGCCCGGCTCCATCATGTCGATGATGGCGCGGTTCTTCATTTGTTCGGGCTTCGCCGTTGCGCGCAAATTCAGATCGAAATTTGGACGGTTCGCCATCGCCAGAATCTCACCGGTTTCCGGACGCATGAGAATGATCGTCGCCTTCGCCGGATGAAATTCCTGCATCGCCGCATCGATTTCGTTCTCGACGATGTTCTGCAAATTCAAATCGACCGTGAGATGGACTTGATAACCGTCACGCGGCGCGCGCTCCTGCCCGCGGTAAAGCACAATTTCCTGACCGGCCCGATTGTGTTCGATACATCGGTAACCGTCGTCTCCGTGCAAATATTGATCCATCGAAGATTCGACGCCCTGGATGCCATGATGCTCGAAGTCGGTAAAACCGATGACATGGCAGAGCATGGAGCCATTCGGATAAATGCGAGCTGAGTCGCGCTCGAAATAGATGCCGCGCACATTCGCAGGACGCAGTTTGTCGCGCAGCGCACTCGCGATCGCTTCCGGGACCTCGCGTTTGACGATGATATAACGACGTTCGCCCTGTAACTTTTCCGAAACTTCGCGCGCCGGCATTTTCAGCGCCGCGCTGAGTAATGAAATGGCGTCCTCTATATTATTAAGATGGGTCGCGTCGGCGACAATGGTTTCGACCGGCACGTTATGCGCAAGCACTTCGTTGTTGGCGTCGAAGATTTCGCCGCGCTCGGCGTAGATGAGTTGTCTGTAAACATGTTTCTCCGCCGCCAAACCGGCGTATTCGTCGTGCTTGAGCAGCTGCAGGTAGACCAGACGAAATGAAAAGAGGCTGAATAGAACGATGAATGCGAGGCAAACCAGCGCGCATCGCAATCGTCCGTTCCACTTCATGGGCGTGTTTGCTCATTAGCCACAGGCTGAATGGCATCTTCTTCGGCCGAGCGTGCCGGCGCGCTCAAGCGGACAATGTTTTGTTCCGCGATCGGAACCATTTTGATGTAGCCCTCTTTCAACCGTCGCTGCAAAGAGGCGCGCGAAGTAAGGGCCGCGATCTGGCCGGTCGCGACTTCATTTTGATTGCGTAAACCGGCCAGCTGTTTTTCCAACTTATTCTGTTGGTCGCCGAGCCGATGTAATTGCAGGCTAAGGTAAACGTAGATTAACCCGGCGAGCGCGACGAAAATTGTGATTACAATCCAGCGCGCGAGCGAAGGCGCGTCGATGGCGTTGAAATTTTTTCGGCGCGAACGGTTCATTTGATTTTTTCGGCCACGCGCAATTTCGCGCTGCGTGAGCGCGGATTGGTGCGCTGTTCTATTTCACCCGGCTCAACCGGTTTCGGCGTGATCACCTGCAAATTCCATTCGGGATTCCGCCGCGGCTCGGGCCACTCCGGCCGGTCCAGCCATTCGCGGCTGCGATCGCGGAAGAAATTTTTGACGATGCGATCTTCCAGCGAATGAAATGTGATGACAGCAATGCGTCCCCCAGGCTGCAGCCGATCGGTGAGCACGCGCAAACCTTCCTCCAGCGCGTCGAGCTCTTCATTCACTTCCATGCGCAGCGCTTGGAAAACTTGCGTCGCGGGATGACGCCGCCCGTGACGGCCGACAATTTTTTCAACAGCGCGCGCGAGAGAACCCGTCTCGTAAAACGGCATTGTCTTGCGCAATTTCACGAGCTGGCTTGCGATGCGACGTGCGGCCGGTTCTTCACCGAATTCGCGAAACAATCGCGTCAGATCTTCTTCGCTGTAAGTGTTGACGATTATCGCCGCGGTCAGCTCGCGTCGCGGATCCATCCGCATGTCGAGCGGACCATTGCGCATTATGCTGAAGCCGCGCTCCCCGTTTTCGAGCTGTCGCGAGGAAACACCGAGATCGAGTAGCGCGCCACCGATGCGCGCGATTCCGAGTTGATCGAGAATTTCGCCAGCTGCGCGAAAATTGCACTGCCGTAACCTCACGTGTTTACCAAACGTTGAGAGCCGGCTAGCCGTGTACTCAATTGCATCCGGGTCCTGATCGAGCGCAAGAACATCGGCGCCTGCGCGCAGAATTGCTTCCGCATGACCGCCGCCGCCGCAGGTGCCATCGACGACGAGGTCGCCGGCTTTGGGTGCGAGCAATTCGAGCACTTCCGCCGCAAGCACGGGACGGTGATATATTGGATCCTCCATTTCCTCCGCCTCCTCTTCAATCGCTAGTGGACCGGTCGCGAACCAGACCGGCCGCTCAAACAGCAACGCATTCATTTTCGTTCTTGCCTACAAACCGACTAGATTGGCCACGTGTTGGTAGGTGGCTGTTTCCTCTTCGTGCGCGCGTTTCCAACGCGACAAATTCCAAATCTCAAAACGACCGCGGCCGCCCACGAGCGCGACCTCGCCCTTCAAACCAAGCTCTTTGCAAAAATGTTCCGGCAAGACGAGACGACCCTGGCGATCCGACGCCCCATGTTCCGCACGCGCGTGGAGATGCCGCGAAAAAACGCGCCGATCGCGCGCCGAGACGTTGGGATCGGATGCGGCCGCGGAACTCATGCGATCGAACTCCTGCGGAGACATGACGAGAAGGCTTTGTTGGTTCGCATCGGCAAGGAGAATGAATTCCTGCGTCTCATCGCCGCGCCAGCGCGAAGGAATGGTGATGCGGTTCTTGTCGTCGATGGCGTGACGAAAATTACCGGCGTAGAAAGTTTGAGGCTGAGAATTGCTGTCCATACGCCAGTGGAGAACTGGGCCATTTTAATCCACTTTCCTCCACTTCTAACCACCTTCTGTGCCAGCGGTCAATAAAAAATAACCACGGTTTGCGGCATTTTTTATCAGCCGCTAAAATGACGCCTTCCATGCGACCTCTCCAAAGCATCATTCTTTTGTTGTTGGCGGCAGTGACGTGCATCGCTATCGCGCAACCGATGCCGCTTTCGGATGCGGTCCGGGTCACAGTTTCACTCAATGCCGACGGTTCGCGCACTACGTATCGATTTGACGATGTGAATCACAAAGCGACCGCGACGACAACGAACCGGGAAGGGAAGCCTTTAGGTAAAACTGACTACACGCTCGATGACAGCGGACGCTTTGCTACGGGAATGGTCTATGCCCCAGACAAACGATTGCGTTTTAGATCGACCTATAAATACGATGACGCCGGAAAGCTGACGCAGGAAGTGCAATCCGACAAAAACGACGCCGTCCTGCACAAGATTGTTTATGCTTACGACTCGTTAGGCAAGCAGACTGGTTATTCCATTTTCGATGGCGCGGGAAAATTGGTCGGTCAGACGACAGCACCGTCAGTATCCGCGACGCCCGCGAAGAAGAAGACGCGCTAGGCAGGAGCGATTGACCCCAATTGCCCGCGGGGCCTTGACCTGCGCGCCCTAATCTGACGTAACCGATCTCAATTTGCCTGCGTTATTAAAGAGGCTTACATGATTCGGCTATGATCGATTACCTCCAGAAGGGCGGCATGCTGATGTGGCCGATCCTTATCTGCAGCATCATTTCGATCGGCGTTTTTGCCGAGCGTTTGTTTTATTTCCATCGTGCCACGATCCATGTTGGCGAATTCCTGCAGGGACTTTCCAATCTCGTTAGGCGAAAAAATTTCGCGGAAGCGCTGCACGAATCCGCCGGCACGCCGGGACCAGTGGCGCGTGTCATTCATGCGGCGATCATTCGTCACGATGCGCCGCGCGCGGAACTGAAAGAGATCGTCCAGGAAGCAGGACAACTTGAAGTGCCAAAGCTGGAGCGTTTCCTTGGCGTGCTGGCGACGCTTGCTTTTCTGACACCGCTTCTTGGCTTGTTAGGCACAGTCGCGGGAATGATCGAGGCTTTCGGCACTATCACTTCCAACGGCGGTTATGCCACCGTGACCGAACTTTCCAGCGGTATCTATAAGAGTTTGCTCACGACGGCCGCCGGTCTGGTCGTGGCGACGCCAACGTTCGTCGCCTACAGTTATCTTTCTTCGCGCGTGAACACGATGCTGCACGATATGGAACGCGCTGGAATCGAGATCGTGCACATGTTGACAGATCGCGAACCAGCCGGCGACATCATTAGCTTCGAACCGGCCCGCGGAAGCCGTAGCTCCGAACGCGAACGTTAGCCTAACGAGTTGCGATTGGTCGACGTGCAATGAAACTCACGCGCACAAAAAATTGTTCCTTTGGCTGGCTTTGCGTCTTCCCAGCGATCGACGTTCTCTTCCTGCTCACCTTTTTTTTCCTGCTCAGTTCCAATTTCATTCTGCAACCCGGCATCGCCGTGGCCGCCCCCTTCTCGCGCTTCACGCTCGGACCGCAAGTAAATCAGCAAATCATCAGCATTACCGGCGGCGCGAACGCTTCGATTTTCTTTCGTGATCAAAAAGTGACGCTGCGACAACTGGAACCGCTCTTGGAAACCGCCAAAAAAGAAGGGCGAGCGATCATCATCAAGGCCGACCGATCGACGCCCTACGAAATTGTCGTTGCCGTGACGAACGCCGCGCTTGAGCACGGGATATTGTCGGTCGCGCTGGCCACTACCTCCGGCAAGTGAACGCGCCAGCTGCAAACGAGAGTTTGCTATTCGCGTGGGAGCCGGCGCCCACGCGGCGTCTCGCTATTTTTGGATTTCTTGCTGCTTCCGCCGTTGGACACGCGGTTTGTTTTTATCTCTTCCAAATTGTTTATCCGCCCACGGTCGCCTTACTTCCGCCCCCGGCGCGCGTGAACCTGATTTCTGAAGACACCGAAGAAGGACGCACGTTGCTGCGTTGGATCGCCGCGGAAGATCCCGCTCTCGCCACGACGACACAAAGGCCGGCGGAGGCGAAGACCTTTATTGTTCCAAAACTCAGTCACGTCCCTTCTTACTTGACGATAAATCCCGCCCTGAAAACTTTGCCTGTACCGGCGGACGATTTGCAGACCCCCAGCTCTCAACCTCCCGGGCCGGTGCCGATCGCGCGCGTGAAAAAAGCAGTCTCCCTGCCCGCGACGCCGACCACGATCATTTTTTCCGAAAACCTCGACTCGTTAGGCAAAGCGGAAAAGCCAGCCATGAAATATTCCGCCTCTACACGCGAGCCGCCGCAGAGCGCTAACTTTCGCGTCGGCGTAACGCAGAATGGAGTAGTGCGTTATTGCTTCCTCCAAACTACATCGGGCGACAGCGCTCTCGACGAGCAAGCGCGCGCTTACCTGATGCTTTGCCGTTTTATCCCAAAAGACACCGCTGCCATTAAAGATCCCGATCGACTCCAATGGGCGATCGCGACAATTGAATGGGGTAACGACGTGGTGACACCACCCTCTGCGCCCGCAGGCCACGCGCTGCCGTGATTCGCGTCAGTCTGGCCGTTCTAGTCACGATCTACCTGCTGGTTTTTCTTGCGGCGGTTTTTCTCCTCTGGATAGTGGGAGAATGGAATCGGCGCCGGCGGGAGCGACGGGCTTTGCGTCATCGCCTGCGGTGCGTGATTTGCGCGTTTGAGTTCGAAGACCGGACGGACGCTTTACTGCCGCGGTGCCCGCGCTGTGGCAGCTTGAACGAAAGATTTAAACTGGAGCGAATTTAATTATGGGAATGTGGATCGGCCGGAATCGAAAAGCCCGCGTCACTTACGGGTTCGACGAGATTGCCCTCGTGCCAGGGCGCGTCACTATCAATCCGAACGAAATCGATATCACATGGCGTCTGCCTCGCAAAAACGCATCACCGCTCGAATTCAAAATCCCCGTCCTGGTCAGCGCCATGGATGGTGTGGTCGATGTGCGATTCGCCATCGCCATGAGCAAACTCGGCGGCCTTGCCGTTCTGAATTTGGAAGGCGTGCAAACGCGCTACAAAAATCCGCAGGAAGTTTTGCAAAAAATTGTCGAGACCGATAAAGCCGGGATCACCGCGCTTCTGCAAAAGATTTATCAGGAACCGGTGCAGGAAGATTTGATCGCCGCGCGCATTCGCCAAATCAAAGATGCCGGTGCGATCGCAGCGGTTAGTTCCATTCCCCAGCGCGCGGCGCAGTTCGGAGCGATCGCGCAGGAAGCAGGCGCAGATATTTTTGTCGTGCAGAGCACCGTCTCAACCGTGCGACATATTTCCTCGGAATATCAATCGCTCGATCTGCAAAAATTCTGTAGCGACATGCGCATTCCCGTGATCGTCGGTAACACCGTCGGTTACGATGTCACGTTCGAGATCATGGAGTGTGGACCGGCTGCAGTCCTCGTTGGCGTCGGACCGGGCGCGGCCTGCACGTCTCGCGGTGTCCTGGGCCTGGGAGTTCCGCAAGTTACGGCGACCGTCGATTGCGCTGCCGCGCGCGACGCATATTTCAAAAAGACTTCGCGCTATGTCCCGATCATAACCGACGGTGGCATGAGCAAAGGCGGCGACGTTTGCAAAGCGCTCGCTTGCGGCGCGGACGCAGTCATGGTGGGCAGCGCATTTGCCAGAGCGCATGAAGCGCCGGGCCAGGGTTATCATTGGGGAATGGCAACACCGCACGCCAATCTCCCTCGGGGCACGCGCATCAAAGTCGGCGCGACCGGTTCCCTGAAACAAATTCTTTTCGGCCCGGCCGAGGTAGATGATGGCAGCCAGAATCTTGTCGGTGCAATCACCACCTGCATGGGAAATGTCGGCGCGCGCGACATCGCTGAATTTCAACAAACGGAAATCATTATCGCGCCTTCGATCAAGACCGAGGGCAAACTTTTCCAGACCGTGCAAAGCGTGGGCATGGGGACACGCTAAGGAAAAGTGACAAGTGGCCGGTGATGAGTAAAAAGTAAGGCCATTCGTTAGTCGCTGCGCTTGTTTTGAATGCCATGAAAGATCGCAAAGTTGTTATTACGGGGATGGGTGTTGTCTCGCCCGTCGGTAACGACCTGGACACATTCTGGAATCGCCTAACGAATGGCGTGAGTGGTATTCGCCACATCCAACATTTCGATGTCTCAGGTTACGATTGCCGGATCGGCGGCGAAGTGCGCGATTTCGATCCAAAGCCATTTTTTAAAAATCCGAAAGATATCCGCCGCACCGATCGCTTTGCGCAAATGGCGTTGGCCGCCGCTAAAATGGCGATGCAGGACGCCGGCGTCGATCTGGAACGCCTCGATCGCGATCGGTTTGGTGTAAACGTAAGCAGTGGCATCGGCGGATTGAAAACACTGGAAGATCAACACAGCACGTTGCTCAACAAGGGACCTTCCCGTGTTTCCGCTTTCACGATTCCAATGCTGATCAGCAACATGGCCAGCGGTCTGATCTCGATGGAATTTGGCCTCAAGGGTCCGAACCTCTGCATCGTCACCGCGTGCGCTACTTCCAATAATGCGATCGGAGAATCATGGCGCATCATTAAGTTTGGCGATGCCGACATTTTTCTGGCAGGCGGCGCGGAGGCGTCCATCATCCCGATCGGTCTCGCCGGATTTGCGGCGATGAAAGCGCTGAGCACGCGCAATGACGAACCGGAGCGAGCTTCGCGACCGTTCGATCGTGACCGTGACGGATTCGTCATGGGCGAAGGCGCTGGCATCATGGTGGTAGAGGAACTCGAACACGCCAAAGCGCGCGGCGCGAAAATTTATTGCGAGCTCGCCGGCTACGGATTGTCCGCAGATGCCTATCACATGACGGCGCCGGAACCGGATGGGGCTGGTGCCGCGCGCGCGATGCAATTGGCCCTCGATCATGCAGGGATCACGGCCGAGCAGGTCGATTATGTCAACGCACACGCGACTTCGACGGGCCTTGGCGATATCTGCGAAACGCGCGCGCTCAAAACCGTTTTCGGCGAACATGCGAAGAATGGCTTATCGATCAGTTCCACGAAATCGATGACAGGCCATTTGTTAGGCGGAGCTGGGGCCATAGAAATGGCAGCATGCGCGCTCGCGATGCGCGATTCCATTATTCCGCCCACGATCAATCTGGAAAATCCAGATCCGGAATGCGATCTCGATTACACGCCGAATGTCGCGAAGGAAAAGAAGGTGCGGGTAACGCTAAACAATTCATTCGGCTTTGGCGGTCATAACGCCACGCTCGTCGCGAAAGAATTTACCGGGTAGGGTGCGCGTCTCGCGCGCCGTCGCGGACGTCTCGTCGCGACAATAAAATAATGCGCCAAAGGCGCGCCAATTATTGCGGCACGAGACGCGCAGCAGCACGGGCGAGACGCCCGCGCTACCCGAAGCTACTCGCTGAAGATATCGCCGGTCGAAATTTCGGCCGACGCAAAGGCGACATTGTTCGAATTGCCCTGCAGCGATTTAAGAAGTTCAGCGATTTTCTGCCCCGTGCCCAAAGAATAAAAACGCACCAGACCCACCGTCGTGCGCGGGCCAAAGACCGTAATCATGATCGTGTCGTCATCGACCGAGTTCATGAAAATGTGGTTGCCATTACCCTGATGGTAAAGCGCATTGAACTCGAGCTCCCCAATCCGGCGCGCCAGCTCCTTGGTCGCGGCGAACGATCCGGCAGCGAGCGCCGCGATGATTGTGACATCAAGCACTGTCATGTCCCCAAACTGCGAGATGACATTGCCGCCGCGATCGATCACAACGGTCAGTTCGGCCTCAGCCTTCTGTAAAAACTCGGCCAGAATCCCATCAAGCGAGGCAACATCCTCAATCGTGAAAACAGGAATGGCGTTCATACCGTTGCCCCTTCCTCTTGCGCGACGATTGGTTCGGCCGGAATCGCGACGGGCAACACAGCTGGCTTGGTCGCCTCGCTTTGCTTGCTGAATTTGTGCAGCAAAGTTTGTGAGACCGCATTGAGGGATGCGAAGACGTTTTGTCCGGTGCTGGAAATGACTTCGAAACTTTGCGCGTGCCGCTTCCGGTTGTTGAGCACGAATTCGAGATAATTTACGGGCGCGGTATTGGGCAGGTCGCGTTTGTTGTATTGCAGGACGTAGGGAATTTCGTCGATCGAGATGTTTTGCTTGGACAGATTGTCCGCCAGATTTTTGAAACTCTCGACATTCTCCTCCATTTTTTCCCACTGCGAATCGGCCACGAAAACGACGCCGTCGACGCTGCGCAAAACAAGCTGACGCGTCGCATTGTAAATGACCTGACCGGGGACGGTGTAGAGTTGGAATTTTGTCACAAATCCTTTGATCACGACCGCATTTACCGGAAGAAAATCGAAGAAGAGAGTGCGGTCAGCGGCGGTGGCCAGCGAAACCAGGTCGCCACGATTGGAAGGGTTAATTCGTTGATGAATGTAGCCAAGATTGGTCGTTTTCCCGCACAAGGCAGGGCCGTAGTAAACGATTTTGAACTGAATCTCGCGGCTGGCGTAATTAATGATCGACACGGGAAGTCTCGGTTTGGGAATAGGTGCGGGAAAGTTCCACCAACAGCCGACTGAGTTCGGCGCGGACTTCGTCGGTGAGCTCACCGTTTGTGTGCAGCGCAGCCATACAGACGTTGGCGTGTTTGAAAAGGCTGAGCGTCGAGTTCGCGCAGTGCAGCGTCACCGCTTTCAACGCGCCAATCTTGGTTTCAGCCAAGTGTGGTTCGATGCGCTCCACTAACGCAGGCGCCATCGCGCAAATTGCCTCCGCGCCCAGTTCGGTCGGAAAATTTCCGGCCAGACTTAAACCATCAGTGAAGCAGAGCGAGCAGGCGCGCACGTCGGGCAGTGCGCAGACTTGCGCCACCACACTTTTCGCATCGAGTTTTGGCGCCGCTGCTGGTTCTGTCGCAGACAGCGCCGGTTCCGGCTGCATGATCGGCTGCGGACCTTTACTAAAACGTTTCGCATCTTCCGCTGCCGTGGTCGAAAAGGGCGTCTCGATCGTTTCGACTATTTCCCCTTCTTCCTGATCGCCGCGCATCTGCAGCGCCTCCGGCGGCAGGTTCTTCAGCACTTCCGGCAAGGGCAAAAGTACCGGCACTTGCAAGTTCTTGGCCGTGAAAAATCGGCGCCCATCCGCCGGCAAAGCTCGTTCGAAAAGTTCCGGCGCAATCGCTATTCGCCCGCTCGACAGTTGCGAATGGATGAGCGAAAACGAAAATTCGATCCGCGCTTCCTCCGGCACTTCTTTTGGATCGCCGCTCAATTCAAAAACGGGGAGACTTTGCAGGATCGGCTTAAGCGCAAGACTGATCTTCTTATCGTCCCCGCCGATTTCTTCATTCATTGGGGTCGGAGGAATAACTTCCGCCTTTTTCGGCAACTCCATACCCGCCGGCATCTCGAATGGAATGCGTGTTGCTGAGGATGGAGTGGAAACGGGCGGCCCGCTTGAGGCTGGAACTCTCTCAGAGGCGGGCGCACCCGTTCCTTTCGGTGGAAGATGAAATGGAATGCGTTCCGGCGTTTTCGCCGCGCCGCTGGTTTTTCTCCCGGACTGCTTCGCCAGCGGAATTCGCATCGGCTTTTTTGGCTCGGTCTGCGGCTGCGGCACATGACTAACTTCGGTGGCCGCCGCCGCTTCCGGATTTGCGGCGGCGATTGCTTCTGCCGTTGCCGGTTTAGGGATAAACTTCTCACTTACGCTCGGTTCAGGTTCGGCCGCGGCAATGGTGCGAGCCGTTGCCGCTTCCACGCGCACCGGCGGCTTGGCCGATGCTTGCAGCGGCTCGTTAGGCACACCAAATCGTTCGCTGTCTTCCTGCGTTACTTTAAGGAACGGCGTCTCTACCTGTGGCACGGCATCGTCGCTCACTTGATCGCGCCGGACCTGCATCTGCATGAACGCTTCCAAAACTTTGTCGAACGGCAGGGCAATCTCCGTCGTGTCGTCGGCCGCGATCGGACGCAGGAATATTTCCGGCGCCTGTTTATGAATACTTCCCAGAGACACCGCCGGCTTCCCTGCGGCCATCTTTTTTTCCAACTCCGAGGCCTTGAGCAAAATGCGGCGCGACTTGTCCAGGCTCTCCAATGGCTTCGTTAGGCCGGCAGGGATTTGTTTAAGCACATCAGCCAGCTCCAGCGAGATGGCCCGCTCTACCCTCGGCTCGAGCGCGAATGCCACCGCCGGCGGCAAATCTTTGTTGCGGCCCGCCACAGTTTTCTTTGTCGGGCCAAACGAAATCGCGCGCGGCGCCAGCGACGGCGACTCGAAGGACCCGTCACCTAACGCCGAACTGGCCAATTCCGGTGTCTCCTCGGGCGAAACCATTCGCGTCGAGTTCGGCATCACCGTTTTGCTCAATCTTTCCCCTTCGGGTTTGGAAATGGCCGATGGCTTCGAGATCTGGTATCCACCCGACCCAGTCTGTTTCGTCGGGGCGCCGCCCTTTTTAAAACGATCGAGAAATGGAATCTTCATTCGCTTACTGGTCCTCCGCCGTGACTCGCAAGATTTCCTCGAGTGTGGTTATGCCTTCGAGCGCCTTGTCGATGCCCACCATGCGCAACGTTTTCATCCCCTCATTCACCGCCTGATTCTTGATCACGACCGCAGAGGCGCGTTTGATGATCAAACGCCGGATCGCTTCGCTTACCGGCAGGGCTTCGACAATCGCCACTCGTCCCAGATAGCCGCGACCTTTGCAGCGATCGCAGCCTGCGCCGTGATAGAACATTCCGCCTTCTACCGCCACGCCGAGGTTGGCCAGTGCTTCCGGCTCGGGAACAAATTCTTCGCGACAATTCGCGCACACTCGCCTAACGAGTCGTTGCGCGCAGGTCATGATGATCGAGCTCGAAATGAGAAACGGCTCGATCCCCATGTCGTCCAGACGCGTGATCGCGCCGGCAGCATCGTTCGTGTGCAGCGTGCTCAAAACCTGGTGACCGGTCAGCGCCGCTTTCACAGCGATGTCCGCAGTTTCGTTGTCACGAATTTCACCGACCATCACGATGTCGGGGTCCTGACGCAGAATCGACCGGAGCGCGGAGGCGAAATCCAGTCCGATATCGTTGCGCACCGAGACCTGATTGATGCCGGTCAATTCGTACTCGATCGGATCTTCCACCGTCACGATGTTGTATTGCGGATTGTTCAATTCCTGCAGAACCGAGTAGAGCGTGGTGGTCTTGCCCGAACCGGTGGGACCGGTGACAAGAATCATTCCGTGCGGCGCATCGATGGCTTTGCGGAATTTTCCCAGCGTCCCTTCGTCCAGGCCCATCTGTTCGATGCTGCCGCTGAGCGACGATTTATCGAGAATACGGATGACGATCTTTTCTCCGTGCGCGGTCGGCAGAATGGAGATACGCAAATCGACTTCCTTGCCGATGACCTTGATGCGGAATCGGCCATCCTGCGGGACGCGACGCTCCGCGATGTTTAATCCGGCGAGAATCTTGATGCGCGAGGTGATCGCCAGCTGGAGGGCTTTCGGCGGCGATTCCGCCTGAATCAGTTCGCCATCGATACGATAGCGCAACTTCAAGGTGCGATGAAACGGTTCGATGTGAATGTCCGACGCTTTTTCCTTGATCGCCTGCACCAAAATCAGGTTCACGATTTTGATCACGGGCGCGTCTTCGCTGTCCGTCGCGAGCCGATCGAGATCGATCTCTTCGTTCTTCGAAGTCTGCACTTCGACGTCCGCATTTTGCGCGGCTTCGTCGGCCACCTGACGCAGCACCTGCGTCATGTTCGCGCCGCCATGCACTCCCGCGAGCGTTTCCGTGACCGCTTTTTCCGTCGCGATCATCGGAACGATTTCCAATTGCACCCGGCGCTTCAGATCGTCGACCGCGAGAATATTCGTCGGGTCGGCCATGGCCACGAAAAGTTTGCCGTCCAATCGCGCGATCGGCACCAGCTTGTTCGCCTTCGCCATTTCGCGCGGAACAAGCGACATGATCTGTTCCGGCACGCGGATCTTCGCCAGGTTGACCGGCGGCGTATTCAGACAACGCCCCATGCTGAACGCCATGTCCTGTTCCGTGACGAACTGTTTGTCCGTTAAAATTTTGAGCAGCCGGCCGCCCTCTTTCTTTTGCGCCGCTACCGCTTCCTCGAGCTGATTGGGAAGGAGCAAACCCTCCTCGATCAGGACATCGGCGATGCGTTCTCCGAAAGATTTGCCTCTCATGCCGCCGTGGCTCGCGAGTCGAGCCGGTAAATGCCCTGCAGTGATTTCACAATCGCCTCCGGCCGCGCCAGATACCACGCCACTGTGTAATCGATCGATTGCTGCACCGCTTCGCGTCCAGCCACATCAAACGGGTTACAGCACCCGATCATAATGGTGCGGCTGATCAGATCGAAGGGTACGAAAAGCCGGCCGAGCGTGAGATGGTCCGGCAACATCCGCGCCACCTGCCGGTCCACATCGTAATATTCCAGCGGCACGTAAGCGAACTTCGTCCGATCGATCAACGACGAGAGCACCGCATCGAGTTTGTCCGTATCCTGGCGGCAGAGTTTTTCCAGCAACGACGACGCCAGCGCCTGCCCACTTAAATCCTTATTTAAACTTTTAACCGTCTCGAGCGCAGCCGTGATCTGTTCTTCCGGGAAGAGCTGTTGCACGATCAAAAATTTCGCCAGCTGATCGTCGCCGCGCTCCTGCAATTGATGCGACCGGCTGTGCTTCGTCTCCGGCATCTCGATCAACGACGCCCCATTCGCTCCCACCGGGACCAAATCCGTCGCGATCAACCCCGTGCGCGCCCCTGCGTCGGGCGATTTCGTGCCCGTTTGCTGAAGCTTGTGCTCGATCTCGCCCTGGAGCGCCAGAATCTCCGGCGCATTCGGTTCTTTGAGCAGAATTACTTCGCACTCCTGCAGGGCGAGCGTGTAGGAACCGACGTTGTAATAGGCCTCCGCCAACCGGCGCGAGACTCGGAACGATTCTTCGAGCCGGCCGATTTTGCGGTAGCCTTCCTTCAGAATCTCCAGCGACTGATAATCATCGGGTTGCGTTTGAGTAATGACCTCAAACATCTCGATCGTCTGGACAATCTGACTTCGCTCTTCCTCTGATAAAGTGTGTTCCAGCACGCTCCGCTGTAAAAGCTAGAACCATGCCGATAGCCTTTTTTAACCTGGCCGATTTGTCTCTATTTCTCGACTCCCCTCCAAGATCGCCTTTCTGATCCCCCCTTTCTTAATTCTTTCTTTTTACTTCCCGTACGACTTCTGACTTCAACTCACCGCTATCTCCTGTTAACTTTCAGCGTGGTTTTCAAGGGCTCTCGTCACTCCGCATTCCGCATTCATTCGTTGGTCTCCCGACCTCCTCTCCACTACCCTCGCGTCTTTGCCGTGCATCGCGCTCGCTCGATTCCGAGTTCAGCATTTCGATGCGCTTTTACCCTTCTCGAGCTTCTCGTCGTCATTGGAATCATTTCGCTTCTTCTCGTGGCGGTGATCCCGGCGGTAAATTCGTTATCCAAGTCGAGCGGACGAAAAGTCGGAGCCAGCAATTTACTGGGGATGATTGAGCAAGCGCGGTCCCAAGCAATTAAGGATGGACTGCCAACCTATGTGGTGTTTTCGGCTTTCGGCGCAAGTGCGGCACCGCCTCAAGCAGTGCTCGATCGTTACAACTACAAATCATACGCGATTTTTGAAGACGATCCGGCGAATCCCGCAACTCAAAAACAGCTGACACAATGGCGAACCCTGCCGACAGGTATCAGCTTCCGCAGTAAGAAGGATGTTGCTGGCAATACCGACAAATATGGCGCGCTCGATACGCTTCCTAGGCAAAACTTTGCGTTCCAGCCCACATCCACTTCCGAGACATTCCCTTTCATCAAATTCAATGCAAACGGTGAAATCGAATCTCCGACCAGCGATGTAGTATTCGTTCTGTTTGAAGGCTTCGCTAAGGCTGGCTCGGAAAACATCATTGGAGCTAGAGATTCGTTCAATAATCCCCTGACGGCAGAAGCATTGAAGGTTTCGCGCCTAACCGGTCGAGCCGAACCAACTGTCACGCCGACACCCAGCTCTTAGGCCTAATAAAGTTGAAAACCTTTTCACAAACCAAACGATGCGCCTTCAGTCTGGTAGAAGTAGTTTTAGCGTTGGGAGTAGTATCCTTTGCGATCGTTGCAATCCTTGGAGTTCTTCCAGTCGGATTGAATACTGGCCATTTCTCACAAGACGAAACACGCGCGGCACAAATTGCACGCAGCCTTTTCGGAAGTCTCACGAGCCAAAACCTGAAACGCGATTCCACCGGGCAGCTCGTTTTGGACGGCAACGGTCATACACAATTAAATGACTCGGCCAAAGTTCCCGTCGCCAATAACCAGACCCTGGCAGTTAATCTCACGGTATCTGCGACTCCGACTGCACCCGACGTATATGCGAATAACGACGGCCAGCTAACGCAAACAGCCGCGGACGGAACTTATGCCGTAACAATCACGAAGAATACTTCGCCTTCTGGCTTCGATCCGCCGTCAGGAGGCGAAGTATTCGTGAATGAGGTGACTCTGTCCGTCGGGTGGCCAGCGTCGGCATCATCCGTGAATCAAACAAAGCGAGACTTCACTCGACTTATTTCGAAATACTAATCGATGATTTGTCGTCGCCGAAATCTGACAGCGTTCACCATCGTTGAACTGTTAGTCGCCGCCGCGATTACGGTTCTAATCGTAGTGATGCTCGGAACGATGTTTGGATCCCTAATCGGGACTACTTCGCGCGCAAACCAACGTATAGATGCATTCCGAGATGCGCGCGCGGCGCTACAAATGATACAGCGGGATCTCACAAACATTGTTCGTACGCAATGGCAACCAGATCCATTCACGAATCCTCCGCCATCTGCACCACAACCAGTTACGCGACCTGCTGCCTATTTTGTACTCAATAATGTTTGGAATGACGCAACTAACGATCCTTACACGGACCCGACGAACAGCTATTACAATCATCAGGTTTACGCACTTACATCCACAAAGAATACGGGTACCGGAGACGTTTGCTCAGTTGGATACTACTGTCGTTGGGATACCACCCGTCACACATATACTCTTCGTCGCTTCTTTCATGATAGCACGGCGACACGTGGTGTCTTTACGAGTACTGCAGGCTACACCGCCGATTCAAATCTCTACACTCCCGATGCCCCAGGAACAGCCGCTAATCTTCTGAACGATGACGTTCTCGCCTCGAACGTCTGGGATCTTCGCATCATCGCATACGATAAAGCTGGCGCCGTTATAAACTCGCAAACCGCGAACGGTGTCACAACAACTAAGCCGCCCTATATTTGCGATTCTTCAGCTACGACTCCTATCGAGTTGCCGCGCGTCATAGAGATCTCCTTCAAGGCGATGAGCGCAGAAGCGGCGCGCACTTTAATAAGCGTATCAAACGATCCGAAAGATTGGATGGAACCGACGAGTCGAAACAAACTGATCGTTACCCCTCACGCTTACGAATTCCGAACGCGAATCAATTTCTAAACATGCTTCTGTCTAATCCAAAGCGCCACGCTGTCATCTCAGGTTTTGCGCTGATTATCACGCTGATCATGGTAACGCTCGCGGCGATTCTTGTCATCGGCCTATTGTCTAGTGCCTCGATCGACCGGACAACGTCCAGTGCTTACAATGACCGCTACCAAGCCGAAATCGCCGCGCAAAATGGATTAGAGGCTGCCAAAAAACTGCTCATCGCTTCTCCAGCCGTCGCAACGTCGGTTACGGCTGACGACGCGTTTCTTGTTCTACGAGCAGACGGCACCCAAGGTCCTAATAGCAGCGGGAACAGAGATGCCTACTACTTCCTTGCTAGAGCACAGGCCGGAGCTACGAACAAGGTCGATTGTTATCCTCTCTTTTCAGGCGGCACCCCCTCGCAGCTTAATATCGATCATATTAACGTCCCTGCGATTCAACAACCGGTAGCTCCATCAGCGGCGTACGCTTCGAATCCGGCACAGGACACTGCGCGTGCCACTCCGAAGAAGTACCCCGTTTTATTTCCGTTCCAACAGCCCGTGTTTACGCAGTGGCAGGAGATTCATGATCCAAACGATACGGCGACCTCGGCGCCTTACACTCTGCCGTATCAACGCTACACATTTTGGATGGAGGACATGAGCGGCTATCTGGACGCTTCTGTAGTCGGTAACGGCGGCGGCGGCGCTCCACATCAGCGGACTAACGGTACGAACTCCAACGAAATTGCTCTTTTCACAATCTTCAACTCTGCAATAGCGGATGACTCGGGATCGACACTTGCAAACACTCTCGTCGATAATAGAGGGCTGCTATTTACTACTCCAACGTTGAAACAAGTGGCGCCGCCGCCGAGCGGGCAAATTGATGTTACACAGCAAAATCTTGCGGTTCGCTTTGGCGTTGATGCTGGGGGGGAGCAGAATCTTATTCCCTTTGGCTTTCATTACAAAGATGAAGGCAAAGTCAGGACGAATCTGAACACAATCATTCAGGATGCCACTACCTCTAATGACAATAAAGTAACGGCACTTGCAAAGGTGGTTGCCGACAATTTGCCTCAGTTCGCGGCTTCTAGGAGAGGCGGATTTCCAGCAGGAGAGGATTACGTAAAAACGTGCGCGGCAAACATGATCGGCTATGCAACAATGGATGCAGTCGTTGGTCCTCAGTACCGTGGCATCGGCCGCTACCCATTTGTCGTAGAATTCTACGAAAAGTTTAAATGGGAGAAGGAAGGAAGCGAAACAACGAATTTTTACCTCAGCAACAATACTTGGTGGGCAAACGTGAGAGCAGTTGGTTATATCGAGCTCTGGAACATGAGTAACCGAGCGATTGACTCTGGCACGTTTCAGTTTACCGACATCAACAGGTTCTATGCGTACGTCGGTGGAACGTCAGACCAGAATAAGTTTGAAGACAGCTTTGGTAAGGGATCAATAACTTTTACTGCCGCCACTGCGTTGCAACCAAATGAGTTCAGGGTCGTCAAGATTTACGAACACCTATACAAATTCAATACCGGCCTCACAGTGAGACCTACCGGCAGTGCAGCAGCGATCTACCTTGGTAGCGAGGCTGGACCCAAAATCGATCCTACGGATTGTGGATACTTGGTCGAGTGGAACAACAATCAAGTGGACCGAGCCGGCTTTGGCGCGCTGGACGGCGTTCGCGGCGATGGAACTGACAAATTCCCAGGTTTGAACTACAGCGGAGTAGAACGGAGTTATGCTAACTTAACTACACCCAATAGTGCCCCCGATCCGGAGTGGCGCGGAACGTTACCTGGCCTACGGTACGATTCGCTTAGTGAGACCCTTTTCAATCTCGGCGACCCTAGGTCCTCCTATTATATGACTAAGGTCCAAGCACATGCAGCGTATGCCCAAACGAGTTCCACCAGCTATGGTCAATCAGCATGGTGGGGACGCATGTATCAGGATGGTTTAGTTAATCACAGCAATTGGAAAGCTGCACAGACCACCGTTGCCGCCTGGCCGGACGGCGGACATTCCAGCACAAAAGGACTAACTCCACCAAACACCGCCACCGATCCAACAGCACTGACCCCACTGCCCGCTGCCGAGCCAAGTAAGGCGCCAACCTATTTCGCCGGGGGTGGTAAATATATCTCGATTACAGAACTTGGGCGTGTATACGACCCGATTCGATGGAAACCCAGTGGATTTCCTCCGTCGTCGTCGGCGGACTTCGCACAAAAGTGGCAGGACTCTTGGAAGTCTACCATGACCGCGGACCCAAATTATGGATGCGCATCAACCTTCCGCATCGGCTCACCGGAGTTTAAGAACTTTGATAACGATGACGCCCGTGCAGCACGTTTGTTAGACCTCTTTTCCTCGGCTGACCGCTTCCAAACTCGCGGAGTTATAAATGTCAACGCAGCGAGCCGCGACGTATTGAGAGCTCTGGCCGCCGGTATCCAGATCAACAGCGACAACGTCGATGCGGGTATGTTGCCAGTTACTGTCAATGGGCCACTGAACGATCCGGCCGCCGCGATTCAGGCGGACAAGTTTGCGGATGCAGTAATAGCGAGTCGACCATTTCTCTCCGTATCACAATTTTCCGGAATCGCAGTTACCCCCGCTAATCACAGCACGAATTTCTTCGGAAATGCAACGCAGTGGTCGAGTGGCGGGCCAACAGAGTGGAGCGACAGTGCACGGGAAGATTACTTCTCAAGGATTTTTAATCTAGTAACGGTGCGAAGTCGAAACTTTCGTGTCTTTCTTACAGGACAATCGCTCGACAAGAACGGTAGACCGTTGTCGACCGTACACCGCGTTTACCAAATTTATCTACGCCCGACCCGTAACCCTATAGGGAACATAACCGCTCAACTAACCGAAACTACCTATGAAACAAATCTTTAGCTTCATCGTAGGGGTTACGTTGGTAGCCTCTATAAGCTCGGGCCAGAACGACGGGGCACTAGTTCCCATCGGGTTTATTAATGCAGTAGGTCTTGCAGAAAAGACTGATTTTCAGATTGATGCAAAGAGTATAAAGCCTGCCGGATTTGTCGCTGGTGCTTATGCGAGCAGCTTCGGCGTGCCACCTGGTAACCACGGGTTCTCTTTCACAAATGGTAGTTGCGAAAGGGCATCGAGTAACGTTGCGATCAAAGAAGGAATCTCCCCTCTATACGTGCTATACAAACTGGGGATTATACAAAGGGATCGTACGGTAAAAAATGTATTGAAGATTGCCAGCATTCCTCCCCAAGCCAGGTCTCGCGGGGCTCACTTTTTTGCGTTTTCGACTCTCGAAGGACGGAGGGCTGATATTAAAGTGAATGGGGCTGCCCTGTCGATTGATCCTCTTAAGCTCAGCCCAATCGCAGAAGGATCGCTTTTGATTGAAGGTCAAGGGAACAAACCACTTCGTTGTGCCCCAAGAGAGACAGGTAATTATATTGTCGTACTGTTCGACGGAAGCGATTCACGTACGCGGTGGTCCTTAGTGGAAATGACAAACTAGCGAGTGCCTGCCAGTGCCGCAACGGTAGGTTATTTAAGAGAATCGATCCTCGGTCCAAGGGTCGGCGGTGTTGCTGTAACCGCGCACTTCCCAGAAGCCTAGCTTGTCTTCGGCCACGAATTCGATCTGGCGGACGAACTTGGCGCCTTTCCAGGCGTAGAGTTTTGGGATGATGATGCGCGCGGGGCCGCCGTGGTCGCGCGGGATGGGTTTGTTATCGAATTGCGTGGCGACAAGGACGTCGTCGTCGAGCACGTCTTCGAGACGGACGTTAGTGGTGTAGCCGTCGTAGCTGGTGAAGAGGACGTGTTTTACTTCCGGTTTTGGCCTAACGAGTTCTACCAGGGTAAAGAAAGCGACGCCGCGCCAGCGGCAATCGAACTTGCTCCAGGTAGTGACGCAGTGGAAGTCGCTGACGTCTTCGAATTGCGGAAGGGCGTTGAATTGTTCCCAAGTGAATGTCTGCGGATTTTCGACGAGGCCGCCGACTTCGAGGCGCCATTCCGTGAGCGGGATGTCGGGTTGGATGCCGAGATCGAGCACGGGAAAACCGGGGGTGAGATGTTGTCCTGGCGGAAGCCGGTTCTCGGAGCGCGCAGCGGGTTTCGCTTTGCCGCTCATTTTGCGCGCCCAACGTTCCTTGCGCTCGATCAAAGAAGGATTGGGAGCTTTGTCCATTTAGCGAGTGAAAGGTCGTCGGAGCAAATCACTAAACCACCAACTCGCTCAATCGTTCAATGATTTCGGCGGATTTGAATTTGGAAGCCAGGAATCCAGGAGAAGAATTTAATCAGGAAGAAATCGGGGACCACTGGATCGCCCAAAATGAACGCTGAAGAATCTGTCGCAATTGGATGAGGAAGAAATCGGGAACCGCCGGATCGCCCAATCAATCGACGAAGGATTTTCGCCGTGATCCCTTCGTGGTTTCCTGGCTTCCTAATTCAATCAGCAGCTCGTCTTACTTTCCTGCTTGCAGTAGCTTGATTGCGTCGCGTAGCTCGGCGGCGCGCTCATAGAGTTCTTTGGCAATCGCGGTTTCCATCTCGCGCTGCATGATCTCGAGTTTAGAGAGCGGGCGCTTGGAGCTGACTTCCTCGAGCCACTCTTCCAGAAAGGCGAGCTCGGAACTTTTTTGCGCGAGCTCGGGGAAATTCGATTGTTGAAAGAATTCAGTGATGGTGTCGCGACCGCGCTCGATCTCCTTCATGGCTTCGGCAAATTTTCCTTCGCCGAGGAAAATGGAAGCTTTGGCGCGCGTGTTCATCATCAGGACGTAAGGACGAAATTGCTGGAAGCTCCAGACCACGTCTTCCCGGTCGGTATGCGTGACGACAAAGTTAAAAAGCTCGAGGTTACGTTGGGTGTCGCGAATGACGCCCTGGAAGTCGTTGATCTGAAAGAGGCTGAGGTAACGGTGATAATATTGGATGCCTTCCTGCTGCAACTCGGCGCATTGCTCCGGAGTGAGCTGATAAGTTTCGCCGCGTTCTTCCGCGCGCGTGGCGCGACGTTGATGATACGCGAGCAACGACTCGGCGTTGTGAGGGCGCTGGCCATCGGGGCGTCCTTCCATTTCCATCTGGAGCAAGCCGAGGTCGATGCGGAGCTGCAATTTCTCGCGGCCATCCAGGCCCATGATCTTGCGTACCTTGATCGAGCCGGATTCATGCGGCCAATCTTTCACCAGCAAATTTAAATCGAAGCTCATGTTGCTTAATGATCGGACACTAGAGGTTCGTTTGTCAACGGGTGCGCGGTTTGGGCAATCGCACTGCTCAAATCGTATGCGATCGAGACAAGATCGCATGAGCAACTGTTAGACCGCGACGGCCACCTCTCTCTGAGGAAGAGGTATTCGAATCGAACACGACCATTTGCGACGCAGGTTGCTGTTCATTGGCGATGTTCGATGGTGCATAGCGTGGAACAGGAGATTGATGGCTTCATTCGATTCCTCGCGGTCGAGCGCGGTCTCTCCGATAACTATCAGCTATCTACGCGCCGTTCGCTGACAGAATTTGCGGAATGGTGCGGACGGGCGCGTGAAATCACGCAACCGCGCAAGGTGACGTTGCCTTTGATCAGCGAATATCTCGGTGTGCGAAAGTGCGGTGGACTTTCCGCTTCGTCGATCAAGTTGATCGTCGTCGCACTCAAAATTTTCTTCCGCTTTCTCGCGGGCAAAGGCGCACTGGAGCGCGATCCGACAGAGACGCTAACTTTGCCGCGGATCGAACGTTATCTGCCGGAGACGTTGAACGAATTGCAGGTGGAACAGTTGATCGAAAGCATCGATACGCGACATCCGCTCGGGCTGCGCGACCGGGCGATACTCGAATTACTTTACGCGAGCGGGCTGCGCATTTCCGAGCTGGCCAATGCGCGCCTGGAAAATTTTGACTCGAACGAGCGCATCCTTCGCGTGACCGGCAAAGGGAACAAGACGCGGCTGGTGCCAGTGGGACAAAAAGCGTGCGCGGCTTTGGCGAGTTACATCTCGACGGAGCGACCACAACTTCTAAAGCGCCGGACAGGAAGCGAGATTTTTCTTTCGTCGCGCGGGGCGAGACTAACGACGACGCGCATTTGGCAAATCGTAAAGGAATGCGCGCGGCGATCGGGTTTGGAAGCGAATATTTATCCGCACTTATTGCGGCATAGCTTTGCGACGCATTTGCTCAGCAATGGCGCCGATCTGCGCATCATCCAGGAAATGCTGGGGCACGCTGACATTTCAACAACGCAGGTTTACACGCATGTAGACCAGCAGCGATTGAAGGCTGTGCACCGCAAGTTTCATCCGCGCGCATAGGCGAGAACTTCCAAGGAGCGCTTGGTACAAGCGCCTCTACATTTGATTTGGCGACGGTCAGAGACCGCCGCTACAGTTCGGGCCTCATGAGAAAGTTGCTTTGGCTCATTCTTATCGCGCTGATCGCGGCCGCGGCAATTTGGTATGGACTGCGCGTCGCGGAAAAAAACGCGACGATGGCAGTCACTTCGTTGTTGCCGGGCGACACTCTCCTGGTCGTGCACCTGTCAGATTTCAACCGCACGCGCGACCAATGGCATCAGACTGATATTTACAAAATCCGGCAGGAACCGGAGGTGCGCGATTTCCTGGAAAAGCCGCTCTCGAAAATTCCGAAGTCCGGGACGGCGTCCCAAAACCTGGCGGAATTCGAGCGCCTCGAGCCGAAGGATATTTTCTTCGCCGTCACTTCATGGACAAATGGTCTGAAATTGGCGGGGGGATTCCGTTTCAAAGGGAAGCCGGACGGCGCGGAAAAAATTCTGAGCAAATGGCGGGCGAAGTTGCTGGCAAAATCTTCGGATGCCAAAAGCGAGGTGGTGGAATACCAGCAGCATCAAATTCAAACGGTGACGGCAAAGGGTCAAATGCTCGCGACCGTTTATGACGGGAGCTGGTTTCTCGCGGCCAACGACGTGGCGGAGTTGAAAGAGATTCTCGATCGCATTGACGGCCGGTTAAAAGATCGCGCGGCTACGCTCGCGGGAGATTCGACATTTTCGGCCGCGTTTAAGCACATGCCGGCGAGTTATAGCTCGTTGATCTACGGCCGGGTCGATCGCTATTTCGAGAAAGTGATGCCTCTGCTGGGGGCAAGTGGAACCAACGATCAGGGAAGCAGCGCGGTGTATCGTCAAATTCATGCTTTCTGCGGCGCCCTGACTTTTGATGGGGGCAAGATTCGCGATGTCCTCTTCCTCGGAATGCCGCAGTTGGTCGATGCCGGGCCACTGACTCGAAGTTCTCTGGTTCTCGGGACAAAGGAGACTTTTTTTTATCTCGCGAGTTTCCTCAATTTATCCAACCAAATGAATTGGCCATCGGGTGTGCCGGCCAGTCCGGGACTTCCCGGCGCGTTTCAAAAACTGGTGGATGCTGTTTCAAGCAGCGGAACGACCATGCAGGAATGGAACACGGCATTCGGGCCGGAGCTTGGCGCATTGGCTGATTGGGCGGCAGGCGCGCAATGGCCGACGATGACCGCAAGTTTACCTGTGAAAGATCCGGCTAAAGCCGCACAGCTGCTGACCAAAATGACCACGTCCGCGGAGGGCGGAACCTGGACGCAACAGGAGAAAGATGGAGTGAAATATTTTTCGATGCCGACCGGGGGACGTCTCTTTTCAATCGCGCCCACACTCGCGCTGTCGGATAAGATGCTAATCGCCGGCTCCAATGAGAGCGTCGTCGAAGCGGCGGTGAAGCGCAGCGCCGCGGCAAAATCCGAACTCGCATCATCTGAAAATTTTCGGAAGGCCGAAGCCGCGGTTCCGCCAGCGAAACAAGCGTTCTTCTACGTAGATGCAGCGCTCCTCTATATGCGAGTCGATGCGGCGATTCGACCATTGCTCATGATGAGCGCCGCATTCGTACCCTCGGTGAATGAGAATGTCGACCTGAGCAAGTTTCCGCCCCCGGAAGCGGTCACAAAGCATCTGAGTCCGATCGTAATGTCGCAAAATTATCAAACAGATGGATACGTGACCGAGTCGGTCGGGCCAGTGACAATTTATCAGGCGGCAGCCGGTGCGGCCTTGGTCGGTGTAGCCGCAGGCATGTGGTACCGGCAACAAGCGCATGGGGGCGCGTTTTCAAATCTGGTTCCTTCATTTTCGCCGCCCGGCGGACGATCCCCGACCCCTCTGCCATCGCCCAATCCCAACACAACGCCGTAGACGATCATGCGGGTCATTGTGTCTTAGTTTTCAGACGACCGATTGCGAGCTAATTATTTGGTTTTGCCAGATAAAAGAGCTGCAGTTACGCCAAAACGTGTTACGGTTGCCACCCTATGGCTATTCTCAAGAAAAACGCGTTTTCCCGCCGTGTTCCTGATCTCGTGACCGAGGAGTTGGTCGCGGTGCTTTCCCGACGTGCATCGTTCGAGTTCAAGCAGCTCTTCGACATCGTGCACGAAAACCTTCGGGCGCGAAACGCCGCCAGCGGCGGTGAGGAGATGCTTCGCTTGCGAGCCTATGAGAAATTGCAGAATCTGGTGGCGCGGGGTGCCGTAAAAAAGACTGGCAAAAAGTACAAGGGCCTCCCTGCAGCTCTGGCTCAAGCCATCGCGCCGCAAAATGGCCATCCGAACGCGGCGGCCATGAGGCAAATTCCGACCCCGGTGAAGTAACAGACCCCAGCGGAATGCTCCGCGATTACATACCAGTCCTGCTTCAACTCGTGGTCGCTGTCGGATTTGCGGTCTCGGCGATATTGGTGAGCGTCATTTTGGGCAAAACGGGACGGCGCACTCGTGTCAAAGACACCCCCTACGAATGCGGCATGGTTCCGGTGGGTGAAGCCATTCCACGGTTCAGCGTCAAGTTCTACCTCGTCGCGATGCTCTTCATCCTTTTCGATTTGGAGATCGTGTTCATGTATCCGTGGGCCGTGGTTTACAAAGAAATGATCGTGCAGAGTAAAACCATTTTCTGGAGCATGCTCAGCTTCGTCTCCATCCTGATGGTCGGCTACGCCTACGCGCTAAAAAAAGGCGCGTTCGATTGGAAACCATAATTTTTGTAGATAGCAACCTGCGCTTGATTGCAGGCGAAGTTGCGGATGCCGTTTATCTCTTGCGCGAAACGTAGTCCCCGCCTAAACCTTACCCTCCCATGGTGCATCACATTGTTCTCTTTAAACTGAAGCCCGAAGTTACCCCGGCACGAGTAGAGGAAATGATGATGAACGCGCGCATGCAGTTGCTCAAAATTTCCGAAGTCCTCAGCATCAAATGCGGCAAGCGAATCGATCCCGAGCTGCCCTGGCCGTTCTTCATCGCGATCGATTTCGAGTCGATGGATAAGTATGAAATTTTCCGCGAGGATCCGATTCAGGTAAAATTCATGGAGGAAGTGATCAAGCCGAATACAGCCGATTCGCTCACGCTCGATTTCGAGATGGATCCCGGAAAAGACGTTCGGTTTTCCTGATTTAATCTTCCTCTATCTTTTCCTCTTCGTCTTCCTTCTCTCGTACGAAAGCAGAGGAAGAGGTAGAGGAAGAAAAGAATGCGACTTGCCTATCTTTATTCCCGCTATCCGGTCATTTCGCAGACGTTTTGCGACATGGAAATGCTGGAATTGGAGCGGCGCGGCTTCGATCTGCTTATCGGCTCGGTCCACTCGCCGCTGACCAGTCTTCGCCACAAACATCTGCGGCGGCTGAAGGCGCCGATTTGCTACGCGCCGCCGCAATCTGTTCTGAAAGTTTGGGAGAAAAAGGCAAAAAGTGAGGGTCGCTGGCCGCAAAAGCTCATCGACGCGCACGAGAAAAAATATGGCGCCCCGTTTAAAGCGGCGCTGCGTGCACGTAATGCACTTTACTTCGCAGAATTGTTTCGGCGCGAAGGCATCGGGCACGTTCATGTTCACTTTGCTAACCGCGCCGCACACACTGCGATCTTTCTCAAAGAGCTCGGCGGAATACCTTTCAGCATTACCGCTCATGGGCAGGATTTTATGTCCGATTTGGCGCAGGATGATCTGCTCCGCGAAATTTGTGCGGCGGCGGAATTCGTCGCGGTCGAAACGGACTACAGCCGCGCATTAATTCAGAAGCGCTGTCCGGAAGCAGCGGCAAAGATTCATCGCGTTTACAACGGAATGGATCTCGAAAATATTTCGCAAGCCGCGTCCACAACCGGCTCATCCGGTCCATTACGGATCTTAAGCGTGGGCCGTCTCGTTTCTTTTAAAGGATTCGAGAACCTGATCGATGCGTGCGCAGAGTTGCGTGGAAAACAATTCGATTTCACGTGCGACATTATCGGTGACGGACCATTGCGCGAGAAACTGCAGACGCGGATCAATGACTTGTGGCTGGACTCCGTCGTCACCCTTCGCGGTTCCCAAACGCAAGAACAGGTCTTCAACGCGCTGCGGAACAGCGACATCTTTGCTCTCGCTTCGATTGTCGATCAAGCCGGCGCGAGCGATGTGTTTCCGACCGTGATTCAGGAAGCGATGGCCTGCGCGAAGCCCGTGGTCGCCACTCGTCTCGCTGGCATTCCCGAAACGGTCATTAATGGCAAGACTGGTTTTCTCGTTCCACCCGCGGAGGTGCCCGCATTGGTAGAAGCACTGGAGAAACTATTGAATAACGGCGAACTACGATCGCGTTTCGGCGCGGCCGGACGCGCCCGGGTCGAAGAGCATTTCCAGATCGAGACAACGGTTGAACCTTTGATTCATCTCCTTGAAAGCGCTGATGGAAAATCAGCTCCGCAGGTTGAGCGCGCTTCGAAGGAAAATCAGATCGGCTATTTAGTCGATCTTTGGCCAGACGATCGATTGCCGATGTTGGAAAAGGAACTTGCGGAGATGGCCCGCCGCGATGTGGAGGTAACAGTTTTCGTCTGCCGAACGCCCCCCGACCCCCGTTTCACCGCGTCGATGGAACAACTGGCGTCCCGTTTGGAATTCCTGCCCGATGCGATGGCGATAGAAGCGGAATGGCTGGCCAATCCCGAGCTCGCGCATCAACTTGAAAATGATCGCGCAACGGAAACGCACCGCGTTCCCGCAGATATTTTTCTACAACAGGCACGTTTTGCGCTCGCCTTGCGCAAATTGATTCTGCAAAAAAAAATCTCGCACCTGCACGCGACTAGTTCGCGCGCGCTCGTTTGCGGAGTGATGTTAAAAAAAATGCACGGCATAAGTTTGAGCGCCACGATTGAATCGCAGTTGTCGCTTCCGCAACAGGTGATCGAAAGCGGATTACGACATTGCGTCGGCGGACGCACGAACGATCGCGAGCTGAGTGAGCAGCTCGGCCGCCATTTTATTTTCGAGGCCGCAATACTCGGCATCGGCCTGAGCCGAAGCGATCGCTTTTGGCGCGAATGGTCCCAACTTCTGACACAATGGAGCGGACAAAAACAAAGCGCGTGAACAAGAAAGCCATTCTCCTCGCAGGAGGCGCGGGCACGCGTCTCTTCCCGCTGACCAAGATCGTCTGCAAACAACTGCTCCCCGTTTACGACAAGCCGATGATTTGCTATCCGCTGGCGACTTTGTTGCTGGGCGGTTTGCGCGAAATATTGATTATCTCCACTCCAAAGGATGTCCCGATGCTGCAAGATTTCCTCGGTGATGGCTCACATTTGGGAATCGCAATTTCCTATGCCGAGCAACCGAAGCCGGAAGGAATTGCGCAGGCATTTCTCATCGGCGCGGATTTCATTGGCGGCAGCGGCGTTTGTCTCATTTTGGGAGACAACATCTTTTACGGCAAACTCGACTTTTTCCGCGAAGCGCTTGCGATCGAAAAGGGTGCATGCATTTTCGGTTATCAAGTTCGCGATCCCGAGCGATATGGCGTGGTCGAGTTTGGCGAGGATGGTCGCGCGATTAGCCTCGAGGAAAAACCGAAGCGACCCAAGAGTCAGTTCGCGGTGCCGGGTTTGTACGTTTACGACGATCAAGTCGTCGACATTTGCAAAACATTGCAGCCATCCCCGCGCGGCGAATTGGAAATTACCGATCTGAATCGCGCTTACCTCGACCGAAACCAACTCTTTGTGCGCTTGCTGGGTCGCGGCATGGCGTGGCTCGATACGGGCACCCAAACAAGTCTGCTCGAAGCGGGAAATTACATCGCGACAATCGAACATCGGCAGGGCCTCAAAGTTGCCTGTCTGGAAGAGGTCGCCTTGCGCATGGGATTCATCGATCAACGCCAGCTCAACAAGATTATCGATCGCCTTCCGAAAGCCGAATATCGTGATTATCTCCGTCTCGTCTGCGACGAGGGCGCCGGGGCGTCTTCATTGGAACCGACGATCGACTCGGCAGCCTGAACGGCTTTCGTTTCGAGTTATAGAAATTATAAAACGGGCACGTCGATTGCTCCGTTCAACGCCAACAAATGGCGTTTTCTTTCGGCAAGCGATTTTCTGCAAGCGACGCCTTCACCATCACGGAAGCGGCCGTCGCCCTCTGTATCATCGGGATCGGTATTGCCGCGATGGTTTCCTCCATGGGACAATTGAATTCGGAGGCGAGCGTCAGTCGTAACGCCACCGGCGCGGACGCTGCACTGCAGAATCAAATCGACCTCCTTCTTTCTGATGGGCCGTTCAATCCGCAGAAACTCGGCTCGGATGGTCAGCCGCAGATCCCACCCGAACTGGTCGTGGGTACGCATACGACAAACAACGTTCCAATTTATCGTGAGCCGAATACCGGAGTCATCGTTTCAGGAATTATGACGACCACGGTAACGGACATAAGCCAGAGTTATCTGGGTCTCATGATGTACATGTACCGAGCGACGGTTTCGATCTCCTACAATTATCGCGACCATACTTACTCCGCTTCGAGAACAACGATTAGAAGCTCGGATATATGAACCGAGATAACCCCTCCAAAACTGCGACCGGACTTTCCCTTATCGAGGTCACAATGGCCATGGGACTGTTGGGAGTTTTCGGCATTGCCGTCTATTCCATGCTGAATATCGGAATGATCCTGGGCGCCAAGAATACCGCCGTGAACAGCGCCCACCAGCAAGCTCGCACGGCCATGCTGCAGATGATCCAAGACCTTCACTCCGCGATTTCGCTCCCTGCCCTGACCGATGTGAATGGTGCCAATTTGATTAATCCGGCGCCGAACACTGCTGCACCGGGAATTTCCTTTCAGCTTTGGTCAGCCGGGCCTTACCAAGTTAGTGCTGATTCAGCCGTCGACTCATCGACGATCCAAATACAAATACCTAACGGAGCAAAAGCGCCCGTCGTCGGTCAGAGAGTGATCGTTCAAGGTCATCGAATCGAAGTCGACATAACACAGGTCGATAGCCTGGGCGGTGGAGGTTATAGCCTCACTTTGGCCACCCCGCTTACCAACGCGATCGAAGGCACCGGCAGTCCTACCTTCTATAACATCAGTTGTTTCCTTACCGACCGGTGCTCTTACACGGTTAAGAATGGTGCCCTGGAATGGAACGGCCCGACAACACGCAAGGCTTTCGCACTGCTCGGGAACGACATCATAAGTCCAACACCTTTTACTACCCCAAACACACCGGCAGGCGCACTTTATTATCGTTTCGTCGCCGCGATCAATCTCTGCACGTCGGACAGCAAATACGACAAGCGCGGGTTCAAATCCGCTAACATTCTTCTTAACGGGCAAGTGCCAACGCGCGCACGACTGACTGATTTCCAATGAAACTTAGGAGCCTGCACGGAGAATTTGGTTCAGCGATTGTAGTCGTCTTAACGACAACTGTCACGGTCGCCATCATCATCGCGGTCGCGATGGAGTATACCAGCACGATTAGACACAGCGTTCAACGCACCCAAGCGCTGCAATCGGCAATTGCCGCTGGTGACGGGGCTTTAGAAAGCGCCTTCTGTTACTGGAGAGGCATCTGTCGGCTGAGCACTGATATGCCATTAGCTACGAGCGCATTCGCAGATATTCCCCTTCCTACCCAAGCGCAGTTTCCAAGCATCACCGGTTTTACTGCGACTGCTAGTCCAGCCGATCTCACTCAGGCGCATCCACCCACCTTATCCAATTTCAATGTTATAGCAGTCGATCCGGAGTTTAACGCGATCGCCCCTAGTGCGAATCTCATTCCCGGGATGGGACAGGGTCCTACGAGTAAAACCTATTACTATCTCGCTCAAGCTGACGTCACTTTGCCGGTCCTCAGCGATCATATAACAGCCAGGGTAAGGCGCGTTCTAGAAAAGCAGGAAATCTCACCGTGGAACTACGCGATCTTTTACGTTGATCCATTGGAGATTCAACCAGGCGCCCTCATGAATATTTACGGATGGGTTCATACGAACGGAGATCTTTATACCGGGCACGAGTTACTGCACTTCCTCGATAAAGTCACTTACGCGAGCGATTGGTTTGTCGGTTTTAAACCCGGAGATGCGCGCGCACCTAGCGGCATCTCACCTGAGACACCCACATCTCCACATTATCCAAATAATCTGCCACCGGCCTATGATGTAGCCCACCAACCGTTCGGTCTGGATTCCGGGCTGATTTTCAGCACTTCGGATTCCAATCCTAACAATGACAGCTATCACGAGCTTCTCGAACAACCTACCAGCGGTTATTCAGATCCGTTGCAAGGCAAACGCTACTACGATCAGGCCGGCGTCAAAATTCTTATCGACGGCAGTAATACGATCACAATCAAAGACAGCCTCGGCAATTCCCTTAATGCTTCAAGTCCAAATGGAGGCGGTGCATTATATACCGCCCTTACAAACGCGATTAGCACCGGCGTAAGCATTAAGGACAATCGTGAAAGCAACTCGGTCCGACTGGCGACTCTGGATGTGGGCGTAATTAACGACAAGATTAGAGACGGCACGTTGTCCTCCTTTAATAAGATCATCTATATCGCCGACACTAGTGCAGGAGTTAACGGCGGTACACCTAAACGCGGAATTCGTTTGAAGAACGGCGCCAACATGGCTCCGGGAGGACTAACGATAGCTAGTGTAAACCCCGTCTATATTCAGGGGGACTACAATACCGGTGGCAGTAATCCGCCCTCCAATTCTGGCGATCCAACCAAGCCGCAGGTGAATGGTTATGAGCGCCAACCCTGTGCCGTCGTCGCCGATGCAGTTAACGTGCTTTCGAGGCTCTGGGACGATTCCCAATCGACGTCGGATCTTCAGTATCGCGACGCCGTCAACACCACCGTCAATACCGCAGTCGTAGCCGGCATAGTCCCGAGCGCAAACAATAACTACAGCGGCGGGGCGGAGAACTTCCTGCGGTTTTTGGAAGACTGGACTGGCAAAACGTTTACCTACTACGGATCGATGGTCCAGCTATATCAGAGTCGCCAGAGTATCGGCAAATGGGGTAGCGACAATGTTTACAACCCACCTACGAGACAATGGTATTTCGATACTAACTTCCAATTCAACGCGCCGCCCGGAAGTTTACTTGTTTATAGCTATGTCAAAGGCCGATGGTTCCTCGCGCAATAATAGTCTGAGATTACGGCACTACTCGACGCTTCTGGTTGTGACTGTCCTATGCGTGGCAGAACTCCGCGCCGAGCTTAACCTCTCTCCGCGAAAAGAAGATTTCGATCTGGACGGCGTAAAGCTGTGGCATCTTGTTTTCGAAAACGGCAAGGAGCACAAGGCAACCTATCAACCCCCGACTGGCTGGCTTTATTCCGGTGGCAGTAATGAATTGGAACTGCAACCTCCGGGCAAGACGCAGGCCAAGATAACGATTACAAAGATCGCTAAAGATCGTGCTATTTCGTTCGCAGATAGCGAGGGCGAGAGACTGAAGCAAAGAGCTATCGAGGCACTACCCGAAGGATCTTTGGAAATCAAAGTGGAAGAGGCGCAACTGAACGTTCTTCAGATCAGTGGCAAAGAGACTTGCCTTGTCCAGGTCAGCTATAGCTCCTTCGGAGAAAAATTCCGGCGCTACTTTCTTTTGCTGAACCTGACCGAAGGCCAACTGCAGTTTCAACTCACCTGTCGCGAACGCGATTACAAAGAGCTGGCGCAGGCTTTCCAGAAAAGCCTCTACTCCTGGCAGGGTTTCAGTTAGGTTGTTCGCGCAAAAGATGGTTTGCGTCTGCGAGAATCTTCGTGATCGCGTCGGGAGCGAGCGCGTCGTAGTAACCGCGAATCTCGCCTTTTCGATCCACCAGGATCATGCGTGTGCTATGCACCGGCACACCAGTGTCGACGCTACCCTCGGAGATCGCGAGCTTGAATCCATTGCGCGAAAGATCGTAGATCGCTTCTTTCGACCCGGTAAGAAAATCCCAGCGTTTCGGTTGCGCATTTAGCTTCTCCCCGTAGCCGCGCAATACTTCGGGAGTATCGTGTTCCGGATCAACGCTGACGGAGACCAGGTGAACATCCGTTTTACCAAGCGGTTTTTGTAACTCGCTCATACGGCTGCTGATCATAGGACAAGGACCAGGGCACATGGTAAAAACGAAATCGGCAATCCAGATTTTTCCTTTCAACTGCGAAAGCCCAAAGGGCCGGCCGTCCTGATTTATGAGCTGGAATTCTGGAACCTTGCCGTAGGACGTAATAGTCCTATTGCGCAGTTGCCTTACCTCCGCTTGTCGAAGCAAAAGCAAAAGAGCAGCTATGACCAGAGGTATCGAGAGCATCGTCACCTTCCAGGCAATTGCGCTTTTAGAGAGCGGGGGATTTGCCGTAGCCGTAACAGTACTCATGATTTTGTCAGGACGAGGGTAAGGAGGAGCAGCGCAAGATAAACAATTGAGGTAAGAAATAAAGCGCGCGCATCGCGTGGAGTTCGTCTCCGATGAAAACGCATCGCGATGGCGATAAACCAGCCACCGAGGGCAAGAGAAACGGGAAGATAAAGCGAAGTCGTTAGGCCCAGATAGGCTGGCACTCCAGTCACGATTAACAGCAGCATGCAAAAAAGTACGCTTTGACTGGCGCTGCGTGCTCCGGTGTCGTCTCCGCTCGACAACATGCGAAAACCAGCGCGCTCATAATCGTCGCGGTACATCCATGCGATCGCGAAAAAGTGCGGGATTTGCCAAACGAACAAGATCGCAAACAAACTCCACGCCTCCGCGCCAAGTTCTCCCCGCGCGGCGGCCCAACCAATCATGGGCGGGATCGCGCCGGGAATGGCACCGACGAGTGTATTGGTCGTGCTGAAACGTTTCAGCGGCGTATAACCAAAAATGTAGACGGCAATCGTTGCGGCCGCGAGGAGAGCGCTTAGTTGGTTACAGGCGATGGTGAGATAAACAAGACCGGCGGCGGCGAGAATACTTCCGATAATAAGCGCGTCGCGCGGTCGCATCCGGCCCGCGGGAATCGGCCGCATCTTTGTGCGCAACATCAAAGCGTCAAAGCGGCGTTCCCACCATTGATTAAGAGCAGCCGCGCCGGCGGCGGCGAGCGCTGTTCCGAAAACAACATGAAAAAATGCCGCGTAATTAATCGGACGGGCAGCGCCGAGATAATATCCAACCGCCGTCGTCATCAGAACGAGAAGCGTGAGACGCGCTTTAACCAGTTCGCTGAAGTCGGAGAAAACGCGGCGGCGAGATTCGTTCTCCGCGAGCGGCGGCGTATCCAAAGCGGCTGTTTTCACGGCGAAGTCGCTCCTTCTGAAACGAGCGATTGATACTGGGGATTAGCTGAAACCTTTTCGCCGGAAAGTCGCAGACAAATCGCGGCAAGCGCAATGCCCGAGCCGAACATCATTGCGCCGACTGCGACGTGCGCGGTCGCGATGTCAGCAGCTTTGTTGCTCCAAATCGTCCACGCACCAAGGGTGATCTGACACCCGAGGAGGCAAACCCACCAGTTTGAAAAGCGCTTCAGCACGACAGATTCACGGGCACACTGGCGGACGCGAAACCAAAATGCGATCACACCCAGCGCGATCACGAGGGCGACGAAGCGATGCGCCATTTGCAGCCAGATTTGAAACCCACTTACATCGGAGAGAGCATGCGCGTCGCGCCAGGCGTTAATGGCTGCGAGTTTTTCGGCGTTAACATCCGGAATAACTTTTCCATAGGCGAGTGGGAAATCGAGAATCGAGAGATCGCGATGTTCGTGCCGCATCGTCGCGCCCAGCGCCAGTTGTCCGTAAATGATGAACGATGTTGCGATGGACAATCGCGCGAGCAGGCGCGCGCTGTTCGTGACAACGCAGACTGAAGAAAGACGCGCCCAAAATGGCGACGTGACGAGCGCGATCACGATCAACAATCCCAGATAGGCTTGCGCGAGACAGGCGTGAAAAATTCCGATCTCATCCTTCAACATCGTGACGCGCAAACCACCGAGCACTCCCTGCAAGATCACCGCGCCGAGCGCGGCGTAGCCAAGATTGCGCACCCAACGCCGCGGTTCGGAGCGCCACAGCCAAACTGCGAGGATGATCGTGAGAAATCCAACCGTTGAAGCTATCAGCCGGTGAACGTGCTCGAAAAAAATTCCACCGATCCATTTCGAAAAAGGGAAGAAAAACATGTTGTAGCCGAAAGTGGTCGGCCAGTCCGGAACCGCGAGCCCAGCATTCTTGCTTGTCACCATTCCCCCACTGCAAATAAGGAAGAGCGTCGCAATCGCGGTGAACCAGGCGAAGCGATGAAGCCAAGCGAATGGACGCGAGAGCATCTCCGAATATAACCGGCCACGCGAGCCGGTCACACTATTCGCCGGTTGGCTTTTCCGTTTTCGGCGCGCCCGGCGGTGGAACAGTGCCTGGAGTCGGTCCCGGCGGCGGCTCACCAGGTGGCCGCGCAAGCGGTGGCGGCGCGCTTTGGCTACCGGAAAGTGCGGCCGTGTCTTTGAGCCACGCTTGATAATCGGCCGGCGTATCGACGACGAGCGATCCTTTCATGCTGTAGTGGCCGAGCCCGCAGAGCTGGCCACAAATAATTTCGTATGTCCCAGGTGTAATCGGCCGGAACCACAGTGGGATCATCTGGCCGGGAATCGCATCTTGCGCGATGCGCATGTTCACGAGCGCGAAATTGTGGATCACATCCTTAGAAGTTAACTCCACAATCACCGGCCGATTTACGGGGACATGCAATTCCCCAAGCACGACAAGATCGTCCTTCGATGCGGGATCATTTGAATCGAGGCCGAGCGGGTTTGTATTCGTCACTAGGTCGATGCTGCGCCGGCCAAAAGTCCCGTCAGGTCCCGGCAAATGGAAATTCCAATTGAACTGCTGACCGATGGCGTGCACCAGAACCGCATCCTTATCCGGCGGAAATTGATTCACGCGTTTTGCCCAAAGCGGAACGGCGAAACCGACCAGGAGCACGGCTTCTATGAGGACAACCGCAAATTCCAAATGCGTTGAAATCCCGCTCTTGACCCCTTCGTGATCGGCCTGACGATGACGGCTTTGGTGAAAACGAATGAGCACGAAAATAAAATACGCCGACCATCCGACGAAGAGCGCGCCCATGAACCAATGGCAGAACTCGATAATGTGATCGATCTGGTAGCCATGCTCGGACGCGTTTACCGGCTGGCCGAGAAATTGGTTGATCAGGGCGAGACTACTCATACTGCTCGAGATTTTCGTCGACGAGCTCTTCGTGCGGCTGAAGCGGAGTATGCGCGTGCCGCCACAAATGAAAACCGAACGCACCGACGCCACCCAGCACGGACATGACCGCACCCATCAATACCCAGATGGCGATGGCCAGGTGTTCGGTCGACTTCGCATCTTTGTCGCCGAAACAAACAGCACAAGCGAGCGCTTGCCCAATGGGCGAGCCAACGAAGAGCATGAGCAACAAAATCAATCGCGCCTTCATGTGATTATGCGCGACTTTTTCATTTTCCGATAAAACCAAACGCCGTAAACGATGAGAGCGACCGCGGCCACAAACGACCAGATCGCGCCGGCGCGATAAATCGGCGCGCCCTCGACGAGATCTATCCAAATGCACCAGGCACCGACGCCGACGGCGAGCAGCGTTGAAAAAACAATGAAAACGATGTGGAAGCCTTTCAAGGTCATCAATGGTGCACCGGATCGTACCAGGCTAAGAACGTCAGCCAAAAAAGAGCGAACACGAAAAGGCCAGTGAAAATTAAGACGCGGTAGATCAATTTTTTCTCCGCCGATAGATGCATGAAGATCGCGGCCACCAAGCCGGCCTTGAACATCGCTACCAGCATTGCGACCGCGATGTTAGCCTTCTGCGTCCCAAAGTTGACGTAAGAGAGGAAAACCGTGATGGCGGTGAAGGCGAGCAGCGTCGCGCCGACCATCATGTATTTTTTTACATGGTGCGCGACCTCGTGAGCGTAGTGTTCTTGCTCGTGAGCGTCCTGCGAAATGTCGGGCGGGTTGTTCATAGAAGATAGAAAAGCGGGAACACAAAAATCCAAACCAGATCAACAAAGTGCCAGAATAATCCCGCGACCTCAACCCGGTTGGCCAAATGTTCCGGGTTGCGTTGGTAAAGGCGCTTGCTCACCGGCAACCACATGTAAATAAAAACGAGCACGCCCCCCAGAACGTGAAGACCGTGCAAGCCAGTAATGGTGAAATACGTCGCGAAATACGTGCTGTGCGTCGGTAAAAACATCGTCGCACGTTCGACATCTTCCTTTTCGATTTTCCCGATTTTCTCAGTCGGTGGGACGTAAAGGAAATGGGGGCGATCCATGGCGGGATTCGCCGGATCCGCGTTCACTGGATCAAGCGCAATCTCGTATTCTTTAACGTTTGGATTGGTTAGCGCTTCACGGTTGTGCAGGTGACCGCTAATTTCGACGCGCGGCGGCAAACCTTTATCCATCAAGTGATGGTTGCCCAAGTACGGCTCGTATTTCTCCAAGGCATCTTTCTTAATGAAAGCGCCGAAGTGTTCGAACTTTTGCGGCCATTCGTAAGCCACCTTCACCACGAGAAATGTCACGCCGCAGAGAATCGTGACTCCCATGTAAAATTGGTAGCGTGCGAACTGCCGCATTTTCAACGCGGCCCACGCCAGCACGACCGTGACCGATGAGGCGATCAGGATCGCCGTATTCATCGTGCCGACCGGGACATTGAGCAGGCCGTGCGGCCAATAACCCGATTCGGCGTCGAGTCGGAGAAAAATGTAAGCGGAAAAGAGGCCGCCGAAGAGCATCACTTCCGATGCGAGAAAAAGCCAGATGCCGATCTTGGCATTCCAAAGCCCCGTGTCGGGACGCGCAGCGACGGTGTATGGAATTTCCATTTTGCCGACTCGTTAGGCGTGGACGAGCGCGGCGGGTTTACGCGGAGCGCGCTCGCTCGGATCGACCGGTTCGTTTTGCATGGTGAAATCGCGCTCCCGCCCCGGCAGGCTGTATTCATAGGGACCACGATAAGCCACAGGAGTGGTGACGAAGTTTCCATGCGGCGGCGGTGACGGCGCGGTCCACTCGAGCGTGGTCGCTTCCCATGGATTGTCGTTCACTTTTTTACCGTGCCTGATGCTCCAAAAGAAATTGATGATGAAGGGAATTTGCGCGAGGCCCATACACCAGGCCGCGATCGAGATCGGCGTGTTCCAGTGAAATCCAGAGAGGCCCCAGACTTTTTCGTTCGCAACATTCCATCCCTGCCCGCCGTCGTACCAACGACGATGCATGCCGAGCATTCCCTGGAGGAACATCGGTAGAAAGATCACGTTCATACAAATGAGCGATGGCCAGAAATGCACTTTGCCCCAGAACTCGCTCATCATTCGGCCCGTCGCTTTCGGGAACCAAAAGTAAATGCCGGCGAAAAGGGCGAAGATCGTGCCCGGCGCGACGATGTAGTGGAAATGCGCGATGACGTAATAGGTATCGTGCAAGTAAAGATCGGCGCTGTTAAAGGCGAGCGGAATACCGGTGAGCCCGCCGATTCCGAACATCGGTAGAAACGCCGTGCCGAAAAGCATCGGCACGGTAAATCGAATCGAACCGCCCCAGAGCGAAATGAAAAACGCGCTCAGGATGATGACCGACGGAATGGAAATGATTAGGGTTGTAGTCTGGAAGAACATGCTCACCGCACTGCCCATGCCGGTCAGCCACATGTGGTGCGCCCAGACGATGAAGGAAAGAAATCCAAGGACGAGCACCGCAAAAACGAGCGATTTGTACCCCCAAAGCGGTTTGCGGGAATTGTTCGCGAGTACTTCCGCCACGATTCCCATGGCCGGCAGAATGAGCACGTAAACTTCCGGATGACCAAGGAACCAGAACAAGTGTTGCCACAAAAGCGGACTGCCGCCGCCGCTGATATGCACGGCTGCGCCGTTTACAACCAAACCGCTCGGCAGAAAAAAGCTGGTCGCGGCAACGCGATCCATCAATTGCATAATGACAGCGGCTTCAAGCGGCGGGAAAGCGAGCAGGAGCAGGAATGCGGTGACGAATTGCGCCCAAACAAAAAACGGCAACCGCATCCAGGTGAGGCCTTTTGCGCGCAATTGAATGATGGTGGTGATGAAATTAACCGCCCCGAGCAGCGACGATGTAATTAGAAAAATAAAACCGATCAGCAAAAGATTCTGGCCATTAAAAAACCAGTGAAACCCAGGCCCTTTGTCGGAAATATCCGAGAGTGGCGTGTAAGAAGTCCAACCACCTTTGGCCGCGCCGCCGGGAACAAAGAAGCTGGCGAGCATGACAATACCGCCGACAGCAAATGCCCAAAAGCTGGCGGCGTTAATTTTTGGAAAGGTCATGTCCGGCGCACCGATTTGCAGCGGCACGACGAAGTTTCCGAAAGCGGCGAACGCTATCGGCACGATGCCGAGAAAGATCATAATCGTGCCGTGCATCGCGCCTAACGAATTGTAAAATTCCGACGTCATTTTTCCGTTCGGCATCGAACCTTTGCCGAAGAAATGGTCAAGCGCGTTTCCGATGACCGGCAGCGACTGGCCCGGATAGGCCAGTTGCCAGCGCATCAACATCATCAAAGAAAAACCGAAGAAGAGAAAAACCAGACCGCAAAGGCCGTACTGGATGCCGATAACTTTGTGGTCGGTCGAAAAAATGTATTTTCGCCAGAAACCGAGCTCGTGATGTTCGTGCTCGTCATGATGATGCGGATCGCCGGCCGCGCCGGAGCCGGGCGAAGGTGGGTGGGCGGAGTGAGAAGCCAGTTCGGTAGAAGCATCCATATTTGGAAAACTGAACGTGAATATCAGGGTAAATTTCGCAAGAGGAAAGCGCGAATTTTATGCAAAAATCGAAGACAGAGCCCATCGAAGCGCCCTGTTGCCAGATTGTGAACGCCAAAAGCGGGTCGTGTGTCTCTTCCTCAACTCCAAATGAGAAACAATTCACCGCGCGACAAGCCACCACTCGAAGAAGATATCAGCATTCACATCCTGAGTGTGTCGGCCGCGATGGTGGGCGTTTGCCTGACGGTGATCGGGCTTATTCGAATCGTCATCACAATCGGAAAGTTCGATACTATTGCCGATGATCTTCTGGCCGCGGCTTCGCTGATTTTTCTCGTTTCGTGTTTTTGTTCTTACTGGGCGTTGCGCACCCGCGGAACACGACGCATGCACAGACTAGAACGCATCGCAGATGCAGCGTTTCTTTTTGGACTACTGATGATGGTGGTGGTTTGCGGACTTATCGCCTTCGCCATGATTTGATCGTCCGATAAGGGTTTGATTGGCGCCGGTTGCGTAATTATCATTCAGAGCAATGCAGATATCCCAGAAGCAATTACGAACAGTCGCCTTCGCGTGTTTCCTTTGTTGCGTTCGCATCGCATTTGCACAAACGCCGACGCCGACGCCAACACCCACGGCAACGCCGGCTGGAGGCAGCCCCACGCCAACTCCGAGTGCGACGCCGAGGCCGTCCGCCACTCCGACCGGTTCGGCCACTCCGACGGGCAGCGCTACGCCGATACCAAGCGCGACACCGACGGCAAGTGTATTTCCAACACCGGGCAATACACCGACCCCGAATCCAAGTCCAAGCCCGACGGGACAACTTCTAAATATTTCGACACGAGCGCTCGTGCAGAGCGGCAGCCAGGTGTTGATCGGTGGATTTATTATCACCGGCACAAATTCAAAAACACTGCTCATTCGCGCAATCGGTCCGTCGTTAACGAAACGCGGTGTCGCGAACGCGTTGACTGATCCACTTTTAAGTTTGTTTGATCAAACCGGGGGTCTTGTCGCGTCGAACGATAACTGGAGGGATGTGCAAGAGGACGATATTTTATCCACGAATATTCCGCCGACAGACAACCGTGAGTCGGCCCTCATCATCACGCTCCCGCCTGCGAGCTATACCGCGCTGGTAGTGGGGAAAAACAGCACGGCCGGAATCGGTCTGGTGGAATTGTACGACCTCGAGCCTTCAGTTGGTTCCGTCCTGGCGAATATCAGTTCGCGAGGGTTTGTCGACACAAGCAATAATGTTTTGATCGGTGGTATCATCATTGAAGCCACCGGAACGAGCGCAAACGTGGTGCTGCGCGCAATTGGTCCTTCACTCAGCACGTCGAACGTTTCCGGCACTCTGCAGGACCCGACCTTGGAATTGCATGACGCAACTGGCGCACTGATAGCCGCGAACGATAATTGGAGGGATTCGCAGGAAACGGAGATCCAATCGACCGGGCTTGCGCCAACAGACAATCGCGAGTCAGCAATTTTCGCCACCCTGGCCGCGGGTAGTTACACGGCGATCGTGCGCGGCAGAAATCAGACGACCGGCGTGGCGTTAGTCGAAGCATACCGCCTGCCGTAAGATCGGGACGCGCAGCGACGACTCGTTAGGCTTTCGGGGCCGGGGACGCGCCTGCGGGCGGCTTTGTTTGGTCGGTGGGCGCTCCGCCGGGAAGATCGGCGCCTTCCGGCACAGCTTTGATGTCAGGTTCCGTCCACGATTCGGCACGCCCGGCCAATTCCTTGCGCAATGCCGCCACGCCTTCAGGCGAGACCGGCCCACCGGTGTTCCCCCACTCTTGACGAATGAAAGTAAGAACGTCGGCAATCTTCTGATCGTTCAGCGTCTTGTCCCACGGCTGCATGACCGCTGATCCGAATTGTTGACCTTTCACGGTTACAGGACCGGTCAAACCTTTCAGAACAATCATGGCGGGACGGCGCGGGCCGCCATTGACGATTTCGGATCCGGCGAGCGGCGGATACTGTCCAGCGACGCCGAGCCCGGTCATTTGGTGGCAGGTCGCGCAATTGGCTGAGAAAATCTTTTTGCCGCGTTCTGCGGGCGTGAGCTCCGCGGTTTGTGTTGCGCCGGAACCGCCGGCTGCGTTTTTCTTCATCGGTTGCGCGCCGCCTAACGGATCAAGTCCATCGCCACTAAAATCTCCTGAGTAACGGCCGAGATACGCGCCTCCGAAAAAAACTGCGAGACCATAAAGAGCGATCAACCAAAGCGAGAGCGGTTCCAATCCCGCCCGCGGTTCGCGTTTCTCGCGCTGAATCGCAGCGTGCGTTTCCTGCACCTCTTCTGTCTCGCCATAATCCATTCCTTGGCGATTACGTTTCGGTGTAGACGGATTCTCGTTCATTTAACCTGTTTGCCTGGGGCCGGCGGAGAAGCGGGCGCTGCGGCAGTTTTCACTTCTTTCAATGAGTGCGATTGATCGAGCGACATCAAATACGCCACTAAACATTTTGCCTCGTAAGTCGGAACAATTTCCCAACCGGAAGGCGGCGCGTCGGTTGATGATTCGTCGAAGTTCAAAGCATCCGCCGCGACCTGCCCGGCGATCTGTCGTTTTTCGTAAAGAAAGCGAAATGCCGGCATGTCGGAATCTTCGGTGATACTGCGCGGACTATATAAATGGCGATGATGCCATGCTTCGGTGTAAGGAATCGGGACGCCGTTTATCGCGGTCACTACTTCGTTAGGCGCGGATGGACTCGGTGACGGAGTCGGATTTTGCGCGCTCGCGGGCGGAGCGCTGGCCGTTTGCGCAGCCGGCGCGGGAGAAACTGTGGGCGAGGCGGAAGCAGCGGGGGCGGGTGCCGGCGAAGCTCCCGCGACAGGCGCTCCGGTTGTCGTCGAAGTCGTTGCCGATGGCGCCGGCGCATTCTGATCCGTTACCGGAACGCGATGTCCAACATTCGCGAGATCGGGACCCATGCGCATTTTTCCGAGCAAGACCGGCCGATCGAAAATGTAATCGCGCGGGGCGCTCCGGCGGATGCCCCATTTGCGATCGAGATCGGAGCCGGCGTAATCAGCGCGTACCTGTTGCGTGTGACAATAGTTGCAGCCGTTGGCGGCGTAGATCTGACGGCCGCGCTCCGCCATACCTGATCGCGGTGAGGGATAAGCATCCGTCCCGTCTTCCTCCGTCTGTGGATCGAGATGACCTATCTGCAAATTCGGAATGAAAATGAGACCGGTCCACGAAAAAGCGAACGTGCCGAAAATTCCGAGGAAAAGAGGAAGTAGCCCTTTCATGGATGCACATCCTCCGGTTCGATCGGATTGAGAAAAGTCGGCACGCTGGCGGTGCGGCCAAGCCCGAAGAGCATCAGGACAAAATGATATGCGAATATGAAATGCGAAACCGTGAGCAGGATTCCGGAAACGCTGCGACCGCGCAAATATGGAAGGACCGATTGCGTGCTTTCGGTAAACGAAAGCGACGCGTCATTCATACTCAAGCCTTGCACGAATCCCCCAACAAGAAGCATCAACACCATAAGCCCGACGCCGTAGGCGGATGACCAAAAGTGCAACTTGATCAGTGTCGCGTAGCGCCATTCTCGTCCGACCAATCGCGGAACGATGTAATACATCGAACCGAACATCACCATCGTGAAAAACGCGTAGAGACCTAGATGCGAATAGGCCACGCTCATCTGAGTGAAGTGGACGATTTGCGCCATCGAGCGCAGTGAAATGATGATGCCGACAATGCTAAACGCGCTGTAGGAAATCGCGCCGAAAACAGTGAAGCGCAGCGTCGGGCTGTAACGCATGAGCGGAAAGTAGCCGCGCATCGTCATGTGATGATTCAGTCCAACGGTGGCGACCGGAATGATCGAAAGAATTGCTGCAGCGATGCTCGCCGTGATCATCCACGCGGGGAACGGACCATCGATCAAGCGTTGCATTCCGGTCCAGCTCGCAAAAAGCGCGTACGTCCAGAAGCCGATCGCCGCGAGATTGTAGCTGTAAACCGGACGCCCAATCACTTTCGGAATCATGTAATAGGCGGTGCCAAGCCCAATCGCGCCGAGCCAGAGGAACATGAGATTGTTTGCGAACCACCAATTGACCACGGCCTGCATCACGCCCTGCACCGGCACGACAAAGAGCATGACGTGCGTCGCGGCAAAGAGCCACGGGAACCAGAGAAATGCCGCGAGCAAATACCATTGCGTGATATAGATCGTATCGCCGCGCCGGAAACGAAACATCAAGACCGCCCACGACATAACGAGCAGATAAGCAACGAACAGAACGGCGCCCGCGTAAGTCGGGAATTCGAACCATTCATAACCGGTGCTTTGTCCTGCGAGAATCCCACCGACGCCGAGCAGCACACCGAGATTCCAAAAGGCCGCACCGGTCACGAGCACGAGCGGATGACGCAAAGTCGTGCGGCAGAGACGCGCCATGAGCCAGATCGCAGTTCCCATTCCCGCCATCGAGGCCCAGCCGTAAACCATCATGCCCATGTGCGCGGCGCGCACACGGCCGAAGGTAAGAACACTGATTCCCGAAAACATGTCCGGGCTGTGCAGTTTAAAGGAAGCGAACGCAGCGAGCAGTGTCCCGACTAAGAGCCAGAAGATCGCCGATGTGTAAAACATCAGCACCGGCACGCGGGTGGAAGCGTCGATCAACGCGCGCTCGACGTTCTCGATCTCGCCCGGTGTCACCTGCTCCGTGCCGCCCTGCGGTTGTTGCGTGAGCCTGGAGGCAGCAGAGCCTGTTGTCGTTACCGTTTCCATTTCGATGCTTCCAAAACTTTTGCTTCTAACGATCCCGGCGCCGGTTTATTCCGGCGAAACCAACGTCGCCGTGGCATGACTAAATCAGTCGGAAAACCGATCGGTTCCTCCACGTCGAAAATCATCTCCGCGTTTTTTTCGTAACGCTTCATGCGGTTAATGAGATTGGTGAGGATCATGGCGACGGTGATTTTCCGCGCACAGGCAATGGCGTTCCTGCCGATGATTGCACTGGGGTCGGCAAAGCTTTTCCGGCTGGATTCGGCTCCGCCGCGCCCGATGGCGGTGAAGCAGCTGGCGTTGCGGACGCCCCAGGCTGTGTTCCCGGAGGCGCGGATGCGGGATTAGCGGCCCCTGTTGGTTGGCCGCGAATCTCTGATTTCGGACCCTCGACTGAAATCGGCTTCGGGCTTGGATTTGTGCGAACGTCAGGCGCACCGCTGGGAAGAGGCGAAGGCGCGGGTGCGCCGCCTTGCGTCTGCGCCGCCGGCTGCGGTGCAGGAGTAGCAATGGGATATGCCGCCGTTGGTTTCTTCGCCGCGAGGTCGGCCATGGCCAGTGGCATCGCCTGCTCAATCGGAATGCGAACAGTGCCCTTGTTCTTATCGACCCATGCGTAACTCGTTAGGGCATTTGTCGCGTCCTTTTGCAGCTGCTCCAGTTTTACCATGCGCTCCTTCGCTCGTTTTTGTTCGTAGTCGTCGCCGCGCGGAATGGCGCGAAAGACGGCCCAGACGAACAATCCGAAGACGACAAAAAGCAGGACGACACCAACCCATGTCCCAAACATGGAGTGAGGCTGCTGAAAATCGACTCGGTGCGAGTGGTTCATCTTAATTCGTTAGGCGCAAGGATTCGATCAGACGCGGGTCGCGTGTCGGGAAAAGCGAACTCTTGCCGACAATGCGCAGATAGAAAAAGGCGAGAGAACATCCGATGCCGATGAGCGGCAGAAAATCCAGGATGCTCACGCGCACACCGTCCGCGTGCAAGGCGGGCAGGACGACGATGTACATGTCGAGCAATTGCATGAAAACAATCCAGCCGGCCATCCAGCAAAGCTGATGCGGTCGTTTCTTGATCGAGCGCAACAGGAGAATTGCGAACGGAACAAAGAAACGCCCGACGACGAGAGTCGTGCTCAGCAACCACCAAGACTCGGTATTACGCGAGATAAAGTATGCGGTTTCTTCCGGGATGTTTGCGTACCAGTAGAGCATGTATTGGCTAAAGCCGATGTAAGCCCAGAAGACCGAGAAGGTGAGCATCCATTTCCCCATGATGTGGTAATGCTCGAGCGTCACTGTTTGCTGAAGATAACCAGCCTTCCGCAGCGCCGTGATCACGAGGACGAGGAGCGACATCGAGCTTCCCGCTGTGCCCGCAAAAATATAGGGGCCCCACATGGTGGAGAACCAATGGTAGTTCAAGGTCATCAGCCAATCGAAGGCTGCGAAGGTCAGCGTTAGTCCGAAAAGAGGAAGCGAACCGAAAGCGATTTTGCGCAGTCGAATGGTGAACTGCGGATTGCCATCCTTATCCTGCCGCACCGAAGCGCGACGCAAAAAGAACGCGGCGACGATGAAGAAAATGAAATAGATCGCGGCGCGAACGAGAAAGAAGTCGAAGTTCAGATAACCGCGCTTGGAATCGAGAACAGGATCGTGCCCGGGTGGAATATTCATCCACTCGAAAAGATGATGCCGGAAAAACAGAATGGGCAAAAAAAAGATCGCCAGAAGCGGAAACAGCAGGCCGATGTTCTCGAGCTGACGCCGAACCACGACGGACCATTCCGCGTCCGTGACGTAATGAACGATGACCCAGAAAAAACATCCCGCGCACAAGGTGAAGAAAAACGCGAAAGCAAAGAGCCAGGAAAAAATGAACTGCCGCGGATCGAGATAAGCGCCAATAGCGCAGCCGATCAGACCGGCGAGCGCGAGCACGCCGAGCAACAACGAGAGACCTGCGAATCGGCTCGTCTCGAAAAACTCGCCTTCTGGCGTCGGAACAACATGAGAACGCTCGCTCATTTCTTTGCCGCCTCCGGTGTTGCTTCAGGTTTTGTTTCCGATGGCGCCGGTTTATCCAGATCGGCGCGATGTTCCGGCGGCACGTCAGCCACAGTTGTGTTCTGACTCCGTTGCAAGACGCGCAGATAGCAGATGATCGCCCAGCGATCTCTCACCACGAGGTTGGGCCCGTAAGGCATCATCGTGTTCTTGCCGTGAGTGATGGTGTTAAAAATTTCGCCGTCGGCCATTTTGCGAATGCGATCGTCCTGCAACGTGACCACGGTCGCGAGTCCATATAGCTTTGTAACGCCGTCGCCTTCGGCGGTAGCGCCGTGGCACATCGCGCATGTGATGTTAAAACGCTGGCGACCGCGCTCCATCAATTGCTCATTCACTTCCATGGGAATTCCCGTCCCCCATTTGTCTCCCATCTTTCCGGTGTTGTAATAATCGGTGCCTTCGCTGAAACCGAGAACCGGCTCAGGTTCGCTCGCAGGAACATTGGAAGCGGGCGTCGCGATCGTTTGTGGCTTCGGAAATTCGTAACCGATCGGCACCGTGCCGACGATCGGCGCGCGCGCGAAACGATTGTCGGAAAAAAACGCCAGTGGCGCCTGCGCGCGTCCTCTTGGCTGTCGCACCATGTCGGGAAAAAGTTCGATCGGCGAACCGGTGCTGTGTTCTCCACGAAAACCGAGGAATGCGACCATCGCAATCCCAGTCAGGAAAAAAATCAGAAGGAAGCCGCGCAACATATCAGTCTTCGTGGATGATGGTGATGTGTTGGCCGCCAGTTTGCTCGAGCAGCTCGCGCGCTTCCATTTCGGTGAAACGCGGATCGCGTGCTTCGATGATGAGGAAAAATCCATCGTCGGTCGCGCGGCTGAAGCGTTCCCAGTTAAAGACGGGATGATACCAGCGCGGCAAACCATTCATGATCAGCACAGCGAAGAAAGCGGCAAAGGCGGAGAAGAGCACCGTCAGCTCGAACATGATGGGGAAGAACGCGGGCACAGTGAAAAAATTAAATGGCTTGCCGTGAACAACGAGCGGGTAAAGAAACGACGACGGGCCGAATTCGAGAATGACGGCGGTGAGCAACCCGGTGATTCCGCCGCCGAGAACAACTGCGCTTAACCACGATTTGCCCAAGCCCATCGCGTCGTCCATGCCGTGGATGGGAAAAGGCGAGTGCACATCCCAGCGTTTGAACCCGGCGTCGCGTACGCGTTTGGCTGCCTCGTAGAGAGCCGACGCGCTCTGGTATTCGGCGCCCATTCCGTAAACGAGATTTCCAGAGGGAGTTCTCAATTGCGTTCCTTTCCGCCGGCGGCGACGGGATGATGTTGCTCCGGTGTGGCGTAATGCGGATCAGCTTCCGGCAAAACAATTTTTACTTCCGACATCGCGATCATCGGCAGGAAGCGGATGAAAAGCAGGAAGAGGGAAAGGAAAATTCCAAACGTCCCGACGAATGTCCAGATATCGACCCAGGTCGGATGAAAGAGTCCCCAGGATGAAGGCAAAAAGTCGCGATGCAATCCGCCGACGATAATAATGAAACGCTCGAACCACATGCCGGCGTTCACGCACATGCAGACGAAATAAACGACGAAAATATTTCGCCGGCACCACCGAAACCAGAAAAGCTGCGGCGAAAGCGAGTTGCAGAAGAGCATGCCGACCCACCAGTACCACCAGTAGGGACCAAAGATGCGGTTATAAAAAGCGAACTTCTCGTACTGATTGCCGCTGTACCACGCGATGAAAAATTCCATCGCGTAGGCGTAGGCCACGATCGAACCGGTAAACAAAATGATCTTCGCCATTTTGTCGATGTGTTGCGGCGTGATGATGTCCTGCAATTTGAAAATGGCTCGCGCAGGTATGAGCAGCGTCAGAACCATGGCAAATCCGCCGAAGATCGCGCCGGCAACGAAGTAGGGCGGGAAGATGGTGGTGTGCCATGTCGGAATAATGGAGGTAGCGAAGTCGAAGGAGACGACGCTGTGCACCGACAACACAAGCGGCGTGGCCAGACCTGCCAGAAGCAGATACGCCATCTCGTAATGACGCCAGTTGCGGTTCGATCCGCGCCAGCCAACCGCGAAAATTCCGTAGAGGAATTTTTTGATCTTCGTTTTCGAGCGATCGCGGAAAGTCGCGAGATCCGGAATCAAACCTGTGTACCAAAACAGAACTGAAACGGTGAAATAGGTCGAGACCGCGAAGACGTCCCACAAGAGCGGGCTGCGGAAATTCGGCCAGATGCCGTAGTTGTTAGGCAGCGGCGCGAGATACCACGCCATCCAGACGCGACCAACGTGGACGCCTGGAAAAATCGCCGCGCAAAGAACGGCAAACAACGTCATCGCTTCGGCGGAACGGTTGATCGAGGTGCGCCATTTTTGTCGAAGCAGAAATAGAATCGCGGAAATCAAAGTGCCGGCGTGACCAATACCGATCCAGAACACGAAGTTGGTGATGCCCCATGCCCATCCGACTGGCTGGTTCACGCCCCAGGTGCCGACGCCGGTTGAAATAAGATAAACGAGACAAAAAAGTCCGATCCCCGCAACCAGAGACGCGAATACAAACGCGACCCACCACCAACGCGGAGCCGGTTGCTCCACTACGCCCGAAATTCGATCGGTGATCCAACTGAAATTGCGTTTGTTTAGAACGAGCGGAACACGCGCGAGCGGTCGCTCGACTGAAGCCGATGCTTCGCCTGCGATCACATCTGGTGTTGTGGTGGCGTCGTCCATACTTATTTCTGCGGAGCGCACGCGCCTCGCGTGCTGGCGAGGGCGCCCTCGCCCTCGCGAGCTTTCGGAAAGAGGCTTTTCGGCGAGGCGCCGAAAAGAGCACGCGAGGGCGCGTGCGCTCCCCAGAATGTTGCTTCGCCGTACGTGCTCCTCATGGCTTCGCCTCCGGATTTAGCACGCCGGCGTCATGGTCCTTGCGATAAATGTGCGGTGGCCGTTCCTCGCCGGCTTTCTCCTCACCGCCAATGCTTGCGACTGCGATCTTGTTCGCATCAGGCATTTTCGGATTGGGATTGCGAATGCGCGCGAGATAACTGGTGCGCGTTTTCACGTTTAAATATTCGAGCAGCCGATAATTTCGGTCCTGCGTTTTCAATTTCGCTACCCGTGTTTCCGGATCAGCGATGTCGCCAAAAACAATCGCTTCGGTCGGGCACGCCTGCGCGCACGCGGTCGTAAATGAATCCCGCGGAATCAGCGTTTTGTCCGATGCCCCCGCGCGCACGTGCGCCCCGATCTTCGCTTCTTCGATGCGCTGCACGCAATACGTGCATTTCTCCATGACACCGCGCATGCGCACTGTGACATTCGGATTTTTTTGCATCTTGACGATGTCCGGCGCGCCTTTCGTCGTGAGCGGCGCGAAATATTCCTTATAGATGTTGAACGCGCCCGCGATTTTCTTTTTCCCGATCGGCCGCTGGTTAAAATCGAAATAATTAAAGCGGCGCACCTTGAACGGACAGTTGTTCGAGCAATACCGCGTGCCGATGCAGCGGTTGTAGGCCATCACGTTTAATCCGTCTTCGCTGTGCACGGTGGCGTTGACCGGACAAACCGTTTCGCACGGCGCGTTTTCGCAGTGCTGGCACATCATCGGTTCGTGCACCATCTCGGGATCGCTGGGATATTCGCGACGGTCTTCGTTGAATGGTTTCGCACTGGCGTAATAGCGATCGATCCGGATCCAATGCATGGCGCGGCCGTGGCTGACCTGAAGTTTGCCGACAATCGGGATATTATTCTCGGCCTGGCACGCGATGACGCATGCGCTACAGCCGGTGCAAACATTCAGATCGACCGACATTCCCCATTGCTGCGGCGCAGTCAGCGGCGGATGGCTGTAAATCGTCGGGAGACGCGACGGCAATTCGTCATCGCCCGCAATTTTTTTGGCGAACTCGTTGTCTTCTCGATAATGATCGAGCGTCGCTTCTCGCACGAGACCGCGACCTTCGATGCTCCAGTGATCCTGCGTGATCGAGAGCGGATAAGTGCCGCCGGCTTTCGCCACCGTCACGCTTTGAATCGCCTGACCGTCCGCGACGATGTAATGCGGACTCGACGACGTGCGCAAAAGATATCCGTTAAATCCTGCATCGTCTCCGACCTGCCCGGTTTTCTTGCGACCATAGCCTAACGGAATGGTGACAGAATTTTCGGCATGCCCTGGTGAAATCAATGCGGCGATGACCACCTCGTATTTAATGTGTGCGGGGGGCATCTCTTTCCCCTTCGCGTCCTTGGCCGGAGCGGTCTTGTTGTCGAGTGCGGTGGATTCAACCGTGACCCGAATTAAATCGCCGTTCTCGACTTTGAGTCTGTGCGCAAATGCAGGACTCATGAGCGCGGCGTTATCCCATGTCAGTTTCGTGACTGGATCCGGCATTTCCTGGAGCCAGCCGTTGTTGATGTAACGGCCATCGTCCATCGCGTAACTGCCCACGAGGACAATCTCCGGTGATTGCTCGGTCGGTGGCGGAGTAGGCGCCCAAAGCGTGTGCGCGATGCCGCCCGCGGTGTTGCCGTTGAAAGTCGGCGGCTTATCGCGCAATCGAATGTGACTGGCGAAACCGTCATGCAAAAATTTCGACCACGCCGTCTGGAAATCACCCGGCGCGCCCGTCGCGCGAAATGTTTCCTGCACCAGTTCGGGACCTTCCACTTTCGGTCCGCCCAGCAGCATGTTCATCACGTCGATTTCCGAAAGTCCGCCGAAGAGCGGGAGAATCATCGGTTGAATCGCGAGATACGCGCCCTCGAAAGTAAGCGCGTCGCCCCACGATTCGAGATAGTGCGCCATCGGCAAATGCCAGGTGCTCTCGCCCGAAGTCGCGTCTTCGTAATAACCGAGACGCACCACGTCGGGCACTTTCTTTTGCAGATCACTCCAATCGATCGGCGTTTTCGAATCCTGGTCCATGGCAAGACCGCGCGGCGCGTTATAAACCGGGTCGCCGCCGAAAATGAAAAGCTGTTTGATCCGGCCTGCCGTCATCTCGCCGGCGAGTTGCAGGATGCTATTCTCGTTCGCGTTCCGCGCGCGCTCGCGCACGATCAATGTCTTGCCGACATTCTTGAGCGCGGAATTTATTCCGTAAACGAGCAACTGCACCACGACCGGCTGATGCGATCCGGCAAGGACGAGACTCGCTCCCGGTTTCGCGAGGAGATCGTTCGCGGCTTCGGTCAACCACTTGTCATCAAACGTTGTACCGGTCGGGGCTTTCAACGTTGCTAGGACGGAGGATAATCCCGCGTCCTGCGTCGCCGCCACAATTTTTCCAGCGAGCGCATGGGTGACCGCGGGAATCTGACTTGCCGCGCAGCGCAGGCGGTGATCCGCCATTGCGCCGGTAAGCGTGAAACGATTCTCCACGACATAGAGGCGGTTCATCGTGTCTTTCGCCGCCGCGACACGGCGACGCGAAGTAAACGCGCGCACCGATGCGAGATCGCCTTCACCGCAGCTCAGGAAATCATTGTCGAGAGTGAGTACGACGTCGGCCCGTTCCATTCGCGGCACGAGCACGCTGTTATCGCCGAAACTCATCTGCGTGGAAAAAGTTTGCGCCGGGCTCTGGAGCGGCTCGTAAACGCACCAGTGCATGCTCGGGAATTTTTTCTCCAATTCCCGGCGCAGCCGTTCCCGCGTGGGCGAATGCGTTTCTTCGACGACAAATGCGAGACTCGCGCCGCCATTCGTGATCTTAGTGGCCAGCTCCGTCAGATATTTTTCAAAGCTCGCGCGATCGGAAGTTTTTCCCTTATCGACAAAACGTTTCGAGCGCGCGGGATCGTAGAGATCGAGAACCGACGCCTGCGCATACAAATCCGAGGCGCCGCCGGTCGCGGGATGGAGCGGGTTGCCGTCCACTTTGGTCGGCCGGCCATCGTGGGTGGTGACAACGAGAGGCATCGCGCCGGTTCGTCGCGGCATCGCGGTCGCATAAAAAAGCGGTTTGCCGGGAATGGCCCATTCGGCGCTTTTGGTGAAGGGAACGAGATGCGCCTCCGGGCGGCGACAACTCGTTAGGCCAAAACCGGCCAGGGCCATGGAGGCGCCCATGTATTTCAAAAAGCTGCGGCGCGAAACTTCATCGCCTTCCAACTGCGCGGCGCCTGCTGGAAACTCGCGCTCGAGCCAGCCGCGAAATTCCGGCGTGTCGCTCAATTCGCCAACACTACGCCAATAGCGTTTGCCTGTGAGCGATTCAGCTGGGTGTTGGAAGATGCGTTTCATTTTGTCCTCTGGAGGACAGGCACCTTGCCTGTCTTGGCCGGCAGGCTGCCAGCCTGTCGTGTTTCTGCAACGGGCTGGGAGCCCGTCGGCCGAGTCAGGCTAGAAGCCTGACCTCCATTTGTTGCCGCGCTCGGGATGATTTGTTTCATCGGTGGCATCCCTGGCAATTCGTCGGCGGCTTAATGTCCCAGCGCTCTTTCAATGTTCGACCGACCTCCTGTTGCGTGAGCGTTTGTTTCTTCGACAAATCTTCCTCGGCCTCCTTCGGCTGGCCATACTTTGCGACGAACGCCGCCGGTTTCACATCATCCGGTTTCCAATCGAGATTAAAGATCTGATCGTCCGGGCGCAGGAAATTTTCGGGATGACGATGACACTCGAGACACCACGCCATGCTGTGCGGCTTGGCGTGATACACCACCGACATGTGATTGACCTGCCCGTGACAGCTCGCGCAACTGATGCCGCGATTCACATGGATCGAGTGATTAAAGAAAACGTAATCCGGCGTGCGATGAATTTGCACCCAGGTTACCGGCTCGCCCGATTTCCAACTGGCGCGCACCGGTTCCAGCTTCGGATTATCTTTCTGCACCTGCGTGTGGCAATTCATGCAGGTCTGCGTGTTCGGAATGTTCGAATGCGCCGCGACCTCGACGAAACTATGGCAATAACGGCAATCCATTCCGAGCTGCGAAACATGAATGTCGTGCGGGAACGGCACCGGCTGGATCGGCTGATAACCGACGCGCGTATATTTCGGCGTGACGTAATACCAAGTCGCGGCGGTCAATCCACAAACACTGACGATGGCGCAGATCGTAATCTTGAGCGGCAACCAATTCGTCCAGCGTGGAAAGAAATTCGCCATAACGAATCAGCAGCCCGCCGCTGCGGTCCAACAGTCAAAAAATTGAGCGGCGTAGTTAGGCGAGTTCAAAACGTCGTCAGTTACAGTCTGCTCGCACACGTGCAGCGGACGGGGCACTCTATAAATCGAGGCAGAGATGGCAAAAGAAAATTCGTCGCGCATTTCCAATTCTTTTCTTAAAAGTTAAAATCAGTTTTCCCGTCCCAGAACTGGCAAAATTGATAACGTCAAAACTTGGGCAGAGCGTCAATGTGAAAGCGCGATTTCTTCGAGTCAGTTACTGGGCGATTCTGGTTTTACTCTCTTTTAGTTCGGGTCTTCACGGCGCCGAGGATGTCGCCGAACCCGCCGGAGGCGGACAGCTCCTTCAAAAAAGATTGGCGTTAGCCCACGACGATGCGGCAAGAAGGAGCTGGGCGACCCAGCTGATTGACGACAATCAGCTGCCGACCGGCGCGGAGCGGGTCGATCTTATTTTCCTGAACGGAAATATTTACACAGTCGACCAACGACAGCCGCATGCGGAAGCCGTCGCCATCCAAAAGGATCGGATCGCTTTCGTAGGTGCGAATGACGACGCCAGGAAATTAGCGAGCGAGAAGACGCGCATCATTGATCTACACGGCGCGACCGTCGTTCCCGGCCTGACCGATTCGCATTGCCACATTTTTGGCATCGGCGAGCGCGAGATGAATCTTAATCTCGAAGGCACGAATACGCGCGAGGATTTCCTCGCGAAAGTGCGCGAACGCATTGACAAGGCCGGGCGCGGAAAATGGATTATCGGACGCGGTTGGATCGAAACTTTCTGGAAATCGCCAACATTTCCGGCGCGTCAGGACCTCGATAAGATCGCGCCGGACAATCCGATGTTCCTTACGCGAGCCGACGGTCACGCCGCAATCGCAAATTCTCAGGCGCTAAAAATCGCCGGAGTCACGCGAGAAACTGCAGATCCGTTCGGTGGGGAAATTCTGAAGGACAAAAGCGGCGAACCGACTGGAATGCTCCTCGACAATGCGCAAGATCTCGTCGAGTCGAAGATTCCCAAACCGACTGAAGCCGAACGTGAGCAAGCACTGCTTCTCGGCGTAAGACGCGAAATCGCGCTCGGCTGGTGCGAAATTCAAAACGCCGGCAGCGAACTCGCGGATCAGGCAATCATTCACGGTGCGTTTGAAGCCCACAAAATCAAACTACGTATTTACAATGCGGCTTACGGACCGGGCGAAGCGGCAAAAGCGTTGCTGAAAAATGGGCCGACACTCAACGCATTCGATCACCGGTTCACCCAGCGGACGATCAAAGTGATTTTCGACGGCGCGCTCGGTTCGCGCGGCGCGGCATTGCTGGCCCCATATTCTGACAAGCCGGATACTTCCGGTTATCTCACGCAGAAACCCGAGGAATTGTCGCGGATGTTTGCCGAGGCATTGCGCCTAGGCATTCAAGTGGAAACGCATTCCATTGGTGATCGCGCGAATCGACTCATTCTCGATCTTTACGAGAAGGCTTTCCAAACTGTTCCGCCTAACGAGCGAAAAATTCGCGAACCGCGCTGGCGCGTCGAGCATGCGCAGATTCTCGCTGCAGCCGACATTCCGCGATTTTCCAAACTTGGCGTGATTGCTTCCATGCAACCGTCGCACGCAATTAGCGATTTATTCTTCGCACCGAGCCGCCTTGCCATGGATCGGCTCGCCGGCGCCTATGCCTGGCAAAGTCTGCTGAAAAGTGGCGCGATTATTTGCGGCGGGTCGGATGCACCGGTCGAACGCGGCGAACCGATGATCGAATTCTACGCTGCAGTTGCCCGCCAAAGTGTGAAAGGATTTTCCGGCGAAGGCTGGCATCCCGAACAAGCCGTGTCGCGCGAGCAAGCTCTCAAAATGTTTACGCTCTGGCCCGCTTACGCTGCGTTTGAAGAAAAGGAGAAAGGTTCAATCGAGATTGGCAAGCTCGCGGATTTCACCATTCTTTCACACGACATTATGAAAATCCCCGCACCGGAAATTTTGCGGACACAATGCGTGATGACTGTGATTGGCGGCGAGATCACTTACCAGAGGTAGGGGCGATTGACCCAATCGCCCGCGGGCGGTTCAGGTGAACCGCCTCTAGCCGTCGGAGCACCTCTAGGAGTACAAATATTCGTCGTGATATTCGCGCGCGGGCGCGAATTGCACCGACTCATCGCCGCCGCTTTCGGGATATTCAAAGATCTTTCCTTCGTAATTCCGAATCACGATTTTTTCGTTGTCGTGATACAAGATGTAACCGGGATTGATTGGCACTTTGCCGCCCCCACCGGGGGCATCGATGACGAACTGCGGGACCGCATAACCGGTGGTGTGTCCGCGCAAACCCTCGATAATCTCAATTCCTTTTGCGACCGATGTTCGCAAGTGTGCCGAGCCGTTAATCAAATCGCATTGGTATATGTAGTACGGACGCACGCGGCACATGAGCAGTTTGTGCACGAGCGTCATCATCGTTTCGAGATCGTCGTTCACGCCTTTGAGCAGAACGCTTTGATTGCCAAGCGGGATTCCGTGATTCGCTAAACGCTCAAGCGCTTCTTTCACTTCGATCGTTAATTCGCGCGGATGATTGACATGCACGCTCATCCAGAGCGGATGATACTTTTGCAACATCGCGCAGAGCGCGGGCGTGATGCGTTGCGGCAGAAAAATGGGAACGCGCGTACCGATGCGGAGAAATTCAATATGCGGGATCGCGCGCAGCCGGCTCAGAATTTTCTCGAGCTTATCGTCGCTGAAAAGTAACGCGTCGCCGCCGGAAAGAAGGACGTCGCGCACTTCGGTGTGCTCTTCGAGATAGCGGAATATTTCTTCGAAGTTCGTGTGCAATTCCTGTTCGCCCACGCCGCTGACGACGCGGCTGCGCGTACAGTAACGACAGTAACTGGCGCAGCGATCGGTCACGAGAAAGAGCACGCGATCGGGATAGCGGTGCACCAATCCCGGGACCGGCATGTGCGAATCTTCGCCGCACGGGTCGGCCATATCGTGAGGAGAAGTCCAACTTTCCTCGACTCGCGGAATGACTTGACGCCGAATCGGACAATCTGGACTGTCGCGCTCAATCAGATTAAAAAAATGGGGCGTGACCGCGAGCGCGAGTTTCGTTCCGGAAAGCAACACGCCGTTGCGTTCTTCCTCCGAAAGTTCGAGATGCTGCTCGATCTGAGCGAGCGAAGTCACCCGATTCTTCAGCTGCCATTTCCAGTCGTTCCAGAGTTCGGGCGGGACATCGGGCCAAGAGCCCGGCAGATGCGAGACGAACTCTTTTCCACCCTTTTTGCCTGCGGCAAGAGTAACCATTTTAGTTGAGGACGAAAACGTTAAGACCGTTAACAATCGTGTCAACGGAGGCACTTGCATGTGCGCAACGCACCTCGTTCCGCACCATCTCTGCAGCCAATTTGCCCGGAACGGGTGCCCTCTCTACAATTGAACAGCCGCGCATGCGGCCTGTCCAAAACCGAACCAATGTCTCGAATTTTGCCGCTCCTGATTCTTGTCGCGACCAGTTCTTTGGACGCTGCGCCGCCAACCACACCAGCGCCGGTTCCCACCGTGCCCGCCGCGGCCGCCGAAGCCGGCAAAGATGTCGTTCATCAGCTCAATAACGCTTTCGCGAAGGCGTTTGAAATTGTGGCACCGAGCGTGGTCATTATCGAAGTCACGAAAAAGAACGATAGCGGCGAAGCTTCGTCCCTCGACGACCTCTTTTTCCAAAATCAACCGGATGAAAATAATCCGCGCAGTGCGCCGCGCGGGTTTCCGCCCGCGCAAAGCGAAGGGTCTGGATTCATCGTCAGGCCGGACGGATTTATTTTTACAAACGATCACGTTCTCGATGGTGCGGAACGAATTGACGTGAAGTTAAAGGATGGTCGCGAGTTCCAGGCGAAAATCGTTGGGCGCGACGAGAAGACGGATGTCGCTGTGATCAAGATTGATGCGGCCAATCTACCCGTAGCGCATTTTGGTGATAGCGATCAAGTTCGCGTCGGCCAGTTTGCCTTTGCCATCGGCGCGCCATTCAAACTCGATTACACATTTACTTTCGGTGTAATCAGCGGCAAAGGCCGGAACAAACTCCTCGATAACGCGGGCTATTCCATTTCCGATTATTTGCAGACTGACGCGTCAATTAATCCCGGGAACAGTGGCGGCCCACTTTGCGACATCGACGGAAACGTCATCGGCATGAACACGCTGATCAACGGTCTGAATCGCGGCTTGGGCTTCGCCATTCCGAGCAACCTCGTGAACGAAATCGGGGAACAGTTGGTAGCCGGACACAAGATTGTGCGGCCATGGCTTGGCATCCGCATCGAAACACTGGGGGACGATTCTGCCATTCGCGATTTGTTTAAGGGACTCGATCGCGGTGTGGTCGTGCGCACGATTGAAGCCGATGCGCCGGCCTACAAAACCGATCTGCGTCCGTTTGACGTCATCACGCAGGTCGATGGCGCTGCGGTTAACACCGACACGCAGTTGCAGCGCGAAATTTTGAAAAAGAAAGTCGGGCAAAATGTCGACCTCACGGTTTGGCGAAAAGGCCAGACAATTAAGATTCCGGTGACGACCGCAGAGCTTCCAAATCAAATCGCAGCCGCGCCTAACGAGTCAAACCCGGCGGTGCCGCCGAAACAGGAAGACGTGAACAAATTCGGTCTGCAAGTTCAGGAGTTGACAAAGGAAGTTGCCACTCGGCTGAAACTGAACGTTCAGCAGGGCATCATCGTTACTGACGTGGCGGACAACAGCATTGCGGCCGCCCAGGATATCCAGCGCGAAGACGTGATCACGGAAGTGGATGGGAAACCGATCGCAAACGTCGCTTCATTTCGCGAAGCGTTGAACAAATCCGATCCACGCCGCGGAATTCTGCTTTATCTCGACCGCAAAGGAAGCAAGACCTTCGCGGTGTTGAAGGCTAATAGTTAGACCGCGCTAAATTCGCCGCGCAACCGGTCCGCAAGCTTAACTCTTTCGGTTACCCGCCAGGACGAGGATGATGCCCCCGACCAGGCAGGCGCCGCCCAAAATCGGCGGCAACGGAACAGTCTTTTCCTTATCCGCGCTTACTTGCAACGGTCCGGCGTCGATCACCTTTTCGCGTTTGGTATAGCTGAATCCACCATACGCGAGCGCGATGATACCGATGGCGATGAGAATAATCCCGAGAATTCCTGCTGGTTTCATGAAAGGCGGTTCTCGTTTAAAGCGTTCGTCTGCCCTGAATCAAATTGATGATGAGAACGACGACGGCGAGAACGAGCAGGATGTGGATGAAGCCGCCCAGGGTGTAGGAGCTGACAAGGCCTAAAAGCCAAAGCACGAGCAAAATCACGAATATTGTCCAAAGCATAAGTCTCCTTAGTTGAGGTTTGAGTTTCTACTTCTTCGTTCCCCGGTCTTCGCCTGCGCCTATCAGAGGGTAAGAATTTTGCAATTCCGGAACGTATAAGTATTTGCTGATTCTTAAATAAAATGCTGGTAGCTCGGTAAAAAACCGCATAGGAAGGCATCTTCCGTTTCAGAATTTGGCCTCTATGCGTCGCAACATCGTTCTTTGCTCTGCATTTTTGACACTTTTTTCCGGCTGTGCTTACCAAGGCGTCGTCATGGAAAAGCGGTTTCGCCCGATCCCCTTCCAGGAATCTCTCGGGCTGGATGCGATGTATAATTTTCAATTGCGCGACAACACCGGCCAAATCCATTCGCAAATGGTCACAGCGGACGTCTTCGCAAGTTACCGCACAGGTGATAATTTTAATGATCTACAGGCACCTCCGTCGCACGAAGATAAGGAACTAAAGGGATATCGGCCCGCGCCGGTGGAAATGAATGACGAACCGTACCAACCGGTCAGAGTCATGCAGATTCAACCTCCGGCGAAGCCCGCGTCGAAAGTTGCCGTCCACGCACATCATCATGCAAAGAGCGCGACAAAAACTGCGAAAGCGCACCATCGCGTTAAACACACTTCCAGGATCGCCCATCATAAAAAGAAACAGGCGAAAATTGCAGCCAATCATCGCAAACATCATCGTAAAGCTGTCGCGAGTGTTAATTGATCGGCGCGATCGGTTAAATCTCACTCTGTCGCGTGGCTCGACAGCGGAGGGGTCAGCAGATACGCGGAAGCTGCTCGCCGGAAAGCATGTCGACTACGCGCGTTCCTCCGACGCGCGTTTTCATCATGACAAAACCAGGATGATCGTTCGTCACCTCGCCGATGACGGCGGCGTCCCGACCAAGTGGATGCAATTTTATCGCAGTCAGGACACGATCTGCGTCCTGTGCCGCGACAAGGGCAAGAAGTTTGCCTTCGTTCGCGACATAGAGTGGATCGAGGCCGAGAATTTCGCACGCACCTTTAACTTCTTCGCTGATTGGAATTCGCGCTTCATCAAGAAGCATTCCCAATTTTGCCGACTGCGCGATTTCCGTCAGCGCACTCGTGATTCCGCCACGGGTCGGATCGCGCAAAACGTGGGTGTCGCCCTTGCTGCCGAGCATTGCCTCGACCAGCGAATTGAGCGCCGCCGTGTCGCTCGCGATTTCTGTTTCGAATTCCAGACCTTCGCGTACCGACATGATAGCGATGCCGTGCACCGCCATTGTTCCGCTTAGTAAGATTTTATCCCCAATCTGCGCGCGCCCCGGATGAATGTTCACGCCTTCCGGAATGATTCCGATGCCAGAGGTATTGATGAAAATCTTGTCAGCTTTGCCACGATCAACGACTTTTGTGTCGCCGGTCACGAGCGTGACACCGGCGGACTCCGCTGCGGCCCGCATCGACTGAACGACGCGCCAGAAATCCTCCATCGGCAGACCCTCTTCCAAAATAAATCCGACGGAGAGGTAAAGCGGGCGCGCACCACACATGGCCAGATCATTGACCGTGCCATGAACCGCGAGCGTGCCGATGTCGCCACCAGGAAAAAAGATTGGACTGACAACGTAAGAGTCTGTGCTGAAAGCGAGACGCGCTCCGTTCAAGGAAAAGATTGCGCCGTCGTGCATTGGTTCGAGCAGTTCGTTCCGGAATTGCGGCAACACCATTTTCTGAATCAGCTGCTGGCTTAATTTTCCCCCGCTACCGTGCGCGAGAACGATCTCTTTGTAGTTGGTGATCGGAATCGGACAGGACGCCGTGAGAAGCGATTCATGCCTAGGAGCCGCTTCGCCCGCGATGGGTTTGGCTTCAGCTTTGGACGGACTCTTCTCCAAGCCGGAGCGCAGCAAATGAGGATGAAGTCGCCACGTTAAAGAAACTCCGGGCGCGAACACGTGCGCGATACAGGGTTCGAACCTGTGACCCCTACCGTGTCAAGGTAGTGCTCTACCACTGAGCTAACCGCGCTGGAAACAGCGATAAGTGACAATTGACCCGTAATGAGTCAAGCGGAAGCGACCAGGCCTCCCGACTTCCCTCGATCACCAAACTAAGATCGACTTAAATGGACGCTCGTTAGGCAGCAAGCTTAACGGCGTCTTTGTGACCGAGAATGCGAACGGTCTCTTTCAGCTGCTCAACCTTAAGCGGCTTTTTTAGCACCGTCACCGGACCCTTCGCCAGGATCCGATCGAGCATTTCGCTGTCAGGATAACCGGTGATGATAACGATCGGGCAATTCGGCTGTTCTTCTTTAGCGGTATCGTAAACGTCGTCCGCCGGTCCGTCCGGTAATTTCAAATCGAGAAAAATCATATCGAATTTTTGTTTCTCGAGAGCGACGAGTGCTTCTTTCACCGTGCCGACAACGACGCGACTGAAGCCGATCTTCTTCAAGAAAATCTTGAAGAGACTTTGCAGGCTGGCATCGTCATCAACGACAAGAACAGTCGGCTGGCCCGACTTCTCTTCCTTCAAGATATCTTTATCGAGGGAAGTTTTTTTGATGCGCCATCGACCACCGATTTGGATGGCGGGTAACTGTCCGCGCTGGACTAAGTAGTAAACGGTCGGGAGCGGTATCCGTAGATACTTCGCAGTTTCCTTAACCGTTAAGAGGTTGTGCATGGGTGAAAATCAGCAACTTGCGTCAAACACGGCAAGACATTTCGCTTCGGGAGAGCTTTATAAATTTCAGAATCGATGTCAATCCTTTCCTCCTCGTTAGGTAACAATACTTGCAAAGACAGGCTTGGAAGCGAGTCCGGCAGGCGGCTCATGCCTCAGGCAATCGAGACTGGACAAGGCTGAGGCGGCGGTTGAAGTTCGCCACTTCCATGAGCGTTTTGTTCTTTAAGCGATTCTTGCAACGGCCCTTTCAAGTCGCTTCCATTATTCCCAGTTCCAAGGCCCTGGTCGAACGCGTCGCCGAAAAGATCGATTTCAGTCGTGCCCGCGTCATCGCCGAATACGGGCCGGGTGAAGGCGTGCACTCGCGCGAGATCGCCCGCCGCATGCGCGCGGATGCGAAACTTCTGCTCTTCGAACTCGATGCCGCGTTCTCCCGCGATTTGCGCCGGCAATTTTCCGGCGACCCGCGCGTCCATGTTTTTCACGCTGATGCTGCCACGTTGGCGGAAATACTGGCGCGCCGCAGCATCGGTGATTGCGATTACATTCTCTCCGGCATTCCGTTCAGCATTCTCGAGATCAAAAAGAAACGGGAGCTTCTGCAACAAACGCACGACGCGCTCAAACCGGGCGGCAGTTTCATCATTTATCAGGTGACGAATGAGCTGAAACAGCACGCTACTTTTTTCGACGAGTCGGAATCGGAATATTTTCTGCAGAATATTCCGCCGATGTTCATCACTGTTTTTCGCAAAGCGAATAGGCGCAATGGCAGCGAACATCCGGTGCTTGAGCCCGCCTCCTTTGCCGCTCAACATTCTTCATGACGTCAGGCAAAAGCCGGATCGAGAAGGACTCGATGGGCGAAATGTCCGTCCCGGAATCGGCACTTTATGGCGCATCGACTCAGCGCGCTGTGCTCAATTTTCCGATCAGCGGCTATCGTTTCAGCCGGCCCTTTATTCGAGCTCTCGGTTTGATCAAGTGGGCCGCCGCCCAGGCTAATCACGATCTCGGTTTACTCGACGCGCACCGCTCCGCGCTCATCGTGCAGGCGGCGGAAGAAGTGATCGAAGGGAAACTCGACGAACATTTCCCGCTCGACATTTTCCAGACCGGTTCCGGAACGAGCACGAACACGAACGCGAACGAAGTGATCGGGAATCGCTGCTGTCAGCTTGCGGGAAAACCGATCGGCGCTCGCGATCCGGTGCACCCGAACGATCACGTCAACATGGGGCAATCGAGTAACGACGTGATTCCCTCCGCCATGCACATCAGCGCCGCGGAACAGTTGAAAGATTTTCTTGTCCCGGCGCTGGAAGAATTGCAGGGCGAGCTTGAGAAAAAGGCGAAAGAATTTTGGGACATCATCAAAATCGGTCGCACCCATTTGATGGATGCGACGCCCGTCCGGCTCGGGCAGGAATTCAGCGGCTACGCGCAACAGGTGCGCTACGCGAAGGATCGGGCTGAGCGCGCGATCTCCGTCCTGCAGGAATTAGCGCTCGGCGGCACTGCTGTCGGTACCGGACTCAATCGCCACATCGATTTTCCCAAGAAAGTGATGCTCCATTTAAAGCATCGAACCGGCATCGCGTTTTGCGAAGCGACGAATCACTTTGAAGCGCAGGGAGCAAAGGATGCATTCGTCGAAGCGAGCGGATTGCTCAAGACGATTGCCGTCAGCCTTTTCAAAATCGCCAATGACATTCGGTGGCTCGGGAGCGGCCCACGTTGCGGCATTGCCGAAATCCGGTTGCCGGAAACACAGCCGGGCAGCTCGATCATGCCCGGCAAGGTCAATCCCGTGATGTGCGAGGCGATGATGATGGTGTGCGCGCAGGTCATCGGGAGCGACAGTTGCATCGCGTGGTCCGGCGCGAACGGAAATTTTGAACTCAACGTCATGATGCCGGTGATGGCGCATCATCTTCTCGAGAGCATCCGGATTTTGCGGAACGCCTGCGACGTCTTCGCCGAGAAATGCGTCGCCGGAATTACGGCGAATGAAAAACGTTGCCGCGAATTGGTCGAACTTTCCATGGCCATGGTGACCAGCCTCGCACCGAAGATCGGTTACGATCGCGCCGCGGAGATCGCGAAGGAAAGCGCGCGCACAGGGAAAACAGTTCGCGAAATTTGCGTCGAAAAAAAGATCCTGCCGGAAGCCGAATTAAACGACGCGCTCGATCCGGTGAAAATGACCGAGCCCGGCGGCACTGGTTCCGGTGGCGGTTAGCACGCAGGTTACCGCCTGCCTAACGAGTATGGTTGCCAACGTCAACGGTCCGCAGTTTTCCGGCGGCGCGAATATCGCGATCAAATGTCCGAGCCACACCTACGAGCAGACGGTCGCATTTTATCGCGACACACTCGGCCTGCCGCTCATCGAACAGGAAGCTGACGGTTGCATTTTTCAGTTTGGTCCAAGTCGCTTGTGGGTCGATCGCGTCCCGAACCTAAGTCACCCGGATATCTGGCTGGAACTGGAAACAAACGACACAGAAGCAGCGGCGTCCTATCTGAAGATTAACGGTGTAGCGCGCCGTGACGAAGTCGAACCGTTGCGCGAGGACTTCGACGGCTTTTGGATTTCCGATCCTGCCGGCATCATCCATCTCGTCATCGGTCACGAGGAAGCTTGAACAAGTGAATTGATGGATCGGGGAGCGATCATCGCGCAATTCGATCGCTTATTGCCGCTGGCAGCGAATTGGGTGCAGAGACAAGAAAAACGAATGCTTCGCATCGGTGTTCCGCTGTCCAACCAAGAATTAGCCGATGCTCGAGTGATCGGCGTCGCCGAGCCGGATCGGGTGCGCCTGTTGCAACTCGATCGAGTTCCATTTCCAACCGATCCGATATTGAAAGCAGCCGCAGCCGCAATTCAATTCCTCACACCGGCGACATGCGGTCTTGCGTTGCGTTATGGGATTTTTGTGCGCAGCGATTGCTGGCGCCAGCGCGCGTTGATCGCGCACGAGCTGGTTCACGTTATGCAATACGAAAGACTCGGCGGGATCCTTCCTTTCCTGCGCCAGTATCTCTCCGAATGCGTCACCATTGGTTATCCCGCCGCGCCGCTGGAACAGGAAGCGATCACTATCTCAAGAACCGTTGTCGCCTAACGAGTAGATTTTTTTCTGTGACCCACCATCTCGGCGCGAGCGGTGCGCGCATCCACGCGCGTGAGATTCTTTTCCATGAATGGCTTGAGCAACGGCGTGTGCGGAATTTCACAAAGATGTTCGGCGATAAACCAGATAGGTTTTTCCGTCGTCATCCAATCGAGATGGTCGAAGCGCCCCAGGTTCACCGGCCGTGAATAGCGCCGGAGCGTTCGTTCAAAGCGCAAATTGAAATAAATGTTGAAATAACTCAGGGCCAACTCGCGCAACGTGCGATAAACCGGTTCGCGGTAACGGCAGCCGGTGAAGTTCGATGTCGCGACCGCGCCCCAATAGCCGCGCACTTTGTAAATGGCGAGTACGTGATCGGTGTCGCGTTCTGCTTCCAAATCGAAAATGAGCGGCGGGAATCCCAGCACGTGCAGTGCAGCCGCCGCAAAAATCGCGCCTTCAAAACACGACGCGGTCCGATCGCGCAAAACCTTCCGCGGCGATCGCGCGGTGTAACCGAGATTGTAGGGGAGTTGATCGAGAAAACGCTGGATTCCAGCGGGTGTTTTGAATCGCCTAAAAGTGCGAACTTCGGGCTTTGTCCATTTCAGAACCGACGCCGGCTGGGTCTTCCTTTGATCTTGAAAACGTTCGTTAGGCATTACAATTAATCACGAACCCGCATGACTATAGCCAAGCTCCCTAGTTAGCCCCGCATCTCGACGGAATTTTCTTATTCTGTTTGGTCGAGACATTGTTTTAATCTTCACTTCCACTTCGATGGTAATCAGTCAGAAAAAAAAGATCGCATTCTTGAAACTCATTTTCGTTAGGCAAAGTCAACTGACCACATAGTTATGAACAAATACATCGCAGAATTCATCGGCACATTCTTCCTCGTTTTGACGATCGGCTGCACGGGAATCGGGGCCGGTGCGGGTGTGATCGCGCCGCTTGCCATTGGTGCAGCGCTGATGGTGATGGTCTTCGCCGGAGGTCACATTTCGGGCGGGCACTACAATCCGGCCGTGACGCTCGGCGTCTTGATTCGCGGCAAGGTGCAGGCCGCTGACGTGGTGCCTTATATGATTGCACAACTGGCCGGCGCCGCGTTCGCAGCGTTAGTGGTCGGTAAATTTCTTCGGGCCGGCATCGTTGTCACACCGATCGCTCCAAAGATAGGCCCGGCGCTGCTCGCGGAGTTTCTCTTCACCTTTGCGCTCGTCTATGTGGTGCTCAACGCCGCGACCGCCGAAGGAACTTCGGGAAATTCATTTTACGGTCTCGCCATCGGGATGACGGTGATGACGGGCGCGTTCGCCGTCGGCGACATTTCTGGAGGCGCATTCAATCCCGCGGTCGCTTTGGGCATTTCGCTTCTCGGCATTTCGAGCTGGAATAATATTTGGATCTATCTGGCAGCGAATTTCGCTGCCGCCGTTGTGGCCGCCTTTGTTTTCAATCTGATCAACCCTCCGGCGCAGCGCACACCGATCGCAACGGACGAACCGCCATACGAAACGCCGCGGTAAGAGTGTCGCTTGGTGGACGGTGTCTCGCTTTTAATTTGAGCCAGCGTGACGTCCGACGATAATGAGGTCGCGCTCAACACCGTCCAGTCGCGCAACGCGCGGCAGCAAACCCCAACGCTCGAAGCCGACATTCGCGAATAATCGCAGGCTCGGTTCGTTATGCGCGAAGATGTGACCGAGCAATGCCGTGATCTCAAGCGTCGACGCGCGCGTGATCGCTTCTGCCAGCAAACTTTTCGCAACACCACAGCGTCGAAAGTCTTCGCGAACATAAACGCTCACCTCTGCTGTGCCCGCATAAGCGCAGCGGGGCAAAAACGATTGCAAACTAAGCCACGCGATCACTTGTTTTCCCTCGTTCATTACCCAAAGCGGATGATGATCGGCGGAATGGGCGCGAAACCAGGGCAGACGTTCTTCGACGGATACGGCATCGACCTGCGCGCTCACCATCCGGCTTGGAATAGTGGCGTTAAAGATTTCCACGATGGCCGGTAGATCGGCTTCGGTCGCATCGCGGACTATCATGCCGCGTACGTTTGGAAAAAAATCTGTTCGAAGGTTGGTTGAAACGCGCGCAGGAAAGTTTCGCCAATTTGAAAGCGCGGACTTATTTCGCGCTGATCGGCGCAATAAACTTCAATTTCCCGCCGGCCACATTTTTCGAGCAACGCCTGCACCGCCCCGGATGCAAGCGCAGGCGTATTGCAATCGCGGCTAAGATGGCCCAGTACGACACGCTCGATTTTTCCGGGCAACAATTGCTCGATCACGCTCCCAGCGGCAACGTTGGACAGATGCCCATGACGCGATTGGATGCGTTGCTTCACCGGCCACGGGCGATGCGGATCGTTCTGCAACATTTTTTCGTCGTGGTTGGTTTCGATGACGAGCGTTTGCACCTGGCGCAGGCGTTCGACCAACATTTTCGTGGGACAACCAAGATCGGTAATGAAACCGAGTCCGCTTTTTCCGGCATGGAAAGCGAATCCGACCGGATCGACCGCGTCATGTGGAACGGGGAATGTCTGCACCGTGATGTCGCAAATCGAGAACTCCGAACCGGTGCGAAAGATGCGCCAGTTGCGATGCGCGCCTAACGAGTCGCAACCCCAACGAACTGCTTCCGCCGTGAGCGCATTGCAATAAATCGGGATCTGAAATTTGCGGCAAAGCACTTCCAATCCGCAAACGTGATCGCCGTGCTCGTGCGTGAGAAGAACACCATCAAGTTGTTCGACCTTAACTCCGCAAAGCTCCAATCGCGTGAAAATTTGGCGCGCGCTTAAGCCGCCATCAATCAAGAGCCGGCAATGATCCGTCGCGACGAGAGCGCTGTTCCCGGCACTGCCACTGCCGAGCATCGTCAAACTAAACATTGCGCCATCTTTAGCCGACAGCACTGGCATTCACAAATTGAAAGACACAAGTTGCACAAATTTATCGGCGCGCGTTTTTTTACTCGGTCATCCTGAGCGCAGCGAAGGACCTCGCAAACGGCGATTGCGTTCACGAATTCTGAGCGCGAACATCACTCGCGTTCGCGCAAGCCATACACTTATCGTGAGGTCCCTCGCTGTGCTCGGGATGACAACTCAGAGAGCGCGATCGCACAAGGCGTGCGGTATCTCTGCATTCATCAACGCGAGAATGCGCGTCTTCTTTGCGCCGTAATCAAGCGAGCGAAACATTCGGATTTCTTCCAGCCGTCGCATGCCGTTGAGCGTGTCGAGAAATTTTGTGTAACTGGTCGCGAGCTCGGTCGTCTCGAGATAACGGCCGCGCAAATTTGCGCTGTGAAACGCGCCGGGATTTTGCCGCGCGAAAAGATGGAAGCGCAGCCAGTGACGATCGGTGCGCGAAACTTTTTGCGTTTTGCGAAAGAACGCGACGAAAAGAAGGAGGACGAGATACGTATCGACTTGGGCCTGGAGTTCGAGATTGCGCGCAAAATCTTCCGCCGCGATTTCGCGCTGCCCGGTTTTGAACTGCAAGGCAGCATGGAGCGCGTGATTGATTTCTTCCACGAACACGATGAGCGAACGAATGTTCGCATCGTTCAACCCCGCGCGCGGATCGTGGCGCTCGAGTTGCTCGATCAACCAGCGCGAATAATAAATTCCAACGTAAAGCCGATCGTCGGCGTGGCGCAGAAAAGTTCGCGCCAGCTCGCTCAGTTCGCGCGCAGACGCACCGGCCAATTTACTTAGTTGCGCGCACCTGGCGCGGTCGATCAGGCAATCTTCAAGATTGATCCCGACATGCGTGTAAGTGCGTTCGAAAAGCTTCTGGATCTGGCTAAAGAGCGTTTCGTTCACAACAACAACGATGCGTTTTCGTCCTCGTCCAGATTTAGCAGTTGATCGGAAAGCTGATTGAGCGCGAGGCGCACATCGCGAAAGCGATCGGCCAACCCTTCAAAAACGTCACTCAATTCGCAGCGGCGCGCGGTCGCATGCGACGAAAGGAGTTGATAATTGGTGCGACCGATTTGTTCGTAAAATTCCATGTCAGGCGCACCACGCCGGCTGCGACGTTGCGTGTTTTCATGAAAAATCCCGCTGATGAAGAGTGAATAATTTCCGACGTGCGCCCGCAGCAGAAACGCCTGTTCCGGCGTCACCCGGGTGAGGGCGATGAGCATATCGGAAATGTATTGCGCGCTCGACTCGTTAGGCGCGTGCGGCGAGCGCAAGAGGTTCGCGCGCGAGAAGGTTTCAAGGAGCGAACCGACGTAATCGCACAATTTCCGATCGGTAATTCCAGCCTGTTGCAGAACATGACGCGCGAGGACGTAGAAATAAAATTGCGATGAAATCGTGAGCTGATTGGCGTTGGAAAGAATCGCATCAACCAATCGCGGATGATCGAGCACGTTGTCGCGGGTGTCGGCGTCGGCGAGCAGATCGACGAGGGAAACGTGATCTTTTTGCGAACGCGCCAGCGTGCGCACGACGAAATCAAAATCCGCTGCGGTAAACCGCGCCCGACAATTCGCCCTGATCACCGAATGGCGAGTATGAGCAACGCCGATGCCAATGACAAGCGAGTTCTTGCTAGAGTTACGAAGAAACCGGGTTCCGCCTCGCCGCAATAAACGATTTTGTTAGGCGAAAGAGGGTCTCCTTCAATGATGCCCGGCATGGCGGAAGGGGTGGGATTCGAACCCACGGTGAGTTTAACCCCACGCTCGATTTCGAGTCGAGTGCCTTAAACCGGACTCAGCCACCCTTCCAAGCTTGGAGCATCAATTATCCCGTGAGATGATCGCTTTGCAAAAGAAATGGACGCCCGTTTTCAAAAATGGCTGAGGAAGTTGCCACGCCGATACAAAAAATATCGCCAGCCAGAAAGCCTCTGGTCGATGACCATTCCGCGCGAGCTCGCCTTCTGCGAGTCTTATGCGCGTGAATGTTTTTCGGGCAAGGGAAGGATGGTCGACCTTGGATGCTGGTACGGTGCGACCACTTTTTCGCTCGCGCGCGGACTGAGGCGAAACTGGCGGGCCCGAGGCAATCGCATCATCGAAGCTTTCGACCTTTTCCTTTGGAATTCATGGATGAATCCTATCGCCGACCACATCAAAATGCCGCGACTGTATCGAGATGGGGAAAGCTTCTTCCATGATGTGCAAAAATTGCTCGCGCCCTACAAAAACGTTGTTCGTTTATATCAACAGGACCTGCTCGAGTTCGAGCCGGCGGCTAAACCGGTGGAATTGCTTTTTGTCGATGCCATGAAGTCGTGGCAGCTGGCTAAGAGAATTGTCACAGGATATTTCCCGCTCTTAATGCCGGGTGTTTCGGTCGTGGTGCAGCAGGATTTCGTCTTTCACGATCCGATCGCTGCCACGAGTCATCTCCTGATGTGGCGCCTGCGCGATCATTTCGAATGGCTCCACCAAATTCCGGGCGCGGGCAGCGTCGCCTTCCTCTGTAAAAAACAAATCGAAGTAAACACTCTCCCCGATCTCACACCCGAATCATTCACCCTTGATGAGATCGACCAGGCATACGACTACAGCCTCACTTGTGTTCCGGAAGAGCAAAGACGATCGCATATCGAAACGGCGAAACTTTTGTTTTTGCTCGAGCGCGGTCACGACGAGGCTGCGTTGAAACAGGCGCGGCGGCTGGTGCAGAATAAAATCAAACTCCAAGAGCACGTTCTCGCGAATACGCGCGGAAGAGTTGAGGCGCTAATCGTCAGGGAAAGGATGGCTCCTAAAGAGTCTCATGACGCGCACAAGTTAGAATTGCTAACTGAAATCGCGTCGCTTTTACCCGATTGTTGATGGTCAGGCTCGCAGAACGCCTCTGAAAAAAATGTAACAATTTTCGGCTTGCACAGGGCTATTTCATGGCTGCATGTTGTATTCCCGCTGATTGGCGAGCCCATATGTTGTTGTGCGCCTATTCACATCTTATTAGCTCCGCCATTCACTGTAATTCACTGCTATCCCCAACCTTCGCCCGCCGAACGCCGCCATGATCCAACTGAAACCCGGTATCGCATCTTCTTCTTTAAACAACGGTTCCAAATCGAGTCGTTCCCGTAAGAATCGTGGCGCAAAAAAGAAAAGCGCAGTACTGCGTTTTGAGCGCGTTTTTAGCGATGAAGCGATCGCCCCTTTCGAACAGATTGAGTGGGAACGTCGCACGGCGGAAATCACGGACGACAGCGGGAAAATAATTTTTAAACAAGAGGACATCGAAGTTCCCAAAAGTTGGACGGCGCTCGCGACAAAAATTGCGGTCTCAAAATATTTCTACGGCGACATTGCTAACGGGACTGAGCCACGCAAGGGCGGCCGCGAGACTTCGGTGCGGCAGCTAATTCATCGCGTCACGCGGACGATTACGGATTGGGGAATGGCGGATGGTTATTTTGCCAACGCGGAAACGGCGCAGACTTTTTATGATGAATTGACCTGGCTCTGCGTGAACCAACATGGCGCATTCAATTCGCCGGTTTGGTTCAATGTCGGGCTTTATCATCAATACGGGATCGGCAAGGACGCAGGACTTGGGAATTATTTTTACAATCGCGAAACGCGCCAGGCCGAGCGGGCGACGACGCAGTACGAATATCCGCAAGGCAGCGCTTGTTTCATCCAGTCGGTTGACGACACGATGGAAGACATCATGCGGTTGGCGATGAGCGAAGCGATGCTCTTCAAATATGGGAGTGGCACTGGAACCGATCTTACGTCATTGCGCAGCACGCGTGAAAAGCTTAGCGGCGGCGGAAAACCAAGCGGGCCGCTCTCGTTCCTGAAAGTTTACGATCAGATCGCCAATGTGGTGAAGAGCGGTGGCAAAACCCGACGCGCCGCCAAGATGAACACGCTTAAGGATTGGCACCCCGACATCGAGGAATTCATCGATGCGAAACAGAACGAAGAGCGAAAGGCGTGGGCGTTGATCGAGCAAGGTTACGACGGGAGCTATAATGGCGACGCCTACGGCTCGGTCATGTATCAGAATGAAAATCTGAGCGTGCGCGTGAGCGATGAATTCATGGATGCCGCGATCGAAGGGCGCGAATGGTGGACGCGCCGGGTGCGCGACGGTCAGCCTTGCGACCAAAAAGATGCGCGCACGCTTTTACACAAAGTCGCGGAAGGCACGCATGTCTGCGGGGATCCGGGAATGCAGTTCGATACCACGATCCACAAATGGCATACGTGCAAGGGGACCGCGCGGCAGAATTCGACGAATCCGTGCTCGGAATATCTGTTCCTCGATAACACGGCGTGCAATCTCGCGTCGTTGAATTTGATGAAGTTCAAAGACGCGGAGGGCGCGTTTGATGTGGAGCGTTTCAAAGCGGCGGTGCGGATCTACATCACCGCGCAGGAAATTATCGTCGATAACGCGAGCTATCCGATCAAGGAGATCGCGGAGAATTCGCACATCTTCCGCACGCTCGGACTTGGTTATGCGAATCTCGGCTCGCTTATCATGAGTTACGGACACGGTTACGACACGGTCGAGGGTCGCGCGTTGTGCGGAGCAATCACCGCGATCATGACGGGCGAAGCGTACGAGCAAAGTGCGCGCATGGCGCGGGTGCTGGGGCCGTTTCCCGGATATCGCGACGCTCGTTGCAGTGGTGTCTCGAAACCAGTCGCGAAAGATAACGTGAAGTCGATGCTCGACGTCATCGACCTCCATCGATTCGCGGTGGCGGAGATTCCAGACGCGAAAGAGTTTAGTTATTTGAAAGACGAGGCCGCGAAAGTATGGGAACGCGCGGCGCGATCGGGGAAACGTTACGGTTATCGCAACGCGCAGGTCACGGTGTTGGCTCCCACCGGGACGATTAGCTTTTTGATGGATTGCGACACGACCGGAATTGAACCGGATATCGCGCTTGTAAAATACAAGCTTCTCGCTGGCGGCGGGATGTTGAAAATCGTCAATCAGACGGTAAAACCGGCGCTCGAAAAGCTGGGTTATAATTCCGAAGAGATCGAACGCATCATCGCGCACATCGATGCCTTCGACACGATTGAAGACGTGCCCGACGCGGACGGCTCAACCATTTCCTCCGGATTGAAACCGGAACATCTGCCGATTTTCGATTGCGCATTTGAACCGTGCAAAGGCGAACGCTCGTTAGGCTACATGGGGCACCTGCGCATGATGGCGGCGGCGCAACCATTCCTGAGCGGCGCGATCTCGAAGACGGTCAACATGCCCAAAGGCGTGACCGCCGACGAAATCATGGATGCATATGTCGAAGGATGGCGGCTTGGGTTGAAGTCGATCGCCATGTATCGCGACGGTTCGAAACGGTCGGCGCCATTAAATACTCGCAGGACAAAGGACATGGGCGGCGATGGCGATCTCGCCCTCGATGTCACAGCGGAGCCGAAGGATTTACAGAAGCGAATTTTGGAGCTGGAAGAAGAACTCGACATGCTGCGCCGCAAGATCGATCAACCTGTCCGCCATCGCATGCCGGATACGCGCATGTCGCTGACACACCGGTTCGAAATTGCGGGACACGAAGGTTACATCACGATCGGCTTATACGAAGACAACCAGCCGGGCGAACTTTTCATCACCATGTCGAAAGAGGGTAGCACCATCGGCGGATTGATGGACACGGTCGGCACCCTTACTTCGATCGCCTTGCAGTACGGCGTTCCGCTGGAAAGTCTGGTGAAAAAGTTCGCTTACCAGCGCTTCGAACCGAGCGGGTTTACGAAAAATCCCGACATCCGCAACGCGACCAGCATCACCGATTACGTTTTCCGTTATCTGGCCTGCCAATTCATCAAAGGTTACAAGGAAGCGACATCGCCGGCTCGTGGCCAAACGGAATTGCCGATGCGCGAAATTCCCGAGATGGAAAAGAAGGCGCTCAATCGCCCGGTCTCCGATCTCGAGCGCACAGGCGAAAAAGAGTTGATCGATGTCATCACGAGCCACCAGCCTAACGAGGGGTCGCCACAAGTTGCGGCGAATGGGAACAGCCACGCCGATCGCGTGCAGGAAGCGCTCGGCAATATGTTCATGGATGTCACCTGCTCGCATTGCGGCAGTAACAAGGTCGTTCGTGCCGGAGCGTGCGGCGTTTGCACAGAATGCGGGACGAGCCAGGGTTGCAGTTGATGCAGTTGTCTAAAGTCGCGATCGCTTTTCTGTTCGCGTCATTCGTCACCGGCTGCGCGACGAGTTCGCGCACGATTGTTGGACAAGTGCGCGCACCAATCGATCCGGGCGATGTTGAAGTCTATACCTCACCGCCTCGCCACTACGAAGAAATCGCTTTGCTCGACGCATCGAGCGTCGGCTCGCTGGGGCGAGCTTCCGAAGCGGGAACTGACGAAGCGATATATCGAATGAAAGAGGACGCGGCGAAACTGGGTGCGAACGGGATTTTGTTAACCGGCATTGCTGATCAGTACGGTGGCTCACTCGGTGTCGGCATTGGCGGCTTCGGGGTTTCGGGCGGGCGATCGCATGTCACAGCCGGTGGTGGAAGCGTAGGTTTCGGCGGACCGATTGTGCAAAAGGGAGTCCAAGGCGTGGCGATTTACGTTCCCGGTCGGCGCTAACCGGCAATTCGCTCCTTTTTTCCGCATTTGATTTAGCGCTGTTTCAGCGTAACCTCCGCGACTTATTGCGCGCAGGCTTTTCGTAACCCCTGTCTCTTGCAGTCGCGCGCAGAAACGCGAACTATCGGTGTACTCATGAACGAAGCAGAGATCCAGCGGCAAAAGGAAATTCAACAGGCGGAAGAACTACTTTTTGCCGGACGACAGGAACTCGGCTTCGCCAAGGGATTGTTCCTCGGGAAATTCATTGCCGATTGGGCGATGCCGTATCCGCGCGTTCCCGCAGCGCAACAAGCTGAGCTGGATCAATCTCTCGCGGAAGTTCGCAAGTTTCTCGACGAAAACCTCGACCCGGTTGCGATTGATCGCGAGGCCGATATTCCGCATCAACTCATCGATGGCCTCGGACAGATCGGCGTTCTGGGCATGACCGCGCCCAAGGAATTTGGCGGACGCGGATTTTCGCAGATGGCGTATTGCAAAGTGCTGGAGGAAATCGGCGGACGGTGCGCTTCTACTTCGGTGTTCACGAATGCGCATCACTCCATCGGTATTCGGGCGCTGCTCCTTTTTGGAACGCACGAGCAAAAACAGAAATGGTTACCGAGTCTGGTTAACGGCGAACAATTGGCGGCTTTTGCGTTGACGGAAAAGAACGCGGGCTCCGACGCGGCAAATGTGCAGATGCAAGCGTGCCCGAGTGAAGACGGAACGCACTTCATCTTAAATGGCGAGAAGCGTTACATTACCAATGCCTCCATCGCGCAGGTGCTGACGGTAATGGCGCGCACACCCATTCCCGGCAAGGAGGGTAAGACCGCGATCACGGCATTTCTCGTTACGCCGGACATGCCAGGTTTCACCATGCTGGAACCGCGGATGCCGAAGCTCGGTATTCGTGGAACGGCAACGGGACGTTTCGCACTGAAGGATGTGCGCGTTCCGAAAGAAAATATTCTTGGTCCGTTAGGCAAAGGCCTGCGCGTGGCGCTGACGGTTTTGGATTTCGGTCGCACCACTTTTGGCGCCTGCTGCACCGGGGCAGCGAAGACTTGTCTTCGTCTTGCCATCGAGCATGCGAACAGCCGTCAACAGTTCAACAAAACTCTTGGCGACTTCGATCTGGTGAAGAAGAAAATCGGACGCATGGCGGCGGATGTTTACGCTATGGAAGCGATGACCATGGTGACAGCGTCGCTCATCGATCGCGGTCTCGAGGATTACATGATCGAAACTGCGATGCTGAAAGTTTTCACGACGGACCGTTTGTGGGATGCCGTCAACGACACATTTCAGATCCATGGCGGCTCAGCTTACTTCGATGATTCTCCGTTAGGTCGAATCCTGCGCGATGCGCGCATCAATCAAATCGGCGAAGGCAGCAACGAAGTGCTGACCTCGTTCATCGCGCTCGTCGGTATGCGTGGGCCGGGCATGGAGTTCAAAGACATTTACGACACGATGTTGAAACCTTCGCGACAAGGTCTCGGCAAAGCGTGGACGGCGGGAATGAATCGACTCGGGGCGGCGGTCCGAATTCCAGAGGTACCGGTAAAGAGCGAGCAGTTGCGATCGCAGGCTGGGCAGCTCGGACGTTTGATTTGGAAATTTAATCTTTCTGTTAATCGCGCGCTTATTGCGTATCGCGAGCCGATTCTCGATATGCAGTTGGTCCAGGAGCGGATCGCCGGCGCAGCCATGGAAATGTTTGCCTCAGCCTGCGTCCTGAGTCGATGGGATGCGGAATTGCAGGCGAGCGTGCGCAACGGAAGTTCCGGCGCCGGAAATAATCGGGCAGCCGATCTTTTTCTCCGCCGGTCTTTCCGCAACATCCGGCAATTTCTCGCCGGCATTACGGAAAACGACGACGCCGCTTTGCTCGCGACCGCAAACTCCGCGCTGGGCAAAGAATCGGTGAGCGGCCGCAACGGCCAATAGCCCAAAAGCGACTGGCTCGTTTCTAGCTGTTTCCCGAAGCATGCGCTTCGAAGAACTGGAATCGCGCAGCATTGATCGTATCGATCTATGCGGTAAGCGCGTCTTGATATTCATCGTCGCCTACAACGCCGAGACGACAATCGAGAAAGTGCTCAGGCGGATTCCGCAAAGTCTTCGGACTGACGATGTCGAGGTGCTGATAATCGACGACTCCTCGAAAGACGAGACTTTCAAAAATGGTCTGCGTTATCAGCAGCAAACTTCGGGATTCAAAATCACCATTTTGCGAACACCGGAAAACCAGGGCTACGGTGGAAACCAAAAGCTCGGTTATCGCTACGCGATCGATAATCATTTCGATATCGTCGCGCTCCTCCACGGCGACGGACAATACGCGCCGGAGAAACTTCCCGTTTTGCTCGAACCGCTCGTGCACGAGGAGGCCGACGCAGTTTTCGGCTCACGCATGATCGATAAGCGCGCTGCCCGCCGCGGTGGCATGCCAGCATACAAATGGATTGGAAACCAAATCCTGACTGCTTTTCAAAACCGGATATTACACACGAGCTTGTCCGAGTTTCATTCCGGCTACCGGCTCTACGCAACTTCTGCGCTGGCCCTGATTCCGTTCGAGAAGAATACGAACGATTTTCATTTCGACACCGAGATCATTATTCAATTCGTGCTGAAAAAACTGCGCATCGCCGAGCTTCCGATTCCCACTTTCTACGGCGACGAGATTTGTCACGTGAATGGGATGAAATACGCGTGGGATGTCGTTCGCTGCACGATCAAAGCGCGTTTGTGCGGCATCCACCTTTTCTTTGATCGCAAGTTCGACGTCGACCCGCAACCGGCTGCGCACAGCGACAAGCTCGGCTTTCCATCATCGCAAACTTTTGCCGTCGAGGCGTGCGGCGATGCTAAGAAAGTTCTACAGCTTGGAATCGGTCACGCCAATGTCGCGGCCGAACTTCGACGGCGACATTGCGATCTCACGGAAGTCGATTTCGCCGCTAACGAATTTTCACGCGACGATAAAACTTCTTCCTTCATCGCCGCGCCGACTCCACGTCTGCCATCAAATCTTCCAGAGTACGACGGGATTTTACTCATGGATTTGGTCGAGCATCTGCACGACCCGGAAACTTTTCTGGATGAGTTGCGGCGACGAACCGCAGGGCGCCGACCAGAAGTGGTGATCACATCGGCCAACGTCGCATTCTGTATCACCCGAATCATGCTTCTCCTCGGCCAATTCAATTACAGCCGCAAAGGCATCCTCGGTCTCGGACATCGGCGCTTGTTTACGTTCGGGTCGTTGCGCGCTTCGCTCGAACAAGCAGGATATGAAATTTTGGAAGCGCGTGGTGTTCCAGCTCCGTTCCCGCTGGCCTTGGGAAATAATCGCTGGAGCCGGGCGCTGCTGAAGTTGAATCAGCTGCTGCTCCGGCTCTCGAAAACTTTGTTCGCCTATCAAATCGGCATTCGTGCCCGTGCCCTCCCCGATTCCTGCGATCTCTTGAAGGAAACGATTTCTGCGAGCAAAACATTGCGCACCGAAATGCTGGCGCACGTCGCATAAGTCCTTCCGCTTTGCGATCACTGGCACGACCACTGCTTGAAAGCAGTTCGTGCCTTCTGCTGTTCTACGCCCGCCAACCGCTCGTGCTTATCCCACGCACCGCGATTCCAGCGTCCGGCAGATTTCGCGGACGATGTTTCGCGAGATCGAAGCATGCCGCATCTGCGCCAACCGCGATCTCGTTCCCATCCTTTCGTTGGGTGAACAATATTTAACGGGCGTATTTCCCTCTGTTCGTAACGCCGATCTGAGCAAGGGACCGCTCGAGTTAGTTGCATGTAATCGCGCCGGTCACGCCAAAGCCTGTGGTTTGGTGCAGCTTCGACAGACTTACAACCTGAACGAAATGTACGGAGACAACTACGGTTACCGGTCCTCTCTGAACCGCGCCATGGTTAAGCATCTCGAGCGAAAGGTTCGTCATTTGGTCGAGCGATATCCTCTTAAGCCGAGCGATCTCGTTCTCGATATCGGAAGCAACGATGGAACGCTGCTCTCCTTCTATCCCCAACTCGGCGTGACCGTGGTGGGAATCGATCCGACGGCGAAAAAATTCGCGCCGTTCTACGCGAAACATATTTCATTAATTCCGGATTTTTTTTCCGCCGAGTTGTTTCGCAAGAAGTTTGGGACAAAAAGAGCGCGCATCGTCACGTCGATCGCGATGTTCTACGACCTGGAGAATCCGCTCAGGTTCATGAAAGATGTGGCCTCGATTCTTCACGAGGAAGGTATCTGGCACTTCGAGATGAGTTATCTCCCGTCTCTGCTCGGAACCATGGGCTACGACACGATCTGCCACGAGCACTTGGAATATTACTCGCTGCGACAGATCAAATGGATGGCCGACCGGTGCGGGCTAAAGATAGTGAATGTCGAGCTCAACCAGACTAATGGTGGAAGCTTTGCTGTAACTGTAGCGCGCCAGGTCTCTTCCTATCCGGAGGCTGTTGCTCAAGTCCGGCGGTTGTTGCGCGTCGAAGAAGCGCAGTGCCTGAGCACGGTTGCGCAACAGCGCGGGTTCGCCAAAGCGGTGGAAACACACAGGAAGAAGCTCGTTTCATTATTGCGGCAACTGAAGGAGCAGAAACAAACGGTTATTGGTTACGGAGCCTCCACTAAGGGAAACGTTCTGCTGCAACATTGCGGAATTACCTCTGAGTTACTGCCTGTGATTGCAGAAGTAAATAAGGACAAGTTCGGATGTTTCACTCCAGGCACACACATCCCCATCATTCCAGAAACCGAAGCGCATGCCATGAAGCCTGACTATCTTTTCGTCCTGCCATGGCATTTTCGAGATAACCTCATCCAACGCGAAAGCGCCTTTCTGCAGCGTGGTGGAAAAATGATCTTCCCGCTCCCAGAAATAGAAATCGTCTGGAGATAACTCGCGATGCGACGAGCGCTCATTATCGGCGCCGGTGGACAGGATGGCCGCTTACTCGCGGGGTTTCTTTCACGTCGCGGCTACGCGGTACGCGGCTGGGTCCGCCAGGAACCCGTAAGTCCTTTGTCTTCTGATTATGCGGTCATCGATATTTTGCAGGCCGAATCGGTCCGGAACGACCTGCAAACTCAGCAGCCTAACGAAATTTACTATCTGGCTGCATTTCATCATTCCACGGAAGCTTTAGTAGAAGTTGAAGTGGCCGAATTGCTGCGGCGAAGTTTCGATGTGCACGTCATGGGATTACTGAATGTGTTACAAGCGATGAAGGCGTGTTCTCCGCAGGCGCGCCTATTCTACGCTGCCTCTTCGCATGTCTTCGGCACCTGCAGCGTAGATCGCAAGGACGAAAACAGTCCGCTCCGGCCCAGCTCCGCCTACGCCATCTCCAAGACGGCCGGTCTTAGGTGCTGTCAGTTATTCCGGCAACAAGAGCACCTCTTCGCCGCCACCGGAATTTTGTTCAACCACGAATCGTCCTTGCGAAAGCCTTCCTTCGTTTCGCAAAAAATCGTGCGCGGTGCACTGCGAGCGCGCCGCGACCGGACGTTTCGACTAACACTTGGCGATATCGACGCGCGTGTGGATTGGGGTTACGCGCCTGACTACGTCGACGCGATGTTTCGCATTCTGCAACTACCGGAGCCGGCTGATTTCATCGTCGCATCGGGCGAGCTACATAGCGTAGGCGAATTCGCCGAGATCGCTTTCGAAGAAGTCGGCCTCGACTGGCGCGCCCATGTGGAAACGGATATGCCGCTTCTCAAAAGAACCTCTTATCCCTTCCGTGGTGATTCGACAAAGTTACGCTCAGCGACGGGCTGGGCGCCCAGCGTCAACTTCAGGGGGCTGGTCGTCAATCTCGTTCACGAAGCTGAAAGGACCGATGACATTATCTAAGCTTCTCATCTTTATTCCCACTTATAATGAGGCGGACAATGTCGACTGTCTTTGCCAGGAACTAAACCAGTTACAGCTGGGTGCCGATATTCTCTTTTGTGACGATAGTTCGCCTGATGGAACGGGCGACATCGTGGATCGATTATCGCGCGAGTTTCCCCACGTTCGTGCCATGCATCGCGCGGGCAAGCTCGGTATCGGAAGCGCCCATCGCGACGGTATTCATTACGCTTACGAACAAGGCTACGAGACTCTGGTTACGATGGATTGCGACTTCACCCACCAGCCGGTCGATGTGGAACGCCTATTGCAGGTCGCGCGGTCCACTGGTCGGCCGATTGTAATTGGATCGCGTTACAAAGAACGCGATAGCTTGCCCGGCTGGAACTTGATGCGCCGTTCCCTGACCCATCTTGGTCACTTGTTAACCGTCAACCTTCTCCATCTGCCGCACGATGCCACAGGAGCGTTGCGAGTTTACCAACTTAATGTGCTTCCTAAAGACCTTTTCGATCGCGTCCGATCGCTAGGTTATTCCTTCTTTTTCGAGAGCTTGTTCGTGTTACATCGCAATGGCTTTGCGATTGAAGAAATTCCGATAGCATTACCAGCACGAACTTACGGCGACTCCAAGATGTCCTGGCGCGAAACGTTTCGAAGCGTCGCGCGCTTGTTCAGGCTTTACTACGCGAGTGTTCGCCGACCTGAGAGTTTTCTGCTCAGTTCGCCGATCCCACCGATCCTCGCCGCCGAAGTGCCACTGCAAGATCCGCAAGGATGGGATAGCTATTGGACGCGCGGCCAGGAGAAAAGTCGGCGTCTCTACGCTTTTGTTGCAAGCGTCTATCGGCGGTTGGCGATTCGTCGCAGCCTCAACTATTTCATTCACAAACATTTTTCGCCAGGCGCACGTTTGCTTCACGCTGGGTGTGGCTCAGGGCAGGTGGATTCCGAGCTTTCGCGCGAGATGCGTATCACAGCTGTCGACATCTCCTTACCCGCACTCGAATCCTACCGCCGCAACAATCCCGGAGCGGAAGCAATCCGGCACGGCGACATCCTCAATCTCAGTGAGGTCGCAGGCGGCAGCTTCGATGGCGCGTACAACCTGGGCGTAGTCGAACATTTTTCCGGCGAGCAAATCGTGCAGATCCTCCGCGAGATGGGTCGGACAGTAAAGCCTGGGGGTAAAATTGTGATATTCTGGCCGCATCGGCGTGCAACCAGTGTTTTCGTGCTCAAGCTCATTCATTGGTTACTCAATCATTTTCGACACCACGGCGGAACTCAAGTGCAGCTGCATCCGCCCGAAATTTCATTGCTGCAATCGCGCGATCAGGCACAGGAAGTGGTCGAACGAGCAGGGTTTAATCTCATCGAATATTATTTCGGCGTGCGCGATCTCCTCGTGCAAGCGGTTGTAGTTGGCTGCAAACGGTGAGCGCGTCACCGTTACTAGCTACCGCGAGCGGAAGGGCCAGGGCCGCCTCACCTCTTTGTCCTAAGACGCGAAATAACCGCCTTCGTATTAACGAATGGCTAAAGCACTGCGAATGGATCACAGTAGGATTGATAGCTCTGGTAGCGATAAGTCTTCACATTCGTTTCGTGACTCATGTCGGCGGCTTGTGGCGTGACGAAGCTAACAGTGTCCAGCTTGCTACCCTTCCCACCCTCCAGGAAGCGTGGAGTTCTCTTGATTTCGATTCGTTCCCGATCTTGTTTTTCGGTGTCCTTCGCGGATGGACAGGGATATTCGGCGCGGATAACGATGCGGCGTTGCGCCTTCTGGGCCTTATCATCGGGCTTAGTGTCCTGACGCTCCTGGTGATCAACGCGCGTACGCTTGGTGCACGTTGGCCGGTTTTGTCCTTCGCGCTGGTTGGAATGAATCCCATGCTAATCCGCTATGGCGATTCCACACGCGCTTATGGACTGGGCATACTGTTACTGCTGCTCACATTCTGGACTTTCTGGCGCCTGGTGGAATCGCCATCGTTTCCTGGTTATACAAAAATATTAACGGCTGGCCTGTTGGCGGTCCTCAGTGTGCAGTGCCTTTACTACAATTCGGTTTTACTCTTGGCAATTTGCGGCGGCGCTATTGCGGTTGCACTAAGAACGAGAGCCTGGCGAACCATCGGTATCGTTCTCGCGATTGGCTTCTTTGCAGCTTTATCCTTGTTGCCATATCTTCCGATGATAAAAAGGATGCATGAATGGACATTTCTCGTTAACTACCCGGTTGACTTAGCGTGGCTTTGGCGCCGCGTATGTGAGGTGATTGGTTCGCCCGATCCGATAAGCATATGGTTATGGGCAGGTCTTTTTGTTATCGCTCTCCTTCTACTTGCCGGTTTCGGTTTCCGCCGGTTGTTGCCAGCGCCCGTACTCTTCGCAGGAGTCACTTGTGTTATCGCCGTTCCTGCCTACGCGATATTTCTTCGAGTGTTAAGTTACTACACCCAACCATGGTATTATATCACCCTGACAATCCTGGTTGCCTCGGCTTTCGATGTCATTTTCGGCGCCTGGCGTGACGATGGACCAGCTTCGGGGATATTACGCGGTTTGCGTTTGATAGTAGCTTTCGCACTCATCTGTCTGGCCGCATTGCCCGCGTGGGAAGAAATGCCAATTCGTCACACCAACGTAGATTTGGTGGCGGGTAAGCTTCGATTAGATGCAACAAAGGATGATCTCATCGTGACTTCACACTGGCAGTATGCGGTCAGCCTTTACCGTTACTATCACGGACCGACGGAGGTTATCACTCTCCCGCCAATTGAGGACCATCGTTTCCATCGTTACGACTTGGCTTTGCAGGAAATGAGGACTGCAGAGCCGTTGCAACCAGCCTACGCTCGGATGGAGGAGGTGCTACGCGGCGGCCACAACGTATTTGTTGTGGGCGGGCTTCCTCATCCCAAATCCGGTGTTCCCCCGCCGAAAGTGTCACTCGGTTATCGCGAACCAGACGGCAGCTGGCACGGAGGTAACTACGATGTTGTCTGGCCGGTATTGGCTGGTTATTTCGTTCAAGCTCACGCGGTGCACTACACACAGGTTCCGGTGGCCGTGCCGGACCGCGGGCGCGTGCAACGATACGAGCATCTCGCGCTCACTTTGGTCCAAGGGTGGCGATGAGCGGCTAATGCGACTTGAGAATCTTCAAGGCCCGCAGCAGCCCCTCGCTTACTAATTCGTAGAGTGGATAACGGACAAAAAGAATAAAATATTGTCGTAATTCCAGAGCGCAAAGTAGCGCGACGGTTAGACAAACAATTACTGTGCGATAGCGACGTAGCGAAGAGAAAAGATAAATAATCTGGCTGAAAGCTAGAAATCGCAGTGGCATGTCCCACATGTTTGTGTAACGAAGGTTCATTCCATACTTGATGTTACACATAACGAGATAGCTTGCGGCGACGAAGAGGCTCAAAAAAAGCTCGGGCTTTTGTGTTCGATCAAGACGGAAAGCAGCGCCAATCGCTAAAATAAGCACGATAGGACTAACGAGGAGAATATCGACAAGGTAACGGTACCATGGGCCATCCCCCGTAACAACGGCGTAAGCGAGCTGAAAATTCTTGCTTACCGATAACTGATATGTGGTGACAAGATTCGAAAGGCCGCCGGCCAGGAACACAAGAATAACAAAACCGAGCAAAGGACCCACGACAGTTGTCAAAACAAGTTCGCGTGTCACCAAGCCGAAATGCAGCCATCGGTTACACAAAAGAATGGCCACTACGGCTACGAAGACAAAGAAGGCGTTTTCTTTTGTTAAAACGAGAAGGGACAGCGCCAGGCTATAAGATATAAGCCAGCCTATTCGTGCTGGTGCATCTAGATTCTCCCAAAGAAGCCACAGCACTAACAACGCCCAAAAGGCGAAGAAACCGTCCACGAGTGCGTGTTGCGACATGTGGATTTGCGTCGGAGCCACGGCCATCAAGGCCGCAGTGCCTAATGCCCAAAGCGGCCCCCTTAATCGCCACGCAAAGACGGTGGCCAATATAAGCGCAAGGACACTAAAGAAAGCTGCGACATTGTGCAGCGCAGCGAGGGCCTCGGTTCCGAACAATGAGTGCCACAGGTAAGCCGTGAAAATGTAAAGAAAGCGAACCGGCGGGAGAATTGAACCTGGTAGCTTCTTTTGTAGCGCTATGTATTGCTCGACAATGTCGGGATAACCGGTGAGGCCGGTACGCGCTACCGTATTCACATATTCGCGGTAGAGACCCTCGTCGAAACCAATACCGGAAAATTTCGCGGCCGGATGAAGCGATGACAAGACATGCAACGGTAAACCGATCGTGAACGCCGCCTGAGGCAATCGCAGAAATACGCCCAGAGCCAGCGCTACTGCTAACGCCGTATAATAAAGGATGCGTTCACGCCGTTGCGGAAAAGGCATCTGTTAGTTTTGTTAACCTGCTTCCCGGAGACTTAGCAACCGCAATTGTGGATTCCTCGCAATAGCATTTCGCCAGAGTAAGACCATTGCCAGGACTAAGGTCGCCCAGGGCCAGATCGTCCATGGAGTCCAAATCCGATTGAGTTGATTGGTGGAGATTGCCATATACCACGGCAGCCCGCCCGCGGTGACATTGTAGAAAAAGAAAACGAAAAGTGAGCTAGTGGCGACGAGCCAGCCAAACACCAGTGGCGACGACATAAGGACAAAGGGCATAAGCCAAACCATGTACTGCACGCAGATACCCGGCGAAAAAACAAAGAAAATAATCCAGCTATAGGCGAGCGAATCGATCATCGCACGTCCATCCAATTTTCGGCGACGCCACGCAATCATGAGAACCGCGACAATAATAAAGAGCTTGAGCGCGATGACAGTAATATTCTCCCAAGGTGGTAGATGATGAAAACTTACAACACTAAACTGCGGTAGATTCGTTAGGCGTAACCAATAGGTAATCCCCCAAATTCCCCAAAAACTACCGTAGGATAAAACGTTGTGGAGAAAGAGGGCCGGGAATTTCGTTAAAGGCTCAATCCAAAGGAGACCAGAAGTAACCGCAAACGGGACAAGAAACGAGAGAGTTGCACGGCGTGCGCTCCAAAAGAAAAAAAGCATCGGGAAAAATAAGAGAGGCACGACTTTGATCTGGCAGCCAAGCGCGAGAAACACACCGGCGAGCAATGGCTTGTTCCGCAACGTTGAGATTGCGGCCAGAACAAGAAACATCGCCATTACAGGATCTGTGTTCCCGTGAAATCCCGAGATCATGAGTGACACAGGGCTTAGGGCAAAGAGCACCAGAGCCCAGGGAGGAATGCGCACGCGCGTATCGTTTTGCACTGTCCAGAGTAATGCCAGCACGACGATAAAATCAGCGAGGATGCCGGGAAGCCGAATGAGAAGCGGGAATGTGAGGCCGTATGCGCGACAGAACGGCAGATGGTCCAGGTGATAGATGGCGCGAAGGTAATAAGCGGTTACGGGCGGATGATTGAAGGAAATACTATTTTTGTAAGTCCATTCCAGCCCGTGCAGGTGTAGTGCCTTTGCAAATTCATAAAAGGTAATGACATCATTCGTACCGAAGGTATTGCAGGCGATGGTGAGTTTCAGTGCGAGGGCGGCTAATGCAGCAACCAAAACCCAAAATATGCTTCGGTCTCGTGAACGAACGAGATTCAGAACGTTAAACGAAACGACAGAAGAGTCCGAAACCGCGGATGTTCGCGCAAGTAACACAGGAGTGGTAGAAGCGGGGTGAAGCACTATGAAGTTTTAGCAGCTTTGGTGCCTGCTGCCTCTCAGGGAGACGCCGCCGTTTTCTCTAATTCCGCCTTTAAAGCCTGGAGTTCCGGTTGTCGAGGATCAAGCTTAACCGCCTCCTCAATTTCAGCACGCGCGCTTTTCAAATCCCCGATGCTGAGATGAGACCGGGCAAGGAGGTAATGAGTCTTGGCGTCCCGCGGATTTTGTTGCAGAGCTTTGGCAAAAAAATTGGCGGCTAACTGTCCGCGATTTTCTTCCAAGGCGAGAACGCCTAGATTATTGTAACTGCCTTCGTGGCGCGGATCGAGGCGAAGGGTTGTGAAGTAATACGACTTCGCCGCGTCTCGGTTACCTTGTGCCAGGCGAAGGTTGCCTAAAGCGAAGTTTAACTCTGCATTGTCGGGGACGTAAGCGTAAGCGAGATTCAGTTTTCGTTGCGCAACGTCGAGATGATTTAAGTCCAATGCTTGCAAGCCGGTGTTGTAACTGTCCAGAGCCCAGAGTGAAGCTTCGCGCTTTGGTTGCGAGACAAACAGCGTCGCTAACAAAACAAGAGCGACATAGACAATAACGCGCCGGTAATGAGCCATGACGCAGCTCTCCCAAAAATCCCAAAGACCAAAAGCGGCGAACAGAAGCAGACCGGGTGCTGCTGCGAGCCGGTATCGTTCCGTAACAAAAACGCCAAGCAACGAAATCATGTGCAAGCCGATCGCGGCCGCGACCCAACGAGAAAGTGGAAATCTATGGCAAGCGAGCAACAGGCCCGGAATCGCCAGCGCCGCGACCAGCCCAAAACTGAGCCCGGGGAAAATAACGCCTTCTTCCCGCAAAGTAGTTATGACGCTAAGATCGTCGTAGCGAAACGCGTTCCAGAAGTTCACGAACTTAAGGCCGAGTAACCTGAGCCACGCCCCGAAGTTTTGCGCGATATAGTTCCGTGCCTTTGTCGACCAATAAGCGGAAACTTCCGAACGCTTAAGCGGATGGCCGGCAGCGGATTCCGCGCCGGTGATCGAATCCTGCAACATCGCTTCCTGGCCTGCGTGCAAGCCAGGCGGGAAACGCGGATACCCATTCGCCCACGGATTGTTACCAATCCAAAAATTAATGCCGCTATGGGCAGAAATGAAAACTGGATCGCGCGCGACAAAGTAATTGTGCGCAAAGGCGGGAAGCGTGCCCACTATCGTGCCGACTAAAATCGCGCAAGCTGCCATGACACGCGCCCTTTTGGCTGGCATCTCCCATTTGAAGCAGATGGCCGCGAGCAGGAGCGGAATGAGGAAAAGGATGGTTGCTATCCCCATCGCCGTTACCCCGACGAGAACTCCGATGAGTAACATCCAAACCAATCCCGGCGCCTGCCGACGCGCGACGACCTGCCAAACAAGCAGCCAGAAAACGAATATAAGCCATGCGCTCGGCATGAGAATGGCCGAGTAGGCCTGCGCCGGCATAAACAATCCCCATCCCAAGGCCGCCATGACGCCGATGATTTCTCCGCGATAACGCAACCCTGCTCCCGCCAAATTGGGCTCGTTCGTTAGGTGATCCGGCTCGAAAATTCGCATTGCCAGCCGGTAAATAATGACAGCGGTCCCGCCATCGAGCCCGGCCTGAAGCAAGCCGGGCATAAAGGGGTTGTAGCCAAATATCTTGTAGATGCCGGCGAGCAAGTACGGATAAAGCGGCAAACCGTAAAAGGCGCGGTGATCAGTCCACTCCCCGCGCAGGATTCGCAGCGCCCAATCGTTATAAAAATGCATGTCGCCGTGCGCGGGCAAAAGGAAGGGCGAATTGGTTATGCGAGCCAGCGCGAGCACTCGCACCAGAAAGACGGCAGCGAATAGGTAAATGCCTAACAAGGCTCGCGGCCGGTTCCGAATGGGACTCATGACAAAGGGCCGCCTCTAATTTCAAAAACCGTGGCGATTGGCATTAACACTGCTTTTTAGGGGCCACATCCGCGATTGATGTCGTGGGTCGCAGTCAAACAAACAAGAGATAACCGAAAGCAATAACATGTTAAATAAAATCAACAAGAGACGCGGGGGCTTCACCCTCGTGGAAATCATGATCGTGGTCGCGATCATTGCGCTGCTCGCCGCAATTGCCGTGCCTGGCTTCCTCCGGGCCCGCAAGCGCTCGCAAGCCAGCCGTATTCTCAATGATCTGCGATTGATCGACGCGGCCGTCGACCAGTACGCGATCGAGAATAACAAGACCAGCGGATCCATAGTTAATACCGTCGACTGGACGAACTACCTGAAGAAAGGTTCAACCCTCTACATGACGGGTGCGGACATTTTCGGAAATGGTTACGGCGTCCAGAGCGTCGATGCTCTGCCAAAGGCTCCGAACCTCGCCTGGAATACCCTGTCCGACGTGGCTGGGTCGGAATTCTGGTCGCCTTACGGCCACAATTAGCAGCTGACGATTCATTCTCCTGTCATCGCGTGTTGGTGGCAGGGAATGAGTCGTGAGAATGACCGGAGGGTTACGGCGCCCTTTTAATTCCCGATGTTGAGAAAACACAGAATTAGACATGCCGGCTTCACTTTGGTGGAAATCATGATCGTGGTAGCGATCATCGCTCTGCTCACAGCGATCGCAGTCCCAGGTTTCCTCCGCGCGCGAAAACGATCGCACGCCTCGAAAATCTTGCACGACCTGCGCATGATCGACGCTGCGGTAGGCCAATACGCCATCGAGAATGGCAAAAGAACGGTGATCCGGTGGGCATAGTCGACGGGACGAATTACGTCAAAAAAGACAGTACTCTTTTCGCGACCGAGAAGGATTTATTCGGCAATGATTACGGTGTGCAAAGCGTGGACACGCTGCCGAAGGTTTCCCGAACCGCGTGCAACTCCCTGTCAGATGTCGCTGACACAAAATTCAGGTCCCCCTTCGGACACAATTAAGTCCGCGATCCACCATGAAGGTTGGATGTCACGAGTTCTCCGGGAAGCTTTGAGAACCGTAATTTCACGAGCCGTAGCCTGCCTGCGACGCGACTGGATTCGTTGCGCAATACTCGCACTCTTCGGGTTCGCGGTGCGCGCGCCGGCGTTACAAGGAGAGCTTGTTTGGGACGATCAATATCTGGCGCACGACAATCCGTTCATCAAGAGTCCGCTTTTGATTCTGGAGGCGTTCAGACATTACCTCTTTCTGGATTCGTTTTCCGCTCATTACCGGCCCGTCCAAAACATTTCATTCATTTTGGACTACATGGTTTGGAACACGAATACGTATGGATTTCACTTAACGAACATCCTGTTGCACGTCGGTAGCGGCGTCCTTCTCTATTTTTTGCTGAAGAAACTCTTTGTTGCGACATTCGTTTCCCCGTCAGATGGATCCGGAGTCGCGTCGCTCTCTGCTTTTTTGATCGCGCTCCTTTGGGTCGTTCATCCAGTACATAGCGCTGCCGTCGATTACATTTCCGGCCGGGCCGACAGTCTGGCTTTCGTCTTTGCTTGCGGCGGATGGCTGCTTGTTCTTTTCGCGCGTCAATTCAAGCCGAGGTACCCGCGCCTGGCCTGTTATGGCCTTGCCGCAACGTGCGGTTTGTTTTCTCTTTGTTCCCGCGAAATCGCATGCGTCTGGTTCGTCCTCTTTCTTTTGCACGTTTTCTTTTTCGAAAAACAAACGGGCCGGCGAACAAAAATCGTCTCGTTAGGCTGTTGTGTAATTTTGCTCGGAATTTATGGCGGACTTCGCCAACTGCCCGAGCGTCGCCCGAATGCGAGTCCCTCCTCCGAATGGAGTCGCCCCACGCGTGGCATCCTGATGTTACGCGCTCTGGGCGACTATGGTCGACTCATGATCCTGCCTTCGCATCTGCATATGGAACGAACGGTCGTCGATCCAAACAACTACAAGACGAAGGAAAGTTGGCGGCACTCGGCCGGCTCAGAGTATCTGTCCATTCTTGGTTTAGCGGTCGCAATAGCAATGCTCGGCGGCGCGCTTCGAACCGGAACCGGGCAAGCTATGCGAATCTTTGGCGCTTGTTGGTTTCTGTTCGGTTACTTGCCAATTTCGAATCTCTTTGAATTGAACGCTACGTGTGCTGAACACTGGCTCTACTTGCCGAGCGTTGGCTTTCTGATTTTTCTCGCAGGCTGCGCGATCGATCTGCCCCCGGTCTACCGCAAATTTTCGGTCGCACTCGCCGGCATTGCCCTGGTTGGTTTTAGTGTGCGAAGCGCCGTTCGCAGCACGGATTGGGTGACGCCGGAGACTTTCTATCGACGAACTTTGGGTGCCGGAGGAATGACAACCCGTATCGGCGTCAATCTCGCCCAGGTTTATGCGAATCGCGGCGAGTACGCCAAAGCGGAGCAGATTTACCGCCGTGTCCTGACAATGACGCCGGACTACCCCATTGCTCGCACGAATTTGGCGGAAGTGCTCTTTCGGCAAAATAGGAAAGACGAGGCCGAGGCATTGTTTCTTTCCGTGAGTAGCGCCGCCGCCGAAACCCGAAAAGAATATCCGCGGACCTGGATCGCGGCGCTGAATCTCGCTCACTTGCGACACGAACAAAAAGACGATCAGCACGCTCTCGCGATTCTGGAACAAGCGCGAACGGATTATCCTCACACCTGGGAAATCATCTCGCTCGAAGCAGAAATATTGCGCGAACGCAAAGGTCCGGAAGCCGCGATGCAATTAGTCGAGAACTTCGCGGAGAAAGATTGGTGGCACTACGGTGCTTCAATCGCGCTCGGTCGTTTGTATTTGGAAGCCGGCGATTTGGACTGCGCAACGGCTGCGCTTCGTCACGCCAGTTTGGTCGATGTCCACGATGTCGTGGCTCTGAATCTCATCGCTTCGCTCAACGTCCGCCAAAATCACCTCGAGGAGGCGTGGCGCGTGCAGCGCCGCGCGGTCGCGCGCCAGCCGGATGAACCACGCCAGTACGTGATGCTTTCCAATATTTTGGAAAAAATGGGCCGCACCGACGAAGCGCGGACAGCGATGGCAAATGTGAACCGCTTGCGAGCGCTCGCGCAAACGCAACCAGTAGCGAACTAGTTTCGGTCGACGGCACTGCCACTACGGCGCCGTTGACTTGGTCGAGCACTGCGTTAGCATCGCCACGCTCTTTCGCCTTCCATGGCCGCTCGCATTTACAACGATCGAGACGCCGATCTCAAATCATTGCGCGGCAAAACCTGCGCTGTCATCGGATTTGGTTCGCAGGGTCGCGCGCATGCTTTGAATTTAAAGGACAATAACGTCAACGTAATTGTGGGTCTTTATCGCGGAAGCAAATCTCGCGCGCGCGCGAAAAAAAACATTCTTCAGGTTTTCGATACAGCAGAAGCAGTGCGGCGCAGCGACGTCATTTTCCTGGCGCTGCCCGATACGAAAATTCCTGAGATTTATGAAAGGGAAATCGCGCCGTATTTGCGCGCGAATCAAACGCTTCTTTTCGCACACGGCTTTGCCATTTTTTATCGCACGATCAGGCCGCCAAAGAATGTTGATGTCATTATGGTCGCGCCGCTCGGCCTGGGCCAAATGGTGCGTCGAGAGTTCGAGCATGGTCGCGGCGTGCCCGCGCTCATCGCCGTTCACCAAAACTTTACAAAACATGCACAACACACCGCCCTGGCCTGGGCGAAGGGCATAGGGGCGACGCGCGCCGGCGTCATCGCGAGCACGTTTCGCGAAGAAACCGAAACGGACCTTTTTAGCGAACAAGCCGTCTTGTGTGGGGGGATGAGTGCGCTAGTGCGCAGCGGGTTCGAAACATTAGTCGACGCCGGCTACACACCCGAAATCGCGTATTTCGAATGTCTGCAGGAATTAAAGTTTATCGTCGATCTCATGCACGAGGCTGGGTTGGCCGGCATGCGAGCTCTCATCTCGGAAACCGCGCTTTGGGGCGAGCTAACGGTTGGGCCAAAAATTATCGATCGAGGTGTGCGCAAGCGGATGGTCGCGGCTCTTAAAAAGATCCAAAAGGGTGAATTTGCACGAGAACTTCTTCGCGAAACGCGGACCGGACGCCGAAGACTCAGGGCCTTGCTCGGCAAAGCAAATTCGCACCCGATCGAAAAAGTGGGAGCGCATCTTCGCGGAGCAATGGCTTGGAAAATCAAGCCCTCAGAAAAAAACCGTCCCTAACCGGCCCGCGGCCGGTTTCGATACTTCGCGAATTGCGTCGCGAGGCCGAGTCCCTCAGTTCGAGTTACGTGGGTCGCCAACAACCAACATCGGTGTCGTCGTAGTCGGTATTCCACCGAGCCGTTCCATCAGTGTTGGAATTGCCGATGCCGACGATTTGACGTAATAAACGATTCTCCTCGGCTTTTGGAATGTTTGATACTGTTGCTGTGTCACAACGTTTTTGCCATCGGACTCAGCGAACGCGGAGGCGCAGAACGCCAGAGTCAATACCATTCCCACGCATAGGCTGGGGAGCCTGTATATTGTTTTCATAACGTGATTCTCCTCCTTCTTTCTCCTTTGCGCAATTGTAATTTGCGGACAAGACGGACAAAACCGGTCATTGCTCCCAAAGGAAATGTTCCAACCGCAATTGCGCCAACCGCGATTTCGCCTCCTCGCTGCGCATCCCTTCGGCTGCAGCTAATTTTTGATAGACCGCCGCCGCGGACTCCCATTTCGACTCCTCCTCAAGGAGCCGCGCCGCGTTGAACCCTGCTTTATAAAACCAAAAGAACTCGCCTGGTTTACCGGGCCGTCCTTTGTTCTCCAGCACTTGATAAAAAATCGCGAGCGAACCGGCCTGGTCGCCCAGTTTCTCCAGAGAAACGCCTTTCTTAAATAACGCTTGATTGCGCCAATGTGGCGGCGCCTCGGTATCGCCGATCAATTGATCGTATTTTTCGATCGCGCGTTTGTAGTTCTCGGTCGCAGTCGCTCCCATCTCCAGATAAATATCGCCTTGGCCGCAGAGCGCTTCGCGCTTTTCGCCGGGCTTCGCGCTGCCTTTTAGAACCTCGTCGTAAAGCGTCAACGCCTCCTTCGGTTTGCCTAGCTTGCGCTCAATCACAGCCTGTTCGTTCCGCGCTGCCCATTTCAATTCGCCATCTTTGCGCACCACTTCATTGAAAAGAGTCAGAGCGCGTTCCAGCGAAGCGGGTGCCATGCTTGCCATTGCCGATTCCGCGGCAAAGAAAAGCGCCTTCTCCGCGAAAGGCCCGTTCGCGTCGTACGCCGCCAGGAGTTCGAACTGCGTTTGCGCATTGGCAAAATCCTCACGTCGATAATAGGCCTCCGCCAGTTTCATTCGCACATCGGGAATGAATGCCGAAGCGGGATGATCCCGGACAAACTGATTTGCCAGCGAGAGGACTTTCAATTCATCAGTTTTCGCGGGAGCATCTTCAATCCAGATATTCAAATAATCCGCGCGTTCCCGCGCCACAGCGGTCGGCTGCGATTCCATCGCGTGCGCCAAATCTGCGCGAGCCTCATCCAGACGCGGCGGCGAGGCATGGAACGCGATCTCCGCCAACGCGACCCACGCTTCGGAAACGCGTTTGCTTTTCGGAGAATCACGCAAGAAAGCACGCAGGGAATTCTCCGCCTTCGCGTCACTTTGCGCAGCCTGCATAAGCCCTCGTTCCAGCAGCAGATCGGCGCGCGATTCGTCGTCTTTCGCAGGTCTGCTCAACTCCTGATAATCGGCGGCGAACCGGCCTTCGTTGCCCACCTGGAGCCAGCCTAACGAGGCATTGAAAAGCGCGTTGGCCGTTAGGCTGGAATTGGACCGCGCGACCTTTTCAAATTCTTTCGCCGCAATCTCAAATCGTTTCGCTTCATACTGAATCTCGGCCGCGAGCCAGTTAATTTTCGCCAATTCGCCTGCGCGCGGCAGCAACGAACGCGCTGTATCAAGGATGGCGAGAGCGTCATCAAAGTGGTGGTCTTCTTTCTTCAACTGCGCGAACTCCAAATAACCATCGACCAGCTCCGGGCGTTTCACGATCACGCTGGCAAAGTCGCGAAAAGCGGCCAGGGCCGCGGCGCGATCGCCGGCGTGCAGTTCCGCTCGTGCCAAATACCATTGCGCGAAGGCCCGCCGGGGTTGCGCCGGATCGTGGCTCCAGCGGCTGAGCTCGGAGCGGGACGGTTTTCGCTCGGTTTGATAAATCTGGTCGAGTTTCCTGAAGATTTTTCCCAGTTCCGGATCGGCGGGATGATGCTCGATAAACTCTTCCAAGATATCGTCAGCTGCCTCCGGCGTTTTCATTTGCAGATGGACATCACAAATTGCGAAGAGCGTGGCGATGACTAACGAGTGATGAGCTTGTTCCGTTTTTTTTAGGATCGTTTCGAATAGAGCCAGCGCCTTCTCGGGATGACGAAGTTGGGTTTCGATGCGACCCCGCAAAAACCGACGTTCCTGTTTTTCCAGCGCCGACTGCGGCTGCGCCTTTAACAACATGTTTCCAGCGCTCACTGCGTCGTGTTTATCGAGCAACAATTCGGTCGCACGAAATCGCGCGCGCAAAGTCCAGCGTTGATCGTCGAAGAGCATGGCCAGAACTCGCAGAGCGTCGTCTTTTTGATTCAAGGCGCGCAATGCCTCCGCCTTTCCGAACAAGCCGTCTGCACGCAAAGCGGGATTTTTTTCCGCCACCACAACCTTGTCGTAAGCGGCCAACGCTTCCGCCCACCGCCCGAGACTCGCGAACGCCTGACCCTGCCAAAAATTAGCCGCCGCGACATTGCGCATCTGTGAATCACCGAGAACCTTCAACGCGCTTTCGCCATCCCCCGCGGCTACGAGCGCTTCGCCCAATTTCAGCAGGACATCGCGTCTTTCTTGCGGCTCTAGCGCGCTGCGCAGCAGCTGCTGCAAACGTCCAACCGCGACTTCGGGCACGCCTTCATCCAGTGGTTGCGCCGCGGAATGGATTTCCATGCGTTCTTGCGCGCTCCATAAATCCGCAGCGGCGGCAAAGGACAAAACAATTGCCAGCATTGAAGGCAAAGTTTTCATCGGCTCTGCAGAAGCGGACGGAGATATTGTCCGGTATAACTCTCCGCGATATTCGCGAGTTTTTCCGGTGGACCTTCCCCCACGATTTCGCCGCCACGCTCACCGCCTTCCGGCCCGAGATCGATGATCCAATCCGCGCATTTGATCATCTCCAGATTATGCTCAATAACGATAAGCGTGTTGCCCGCATCACGTAATTTCATCAAGACCTGAAGCAGTTTCTCGATATCGGCGAAATGCAACCCGGTTGTTGGTTCGTCGAGGATGTAAATCGTGCGGCCAGTCGCGCGCTTGGCCAGCTCGGTCGCCAGTTTCACGCGTTGCGCTTCGCCGCCGGAAAGCGTGGTGCCGGCCTGCCCCAGCTGCAGATAACCGAGACCAACGTCGAGCAGCGCGACCAATTTATCCGACACCGATGGGACATTGCGGAAGAAACGCGCCGCTTCATCGACTGTCATCGCGAGTACATCAGCAATATTTTTTCCCTTGAATGTGATCTCGAGTGTCTCGCGATTGTAACGCTGCCCGTGACACACTTCGCATTCGACATAAACGTCGGGCAAGAAATGCATCTCGATTTTGATCAAACCCGCGCCTTCGCAATTTTCACAGCGCCCACCCTTGACGTTGAAACTGAATCGGCCCGCGTCGTAGCCACGCACACGAGCGTTGGGCAACTGCGCGAACAGTTCGCGGATCGGAGTAAACGCTCCCGTGTATGTAACCGGATTTGAACGCGGTGTTCGCCCGATTGCACTTTGATCGATCACGATCGCTTTATCGAGATGTTCGAGCCCGCGCAAAGCTCGAAACGCTCCTGGCTTTTCTTTCGAGTTATAGAAATGTCGAAAGAGAGCGCGCCGCAAAATATCATCGACCAGAGTTGATTTTCCGCTCCCGGAAACGCCGGTCACGCAGGTCAACAGTCCTAGTGGGAATGAAGCATCAATGTTCTTCAGATTATTTTCTGCCGCGCCGATGAGGGTGAGCCAGCCGTCATCGTCTTGCCTTGGTTTGGCCCGCTGCCTCGGGACTGCAATCCGCGCGCGCCCCGATAAATAATCTGCCGTTAGAGAATTTTTCGCTTCTAGAATCTCTTGCAGCGAACCCTGCGCGACCAATTCACCGCCGCGCGGGCCCGCGCCTGGACCCAGATCGAGAATGTGATCGGCCGCGCGAATCGTTTCCTCATCGTGTTCCACGACAATGACGGAATTGCCGAGATCGCGCAGCCGGCGCAGCGTTGTCAGGAGTCGCGCGTTATCACGCTGGTGTAATCCGATGCTCGGTTCGTCGAGCACGTAAAGGACGCCGGCCAGACCCGACCCGATTTGTGTGGCCAGACGGATGCGCTGCGCTTCGCCGCCGGAAAGCGTCCCGCTCTCGCGATTTAAAGTGAGATAACCGAGTCCGACTTCGACGAGAAATTGCAAACGCGATTCGATCTCGTGCAACACATCGCTAACAATGATGCGTTGCTGTTTGGTTAGTTGAAGTTTTGTAATGTATTGCGCGGCGGCTTCAGTCGTCAGCTCGCTGAATTGATGAATGTTCCGCTCGCGGCCGGTGTCATCTTTGATCGTCACCGCCAGGATCTCCGGCTTCAGTCGCGCGCCGCCGCAAACTTTACACGGCACGCACGTCATGAACGCGCGGATGCGATTACGTGTGAATTCGCTCTCCGTTTCTTCGTAAAGCCGTTCCATTTGCGGCACCAACCCTTCGAACGGTTTCGCCACCTTGTTCTTGCCGTTGCTCCCAAAGTTCATTTCGATCGCTTCATCACCGGTCCCAAAATAAAGCGCTTTCGTGAACTCGTTAGGCAGTTCTGCAAACGGCGTTTCATCGTCAATCCCGAAATGTTTCACCAGCGCGCCTTGCAATTGCCGGTAGTACGCTCGCATCGGTTTTGTGCCACGCCGCCATGGCGTGATCGCTCCCTCCGCCAGCGTTTTTTGCGGATCGGAAATCATTAAATCGACGTCGCACACGAGTTGTGTCCCCAGACCGTGACACGCCGGGCACGCGCCAAAATGGCTGTTAAACGAAAAATGCTTAGGCGTAAGTTCGCCTAACGAGAATCCGGATTCCGGATCGCTGTAATCGGTCGAATAACGGAGCTCTTCCCATTGATAGGGCTTCGACGCTGTTGTGCGAAGCACGACCAATCGATTCCCACCCCACTTCAATGCGGTTTCGACCGAGTCGGCGAGCCGCGACCGAATCCCATCACGCACCACTAATCGATCCACCACTGCCTCGATATTGTGCCGCCCGCTTTTTTTGAGACGAATCGGTTCGGGGCGGCCCAGTTCGAGAATTTCGCCGTCAATTCGAACGCGAACAAATCCTTCGCGTTTCAATTTCTCGATCACATCTCGAAATTCGCCCGTCTGATTTTGCACGAGTGGCGCGAGAAGAGTGATCTTCGTTTCCGGTTCGTAAGCGAGAATCTGATCGACAATTTGCTGCGGCGTTTGTCGCTGAATCGGCCGGCCCGATACCGGTTCGTGCGGTTGGCCCACAGCAGAAAACAGAACCCGCAGGTAATCGTAGATTTCTGTGGTGGTGGCGATTGTCGAACGCGGATTGGCACCGGCACTACGTTGCTCAATCGCGATCGCCGGCGAAAGGCCTTCGATAAAATCGACCTCCGGCTTTTCCATCCGGTCGAGGAACTGCCGGGCATAAGCGGACAGGCTTTCGACGTAGCGGCGTTGTCCTTCCGCATAAAGTGTGTCGAAGGCGAGTGAGGACTTTCCAGACCCGCTCAGACCGGTGATAACGACCAGTTTCCCTCGTGGAATCTCGACGTTGAGATTCTTGAGATTGTGCTGGCGGGCGCCACTGATCTTGATAGTTTGCGCAGGCATCGGACGAAATACGTCGAACCTGTAAGTCAAGCACGCTTGTTGCTCTTCTCCAGCAGTATCTTATGAATGAGGCCGTTACCAGCATTTCCCAGGAGGAATTGGTCGCACTGCAGCGAAAATTCAGTGAGATCAAGCACTCCATCAACAACGCCCTCGCTGTGATGATGGCGCTCTCCGAAATGTCGCAACGGCGGCCCGATTACTCGGAAAAACTGGCGAGCACGGTGCTGTCCAAGGCGCCGCAAATCGTCTCCAGTCTTCAGGAATTCACCCAGGCCTTGAACGAAAAGGCCGGACCGAGGCCAGAAGGCCCGATCTGAAATATTCGACGCTTTAGGGACTCGGCGAAGGCCGAGCGGGAGAAGTTACCGGACTTGCCGCAGCGGCAGGCGGAACTGCACCCACTGCAAGATCAGCAGGTTTGGGCGAAGGCGCGACACCGGCCGTCGCTGGAGTTGGGTTAGTCACCGTTCCTGGCGGGCCTACTGCCGATGATGGCTGCGGTTTCGGTAACGGCGGACTGTTCGCGGCCGGTTGCGTTTTCTCTAACTCACGTCGCAAGTTGCTGCTCGCCATCGAGCGGTGCGCATAAAGAATCGAAAGCGCAAAAGTTAGAAAAAAGAATAAGCCGGCCAGCCACGCCGTCGCTTTGGTCAGAACGTTTGTCGTTTGCGCGCCGAAAATATTCTCTGTTACACCACCGCCGAAAGCCGCGCCTAAACCCTCGCTTTTTGGCCTCTGCATAAGAATGACCAGGAGCATCAGCAGCGAGACGAGCACGTAGACGGAAAGGAGAATATTGATCAGGATGTTCACTTTGGGGACGGGCAATATGCCCGAGTCGCGTCGTTTGTAAATCGCCAGCTCCTGCCGTCACTTCACGGAGTCGGCACCCTCGACTTTCAGACGATTCCAAATCGCATCCATCTGCAAGAGATCGGCGTGACCGAGCTTTGTTCCGTTTTTCTTTAATTCACTCTCGAGCCGGACGAAACGACGCGTGAATTTATCGGTCGCGTCTTGCAAGACGGTTTCCGCGTCGTGTCCGCTTTTTCGCGCGAGATTGACGACAGCGAAAAGTAAATCGCCAATCTCGTCCGCGACCGCCTCGGAGTTCTGCGATGCGATCGCATGTTTTGTTTCAGCCAGTTCTTCATCCACTTTCGCGATCACGCCGCTCAACTCCGGCCAATCGAAGTTCACCTGCGCTGCTTTCTTTTGCACTTTCTGCGCGCGCATCAGGGCCGGAAGCGCCGCGCCTACTTCTTGCAGATAACTTTTTCGCGCTTTCTTTTCCTCCAGCTTAATCGCGTCCCATTGCCTAACGACTCCTGCGGAATTGCGGACCTCACTCGTGCCGAAAACATGGGGGTGGCGTCGGATTAGTTTCTCGGTCACGCCTTCGATGACATCATCGATATCGAAACGGTCCTCTTCCCGCGCGATCTCGGCGTGCATTAAAACGAGCAGCAGCACGTCCCCCAGCTCTTCGGAAAAATTGGCGTCGTCTCGATTGCGCACCGCCGCCACTGCTTCGTAAACTTCTTCCACCAACTTCGGAGTGAGCGAACTGTTTGTTTGCTCACGATCCCACGGGCAACCACCGGGTGCGCGCAGTTGCCCGACCACTTCGCGCAACTTCTCGAATCGCGAACTCATATCCGCCAAAGCGACCGGTGCGCACGAAATTCCGAAACTTCGCCCGTTGTTTTCTTTCCGACATAGATCGTAATCACGATCACGCCCACGAAAGTCCCAAAAAGAACAAAGGCGACTAACCACGATGGTATATGGCCAACACGGAGTGCGCGATAAAAAGCGGGGACGGTGTCCATTGCGGTCGTGCCATGAAGAAAAATCTTTGTCACCCACGCGACCAAAATAAGGATGAAGATAAAGACGTAATTGCGCTTCAAGCGCCGTCCGACGGCTTCGAGCTTGCTGATTTTAAACGAGGGCAAAATCAGATCTTCGCAAACCAGCTTTTTCCATTCGCCTTGGAGCATATCGCGATTTTCCATCACCATCGGCACCAGAAAATGCGCCTCGAGCATGCGCACGCGCGCGCGAAACGCATCGTAGAAACGGTAACGCCGCGCTTCGATCCAGAGCATGACCCAAACAATCGCGAGATTAAAAAAGAAGATGATGTGCGGCACCTCGCGGTTCGAAAATGCGATCGTGATGATGGCGGTGCTGCTCGTGATCGCCCAGTTCGTCGTGATGTCGAGCCGTTGCCGCCAGACCATGATGCGACCGAGCTCACCGCGATAAAAATGCGACATGGCATTGACGTAGCCTGGATCGTAGAGGCTTTTCTGAAGCGAGATCGTCGCTTCGTCAGTGGGTGCGCCCGGAATGTTTTCAGTTGCCACGGCTAAGTCGTTAACTGGATAACTGGCTTTGCCGCGATAATCCAATAAATCCTCCGTCTCATGGCTGTCGTTCTTGCCGATCTGCTCGATGAAAAACAAATCGAACTCGAGTTGCATTCGCGGACGCGAGACGACGCATTGCGAGAAATCGTCGATTTGCTGCAAGCAAATGGAAAAATTTCGGATGCCGAGAAATTCCTCGCCGCTCTGATCGACCGGGAGCGAAACGCCTCAACTAGCGCAGAACACGGAATCGCGTTTCCGCATGCCCGCACCGACTTGGTAAAGGAGATCGTAATTTGCATCGGTCGCAGCAAGGAAGGTGTCCGTTTCGAAAACTCTGGCGAACCCGTTCATCTCATCTTCGTCATCGGCGTGCCGAAGCAAATGATTCAGGATTATCTCGTCTGTGTCGGAACGCTCGCACGCCTGGCCAAAGACGATTCGATTCGCGCGACGTTGCTGGAAGCAAAAACGAAGGCGGAATTCATAGAGCAACTGCGCAACGCTTCGCTCCTGCTCGAGTAGACGAGCAACCCGTCAGTTCGGCTTCTTGAGCAGACGGTTGCGCGCGCGATCGAGCGCACGCCGCTCGCCCGCCGTTAAACTTCCGATCCCGGACTTTGCGATCTTGTCGAGAATTGGATCGACCGAGGCGTAAACATCATCGGGCTCGACGACGCGTCGCACATTCGGTTTGGGGACAACGCGAAACTTCGGCTTCGGCAGTAGCCGCGTTTTCAAGTTATCCCACCACACCAATTCCGGACCGATGCCACGCAGTCGGACGAATAAGAACGCTGCACCCATGCTTAACCATAGAACCACCATCTCCGACCAGACATGATAGGCGAGTAGTTGCAGTGTGTACACTCCAGCCAAAATCAGCACCACCCACTTGGCCGTGATTCGTAAAAGCATTTCGACGCTCGGATAAATCGTGGCAAAGGCGACAAAAATTCCGAAATGCAGCGCGGCGGAACCTGCGAGTCCGGTGCGCTCGCCCAGACCCCAAATCGTCAGGAAAATCGAAGGCAAAAAAAGCAAGAGAACGTAAAGCCCGATAAAAGCGCGCCGCCCGATGAAGCGTTCCACTTCACGGCCAAAAACAAATAGCATGTACATCTCAATGGCGAACCAGATCAGCCCCGAAGGCGGATGAACAAATGCGTAAGTGGCGAGTTGCCAAAATGCGCCCCCGCGCAAAACCTGCGCGCTATCAAATTGCAGAAGATTCAGAATCCCGCCGCCGCCGAGCGCGATAAGAAAACACCCAAGCACCATGCAGGTGACGTGCGTCGCGACGAGCAAGGTGGTCACGTCGATGGGATAGCGTCCCATCCAGGCGACCGGCCTGTAATCATCGGAGGTTGTGACTCCGAACATGATTCTACTTAATGCCCCGGTGTGATGTAACGCAAGTGTTGTAGCTACCGCTCTTGGTTGTAGCTGCCGCCGTCACGGCGGCAGAAAGTTTTCTCGCTGCAACGCCTTGGCAGCCTGCCGCTGAGACAGCGGCAGCTACATCAGCGGCAGAAAATTCGCTTGGAGAACCAATGCGATGCGGTGAGAATTACCGTCCCTTCCGGCCAAGTCATGACGAATATTGCACCAGCCATTTCTTCCCCGGCCGGAATCGGCGATACGAAATCACCCAATCAAGCCGTGCTTGATTGGGTGCACGAGGTCGAGACCCTGGCACAACCGGAAAATATTTTCTGGTGCGACGGTTCCGAGAAGGAAAAGAAATTCCTGACAGAAGAAGCCCTAAGGCACAACGTCCTGATTAAACTTAATCAGGAAAAAGTTCCTGGTTCATATTTGCATCGCTCGAATCCGAACGATGTCGCGCGCGTCGAGCAGTTCACGTTGATCTGCACACCGACCGAGGAGGAAGCGGGACCAACGAATCACTGGGCCGCGCCGGATGAGACTTACACAAAACTAAACGGCATGCTCAAGGGCGCCATGCGCGGACGCACGATGTTTGTCATTCCCTACATTATGGGTCCGCCGGATTCGCCGCTCACAAAAGTCGGCTTTGAAATCACCGACTCAATCTACGTCGTTCTTAGCATGCGCATCATGACGCGCATGGGCGAGATCGCGACCAAACGACTCGGTAACGATTTAAAGGCGGAATGGAATCGCGGGGTACATTCTCTTCTCGATCTCAATCCGGAACGGCGCTGGATCTGTCATTTCCCGCAAGATAACGCGATCATTTCCGTGGGTTCGGGTTACGGCGGAAATGTTTTGCTGAGCAAGAAATGTCTCGCGCTCCGCATCGGTTCCTATCTCGCGCGGAAACAAGGCTGGCTTGCGGAGCATATGTTGATTCTTGGTGTCGAATCGCCGGAAGGGAAAAAGCATTACGTCGCGGCCGCGTTTCCGAGTGCCTGCGGCAAAACAAATTTCGCCATGCTCATTCCGCCGAAACATTTCCAAGGCTGGAAAGTCACTACTATCGGCGACGACATTGCGTGGATGCAGATTCGCGACGGGCGTTTATATGCGGTGAATCCGGAGAACGGATATTTCGGCGTCGTGCCGGGCACGAGTTACAAATCGAACCCGAACGCGATGAAATCGATCGAGCACGACACGCTCTACACGAACGTTGCTCTTACTGATGAGGGCGATGTTTGGTGGGAAGGTAAGGACGGAGCGCCGCCAAAACATGTGATCGATTGGCGCGGAAATGATTGGACGCCGGAGGCAAAAGAAAAGGCCGCGCACCCAAACTCCCGATTCGCGACACCGATGCGCAACAACCCAGTGCTCGATCCCGACGTGGAAAAAGGCGAAGGCGTTCCCATCAGTGCAATCATTTTCGGCGGTCGTCGAAGCGACACCATGCCGCTTGTTTTTCAGGCGCTCGATTGGGAACACGGCGTTTATGTCGGCGCGATGATGGCTTCGGAAACCACCGCTGCCGCGACTGGTGCCGTGGGTCAGGTGCGCCGCGATCCGATGGCCATGCTTCCGTTTTGCGGCTACAACATGGGAAAATATTTTCAGCACTGGCTCGAGATCGGAAAACGCCTAACGAGTCCGCCGCTTATCTTCCATGTGAATTGGTTCCGCAAAGGTCCAGATGGAAAGTTTCTCTGGCCTGGATTCGGCGACAACATGCGCGTCCTGGAGTGGATTATCGAACGCTGCGAAGCAAAAGGCGGCGCGGAAGAAACAGCTGTTGGCTTTGTTCCGCGGCCTGAAGATCTCGACCTCGATGAACTGGACAGCGTTTCCACCGAGGCGATGAAACAACTGCTTTCCATTCAGCCTAACGAGTGGAAAAAAGAAGTTGAGAATCAAGGGGAGCTCTTCGCTAAGATCGGCAATGACATGCCGCGGGAATTAATCGCGCAGCGCGAAAAGCTCACGGAACGTTTAGGTGGGGGCGATTACCCAATCGCTCGCGGGCCGGTTCGGTGAACCGCCCGTATCCGCGGCCACATTTTCGCTCAAAAATTTGCGAACACCTTCGCCATCTGGAATTGTCTCCGGTGGGTTCGAAGGTTGTTGAAAAAAGTTGCGTCACCGCGCCGCCTGAGCGCGGTTGTGTTGAGGTTCGGGGCGCGCGGCAGAACAATCTTAAAGGCATCGATGTCGATCTTCCGCTCGGAAAATTGACCGTCATCACCGGCCCGAGCGGAAGCGGAAAATCGTCGCTCGCGTTCGATACCATCTACGCCGAAGGCCAGCGCCGTTACGTCGAAACGTTCAGTCCGTACATGCGGCAATTCCTCGATCGCATGGACAAACCGCGCGTCGATGAGATTCGCGGCATTCCGCCGGCGATCGCAATCGAGCAGGCGAACCCGGTGAAAAGTTCGCGCTCCACTGTCGGAACGATGACGGAGATTAACGACTACCTGAAATTGTTATGGCCGCGTATCGCCCATGCATTTTGTCCCAGCTGCAGCCGCGAAATTCGGCCGGAGACAGCCAAGTCCATCGCTGATCAAATTCTTGCGCAGTTCGCTTCCACCTCAGGTAGGGGCGGTTCACCGAACCGCCCGCGGGCGATTGGGGTCAATCGCCCCTACCAGGAAGAGCAAGCCACGCAAACTCTGCTCCTCGCCTTCTGGGTTTCTGTTCCGGCGAAAACAGAGCCCCGCGATTTTTTCAACTTTCTGCAGCAGCAGGGCTATCTGCGCGTCTGGATCGGTGGCCAGGTCGTGCGCGTTGATGGCGAAACGAAAATAAAACGACTCGGCGCGCGCGTGCAGGTCATTCAAGACCGAATCGCGATCAGCCAGGAAAATCGGACGCGTCTTACCGAAGCAATCGAGATCGCGCTTCGCTTCGGCAAAGACCGCATCAACGTTGTCGATCTCGACTCCAAAGTGGAACACCCTTTCTCCACCGGCTGGCACTGCGCGCATTGCGATCTCGATATTCGTCCGCCCACGCCCGGTCTGTTCAGTTTCAACAATCCGTTAGGCGCTTGTCCGGAATGTCGGGGATTCGGTCGCACCATTGCTATCGATCTGAATCGTGCGATCCCCGACCGTTCGCTTTCGATCGCACAAGGCGCGGTCCGCGTTTTTCGCGGCGAAGAAATGGGCGAATCGCAGAAGGATTTGCTGCGCGCGTGTGCCCGCGAAGAAATCGACGTCCACCTTCCTTTCGAGGAACTGCCGCAGTCTGACCAGGACTTTGTCATCAAGGGCGAGAAGCGCAGCGGCGAATACACCGACGACGATTACGAAAACGATCGCTGGTACGGGGTGCGCGGATTTTTCAAGTGGCTCGAAAGCAAAACCTACAAAATGCATGTGCGCGTTTTGCTCAGTCGTTATCGCGCCTACACCATGTGCCCGAGCTGTCATGGCGGACGTTTTCAACCGGAGGCGCTCAATTATCGGGTCGGAAAATCCGGCAACGGGGGAATGCTCACGTTGCCGCAGTTCGATGCGCTTTCCATTTCCTCGGCGCGGGATGTCCTGGCTCACACCGATCTTTCGCCTAACGACTCGACAGCGGAGATGTTGCGCCGGGAAATCTGCGCGCGCCTCAATTATCTCTGTGAAGTCGGTCTCGGTTATCTCACGCTTGATCGCTCCACTCGCACGCTGAGCGGCGGCGAAGTGCAACGCGTGAACCTGACGACCTGCCTCGGCGCGTCGCTGGTGAATACGCTTTTCGTTATGGACGAACCGAGCGTCGGTCTGCATCCGCGTGATGTCGGCCGGCTTGTGCGCGTGATGCATAATCTGCGCGACAAGGGCAACACGCTGCTCGTCGTCGAGCATGAAGAAGCAATCATCCGCGCGGCCGACAATTTGATCGACATCGGCCCCGGCCGTGGCGAGCGCGGTGGAGAACTGGTTTTCACGGGTGCGCTTGACGATTTTCTGGGGAGCGCACGCGCCTCGCGTGCTGGTTTCGGCGCCACGCCGAAACGGTCTTCCCAACAAATCGCATTGTATGAAGCAAAAGTTCGCGATAGCGAAGGCGCCATCGCCGGCACGCGAGGCGCGTGCGCTCCCCATTCTCTCACGCGCGATTATCTCGCGGGCGACAAACGCATCCCGATCCCGAAATCACGCCGGAAATTTTCGCGCGCGATCAAGATCACTGGCGCACGCGAAAACAATCTCAAGAAAATCGATGTTGAAATTCCGCTTGGCATTTTCACCTGTGTGACCGGCGTTTCCGGTTCCGGAAAATCAACGCTCATTCACGACGTTCTCTACCGGAATCTGATGCGCGCGCGCGGCGAATCGAGCGATCAGGAACCGGGCGAATGCAAAAGCGTGACTGGCGCGCATCGCATCGGCGACGTCGTGATGGTCGATCAAGCGCAGCTTGCGCGCACTCCGCGCTCCACGCCGATTCTTTATCTCGGCCTTTACGATCGCGTGCGCGAACTCTTCGCTTCGCAACCGGAGGCGATGTCGCAAGGACTGACGGCGAGCGCGTTTTCCTTCAATTCCGGCAGCGGACGCTGCGAACGCTGTTGCGGCACCGGCTTCGAGAAGATCGAGATGCAGTTCCTGAGCGATCTCTACGTGCGTTGCGCGGAATGCGAAGGCCGGCGTTTTCAGCCGCATGTTTTGAAAGTGAAGCTGCACGGCAAATCGATTCACGACCTGCTCGAGATGACGGTGAACGAGGCTACGCAATTCTTTACGCAGATCGGCGAGCAGAAAAGTTTGTCCGATCGGCTCGACGTTCTCGAAGAAGTTGGGCTCGGTTATTTGCGACTCGGTCAGCCGCTCAACACTTTATCGGGCGGTGAGTCGCAACGTCTCAAACTCGTTAGGCATTTGACCGAGAACGAAACAAACGATGCAAACGGTCATGCTGGGAATCTTTTCATTTTCGATGAACCAACGACGGGATTGCATTTCGATGATGTCGCAATCCTGCTGCAACTTTTCCAACGGCTGGTCGATCGCGGCCATTCGCTTGTGGTGATCGAGCATAATCTCGAAGTCATCAAATCGGCGGACTGGATAATCGATCTCGGTCCGGAAGCAGGCGAGGACGGTGGCGAAGTTGTGTCAGCGGGAACACCAGAACAAATCGCCAAAATCAAAGAATCACATACCGGGAACTTTTTGAGCAATCTTCTGGGGAGCGCACGCGCCTCGCGTGCCGTTCGCGGCGCCTCGCCGCGAACCTCGAATGGTGCCTACTCCATTGGAGACGATAGTATTTCATTGCGCGCCGCAGAAGATCCGTTCGGCGAGGCGCGTGCGCTCCCCAGACGGGATGGCGCCATCGCCATTTACGGCGCGCGCGAACACAATCTCAAAAACATCGATGTCAAAATCCCGCGCGATCAGATGGTCATCATCACCGGATTGAGCGGGTCGGGAAAATCCACGCTCGCCTTCGATATTCTTTTTGCAGAAGGACAGCGCAGATTTCTCGATTCGATGTCGCCTTACGCGCGGCAATTCGTCGAGCAGCTCGAGAAACCGGATGTCGATCTAGTCGAAGGTTTGCCGCCGAGCGTCGCGATCGAACAACGCGTCACCCGCGGCGGCGGTAAATCAACTGTCGCGACGGTAACAGAAGTCTATCATTTTCTACGTCTGCTTTTTGCCAAAACCGGAACGCAATTCTGTCCGGATTGCGATTTGCCGGTCGAAAAACAAAGTCTCGCCGCGATTGTAAAACAGGTCGAGGCCGCGGCGAAACGCGGCCAGCTAAAAGTGCTCGCCCCACTGGTGAAAGCGCGAAAAGGTTTCCACACCGACGTTGCGCGCTGGGCGGAGCGCCAGGGGTTCGACACGCTCTTCGTCGACGGCCAGCTGATTCCAGTCGCGCAGTTTCGGAAGCTTGAGCGTTTTAAAGAGCACACAATCGATGTCGTCGTCGGCGTGATCGATGCGAAACGGATTTTGAAAGCGCGAAATCTCGTGCAACGCGCACTCGATATCGGCCGCGGCACGGCGCACTTGCTCGACATGAAACATCGTCTCACCGTCATGAGCACGGAGATGAGTTGCCCTGGTTGCGGGCGTGCCTTTGAGGAGCTCGATCCGCGGTTGTTTTCCTTTAATTCGCCGCACGGCGCATGCGAAGAATGCGGTGGTTTCGGCGAAATCTGGAATCAGAAGCTACAAACCGGCACGGAAGATAACGGTGACTCCGTTTTGGAAAACGAGCTCGCGGCGGAGCGCGAATCGGAACGGATCGATAAGGAAGAAGCTCGCGTTTGCCCGGCGTGCGAAGGCTCGCGTTTGAATCCGATAGCGCGGCACGTGCGTTTGCAGGGACATGCGATTGATAATTTCACCGCGCTCTCCGCAGGGGAAGCGTTGAAGTTGGTTAGCAAACTGCGCTTTCGCGGAACGCAGCAAACAATCGCGGCCGATCTTGTGCCGGAAATTCAGCAGCGGCTTCGTTTCATGGAAAAAGTCGGGCTCGACTATCTCGCGCTCGAGCGTTCGGCAAAAACATTGAGCGGCGGCGAATCGCAACGCATTCGGCTTGCCGCGCAGCTTGGCTCAAACTTGCGTGGCGTGCTCTACGTTCTCGACGAACCGACTATCGGTCTGCATCCGCGCGATAACCTGCGCTTGCTCGAAACGTTGACTGCTTTGCGAGAGAAAGGAAATTCTCTCGTCATCGTCGAGCACGATGAAGAGACGATGCGTCACGCCGATCACATTATCGATCTGGGGCCGCGCGCGGGCGTGCATGGCGGACAAGTTGTGGCCGAAGGAACGCTGCAGGACATCAAGCAGAATGCGGCCTCCGAGACCGGGCGTTGCCTCAAGACACCGCTTTGTCACCCCACGCGGAAAAATCGTCGCTCGTTAGGCGAAGTTGAGCATTGGATTCAAATCCACGACGCGCGCGCGAACAACCTGAAGAGCGTCGATGTTCGTTTCCCGGTCGGCCGACTTTCCGTCATCACCGGAATTTCCGGTTCGGGCAAATCGACATTGATGCACGATGTTTTGTTGCCGGCGGTGAAAGAAGATCTGGGGAGCGCACGCGCCTCGCGTGCCGATCGCGGCGCCTCGCCGCGATCATCTTCGAGACAAAAAGAGCTTTTCGGCGGGGGCGCCGAAAAGATCACGCGAGGCGCGTGCGCTCCCCGGACAGGAATTTCCGGCGCGGAATCGATCGAAGCGGTTTACGAAGTCGATCAATCGCCGATTGGAAAAACGTCGCGCTCGACGCCTGCGACCTACATCAAAGTTTTCGACGAAATTCGGAATCTTTACGCGCAGCTTCCGGTATCTCGGGTGCGTGGTTACTCAGCGAGCCGGTTCTCCTTTAATGCGGAAGGCGGACGCTGCGAAAGTTGCAAGGGCCAGGGCGTGATCAAACTCGAGATGAGTTTCCTCCCGAGCAGTTACGTGCCGTGCGAAGATTGCGGAGGCAAACGTTACAACCCGCAAACGCTCGAAGTTCTCTATAACGAGAAATCGATCGGCGATGTGATGGAAATGACGATCGAGGAAGCGGCGGATTTTTTTGCGGCAAATCCGAAGATTTCTCGCGCGCTTTCATTGCTCGTCGATACGGGACTTGGTTATCTAAAGCTCGGACAACCCAGTCCGACTTTGAGCGGTGGCGAAGCGCAACGGCTCAAACTTACGAGTGAGTTGACGCGCGGCATCGGACGCGCGCAACACGAGCGCATTCGCAAAATGCGCAAACCGAAATCGACGCTCTATCTTCTGGAAGAGCCAACGATCGGTTTGCACATGGCGGACGTCGAACTGCTTCTCAATGTCCTGCATCGCCTCGTTGACGAAGGGAACACGGTGATTGTGATCGAACACAACCTCAGCGTGATCGCCGAAGCCGATTACCTCGTCGATATCGGTCCGGAAGCCGGTCCTGATGGCGGTGAGATCGTTGCCACTGGCACACCGGAAGAAGTCGCGCGCAACCAGATCAGTCGCACAGCACCATTTTTGCGTGACGTTTTGAAATCATCCTCGCCCCAAAAGAACGGCCATCCGGAGCGAAAGCGAAGGACCTCACGAGCGCACTGAGACGTTTGCGAGGTCCCTCGCATTCGCTCGGGATGACAAGCGTTATTGTTGCCGGTTTCTGCTAACTCGTTAAGAATTGCAGCTCGTGCTCGCCTATTACATCCACGATCTCGATCCGATAATCTTTCGGCTTTGGGACAACGTTGGGCCGCGTTGGTATGGGATGGCTTACGTCCTGGCGATCGCTGTCGGCTACTGGCTTTACCATTGGCTGGCGAAACGCGGTTACAGCGAACTGCCACCGCACAAGGTCGGCGATTTCATTTTTCTCGCTGCATTTTTCGGCATGATGCTGGGCGGCCGCCTCGGTTACGTCCTGTTTTATCGCCCGGAAATGCTGCGCGAGCCGGTCTCGATTCTCAAAGTTTGGGAAGGCGGCATGTCGAGCCACGGCGGAATGATCGGGTTGTTTCTCTTCACGCTTTTTTACGCGCGACGACACAAACTTTCGTGGACAAATCTCGGCGACAATCTCGTCGTCGTTGCACCGATCGGATTATTTTTTGGACGATGCGCCAATTTTATTAACGGCGAGCTCTACGGTCGCGCCGCGAACGTGCCCTGGGCAATGCAGTTTCCGAAGGAATTGCTTGAACCTGAAAATGCCGCAGAAGCGCAACGCGCGGTCGATGTATGCCAGAAAATCGATCCTGCGCTGACTTCACCGGACGCAATCGTCTCCGCCGTGCATCATAATCCGCAGGTGAAGGAAGCTCTGCGGACCATTCTTACGCCCCGCCATCCCTCACAGCTGTACGAAGCGTTCCTGGAAGGGGTCGTTCTTTTTTGCATCCTGTGGGTGGTGCGAACAAGATTCCGCACTCGTACCGGTGTTCTTACCGGATTGTTTTTTATCTGCTACTCGGTTCTCAGGATCTTCGTTGAAAATTTTCGCGAACCCGATGCGCCGCTTGTTGGGGCTTTCACTCGCGGACAATTTTTCTCCTTTTTCCTCATCGTCATTGGTGTCGGATTTTTGATCTTCGTTGGCCAGCGACGCAGGTCGGATCAGAGGGCATAGCGTTCTTGCCAGGAATGGTGCAGAAATTTCCAGCGCGCGAACTGCAACGCTGCGATTAGTTGTTAGGAGCTATTTGCGTGATCGATAAATATTTCGGCAACAGAGATGACACTGATGTTTTCAAGGGACTCGTGGCCGGAGTAGCCGGCGGTCTGCTGGCGTCGCTCGTGATGGAACAATTTCAATTTGTCTGGAGCAAAGTATCTGAACGAATTCAGCGCGCGTCGGAAGAGGAGAAACCGAAAGGACGCAAGGCGGAACCGGCAACGGTGAAAGCTGCGCAATCGATTTCGAAAAATGTGTTCGGGAAAAGATTGCCGAAATCGAAAAAACGACTGGCCGGTGAAGCGGTACATTACGCAATGGGGGGAACTTCGGGAGCGATTTACGGCGCGCTGACCGAGGCATTGCCGATGACAACGCTCGGTGATGGACTTGTCTTTGGTACCGCCGTTTGGCTGTTAGCGGATGAAGTTTCCGTCCCCGCGCTAAGATTATCTAAACCGCCGTTGAAGATCGCCGCGTCGACACACGTTTACGCACTGGTTTCTCATCTGGTTTACGGGTGGACCACGGAAATGGTCCGGCGCGCCGTGCGCAAAATGTTGTGAGGCGCGTCCTCAATTGGACGTTGGTCCCTGCGTTATTCCTTTCGATGCAATCGAGCTCCTTTGCGCAAAACACCGGCGCGATTCACGAAAGCAAAACATCATTTGAGAGCGGCGGGAAAAAAATCGCAGTAGAAATTTATGCGCCAGAGACGACGGCGAACCGCGCCAGCGTGCTCGTTCTGCATGGAGCGGGGGGAATGTTCATGGACGGGCCCGCCATCCGTCGGTTTGCGCGCGCCCTCGCAGAAAATGGTTTTGAATCTTTCGTCGTCCATTATTTCGAGCGGACCGGAAACTTCTTCGCGCGCGACGCCGCGATTCACAAAAACTTCAACACCTGGCGCGCGACGGTAAACGATGCCGTCGATTTCGTCGCGGCTCGTCCGGAGGTAAAGAAGATCGGCTGCTTTGGTTACTCGTTAGGCGCATACCTTTCCCTCGCCCAGGCAGCACACGATCCGCGCATCGGCGCGGCGGTGGAACTGGCTGGCGCGATCGACAAGGAGCACGCGGGTTTGGTGAAACGGCTGCCGCCGATTTTAATTCTGCACGGCGAGCAGGACCGACGCGTGCCGTCGGAAAACGCATTTCGTCTCGAGAAACTCTTGCAGCGTCTCGGCGTTTCGCACGAAAAGAAAATTTATCCTGGCGAAGGTCATGTGCTCTCAACTGCGTCGCAACGTGACGCCGCATCCAGAGCGGTGCGCTTTTTCCAGCAGCATCTGAGGTAGGGCGCGACCGCCGGGCGCGCCGCGATCTGGGGAGCGCACGCGCCCCGCGTGCTGGTTTCGGCGCCTCGCCGAAACGATCTTTCCGTTAGTGGATATTGTTTTAGGAAAGAGTTCGCGATGGCGAGGGCGCCATCGCCAGCACGGGGGGCGCGTGCGCTCCCCAGAATCCTGCAATTCGAAAGACTACTTATTTTGCTTCAGGGCCAGTTGAAGCAACGCGGCGATCTTATCTCCTGGAATCGCCATGACCTGATCGTGTTGTTCAGGCGTCGCTTGCCACGTCGATTCCGCCAACGTCGGCGTAATCTCCGGCCTCGCGATCTCGAGCGTGATGCTCCAATCGGAAGAACGCAGCTCGACTTGCGCAACGCGATGATCGGCGATCCAGAGTCGCACCGGCCAAGCGGCACTGCCTTTCTTTTTGTGCTGACCCACCACGCCCACATCGAGCACGCGATAAGTCTGATCCTTTAGAATTACGGAACCCGCATCGTGCACATCAAAAAGCGCGGGCAACAAAACAGCTTTTGTTTCCTCAAGTTGAAACGGCGGAAGCGGCTTTGTGGAAATATCGATACCGACTTTTTCTACGAGCGGTTCGAACTGTGCTGCCGGAAATGCCCAAACCGTCTGTTTGTCGCGGCAGATAATGGCCTGACCGCGTGGCGTCGGAAATTGCACGAGCAATTTGTCGGGAAATTCGAAAGCGACGTGAACCTGCGCCCCAGTCAACTCCGCCGGTAGTCCAGTGCTTGCAGCAATTGTCGCTTGCAAGTCAATCGCATGATTGCCGTTGCTCCCTGCGGGCGTGAGTAACGCAATGATCGGCGCGATCGATTTCGCAAGAAGATCAAAACGACTTTCTCCTTTTGTATCCTGCGCGGACGAAAGTGGGGCCGCGAACAATATCGCAACGCAAATCGATCTGATCACTTTCGCTTTCATGGGAATTCGCTATTACTAAAGTAAGTTGGCATTCATGCTACAGTTTCTCGCGGCCGGCGGTCTCCTCTTCGCGTTCGAGCATTCCACCGTCGCGGGCAAGATGGTTCTGGGCTTTCTTGCCGTCGCTTCAATCTTCAGTTGGTCGATCATGATCACAAAATTGCGCGTCGTGCAGTTTGCTAAAAAACAGAATGCACGCTTTCGCGCCGCCTTTCGTCAAGACAGACAGCCGCTGCGTTTGTTCGAAAAAAATGCGCGCTTCACTGGTTCGCCCAATTTCAATGTCTATCGCGCAGGCTGTCAGGAAATGACGTTTCAACTGCTCGGGTCGGCCGAAGTAGACGAAACTTTCCGCGCGCGGCTCGAAATCGCGGACAAGATCAGTCCGGCGCAAATGCACGCGGTCAACGCCGCGATGGAGCGCGCCGTGGGTGAGACCGCGCTCGGCCTCGAATCGCAAATGATCTTGCTTGCGACCGCGGTGAGCGGCTCGCCATTTCTGGGATTGCTCGGGACGGTTTGGGGCGTGATGGACACGTTCACCGATGTTGCCGTGGCAGGCTCGCCGAATCTAGCGACGATGGCGCCCGGTGTTTCCGGTGCGCTTATCACGACGGTGACCGCGCTCTGCGTCGCGATCCCGGCGATGTTTGGTTACAATTTTCTCGTCACGAGTATTCGCGGCATGATCGTCGAGATGGATAACTTTGCCGCTGAACTCGCGTCGGAATTTGAGCATCGATACGTCGATCATAGCGCGCGCGTATCGGAGTTTCGAAGATGAGTGCATACTTCTTCGGATCAATCTCACCGAATAGGAACGGTGACGCCGCGTCTGTCATCCTGAGCGAAGCGAACGACCTCTCGAACATCGTTTGCGCGTTCGCGAGGTTCCTCGCTTCGCTCGGGATGACTGACATGGAAACTTGATCAAAATGCGACGCTACTCACAGCGCACTGGCCTAACGACTCTTTCCGAGATCAACATCACACCCTTGCTCGATCTCGCTTTTGTGTTGCTGATTATTTTCATGATCACAACGCCGTTGCTCGAGAACAGTGTCAATCTTGTCATTCCATCGAGCGGCGCAGCAAATGCACCGGTGAATCCGGCGGCAGTGCAGACCATCTCGATCGATCGCACGGAAGCAATCAGGCTGAACAATGAAGCGATCGATCCCGCCGCGCTCACGGCGCGTCTGGTTGAACTGAAACGCGCGAACCCTGACGTTGCGGTTGTGATTCGACCGGACCGAGAATTGCCGGTTCAAAAATTAGTCGGACTGATGGACGCGCTGCAGCGCGCAGAAATTACAAAAGTCGGAATCGCGACAAAAGCTGAATCGAAATAGCAATGGCGCGCGACGCACGCTTCTGGCGCAACGTCACGATCATTGCGCTTCTGCACGTGGTGCTTCTGGTCGCGTTCATCCGCTGGAGCCGCCAGCCGAAGAAGCAGATCGCGAGCAACATTGTTTGGATGAACGGCGGCGCAGGTGAAGCCGGCGACACGACAAGTCCGGCGAGTGCTGCATCCGCGCCCACGCCGGCTGCGCGCGAAGAACCGCCGACTCCGGCGCCGGAAATAAAATCGGAACTAACCAGAAGCGAAGAACCTGATGAGGAACCACCGGTTCTAACGTCGGCAAAGAGCGACATCCAACTTCCCACACCGACGCCGAAACCAACTTCAACACCGACACCTAAAGCCACGCCCACACCCACCGTCACACCAAAGCCGACTCCGAAACAAACGCCGAAGCCCACGCCCAAACCGACACCGAAGCCGAGTCCGAAGAAAAAGTTGATCGCGAAAGCTTCGCCAAAACCGAGCGCGACAGCGAAGAAGAAGGAAACAGCCGAGGAGAGCGAAGAGACGAAGAAGAAAAAAGAAGCCGCCAAGTCCGCGCTCGCAAAAAACGAAGCGAGAGCGGAAGACGGTGATTCCACGGATAAACCGGCAAAAAAAGCGATCGCAGCTCACGGTGGCAAAAAGGGCAGTGGCGGTGGTGGCGCTGCCAACGGCAGCGGAGCATCGTCGGAGTTCGGTTGGTACGGCAACATGCTGCACGACCGGTTCTATAGTGAGTGGGTTCAACCAACGACAGTGATTGCCTCTGGCGCAAAGATTTCCGCGCTCGTAAAAATCCGTATCGAAAAGGACGGAACGATCTCCGATTTCAAGATTGCCAGACCATCGGGCAATGTTGTCGTCGACGAATCGATCGAGGCGGTTGCGAAACGTGTCACGCAAGTTGATCCTCTGCCCACCGGCCTCGGCGGCGGTGATCATTACGACGTAAATATCAATTTCGAAGTCAATCCAAGCGAATGAAGAAAAGTATTTTGCTAACGATATTTTGCCTAACGAGTTGTGCGGTTTCCTTTTTCGCGCAGGAAACGCCAACCATTACGGTGAGCAAAGGCGATCGAATCAATTTAAACGTGACCGCGCTCAGCGGCGGCGAAGGCGCTATCGCAACAAAGACTTTGCAGAACGACCTGACGCTTTCCGGATCCTTTGTTCTCGGCGGAGCGAACGCAGTTTACACCGCGAGTGGAACGGCGAGCAGTGGAAGTTTACAAGGGCGCGTGCTCGATCATGGCGGCGGCACGGTTCTCTCGAAATCTTACAGCGGCAGCGCGAAAGAGAATGCGCATCAATTTGCCAACGACATCATTGAGACGCTGACCGGCAACAAAGGAATCGCCGGCAGCAAAATTTCCTTCATCGCTACGCGTAGCGGACACAAGGAAGTTTACGTCGCTGATTACGATGGCTCGAACGTGCGGCAGATGACGCACGATGGTGTGATCAGTGTGCATCCTTCAATCAGCCCCGACGCTCGCAGGATTGCTTACACCGGTTATCAAAGCGGATACGCGGATGTTTACGTGATCGATCTCGGTAATAGCGCGCGGAGTCGCGTTGCCAATTATCCGGGAACTAATAGTGGCGCATCATTTTCACCTGACGGCGGACGTCTCGCGCTCACGATCAGCAAAGATGGAAATCCCGAACTCTATACAATCAGCGCAGGCGGAGGCGGCGCGCGCCGATTGACGCACACGCACGGGGTTGAATCCGGACCAACCTGGTCGCCCGATGGCGATGAGATCATTTATTCGTCGGACGATCGCGGTTCGCCGCAACTTTATCGGATTTCATCCTCGGGGGGCGGCGCTCAGATGATTTCGACCGGTCATGGTTATTGCACCGAGCCGAATTGGTCTCCGGATGGGAAGAAAGTTGCCTTCAACGTGCGCAGCGGCGGAGAGTTTCAAGTCGCAATCATGGACGTGCAAGGCGGCAGTTCGCACATCGTCACGAGCGGGCAAAATCCGGTGTGGGGGCCGGATTCGCGGCACATCATCGCAGCGCAGGACGGTGCCCTTTATATGACCGACACGGTAACAAGCCGGAAAAGTAAAATTCTCGACGGGCTCGGAAAAATTACCGAACCGAGCTGGTCGCGCGAAACCTGCCTAACGAGTTATGGCGTTTCGCCGAAAGCCCCCACCCAACCCTCTCCCAAAGGGAGAGGTGGAAAGCACAAAAGCCGTTCGCCAGTGATCGTTCCTTCTCCCTGAGGGAGAAGGTTAGGATGAGGGACAGTCGTTAAAGCAGAGCGAGTGACTTTCCCTCGCGATGCGCGACTTGGTCCATCGCGCATTGCTTCGGCGATTTGTCGGGACGCCAGCGGACAATTTTCGTTCCGTGCCGGAAGCGATCGCCCGTGAAATGGTCGTAGGCGACTTCGACGACAATCTTTGGATCGACTGGCTCCCATTCGCCGGTGCGCTCAGTAGCCCAACGACTCGGTCCACCTGGAGCGTTACCAGTGAAACCGGGCGGTTTGCGCAACGCTTCGAATTTTTTCGTGAGATCGCGGCGATCGCTCGCCTTGAAGGCGGAAGTGAAACCAACATGATGGAGCAGACCATCATTATCGTATAAACCGAGAAGAAGCGATCCGAGAACGCGCGCACCGGTCGCGTAACGAAAACCGCCAACGACACAATCGGCGGTACGAATGTGTTTCACCTTTACCATCGCGGTCCGTTCACCGGACGCGTACGGTACGTTGAGCTGTTTTGCGACGATGCCGTCGAGATTTCCGCCGACTTTATCGAACCATTTCTTCGCGACTTTGAGATCGCAGGTGGCCGGCGAGAGTCGCACGGTGCTCTTCGCTTTGAAATTTGCGCGCGCAAATTTTTCTAACGCCGGCCGACGGGTTCGTAGCGTTTCGCGAGTCAGGTTTTTTCTCTTCTCGTCCACGAGCAGATCGAAAGCGATAAAGATCGCCGCATGCGCGGCGGCGAGCTTCTGCACGCGACTTGCCGCGGGATGCAAGCGCAGCTGCAATTCATCAAAAGAAAGTCCGCTCCCGATCGGAATGGCCAATTCGCCGTCGAGCACAAATGTTTTCGCCTTCAGCGTCGATATCGCGGCTGCGACGTCGGGAAAATAACGCGCCAAGGGCTGACCAGCTTTTGATTGCAGAAAAATCTTCTCGCCGTCGCGAAAAGCGAGACACCGAAAGCCGTCCCATTTCGGTTCGTACTGTAAGTCCTGGCCAACTGGAATCTCTTCTACCGAGCGCGCCTCCATCGGCGCGAATGGCGGTTTTATTGGAAGAGCCATTTGATGGAGATGACGTGCGCTACAACACCGTCATTCTGAGCGAAGCGAAGAACCTCACGAAATCTGTTTATGCGAGATCCCTCGCTGCGCTCGGGATGACAATCAAGAAACGCGCGCTCGTCGCGGAATAGATGTTTCGGATGGTGCCCATCCCTTCGGATATCGGCGCGGTTCGAGTTTCGGCGGCCGCTTGCCGCTCACGATTGCGCCCGCGACTGCGATGTACTCTAGTTCGGTGCGATCCGCGGCACATCGCAAGAGCAATCCGCCGCGGCTCATGTCGCCGCGACCGACGAAGTCCGCGGGAAATCGCAGCCGTTCCTGAAAATTCGAGAGCAGAATATCGACATATTTTCCGGTAGCGATGCTGCCCAGCAAAACAACGGAACATTGGCGGGATAACTTTTTTGCCAGTTTCTTCGCATCCCGCTCAAGTGGCTTGCGGTAACGCGGATCAGCTTCATCGATGTCCACTTCCGCGAACTCTCGCAAATCAGCGACCGTGATACGCGCTTGCGCGTCAACTAATCCGCGCGTGGGAGTGATGACCAGTGCGCCACAGAGTCCATTGTCGACATGGGCGAAGACGTTTGCGTAGGCAATCTTACCGCGGAAATAAAGCCCACTCAAAAAGGTAAAGACTTCGGCGATGCTGGCGCCTTCCGCGCTGCGCAATTTTCGCGCGAGATCAAACTGCGCGCGTTCACTCATAATCATGCGCGCACGTTCACCACCCGCGTAGGCCGGTGAAAGAAGAAAAACACGATTCATGAGCGACGCTTTACATTGAAACAGTCGGCGCTCTCCGCAAGTCGCGCGGTCATCCGCCGAACAAACGAACTTCGGCCAGATCCAAATCACGCTGGATGCGCCGAAGCGCCTCATCATTGATCACATGTTTGTTGCGCAATTGAATGATCGCGTCGCGCTCGGTCGAAAGCGCTTGCTGCTGCAATTGTTGATACTGCGGCGTCGCAACACTGCCACCACGATTGCCGCTTTCCGCAACGCAGCGCTTCAGTTGTGCCAGGCGATCGTCGTATTCGGCGCGCAACCGTTGCAGAATTTCGGGCGAAGCACCGTTCTGCGTGCTCGCATTCTCGATAAAAGCGATCGCAGCTTCATTCGCGGCGAGGCGGGCCGCACGTTCTTCTTCATCGGTCGCGCCGTCGTCTTTGATCCCGAGTTTGCGAATAAGAAACGGGAGGGTCAGGCCCTGGCCGACAAGCGTTGCGAGGATGACGCAAAAGGTGAAAAACAAAATGTAATTCCGGCCGGGAAAGGGAGTCCCGTTCGGCAACGTGAACGGCAACGCGAACGCGGCAGCGAGCGAAATAACGCCGCGCATCCCGGCCCAGCCGACGAGCGCAACATTTTGCCAGCGCGCTTTTGGCTCGCGCGCGCGCACCTTTTTACTGAGCAAGCGCGGCAGATAAACACCGGGGAAAACCCACGCGATGCGGACGACGACAACGGCCACGCAGATCAGGAGCGCATCGTAGATAAGCGTGAGCAATGATTCGCCGTTCATCGCGCGCAGAATTCCCGGCAGCTGCAAACCGATCGCGATAAAAATAAATCCGTTGAGAAGAAACCCGATCATTTCCCAAAACGCGAATGCTTGCAGACGATAGCGAGCCTTTACGATAACGGGCGAGTGCCAGCCGAGATACATGCCGGCAGCGACGGTCGCAAGCACACCGGAAACGTGCAGACGTTCGGCCGGCAAATAGGCAAGAAAAGGCGTAAGCAGCGAAACGGTGATCTGCACCGGTGGGTCGTCAAGACGGCGCTGCACCTCGCGCATAAGAAAACCGATGAGCAATCCGAAACCGATGCCGCCGGCGCCGACGAGAACGAAACGCAATGACGCATGACTGAGTGAAAAAGTCCCGGTCATCATCGCGATGATCGCAAATTGCAGTGCGACCAATGCCGTCGCGTCATTGACCAGGCTTTCGCTCTCAAGAATTGCCTGGATGCGATGCGGAACAGAAAGACGACGAATCACGGCGGTGGCGGCAAACGCGTCCGGCGGCGAAACGATCGCGCCAAGCGCAAACGCCGCAGCCCAGGGAAGCGCGGGAATAATCATGTGCACGACCCACGCCACCACAACCATGGTGATGAGGACCAGGCCGATCGCGAGCAAAAGAATCGCCCGCAAGTTTCGGCGAAAATCGCGCCATGAAGTGAAAAGAGCTGTGGGATAAAGAAGCGCGGGCAGAAAGAAATAGAAGACGACGTTGGGATCGAGTTTCACTTCCGGCAGCCGCGGAATGAAACTCACCGCCAGCCCGCCGAGGACGAGCATGACCGGATAGGGCACCTCGAGTTTTTTAGCAATGACGACGAGCGCCGCCATGAGCATGAGGAGAATGGCTATGGCCTCGGCCTGATGCATGAGCGCTTATCGGCCGATGACGACCGGCATTGGATGGGAGTTGGCTTTTGCGCGATTGGCTTCTAATTCCGACAAATGTTTCTCCGACCATTTGCAGATCGCTTGCAGCGGCTCGATCAAAGTTCGCCCGAGCGGTGTGAGCGCATATTCCACGCGTGGAGGAACGACTGGATAAATCGTGCGCCTAACGAGTCCGTCGCGCTCCAGACTGCGCAATGTTTGTGTCAGCATTTTTTGCGAGATGCCTTCGATGTTCCGCTGCAATTCCGCATAGCGATGAACGCCGCCGCTCAAGACCCGAATAATGAGCGCCGTCCATTTATCCGCGATGCGAGCGAGAACGAGACGGGAGAGACAGCGGGCGTTGAGGACGGAAGGTTTGGAGCCGTTTTTGGAAACAGTCTTTGGCATGGCGGATTTTCGTGGAAGAGCGCAGCACGCGCAAGCGGGGTGTAACAAACCGAAAGGCGTGTTACGACTCGTAAGGGTAGCGCGGGCGTCTTGCCCGTGATTGAAAGTGCCTCGCCTTCGATATTTATTTCATAATCGCCGCGCGACGCAGCGATACACGGGCGCGATGCCCGTCGCTACCCTTGCGTCACCCGCTGGCCACGGACATTCTAATGTCTCGATGAACATTTTCGTAATCGGCAGCGGTGGACGCGAACACGCGCTGACCTGGAAGCTCAGGCAATCCCCCAGAGCCGATCGGATTTTTTGCGCGCTGGGAAATGCCGGGACCGCTCAGATCGCAGAGAATGTCGCGATTCCGGCAAATGATTTCCCGGCGCTGATAAAATTCGCGAAGCAAAACAAAATCGACCTGACTGTGGTCGGGCCGGACGATCCGCTGGCGGCGGGAATCGTCGATGTATTCCAAGCGGAAGGTCTCCGGATATTTGGGCCCACGAAATCGGCGGCGCGTCTCGAATCGTCGAAGATTTTCGCCAAAGAATTGATGCATAAGAATCGAATCCCGACGGCGGCGGCGCGAACTTTTGCACAAAGTGACGATGCGAAACGTTACGCGGAGCAACTCCGCTTTCCCATCGTGATCAAAGCGGACGGCCTCGCGCTGGGAAAGGGTGTGATTATTGTGCCAGATGCAAAGTCGGCGGCAATTGCCATAACGGAAATGATGGAGAAGGGAAAATTCGGCGAAGCGGGCCGGCGCGTCATCATCGAGGATTTGTTGCGTGGCTGGGAATGTTCGCTGCACGCATTGGTCGACGGTAAAAACTATCAAATGCTGGCGACGGCGCGCGATCACAAGCGCGCCTACGATGGCGACACGGGCCCGAATACGGGAGGGATGGGAGCCTTCAGTCCGGCAGAAGAGTGGAACGACCAGTTGCAAACACAATTCGAGACAACAATCATGCGGCCGCTGATGGAGAGCATGCGCGACAACGGCATTTTATTTCGCGGGCTGCTTTTTCCGGGTTTGATGGTGACAGAAGACGGCGCAAGCGTCTTAGAATTCAACTGCCGTTTCGGCGACCCAGAAACACAAGCCATTCTCCCGCGGTTGAAATCAGACTTGTTGCAGCTGCTCGAGGCGACGATCGACGGCCGACTCGACAAAATAAAAATCGATTGGGACGAACGAGTCGCCGTCACTGTTGTGATGGCATCGGGCGGTTATCCGGAAAAGTACGAGACCGGCAAAGTAATCAGCGGACTCGATGAGGCGGCGGAGTTAAAAGACGTCGTGATTTTTCACGCCGGTACGGGCAACGCCAATGGCAACATTGTGACTTCCGGTGGTCGTGTGCTCGCGCTCACTGCGCTTGGCGCGACGCGCGACGAGGCGCGGAAGCGAGCTTACGACGCGGTGGCGAAAATCCACTTCGACGGCTGCCATTACCGTCGCGATATTGCTCTGGAGAAGGAACCGGCTAAGGTGGCCTAGCGCCGATGCTGCGGAAATTTTCGCTGGGTTTGGTGAGTTGCCTTTTGCTTGAAGCAACGAACGCTGCCGTCTCGCCAACGCCTGCCGGAACTGTTTCTCCGAAACCTGCGACGCCCTCACCTTCGCCGACCGCCTCCGCGCTGATCGATTCATTGCAACCGGCGGATTTGCAGCAGGTCATTTCGATTTTGAAAAATGACTTTATCAATCCTGCGGCGTTGAACGAAGTCGAATTGAACCGCGCCACGCTGCAGGGACTGATGATTCGACTCGGTAACGGTATTGTCTTGTTGCCCAACAGTGCAGCCGCTCAGACGGAGAGTGGGCGTCCATTTTTCAGCGAACTCCTCGGCGGTCACATCGGATACATTCGACTTGGCGCGCTCACGGTCGGAAATCTCCAGGCGATGGACGGTGCGCTGAAAACTTTCGCCGGGCAGAAAGCAGACGCGCTCATCGTGGATCTGCGAGCGAGTCCGGCGACAAATGATTTTGCGACCGCGGCAGAATTTGCGAAACGTTTTTCGCCCAAAGGAAAAACACTTTTCGTTCTGCACAAACCCGGCGGGAAACAGGAGCGCGTTTTTTCGTCTGATCGCGATCCAAGTTATCAGGGTCTGGTGATGGTTTTGACTGACGCGAGCACGGCTGGCGCGGCGGAAGCTTTGGCCGGGGTGCTGCGGCTCTACGAGAAGGCGATGATTATCGGGCAACCGACAGCGGGAAGCGCGGTTGAATATTCGGATCTTTCCTTACCGAGTGGGAAAGTTTTGCGCGTCGCAGTGAGTGAGGTTGTTCTGCCCGAGGCAAAGCCGTTGTTTCCAGCAGGCATAACTCCGGATCTGCCGGTAGAAATGGCGGAAAAAGATAAGAACGAAATTTTTCAGCAAAGCCTAACGAAAGGAATGGGTCGTTTTGTTTTTGAAAGCGAACGTCCGCATTTGAACGAAGCGGCTTTGCTTGCCGGCACGAACCCGGAACTGGAAGCGATTGAGGCGGCACAACAAGGCCGCGGTCCGAGCAAGGATGCGCTCCACGATGCAGTAGCTCAACGCGCAGTGGATCTCGTCACGTCGCTCGCTATTTATCAAAAGCGCTGAGTCGTTGTCGTTAGGCTCAGGCGCGAGACTTCTGGTCAAAGTTCAACCGATCGGATAAATTCCGGGAGGTTGAACCCTCTCGAGCAACGTATCGGCTACAAATTTCGCAATCCGCTTTTGCTCGCCGAAGCGTTAACTCATCCCAGCCTTCGGCACGAAACGCGGCGGCGCCAGTTTGATAATCAACGGCTGGAATTTTTGGGTGATGCGGTCTTGCAGCTTGTCATCACGGAATATTTGTATGGGTCCTTCACCGGCGAAGCAGAAGGGCGCCTGACGAAGCTGCGTTCGCGCCTCGTCTCACGCGAATCGTTGAAGCAACACGCTGCCGGACTCGAACTGGGCCAGCACCTCATGCTTGGTCGGGGCGAAGAAGCGAGCGGTGGCCGCATGCGCGACTCGACTCTGGCCGACGCCTTCGAAGCTTTGATCGGCGCCATTTATCTGGATAGCGATCTCGCCACGGTGCGGCGATTCCTTCTGGAGGAGATGGGTATCGAGCTTGCCTTGATCGCGGAAGATCCGGTCGATATAAATCCGAAAGGCCATCTCCAGGAACTGCTGCAGGCGATTTCGCCGCGCAGCCCGATATATGACTCGATTTCGCAAACGGGACCCGAACACGCGAAGACTTTTATCGTGCGCGTGATGTGGGAAGGAATCTTTTTGGGCGAGGGAACAGGTCGAAGTAAAAAACATGCGGAGACCGCAGCGGCAGTGGAAGCGCTAAAGTTGCGTAAATGGGAGCAGGTAAAACTGTAGCGGCGGTCCATGACCGTCGCATAACCGCACCGCACCCGGAAGAGTGCGGCGGTCGCAGACCGCCGCTACAAAATTATGATTCGTTAGGGAAATGATTGAGGGCGTGGACGGTAGCGTTGGTTTTTGTCCGCCAGCTGAGATGCTGCGCGATCGTTGCTGTGACAAATTTTTTGGCGCGCTCGATTGATTTCTCCAAGTCGAATCCATGAGCCAAACCCGCGGCGATAGCTGCTGAGTAGGTACATCCAGTTCCGTGCGTAGAAACTCCCCGCACAAATGGCGCCGAGAACTCCACCACTTTGTCTGCGACGAAAAGAAGATCGACGGCCTGCGCACCCATGAGGTGTCCACCCTTGAGCAGAATTGGAACGCGATATTTTTTGGCGAGTTTTTTTCCTGCAGTTCGCATCCGCGCGATTGTTCTGATCGATTGACCAAGCAACTGCGCAGCCTCATCCAGATTAGGAGTAATCAAGCTGGCACGCGGAAATAACTCGTCTTCGTAACGCGCGATGGCGCCAGATTGCACAAGCACGTCACCGCTTGTTGCGACCATCACCGGGTCAATCACAAGGGGGATTTTCTTTGCATGCTCAATCAACGTCCGCGCTACGACTGAGATGATCTCGCTCGAATAGAGCATTCCAGTTTTGATCGCGGCGACGGGAAAACCACCGAGCAATACTTCGAGCTGTTTGCGCACAACCTCGGGGCCGATGTTCTGAATGCGGGCAACCTTGCCGGGTGTTTCCGCCACGACGCATGTGATGGCGGTTAATCCGTAAACGCCGAGTGCGCTAAAAGTTTTTAGATCGGCTTGGGCGCCAGCTCCGGCGCTACTGTCGGAACCCGCAATCGTCAGGGCGATGGGTACGGCGCGCACGATCATCGGCGCGACGAGCCGTCGCGCCTACCAGTTTACAACTACCCGCCGTCGCTGCCGATGGCCTCGACGGGACAGCCTTCCTGCGCCTCTTTGCAGAGGGCATCTTCCTCGGGACTTTCCGCTTGCTTATAGACAAAGGAATGACCGCCATCATCGTTGCGTTTGAAATTTGCCGGCGCGGTTTCACGGCATAAATCACAGTCGATGCATTGATCGTCGACGTAGAATTTCCCTTCTACGTTTTCCGGATATTTGTTTGCAACATCAGCCATTTTCGTCCCGTTAAAATTCGTCCGAAATCGGGTCGTGCAAGGTTAGGACGAAAGCCCCTAGGCGCAAGGATATTTGCGTCTTTACCATAAAGCGCAAAACCGGCAGAGAGAGCGCAGCCGAAGTGTTGGTGCGAATACAATGAAACCGAAAGCTGCGAAAGCGTTGCGAGCGTTTCTGATCGAGTTGGCGGTCTACTCCGCCCTCGTCATCGGTTACTTCTTTGCCGTCCTTCACTTTCTCGCGGATTGGCTCAACAACCTCGAAAAGACTCACATCCAGATCTATGCCGTGGTGGCGATCGGATTGATCATTGGCCAGGCCATTTTGCTCGAGAGTTTGACAACGGGATTAATGCGCCTGTTGCAGGGCGGTCGTTCCGAATGATCGCCATGATGTTTCCGATCTCCCATACGGAGATCAGTCCAATCTATCTCGCGGGCGTCGGTTTTTTAATTGGTATCCTCGGCGGATTTTTTGGTGTGGGCGGGAGTTTCATTGCCGGGCCGGCGCTGCGCGCGGCCGGACTGCACTGGAATTTCGCCGTCGGGACCGATCTCGCCCACATCGTCGGAAAATCGGTCGTCGCTGCGAAACGTCACCGCGCGATGGGCAATGTCGATCTTCGCCTCGGCTTTTTCATGGCCATCGGGACAATCGGCGGAGCAGAAATCGGGGCGCAATTCATCCAGCACCTGAAACGCGCGGGCAATGTCGACTACGTCGTGAGCATGGTTTCGATCGTCATTTACATCGGGATCTCTGCCTTCATGCTTTGGGAAGGATTGGCCACAATTCGCTCAAAGAAGGGGGCCGCAACGAAAAACAAGAAGAAGGATGATTCCGCCTTCAAAGGCTTCGCCAAGGGAGTACAAAAAATAAAACTTTGGCCGATGGTTTCGCTTCCGGTCTCGGGCGTGAAGTCGATTTCGTTTTGGGTTATTTTATTCGTTTCCCTCATTGGCGGATTCTTCAGCGGCTTCCTGGGCGGCGGCGCGGGTTACATCCGGATGCCTTCGATGGTTTACATTCTCGGCATCCCGACGCACTTGGCCGTCGGAACCGATCTGTTCGAAGTCATTATTTCGGCGAGCTACGGAACGTTCACGCACGCGCTCAAAGGCAATGTCGATATTATGATCGCTCTCGTAATGCACACGGGCGCGGCCATTGGCGCGCAAATTGGTGCGATTATGACGCAATATTTTGGCGGACCAAAAATTCGGCTCGCCTTTGTCCCACTGCCGTTGATTGGAGCTGCCATCGTCATTTATACTTTGATGACAGGTCACAAAATTTAACTTCGATCATGCATATCCTAATCTGCAGCGACGGGACCGACCCGGCAGACAAACCAACCAGGCTCGGCGGATTAATCGCCGGCCCGTGTCAGGCCGTGACCACGCTGTTGGGGATCGCGGAAAAGCCCGAAGACGAACAGCCTCTGCGGGCCGCTCTTGAAAGCGAAGCGGAGTTGTTGCGTCGTTATGGGCTCACACCGGAAATCGTGGTGCGCGAGGGCGATCCGATCCGCCAGATTTTTAATCAAACGGCGGAAGGAAAATACGATGTGGCCATCATCGGCACGCGCCGCACCGGCGGCGGCGGATTGTATTGTTATTCCGAACGGACTTATGAAGTCATCAAGGCAGTTCCGGCTTCTGTCCTCATCGCCACGGGCGAGTTCGAGCAGATTAAACGCATCCTCGTTTGCACCGGTGGGCGGCATTACATCGAAGACGCCGTGCAACTGACCGGCGAGATTGCCAAGTGCATCGGCGCCATGGTGACGTTGCTTCATGTCATGGCGGAACCGCCCGCGATGTACGCTGACCTCGTCCGCCTCGAAGAAGATGTCGATCGATTGCTCGAATCCGATTCGGAACTTGGTGTGAACCTGCGCGGGCAAAAGAAAAGCCTGGAGAAAATGAATGTGCCAGTCGAGGTGCGCGTCCGGCACGGGCTTGCGCTCGATCAAATCTTTGCAGAGGTGATGGAAGGTCATCACGACATGATCGTGACCGGATCGTCTCTGGCGCGCGGTCCGTTGCGTCATTACATCATGGGCGATCTGACGCGTAGCATCGTGAATCGCGCGGCCTGTCCTGTTCTGGTCGCGCGCACTGGAAAAGTCGCGACCGTCGCGCCTGGATTCTGGAATTCGCTGAAACGAGCTTTCGCTTCGGCCTGAATTTTTCAAATTCCCGGCGCCAACTTGCACTCCAAGTGGCACCCGCTAATTTCGCGAGAGCTCTCTATGACCCAATTCCTTTTTGCTGTTCGCTGTTGCCTTTCAAATTTTGTCTTGCTTGCGATTGGCGTTTTCGTTTTCACCTTCTCGGGTTGTAGCAAAAAAGGCGGAGGCCAAAGTGCGGGCGCGACGGGCGATTACGTCAATGGAACGCCTTTGCCTGAACGACGTGAAGGCACTTCGTTTTTCGGCGGCAACGTCAACCGCAATCAATTTCAGCCGATCTATTTTGATTACGACAGTCAGAGCGTGCGCTCCTCCGAGACTGGCAAGATTCAGCAAATCGCCGAATTCATGAACGCGAACTCGGCCGAGATCATAATTGCGGGTTTCACCGATGAACGCGGTACCGCGGAATATAATCGCGGTCTGGGCGAACGGCGTGCCGGCGCAGTACGTGAGAATTTGATTTCCGCGGGTGTGGACGCCAATCGCATTCAGACCGTGAGTTTCGGTTTGGAAATGCCGGCCGATTCCGGCCACGACGAAGCCGCTTGGGCGAAAAATCGCCGCGCCGAAATCGGCGTGACAAAGTAATGTAGCGGCGCTTGTATTAAGCGCCGGAGCTATTCGTTAGGCGCTTGGCATAGGCGCCTCTGCAACTCCTGTGCGTTCTCAACAACTTGCCCCTTCGCGCTCCCGCGCGCGCCGCTGGATCGCTCATCTCTGGCGGGAGTGGACCATAGAAAGCTGGCGACCGATCGCACCGGCATTCGCGCATCCGCAGCCTAGCGAATGGACCAATGATAATCTCACCGCGGCATGGATCGGTCACTCCACCGTTCTGATTAATTTCTTCGGCATCACGATTCTCACCGATCCAGTTTTGTTTCCGCGCATCGGCTTTCGAATTGCGCCGCTCTTCACCATCGGCCCCAAACGCCTGACGAAACCGGCACTGAAGTTCGGCGAATTACCACCGATCGATCTTGTCCTATTATCGCATGCGCATTTCGATCACATCGATACGCGCACATTGCACAAATTTTTTTCCAAACACACCACAGTCGTGACGGCGCCGCGTCCGAGCGATCTTCTGCGCTGGATGCATTTCCGCGACATCATCGAATTACGCTGGGGTGAATCGCATGAGCTGCACACCGATCGCGGATCGCTTCGTGTTAAAGCCTTTCGCGTCAATCATTGGGGCGCGCGTTTGCGCAACGACAACTATCGCGGTTACAACGGCTACATCCTGGAACGCAACAACCGCCGCATCATTTTCGGCGGCGACACCGCGATGACCGACGGCTTCGCCGAACTACGCGACGATCGTCCCTACGATCTCGCCATCATGTCCATTGGCGCTTACAACCCCTGGATTCGTTCGCACGCCGATCCCGAACAGGTGATTGAAATGTGCAACGCCGCCGGTGTCATTCACATCATGCCAGTGCATCACCAGACCTTTCGCCTCAGCTTCGAACCATTCCGAGAACCAATCGAGCGTTTCAAAGCCGCGTTGCGAAGCGGATCTCAGCGAATCGCGTTGCGCGAAATTGGTGAAACGTTTATTTTGCCTAACGAATAGTTTCGCTAATCCGACTTTAGACTCGCCGGGTGTGCGCTCTGAGCGATCCTGCTCTCTCGCTTCCGCGCTTCTTTCTTTCGGCGCTTTCGCCACGCGAGCAAGCCCGCACCGCCCAACGCAAGGAGACCCATGGAACCAGGCTCGGGAACTTGTCCCGTCGCGATATTTTCGCCCGGGTCCGCAAACGCATAATCGATCAAGGTAAAATTGTTATCAGTCGGGCCACTCTCCATCCGGACACGCGCCCAGCCGAACTGCGTGCCGTTCCCGGCATCGAATTCAAATCCCAGGAACCCTACTAATCCCGCGCCGACCCATTGACTATTCGGATAACCTTCGTTCGCCGCCAAATAGGCAAAGGAAAAGTGGCCCGGGTTATTTGGGTTTGGCGGAAAATTATTGAACCCCAGGGCGGAGATATTTTGTCCGACGTCTAGTCTGGAAGCATAAAGCAAGTTGAGGGAACCACCTTGGAAACCGACGACCTGCGTTCCTGCCCCGGGAAATACGCCCGACATGCCAGCCATTTCAGGGCCAACCAAGAATCGGGCGACACCGCCCCCAAAGTAAGTCCCTATGTTGAAGTCGAGGAAAACGCCTCCAGTCAAAGCAAAGTGCTCGAAGGAAAATGTCGCCCCGGGCGCCGGGTTATTGAACGTCCGATCAATCGGACCCGAATAGGTAATATCAGCCTCGACCGAATGGGCGCCGGCGAAGGTGGTGGCTGCGCCGGCGGCGGCGTAGGCCGCCCAGCGCGCGGTCTTGATCGACGTGACGTTATTTCGACGGCGGGCAGGAATAATTGTTTTTTTCATTTGGTGATGTTTTGGGATGATTTGTTTTCGCAGGGTGTGTCTAGGACATCTTCTTCGAGGCCGGGACACAGGTCATTTCCAGTTCCTTCGGAAAAATTTCGATCGCGTTGCAGAAAATTTGATGTAGAGGGGGCTTGCCGCTCGCGAATCCTCTCGGAGTGCCCGCCGCAATCCAAACTCATGCGGGCGACACGCCCGCCGCTACACCAGAGAAGCAACTAGAACTTCTTTGTTACGCTGGCGTAAAGGAAACGGCCGGTTGGATCGTAGGCGAAGAATGGAAATTTGTTAAGCGAGTGCGGTGGATCTTGCCCGAAAATATTGTTGCAACCAATCGTAACGGTTGTGCCTGTTAAAATCCGTTTCCAGATCGGCAGTCCGTAATTGGCACTCTGTGCGCTTGCGGATTCGACCAGCTTGCCGTCTTTGCCGCGCGCCAATTCGTTAGGCGATTTCGAATAACCGGCCACCGGATTGTTTTCGGTCGGAGCGACGAAACTGAAATCGTAAGAAGCTTGGCCGTCGAAAAAGAAGGTCTGATGAACCCAATGTTCTTTCTTGTTGTCGGGAAAAGGAATGAATGGCGGAGCGTGCGAGAATTTTACGATTTCGTGAAAGCCGTCGCGATAGAGAACCGTCCCGACGAGATCGAAACCTTTCCAAGCCCAATCGAGCCGTGATGTGCCTTTCCACTTCAGGAAACCTTCGGCCGACGGGATCGGATTGAACGGGAAAGGTTTTCATGAGCCGTCGCTGATCGAACTATTTGGTAGTCCGGTTCAAAGCCTAACGGATTCCTTCCGTGAATTGTTTGAGAATGAGACGCCGTTTGTCGTGCGCAGTAATCCGAATCTACAACCGGAAGATTCCCGCGCTTTCAGTGGCGGCGCGCCCCAGGTTGCGCGAAGCGTGAGCGAATCGTCAAAAGGTTGCCAGCGCATGCCGAATTTCGGCACGAGCACATTGCTTCCATTGCTGCGGAATTCTTCATAACGCGCGGCGGCCGTGAACTCGAGAGCATGAAAACCCGGAACCGTGAAAGGCCCGCCGAAAACTGGAAGATCAGCTTCGGCATAAAGCCCATAAGTTTTTCGTCCCGCGTTCGTCGGTGGAAAGCCGACGACGTCCAAAATATCTCCCAAGGCGGTGATATCATCGGGAGCTTGCCGCAATGTCTCGCGACGAAACTGCCCGCCGAAAGCGAGCCCTAAGCCGCCGGCCGGCAACTTAAAGAGCTGCGTCGTATAGACGTTGAGGTCAATGGTAGCGAGTTTGGAAGTATCAATTTCCTTTGGATGGATGGTGGCGAATTGAATCGGCAGCGCGTTGCTCGCAATCGGGACGCGGAAATCGCCGAACGGATTATACGGCACCGTCGTGCCGATGAATTGTGACGAGCTTGGATCGAATATTGGGTCAGCTGCATTCAAAGTGCGATCGAATCGCGACGCGGAAGTTTCCGTTCCGGTCGACGTGTTCTTGATCTCGCTGTAGCGGAACGAAGCATCATAACCCCAGCTGCCATCGAAGAGCTTGTCGCCTTTGAAACCGAGCGTGGAAAAAAACGCGTTGGTTTCCGCATTGATCGGCCGATTTCCAAATTCAGCGAGCCGGCCTCGACTTCCCCCCGAAATAATCTGCTCGAAAGGATTGAATGGATTGAAGGCATTGGCGGGGACGCCGGTCTCTTCGTGCGTGGGAGTGTCCGGCAACTCTGCGCCCGGTGCGCTCGGCGTGTGCGGTGGAATCGCGATGGTCGTTCGCCCTGGATTCTGGAAAAAACCGGTCGGCGCCGGTGCGAGCGAATAATCCGTTTTCACATTTTGATAAAACAGGTCGGCATAACCGACCAACTGTTCGCCCAAAATTTTGTGATCGGTATTGACGAAGGCGCCGTAACGCTCTGAGTCGGGCACGCTGCTTCGGCCCGGCTCGCTGTTGAACAAGGAACTGCGGCCGTTCGAATAGACGTAATCAGAAGCCGCCGCGAGACCGTTGGTGAAAAAAGGCGCGTGCGCAAAGGTGCTCACGTCGGTTGAGCTTCTCGGCGGCGGAGGCGTACCGCCTGCGGCAATGACAGCTGCATCATTCAACTGAAGATTAAATGGGCTCGAGTTCGTGCTCGGGCTGAACGATTGAAATGCTCGATCGATATCGAAGATCGAATTGCGATGATAGAAATTGAGAACGCCCGAGACATTGGTCGTGCCATCGCCAACCCCGAAAAGAAGCGAAGCCGCCAATTCGCCTGAATCTTTATCGAGCGTGTTTCCATACTCCATGGTCGCTTCCGCTCCACGATAATCATGTCGCAGCTTGATGTTCACCACGCCGGCCACAGCATCTGCACCGTAAGTACTCGACGCGCTGTCCTTCAGAATTTCGATGCTCTCGATGGCGGCGCGCGGAATGGAGTTGAGATCGATGAAACTTTGTGTGCCCGAGCTACCGGCGCCCTGCGGATAGGAAGCGACGCGGCGCCCATCGATCAACACCAGCGTGTCGCTCGGATCGAATCCGCGCAGCGAAATCGAAGAAGCCCCCGGCGCGAAAAAATTCTGGCCATTGACTGTGGGCACGCCTTGCGGTCCGGCGACAGGTAAATTGCGAATAAACTCTTCCGCTGTCCGTTCGCCGGATTTGTTGATCAGATCGCGATTGAGCATCAGCACTGGATTCGGCCCGACTTCTTCGGCCGTGGGAATGTTTGAGCCGGTGACGATGACGCGCTCGGTCTCTGCCATTACCTCTGCCGGCGTTGGCGATGCAGCCTGGCCTCGTGCGTTTGTGCCGAGAAAAGAAAAAATCACACCGCCTGCAACACCAAGAAGGCGAACGCAGATTTCAGTTTTGCTAAATGGTCTCATTCCGATTGTCCTTCGGAAAATCGGAGATCGTGTGGCAGGAAAAGTTTGAAGAGCCACGCCGATGCCCGGCGCTCGTTCAACTCATGATCCTTGATTCCGGAGGGCAAATAAAATCTCCGCTAGTTAGGCGGAATTTGGTATGCCCACCAACTTTGTAGGTAGCAAGCAAAAATATCTACAGCCCCGATTAAGAATGCGACCGTGGGTTTCTGCTATATTTTTCGAGCAACTGCTTAAATCGCGGATCGCTGCGCAAGGGATCCCACGCCGGATCGAATCTTAGCCATTGCACTTCGAGTCCGCCTGGAGTGGCGAGCGAATGTTCGATAAGTGGTAAGGCGAGATCGGCTTCCCCAAGCATCGTGTAGATTCCGGCAAGCGCGTTGAGCGGATAAAGACCCCACCACGCGTCCCTCGATTCTGGCAGAAGCTCGACCGCGTGCTTGCCTTCACGAACTGCATCTTCTTTGCGGCCGAGACCGGCATAAACTTCTCCCAGCATTGAGCACCACGAATCGTCCTTCGGATTGTCCTGAACGCGGCGCTCAATGATGGGCCGCGCCGCTTCGTAATACTTCCGCGCCTTTTCGAATTGATTAGTCTCCGAATAAAATTCGGCGAGCAGAACGGACTTTGGCGTCGGGCTCTGCTCTCCCGCCGCCAGCTCTTCTTTGGGAAAGTTGAGCAGCGCAGCTTCCGCTTCAGGAAATTTCCGCTGCAGCATCTTAATGGTAAACCGCTCCACCACATAAGAGCCATCCGGATCATCACCAGTGGGTTGAAGGGCGAGCACTTTTTCGAGAACCTTCACATCTCCTTTCCATGCAAACTCAAGATATTGTCGCCAGGAAAGAAAGGCCCGGTTGTGCGGCTCTAAAGCGATGACATGCTCCAGCACTCTCGCCGCAGCCGGGTAATTTCGCATCATTTGATTCGTATTCGAAACATAGTTCCAGCGGCCCGCGAAATTGGGATCGACTGCGGCTGCTTTTTCGAAGTGGGCTAGCGCCTCCACCCATTTTCCCTGGTGCCGAAGCAGTTTACCGAGCGCTTCATGCACTTCCGGGTCGTTAGGCAAACTGCGCAACGCGATATGAAATTCAGCTGAAGCCTTTGCGTAGTCGATGTCGTTGCTGCGCGTTCTGCCCTGATAGTAGTAATAGCCGAGAGCGACGTGGCCTTCGGGCAAATCGGCCTGCAAGCGAAGCGCTTCGTCCGCGAATGCTTTTGCTTTTGCCAGACGTTCCGAAGTGGGATCCCATTTGTTGTAAAAAACCGTCTCGAGATGCGACAACTGCGCGAATGCCAGCGCAAACGTGGGATCAAGAGCGATCGCCCTTTGATAGATCTGCTCGCCTTTGCTGAGATCTTCCTGCGTCCTAAGTGATCGGAGAAAAATTTCCTGCGCTTGCAGGTAGAGAAGATACGCGTCGGCGTTTTCGGTCGGCTTTTGCTGCACGCGGACTTTTTCTGATGGAGAAAGTTTTGCCTTTAATGTCGATGCGATACGCAAAGCGAGATCACTTTGAATCGCGAAGACATCAGTCATTTCGCGATCGTAATCTTCCGCCCAGATGTGGGCGTCGTTAGTCGCGTTAATAAGTTGCACGTTAATGCGAACGCGATTGCCCGCACGCCGCACACTTCCTTCCAGAATCGCGGCGACACCGAGCGCCTTGCCGATGTCCCGCACATTCACAGCCTTGCCTTTGTAGGGCTCGACTGAAGTGCGAGAGATGACTTTAAGGTCACCGACTTTTGCCAGGTTCGTTAAGATGTCATCCTGGATGCCGCTCGCGAAGTACGCATTCTCCGCATCAGCGCTCAAGTTTTCAAATGGCAGAACAGCAATGCTCTTGGATGAAACTGTTGTCGCCGCTGGTACGCGTCGCGAAATCCAAAAGCCGATGCCTAACAAGATAAAGGCGAACGCGGCTGCGCCGGCGACATAAAGTTTGCGCCTTCGTTTAACTTCTCGCGCAACTTTGACCTTCTCGGCTTGCGCGCGTTGTAATTTCTCCGGCAGTTTCGCGTTGCCAAAACCGTCTCCATGAAAATTGACCACGCCGAGACGAACCCCATGCTTCACTTCAACTTCACCGAGATCATGCAGGAACGGTTGCCAGCGCGTGTATTGCGCGAGGTCCTCGGCACTGCGTTTCGAAAGCAAAACGTGACCGGCGTCACCGCAATCCATGACGCGCTGCGCCATGTTGATTCCAGCGCCCGCAACATTTGGCCGATCATTTACATCGGAGATGGCATCGACTGGGCCGCTGTGAATCCCCATTCGCAGCGGCAACTGCGGAAGCGCCTTCAATGCGCCGCTGATCGCTAACGCACATCGCACGGGAGCATCAGGGCTCGTGAAAAAAGCGAGCACCATTCCATCGCCGGTCGGCAAACGAACAAGCTTTCCCGCCGCGTCGGCCTCGCGAACCTGTTCGGTCTCGCGCACGATGCGATTGAGCTCCTGCAGCCGTTCGCGTTGCTCGTTCGTCAGCAACTTCGAGTAACCGACCATGTCGATAAAGAGGACATGTGCGATCTCGAGGTGAGAATCGTCCGCGGGCTCCTCAGACATACGTGTAGCCTAACGAGTCGTGAGGTCGCCTGGCCGAAGTGGAAAAATACTCGCAGGTTGTCGCAAAAGCTGTCGAAACCTCGTATCCTGACGAATCGGATCCCAAACCGGGTCGAGGCGCAGCGCCTCTTTGTGCGCATCCGAAGGAATTGCGAGGAGATGAGTCAGAATGGGAACAGCATGCTCCGCATCGCCAAGTATGGCGTAGACTTCCGCGAAACTCTCCAACGTTGTCGCACCAAACCAGGCGCTTTTTGATTCAGGCATGATTTCGATTGCGTGTTTCCCTTCGCGAATGGCCTCTTCCTTGCGCCCCATTCCCGCATAAGCTTTCGCAGCCAGGAGTCGCCAACCCAAATCTTGCGGGTTTTGCTGCACGACTTTTTCGACTGTTGGCAGTGCCGCGGCGAAAGCGGTGCGCGACTTCTCCTTGTCTCCCTTTTCAAAGTAAAGCTCGCCTAACAAAAACGATTTCGGAACGTCGCGCACGCCATTCCAGAAAAACGTATCCTGTTTGTCCTGCCGTAAAATATTTTCCGCCTCGTCGTATTTTCGGAGAAACCTTTTCACGGCAAATCGATCTTCAGTATGTAGATCCTCCGGAGTCGTACCGGTGGCCGCACGCAAACGTTTGAGTGTATTCACATCGCCTTTCCAGAACAGGTTCAGGTAACCCCGATGTAATTCGAAGTCCCATGTATTCGGCGAAAGCGCGATTGCACGATCGAGCGCTTCCGCCGCAGCCGAATAATTGCGTGTGAGCTCAAAGCTGTAGAAGACCCTATGCCATCGGTCAGGAGTTTTTGGATCGAGCGATGCCGCCTTTTGTAAATTGGCGATAGATTCCGCCCATTTTCCCTGATGCCGTTTAATCCGCCCGATGCCGCTATAAATGTCTGCGTCATTCGGCAGACCGCGGCGCGCAATTTCAAATTCCCGCAAAGCGCTTTCGAGATCAGAGTCATCCATCACGATGCTTGCGCGCCAATAATCTTCGGCCAGCGCCATGTGCGCTTCGGGAAGATCAGGTTGAAGACGCAATGCTTCGTGCGCCGCGGCCTGCGCTTTGGCGCGGCGCGCAGGATCGGGCTCGTAATAGCTATTCCAGACACTCTCCAATCGCGAGAGCTGCGCGTGCGCGAGTGCGAATGACGGATCGAGTTGAATCGCCTTTTCGAAAAGTTGTTCGGCTTTCTCCAAGTCCGCTTTTAGTTTTTGTCGACCCGCGTAGTAATCGTAGGCTTGCATGTAAAGAAGGTAGGCTTCGCCATTTTCCGTGGGGCGGCGTCTCAGTCGCGCGGTTTCATCGGACGTCAGTTTCGCTTTCAACGCGGAGGCGATCTGAAATGCCAGCTCGCTCTGGATGGTAAAGGCATCCGTCATCTCCCGCTCGTACTCTTCGGCCCACAACTGCTGACCTTGTTTTGCATTGATGAGCTGCACGTTGATGCGAGCACGCGTGCCGTCGTAACGAACATTCCCCTTCAAAACCGCGGCCACACCGAGAGCTTTTCCAATTTCGCGAACGTCCTGCGCGCGATCCCTGTAGGACAAGACCGAATCGCGCGAGATCACTTTCAAGTCAGCTACCTTCGAAAGGTTCACCAGCAAGTCGTCTTGGATGCCGCTGGCAAAGTAGGCTTTCGAGCTATCTCTCGTTAGGTTCCCGAAAGGTAACACTGCAACGCTTTTCGGATCCGCCGCAGCGCTAATGTCCGAACGAACGTGGAAAACGACAGCCGCACCAGCGAGCAGAAGAAAAATCAGCGTCGCCGCAATTGCGAAAAAGCGTTTACGCCTTCGCAAGATGCGAAGATGAATTTCCTGCAGTCTGGTAGCTAACTCGCGCACGCTGGGACGGGCGGAAGGTTCATTCGAAAGCATCCGAACCAGTAATGAAATGAATCGCGCCGGAGCATTCGCAGCGTTCAACTGCTCAGTGGGCGGAATTTCATTCTGTCGCCGATCTGCAAATGGAATCTTAGCGGTAAGCAAGTACCAGAGCGTCGCGCCTAACGAGTAAATATCGGAGCGAACATCCACCGGGCTGTCGGTAAATTGTTCCGGGCTGGCAAAAGCGGGCGTGCCCACCAGACCGCCATGCGTTAAAACGCGCGGGTCGGTCTTTTCCATCAACGCTTTGGCAACTCCAAAATCGATCACCTTGACGTGAATCTCTGGTGAATCCTGCACACCCTCGGTGCCCTCCGTCGTTGCGATCATGGCATTGGCGGGCTTTAAATCACGGTGCACAATGCCGCGCTTTTCCGCCGCTGCGAGCGCCGCCGTGATTTGTCGTGCGATCTCGACCGTTGTCGCAACATCAAGTGGTCCAGTGCGGCGAACACGGTGATCCAGCGTTTCGCCTTCCACCAATTCCATCGCGTAAAAGCACTGGCCTGTTTCCTCGCGAATACCGAAATGATAAACCGTGGCAACATGCGGATGCCGCAAAGTCGCAGCCGCGCGCGCTTCGCGGATGAAACGTTCGCGCGCTTCCGCGCTGCGACCGGCGACGTCGGTCTTGATGATTTTTAAGGCGACGGCCCGCTGCAGCGACGTATCGATCGCGCGGTATGTCACTCCCATCGCTCCGCGCCCGAGCTCATAAACGCTTCCATCCTCGTGCCGGTCAAGGATGTAAGGACCGAAGTGATCCGAATCTGGGCCTTCGAATTGCTCGTCGGTTTGATCCGCCGCGTCGCTCAATCCGACGCGCAACAAACAAACCATGCAACCGACATCGCCATTCAATGTTTCTTCCCATGGCGCGCCACAACTTGCGCAAGTTTCAGTTTCCGAGCGCGAGAGTTTCACTTTGTTCGTTAGGCTGCAATAAGAACATGGCAAAGATGGCGCAATTCCTCATCCACTTCCGACGCTTCCGCGATCGTCCCACGAACTTCCTCTCGCAGGATCGCGCGATAACGCGCGCGCAATCGCGCAACATCGCTGCGCAAGGTGGCCACGGGCCGATGTAGTCGCGGGGCCAATTCTTCGTAGGGGACCGCCGCTTCACCCGTCGCAGAGAGATATTGTTTCAGGCAGTCGAAGAGCACCGCTTTTCCCGCGAGTCCGCACTCCTGCGATAAACGATCGAGAGATTGCCGCAGAAGCGACGCCGCCCATTCGCGTTCGTAAACGTGGTCCGCGTTCCATTGCACCGCGCGATCGACCTGCCCTTCCAGCTCGGCGATGGCCTTGTCATCCAATTGCTCCGGAATCATTCCCCCACCGCGTTTTTGCGCGCGATCGCGATCGCGAGTATTTGCCACAAAATGTTTGAGCGCTCCGAGCAGAAAGGAACGAAAGCGCCCCTTCTCCTTGTCAGCCCTTGCATACGCGCGCGTCTCGATGAGATGCGCGAAAAAACCTTGGGTCAAATCTTGCGCGTCGTCTGCGCTATGACCTTCCCGGCGCAGAAACAGGTAAAGTGGCCGCCAATAAATCCGGCAGAGTTCCGAGAGCGCGCTCATTGCCTGCGCCGATTCGGCAGATGAATCGGCCGCTTCAAGCACCATCGTCCAACGCGTTGAAGCGAATAAACCAGTCCGCGTGGTAGTATCACCGGGGGCAGCAGGCATCACCCCTTTTTACTGGGCACGCGCGAGAAAAACAAGGCGAAGCCTTCTCCGCGGGGCTGGTTAAGGCAACTGAAAGACGCAATTTCTGCAAGGTCCGAAGCAACGGAAGTAATTAACCGGCAGGCGCTCGGAGTTTCTTCCCGCTCTTTTTATGGCTACGAAAAAGATTGAATTTTCCGCGCAACTCGGAGAAAACAGCCCCTCCGGATGAAACATTTTTTCTCCTTCGTTTCAGCACTCATATTGTTTATCTGCCTCTCCGTTTCGCAGGTCGTCGCGACCACTTTCAGCGTCATCAACGAAAACGATAGCGGCAACGGGTCGTTGCGGCAGGCAATCATTGACGCCAACACTAACCCCGGCGACGACACGATCACGTTCGATATCCCCGGTTCCGCGTCCTCGCACACCACGACCGCGGAAATCTGACGGTGCGCAACTGTACCTTGAGCAACAATCCCGGCGGCGGCATCATTTACACTAACGCCGTCGGCTCCGGCACCGCGACACTCATGTTGCGCGATAGCACTCTTTCCGGCAATACCTCCGGTTATGGCGGCGGGCTCCAGCAATTTGCCACAAGCGGGGGTCAGGCGAACGCGACAGTGATTAACTCTACCTTCCATAATAACACTGCTACCGGGTCGAACGCGGGCGCAGCCATCGATAACGATTCGGGCGGCGGCAGCGCGTCCGTCGTGCTTGTGAACTGCACGCTCAGCGGAAACACGGGAACTTCCACTGTTTACAGTCTTGCCTCCACGATTCAGGCATTGAATACAATTTTCGTCCACGGAAACGGACAGAATATTATCACTCAGGGGAGTGGCAGTAGTTTTACTTCGCTGGGACATAACTTGAGCGACCTGCCCGAAGGCGGTGACTCGGGCACTGGACCTGGCGGGGTTCTCGGCGCGACTGGGGACAAGCGCAATACGAACCCACTGCTAGGTCCGCTGCAACGTAACGGCGGCCTGACCTTCACCCGAGCGATAGCATCCAATAGTCCTGCCTACGACGCGGGCGACGACGCGGTGCTCAATCCGCCCTATAGCCTAACGACCGATGAGCAGGGGATTCCGCGCAAACTCAGCGCCCATGTCGATATGGGAGCTTTCGAATCCGAGTTGCCACAAAGCGGTTCGATTTTCACCGTTAACAACCTCAATGACCGTGAGGATGGGACTTGTGGGCCGCTCGATTGCACCCTTCGCGAAGCTCTCAGCGCTGCCAACGCCAACGCCGATGCAAATACGATCACCTTTTCCCCCGGACTGACCGGACTAATCAATAATTCAACTCTGACCGCCGGGCTGCCCATCACTCATCCGCTACGATCGTTGGTCCCGGAGCGTCGGCCCTCATCATTCGGGGCAACCCTTTGAATCGGATCTTCCGCGTGGATAGTGGCGCGGGCAACGTCTCGATTTCGGATCTAAGGCTCAATAATGGCGGTGCCAGCGGCTCCACCTTTCCGGATAACTGTGGCGGCGCGATCTACAATGCAGCTTTCCTGACTCTTCAGCGATGCGAACTCGATTTTACCCACGCTTCGCTTTTCGGGGGCGCGATCCATAACGATGGGCAAAATGGCAACGCAACGCTGACCGCGATTGATTGCACGTTTTACGACAATGGCGCTAGTGCGAGCGGAGGCGCGATCTTTAACGCCGGTTACACTGGACATGCGACAGCTAACCTAACGAATTGCACTCTGGCTTACGGTCTCGCGTCTCAATATGACGGCGCGATCTATAATGATGGTACTCTTAGTGGCAATGCCGCGCTAACCTTAATTAACTGTACCTTCTTTGCCAACGCCGCGGGCTCCGGTATCGCCAGTGGAGTCAATAATGACGGCGTCAACTCGGATAGCTCAGGCATAGCTACACTCGTGTTGCGCAATACCATCTTCAAAGTCAATAACCCCGTTAGCGACGGAGCTAACCTGGTCAACGACGGAGGGACCGTCACATCGCAAGGTCATAACTTGAGCAACGATCCGGCCGGCGGAGACGGCGGCACCGGACCGGGTGGGCTTCTCAATGCCACGGGCGATAAGCGCAATACCGATCCGATGCTTGGTACGGTTGGTAATAACGGCGGTCCAACACCAACCATTCCGTTGCTCGCTGGTAGTCCCGCTATTAACACTGGCGACGATGCCTTCGCGCTATCACACGATCAGCGTTACTTCCTGCGTAACGGTGTGAGCGACATCGGTGCTTTCGAATTCAATGGCACGCTTGGGCCGCTGAGCGCTGTTTCGCGCAAAGTTCACGGTTCAGCTGGCACCTTCGATATTCCGTTGCCTCTAAGCGGTGCGATCGGAGTGGAATGTCGCAACGATACGGGCACGGATTCGGCCGGTAGCCCTAATTTCGGTCGAGACCATGAAGTGGTCCTTGCCTTTAGCACTCCAGTCACAGTAGGAGGGATATCCGTAGCGACTGGCATCGGCGGCGACGCGTCGACAGCTACTTCCAGTGTGGTTGGTAACAATCTTGTCGTCGATCTGCACAACGTTCCAAACTTGCCGCGGCAACTAACCATCAACCTCACGAACGTGAACGATGGCACTCATTCGGGTAACATTACTGTGCCTATGGGAGTGTTACTCGGGGACACGGTCGCAAACCGTGCGGTCAATTCGACCGATGTTTCACAGGTAAAATTGAAATCGGGACAAGCTGCCGATGCGACAAATTTCCGTAACGATATAACTGTTAACGGGACGATTAATGCTACCGATGTCAGTTCCGTAAAACTGAAAACCGGCACTGGTTCTTAAGCGCTGTCAATAGCGCCAAAGCAGGTTTACAGTCTGCGCGGCTCGGAATAGATTCCGCGTTCCGTTCGCCGATGTAGCTCAGCTGGTAGAGCAACGGTTTCGTAAACCGTAGGTCACGGGTTCGAATCCCGTCATCGGCTCTCCTCTTTTGTATCTTTTCGTTACGCGTCACGCGTAGAGAGCGCGTCTCAATTCTCGGACGTGATCAATTTTAACGCAGAGAAAACTGCGCTGTATTTTTGTTACGGAGGAGCGAAAGGGATTCTTGAAGTCACAGGCTCGTCTTTTGCTCATCCTTTCTGACAGCAATTGCAGAGGTGAGGGACCGAGCGTTGCTTTTTTATACATCAACTCAACCCATATGCGTTACTGTTCCAACTTCGCGCGCGCTCTTCGCATTTGCCTAACGACTTCTTTTCTTTGTGTAGCTTTTGTTTCCACAAAAGCCATTGTCGATCTCAATAGTGATGGGCTGATGACATCTGGCAGCTTATTTACAACGCAGAGGGACTGACACCTAACGGCAATGCCGATAACGATGGCCAAGCCGACATCGTCTGGTAAAATAGGACGACAGGTGCGCGTCTCCTATGGTTGATGCAAGGCACTACCAATGTCGGCAGTGTTAATCTGGGAACCGTACCGACCAGTTACAGCATCGCGGGCTTCGTTGATTTTAACGGCGACGGTCAGACCGATATCGTTTGGCAAAACACTGTTAGCGGCACGCGCACCATCTGGCTGATGAACGGCACCACGCGTCGTGCCTCGATAAGTTTGGGCGCGGTGAACACAGCATGGAACATCGCCGCGATAGGCGATTTCAACCACGATGGCAAATCGGATATTCTCTGGCAAAACAACCTTTCCGGCGTGTGCGCAGTCTGGCTGATGAACGGAGTTACTCACGCTAGCAGCGCGACTCTGCGGGTGGTGCCAGCACATTGGAAGATCATGGCCGCGGGCGATTTCGACGGCGACGGCAGCACGGACATTCTTCTACAAAATAATATAACCGGCGCGTGCGTCATCTGGCTGATGAACGGAACCACGTTCATGAGCGGAGTAACTGTAGGTGTTGTTCTCGTCGCGGCCGAACACGAATCACGGTCCGCGCAGGAAGAGGCTCGTGACGCACGAGAAAATGCGGAACAAGCTAATCACGCGAAAGATACATTTCTGGCGAATCTTTCGCACGAGCTGAGAACACCTCTCACTCCTGTGCTGATGTGTGTCGCTGATCTGGAACAGGAACGCGCGATTGCACCCGAGTTTCGTCTGCAACTGTCCATGATGCGGCGCAACGTTGAACTTGAAGCTCGACTCATCGACGACTTGCTAGACATGACGAGGGGTTGCGCATGCCAAACTGCAACTCATCCAATCAGGCCCGGTAGACATTCATGCTTTGCTCATGCACACGGAGCAGATCGTTCGCAGCGACGCGCTGGCAAAGTCCGTCCGCTTTCAATTCGAATTGAACGCCTGCGAACACCATGTCGGTGGCGACGCCGCGCGACTTCATCAGGTATTTTGGAATTTGTTCAAGAACGCGATCAAGTTCACGCCTGAGGGCGGTTGCATCACGATACGCACTGCCAATCCTGCGCCGGGCCAAATTGTTCTGGGAGTGAACGACACCGGAATGGGTATCGACGCCAAAACACTACCTTTTGTTTTTCACGCGTTCGAGCAGGGAGAAGCGCAGAAGATGCAACACTCGGGAGGACTGGGTCTCGGCTTGTCTATTTCGAAAGCGATCGTGGAGTTACACGGTGGGAGTATCCGCGCCGAGAGCGCCGGGCCGGGACTTGGCGCAAGCTTCACCATAGAACTGGCAACGGTGTTACCTTTTCCCGCGACCCAGATAACAGAACCAATGCCTGCTTCTCAGCCGAACTCGCATCGCCTTCGCCTGCTCGTGATCGAGGATCATGAACCGACACTGGAAGTCCTCTCGCGCCTCCTTCGTCGCCACCGCCACGACGTCCTTACCGCTTCTTCTGTCGAAAGCGCTCTTGTGATCGCGGCCACGCATTCTTTTGACCTCGTCATCACTGACATCGGGCTTCCCGACGGAAACGGGATCGATCTGATGCAACAATTGACCAAAAATTATGGTCTGCGCGGGATCGCTCTAAGCGGGTATGGGATGGCAGCAGATCATGCCAAAATAAAGGAAGCAGGTTTTTTGGCGCACTTGGTAAAGCCAATCAACTTTGATCAGCTTCACCGTGTGCTCCAGGAAATTACTCCAGCCGCCGACGTGGACTCGATTTCCAGACTGGCGGTATAGCGCCAAATTTCTTTGTCGGCTTTTGCCTGCCGACCAATGCGCAGAAAATGAGAGCGTGCGACGAAGGAATTCGCTACGATTGCGTCATGCTACGGATGAGCCTTCCGATGATGCTTCTTATTACCTTCGGATTGTTCATGCCATGCTCCGCTGCCGACCCTGCGACGGCCCCCACCGCGAGCGAAGGATGGAAACTCGATAGCCAGGGCGGAGAGATCGCGCTTTACAGTCGGCCGCGCGCGAACTCATCGTTGCGGGAATTCAAGGCTGTCGGCGAGATCGATGCGCCAATCCGCTCCGTCCATGCAGTGATCGATGATTTCGGAAATTATTCGAGCTTTATGCCGTACACCGTCGAATGCCGAATCGTAAAGCACGAGAGCGGTTCTACTTTTTTCTACCAGCGGCTCTCGCCCAAAATCGTGAGCGATCGCGATTATACATTACGCATTCGCGAAAAATCGTGGCGCGCAGAGAACGGTCTCGTCTTTCTCCACCGCTTCGAAGCGGCGAATGAAGTTGGTCCCGCGGAAACAAAGGGTTTTACGCGAGTCAAAATTTGCGAGGGAGGCTGGCTCCTCGAGCCGCTCGGTGAAGGTAAAACGCGCGCGACTTATTCCATCGATACCGACAACGGCGGAAAGATTCCCGCTTTCATCGCCAATCCAGCAAGCGGGATTGGAATCCGCAAAGTTTTCGCCGCCGTACGCAAACAAGTAAAAGATCCGAAATACGCTGCAGCAGGACGCGAGTAATTCGTTAGGGCTAGGATGAAAACACTTGTGACTGCTTTGTTTGTTGTCGCAGCGGTGATCATATCAATACTGCTCGGCAAGTGTATTGCAGCGGCGAAGGATTTCAGAACTCGCACCGCCATCATTCTCGGCTCGCTTCTGCTTTGGACGGCCTGCGTTTGGCTTTTGTTAATTTATTGGCGCAACGCTTACGCAGCCTAACGAAGTTAAATCAGATCATCTGAGCGAACGTGAGCTTCGGCGTAATCGCGTCCGATCTGTTGCAAAAAGGGAATTACGCGAAGGTTATCAAGCGTGAGCCCGGCTTTGCCGTGTTGTTTGGCCGCTGCAATTTCTTCGGTGCTGAACGGATGATCGTAGCGCATGTAGGTAAATTTTCGGTGCCGCATCTCTTCCGGCGGGACGTCGCGGAAGTCTCCCACTTCGGAATCGATCGGTTCGCCTTCTTTGCAGAAACCGATCGTGCGACACATCATGTCCTGCTGAAGATTGATCGAATCCATCAAAGCCACCGGCAACGAGCGCGCATGGAAAAGCAGACTCATCTGATCGGCCCGACGCAACCCGATTCCAGTGCGAACGCGACCTGTGCCAATTGAGAGGAGTAGCATTTTCTCCACTCCCGTTTCCCAATTGAGGTTGTAGGCGGGAAGCGTCGCCATCATGAAAAGAAGCAGCGCCGGATTGTTGTATGGAGTAATTCCACCATCGACGAACACTTGTTTTCGACCGCCGAGATCGATCGTCTCCGGCGGGAAATAAACTGGCGCGGCGGTGCTCGCCCTAACGAGTTGCCAAAGCGGCAGATTCAGGTTGCAATCGGGCAACGCCGGATTGTTAAACGTGGCCGCGGGATTATTTGAAACGGGCCAGGGCGAACCGGTGGTGTGATTGCGCATGACAAGCGTGAGCAGTGTGCGCAGTTTTTTCGTGCTGAGCAGCGCCGGGATTTTTCCTTCCCCATCTTCCGAGAAAAGAATCTTGAACATTCGTGTGATCGCCTCGCCTTCGAACTTGTTCCAAAACCGCAGATAAATCGGAGCCAGCCGGAACATTTCGATCGCGCGCTTGGTGTAGAGATCGCGCACTTCGTCCACGCTCATCCCCCACGACAAACAGGTGGCGATGATCGCGCCTGTGCTCGTGCCGCTGAGGTAATGAAAATAATCGGCCAGGACCAGATTCGGGTTAGCCGTTTTCTGACGCAGCAACGCTTCCATCCGCGCCAGAATTTCGAGCGAGAACACGCCACGAATCCCACCGCCATCGAGCGCGAGTAATCGTTTCATCAGTTGAATCTCGGGAATCGAAAGAGCGTAAACCACTCGAAAAATTCACCCGCAAAAGCGTTCTCGGTGTTTTCGACCGCGCGCCGCAAACTGGAAAAGCTTTCGCACTTTTCGACCTGCTGTCGCGCGGTTTGAAGCGCGACTTCCATCGCTCGGGAGCTAGCGAGCTGACGGCTGAGATCAAAGATCGAAATCAACGAAAGGACGCAACCTGCCGCGAGCGGCAACGCAATGGGCAGAAAAGATTGTACGGCGCTGGCCATCAAGTGATCCGACCGCGGGACAGCGAAAAAGGTTGTGAAAAGAGTTCGCGTGACGGCAGCGCCGGAAAAGATCCAGAAGCTGCACGTAAACAGGAAAAGGGCTGTGGTAAGCCGGCGACTACGCTGCTGAAAATAATCGATCTGGTCATCGACGCGATTCGTCAGGTAATCGTTTCGTGTTTGCGCGAAACTGAGGCGCGACGAGTCACCGGCGCGCATCTGAAGCAAACGAATGGATTTGGCCAGGCGCCGAAAATCGCCCAGCTGACCGAACCAGACCGGCGCCGCGACGTAGCCCATGTTCCAAGTCGCGAGCGCAGACCGGCAAATTTCGGCCGCGACGCGACAACGAATCCAGTTTCGATGCGCATCTTTGCGTTTGATTTGAATAATCGACAGCATCGCCGCGCCGATAAGAAGGAAAATGACGGCATCAAGAAACAGTGAACGAATTCCAAATCCGATGGCGGCGGCGGTCAGAATGGCGGCGAAAGTATTCATGATGACGGAGGCTGCGACCCACCGTCGGAATCGCGGCGCTATCCGTGCCGCTTGCGCATCAACTTTCGCGAAGAAGCGACGAACGCGATCCTCCACTTGCGAAGGAGAAGCGTCTGCAGAGGAAGTCCGATTCGGGAGATGATTGAGGTATTCCATCTCGGAATCGGCAAAAGAATTCGCGACGAAGTGTTCACGTTGAGTTGTGAGGCGATCGGGATCAATCAGAATTAGTGGCCGCCCAAAATTGCGCGCATGTGCCACGACTTCGGCCGTGCCACCTGTGCCGCGGGACGGTTCGCCGTCCCAAACTGCAATCATGAGATCGGCTTCTTCCACCGTGGCGAGCCCGCATTCCAGATAAGCGACATTGCGATCTTTTGCGCCGACGAGCGATTCGACGCGCGCGGCCCGTTGCAAAAGTTGGCGTGCCTTGTCCCAATCTGAGTCAGTAAAATCGCTTTTGAAATCGCCTTCCGCCAGAGGCAGCAGCGCGATCCACGGAATATCCAAAGCAAGACAAGCTTCAGCAAAAAGAGTGTCGCCGCCGATGGCAACAGAAGAATGACCGACTAATTGGCCGGGAATTTCCTTGCCTAACAACTGAAGCGTTTCACGTAAAAGCGTGCCGACTTTTTCGGATTCGCGCAGGCAACGATGGCCAGTGAAGCCAACGATCCAGATCGGAGGCAGGGAAGAATCCCGATCCATTACAACTGCCCGCGAAGAAGAGGCAGAATCGCTTTGAGGAAAGATACTTTCGTTCGCTTCATCAAAGATAATCTTTCTGACTCGTTAGGCGCGGCCATCTGGTTAACGGTGATATGCGTACAGTTACCTTTATGCGCATCGATGTAACGAGAGAGTTGATGCGCCGTGGTTTCGTCATTAATCGCCACCGCTGTTTCCGTGTTCAGATGCTGTGAACGTGGATCGATGTTGAACGATCCGACCAATGCCAGACGCTCGTCGAGCACAGCAGATTTCGCGTGCAACGTGTCGGGCCCTTTATATTCCCAGAGATCCACACCCAAACGCAGAAGTTTTTTCTTTGCCGTTTCGTAACCCAGTTGCACGAGCATCGAGTCGTTCGATGAAACCGAATTTGTTATCATCTCGATTTTCTTTACGCCGCGCTTTTTCAAATAAGCGATATCGGTGAAAAGCTCCTTCGTCGGCACGAGATAAGGTGTTTCAATGACGACCGATCGTCGCGTGCGTAGCAGCGCTTCCCGTAATTCCTGGGCGATACCGAACTCGATATCTTTCTTACCGACCGGGTCGTGAAGAAATTCAACGCGGCCGACTTCACGGGCGCGCCTGCTCCAATCGATGCCGGTATTGAGTTTAACGACTTTATTCGCTTGAAGTTTCTGACGCGTCGCGTCGAGCACTTTTCGCCCCTCCTCCGCGCGCGCACCTGTTGGGTCGCTAATTTTTGGCGCGACGACTTCGCCGCTATTCCATAACTGATCGAAGTAAGCCGCCGACTGCGCGACCGCTCTGCCTTCGACGTAAACATCACGATCGACAAAGTTTCGTTTCGCGTAGCCGAAGTAATCCCCTTCCACATTGCGACCACCGCGAATCATGCGCGTTCGATCGATGTCCAAACCCTTGTCGTGCATGCGACGGACGATCCATCCGATTTTGGCCAGCGTGAAAGGATGATAGATCTTGATGAAAACTTTTTCACGATGCAGGTGCGAGTGAACCGCGGGCGGAATTTTATTCGAACGCCCGTCGATAATCAGGCGCACTTGAACTCCGCGGCGAGCGGCATCGCGCAGTAACGCAAGTCCAGCGAAGGTGAAGTAATCGTCGCCCACGATATAATATTGGGCGTCGATCGAACGTTTCGCCTGCTGGATGAGATCGATCCGAAGTTGCGACGCTTCGCGCGGGTCCTCGATGATCCGGACCTTATCAGCGCGCGCCTGGCCGAACAGACACAGTGTTATAGCGAAGGCAAGATTGCGCCGCGTAAACCTCGAGCTCGCCCTAACGAGTAATTTGAAATGGGCGGTCATTGACCGCCGTTGGCGAAGAATCGATCCCAAACCGGTTTGTACTCCTTCGAGACGGAGCTCTTTGTATATTTCTTCTTCAGGTCCGACAGAATCACTGGCGGGGAGTCCTCGTCTTCAGATGCCACTTTCATCCCGGCGACTGCATCAGCAAGATCGGCAAGCCATGGCGGCGCCTTCTTTCCGGTAAAGCGCAGCGTCGAAGCATCATTTGCCGGTCGGCTCAAGGACACGTCCCATGCGCGGACTGTATCCATCGCGTTCCAAAATGACCCGGAAAGAGTAACAACGGTTTTTCCGTCGCCGCTGAAGTTGGGATAAACCATGGCATCAGAAAGACACATCGGCTCCGCGCGAAGTTCTTCCAGGCGCGACGTGTCCCACATTCCAACCATTCCGTTAATACCGGCTACACCCGCAGCGATAGTGCGGCCTGAAGGAGAAAAGGCGACGCGCATGATCTGGTCCCGTTGCGATTTCGGTTTTAGCCATCTCAAGGTGCCATCACGCAAATTCCAAACGCGAGCTGGTTCGCGCATGGCGGTGGCAGCCAACTCCTGTCCATCGGCGCTAAAGATCAGAAAGAAATACCTTGTATCGGGATTTGGTTCCGCTGGTTCCAAGGTTGTCTTAAAATCCGGAAGTGGTTGCGCCGGCTGTAACGTATGCGTATCCCAAAGCTGAATTCTCCCTCCGAGTTCAGCGATCGCCAGCCAATTATCATCCGGAGTCAGATCCGCTGCGGTCGCGTTCTTGATCGTCATCCTTTCCTTGAAATCGCTCCCTTCAAAAGTGAACACGCGGCAATTGGATTGATCAAAGCGTTGCGGAATCAGGCAAAGTAAATTGCCGTCGCGACTCCACGCCACGGAGCGAATCGGTTCCTTGAAATCGACGGTCGTAACTCGGGGCCGGTAGGAAGCATCGTGCTCCGACCAGTTGCAGACGCGCAACTTCTCCCGGTTAGGCGGAAACAACGCGATGAGAATCCTTCTCCCGTCGCGACTGAAGGCGGCGGAATCCAAAACTTTCTTGTTTTCCGGCGACATTTTATCGGGAACCAGGGGAAGGCTATCGAGCTGCTTGAAATCTTTCATGCTCCAGCGGACGAGATTTCCATCGGCCGCCACAGCGACCATTTCGCGATTGTCCGGACTGAAACCGACGCTCAAGAGCGGGCTATCGAGATAGCGAAGAGGCTGCGACAACGGCGGACACCAATTTTTCTCGACAAGTAATTGGGCGGCGAGCTTTGCCGCATCCGCGTTTGCCGGATCCAGGCGTAGGGCTCGAGCAAGCTGCCGCAGAACGACAACGTTGCGGCGATCGTCGTTCGTGCGATTCAACCTTTCCTTGGCATGCTGCACCAAACTGACACTGCGGCGATGTGCATCCCGACCGGTTAGATATTGTCCGCGAGCGTACCAACCAACCAGACACAACGCTCCGGCAAAACATACCGTTAAGACGAGCGCGGCAATTCCCAATCGTCGCTCGCGCCGCAACTGTTTCAGGCGCGCGACTGCTTCAGCTTCATGTTGACGCGCCTGTTTCGTCTGAGCTTCCGCTTCAACGCGTTGTCGCTCGGCTTCCTCCAAACGGCGCGCCGCGCGCTCAAGTTCTTCACGTTCCTCGCGCTCTTTCGCTTCCCGTACTTCGCGCTCGCGCCGGCTTTCTTTGACGACCTCGCACAGAACATCGTGCGTTAGCTCCAGCCATTTGGTTTTGTCCTGCCGGCGTTCGCTAATGCGCAGGAGACGTTGATCGATCAATCGCTGGATCGCGGCCGACGGATCAGAAACGCCTGCGTTGGAAAGCCGGTTTTGCGCGCGGACCAATTCCGCCATGTTGCGATAGCCGGTCGGAGTGAGCAGTTCGTCTTCGACAAACTTCTGGACTTCCGGCGCGGTTTCTCGATCGGGCAGGGAATCAAAACAATCCACATAAAAGCGATGCAAGATCGAGCGACCGCTATTTTTCAAAAGATCGTTCGTGATTTCCTGTGTGATTCGGGGCGCGCGGCGTCGCTTTCGTTCGTCGTTCAATCCGCGACAAACCATGCTCAAAAGGGCGGGATCGACTTCGAGTTTGGTTTCATTGGTTAACTCACCGTTGCCAGCGACCGCAGTCGCGTCGTCGCTTTCTCCACGACGACTTGCCGCGACAATCTCCACGATCTCGCGCGCGACGACCGGCTCCACGAGCGACTCTCCCGGAATGGCAACGGCATCGAGCGCCTGCCAGCCATTGAGTGGAACCAACCGTGTTTCGTTTTCGTGAATCGACGGCATCAAATCACTCAGGTCGTGCAGCTCAGCGAGATAATCTTCGCGCAAACTGAGAACGACGCGGTAATCCTGGCGCGTAAAATCAAGACCGCCGAACCGGCCGGCGTCGCCCGGCTGCTTGCGATTCATTTCCTTGAGCACGTGTTCGGGAAGGCGATTCTCCACGCAATCGGCGAGATCGTGCAAAAAGATTTCGCGAATTGCCTGTCGCGTTTCACTGCGCCCAAGCGTGAAAATTTCTTCGAATTGATCGAAGACCAAAACGGGCGCGACACGTTCGCGCGTCGGACTGCGCAATCCGGAAACTTTGCGATGCAAATATTCCCAGAGCGATTCATCATCGCCCGGCATTGGCGACGGATCATTTGCTTCAGCGGGAAGCAACTGTTTTTGTTCCATCGCGTCAGTGATCGCGTCGCGAATGAACTGCCGTGTTTGTGCAATTAAGGCCGCCGTTCCCTTTCCGCCGAGGCCATCGGCATCCGTGTGACTGAGCCGAATGTAAACGGGCAGCCAGCCATCCGCGCGCAATCGCGGGAAGAGGCCCGCCTGTAGCAGCGAACTTTTACCGAGTCCCGATTGACCGTAGAGCACCGTCAACAGTCGGTGCCGCACCATGGTGAGGAGCAGATCGGCCTCGGCTTCGCGTCCATGAAAAAACGCGCGGCTCTTTTCGCCAAAAAAATCGAGACCGGGCCAGGGGTTCTCCGCATCCACCACCACTTTGGCAGCGGGATCCTCGTTCAGCTTCATCGCGTGGGAAAAAGTCGTCGCGCGGGGCGATCAGTCTCCGTTCGTGCTTTCCGCTTTGAAGAGCGCGCGAATTTCATTTCGAAATTCAGGTGTCGCTTGTCCATCAGGGAGCTGCCACCAGTGCGCGCGCAAAAAAGGTTTCGGGACCCGCGCCGTTGCAGCCTTGGTCTCATCGATCGCGATGGGAACAATGAAGCGGATATCGTCATGCATCGAGCGCGTGCGATCCGCTGCTTGATTCCATTCGCGACGAAAGAAACCCTCGAGACGTCTGTCCGTCGTGCGCGAAATGATCGGCATAAAGAAACGGCAGCGCGAAATATTGTCCTCAATCTTGCGTTCCCAACCATCGCCAGCTTCGAGCTTGGCTTGATCGAACCAAAGCGGAAACTCTTTTAAGCTCGCACGCAGGCGCTCTACCGCCGCCTGATCTTCACGCGCATAACTAATAAAGAGCACACCATCCGGCATCGTTGTGGGCAAACGTTCGGACACTTCGATTTTTTTTGGAGCTTTTGCTGCGTCGGCAATTTTCTGTGGATTGCGTTCGCCCCAGCGCCGACGGAGCTCGTTGACAAACCCGACCACGTTACCGCTCCGGAAAATTCGCGTGCTCGTCCAAAATTGTTCGAGAAAGAGAACAAGATTTTTCTCCTGCGGTGAGTAGTCGTCGACAACGTACTCAACGATGTTACGCAAACGTTCGTCGTCCGGTCGTGTCGAAAGCCGGCGGCGTTTCGCTGCGCGCAGGAAAAAACGCGCAAGCCAATCGGAAAAACTGCAGCCCAAAAGCAGTAAATGATTTTTGGAAAACTCGTTCAGCAAGTTTACCGGCACGCGCTTCTTGTTCTCGGAATAAAGCGCGCACACGAACTCGAGCAGGTCTTCATCGGAGATGACGACGTTGCTGGAATTCACCGTCAGTCGCCCCATTAAATGATAGAGAACCGGTTGGCTGATGCTCCGTTTCGCGAGCGGCAAATCTTCCACTGCTTTGCCGGACGGCGGTTTTGGATCGTAGGCATAAACTGAGGCGTGGCGCGCTTCGCCATCGGCGTTGCTCGACTCGATCGCCCGATCCATTAATGGATCGAACGTTGTGGAAACAAATAACTGAAAATCTGTGATCTCAGCGAGCTGCTGCAACGGAACCGGCGCCGGCCAACTCGAGACTTCTTTCAGCGCCTCGAGGATGCTGTAGCAAATGTCGAAATGGTTTCGCCCGTGCCGCATGCAAATTCCGACGGCGTCGTTGAGCGTGTGATCGGCCGTTGGCTCCTTGGATATTTGCGGAACGTCTTTACCAAGTTCTTCGAGCAAACGGGTCGCGATATAGTTATAAAGCAGGACCGGCTGCTTCTTCCCATCCGGGCTGACGTAAAGCAGGTCGCGTCCGATGATGGGAATGACCGTTCCAGCTTCAATGTTGATGAGAAGCTTATCCCAATCGGTTTCTTTCCAGCCTCCGCCAATGTCAGGCGCGACTGGCATCGAGATGTTTACCGATCCCATTCGTTATATTTTATACGCTACCGATGGTAACAATCGTTAGGACAAAGGTCGATAAGTTTTTGTGTTCTTACTTTGCAGTCTTTGAGATTCTATTGTTTTCAAAGCACGCATTTATGAAAACAAGGTTCATTCCGATCTCCGCATTCCTTTTCGTGACAATGTTTTCCGCTTTAGCCGGTGAGAAATCTTCCGACTCTGCGATCAAGGAAAAGATCCTCGGCTACTGGGGCAATGCGCGGCATTCCTATCTCATCAAATCGGACGGTATCATGTACATGTGTCCGCGCGATATCTCGACCACGACGAATCGTTGGGATGTAAAAGAGGGACGCTTCTATTTGGATTCGGATCCCCATGAAATTCTCACGTTAACCGACAAGAAATTTGTCTACCGTTCGACTGGCTCCAATCCCTTTACCGTTACCTGGGCGCGTTTGACGGAGAAAGAGGCGGAAGGGAAATAGCAACGATCGCGCCCCAATGCCGACGACTACGCCTCCTCCCGCACCTTCCGATGAGACGCTCTTCGGCAATTTCGAGATCCAACGCGACGCCGCGGGCAATCCGGCGTTGTTGGGCCGCGGGACATTCGGGCGCACCTATCAAGCGCGACATCGTTATCTCGAAACCATCGTCGCGCTGAAAATCATCAGCGAACGTTTCGCGCGGGACGCGGCGGTGCGGCAAAGATTTTTAACCGAGGCGCGCGCCGCGGCCAAACTCTCTCATCCACATATCGCGCGGCTCTATGACTTCGGTGAAAAAGATGGCGTCTTATTTTACGCAATGGAGTACTGCGCCGGAGGCGATCTCAGTGATTATGTAAAGAAGCACGGCGCGCTCGCGCCCGCGCAACTACTTGACGTCGCACTCCAAATCGGCGGCGCGCTGCAATGCGCACACGCCGCCGGTTTAGTGCACCGCGATATCAAACCTTCCAACGTGATGCTGGCCGGCGTGGAAAGCGCGCTCGCGACAAAGCTGATCGATTTCGGCCTCGTCCACGTGCACGGCCCCGCCGCCGCAGCGGCAATGACGGAAGCTGCGACCGCGGACAGTCATTTGTTAGGAACGCCTTTGTTCGCAAGTCCCGAGCAGCTGCGCGAGGAAACTGTGGATGCGCGCGCCGATCTTTTCTCGTTAGGCATGACGCTTTGGTATCTCGCGATTGGACAGTCGCCGGAAACCGGTTCGTTACTCGAGATTACTTCGAGCCGGTTAAGTTCGGAAAGTTATGCTGCCCGACTGCCGGATCATCTTCCGGCAAAATTGAAAACGGCGCTGGAACGTCTTTTGCAAAAAGATCCAGGGAATCGTTTCGCGACCGCGGCCGATTTTCTTCAGGCGCTTGGTCATGAAAGCAAAATCGAAGTCGCGGCAAGCGCGCGAGGCGGAGAAATCAAATCTGCCGAGCCGCAAGTAGAACCTTTGGCGATCGAAACCGTAAGCGCTCCTTTGGCTTCGGAATGGAAAACGGGTAGCCGCCAAAACGAAACCTTCACCGGAATCAATTACCCCGCGACATCAGCCACGACGGCCACCGAGCAGGCATGGCTGCACGTGTTGAACGAGACGCTGCTAAAGAGCGTTGATTTGCTCTGGCGATTGCGCTTGAACGCCGCGCGCTTTGCCTCGCTGAATCTGTCCGGATTGTTGGCGCCAGTTTCGGCGCGCGGCTATTCCGACTTCACCGCGGTTGTTTTGGAAAAGCCCGATTGCACTCCATTGCTGGATGCAGTTCCCGCGCAAGCAACCGCCGTTATCGCTGAGCTGCATCCGGTTTTGGAAAAGATCGCCGAAACTTGCGATGCCGTTTCCGCTGTTTGGTTACCCGGAACAAATCTGCAGGCGTCCGACATTTGGCTGCAGTCGCCGTGGGATAATCTTGCAACGGCCCAACCGAAACTGTTCCCAAGATTTCTTTCCGCGCGTGATGCGCCCAATTTATCAGGCACAGCGGACGCCACTGATGTCAGCTCGACAATCACGACCGAAATGTTCACGAGCCCAGACAGCGCCGACGATATGCGAGCGCAGTTTGCGCGGCTGATTTATCGTCTTTCCGCGGGGCGCAATTGTCCCGCAGCAGCGTCGCTCGCGTCGCAAGCGTACGTTGCTGTGCCGAACCTCTCCGAGCAGGCAAACAGAACGCTCGCGCTCGTCATTGCGCGGAAACGCGAGTATCCGACATGCCGCGCCTTGCTCCAGGATCTGCGGCGAAGTGAAGGCTCTCCTGCAATCACTTCTAGTCACGCAACTCGCCCGCGTTCCGCGAGCGCCGCGCGCTCACCGAGCGCTCCGCCGCCGTTGCCGACTCCGGCCTATGCGGCGAAGCCGGATGCGACTCGCACAATGATGGGAAAACCAGCGGCGCCCGATACCACGCCCGCGATAACTTTTCGCGAACCCCCCGCACCAACTCGGAAAGCACCGCCTTCAAAACGCGGCCTCGTCATCGCTGGCGCGGTACTCATTGGTCTGATCGTTTTGATCGCGGCGTATCGCAGTTGGAACAAACCTTCGACTGAACCAGCAAAGCAAGTTGAGGCGGGATCATTCCCTGCTGATACAAAATTGCATATCGGCAGCAGCGACATCCCGAGGCATGCAACTTTTTCCGTCGCCGGCAAAAAACTCGAACCGCAGCACGAGGGTGCAGATCTCGCGCTCGGACTGGCAGGAATTCCGAAACGATTCCCACTGGAGTTAGTTGTGGACGCGAAAGGTTTCAAAAAATCCGCGATCGCGCTTAAAGACGAGGCCGACCTTGCCGCTTCGCATCCCGTATCAATGTTTCGCAGCACTGGAAGGATCATGTTCGTCGGCCCGTCATCGGACTACACACACGCCTCCGTTTCCATGAAATCGCTTTTGCCCGATGAGAAAGATTTGGATCAGGTGAGAATCGAACGTGCGGAACGGGGGATGGAGATCCGGCCCGGCGGCAGAAATACGATTGAAGTGCCGACGGGAATTTATCAGGTCAACCTGCGGAGCGACAACGGACGCTCGGTGCGGCCGCGATTTCTCCCGGATAAATATGATATCAAAGCGGAAGAGACGGTGTCTATTCCCGTGCCACCGACATTTGTCGGGCACTACAAAGGATCTGTAACCGACACGAAGGATTCGACCAAGCAGTACGAACTGGAAGTTGTGATCGAGAGCGGCGTTTCCAACGGACAACTGACGGAACACCGCAATGGCTCGACGCGCGCTGGGACTTGGACGGATGGCAATGTGAAAAACGACGGGCTTTACCGAGCGCAGTTACACTTCGATGATGCGAAAGAGGATCTTGGTCTGACCTTGCGTTCCGTCGATGAAAAGAAAATCGCGCTCGCATCGGACGCGAGCGATCAAGGCAAAACACTCTCGCCTTACCCTGCTAAAGGCGAGCTAGAGAGAACTGAAGCAGATCAACAGCCCTAACGAGCGGACCTATTCGGAATAGGTAGAAGGTTTTTCGATCGCGCGAAAGTCTTCCGCCTTCTGCGACGAGACGGAGGGAGGAGCTTTCTGCGGACGATAACCCGGACGGCGATCAACCCTCTGTGGCTCGTCTGAACCGCAGCCAGTGACAATGGCGGCGAGGACCGCGAGGAGAATGCATTTCTTCATGGTGTTATTTCTTTCTCGGTAGCTGAACAATCATCTCGGCGTCGACTCAGTGGCGGAGCCGAAATCAGTCGGTCCTTGCGGAATCGGGAGCGCGCCTTTCTCGTCTCCACGCCGCCCGACCAAAACCGCATAAGCGGCGAGTCCGGTAGCGCGGGCGATGTGGACGTAAGCTTGAACAGTTCCACTGTAACTCGATCTGAATTTCACTCCTGCGCGAGAAGTGGTTCGCCGGTCATCAAGGATCAAGCTTCCGACTTCGTCGTAAACGTAAAGATCGAGATCGCGCGCGGCGACATCGCGACCAACCAGAATTACGTAATCGACGCCTTTACTCACGGGAATGAGCAATCGCACCGTGAATCCGGCGCCACCCAAACCGCTCGTGTTCGTCGGTGCCATGGCGAAACCGCGCGCGGTGTAATAGACCGCCATATTATAACAATCGTCTTCCGCTTTCGCCGGATCAGCTTTGAGTGAAAGCTGAGTCGCAGTGATCAGCGCCAGAATTAGCAAGCCTTTGCAGATTAGTTTCATAAATGATTCCTCCTCTACTTGGCGGCGAGCGCCGCTTTGACTGCTTCCGTCGATAACCGGTTCAGCTCAGCCACGCTTTCTTTTGGAACGCTGCCATCCAACGGGATATTGATGATCTTCTGGATCTGCGGCAACGCTTCGCGCATTTTCGAAACCGCCGCATTTTGTTTCGAATTCGCCGGCAGACCTTCCATCTTCGCTGCCAAGGCCTCGACCAACTTTGGTTCGCGCAACAAGTTCGATGTCGCCGCAGTGTAATGGTCTTCGATCAGCGTGCTGGTGTAGCGCGCTCCCTGCAGCCAGCCAGCGGTGATCAAGAGCGTTGTTCGTGATGCGCTCTCTTTGTCCTCGAGCTTTTTCATGATGTCCTGTTGGAAAAAGCCGAGCTCCATGAAAACATTGAGCCATTCCTTTTTGTTCGCAGCCGCACGAACTGCGCGGGCCCGATTCAAATCCGAATCGGCTACGCCCATGCGCTTCGCGAGCGTTTCAATATCGGACGCGGCTTTGTTCAACAGTTCGACATCGCGCGCTTTTACCGCCATCACGCCATCGGCGATTCGCACACCGAGGACCATCGGAATGACCGTGTCCTTGTCGGTGAATTGGTCGGGATCGATATCGACCGCGACTTTTCGAAACGTCTGGCCCCAGTTGATCTCCCCCGACGGCACCAGTTGATCGAGGGCGAGGAACTTATCGTACGGAGTCGGCATTCCCAGGCCGCCGTCTTTTGCCTGCTTCGGATCGAACGAGGCTTTATCATCTTTAGCCTTGTCCTCTTGAGCTCCAGCGAACTGCGCAACGGTGATGAACGCAGCCGCGAGATATAGCGTTAGTTTGTAGTGTGCGGACATTTCCTGCCGGAATACCAAAACTAACGAATGCCGCGCAAGCATTATTGTTAGGCACAAGGCAATTGCGCTGGACAATGGAATTGGCCCCGCATTACGCTTACTCTCTCTTTGAGCGAGATGAAACCGCGTGGTCTTCTATGGGCGTTTTGCGCAGTCGCGATCCTGACGAGTTGCAGCGAACGCGCGCAGGAAATGGAAGAAAAAGTCACGCAGATGCAGCACCAACTGGATCAAACGCAGAAGCAGCTCGATGCGGCCAATCAAGCTTTGGCTAGTCGGACGTCCGTCGCGACCCCGCAAACTTCCACTGCATCACCGACCTCCAGCGGCCTGCCCTCGCGCGATGCAGTCGAGCAATCTTATTCCGCCAGCGTCACGGCCTTTCGCAAAGATTTGGATGCGAACTTGAAAGATTTTCGCGTTGAATCCTGCACGACACATAGCGTGCAAATGCCGACGGAATTTTTTCCCTTCACGTCGCAACTTTCGCTCGCGTTGGTTTCAACGGATGGAAAAAATTTTACGACCGACATTCCGGTGAAAGCGGATGTCACAGGCAAATGGCTTTTCCCGAGCGCGACCGAGGTGACGCGACGCATCGAAAGCGCGAAAAACACGGCAAGTAGCAAAGAGTCATCGTCTTCGACCGTGCGGAAAGAATCGGCCACAGGCCAGCCAGCGCCTTACATGAAAGTGAATGGTACTTTCGTGATCCAATGGCCCGAATCGAACGCGAACATTTCGAGAGCGCCGGCCCGCTCCCCCTCTCCGGTAGAAAACACGCCCGTCGCCGCGGCATCTGCTGCCCCTCCACCGCGCGCGCAACCGCCTCCACCAAATGCGACAGCCGCGCCAGTGATGCCCGTCGATCGCGACGTTCAAATCCAGTTCCCATCGCCGCCCTGAGCCCGCGACAAAAACATCCCGCGCTCGCATCATTTCTCATCTGAGTTTTTGAATGAAAGGGCGACTCAGAATCCGCGACCGCACATCGGAACGCGAGGTTGAGCTGACACGAACTATCGCGCACATCGGTTCGTCCGGTAACGGACAAGTAGCCATCGACGGAGAAGTCTCCGATCAAAGCGGACTCTCGTTCCAATGGGACTCGCGTCACGCGACGTGGGTGTTACGCGTCGCGCTCGCACTATCGACGCCGACGACAGTTAACGGACGCGCGGTAAATCCGGGAGAAGAAATCCCTCTCTCAAATTTGGACACGATCGAGTTTCCCGGCGCGCTTATTCAATTTCAACGTGTGCTCGCGCCCCCCATGCGAGCTGGACATGCCGCATCGCGCGTGATGCTCGATTCGCAACCACTCGTGATCGGACGTGGCGATCCGCAAAAACCGGGCGAACCTTCACACCTCGATCTCGATCCGGAAGAAAATATTATCTCGCGTTCGCATGTCGTGATCGAGTGCGATGGCGGAGAATATGTTATTCGCGACACCAGTCGCACCGGAACGGAGCTAAACGGTCGAGCATTGGTGCGCGAACGTCTCGTCTTCGGCGATCGGTTTCGAATCGCCGGTTACATGTTCGAGTTTTTGGGCGATGCGATTTCGCGCATCGAACCGGAATCGACAGGAACAGTCACCGCGCGCGATGTTACGGTGGTCGCCGGCGGCAAACCGATTCTGGAAAGTGTTTCGCTCAACATTGTCGCGGGAGAATTCATCGGCGTGCTCGGCGGTTCCGGTCAGGGCAAGTCGACGTTACTGAATGCGCTCTGCGGAATTCGGCCGCCTACTTCCGGGGACGTTCGCATCGGCGGCGTCCCGCTGACCGATCGCGAACGTCTCCGCGAAATCGGCATCGGTTACGTCCCGCAAGACGACATCGTGCACAAGGAGCTGACGGTCACCGAAGCGATCACATTTAGTGCGCGCTTGCGTCTCAAACTTTCGCCGCGTGAAATCCGCGCGCTTGTTGAAAGAGTGACGGCGCGTTTGGGACTTGCCGAGCATGCCGCCAAGCGCATCTCCGATTTGTCCGGCGGCCAGCGGAAGCGGGTAAGTATCGCGATCGAATTGCTCGCCAACCCGAGCGTTCTCTTTCTCGATGAACCTTCGTCCGGACTCGATCCCGCGACGGAAGAAGCACTCATGACGCTGTTGCAGTCATTGACGTTGACGAAGTTGACGGTGGTTTGCACGACGCACGTTTTGCAAAAGGCGTACTTGTTTGATCGGCTGCTTTTCGTGCAGGGCGGCCGTCTTGTCTTCGCCGGTAATAGCGACGAAGCGCGCCGCCATTTTTTGTTCGGCGATGCGGAACAGGAAACAACCGTCCTGGAATTATCACCACTGGAGCGAATTTATGCGTGTCTCGCGAATTCCGGCAAACCCGCCGCTGAATGGGAGACCGAGTTCAAGCAATCGCAATTTGCGCCGCGCGCCTTTCCGATTGTCGGGCATGGCGTCGTTGCGGAACTCACCGATGACTCGTTAGGCCGACTTGCCATCCCGGCGCTTAAATCATTCGTTCTGCTCGTCGCGCGACAGTGGCGCATCGTGAGATCGGACATTTTAAATATCGCATTCCTTCTCATTCAACCTCTGCTCATCGGGCTGCTCGTCGGATGGGTCGCCGATAAATCAGCCATGAGAATGTTTCTCTGCGTAGTGGCGACGATGTGGTTCGGTTGCAGCAACGGCGCGCAACAAATCGTGGGCGAACTTCCGATCTTCCGGCGGGAGCGCATTTCCGGACAAGGATTGAACACATACATCTTCAGCAAGATCGGTTTCCTCTCACTCGTCTCGGTTCTGCAGGCGATGGTACTTCTCCTGACCACCTTCACCGCCGCGCGCTGGTTTCATCCGGAAGATATCGATCGCGACAGCGCAATAACCGAATTGACTCGCTCCTATACTCTCGGTGCGGACGAGACTGAGCAAAGTGGAGACGCCGCTTTCGACGCCGTTGATCTGGAACATCCAGCCGCAACCCCGGCGACGAGCGTTTCGAATGTCGCCCGGCCTGCTGCAAAAAAGCCTCCGAGCAAATTTGCGCTCAACTCTTTGCTCTCGATTGGCAAATTTTTTCAAATCACGCAACACATTCTGGATTCGCGTCCGCGCCTGCTCGCAAAAGAAGATGGCACTCCATTGCGCGATGAAAAAGGAACCCTTGTTGTTCTTCCGGGCGTTTCCATTCCTGCCCTTTTTTCCGCGAACCTTGGTCTGCGTCTGGCTGCGGTGGTCGCTGCTGCCGTTGTGAGCGTTGGCATCGGGCTGATGATCTCGGCTTTGGTTGCAAACACTACGCAAGCTGTGCTCTGGGTTCCCTTGGTTCTCATTCCGCAAATTCTTTTTGGCGGAATCGTTGTTCAAGTTCCCGACATGAGCAGGTCGGTCCGGCTCTTCAGCCAATTCATGCCAAGTTTCGCCGCACAAAGAATTATGGATGTGGGCTCCCTTTACGGTCTCGCCGTGCCGCTCTTGTCGAATCGCACCAAGACTCCGGTCTTTCTTACTTCGCGCGGCGAAAAGGAACGCGTGGAATGGAATGATAACGATCGCTCTTACTCCGAGGTATTCGATAAACTTTCGTTAGTTAACACATCGTTTCAAAACGTCCTCGTCATCCCCGATCGGTTGGGTCAGCACAAACGCGTCGGCGATCGGAGCGAAGACGGTTTGCACATGGAGTATCGTGATACAGTCGAAACGCGGCGCGATGTGCGTTTTTCTAAAGGAACTGTTTTCCGTTCACTGCAGCCGTTCCAAACTTCGCTGCTGATCCTTGGAGTTTGGACGGCGTTGTCGTACGGTGTGATTTACTTCGGACTAAAGTCCAAACAGACAAGTAAGTAAGATCACTACTTTGTCGGATTGTCACCTCTGCTAGGCGGAAGTCCGTCGTTATCCCAAAACTCACCATCTGGTCCGTAGATGCGCGAATCGGTAATCGTCAGAATGCCCGGTTCGACGATCGTTTCGCCTGCGCGGTTCGCGCCGGATACTTTGACAACATCCTGCGTGACGCCTTTGCCATAAGTCTTCTCCCCATAGGATTCAGCCTTCAAAGGTTTGTGGCTCCGCAAAGCGGCGATAATCAATTCAGCTCCGCTGGCAGTGAGACGATCCTGCAGAATACTTACCTTTGCCGGCTTGTAGGGCGCCGAGTTGTTTGAGAGCAGCGTCTCAGTTCCAGTCAGCGTTTCCAATTTTCCAATCACCGTGTTGGCCGGCAGGAACATCGACGCGACACTCACAGCGAACTGCACCGGTCCGCCGCCGCACCCGCGCAAATCCAAAGTAACAGCTCTTGCTGGACCAATCGATCGCAGCAGGTTGCGCAAATCGTTCACACCGCGTGCGGAAAGTTGGCGCAACGCGATTTGCACGCCGCTATCGTTTTCTTCCATCGAGACCGGGGTGTATTGAATCTGTTCTTTCGGCACCGCGACGGTCTCTTCCTCGCCATTGCGATGGCGGACGCGGAGCTGCACGGAATTTTCCCGGGTTTCGCCGAGCCACATCCTAATCTGCAATCGCGTCGCGCCGCGAACACTGCGCTCGTTCACGGCAACAAGGCGATCGCCTTCATCAACCCCCGCGCGATCAGCGGGACCGCCGCGAATAGGATCGCAAATGAAATCTGCTTCACGACCTTCAATGACGGTGATGCCAACTCCCGTGTAATCGGGCTCGCCGAATTCCTGAAGTTTGCGCCAGGTATCGTAATCGTCGTAGGCGGAGTAGCGATCTACCGTCTGGCAGTAGCTACGCAGAGAAAGTTCGACCAGGCTTTTCAGAGATTGCTGATTCTCGGATGAGTGAGCGAGCTGAAGCAGCGTCCCCTGGTAGACAAGCCAGGTTTCCTCCGGAGATTTTCTTTCGAGATCGGAGGGGAGGGTTGCCGTAAATTTCGGTCCTAGCTCCTGTTTCAAAGCTTTAAGGGCACCGACAAGAACATCGCGATTAGTTACGCGATAAATGCAGCGCTCTACGATGTCCTGCATCGTGTTGCGAAAAAGCTGAAACTCCGCGCGACCTTCTACAGGAGCTTCTTCTGCCCTAACTGCGTTCGCTGCCTGCAGTAGTGCAAGGCATAAGACGATCAGTTGGCAGGAACGCCGGCGGAAACCAAACGGAGATCGCAGTCGTCGGCCAGCTGGATTGAGCCAGCTCAACCTTCGTCGTCTTCGCTCTTCTTCTTAAGCTCGCGATTTTCTTGTTCGATGCGATCTGCGTCGGTTTCGACACGGTGCAACTCCCGCCGCTTCTGATCGAGCCGCTGCTGCGCCTTATCTTCGCTCCAGAAGATACCACCATGATGCGGATCGCCGGTTGTTTCGCAGCCGGAAAGAAGCACAACTGCTGAGAATGCTATCGCGAGACGTCTCATATTAAATAGATACCGGTTAGATGTTGGTTTGATTTTCCAAGCTTGCCAGGCGTGAAATGCTTTGGCCCAACTGCGCTTTCGTGTCTTGCAGGCTACCTACGCTCTGTTTCAATTCCCCATAGTTCGACGAGCTTTTTGCCGAGCCATCTTTCAACGCATTCTGCTGCGCAGCCACTTCATTATCCACGTTCTTCGCTTCCGCCTTTGCTTCCTGTCTTAGCGTCGCTATCTCGCCGCGGATCTGAGTAACCGCCGCCTTGTCGCGGGAAGCCACCGCCGCCTTCGATCGTTTTTCCAAGGTAGCGAGCCGCGACGAAACTTTCTGATTAACCGCGTAAGCTCGCCGACGTTCCGCGCGCGCACTGGCAATACATGCATTCAGCCAATCTTCCGCTTTTGCGTATTTCGCTTTTTGTGTCGCGACATGCGTTCCGTAGGCAAAACCGGCGGCGCCACCTGCCGCGGCCCCGGCGGCAGCTCCGATTGCTGCACCGCGACCGCCTCCAGTAGCAGCGCCTAACCCAGCTCCAAGCGCCGCTCCCAATAACGCACCGATCCCCGTGCCCTGGGCTTGCGTTGTGCGGCCCTCCTGGGTTTCCGCGCATCCTGCCAGCATCGCTAAACTTATTACCGCACTGAGAAAAACCGACCATCGTCGAATCAGATTCATACTTTGACCTCCTAGTGTGCTTGCGGTGATACAGGAAAAGGTCTCCTGGCTGCAAACATTTTTTTCGCCTCTCCCGGGACCGACCGATCCCAAAGTCCTTAAGTGTCGGGTTTATGTCCTAACGTTGTTTGAACGCTCCGCCTTATAGCTCTGGCCAAGCGCGCGAGTTATCACGCCTCGCGCCGACCTAACCAAAAAAAGGGAGAAACAATGATACGACAACTATTACAGAGATTCAGAATCACACGCGCTGCCGTAGTGCTTGGCCTTGCAGTTCCTTTAATGGCAGGAGGCCGTGGCTATGCCCAGGCGCCTTCACCAGCCCCGGCTTCATCACCAATCGGCCAGGCAAGTACGACCGCCGAGGCCGAACGAGTAATCATCACCGGTTCCAACATTCCCACCGCGGAAGAAGTCGGATCCAACCCAGTTTTGAACCTCAATCGCGATTTGATTAACAAATCGGGTCAACGCAGCGCAGAGGCATTGATCAAGGAGCTGCCAGTGGCAAATGCGAATGGTGTCCCATTAAGCAATAACAACACTGGATTTACGACCGGCGCCTCTTCGATTTCGCTGCGCGGTTTCGACCCGAGTGCGACTCTCGTCTTGATCGATGGTCGGCGTGTAGCTCCCTACCCGGTCGGCACAGGCGGCACCTTCTCGTTTATCGATTTGAACTCGATCCCGCGCGCCGCGATCGATACTATCGAAATTTTGAAGGACGGTGCTTCGACTACCTATGGCGCGGATGCGGTCGCTGGCGTAGTAAACATCAAGCTCTTCAAGAATTATCGCGGAGCCGAAGCTAGCGTTGAGTATGGGAATACCTTGGATAAGGATAATGGCCTCTTCGATGCCAGCGTCCTCTTCGGTGTCGGAGACGATAAGACGCAGGTAACCGGTGTCCTTAATTACTATCACCGGAATTCAATCTTCGCCAAAGATCGCGGCAACTCCAAGTTTCCCCCGTTCCGAAGTTCGAATGCCAGTCCTTACAATCTTCAGTTGAGCTACGAATCGGTTGTTGCCGCGGGAGGTACGCCTCCTCCAGGGACAGCACCCGGTGATGTTATTTTTGGGCATGCCCCATTCCTGACGAACGGTTCTGCTCCCGCCTCCGACTACACCTTTACACCGGGGCGCTCAAATACATTTAACTTCGGCCTTGTGCAAGGCATGTACCCTTCGTCGGAACGCTGGGGCGGTTACACCAGTTTCGACCATAAAGTATTCGGTGATCAACTCGTCATCTATGGCGATATGCTTTACCAAAACGTAAAGACGCATAACGAGCTCGCGCCTCCTGCCACCGGTTCGTTTATCAGTAAGGGGCAGACCCCGCTTGCTATTCCTCCGAATCATCCGCTACCCGGCGGAGTGACTCCTCCGAATACGCCAACTTTTGACCAGACCGGCCTGCCGGTTGGTGCCTTCAATCCTTTCAATCCGTTTGAGCAAATTATTTCGGGCGGCAGCCGTGCGCGCCTGGCAGAATTTGGCAACCGCACCGTAGATAATACCACCGATAACTTTCTCACAACGATTGGTCTGAAGGGCGACAAGCTGTTCGACGGGACGTGGGGCTATGATACGGGATTTCGTTTTAGCGAGGTCAGGGACACTCGGGTTTTTAAAACTGTCTCGGTCTCTCGTTTTACCCGGATTTTGAACGCGGCCGATCCTATCTTCGATCCTACTTCGGACCAGTTCATCGGCACGACGACGCCCTTCAATCCTTTTGGAGACTTTCGCGTGTCGATTCCCTCGAACGCAGCTACCGTAAACTACGCGACAATTCGGGCGAACAGCGTTGAGTCATCCAAGCTCGGGACCGCAGACTTGAACATTTATACCACGCAGCTCTTCAAGTTGCCGGCTGGTGGTGTTGGATTCGCGTTTGGCGGCCAGTTTCGCCGCGAAGACGTTACCCAGCAACCCGACGATCACTCTCTTCAGGGTGATCTCGTGGGTGAAACAGCCACGGCGATTACTGCTGCCGGCCGCAAAGATTATGCATTCTACGGCGAAACGAGTGTACCGATCTTTAGTCCGGAGAACGCCGTCGTTGGCCTCCATGCTTTGGAGTTTACCGCCGCCACACGGTTTGAGGCGTTCCAGAATAACAATACCAACGTGCTCGTTCCAAAATTCGGAATGCGTTGGCAACCATTCGACGATCAGTTAACTATCCGCAGCACCTGGGGCGAAGGTTTTCGCGAGCCGTCGCTCTTCGAGCTTTACGCCTCGCCTACCTCAGGTCTCGAGCCGACTCTTTTCAAAGGTGATTTCGAGCCCGAAACAACCACGATTACTTCCAGTAACCCGAACCTACAGCCGGAAGATTCCCGGACATTCAGCGGAGGAGTTGTATACACGCCAAAGTTTGTTCCCGGCTTAACCCTGTCCGTCGACCTGTGGGACATTGAACGTAAAGGTGTAGTTACTGCGCCCGCGGCGCAGGAGGTTGTACAGCGATTTCTGACGGGCCATCTTTTGCCCGGGGAAATTGTCACCCTGGATCCTACCGGCAACATAATCAGCTCCATCGTTGATACCTTCCAAAACGCCGGACGACAAAATGCTCGTGGTATTGATCTTGGCATTCAATATCAATTCCAAACGCCGTTTGGAACATTCACTTCGCTTACTCAAGCCACATATCTTGATTCCTTTATTCTTCAGCTAACAACTCAATCGAAGTCAGTAGAGGTATCTGGCAACTCCGCCGATCAAGCTACTTTGGGTGACGGTTACTTGAAATGGAAGGGAATCTCGCGGCTGGATTGGGCCTTGAGCGGGTTCGATCTAGTCGGGACCGCTCGTTACACTGGCGGTTACAATGAGCACCTCTTCTCGGGGGCCGACCCCGCCATCTATCCGGACGGGAATCATGACCACTACGTTAAAGCAACATGGTTTTTCGATGCGCAGGCTTCCTATACCTTCGCTTTCGTAGCGCCCGTAGAGTCTCAGCCGGTCGCTGGTTATTCCAAGGACTCGAAAGAAGTTCTACGCGGCAAGGACGGCAAAGCGGTAGAAACAGCGGATTCGCAGACAGCGGCCTATAACTTACCAAGGTGGAAGCAGCTTTTGAACAACACCACCATTAGCGTGGGTTGCGACGATGTGTTCGGGCAGGATCCGCCGGTACAGTACGGTGCTGGGGCGGCTAGCAACGCCAACGACTTTCCAGGAGCCATCTACGATAACGTTGGACGTTTTGTTTACGTCGAACTGAGAAAGAAGTTCTAACTCTTCTCCAGTTAATTAGGTAAGTCAGAGGCAGCGGCCAAACCGCTGCCTCTTTCTGTACAAGAGTAGAGTTACAGCCGTGGGATTGCTGCCTGATTTAGGAGAGTCGCGAAACGCGAATCCTGCCGAAGTTTGTCCCAGCCTGGATTAAAACGGAGATCGCCATAGGTTGGTCCGCCCGGCAGGATAACAATTTTCGCGAGCTCATTGAGCGCTGACTCAGGATCGCCAGTCATAGCGTAAACGGCAGCGAGGGCATCAATGCAGTTCACGCTGTCTATGCTATCGCTCGAGATCGGGCATGCGTTGACTGCGCCTTTAGCAATCCTAAGTGCGACATCTTTTTGGCCCAGACCTGCATAAGCCGTGGCAAGGTAACCTGTCATAGTAGGATCGTTAGGTCTTTCCTTTAGTCGCGTCTCCAGCACCGCCCTTGCCTTCGCATAGGCCTGTTGCGCCTTGTCGGCCTGACCTGTTAGGTCTTGAATTTGCGCTTACCATATGGGTCGTAATCATAACGCGCACGCACGGCGCCGGTGGAGTCAGTCAGCTCGCGCACACTCCCCGAGTGATCACGCATGTAGTAGTAACTCGCTCCGCTGATCTGTTCTCCTTGCGGATAGAAGCGGCGCGTAACGACATTATTCGCGTCACGCTCCTCAGCCATTAAGTTGCCATTCCAGACAAACTGCTTCGTGCTCGTAACCGACAACGCATTTGCCTGCAGTTTCACTCTCAACTGCTGGTAGGTTGTGTTAACGTTTCCTCGCTGGGCTGCGCGCAAATTAATGTTGTAAGTGCCAGCGCTCAGACTGAACGATTGTGACATGCTCGCAGTGTTCACCACTACCCCCACTTGAGTTCCTTCCGGCGCCACCGGGTTGGAGCTGGTAAAGACGCTGTTGTTTTTCGCCACCCCGCTGTTGCCGACAAACGACCTGGTCGCTCCAGCCGGTCGATACACCCACGCGCCCGTCCCCAAAACAGGCGTCTCAAAGCCGCCGTTTGCTACCAGCGTGGTATTGCGCTTCACCACATCGATCAGGGCAGTATTAGAAGCTCCACCCGTGGGATTCAACCCTGTAATGCTTAGCGTGTAGCTGCCCGTGGCTAGCGAGACCGACGCAGAGCTATAGGTGCCGTATTGATTGTTCGGTGGTTGAACAGTGAAGTTAATCGGCACGGCATAACTCTTTTCCACGATCTTCACCCGTCGACCCAAGCCATCGTAGGTAAACTCCGTCCGATCGCCATTTGCATTGTAAGTGATTGCCGTAAGCCGATTGGCCGCATCCCATTCATAGGTCGCCCACGGATCAGATGTATAGTTGCCATTGTTATCGTAGGCGTACCCCGCGTCTGCGACTTGGTTGACGTTATTAAACATGTGAGCTTCACCGTTGTCACCGGTGCGCTTACCCGCGTTATCATTCCGAGCGAAGTCCAGGAACCTCCCATTCTAAGAATCAGTAGCAGTAAAGGATGGCTCGACGGCCCTCGACATGACAAAACAGCTTTTGGGCACACGCGCCTTAGGCTCGGCGGGATGTTACGAGCGCCTATTTCCAGCGTCAACGTTTCTACGCCCGAAAAGAACTCTGGCAAGCACAATCCCCGTAAAATAAAAGGCGCAAGCCAACACGAACTGCAGGGTCATCAATCTGTAGTGATTCGGCGATAGAGGCTGAACGTCTTTAACTAACCCTGGAAAAGCCGTATAGCCTAGCATCTGCAATGATAACAACGCTACCACTGACACGATTAGTCCCAGCAAAAAGAGTTCCCCCAAACGCATCTGGCGCGCTGCGAGCACCAGCATAAATAAGGTAGCGACGACGAAAATTCCTATTGTTACTAGCTTCCACCCGTTGTGCTCAAGAAACGAATAAGCCGTCAACCCGAGACAGTCTAATACGATGGCGGCAACTACAAACGGTAAGAATTTTGTCATGGGGTTACTGGTGGCGCTCCGGAAGGGGGGTATACAATCAAGACTGGCACGGGCTCCTTAAGCAGTTGAAGTTTTGGCAAAAGAATTTTGTCATTGCTTCCGATGTCGATGCAGCCGGCTGAACCAGGAGTTTTACCGCCGTGTAAAAAGAAGTTGTTTCGTCCCTGTGTATCGGTACATGGTTGAGGATGCAAAGGGGCGCGATATTTGCCCCAATCTCCGAACAAGTTTCTAAGAAGACCGCCGGCCGTAATTTCCCAGGGATTTAGAATGTAATCGCCGGGTGGAATTGGGCCTTGGTTCCGCAGAGCCGGATCTGTGATTCCAGGACGGCCCGAAGTACCAGGATAACTTCCCAACACATTTCCACTATTATCAAAGTGTATAAGCGTATAACCGTCGAAACGCAACGAGTCGAGACCAAGGAGATCGGTCCGACTAAGTGGTTTATTTGACACATACCTATATAAATTGACGTCGCCGCTTTCTTCAATTGGATCTGTACTAAGCCACCTTCCGGTGCCAAAATCATAGGCGCGATAAAGAGCAAGATTGAGTCCGCTGTATGCGTGGTAATAAAAGCCGGTAAAACCAAAAGGTGTGTCCAAATCGCCGCTCAGCTTGGTGCGGTAACCGTATGCATTGTAATCATAGCGCGCCCGCACCGCGCCTGTCGAATCCGTCAGCTCGCGCACACTGCCGAGATGATCACGCATGTAGTAGTAGTTCGCGCCGCTGATTTGTTCTCCTTGGTGATAGAATCGACGCGTGACGACGTTACTTGCGTTGCGCTCTTCCACAGTGGCGTTGCCTTTCCAGATCAACTCTTGCGTGCTGGCCGTGGACGAGGCGCCGATTGTGGTTAAGGAGTAGGAGTTGAGGGCGTCGATTGCGCGGCCGTAGGACTAGCGGCGGCGAGTGATTTAGCGTCAGTTAACTTGTTATACACGCCCTTCCACCTTTCTCCTTCTCCCTCATCCATTTCTACGAATGAATAGTGATGCCACAGCTTCTTCGCTGCCTCGGCATCGCCTTGGAGAGCCCGGCTCTTGTAACTTTCCAATTCTTTTTGAGGGAGTCTAAGCCCTTCGTTAAGGTCGTGACCCTGTCGTTTACAGCCCGCGACAGAAACTAGCGCAAGCGATATGATAATGAGAACTAACCTAACATGTTTCATTTTTGGGGAGTAAAGTGTTGATAATATCCCCATCGAAGCCATGTGTCTCCTTGGTTGTTGATAATGACGTTGCCGGTGGGGGCCAGTACCTCGCTTCCGAGCACGTTTGCCAGTTGTTGGCCGTACGGAACTGCGCCGGGGCTCAGCTGATGCCCCGATTGGCAAACCTCGAGACGAACCGGTTTTGTTGGGTTATATTTTGGATTGCATTTGATTAGTTTCGCTAAGGCGTCCGGCGACAATTGATTTCTGTTTGAGTCGAGCATAGAGGAGGGGCCACCATGACCGCCAACGGTTAGTATATCAGGAGAAAGCGGCGTTCGGTCACCAGCATCATGGTAGGGATCCGACGGTGGCAAAAGGTTAATATCCCAGAGTCCCAAAGGATCCATAGCGACGATAGGATTATTTCGTACGTAGCCATACAGATTGATTCCACCATTCTCGGCAATCGGATCTCTGCTAAGCCATCTTCCGGTGAGAAAATCATAGGCGCGATAGAGAGCAAGATTCAGTCCGCTGCGCGTATGGTAATAGAATCCAGTGAAACCTAACTGCGCGTCCAGATCGCCACTCAGTTTCGTGCGGTAGCCGAATGCATTGTAATCGTAGCGCGCCCGGACCAGGCCCGTAGAGTCGGTCAGCTCGCGCACGCTGCCCAGATGATCACGCATGTAGTAATAACTGGCGCCGCTGATCTGTTCTCCTTGCGGGTAAAAGCGACGCGTCACAACATTGTTTGCATCACGCTCCTCCGCAACCGAATTGCCGTTCCAGACAAACTGCTTGGTGCTGGTAACGACTAGCGTAACACCTTGCAGTTTCACATTCAGCCGCTGGTAGCTGGTATTGGTCGTGCCGCGCTGGGCGGCTCGGAGATTGATGTTGTAGCTACCTGCTCCCAGGTTGATGTATTGCCATAGGCTTGCTGTGTTCAGAACGAAGCCAACCTGCGTTCCTTCCGGCGCTACGGGATTCGCGAAGGTCACCCCGCTGTTGTTTTTCGCAATCCCACTAGTGCCGATAAAAGACCATGTCGCTCCCGCCGGTCGATACACCCACGCCCCCGTCCCCAAAACCGGCGTTTCAAAGCCGCCGTTTGCTACCAGCGTGGTATTGCGCTTCACCGCATCGATCAGGCGGTGTTAGCTCCGCCATTGGGGTTCAAGCCTGTAATGCTTAGGGTATAGGTACCCGCTGCGAGCGAGACCGACGCCGAAGTGTAGGTACCGTATCGGTTATTCGGTGGCTGCACGGTAAAGTTAATGGCAGGAGAGGAAATGCTCTTTTCCACGATCTTGATCCGACGGCCCGTGTCTATAGCTACATTCGTCTGTTTCGCAGAACCAAGCCTAATCAGAATTGATTTGCCAGGCTTTGACTCGGCGCGTTGAGCCATCGAACCTTATGGTGCACTCCGTGTCCCACCGCGACGACTTCGTGGGGAAATCGTAGACATAAACAAAATACGTTGGCGTCTTTCGAATGCGATTTGGCTTTCCGAACAGCGGAAGAATATCCTGCTCGCGCTTTCCATTGATATTGTTTGCCTCCGCAGACCGTCTGAAGTCGACCACAGTTCGTAACCGCGGAGTCTGGCATCCGATCAACATCCAAGGCAGGAACAAAAGGCTACAAAAAACGAAACGGTTAATGTGCAGTATAGCCATGTTAAGGCCTCGCAGGAGGATTGCTTCCAAACTCGATCTTCGCATCAGGCTTTACCCCGCCTCGCTTATTTTGCTCACTCGCGGCAATTCCAGGAAACGCGCATGCAACCTTCCGTTTCCAACTCTTACCAGAAGTATTCTGGTTGCCCACCCAAATTAGATCAATAGAGTGGTTTAATATGTTTGGGTGGTTTGGATCGGGATCTAGCACCTTGACATCATAGCAGTCGATCCATTTGAACGCTGAGGCTTTTCCGGTTGCTGGATCTAGTCCATTACTGAATGCACCCGTTTCTCCCGTTAAGGTTTGCCCAGGAGGTAAGACATACCAGACCCCATCTTTCAGGACGAAAATTGGCGCACTACTGTTGTTAGTAGCATCTAATCCAAGCCTATCAATTTTCATCATCGGATCGTTAGCGACATAATTGTAAAGATTCGTTCCAGCCTCTTCACCAATCGGATCTCGGCTAAGCCACCGCCCGGTGCTAAAATCATAGGCGCGATAAAGAGCAAGATTCAGTCCGCTGCGTGCGTGGTAATAAAAACCGGTGAACCCAAACTGCGCGTCCAGGTCGCCACTTAATTTCGTGCGCTTACCATATGGGTCGTAATCATAACGCGCACGCACGGCGCCGGTGGAGTCGGTCAGCTCGCGTATGCTCCCCAAGTGGTCACGCATGTAGTAGTAACTCGCGCCACAGATCTGTTCTCCTTGCGGATAGAAGCGGCGCGTAACGACATTATTCGCATCACGCTCCTGCGCAATTGAGTTCTCGTTCCAGACAAACTGTTTCGTGCTCGCAACGGAAGACGTTGACGCTACCGGAGACGAGAAGGATTATGTGGACCCCGAAATTCGCGGGTTGCTGTCCCTTGAATCTTTTAGGCGTAGGACGAATAGTAGAAGCCATCCAATTGCAATTAAACTGAGTATCCGCGATGAAAGGTCGAGATAGCGATTGATCGTTGTTAGCAAACTCCAATCCTCTTTCGGGAAGATAGGGATTGCCAATGCTTTTTGGGCCTTATATAAAAGTAATTCAGCGGAAATCACCAGCGATAAGATACTTGAAAGCAAAAGCAGGCCAGCTTGTTTCCAGACTTCCAGTTTCATCCCGTAGTAACATAGGATGCATAGGAGGACGTCGGTAATCGCAGTAAGAATTGTCGGGACAAACACAATATTCATGTTACTTACGCGGACTTGTGTTAGGTGGAATTTGTGGTTCCGGTCGGGCGAGGAGCCTTTTCAAAATCTCTAGTATGGCATCGGGAAGCCTTCCTTCGATTTTATCGACAAGCTGGTCAATCATGGGTTTACCCATTGCGGCGCATTTCAGCATCTTAAGCGACATTAGGCTGGTATCTCTATAACACTCCCAGCCAGCTTGCCTCAGCTCACGCGTTCGTTGAATTTCCTGTTGCGCGGCTTCGGGCGTGTAGCCATCCAATTCTTGCCACTCAGGGTCAAGCGGAGATTGATTTAATGTCTGTAACCCAAAAAGATCTCGCCTATTAGTTGGGTTGTTGCTAACATAACCATACAAATTAATTCCGCCAGCTTCGGCAATTGGATCTCGACTCAGCCATCGGCCGGTGAGCCAATCATAAGCGCGATAAAGAGCAAGATTCATTTCGCTGGGGGCGTGATAATAAAACCCGGTATAGTCAAATTGCGCGTCCAGGTCGCCACTTAATTTCGTGCGCTTACCGTATGGATCGTAATCATACCTTGCGCGCACGGCCCCGGTGGAGTCGGTCAGCTCGCGCACACTCCCCAATTCATCGCGCATGTAGTAATAACTCGCTCCACTGATTTGCTCTCCCTGCGGATAGAAGCGGCGCGTAACGAGGTGGTGGTCTAATTAGCTTCTTTCAGCGCTTGTCTGATCTTCCGAGCCGTTGTTCTCGCGTGCTGGCTACCATTTTTTGCTCCCAGCTCAAGCCACTTGAGTCCTCCTCGGCTGTCTCCTTTATAAAAAATGTAGTATCCCGCCACTCGTTCCGCTGCATCAGGATTGCCACTTTGGGCAAGCTGTTTCAGGCGGTCTAGATCGCCAGCTTCGAGGCGATAACTTTCGGTTCCAGCGTGCTCCGCTGGTTTCAGGTTGTCATGCGCACAGCCCAATATGCTGATGCACACGCAGCAAACTCCGATTAGCACGGCTTGCATGATTATTTGCTAGGTGGATCAAATCGCAAATAAGATCCAGGTTCCTTTTTGTTGGGTTTGCCGTTCAGTAACGGCGGAAAGATCCCCGATATGCCGCAACGATTCCCCGGCGTAGTCCAAAAAGTATTATCTGGTGCCCAAACAGGTAGTCCCAAATACTTTGCCAGCAATGCGGCAATTGGATTAGGTCCACGGCCGGTTTCACAAGAGTACAGGACAACTCGGTTCGCGTTTGGAAAGTCCGGCAGGTTCTTAATCAGATTTGCCAGCGCGCGCGCTCCCAAAGGATTCTGGGCGATTGGAGAATGAGCTGGAAAATTGCGCTCATCATCAACGATATTCGGATTTCCGTGCGCAAACACCGTGATGGTCGAGGAATCATCGGGCAAGGTGTGGCCAACTTGCACACTAGGCGTATCACCAGGACTATGAAGATCAAGATCTACGAGCCCTAAAGGATCAATACGATTAACAGGGCCGTTGTTTACATATCGATACAAGTTAGTCCCTGCCATCTCCGCAATCGGGTCTCTGCTGATCCGCGCGCCCAGCGCGATGTTGTAGCGAGAAGTCGATCGGCCCAGGCACACGTCGCCGTCGCGCGTAGCGCGCGAGGCTTCGGGTTCGTAGCCGGGATTGATCGTCACGGGCGCGAGCGTAACACGCGCAGAGACGCGGATGCAAGCCGCGAAGGGGCGACTGCGAGCAGCTAAAAGATTTAGAAGCGCACGAGCGCTCTCAGACACTCGAGGTTGCGACGGCAGGCGCGGACATTGCAACGGCCGCCGCAGGCAGCCTGGCGGGATGATGGCGCGAGTGCGCTTCCTTCAAGGCCTTGATCGAGACGTGGGTGTAGATCGCGGTGGTTTCCATTTTCGAGTGGCCGAGCATTTCCTGCACGTAACGCACATCGCAGCCGTTTTCCAAAAGCAGGGTGGCGAAGGTGTGGCGGAAGAGATGGCACGATCCGACT